>NZ_LT706984.1 GCF_900155575.1 Actinotignum timonense | reverse complement strand
ACGGCGCGCGCCCGCCACTGCGCCGCCGCGCTTAGTGCCCGGGCCAGCGCTCCCCGGTGAGCATTTCGCATACGCGCAGGTAGCGCTCGCGAATATCGGCCACCACGGCAGCGGGGAGGGCCGGCGGCTGGGTCCCTTGCTCCGCATTCCACCCGGATTGCGCGGACATGAGCCACACCTGCGCGGCGTCCTTATCGAAGGGGCGCAGCGCTTCCGGGGTGGGCAGCGCCTCCCCGGATTTCACCGCGCGGTAGTCGGTGGAAAGCCAGTAGTGGGCGGTATCCGGGGTGAAGGCTTCGTCGGCCAGGATGAGGCGGCTGGAGCCGGCGTCCATATCCGTGCCGAATTCCAGTTTGGCATCCGCGAGCACCAGCCCGCGGGCCAGCGCGATGGCGTGAGCGTGCCGGTAGAGGTTGAGGGCCAGCACGCGCACCCGTTCCGCGGTGCTCTCCCCCACCCGCCGCATGAATTCATCCCACGGGATGGGGATATCCGGGCAGCCGGGCCGGCGCTTTTCCGCTATTCCGACCCACGGTAGTTCCAGCTTGGCGCCGAGCTCAATGGCGCCGTCGTACGGCATGGCATCGAGGGTGCCGAGGGTTTCGAGTGAGCGTACCGCGCCGGCGGTTAGATAACCGCGCACCAGCACTTCGTAGGGGAGCATGCGCAGGGCCCGTACCAGGATGCCACGCGCGGCGATATCCCGCGGCACGCCGCCCGGTAGGTAGTGGCTTTCCGCAATGTCCCCGGTGCGGTCGAACCACCAGCGGGCGATCCGGGTGAGGATTTCACCTTTGTCCGGAATGAATGTGGGAACAACGTGGTCGAATGCCGCGATGCGGTCCGAGGCCACAATAAGATAGGTATCCATCCCGGCCATCGCGCCCCCGGGCACGGGCCGGTACAAATCGTGCACCTTCCCGGAATAGGTGCGTTGCCATCCCCGAATGGGGACAAGGCTACCTGTGGTGTATGTAGACATTCCCGCCCCTCAATCTCTTCACGCGGGAGGCTCCTTCGCGTTCCCGCTCCGGTGCTGCGCGAGGGGCCACCGCCGGTTCCGTACCGCGTATCGCGGCGCTATTCGCAACCGCGGCCCGCGGGCTCATCACGAACTCACGGCCCGGAGGTGACCCTCCCCACACAACCTTCTTTTCCTTATAGTAAAGGAATTCTTACCACCTGTCCTGGGAGCTAAGTCACGCACCGTGCATTAGCGCAGGTCAAACGGGGTAAAGTACGACGGCGCAGCTGCCCGCCGGGCAGCTGGCGGCGCGGCCGCGCCC
>NZ_LT706983.1 GCF_900155575.1 Actinotignum timonense | reverse complement strand
CTGCCCCTTTTTCTTTAACACATAAAGATTAAAAAAAGAACCCACCTTTAACAGCTCCATTATCTCCGCTTTTTTCCTGGCGTCTCTGCCCCCGAAGAAGCTCCCCGCCACGAATTTCTATCGCACGATCTTCTTCATGCCGAATCTCATCGGCGGGATCGTGCTGGGCTACACCTGGCAGTCCCTCCTCAACGCGGTTCTTTCCAATTACGGCACCACGCTGGTCAATGATTCGAAATACGGTTTCATCGGCCTCATCTTGCTGGTCAATTGGCAGATGATCGGCTACATGATGATCATCTACATCGCCGGCTTCCAAAATGTTCCCGCCGAACTCAACGAAGCCGCGCAGATCGACGGCGCGAGCCGCTGGCGCACCCTGCGCTCGGTCACCATCCCCATGATGATGCCCTCGATTACGATCTGCCTCTTCCTGACGCTGGCGAACACCTTCAAGATTTACGACCAAAACCTGGCGCTCACGAACGGCGCCCCCATGCGGGAAACCGAAATGGCGGCGCTCAATATCGTCAAGAGCATGTATGAGCAGGTCGGGCAGCAGGGAGTATCGCAGGCTAAGGCCGTGATCTTCTTCCTCATCGTGTCCTCGATTGCGCTCATCCAGCTGCGCGCCACCCGCACGAAGGAGGTGGACCTGTGAGTACCGAAACTGGCAAACGCGCGGTCGCCGCTGAGTCCCAGGGCGCCGTCGTTCCCGAGGAAACGCGCGACTCTGCTCGCACGGAAGCGCACACGGAAGCGCGCGGCACCGTTCCCGCGGCGAAACCGAAGCTCAAGGCTCCGCGCCACCGGGTGCGCATGACCCCCGGGCGCTGGGCGGCGGTGGTATTCCTCGGGGTTCTTTCCCTGATTTACGTGGTGCCGCTGCTCTTCATCCTCGTGAATTCTTTCAAGGGCCGCTTCTTCATTTCAGACGACCCCTTCAGCCTGCCGGCCGGCGAAACGTTCGCGGGAATGGATAATTACCAGACCGCGCTGAGCCTCTCCGGCTTTATGCGGGCCCTGGGCTGGTCGTTCTTCGTGACGGTGGCTTCGGTGCTGGTCATCGTGTTCTTCTGCGCGATGACGGCGTATTACCTGGCGCGGGTGCGGAGCTGGTGGACGTCGCTGCTGTACTACCTGCTGGTGTTCTCCATGGTGGCGCCCTTCCAGATGGTCATGTTCCCGACCGTGAAAATCGCGGACAAGCTGGGGCTATCCTCCCCGTGGGGCCTGGTGGTGCTGTATCTCGGCTTCGGGGCTGGGCTTTCGGTGTTTATTTTCGCGGGCTTCGTGCGTTCGATTCCAGGCGAAATCGAGGAGGCGGCGTCTATCGACGGCGCCGGGCCCTTCAAGACCTACTTCCAGGTGGTCATGCCGATGCTCAAGCCCACGGCGGTCACGGTCGCGATCCTCAACACTATGTGGATTTGGAACGACTTCCTCCTCCCGAACCTCGTGATCGGGCGCGAGGAGGCCTACCGGACTGTCCCGGTGGTGATCCAATTCCTGGTGGGCTCGAATGGAAATAAGGATCTGGGTGCGCAGATGGCGGTGCTGGTGCTCGCCATTATTCCGATTATTATTTTCTATCTTTTTGCGCAGCGCTATATTGTGGAAGGCGTTGCGGCGGGTTCCGTCAAGGGTTAAGAAGCACGACGACGACGCGGCGCCGCGCACCCGATACCGGGCGCGCGGCGCCGTAGCTCAGCCACGTGGGGATTGGGCCGTGAGGTGCTGGTTCGCGGGCGCTGATCCGCGGGGCTTCGCTTGCCGCACAAGCCCGTAGCGCTTCCACCCGCGGGCGCCACCAACCGAAGGAGATGTATGCGCCGGATTTTCGATCCTGACTCACCTTTCCAGCGCGGACTTTCCGACGCCGTCATCCTGGTGGAACTCAATATTATTACCCTGCTCGGGTTGCTCCCGGTGGTGAGCGGGGGAGCCAGCCTGGTGGCATCGGCGCGGGTGAGCGCCCAGCTGCTTCGCGGCGAGGCGCCCCGGCCCTGGCGCCTGTGGTGGCAGCATTTCCGCGCTGCTTTGCTGCCCTCGCTGGCCTGGTGGCTGCCCACCCTCGGGCTCCTCGGCCTGGCCTGGTGGGAAAACCGCTGGGTCTCCGGCCTGGCTGCCCCCGGCAAAGCCGCCCCCGTGGCCTCGGCGTCTGCGGCCGCTCACGTCGCCGATTCTGCCCTTGCCGGGCAATCGGTCGCCGACTCTGCCGGGGTGCTCGCTACTGACCCTGCAATCGCCGCGGATCCGCGGCTGGCTGGCATCCTCTCGGGCCTCATTATCGTGGCCCTCCTGCTGGTGCTGGCAGTGCTGGTCTGGCTGGTGACGCTCCAGGCATTCTTCTCCAACGCCTTCCTGGAGCACCTAGGTAACTCGGTGCTTCTCGCCATCACCCGGCCGCTACGCACGGCCGCGTGCGTAGCGGCCGCGGTGGCGCTCCCGCTGGCCTGGCTTTATGCGCCGGTATCGCGCTTGGCCATCTTCTGGGCATTGGCACTTGCCGGGCTGAGCGTCCCGCTCTACCTCACGGCCTGGTTGCAACGCCCGGTCCTCGACACCCTCCTCGCCGAAGCCGAAGGCTAGCCCGCAGCACCGGCCGCTGCCAGCGGGTTAGCCCCGACGGCCCCGAAATGAAGTGCGCATAAGAGCACCGTTTTGGGGCGATTTCCTGTCTCTAACGCGCACTTGACGGGGGTGACGGTTCGAAATGCGCACTTTGGCTCCCGCCGGTTCACCGCCCCGGCGGGAGGTGGGGGTGTTTTTCCGAGATGTACTTCGCGTGTACGACATCTGCACTACAGCTCGGGCAACACATGCCCCCTCCCCAGGTGCTCGTGTGACTATTGAGGTTCGTGAAGCCTGTGAGACTCTCGCGTGAAGACCTCCGCATCCGCCCGAAATCAAAGCGCAACGGCAGCTACGTTAAGAAAGGGGTGCGGACGCCTGGCCTTGTGTAACTCTCGGAATCTCGGAATTGAGGATGTACCCTTTTATGAAATGCGTAAAGCTTTAGCCCTTTTAGGTCTCTGTACCCTGGCGGTCGCCTGCTTCAGTGCGGTCGATAACCTGTACTTCACGCAGTTCCTCGGGCGAGACCTGGTTTTCCTCGGTGTCATGGTGTCGGTTTTCAATGTCACCGTTTCTCTGGCGGAACTTCCGTTCTCCGTACTCTTTGACCGCTACTCGCAGCGCGCGGTTCTTCTTGCGGGCATCGTGGTGCGGATCGTCGCTTTCGCGGCATTTTTCTGGGCGGTGAACGACGGCGTCCTACTGACGGGCCAGTTCCTTGCAGGAATCGCCAGTGCCGCTATGAGTGGCACTCTTGAGGCGCTGGTGATGAACCAGGTCGATACCTCGACCGCAGAAAAATCAAGCAAGACATTGACGGTTATGCAGTTCGTTCGCTCGGGTACCTCCCTCGCGGGTGGCCTGGCCGGAGTGGCGGTTTACACGATATGGCCGCCGGCGATTTGGCTGCTTGGCATCGCTGCGCTTATTGGTGCGGCGATGGTCTCCTGGACAGTTCCTGATTCGCAGGAAGCTGCCGAATATACCTGGCGGGAACTCGGCGCAAATCTGAAAACCGCGGTGTGGTCACACCAGGCACTCGCCTTAATCCTCGTCAATTCGGCAGCGCTTGGTCCGTTCATGCTCTGGCAAATCAAGTTCGGCCAGGCTTCACTCTGCTTGGTGGCAGCCGGTTACGCTGCCATGTGCCTGGGCGGTTTAGGCGCAGCCACCCTCCAGGAGAAACTCAATATCCCTTCGCGGTGGGCCTGGGCTGTGGCGGTCGCCAATATCCTGGCCGCGGCACTCTTCGCGCTCGCCCAGCAGCAGTTCTTCGTGTGGATAACTTTCGCTCTCCACGTGGCCATGCAAACAATCTTGATCATCCAGGTCTCCGGGCGTTACCACACCCGGATCTCCGATAGCGTGCGAGCAAGTGCCCTGTCGGTCATCTCCCTGGCCGATTCCATCGTCACAGCATTATTCGCCCCGGCAGTTGCGGCCATCGGGCTGGCCTGCGGCTTGGATAAAGCGATTATGCTTTCCGCCGCGGTGTACGCACTCATCGCAGTGCTCCTCTTCTTTACCCGGAACGCCGGCACAGCAAGCGAAACTGCCACACCGACCGCGGCGTGACCAGCTCGCCACACCGACTACGGCGTGACCAGCTCGCCGCGCGGGTCACGGTCGCTATCCGGGCTCCGGCTGGCCGGCAGGCGCGGCGTCGTCGTTTTTAAAAATGAGAAGCCGCCTGCGCATGAACGTTCGCGGCGGGTAGGCCGGGTCGCGAAACAAAACAAACGCGGGCGGCGGGATGTGTAACAATCACACACCCGCCGCCCGAGGTTCGCGTAGCGTCACGCAGCCGCCCCCTTAGTTTGCGTAACCGCAGCTACTTAATCGGCGTTGCCTTCACGCCCCAGATATCGCGGCCGTAATCCGCGATGGTGCGGTCGGAGGAGAAGCGGCCCGAGCGGCAGATATTGATCCACGCCTTGCGGCCCCACTCTTCCTGGTTGGCGTAATCCGCGGCCATGCGGTCGCGGGTAGCCCGGTAATCAGCGAAATCGCCGAGCACGTAGTACACGTCCGGGGTCTCCCACGAGGACCCGTCCAGCAAGGAGCCGAGGAGGTCGTGGAATTCGCCGGTCCCGCCGTCGCTCACGGTGCCGTCCACCAGGGCGTCGAGCACCCGCTTGAGCCCAGGCACGGTCTCGTACTGTTCGCGCGGGTTGTAGTGCGCCCGCAATTCCGGCAGCTCCTCTTCGCGCGCCCCGAAAATATAGGCATTTTCTTCGCCAACGGCGTCCACGATTTCCACGGTGGCGCCGTCCATGGTGCCCAGCGTCAGCGCGCCGTTCATCATGAACTTCATATTGCCGGTACCCGAAGCTTCCTTCCCGGCCAGGGAAATCTGCTCGGAAATATCGGTGGCCGGAATAATATGCTCGGCCGGCGACACATTGTAGTTCTCCACGAAGAGCACGGTGATCTTGCCGCGGGTATCCGCATCATTATTCACCAGCTTCGCCACTTCGTTAATGAACTTGATAATCGCCTTGGCGCGCTTGTAGCCCGGCGCGGCCTTAGCCCCGAAAATGAAGACCCGCGGCGGGACCTCCATGCTGGGATTGTCCTTAATCCGGAAGTACAGATCGAGGATGTACAGCGCGTTCATGAGCTGGCGCTTGTATTCGTGCAGGCGCTTAATAATCGTGTCGTAAATAGCATCGGTGGGAATATCGATGCCGTCGCGGCGCTTAATCCAGCGCGCGAAATCACGCTTATTTTCCGCCTTGATTTCCATGAGGCGCCGGTAAATATCCGCATTCCCGCGGTCCTCAATGGTGGCCAGCTTATCCAGATCCGTCACCCAGGAATCATCCCCGAGCACCTCGGTCAGCAGCGCGGCCAGGCGCGGATTGCAATTATGCAGCCAGCGGCGCGGGGTCACGCCATTCGTCTTGTTATTGAAACGCTCGGGCCAGATGTCGTACCAGTCGTGGAGGGTATCCCGCTTGAGGATCTCACTGTGAATCGCGGCCACCCCGTTAATGGAGAAGGAGGCATAGCACGCGATCCACGCCATATGGACCAGCCCGCCGGAGAGCGGCGCCATGTACTCAATCTTGCCCGGGTGGAAACCGGCCTCCGCCAGCTCCGCGCGGAAACGCCGATCCATTTCCGCCACAATGTCATAAATACGCGGGAAAAGCTTGGTGAAAATCGAAGTTTCCCAGGTTTCCAGCGCCTCGGCCAGCACCGTGTGGTTGGTGTAGGCGAAGGTCTGGGACACGATCTTCCAGGCATCCTCCCAGCCCAGGCCTTCCTCATCCATGAGCAGACGCATGAGCTCCGGAATGGCGAGCACCGGGTGGGTGTCATTGAGCTGGATCGAGTTGTATTCCCCGAAGGAACGAATATCCCCGTGCGCTTCCTTATGTTCGGCAATGAGGCACTGGAGGGAAGCCGAGCAGAAGAAGTACTGCTGGCGCACCCGCAGCACCTTGCCTTCGTAGGTGGTGTCGTTCGGGTAGAGCACCCGGCACAGGTCATTTACGCGCTCGCGTTCCACAATCGCATCGGTGAAACGCTGAGAATTGAAGGCATCGTAATCGAATTCTTCAAGGGGCTCGGCCTTCCACAGGCGCAGGGTATTGACATTCGCGGTGCCGTAGCCGGTGATCGGCATATCATAAGGAACCGCGCGCACATCCATATCCGCGAATTTCACGTGCTTGGATTCACTATCCCGGCGCACCACGAAAGGCGAACCGTTTTCCATCCACGGATCGGGTTCTTCCTTCTGGAAACCATCCACGAAGCTCTGCTTGAACAGGCCGTAGCGGTAGAGGATCCCGTAGCCGACCACGGGGAAATTCAGGGTAGCGCACGAATCCATGAAACAGGCGGCCAAGCGCCCCAGGCCACCGTTACCGAGCGCGGCATCGGGTTCTTCATCGAGCACATCGGTGAGGTTGAGGCCGTAATCTTCCAGGGCCTTGCGGGCATCGTCCACCAGGCCAAGGTTGACGAGATTATTCAGGAGTGCGCGCCCCATGAGGAATTCCGCGGAGAAGTAGCTGGCGCGCTGACCCTCCCGGTATTTCTTAGTGGTAGCTTCCCAGTTATCGGCCAGCCGGCTCATGGTGAGCTCGGACAGCCCCTCCCAGTAATCGCGCAGGGAGGATCCGGAGGTCGAGACACCGGATACCGAACGGGTAAAAGCCCCGAGTGGTTGAGTCAGTTCAGACATTTTGCTCCTCGAAAATATTCGGGCACGTGCCTCCTCTACCTTAGCTGAGAAACTTTCTGAAAATGTGCAAAGATGCCCGCGGCGGGCTGTGGCGGTTATTATTGTGTAGTAAAGCGGGACGTTAGCCCGGGGCTGAGGCTCAACGGGGCGCGGCCATACGGCGGTCGCCCGGTGACCTACGGTCGGCAGCCGGCTGTCCAATGGCGGCGGCACGGTAGCCGCACAGCGGCACGGGCGGCGGAGCTCTTTACACCTGTTTGATATAACGAGGAGATTAGATACTATGCCCGCGGTCATTATTCTCGGCGTCCAGTGGGGCGACGAAGGAAAAGGCAAGGCAACTGACCAGCTCGGCCAGCGTGCCGATTATGTTGTGAAATTTAACGGGGGTAATAATGCCGGCCACACGGTCAGCGTGGATGGCCAAAAATTCGCTCTCCACCTCCTCCCGTCCGGCATTCTCAATTCAGATTGCATCTCGGTGATTGGCAACGGCGTCGTCGTTGACCCCGAAGCGCTTTTCGCGGAAATGGCGGAGCTGGAATCGCGCGGCGTCTCCACAAAAAACCTCCGCATCGCCGGCAACGCGCACGTCATCACCTCGTACACAAAAATGTTCGACCGCCTCAACGAAGAAGTCCTCGGCGATGGCAAAATCGGCACCACCGGCCGCGGCATCGGCCCCACGTACGCGGATAAAGCCAATCGCGTGGGGATTCGCATCGTCGACCTCGTGCACCCGCGGCGCCTGCGCGGGCAGGTCGAGACCGCGGTGGCGCAGAAAAACTTGGTGTTGCGGGCCCTGGGGCGTGAGGAGATTAATGTCGACGACGTGCTCACCGAGCTGCTCGCCTATGGGGAACGCCTCGCGCCTATGATGATTAGCGCTTCTCGCGAACTCAATCAGGCCCTCGATGAAGGCAAGACGGTTGTTTTTGAAGGCGGGCAATCCACCCTCCTGGACATCGACCACGGCAACTACCCCTACGTGACCTCCTCGAATGCCACCGCCGGCGGGGCGGTGACCGGCAGCGGGGTGGGTCCCACTCGTATCGACCGGGTGGTGGGTATCGTCAAGGCCTACGCCACCCGCGTGGGCGAAGGGCCATTCCCCACCGAGCTGCACGGAGGCAAGGGCGATTGGTTGCGCGAAGCGGGCGGCGAATACGGGGTCACCACCGGGCGCCCGCGCCGCTGCGGCTGGTACGATGCCCCGGTCACCCGCTACGCGGTGCGGGTCAACGGCCTGACCGACCTGGTCCTCACCAAGCTGGATGTGCTTACCGGCGTGGAACAGATCCCGGTGTGCGTGGGCTATGAGATCGACGGCCAGCGCGTGCACGAATTCCCCATCGACACCTGGGATTTCGCCAATGCCAAGCCCATTTACGAGTACCACCCGGGCTGGACGGAGGACATCTCCACGGTGCGCGACTTCGCGGACCTGCCCGCCAACGCCCAAAGCTACGTGCGCTGGCTGGAGGAGATGGCCGGCTGCCGCTTCTCGCTGATCGGGGTGGGGCCGGATCGCGAGCAAACCATCGTGCTCCACGATCTGCTCGGCTGAGTCGAGCGGCGCGGCACGGGCGCGGCCGCGCCGCCAGCT
>NZ_LT706982.1 GCF_900155575.1 Actinotignum timonense | reverse complement strand
CCCCGTCAAGTGACGCTTCTATATGTTGTCAAGAGGCAAGTACGGTTTCCTCGGCACGCATATGCCTGGTCAAGAGGCGATACACCCGCCGGGCCAGGTAGCGTTTAAGCACACGTATAACCTCGCGTTTCGTTTTCCCCTCACCAAGGCGCTTTTCCACATACGCCCGGGTTTCCTCATCCGACCTCATACGCACTAACACCGCCATATGTAAAGCATAATTCAACGCCCGATCCCCACCCCGACTAAGCCGATAACGTACCGTGTTACCCGAACACGCCGGAATCGGACACACACCCGCTAGGGAAGCGAAAGCCGCCTCACTACGAACACGCCCAGCATGGGAAAACGAGACAATGATCTGCCCGGCAGCAAAAGGCCCTATTCCCGGTAAATCAAGTAAAAGCGGGGCCACTAGCTGGACAATCATCTTGATCTGCCCCAAATTCTCCTCCAGACACTTTCCAAGGTCGAGGATACTTTGAGCCCAACGCCGGGCTTCTTGCTTAGCGATCACCATCTGGATATCCTCACCAGGAACATTCTCTAACCTAGCCAGGCCGCTAATCTGGGCGGTAGTGAGAGGCCGGCGGGCATCCACCCCCACATCGATTGTCCGCACGAGTGCGGTTAGGGCGTTTATTTGCGCGGTTTTCGTGCGTGTGAGTTGGCGCCGGCTTGCCATGAGGATACGTAAGGCTTCACGCTCTGTGCCTTGCCTGGGGATGGTCAGGGCGTTTTCCTCGAGTTTCAAGGCCCGCCAGGCGATGTGGTAGGCATCGATCTTATCGGTTTTAGGTTGGTAGCGGCCCTTCCCGTCCGGGCGGGGTGCTTCCACCACGGTATAGCCCTTGCCTTGAAGGAAACGGGTGAGGGTGGCCCCATACGAGGCAGTGCCTTCCACCACGATAAGCACATTAGCGGTGTCCTTAGTGGCGTGTTTCGTGATCCAGGTGGCGGCTCGGGTATGCCCGGGCGTGGTGTTCGCGAAGGCCTGGTTGATGACCTCGATGCCGGTGGGGCATTCCAGGATGGAGAACACGTGTTTTTTCGCGTGGGTGTCCACCCCGATGACGTATGTGTAGTGGTGTGCGACAATTGCCATGTGGATACAGCCCTTTCTTGGTTGTGTCTATCGGGTGTCTGTCCCGGCGCCCTGGCGGGAGTTCGTTTTCCTTTTCAGGGTTGGTTCATCGGCATCACTGTGGAGAGTCACACTCTTGGTGGACGTGCTTCTAATCAGGCCAGTATGAACCGGCCGGGACAGGCCATAGCCATGGTGGCGGCCATGTCACTTCCAAGACACTCCCGCGTGTTTTCCAGGCTGTTTAGGCCTGGTGCGGGCAGGTCAGCGCGTAAGCGGGGCACGCCACCGTGGCTATGATCTATCCTGCCAGCCGATCCCAGATCAGCTACACACAAGTCTCACAGCGCGT
>NZ_LT706981.1 GCF_900155575.1 Actinotignum timonense | reverse complement strand
CACCCGGCCGCCGTGTTGGCGGCAGTGCCGCCTGCTTAGCCGGCGACCAGCACGTGCAGCTGGCGCGGACCGTGCACGCCCTCCACGCGGCTCAGCTCGATATCCGAGGTGGCGGACGGCCCGGCCACGAAAGTAATCGGCTGGCCATCGCGCACCGAATCCTGGAGCCGAGTCATCGCCTCGGGAGTATTGGATACCACCTGATCGGCACGCAGCACGCACACATGCGCATCGGGTACCAGAGTGAGCGCACGCCGGCCCTGGTCAGCGCGATGATCCATGGCGAAGGTGCCGGTATTGGCCACTCCGACAGCGGCCGCCGTCACCACTGCATCAATCTCGTTGAGTTGGCGGGCGCTCAGGTTATCGTCGTCGTATATCTGGAAACCATCCGCCGCAATAGCCGCGCGCCACGCGGAATCCAGCCCCGCGGGAAGCACCACGGAGCGCGCGCCAATCGCGTGCAGGTGCGCGACGATAGCCGCCGGGACCGCTTCCGGTTCCACCCGCTCCACCTCGGCCTTGTAATCGGCCACGAGCTCGAGGAAATAATCCACGATGTCGCCCTCGATGGCGGTGGGCTGGTTGTATTCCCAGCTGATCGCGGATTCTTCCGGATCCTGGCTGGGAACATCGCCGAGCGCGGAGCGAATCCGCGCGAAAATCTCATCACGTGCCGAGGTCATGACAGCTCCTCAGTGATCGGGCGGCCGAAAATATCAGGTGCGCAGGTCGGGTTCGGCGGCAGCTGCGGCAGTTTCGGAGCATTCGCCGGCGTGTTCTGCCCCGGCGCGCTCTGCCCCGCCGCGGGTGGAAGCTGCGGTAACTGCTGAGGGGTAGTTGGCGAATTGGCTGCGCCGTCGATCACACTCGGATCGCAACCGAGCTGACCCTGCAACTTCTTTTGCAACTCCTTCTGCATGTGCTTGAGCTGCCGCGCTTCGCGTTTCTTGCGCCGCGCGAACGTGGCGCGGGCGCTGTGCTTGGGCAGCATGGGGACGTCGCGGGCCCGCGTCCAGCGATGCACGCCGGGAATATGCCAATTCCCGATGTGATGCATGAACAGGCCCATGACGCGCCCGCCCACGCT
>NZ_LT706980.1 GCF_900155575.1 Actinotignum timonense | reverse complement strand
GCTGCGCCGGCTGCTGCGGCTCGCCTAGCCATCAGCCGGCTGGGCGCGCCGGCTTCGCCGGCGCCGGCGTCGTCGTAAAAAATGCGCGCGCAGGTGCGGGTTCCTGGGCGTAAAAGCGGTGTTTACGCACGCCATCGGGCCGGTGTGACGCGAACCGCAAGCGAAACGATTTGGAAACGGCGGCTCGCCGGTGTAAACTCATGTGGTCACCGGGCCTATAGCTCAGTTGGTTAGAGCGCAGTCCTGATAAGACTGAGGTCGATGGTTCGAGTCCATCTAGGCCCACGGTTACGAGGAGGGTTATGAAACGGGTTGGTTTCTTCCTCGGCTCGCTTGCTGCTGGATGTTGTGCTGTCGCTGCCCTGGTGCACGTGATGGATGAGCATTCTCGTTGGCACCACGTTCCGGATCCCGCGCCGGAATCTTAGGGGCTATGGCGCAATTGGTAGCGCACCTGCTTTGCAAGCAGGGGGTTAGGGGTTCGAGTCCCCTTAGCTCCACCAGATTTTCTTTGATACTTGGCCATTAGCCCGCCGTAAAGTGTGCGTATGAGCACCGTTTTCTCCCATTATTGGGTGTCTTATGCACACTTTGGTGCGCCCGCGCCGCTGGTGCTGGAAGGCGGCGGCCTACCAGAGCCTGCCGGCCTGATGGCCTTGCCAGTCCCGTCAGCAAAATGTACGTGGGTGACAGTTTTCCGCTGGTTTTATGTTCCTGACGTACATTTTGTGGCCCGTCCGGTCCGAAATGTACATTCTGTGAAGCCGGAAGCCGAGGCCCATTCAGGATAAACGTAACCCCGGCGATTCAGCCGAGGCTGGTGATCGTTCCGGGGTCTTCGCGAGTAATCCTACGGGAAATCCGAACAAAGTCAACAGTGTATCGACGCACGTAAAGGGCCGGGCTGGTGCTGCTCCTGGTCGTGGCCACGCGCCACAGCCGCGGGGTGGGCAGAGGCGCCAAAGTGCGTATTTCGAACCATCCATCGTCCCCGTCAAGTGCGCGTTAGAGACACGAAATCGGGTGCAAACGGTGCTCTCCCTCGCACTTCGTTCCTGACTTGGCTCATTTAGTGCGACTTTGGCAGTGACTCGATAAGCACGGCCACATCCGCCGGCAGCGGGGTGCGAGCATGAACGACCTGCCCGCCGACCTCAAGCGTGAACGAGCGGTACTTCTTCAACGTCCGCACCAACCGTTTCAACGACACACCCGTGGCCTGCTCAAGAACATGCCCGCACGCCATCGCTACCATCACAATCGTTAAATGCGCCTGGATCGAGTCTTCTTTACGGTGAAAGATCGGACGCGCCCGTAAATCCGACTTCGCCATCCGGAAAGACTTCTCGATACGGAATAACTGGCGATAAAACCCGATCACCGCACCAGCATCCAAATCCAACCGATTCGTCTCATATCCCTTAATCCCAGCCAACGCAAGATGCTTATCCGCTAATGCCTGGTTCACGCGCTTATTGGGAGCTTGCAAGTCAACATACCGGTTACGCTTGACCGGTATTTTCCCTTCCACCGCACGCCTGGCCTTGTCTAACTGTTCTTTCACACCCCGCCGCGTGCGCCGAGCCCGATCCTTCGAGTACTGATAATAAACAACCGACTCCACCACACCCACACCCTGGCCAGCGGCTTTGCTAGCATGGTTTTCTTGGCGCCAGACCTGACCATCCACATAGTCTTTACCCGGATTCTCTTCACGCCACTTTGCGATAGGGACAGGGATATCACGTTCTTTCGTGCCCAGAATATAGCCCAGACCAGCCCCGATAATCTCTTGCTTGTTAGAAGCTGAGAACATTCCCGCATCAGCCACAACCGTGATATCGGTAAGCCGGTAGACACGCCTGAGGCGTTCAATCATGGGTAGCATCGTGTGGGTCTTGGCCCGGTTTCCTTCAAACCCACCAATCGCCAACGGCAACCCGCAGGCGTCGGTGAGCATCCCGACCGTGATCTGCGGGTCAATACGGCGTTCTTTCGAATAGCCAGGTTTACGTAACTCGTCTTCTTTATCCGTCTCGAAATATAAGGTTGTTACATCGTAAAGGACGAGAACGCCTGGCCCGATACCCGCATGCCTTGCTAGCGTGGCCGTGATTCTGTCACGGAATTCTTCTTCCGCGTAACGGGGCAGGTGGCGTTTAATCGTGGAATACGAAGCCGAGCCTGCCCCGACTTCGGCGAGAGTTTCGATGGAATCAAACTTGGAGCCCGGGTGGATAATCCTGGCGGCCACCAGATCGTAGAACACCGGGTCATGATTGGTTGGCGGGCCTAGTTCCAGGAAATCAAAAGCCCCACGGATCGCGTCGAGGAGGTAGCCGGCACGCGAGCTGGCCACGGTCAAGGGATTATCCACCGAACCACTAGCCACGCGCGTCGGCGCTGTCTCAACGCCCGTCTCCAGGTCTAAAGAGAGCTGGTCCCCGTCGATCAAGCGCTGGGCCTGGGCTTTTAAGAGCGCGAGTTCACCGGGCGTGTGGGCTGAACCAATGTGCTCGAGTACGGGCTTGCGATCCACGTAACGCCACACGACTTGTACCGCGGTAGCGCCCGACTTGGTTATCACGGTACGAATCCGGGGTCGTGGCATACCACATAGCCTACCCCCAACCCGTTAGTACGACATTTCACCCACGAACGAGACAAAACCCCAGGCCACAACGTCAATATGAAACCTATCACGCCAAAATGAGCCAAGTCAGGTTAGAGACACGAAATCGGGTGCAAACGGTGCTCTCCCTCGCACTTCGTTTGCGAACCAGGTTCGTGCGGGTCCAGGCTGGATCCAAGCCAACGACACGCCGCCATTAGCAACTACTTGGGGGTGCGGACGGTTTCCTAGAGATTTTTAAGGAGAACGTTCAATGAGTAAGCGTACGTACACGAGAGAGCAGATCCGTAAAGCCCTCACCACCTACCAACGCACGCAATCGGTAACCGCCACAGTCCGTAAACTGGGCTACC
>NZ_LT706979.1 GCF_900155575.1 Actinotignum timonense | reverse complement strand
CGCTCAAGGTTCCGGCATGCGCCAGGGCCACGAGTAGTAGTACGACGGCGCAGCTCACCGCCACGCGCCCACCCCCGAAATACCTGCGGACCGCGCCGAGCAGCCCCACCGCGAGCGCCGCGATGAGCATCCCGAGCGCGAGTGCACCGCGGCTGGACATGATCTGAGCCCCGGGCACCACGGTGGCGAGCCGGGCGGCCGGGCCGAACCAGGCCGGCTGCACCGTGAACACCGCGAAAGCGGCCAGGAGCAACCCAAGAAGAGAACTAAGAACGCGCACCGCGCCTACCTTTCCGGCTGGCTTAGGCCCCGCACAGGGCCTGCTGGATAAGGGTAGCGAAGTGCTGCTGCCCGGTGGGTGTGAGATGGATGCCATCGTCGCGCAGGAATTCTTCGTGGCCTTCGGTGGCGGCCCACCAGTCGATAATGCCAACGTTGGGGTGGGAGGCGGCATAGGACTTGAGCAGCTCGTTATTGGGGTTTTGGGCCTCCAGCGGGCTGCGGTTCGTCACGAAATAGACGGGGAGGCCCTGGGCGGCATCCACGAGTTTTTGAATATCCGCCTCGCTGCCGATGGGCCCGTTCGAGCCGAGGGCGTAGATAAGCACCCGCGGTTTCTCCCCCAGGGCTTGGCGCTGGGCGAATACCTCCGCGCCGGCGGCGAATTGGCGGCTGACCTTGCCGTCCACCACCGAATTGGGGAGGACTTCCCTGAGGGCCTCGGTGGCGCCCAGAGTGACCGAATCGCCGATCATCACGGCGTTTGCGGAGCAAACGCCGGTGGCCGGGTCCTTGGCCCAGGCGGACGTATCCATGTTGGCCGGGACTTGGGTGGCGATGGGTTGCAGGGCGCCTTGCGCGGGAGTGGGGCTGGGTTCCGGAGCGCTGTTCGGGCTGGCGGAAGTGGCCGGGTTAGCCGGGCTACCAGGGTTGCCAGGGTTGGTCGAAGCGGCTGCTTCGCCGGGCGCCGCGCCACTGACTGCCGGAGCGGAGATAGCAGGCGCGGGCGCGGCGAGCTCGGGGCGCAGCGCCACCGCGCGGGAATCCGCGAGGCGCTGCCAAGGAATCGGCGCGAAAGCCAGCAGCGCCACAAGAAGAAGAGACACC
>NZ_LT706978.1 GCF_900155575.1 Actinotignum timonense | reverse complement strand
GCAGGCTTCCGGCCCGGGGCGCCTGCGCGCCCAGCGGCTGTGCCAGGCGGGCGCGCTGGGCGGGGGAGAGCGTCGTCGTAACTAAAACATCGGTGAGGGAAGCGAGGCTATCCGTGGAGTGGCGCGCGCGAACCTCATCGGCGTCCCCGGCCTCGAGCAGTTTCCCGCGGTGCAGGAACACCACGGTATCCACCAGGTTCTCCACCTCCTCGAGCAGGTGGGAGGAGAGGATGATGGTGCGGGGGTGCTCGGCGAAATCACTGAGCAAAACCCGGTAGAACAGTTCGCGCATCACCGCGTCCATCCCCAGGTGGACCTCATCGAAAATGGTGATGGGGCAGCGGGATGCCAGGCCCAGAATCGCGGAAAATGTGGAGCGCTGGCCTACGGATAGCCCGTCAATCACGCGGGTGGGATCCAGCTCGAAAAGCTCGAATAGCTCCCGGGCGAAATCCTCATCCCAGGTGGGGCGGGCCATGCGCCACAGATCCATCGTCATGGCGAGCGGGGAACCGGAAATCACCTCCACGCGGGCCGGAATATAGGCCACCCCCGGCATGACCTCCGGGTTTTCATCCACCGGATGCCCGTCAATAAAAATGCTTCCCGCGGCGCGCCCACGGGTGCGCCGAATCGGGAGGAGCCCGGCGATGAGCATCCCGAGCGTGGATTTGCCCGAGCCGTTGCGGCCGAAAAGGCCGGTGATGGTGTCGTGGCCGATCTCCACGCTGAGATCATCGAGGGCGCGAGCCCCGCGCCGGTAGCTGAAACTCAGGTTCTCGATGCTAATCATTGGTTCTTCTCCCAATAGGTCGAGACGAGTGCGGATATTTCCGCGGGGCTGAGCCCTAGTGCCCGGCCCGCGGCGAGCGCCGGGGCGAGGGTGTCACTCAGGTAGGTGGCGCGCCCGCGCTCGCGCAGGGCTGCCTGGGCGCCC
>NZ_LT706977.1 GCF_900155575.1 Actinotignum timonense | reverse complement strand
TTTTTTTTTTTTTTTCAAGCAGAAGACGGCATACGAGATCGGGACGGGTGACTGGAGTTCAGACGTGTGCTCTTCCGATCTGCAGATTGCCCGGCCTGCGCGTTATCCGCGGCCGAGCCGCTGCCAGCTGCGCCTTCGCTCCCGACCGGCCACTGGGCCGCGCGGGCGTCGTCGGCAGAGGTATTCGCACCCACCGCGAAACGCAAGGTTACGGTTTTCTCCACCTGGGTACCGTCCGTGAGCTGGGCGGATACCGTGAGGCGCACCAGGTGCACGCCGGGCTGGGTGAAGACCCAATTGGCGTGGGTGTGGGTATTGAGGGAGACGTGCACCGGCTGCGAGGTGGCGACTTCGGAATTCCACAGGAGGGTGGGCCCGGAGAAATTACCCGAATCGACGAAGGCGGTGAACTGGCCTTCACCCGCGTGCCCGCCGTAGGTGAGGGCCACATCGCCATTGACGCGGCTGACCACGCCCGGGTCCTGGGTATTCCAGCCGAGCCAGGGCACGTCGGCGAGCTGCTGCTGCGGGATCACGTAGGCCGGGCCGGAGGCATGAATAAAGGAATAGGCATCGGTGGCGGGCACCTCCATGCGGGCGGCCTCCCCCACCCGGAAGACCACGTCGTCCATGGAGCGCCACACCGGCGCGGCGCCCGAGTCATCGCGCACCAGGAAATCCCAGCCGGCATCGGTGAGCCGGGGGCCCATATCCACGTGGCCGGAGCTGATCTCCACCGGGGTGCCGGCCGGGGCGAGTTGCTCGTCCCCGCTCACCGTTTGGGTGAGAGCCGGATCGACGGCGGTGCTGGAGCCGCTCCCGCTAGTGGAGCCCGGCGCGGCTGAGGGCTGCGCGGGCGCCGGGTCCGGATGGGCGAAGGCCCGCGCGGGCATGGCCAGCACCAGA
>NZ_LT706976.1 GCF_900155575.1 Actinotignum timonense | reverse complement strand
GGGGGGGGGGTAGCCGCTCCTAGCCTCGCGTCACCCGACACTTCCGATGGGGGAGAAACGCGTGCAACGGAGCGCGCTGCCGGTATCCCCGTCGGCCCCAACCTCACCGCCACCTGGGATTCCACCACAAAAACACTCACCGTAGCTGGCCACGGCGAACTCGACCGTAAACAGTGGATGGATCTGAAAAAACAACACTGTGCCACGCAGGGGAAAGCGGAGCCAAGGAAAATACTTTTCGCTCCGAAAGAGGGTAGTGACATTATTTTTCCGGCTGACTCCTCTATCTTGTTTCAGGGCTGTTTTAATGCCGAGATTTACTTTCCGCCTTACGGTATTAACACTAGCGGTGTTACGAATATGAGGGGAATGTTTGCGCAAACCCACAGGGCTAATCCAGAGGTTTCCAACTGGGATGTTAGTAACTGTACAAACTTCACGCAAATGTTTTGGGAGGCTGGAGCTAATCCAGATGTATCGAGGTGGAAGCCTAATACTAAGGCGAATTTCCGGTGGATGTTCCGAGATGCGGAGAATATAACGATTATAGATATCTCGAACTGGACGTTTGATGAGGCTGGCACTTATCAGAATAGCAAAAAAGCGGAATTTGCTTTCTGGACTAGGGGCCGCACGGTATTTCGACTAAAAGGCAAACAATTCGCACAGCTGCAATCGCAGACGAGGGGTATTGGATTTCAGGATATTCGCTATGAGGTAGTCGAAGAGGCGAATCCCTCAGGTGAGGAAAATATTATTCTTACGGGAATTCAAGGTAGGGATCTAAATTATCTTTTCTCAATTCGTTCAGATTTTTCGAAGTACCAGGATGATGCTATCTATCTCATTCGTCGAGTGTGTCAAGTTGTTTGTGTGTGAGCATTGTTTATAAATACTTATTAAACCGGTCAGGGTAGGCCACGGACATCTGGTTAATAGCAGTTTTCCAGCCCTGGACCCGAGCACCCTCAACATAATGGCCTACATCCACACTCCCTTTCCTCGATTCCTTCGCAAGCTTGGCAGCCCGCCGATCCTCAATATGACAAATCATCAACCACAACGCCTTGATCGCCGCCTCGTCGTTCGGGAACTGACGCCGGTTACGCGTAGCCTTACGCAACTGGCTGTTAAACGACTCGATAGCATTCGTCGTGTAAATAACCTTGCGCGCTGCCGGCGGGAAGCCCAAGAAAGGCGTGAAACGCTCCCACGCGTCCCTCCAGACCTTCACTGATTGGGGATACTTCAACCCAAGGTCACTTACCGCGAACTCTTCTAAAGCACACCTAGCGGCTTCCTCGCTTGGTGCCGTATACACGGCACGCAACGCCGCCGATACGGCCTTACGGTCCTGGTAGTTCACCCACCGATTCGCTGCCCGAATCAAATGCACGATACAGGTCTGTACCATCGAGTCCGGCCAGGTAGCCTCCACCGCTTGAGGTAAGCCTTTCAGACCGTCACAACACACGATAAACACGTCTTTCACGCCCCGGTTAGCCAGTTGGGCACACACACTCGCCCAGAAAGAAGCGCCTTCCTCACGGGCGATCCACAAGCCCAAAACGTGTTTGACGCCGTCCATGTTCACGCCGATAGCCATATAGGCACTCTTGCCTACCACGCGTCCTCCATCGCGTACTTTGATCCGGATCGCGTCAAGGAAAATCACGGGATAAAACTCGTCTAACTGGCGGTTTTGCCAGGTGAGTACTTCGTCAAGGACCGCGTCAGTGATTGCGCTGATCGTCTCCGGGGATACCTCTAGGCGCAGGGAGGTGGCTAGGTGGTGGTGGATATCGCGTACGCTCATCCCGCCGGCATACAAGCTCACGATCATGTCATCCACGTCTGTCAGGCGCCGCGCGCCTTTAGGGACCATGGTCGGGCGGAACGTGCCGGCCCTGTCACGGGGAATATCCACGGTGATCATCCCGTAGTTCGTGGCCACGGTTTTCGGGTAGCTACCGTTACGGTAGTTCCCCATGCTCTCGGCGCCGGCTTCGGCTTTGGCTTTACGGTCTGAGTGTGCGTAGCCTAAATGGGCATCCATCTCGGCTTGAAGGCCACGCGTGATCGAGGCTTGGAGCATGCCGCGTACCAGGTCGTTAGCGTTAGTAGTAGACGTGGCTAGCTCGCCGATCAGCTCGGCCATTTGCGGGTTAGCCAGGAGTTTCTTCTCGATGGCATCGATACGCTGCTTGTCTTCAGGGTCTTGTTTCACGGTAGTCATTCTGGTTTATCTCCTAGGTGGTTTTCACCCTCACACACAAACCATTAGACACTCTC
>NZ_LT706975.1 GCF_900155575.1 Actinotignum timonense | reverse complement strand
GCGGGCGGGCGCAGAACCGGGAGCGTTCGGACCGCATTCTGGCCGGGGCGGCCGCGCACTGGGCGGTGGCGCGTTCCGTTTCTCCCTATCGCAATATTCTTATTGGCGCGGTGGCCTGCTTGGGCATGGTGCTTCCCGTTATGTCCACCTTGCAGGGCAATGCGGCGCAGGCCGCGAACCCGGCTTTCGTGGCGCCCATGGCGGAAGAATTCACCACTCCGGCCCAGCTCACCGGGGAAGTCGGCGCGATTCAACGCGCCCAGGCCCGCACCGCGGCGGAAAATCCGCGCCGCGCCTGCCCCACTTCCGCCGGAGCGTCCGGTACCCGCGCCGCTTTTGATATCCCCACGGATCGCCTCATCGTCAAGCCGCTGCCCGAGGGAAGCTACCGACTCACCTCGCCGTTCGGCACCCGCGTGGACCCGATCTCCGGGGAAGTTTCCTCCCATGCCGGGCAGGATTTCGGTGCGCCGGCCGGCACCCCGATCCACGCCATCGCCGACGGCGTGGTCAAGCACGCCGGTGAAGGCATCCAGGGCCGCTCAAATAATCTCATTATTATCGAGCACACCATTAACGGGGAAAAGTTCAGCTCCTGGTACATCCACATGTACGACGACGGAGTTTTCGTCAAGGCCGGTGACAAAGTCAAGGCCGGTGACGTGATCGGAGCGGTGGGCTCGAATGGCTACTCCACCGGCCCGCATCTCCACCTGGAGATCCACGCCGCCAACGACGAACTCCTCGACCCGCTCGCTTTCCTGGAAGAACGCCAAGCCCAGCCCCTCGAGGCGGATTGCAAGTAATGGGGCGACTCTACGATATTGATGGGCCCGCGCTCATCATCGCCCACCGCGGCGGCGGTAACGAATACCCGGAAAACTCCCTGCGCGCTTTTGAGGCTCTCTACCGCGCGGGATTTCGGCATATCGAATCGGATGTGCACGCCACCGCGGATGGTGTGGCGGTCATCCTCCACGATCCGCTCCTGGATCGCACCACGGACGGCGTTGGCCCGATCAGCGCGCACACCTGGGCAGAAGTAGCTCAGGTTCGTAACGAGGCCGGGGAGCGCCCGCCGCGCCTGGATGAAGTCCTCGATGCCTTCCCGGACGCTGTTTTTAACCTGGACGCGAAATCCGATGCGGCCGTAGAACCGCTGGTCGCGGCGGTGCGGCGCACCGGGGCCGCGGGGCGGGTGTGCCTAGCCAGTTTCTCCCAGGCCCGCGTGGAGCGTATGCGCAGTCGGCTGCCGGGAGCCACATTTTCGCTGGGCCGCTCCGCGGTGGCCTGGCTCATGGCGCTCTCCCACCTGCCCGGTGTGCAGGGAGTACGCATCGCCAAATTCCCCGGTTCGCAGCGCGGTTTCCAGGCCGTTCAGGTGCCGGTAGATATCGCGCTGCCGCGCCCGCGCTCGCTACCCGGCCTTCGCTCGTTACCCGGCCTTCGCTCGCTGCCCCGCCCGTGGCCGCTTTCGCGCTCAAGCCGCTCGCGCCGCTTGCTCCAGAGCGGGGATGCGGCTGGCGGCGGCACGCTCGGCCACCCGGTTCCCGTTCTCACCGCGC
>NZ_LT706974.1 GCF_900155575.1 Actinotignum timonense | reverse complement strand
GGCGGTGGGTGCGCGCCGGGCCCGCGCCTGGCACACCCTCACGGCGGCGCTGCCCGGGTCCTACTACCTCTACCAGGGCGAAGAGCTCGAACTGCCCGAAGCCACCCAGCTGCCGCCCGAATCCCGCGAAGACCCCACTTTTGCGCGCACCGGCGGCGCGGAGCTGGGGCGCGACGGCTGCCGGGTGCCCATTCCCTGGCGCGCGGATGCCCCGGCCTTCGGATTCTCACCCGAAGGGCAAAGCTGGCTGCCCCAACCCGCGGACTGGGGCCGTTTCGCGGTGGACGCGCAGGAAGCCGATCCGGAATCCGCGCTCGCCTACTACACGGAGCTGCTGCACCTGCGCGCCCGCTACGACCTGGGTCTGGGCGGATTGCGCCGCGCGCCCGAGTACGCCGGCAGCGGCGTCGCGCTCATCAATTTTGCGGGCGACGCCGCCGCCACTTCCGCAAGCGCCACGTCCGCTGGCGGCGAGGCTGCGCAGGGCGACGACGACGCCACTTCCCGCGGTGACCTCTTGATTATGACGGCCTTTGCCGAGCCCCTCCCCCTGCCCGAAGGCTGGGCGGTGCTCCTCAGCTCCGCGCCGTTGGAAGAAGGGGTGCTCCCGCCCGATACCACGGTCTACCTGGTGCCTTTCCGCACGGATACCGAGGAAGGGTGCTGATGGCGCGGCTGGCGGCGTCGTCGCCCCAATGGCACGCCCGCAACAACGGGCGTGCCTGCCATGGGCGCCCCACCCCAACCACCGGACGCACACGCGAAGGTGACATTAAATTAGAACTGTAGAACGCAAGATAAGTCACACTGTGGTGTAAACTAGTATCACCACACAGGCAAGGGAGCCGGGGCGCTACGGTGCTGTCGCGGTTGCGGCTTTCTTGCTGGCATTGACGATCATAGGAGACGTAACGATGCATTCAGTGAAGAAGATTGCGGCCCTCGCCGCAGCTGGGTTGGTGGCCATCGCGGGATTGGGTGGCTGCGTATCCAATTCCGATAGTGGCGGAGGAAGCGAAGGCGGGGCCGGCAAGGTCTACTTCCTCAACTACAAGCCGGAATCGGACCAGGCCTTCCAAGAATTGGCGAAGAAATACCACGAACAAACCGGGGTGGATATTAAGATCGTATCCGCGACCGGCGGTTCGTATGAGCCCACCCTCGCCAATGAGCTCGGGCGTGCGGACGGCCCCACTATTTTCCGCGTGGACGGCCCCATCGGCCTGGCCAAATGGAAGCAGTACGCCAGCGATATTTCCGATGCTCCCTTTATTGAGGCGATGACGGATAAGGAGATGGCCCTCAAGGGAGATGACGGCAAGGTTTACGGCGTCCCCCACGCGGTGGAAGGCTATGGCATCATTTACAACGATGCCATTTTGCAAAAGTACTTCGCGCTGCCGGGTGCCAAGGCGAAGTCCGTGGATGAGATCAAGAACTTTGACAAGCTCAAGGAAGTCGCGGACGATATGCAGGCCAAGAAGGACGAGCTCGGCATCAAGGGCGCCTTCGCGGTTACCTCGCTTTCCCCGAATGAGGACTGGCGCTGGCAGACCCACCTCATGAACTGGCCGCTCTTCTACGAACTGCGGGATAAGGGCGTGCAGGACACCGGGAGTATCGAAGGTACCTACCTGGATAATATGAAGAAGATCTTCGACCTGTACCTCACCGATTCCACGGTGGATCCCTCGCAAACCACCGCGAAGGCCGTCACCGATTCCATGGCGGAATTCGCGCTCGGCCAGGTGGCTTTCGTGCAGAACGGTAACTGGGCCTGGTCGCAGATTGATGGGGTGGACGGCAATACCGTCAAGGCGGAAGATATCCACTTCCTGCCCATCTACATGGGCGTCAAGGGTGAAGAAAAGGCCGGTATCTCGGTGGGTACCGAAGCTTACCTGACCATCAATAACAAGGCCTCGGATGCCGATAAGAAGGCCTCGATGGACTTCCTCAACTGGATGCTCAATGATCCCACCGGCGCCAAGCTTTGCGCGGAGGACCTCGGCTTCATCGCCCCCTTCAAGGAATACGCCAGCCTCTCGCCCACCGACCCGCTCGGTAAAGAAGTCATCAAGTACATGAAGGATACTGAGCATTACAACGTGGCTTGGGACTTCCAGGTGGCTCCGTCCATGGAGTTCAAGAATGGGCTGGGTCAGCACCTGAGCCAGTACGCCGTCGGTAAGGAAAGCTGGGATCAGGTGAAGGACTACTTCGTCACCCAGTGGAACACTGAGAAGGCAGCTGCCGGGGTGAAGTAGCTGGCCAGCCGCGCGCCACGCAGCGCCCGCGCCTACTGCTACCACACTTGCCTTGCCTGAGGTGAGGCGCGGGGCTCACCATCGCGGTGGGCCCCGCGCCTCACAGGGGGTTTCTCATGAAAACATTGAAAAAACACGGGCTTGCCTTCGTGGGGCCCACGTACGTGGCGTTCGGGATAGCTTTCCTCGCCCCGTTCTTTATCGGTATTTATCTTTCGTTCACGAATTTCACCACGCTGGATGATGCCACCTGGGTGGGCGTGCAGAATTACGTCAATGCCTTCACGGAGCAACAAAACTACGTTGGGGCGTTGATCTTCACGGCTTCGGTGGCGATCGTATCCATTATCAGCGTCAATATCATCGCGTTCTTCCTGGCGTATCTGCTCACGCAGAAGCTACCCGCCACGAATTTCTATCGCACGATCTTCTTCATGCCGAATCTCATCGGCGGGATCGTGCTGGGCTACACCTGGCAGTCCCTCCTCAACGCGGGTCTTTCCAATTACGGCACCACGCTGGTCAATGATT
>NZ_LT706973.1 GCF_900155575.1 Actinotignum timonense | reverse complement strand
CCGCCTGGCAGGCCGCCATCGCGGCGCTCGAAGCCGCTGCGGAACACGGCGGGGAACTCCCGGCCGGCCCGGCCCGGGATCTGGAAGAATTCCGCCGCAAACTCAGCGCCGCCGGGGGAGCGCTCGCCTAGCTGCCTGCGCCGTCGTACCTTTCACGTAAGCTTGGAAGTGCGGTGCTAACCGGCACCGGTTCCCGGCAACGAAGAGGTTGATCGTGACAGCACAACACCCCGGCACTGTTATCCACCCGCCCCAGCAGCGTGACCAGTGGTGGCGCGATGCCGTTATTTACCAGATTTATCCGCGGTCCTATGCGTCGAGCGGCGGGCCGCTCGGCACCCTGCCCGGCATCACCGAAAAATTCGATTATTTGGAGAAGCTCGGGGTGGATGCGGTGTGGCTTTCGCCTTTCTATGTGTCCCCGCAATTCGATGCCGGGTATGACGTGGCCGATTATCGCGATGTCGACCCGCGCTTCGGCACCCTCGCCGATGCTGAGCGGCTCATCGAGGCCGCCCACGCGCACGGCATGAAAGTCATTGTGGATATCGTCCCGAACCACACCTCCTGGGATCACAAGCTCTTCCGGGAAGCGGTGCTGGCAGGCGCGGGCGCCCCGCAGCGCGATAATTTCTGGTTCCGGCCCGGGCGCGGGGAAGGTGGGAGCGAGCCGCCCACGGATTGGCTGTCCTCCTTCGGTGGGCCGGCCTGGTCGCAGGTCAAGGAGATTCCCTGGGTGAAAGGCACCCCGCAGGAGCGTGAAGAAACCTGGTACCTGCACCTGTTTGACCGTTCGCAGCCAGATGTCAACTGGGAAAGCCCGGCTATTCATGATGAATTTGCTCACACCATTCGTTTCTGGATGGATCGGGGCGTGGATGGCCTGCGGGTAGATGTGGCCCACGGCCTGGCCAAAGATCCGGCCCTCCCGGACTGGCCCTACAAGGTGGAGGACGTGCGCTACAACCCGGACGTGAACGTGCCGCCCGCTCCCATGGCCAACCAGCCCGCCGTCCACGATATTTACCGCGAATGGCGCGCGATCCTGGATGAATACGGGCGCGATCGCATGATGGTGGCCGAAGCCTGGGTGGATACCGAGGAAGACCTGGCTCGATACGTGCGCAGCGATGAAATGCAGCAGGCTTTCAACTTCGAATACCTTTCCGCGCCCTGGCGTGCGGACCGCATTAATGCGCTCATCGAATCCTCGCTGCGTGCCACCGACGCCGTGGGTGCCCCCACCACCTGGGTGCTCTCCAATCACGACACCCTGCGGGCCACCTCGCGCCTGGGCCTGGAGGGCGTGACCACCGGCTGGTGCGGGAACGGCCCGAGCGGCATCGGCCCCGATGACCCGCAGCCCGATGCGGCGGTGGGTGCGCGCCGGG
>NZ_LT706972.1 GCF_900155575.1 Actinotignum timonense | reverse complement strand
CGGGAAAATGGTGCCGGACCTGAGAGCGCCTGACGGCGCGAATGCCGCTCGTAGCGGCGCTAGTTGGAGCCCGGGGCTTTCAAGGTCCGGCACCGTGGCTTCAGAATAACAAGAGCGCGGCCAATCGGAAACTTTTCGTCGCGCTTTCGGGCCAAGCGTGAAAAATGAAGACTTTTTTGCTTCGACGTGGGAAAATAGCACTAGCTATGGGCTGCGGCGGCCGCGGGCCGCGCGGTGCCCGGAACTTTGGGCGGTGCTCGAAACTTTGGGTGATGCCCGGCCGGGGCGGGTAACCTGAGCATATGGTCTTTGCAATCCCTGAAAATCTCAGCCCGGAAACCTATCCGATGGCCTGGCTCGTTGATACCTGGCGCGGCGCCGGCCTCCTCGAATACGAGGGCGTGGACGCGGCCGGTTACCTCCACGAATTGCGCATCGATAATGATGACCACGGCCCCTACCTGCGTTTGCGTTCGGCAACCTGGCTTTCCCAGGAGCCGGCCGGGGCGGTGGATCGCGAGGTACCCGGCGGGCGGATGTACGCGGCCCTCACCAAAGGCCAGCTCTGGTCGAGTTTCGAGGGCTACCTGCGTGTTTCCCCGAATAACCTCCAGGGCACGGAGGGCCGTTTCATGCTGGAAGGCATGATCGCCACCTCCGCCGGGCACGCCATGACCTGGGCCGGTTTTATTAAGGGCCCGCAATTCCAGATCGTCGCGGACGCCATCGCCGCCACTCCGACCGCCGCGAGCTACACCGGCGGCCAAATCATGGGCGGCTACGTGGAATCCGAGCTCTTCTACGCCTACGATATGGCGGCTTTCGGGGGGGATATGCGCAGCTACATGGCCGGCCGCCTCCAGCGTCTGAGCGATTGCCCGGAAGCGGGGCCGAAGCC
>NZ_LT706971.1 GCF_900155575.1 Actinotignum timonense | reverse complement strand
CAATCATGGCTGGTCCGCCCCGGTGGCCATCCCCACCGGCGAGGGCAGCTTCGTGGAAACCTACCCGGAGGGCAATTGGTTCACCTCCCGGGTGGTGTTCACCGAGCAGTCCATTCTGGAACCGCCCACCCAAAAGGCCTTCGACCCGCGCACCGGCGATATTGAAGTCCTGCGCACCCTCGACATCCCGGGCTACGACCCCTCGCTCTACACCCAGGACGCGGTGTGGGTGACCGCCCGCGATGGCGTGGAAATCCCGCTCACGGTGGTGCGCCGCGCCGATATCCACCCGGACGGCACCAACCCCGGCTACCTCTACGGTTACGGTAGTTACGAAGTGTCCAACGAGCCCTATTTCTCGATTTACCGCCTGAGTTTGCTGGATCGCGGCGTCGTTATCGGGTGGTCGCATATCCGCGGCGGCGGTGAACTGGGGCGCCAGTGGTACGACGACGGAAAACTCCTCCGCAAGAAAAACACATTTAACGATTTCGTGGATTCGGCACGGTGGCTTATCGACTCCGGCTGGGTGGCACCTGACCGGCTTGTGGCCGAAGGCGGGAGCGCCGGGGGCCTGCTCATCGGCGCGGCGATCAACCAGGCCCCCGAGCTATTCCGGGCCGTGCATGCCGCGGTGCCTTTCGTGGATGCGCTGACCACGATCCTCAAGCCGGAACTCCCGCTCACGGTGGGTGAATGGGAAGAATGGGGCAACCCGGTGGCTTCCCCGGAGGTGTACGCCTATATGAAGGAGTACAGCCCGGTGGAGAATGTACGCGAAGGGGTGGAGTACCCGGCGGTGCTGGCCACCACGTCGCTTAACGATATTCGGGTGCTGTACGTGGAGCCCACCAAGTGGGTTCAGGTGCTGCGCGAGAAAACGAAGCCCAACCCGGAGCGCCCCATCCTGGAGCGTATCGAGATGGTGGCCGGGCACGCCGGGAAAACCGGGCGCTACGACGCCTGGCGCGAGCGCGCCGAGGAAGTGGCGTGGATGCTGGACCAAGTGGGCGCAACCGAGGTGTACTAAGCGCGCCGCGCCGCGCGGCCGCCGCATAACGCGAGCGGCCCGCGCGCGTAC
>NZ_LT706970.1 GCF_900155575.1 Actinotignum timonense | reverse complement strand
ACCCACGCGCGTCCGTACAACGTGAACCGCCAACGCACGCTGGCCTGCCAGCCAAAACTATCCAGCCTGTCGCTTATAAACATCTAAATGGGTATAAGAGACAGCGTACGGCCCGGTCAGTTCCGGCAACGGCCGGGCCAGGCTGCCGCACAACGCGCGCGGCCGCGCCGGCTAGCTAATCCCTGCTTCCGCCAGCGCCGCGGACCACGAACCAAAGCGCTGGCGGATGGCGGCCCCGGAGGGATAGGTGCCCTGGTTGCCCGAATCGGCAAGCCACTCCACGTACCCGTTGTAGCTGACGGTTTTGCCGTTCCGCCGCGCCGCGATGGCGTGGCTGCGCAGCGCATCCACGTAGTCCTCCCGGTCAAATTTCAAGGCCCCGCGCTTGCGCCCGTTGCTGACCGCCAGGCCAACCGCCTGGAGTGCCTCGTTCCAATACCCGGAGAAACGCTTAATGACGGTTTGCGAGGTGGGCGGCCAGGTCAGTTTCCCGCGCCCGGATTCCGCTCCCGCGAGTTCCGTGACGGCCAGGCGTTCGGCGTCGTACTGCTTCGCCGTGAGGGTGAGGTGCGGGTCGGCCGCAATCGCGCCCTGGGCCCGGGCAATGCAGGCGAGCACCTCGTCCACGTCCAGCTCAGAATCTTCGAGCGCTGTGCGCACATCCGCAACCATCTCCGCGTCAAGTGAGGCGGCGGGCGCCGCGGCGTCGTCGCCCTCAGGGGTGTGGATACGGCCGAAAATGTAGAGAATCGCGGCTTCGAGCGCGAGGTGCGAAAAACGCGGCGTGAGGCGGCGGGCGCGCGAGCCACCCGCGGAGGTGCCGAGCCACGGCGTGATT
>NZ_LT706969.1 GCF_900155575.1 Actinotignum timonense | reverse complement strand
GGGGCTGCGGACTGTTTATTGGACATTATCGCTTAAAACCGCTTGACGATGCTCCACAATCGTTAAACCATCGAACTTCAAGGTAATACGCTTCTGGTTATAGAAGAACATATACTCGTCTATCGCCTCGCATAACTCATCGGTTGTAGCCCACTTCTTCCCGTGATAAATCTCGGTTTTCATCCGCCCGAAAAACCCCTCACAAGCAGAATTATCCGGACTACACCCCTTCTTCGACATCGACCGCGTCAACCCGTAACGCCGCGTAAGCTCAATCCAGGACACAGACCGGTAGTGGACTCCCCGATCCGAATGGATCACGAGTGGATGCTCACTCTGGCCGGCTTGTAGCTCGTTTAGACGCTGGTGCGGGAGGGTTGCCAGGGCGTTTTCAAGGGAGGAATCAGCCAACACTGAGGTTGGGTGTAATCCCCTCGTATACGCCACGACTTTCCCGTCATAACAGTCAATAATCGGGGAGAGATAAACCTTCCCGTTAGCTGCGTGGAACTCGCTGATATCCGTGAGCCAAAGCCGTCCGGGCTCATCAGCGTGGAAGTCACGCTCGACTAGGTTTTCCGGTGCCGGGCTGATCTCCCCGCCGTAACTAGAGTACTTCCGGCGTGCTTTGGCATACCTGACCGGGATTTCCTCTTCCCGCATCAAGCGCTGGATGACTTTCTCCGAGACCACATACCCAAGCTTTCTAAGCGCTAAACGGATACGCCGATACCCATACGTATACAAGCCCTCGCGCGCGATCTGAGCGATCAACTCACGCAAGCGAGCATGCTTGTCAGGCCGCTCTAGCTGTTTAGCGGTGTAATAGTACGAGCTTGCCGGCAAATCCAAGGTATCTAAGACCATGGCTAGCGGCGTGGTAGAGCGTAGCTGGTTAGCTACCCGTGTTTTCTCT
>NZ_LT706968.1 GCF_900155575.1 Actinotignum timonense | reverse complement strand
GGGGGGGGGGTATCTCTTCGTAAGAAGCTGTGGGCGGGCCTTACTGCTGCAGCTTTGTGTTTGAGTCTCACCCCGACGTTTAGCGCTCCTTCTGCACAAGCCTATGAGCTACAGCGGTCAGACGGTAATCTCGGTGAAATTAAAGGCTCGGTATATGGCCGAGTTTTCCACGACCGAGGCGGCAGTATCGCTAGTTTTGACAGTAATGATGAGGGCCTGGCTGGCGTCAAAGTGTATGCCCAGTGGGTTGATTTTAAAAACAAAAAGCTGAAGGGTGCTGTCTCGCCGGTCTATTGGACCGAAACTAAAGCCGATGGCAAGTACTCGATCAAGCTCCCTAATTGGACGGACGCACTAGGTATCGAGCATAAGTGGAAAGCTCAGGCAGGGCAAGGCTTGCGTATTTGGTCCGATAACCCCGATAAAACCAAGTACGTCAATTCATTTGTCGAAGCCGACGGCGTATTTGTTAGTAACGGGATGGTGCAGCGTTATGTAGGTACGTGGAATGCATGGCCACAGTCCGCTGCGGAGAACTTCAATATTTCATATCAGGAGCGCCCGCAAATTAGCGAGATGTTCCCGGATGAGAGCACTTGGAAGGAAACCACCAACCAAGAAAACGGTGGCTGGGTTTCGGGTCGTGTTTTCTATGACCAGAGGAATGTGTTTGGTGCACCCAAGGCGGTGCGCATGTTCCAAGACAGCTTTGGTGATGTTGCAGTACCTGGCGTTAAAGTAGTCGGCGCATACGTTCAAGACGGAGTGGCGAAACTCTTCGACGAATGGAAGAAGAACCACAACGGCTATACTCGCGAGCAGTTTAAAGCTGCGCAGCGTGAAATTATGGCGAAGTATGAGCAGGAGACCGGGAAGAGCGCTATCGCCGAGACTTCCTACGCGGTCACGGATGCCAAGGGTAATTATCACATCCAGTTCCAGGGCCTGTGGGGTGACTCTTACAGCTACAAGGGAATTGTGAATGCTGGGCAACACGGCGATCCGGTTCCCGAAGGTGCGAGCGCTTCGTGGCTCAAGGGTAACCTCAAGTCGCGACACGTTAACGTCGAATATATGTACGTTGCTCCCGTTCTTCCTGATGGAGTAGGGGGCGCCCTTGATAACTTCCCGGATAACTTGTATCAATACGGCGCCCAGGTTGTTGACTATGCGACCGACGGCGCTATGAGCAATATTAGGGATCAGGATTTTGCCCTTCGTATGGAGGATCGTGATTTCCAGGTTTTGGAGTACAACCAGACCACTAAGCCTGCGGCTCCTGGCGTGACGGTCGAAACGA
>NZ_LT706967.1 GCF_900155575.1 Actinotignum timonense | reverse complement strand
GGCGCGCGCCGTGCCGGCTTCGCGTGCCGCACTCACTTTACGCGCCTGGGTGGCGGCTGCCCGGTGGCGCCGTCGTCGTTCTGCACGAACCCCGCGCGCACCGCACCTCAATGTGACGTGCACCGCGGAGTGGTGTTCGAGCTTCGAAATCATACCGCGAAAGCACCCGGACGTTTTACCATTTTGATATGCATTACGCGAATAAAGTTTACGATCAGGTCGTCGCCGCCAATCCGGGCGAACCCGAATTCCATCAGGCCGTGCGCGAAGTTTTCGATTCCATCGCCCCGGTCCTCGCGGCTCACCCCGAGTACGCCGACCACGCCATCCTGGAACGGCTGGTTGAACCCGAACGCATCATCGCCTTCCGCGTGCCGTGGGTCGATGACGCCGGCAAAATTCGCGTCAATAAAGGCTACCGGGTGCAATTCAACTCGGCGCTCGGGCCCTATAAAGGCGGCCTGCGCTTCCATCCCACCGTTTACCTGGGCATGCTCAAATTCCTCGGCTTCGAGCAAATCTTCAAGAACGCGCTGACCCGCCAGCACATCGGCGGCGCCAAAGGCGGCGCAAATTTCGACCCCAAGGGCAAAAGCGATAACGAAGTGATGCGCTTCTGCCAGTCCTTCATGACCGAATTGCAACGCCACATCGGCCCCGATATTGACGTTCCCGCCGGCGATATCGGCGTGGGCGGGCGCGAAATCGGCTACCTGTTCGGCCAGTACCGCCGCATCCGCGATACTTTCGACGCCGGCGTGCTCACCGGCAAGGGCCTCGGCTTCGGCGGCTCGCTCGCCCGCACCGAAGCCACCGGTTACGGCGCGGTTTACTTCGCGGACGCCATGCTCGCCGCGCGCGGGGAAAGTTTGGACGGGCGCACCGCGATCGTCTCCGGTTCCGGGAACGTCGCGCTGTACGCGATCGCGAAGGCGCAGCAGATGGGCGCGCGCGTGGTCACGGCCTCGGATTCTTCCGGGATGGTTTACGACGACGCCGGCATCGACGTCGAGCTGCTTCGCCATATTAAGGAAGATCTGCGCGGGCGGGTCTCTGATTACGCAGCGCAGCGCCCCAACGCGCGTTACCAGGCCGGGGCGAAGGTGTGGAACCTGGCTGAACTGGGGATTCGTGCGGATATCGCTTTCCCGTGCGCCACTCAGAACGAACTCAACGAGGCCGATGCGCGCCAGCTTCTCAACGGGGGAGTGCGCGCGGTGGTGGAAGGCGCGAATATGCCCACCGCCCTGGAAGCCACCCACCTGCTCCAGGAAAACGGGGTGCTTTTCGCCCCCGGCAAGGCCGCGAACGCCGGCGGGGTGGCCACCTCCGCGCTGGAAATGCAGCAGAATTCCGCGCGGCAAAGCTGGAGCTTCGAAAAGGTGGATGCCAAACTGCACGACATCATGCGCGATATCCACGACACCTCCCTGGATGCCGCCGCCCGCTACGGCCACGAAGGCAACTACGTGGTG
>NZ_LT706966.1:2118516-2263001 GCF_900155575.1 Actinotignum timonense | reverse complement strand
GGTTGGTTGGTGTTTGTTTGGTTGTGGCGGTGGTTATAGCGGCAAGGGTATACGCCCGGTCTCCTTTTCGAACCCGGTAGCTAAGGTTGTTTGCGCTGATGGTACTGCACTCGGTGGGGTGTGGGAGAGTAGGTCACTGCCGCCATATTTTCTTATGTGTGTGGGGTGTTAGTCCTGTTGTGGGGCTGGCACCCCACACACCCATTTAACCCGAAGAGCCGGCGAAGGGAATAGGTGAAACCTGACTTGGCTCATTTAGTGCGACTTTGGCAGTGACTCGATAAGCACGGCCACGTCCGCCGGCAGCGGGGTGCGAGCATGAACGACCTGCCCGCCGACCTCAAGCGTGAACGAGCGGTACTTCTTCAACGTCCGCACCAACCGTTTCAACGACACACCCGTGGACTGCTCAAGAACATGCCCGCACGCCATCGCTACCATCACAATCGTTAAATGCGCCTGGATCGAGTCTTCTTTACGGTGAAAGATCGGACGCGCCCGTAAATCCGACTTCGCCATCCGGAAAGCCTTCTCGATACGGAATAACTGGCGATAAAACCCGATCACCGCACCAGCATCCAAATCCAACCGATTCGTCTCATATCCCTTAATCCCAGCCAACGCAAGATGCTTATCCGCTAATGCCTGGTTCACGCGCTTATTGGGAGCTTGCAAGTCAACATACCGGTTACGCTTGACCGGTATTTTCCCTTCCACCGCACGCCTGGCCTTGTCTAACTGTTCTTTCACACCCCGCCGCGTGCGCCGAGCCCGATCCTTCGAGTACTGATAATAAACAANCGCCGCCGTGTGCTTCGCCGGCGTGATCGGCTTCGTGGGCCTCATTGTCCCGCACGTGCTGCGCCTCCTCATGGGCCCCATGAATCGGATGCTCATCCCCGCCGCGCTCCTGGGCGGAGCGGTGCTCCTCACCTACGCCGACCTCGCGGCCCGCACCCTCGTGCCCTTCGCGGAACTCCCCATCGGAATCTTCACCGCGCTGGTGGGCGGCCCCACCTTCTTCATCCTGCTGCGCAAGAACCTGCGAGGTGCCCGTGGTTGATCTTTTCTCCGCGGTGGGTGGGCCGGCCGGGGAGCTTCGCGCCGAGCACCTCAATTTCGCCTACGGTACCCACCGGGTTCTCCACGACGTCAGCATTACCGCGCGCCCCGGGCGGGTCCTCGGGGTGCTCGGCCCCAATGGCACCGGAAAATCCACCCTGCTTTCCCTGCTCGCCGGCGACCTCAGCCCCACTTCCGGGCAGGTCCGTATCGGCACCACCGCGGTTACCTCTCTCTCTTGGCGGGAGCTGGCGCGCCTGCGCGCCGTCATGCCGCAAAACTCCACCTTCCCCTTCGCCTACCTGGTGCGCGACCTGGTGGCCATGGGCCTCGGATCCGGAAACGGCGCGGCACGGGGGAACGGGGCCGGGCGAGGCGGCGGCGCGGCACGGGGCAACGGCGCCGNGTCAGGAAAAATAATGTGTGAGAGATTCTTTGCGTGAGATAGGTATGTTTGCGTTCACTGTGCGATGACTGGCCACCGCGGGTTGGTTGGTGTTTGTTTGGTTGTGGCGGTGGTTATAGCGGCAAGGGTATACGCCCGGTCTCCTTTTCGAACCCGGTAGCTAAGGTTGTTTGCGCTGATGGTACTGCACTCGGTGGGGTGTGGGAGAGTAGGTCACTGCCGCCATGTTTCTTGTGTGTGGGGTGTTAGTCCTGTTTGGGGCTGGCACCCCACACACCCATTTAACCCGAAGAGCCGGCGAAGGGAATAGGTGAAATGGTCTCAGCAAAGAAGCTGATCCAAAGCGTCACCAGCCGGAAAGGTGTGTACCCGGATCCGCTCACATAGCGACAGTTGGGCGGATGCGTCGCCAGGGCTCAACCTTGTCGTAAGGGTGTGGTACCGTCCGATACATGATCGGCGCGCCGCCTTCGGATAGCGACATGCACGCGGGTTGCTCGCGGGGGCTAGCTGCGCCGTCGTACCTTAGGTACACGCGAAATGGAGGTAAGAATGAAACGTTGGGGAGCGCTGTGCGCGGTGCTCGCACTCGCCCTGGGCGCCTGCGGAACCACCGGGAAAACCGAAGGGAATTCCCCGAAAGAAGGCGCCGCATCCGCACCGGCTGCTGAAGCGCAAGCATCCGCGCCCACCACCACCGCGGTAGCCGTGCCCGATCCGCGCAGCCTCACCGGAATGGTGAGCGTCGATCCACTCCCCGAACCGCATCCGGCGCAGCCCGCCGCCGTCAACCTCCCCGTCACCATCACGGACGCCAGTGGCGCGAAAGTGACCGTGACCGATGCGTCGCGCGTGGTGACCCTCGATATGTCCGCCGCGATTTCGCAAACGCTCCTCGCCCTCGGGCTGGGCACCACCATCGCGGGCCGCACCGTATCCGATACGGAGCCGAGCCTCGCGGACGTTCCGGTCGTCACCGAGAGCGGGCACAGCGTGAACGCCGAGGCAGTACTGCGCCTCGCCCCAACCCTGATCCTCACCGACGGCACGATCCGCGGGGCCGAAGGTGCCCTCGCGCAACTCGAAGCCTCCGGTATTCCGGTGGTGCGGCTTACGCGCGCAACAAAGTTCGACGACGCGCCCGCCCGCGCGGCGGAAGTCGCCCGCGCCGTGGGAGCCGGGCAGGCGGGCGAAGAACTGGCCGCCCAGATTTCCCAATCCATCGCGCAGGCGCGGATCGACGTCGCCCAGCTGGCCCCGGCCGACCCGCTGCGCATGGTCTTCCTCAATATTCGCCCCCAGGCCGGGCTGTTTATGCTGCTCGGGAGCGAATCGGGTGCCAGCGACGTGATTGACGCGGTGGGCGGGCGCGATATGGCCGGGGAAGCGGGAGTCACCAAGGCCCGGCCAGCCAGCCAGGAAGCGCTGCTCGTGGCCAACCCCGAAGTTATTATCGTGATGACCAATGGGCTGGGCGCACTCGGCGGGATCGAGGCGCTCGAAGGCCAACCCGGGATCTCGCAAACCGACGCCGGGAAGAAGCGGCGCGTGCTCGCCATCCCCGATAACCTTTCCCTCGGATTCGGTCCGCAAAGTGGCGATCTTATTCGCGCGATGGGCCAGGCGCTTTACACTGCCCAGTAGCGGCACAACGCCGGCAGCGGTGGGAACGCATAGCCGGCACGTAGTGGGAACACGCCACGCGGCGTGGGAAACGCGGGCGGGCAGGGTGCCCGCGGTAGCGCACCGCGAAGGGATAATACGAAAGGATAGTGAGAGGATGACCGTGGCCCAGCGCCCCAGCTCGCGCGAGGGACATCCGCATTCTTCGCCGGCCGGGCATGCCGCCCGGTCGACACAAGGCCCGAGCTCACGGCAGCGCCCTCGCTCACGCGGGGCGGATCCGATTTCCGCCCCCGGGCGCCGCGCCGCGCTCATCGCGGCCTGCCTGCGCCTGGCCACCATCGCGGCGATTATTGCCGGGTACGTGACGGCGGCTCACACCAGCGCGGCACCGCTGAGTACCGGCCACCTCTGGCTCGCGGCCGGCTTCTTCGCCCTGGCCGCCGCCTGCGCGCTAGCCGAACGAGTGGGCAGCACCGGGGCAGCCCGCGCGGAGGAACGCCGGCTGCGCGGCCGGCTCCTCGAACGCACCTTCGCGCTCGCCCGCACCGGCACCCCCACGCCCTATACTGCTGGGCGCCTCCTCCCGCTCCTCACCGATAGCGTCGAGCGCATCACCAATTACCGGCAGGGTTACGTGGGCACCACCATTGGTGCGTTGCTCGCCCCGTTCCTCACTCTCGCCTTTATCGGGATCGCCATTGACCCGGTGATCGGCTTCGGCGTGATGGCGGCCCTCCCGCTTATCCCCGCCGGCATCGGCCTCTTCTTCCGTTTCTTTCGCCGCGCGTCTACCGAATCGCGCCGCGCGCGCGACACCCTCGTGGATAGCTATCTCGACGCCATCCGCAATATGACCACCATCCGCCTCTTTAACGCCGGGGAACGCACCGAAGCCGACCTGGCCCGCCGCGGCGAAGCGAACCGCCGCGCCATTATGCGGATGCTGGCCGGCAACCAAATCGTCATTATCGTGATGGACGGCCTGGTCGGGCTCCTCCTCATCTGCCTGACCGCCGGGCTCACCACCGCCCGCGCCGCGCACCTCGCCCCGTGGGAAGCCCTCGCCGTGGCCCTCCTCGCGGTGGTTCTCCTTGAACCGCTCTCGCAGGTAGCGGGCTTCTTCTACATCGGGATGGGCGGGCGCGCCGCCCAAAAAGCCATCACCCGGTACCTCGCCATCGCTCCGCGTATAGTGCACGACGGCGCAGCTGCGGCTCCCAGCACCGTTGAGGATTCAGGTGCGGCTGAGAGTGACGGCGCCACCCCGCCCGCCAGCGCCGCCCCGCTGATCACCGTGACTAACGCGGCGGTGAATTACGGGCGTGAAGAGGTGCTGACCTCGGTGAATCTGCGCGTGGCGCGCGGGGAACGCCTCGCGATTGTGGGAGTGAGCGGAGCCGGGAAATCCACCCTGCTCGCGCTGCTGCGCGGAGCCCTGCGCCCGCAAGCCGGGAGTGTGCAGATTGGCGAGGTCCACGTGGATGCTGAGAGTGGTGACCTGGCGCAGTTGCGCGCGCGCAGCGCCGTCGTCGCCCAAACAACGTGGATGTTTACCGGAACTATTGCAGATAACCTGCGCCTGGCGCGCCCGGATGCCACCGCGGAACAGATGTGGGAGGCACTGCGGCGCGCGCAGGTGGACGAGGACGTGGCGCGGATGCCGGAGGGGCTCGATACCTACCTCGGGGAGGATTCCGCTTTGATTTCCGGCGGGCAGGCGCAGCGTATTTCGCTGGCGCGGGCGTTTTTGGCCGGGCGCACCCTGCTGCTGCTCGACGAGCCCACCGCGCAGGTAGACCTCGAATCCGAAGACCGGATTTGTGCGGCGCTGGCGGGGCTGGGGCCCGAGTATACGCTCGTCATGGTCACGCACCGTCCCGCCTTGGCGGCGCTGGCGGACCGGGTGGTGCGGGTCCGCGACGGAATTCTCGAGGAGGTCAGTGATGTCCACGCCGAGTAATAAAGCCGCGCTGCGCGGGAATGATGCGCGTGAGAATAACGGCGCCGTGCAGCGCAGGAATGGTGCGCGCGAGGATAACGGCGCCGTGCTGCGCGGGAATGGTGCGCGCGAGAATAACGGCGCCGTCCGCGTAACAAGCGGCGCCGCGCCGGGGTTGCGCACCGTGCTGCGCTGGTTGCTTTCCCTCACCCGCCCCGTCCACGGCCCGCTCGCCCTGTCCACCCTGTGCCGGGCCGCCGGCCAGGTGGCCGATATTGGGCTGTTCGCGGTGGCGACCTACGGGATGGTGGCGGCCGTGAGCAGCGGCGGGGGAGCGGGCTTCCTCTGGTTCGTGGCTCTCCTCGCGCTCCTCAAAGCCGCCCTGCGCTACCTCGAACAATTCACCGGGCACTACGTGGCCTTCCGGGCCCTCGAACTGCTGCGCACCCGCGTTTTTGCCGGCCTGTGGCCCAAGGCCCCCGGGATTATGGCGCGCTCGCGTTCGGGGGATATCGTTGCCTCCCTCACTCGCGATATTGACCGCATTGAAGTGGTCTACGCCCATACTGTGGCGCCGGTGGTCTGCGCCTACGTGCTCACCCCCGCGGCGCTGCTGGTGGGCGGCGCGCTACTCGGGTGGCACGCGATGGCGCTGCCGGCCGTGGCCGCGGCTCTAGCACTTGCGGTTATCCCTTACGTGGGTACCCGGCGCGCGATTGATGCGACGACGGCGCAACTCGCCGCCCGCGCCGATCTGGCCGCGCATGTGACCGATTCGCTCTACGGCCTCGAAGACGTGCTCGTCTTCGGCCGCACCGCCGACCGGATGGACGAAACAGCGGCCCTGGGTGCGAAAGTCGCCACCGGTGGATCTTTCCCGGCCTGGGTGGCCGGGCTGCGCCGCGGGGCCAATATTATTGCCGCCGGTATGAGCGCGGCGTGGATTATCGCGGTGGGAGTGAGTGACCCGAGTATCTCGTTGCCGCTCGCGGCGGCCGGCGCGGTGGCGGCGCTGCGGGTATGGGAAGGCCCCCAGGCTCTCGAAGATGCGGCGTCGTCCCTCGATGCCTCGCTCGCGGCCGCGCGGCGTATCTATGCCCTCGCGCACGCGCCCCAGCCGTGCCCGGACGGCCCCGGGATCCTCATGCCCGAACGCGGCCTCTCCGTGGAATTCGACGACGTCCACTACGCCTACCCGGAGCGCGAGCGCGAGGTGCTGCGCGGAGTGAGCCTGCGTATTCCCGCCGGTTCCCATACAGTGCTGGCCGGGCGTTCCGGCTCGGGTAAATCCACCCTGGTGCATCTGGTGGAACGCTACGATGACCCGACATCCGGGATGGTGCGCATCGGCGGGATTCCCACCACGGACCTCAAGGTCGCTTCGTTGCATGCCTGCGTGGTGGGGGTGTCTCAAAAAAGCCAGATTGTGGCCGGGACCATCGCCGATAATCTGCGGCTCGGGGTACCGAAGGCCACCGAAACTGAGCTGTGGCGCGCCCTCGGCGTGGCCGGGCTGGATAGCGATGTGCGGGCCATGCCGGACGGCTTGAATACCCGGGTGGGAGGCGGTACCTCGCACGGGCGGCCCACCGGATATGCGCTTTCGGGCGGGCAGGTGCAGCGCCTGTGCCTGGCCCGCGCGGTTCTCATGCACCCGGCCGTCCTCATCCTTGATGAATTCGCCGCGGCCCTCAATAGCGAACTTGAAGCGCGCATCCGCGCCAATCTGCGCGCCGCCCTGCCCGAGGCCACCATTATTGAAGTGAGCCACCGCCTCGATGCGGTGCGCGAAGCCGATACCGTGGCGGTGCTCTCCGGCGGGCGCCTGGTGCTGGCCGGCCCGCCCGCCGAGATCACCGAAGCGCGGGTGCGGGAAGCCGTGCGGGAGAACGGCGCAGCGGTGGAAGGGGCGGCGCACCGCGAGACGGCGGAGGATACTGCCGCGCAGCCGGAGACTACGGCAGAAAACGCGCCCCGGGCGCCGCGCCATTAGCGCTCCGTACAACATTAAGGCAAGATAGACAGGATGAGTGGACAGCGCGGCAACCAGGGGCACGCGGCCACCGCGCTCTCCGCGGTGCCCGGCGCGCCAGCTATGCCCGCGGAGCCGGGCACGCCGGGAGCACCCGGAGCGTCAGCCATGCCAGCGCTCCCCGCGGTGCCCGCCGGCATAAAAGCACGCCGCCACCGGCGCTTCTGGACGTTCCTCATCCTCACCGTGCTCCTCGCTTTGGGTATGCTCCTCTCCGCACACCTGGGCCAATTCCCCGTCACCGTGGGAGATGTAGGGCGCGGTATCGCCGCCCGCTTCGGGCTGGCCGCGCCCCCGGAAGATCCCCTCGTCATGGCGGCGCTCTGGAATATTCGCTTCCCCCGCATCTGCTTAGGCGTTTTGGTGGGCGGGGCGCTCGCGGTGGCCGGCGCCGTTATGCAGGCGGTCTTCTCCAACCCGTTGGCCGAACCGGGAATTATCGGGGTGTCCTCCGGATGTGCTTTCGGGGCCGCCCTCACCATGGTCTTTGTTCCCGGAGCCTTGGGCGGTTTCTCGGTACCGCTAGGAGCCTTCGCTGCCGGGCTCGTCACCTCCGCCACCGTCTACCTGCTGGCGCGCTCGCACGGGCGCGCTGAAACTCTCACCCTGGTGCTCACCGGCATCGCCGTGACCGCGGTGGCCTCCGCCCTCACCTCCATCGCCACCTACCTGGCCGATACCAATGCCCGCGAACAAATCGTGTTCTGGCAGATGGGATCGCTGGCTGGAGCCTCCTGGTTCCAGGTCGCCGTGGTGGGCGCGGTGGTTGGCATCGGTATCCTTGGCGCCCTCGCGCTGGCCGGCCGCCTCGACCTGCTCAGCCTGGGGGAGCGCGAAGCCGGGCACGTGGGCGTGAACGTCGCCGCCCTGCGCGCTTCCGCCATCGTGCTCACCGCCATCCTCACCGCCGCCGCCGTGTGCTTCGCCGGCGTGATCGGCTTCGTGGGCCTCATTGTCCCGCACGTGCTGCGCCTCCTCANTTTCCCACCAGCAGCGCCTCCTCGAGCTGTGCCGGCGCCTGGCTGCAGGCGGGCACACCGTCGTCGCCGTGCTGCACGATATTCAACTGGCCGGCGCGCTCTGCGATGACGTGGTCCTCTTGCGCCACGGCCGGGTGGAAGCGGCCGGCACCCCGCGCCAGGTACTCACTTCTGAGCTACTCACCCGGGTATACGAATGGCCGATCCGAGTGGAGACGCTGCGGGATGGGACCATCGTCGTCGTTCCTACCACCGCGACCACCACCGCAACCACGTCCGAAAAGTGAGAAAGCAATTCTCACTACGTGGACACGGCTAGACTAAGGACCACGGCGGCACCGCCCGCCACCACAACACACGATACGAAGGGGAATAATGGCGCAGCTGCGATCGGCAACCTCAACAACAGGCCGGAATATGGCCGGGGCGCGGGCGCTCTGGCGCGCCACCGGGATGGGCTCGGAAGATTTCGGAAAACCGATTATTGCTATCGCTAATTCCTTCACCCAATTCGTTCCCGGGCACGTGCACCTGCGCAACGTCGGGAAAATCGTGGCGGACGTGATCCAGGCGAACGGCGGGGTGGCGCGCGAATTTAATACCATTGCCGTGGACGACGGCATCGCCATGGGCCACGAGGGCATGCTCTACTCGCTGCCCAGCCGCGAAATTATTGCCGACTCCATCGAATATATGTGCAATGCGCATACCGTGGACGCCCTCGTCTGCATTTCTAATTGCGATAAAATTACACCCGGCATGCTCATCGCGGCCATGCGCCTGAATATTCCCACTATTTTTGTGTCCGGCGGTCCCATGGAGGCGGGCAAGCCGGTGGAAGGCGTCGTCGATCATAATATTGACCTGATCGACGCGATGGCCCTGGCCGTGGATGATTCCATCACGGACGACGAGCTCGCGCGCGTGGAAGAAAACGCCTGCCCCACCTGCGGTTCCTGCTCGGGCATGTTCACCGCAAATTCCATGAATTGCCTGACCGAAGCGCTGGGCATGTCCCTCCCCGGCAACGGCTCGACCCTCGCCACCGCCACCCGGCGCCGCCGGCTTTTCGAGGAGGCCGGGAAACGCATCGTCGCGCTCACGAAACGTTTTTATAACGACGACGACGCCAGCGTGCTGCCGCGCAATATTATGACGAAAGCGGCGTTTACCAATGCCATGTCCATGGATGTGGCCATGGGCGGCTCCACCAATACCGTGCTTCATATTTTGGCCATCGCCCAGGAAGGGCACGTGGATTTCACGCTCGCGGATATTGATGCGCTTTCGCGGCGGGTGCCCTGCATGGTCAAGCTCGCCCCGAATTCCACCGAATTCCATATTCAGGACTTCCACCGCGCCGGCGGGATTCCGGCGCTGCTCGGGGAAATGTACCGGGCGGGGATGCTCGATGACTCGGTGCATTCGGTGCATTCCGATGACCTGAAATCCTGGCTGGAAACCTGGGATATCCGCGGGGTGGCGCCTTCCGAGCAGGCCCGTGATCTTTTCAGTGCCGCGCCGGGGAACGTGCGCACCACCCGCGCATTTTCGCAGGATTCCACCTGGGAAAGCCCGGATCTGGACGGGGAGCACGGTTGTATTCGCAGTGCCGATCACGCCTATACCAAGGACGGCGGGCTGTGCGTGCTGCGCGGGAACCTGGCGGAGGACGGTGCGGTTATTAAAACGGCCGGGATTAGCGAAGAGCTTTTCCATTTCGAAGGGCGGGCCCGGGTGGTCGATTCCCAAGAGGCCGCCGTCGAACTTATTTTGTCCAAAGCGGTGGAACCGGGCGATATTGTGGTGATCCGCTACGAGGGTCCCAAGGGTGGGCCCGGGATGCAAGAAATGCTGTATCCCACGTCCTACCTCAAGGGTCTGGGGCTCGGGAAGGTGTGCGGGCTCATTACCGATGGGCGTTTTTCCGGGGGAACTTCGGGTCTGTCCATCGGGCATGTATCCCCGGAGGCGGCCGCGGGCGGTAATATTGCGCTGCTGCGCGAAGGCGACCATATTATTATCGACGTGCCCACCCGGTTGCTCGCCATGGATGTGTCCGAAGAAGAACTGGCCGAGCGGCGCGCCCAGATGGGCGAGCTGCCCTGGCGCCCCGAGAAGCGGGACCGGCATGTTTCTAAGGCGCTGCGGGCCTACGCCATGATGACCACCTCGGCGGATCGCGGGGCGGTGCGGGTGGTGGACGGCCGAGTGGATTAGGCACCGCGGTCGCGCTGGTCGCGGCGCGCGTGCGGGCCCCGGCACGCTATTCGCTACTCGTCGAAGGCCGGGCTGAGTTCGTGGGGTGGCTCCATGAGCCAGTGCCGGTCGGTGATCATGCGCGCGGCCGCCACCCCGGCACCCACCGCGCAGATCACCAGCACCACGTTGGTGAGCGCTCCGGCAGCCTGGGCGATTTGCCCGGCATTAATGGCGTGCAGACCGCGGAAAAATACCACTCCCGGAATCATGACGACGACGGCCGGTACGCTCAGCGAGACCCGGGAAAAACGGGTGCGGCGAGTGAGGAGGTGGGCGAGCACGCCGGCCCCCAGGGCCGCGAGGAAAACCGCGGCCACATTGTAGAAACCGGCATCCTGGGCGGTTAGGCGTGCGGCATTGACAATCGCGCCGATGGCGCCGGCCAGCAGCGCCGCGCCCTGCTCCGCGGTGAAAAGCATGGCGAAACCGTAGGAGGCCACGAAGGTCGCGGCACCGCGCGCCAGAGCCAGCCACGGCTCGGGGATCACGTAGGCGGCATGCGGGGCAATATCCGTACCGAAAATAACGGTGACCACCCAGACCGCCATCCCGGCGGCCAGCATGAGCATGGTGACATAGGCACCGCGGGTGAGCCCGGCGGAAAAATCAGCGCGAATCGTATCGAGCATCGCGGTGACCAGCGGGAACCCGGGAATGAGGAAGAGGAGGGCGGAAACCACCCCGGCTTCGTGCACCACCGCAATATCCCAACACGCCTCAGCCACCCCCACCGTGGCCAGGTAGAGCAGCGCGGCCAGCGCCCCCACCAGGAACCAAATTCCGAAGTGATTGACGAGGCGGCGGGCCAACCAGCCGCGCGCCGCCTGCCCCACGCTCGCCGCGAAGAAGACCGCGGCGCATTCCACCACCCCGCCCCGGTTGAGGAAACAGAAACAGGCGCAGGCCAGCCCGGACACCAGGGCCAATACCCAGGCCGGATAGCTGCGGGCCCGCGCAATCGCATCATCGAGGGCGCTCGTGACCTGCGCGGGAGTGGAGCCGGCCGGGAGAGCATCAATGGCCACAATAAGGGCGTCAATACGGGCGGCATTCACGCCGAGGGTGCGCTGCTCCCCGGTGAGGGTGCACACATCCCCGCAGCCGTAGCACGTAACTGTGATCTCCGTGAAGGAGACCGCGGCGTGGGTGGTGCGGATCCCCAGGGCGTGGGCGGTGCGCTCCATAGAGTGTTTGACCCGGTAAGCGGAGGCGCCGCTGGCAAGGAGAAGTAAGCCGGCGCGCAAAACCGCCCGTGCGGCATAGCGCAAGTGGCTCGGGTGCTGCGGGGCGGGTGGCCGGTGCGAAAAGCTCACGCGTCCAGAGTACGCTTCTCGAAAAACCGCGGAAAACTGTCCGAACAATGAAACCGAAATCCACGATGTGAGACAGATTGATCTTTTTAGCGCTCGGGGACCGCACTCCGGTAGTCTGAAGGGCATGGCTCAGATTCTTCTTATTATCGTAGTGAGGTAGCGCGCACCACCGGTTGCGCGCTCCCCTCACGTGAGGGGATTTTTTATGCGCCAACCACCACGCTTGCACCCCGCTCGGTGATACCGGAAGAACAGGCCCGAAGAACCAGGTGAACCAGGTTGAAGGAGGAACCATGGCCGCATCCGAGATGAATGCATCCGCGATGAGCGCGTCGGCCGCGTCCCGCCGGGACCGTCCCGGTGAGATCCGCGAAAAAATGGACGGCGCCCGCGCCATTGTCCGCACCTTAGCGGAACTCGGTGTTGATGTCGTCTTCGGGCTGCCCGGCGGAGCTATTTTGCCCACCTACGACCCGATGTACGATAGCGATTCTCCCCGCCATATCCTGGTGCGCCACGAACAGGGCGGCGGGCACGCTGCCGAAGGCTACGCGCTAGCAACGGGGCGCGTGGGGGTGGTGATGGCTACCTCCGGGCCGGGGGCTACCAACCTCGTCACCCCGCTGCTCGATGCCAATATGGATTCGGTCCCGCTGGTGGCCATCACCGGCCAGGTGGGAGCGGCGGCCATCGGAACCGATGCCTTCCAGGAAGCCGATATCGTGGGTGCCACCATGCCCATGGTCAAGCATTCTTTCCTCGTCACCGATGCCGATGATATTCCGGCCCGCCTGGTCGAAGCTTTTTACCTGGCGGCGAGCGGGCGCCCCGGCCCCGTCCTCGTGGATATCGCGAAATCCGCGCAGAACCAAGAAACAGAATTTGTGTGGCCCCCGCGCCTGGATCTGCCCGGATACCGCCCGGCCGGCGAGCCGGATTCCGCCGCGGTACGCGAAGCTGCCCGGCTTATTGCCACCGCGGCCCGCCCCGTGCTCTACGTGGGGGGAGGGGCGGTGCGCGCCCGGGTTTCCCGCGAGGTTACCGAGCTGAGTGACCTGACCGGTGCCCCGGTGGTCACCACCCTGCCGGCCCGCGGCACCGTACCCGATTCCCATCCCCATAACCTGGGGATGCCGGGGATGCACGGCACCGTTCCCGCGGTGGGAGCCCTCCAGCGCAGCGATCTCATCGTGGCGCTGGGCGCGCGTTTCGATGACCGCGTGACCGGGGCCCTGGACGGTTTCGCGCCGAAGGCGAAGGTTATCCACCTCGATATTGACCCGGCGGAAGCATCCAAGAACCGCACCGCGGACGTGGCAATTATCGGGGATCTGGCGCAATCCGTTCCTGCTCTCCTCGCGGAGGTGCGCGCGGCCCGCGCCCAGTATGGGGAAGCGAATCTGGATCCCTGGTGGGGCTACCTCAACCGCCTGCGGGGAACCTACCCGGCCGGCTACACCCCCACGGATGACGGCCTCGTCTCCCCGCAATACGTGATCGAGCGCCTGGGCGCCGTGGCAGGAAGTGAAGACACCATCTGGGTGACCGGGGTGGGCCAGCACCAAATGTGGGCCTCGCAATTCTTGCGTTTCGAGCATCCGCACCGCTGGCTGTCCTCCGGGGGAGCGGGCACCATGGGCTACGGTATTCCGGCCGGCATGGGCGCGAAAGTGGGCCAGCCCGAACGCACCGTGTGGGTGATTGATGGCGACGGCTCCTTCCAGATGACCAATCAGGAACTGGCCACCTGCCGCCTCAATAACATCAATATCAAAGTGGCTGTTATTAATAACTCCTCGCTGGGGATGGTGCGCCAGTGGCAGACCCTCTTCTACGAGGGGCGCTATTCCTTCACTGATCTGGAAACCGGGAATAACACCCGCCGTATCCCCGATTTCGTGAAACTTGCTGAGGCTTATGATTGCGCGGCCTGGCGCGTGGAGAAGAAGGACGACGTCGATACCGCCATCCAGCGCGCCATGGAGATCAATGACCGCCCCGTCGTTATCGACTTTATTACCTCACCGGATGCGGAAGTGTGGCCGATGGTTGCCGCCGGGGTATCCAATGATGAGATTATGTACGCCAAGGGGCTGCGCCCCGAAGTGGATGAGAACTTCGCGTGAGTAGCGCATTTTCGCCGCTCGAGCCGCCACGAAAGGAAGGATAACAATGCCGCAGCGCCACACGCTCTCCGTACTGGTGGAGAATAAACCCGGAGTGCTCACGCGGGTGGCCGGGCTCTTCGCCCGCCGCGCGTTCAATATTCATTCGCTCGCCGTGGGAGAAACGGAAAACCCGGCGCTCTCGCGTATCACCGTGGTGGTTGATGCCGCGGTGCAACCCCTCGAACAGGTGGCCAAACAGCTCAATAAGCTGGTGAACGTCATCAAAATCGTGGAATTGGACAGTGAGGAAGCGGTGCTGCGCCGCCTCGTCCTCATTAAAGTCGGCGCTGATGATACGACCCGCTCCCACGTGGTCCAGGTGGTGGATCTTTTCCGCGCCCACGTGGTGGATATGGTGCCGGATGCCGTCACCATTGAAGCCACCGGCTCCGACCGCAAGATCGGTGCCCTGCTCACCGCCCTGGAGCCCTATGGGATCCGGGAAATTGTGCAGTCGGGAACCGTGGCGCTCGGGCGCGGAGCCCATTCGCTTTCCGAACGTGTTACCGCAGATATGGCGGGAGACCCGGGCAACTTCCCGGAGGAGCTTGCCCGCGGGCGCATCTAAGCCAGAGCGGCGCGCGGCCAGCTGGCGGCGTCGTCGTACTTAATACGGGCCCGCACGCAACGCGGCGCCGTGACCGCAACGAAACCGAAACCGAGATAACGACAACCGTGGGGCCTGGCCCCGACCCAACAAAAGGAGAAAACCATGGCAGAAATTTTCCATGATGCCGATGCCGATCTGTCCCTCATCCAGTCGAAGAAGGTTGCCATTATTGGCTACGGGTCGCAGGGGCACGCCCACGCGCTCAACCTGCGCGATTCCGGCGTGGACGTGGTGGTGGGCCTGCGCGAAGGCTCCAGCTCGGTGGCGAAAGCGCAGGAGCAGGGCCTGACGGTGCGCTCCGTGGCCGATGCCACCAAGGAAGCGGACGTGGTGATGATTCTGGTTCCGGACCAGACCCAGCGCGGGCTGTGGGCCGCGGAAATCGAACCGAATCTCAAGGCCGACGCCGCGGTGTTCTTCGCCCACGGTTTCAATATTCACTACGGCTATATCAAGCCGGCTGCCGGCCACGATGTGTGCATGGTGGCGCCGAAGGGCCCGGGGCACACGGTGCGCCGCCAGTACGAAGACGGCCGCGGGGTGCCGGTGCTCGTCTGCGTGGAACAGGACGCCTCCGGGCAGGCCTGGGACGTGGCGCTGTCCTACGCCGCGGCGATCGGCGGCACCCGCGCCGGCGCCATTAAGACCACCTTCAAGGAAGAGACCGAAACGGACCTCTTCGGCGAGCAGACCGTGCTGTGCGGCGGGGTTTCTCAGCTCATCACCTACGGTTTCGAGACCCTGGTGGAAGCCGGGTACCAGCCGGAAATGGCCTACTTCGAGGTGTGCCACGAACTCAAGCTCATCGTTGATCTCATTAACGAAGGCGGGCTGACCAAGCAGCGCTGGTCCTGCTCGGATACGGCCGAATACGGCGATTATGTTTCCGGCCCGCGCGTGATCACCCCGGATGTCAAGGAACATATGAAGGACGTGCTGGCCGATATCCAGAACGGTTCCTTCGCCAAGCGTTTCATTGACGACCAGGATGCCGGCGCCCCCGAATTCAAGAAGCTGCGCGCCGAACACGAGCGCCACCCGCTGGAGGCCACCGGGCGCGAGGTGCGTTCCATGTTCGCGTGGAATACCGACGTGGACGCCGATTACACCGACGGGCAGACGGCGCGCTAAGCGACGTGACCACGGTGCGCGCACGGTGCATGACGGTGCGTTCGTGACGGTGCGCGAAACCGGGCGCGCTGTGGGCGCGCGGGACGTGACCGCCGTTGTTGCCGTTCCCAGGTGGGGCGGCTAGGATGAGCGCCAGTTAGCCGGCCCGCTCGCGGCAAGGTACCGCGGGTGGGCCGGTTTGCATGAGTTCAGTTCTGTTGGGAGAAAGGCCGCAGATGCGTCGTCGTTCCGCTTTCGCTTTCCTCGGGGTACTGGCCTTCGGCCTTGCTGCCTGCACCGATACTTCAGACGCACCGGGGGTGAAACCTACCGTGGCCGCCACCACTGATAGTACGACGGCGCCCAGCGGGCCCACCGCAACCGCGACTCCGAGCGCGACTAAAGAACCCGCTCATCTGGTGCCCATCCAGCGCGGCGCCAATGTGGTGACGGAGAAAATCCCGGCTCCCCTCGATCAATGGGGCGGCATTCCCATCGGGGCGGACGGGGTAGCCGGAAGCGTCAACGAAGGCAAGCCGGTGGTGCGGGTGTACTCCGATTACTGGTGCCCCTGGTGCAATGACCTGGTGCGCGACCACGGCGAAGAACTCATTCAGATGGCTAAAGACGGGAAGATCACCCTGGTCTACCACCCGAATATGCGCTTCGAGGAATCGCCCTACAGCGTCAAGGGCGAACAGGCTGAAGTGTGGTTCGCGGTTAACGCCCCGGATAAATACCTCGATTTCCACGAGCTGCTCTACAAAGAAGGCTCCATCCCGGTGGTCAAGCACGTGGATCGTGCCCAGCGCCAGCAGCCCGATCCGAAGCTCATTGAGGAATTCGCGACCCGGGTGGGCCTGGATGCGGCGCAACTGGAAAGCTTGCGCGCCACGCTGGCCGGGGATGAGTACCTGCCCCTCCTCAAGCAGCTGCGCGAACAATTCCTCGCGGACGGCATGAAGTACATTCCCGCCGTTGTTATCGACGAGAAACTGGTGAGCGACCCGAATAATGGCAACCTGGACCAATTCCTCGCGCCGCTGAAGTAGGTGGGGCGATAGCGGGCGAAAAACTGTCGTAGCGGCGTGGCACAATAGAGGCCATGAAAGCCATCATGACTGTGACCGGAGTGGACCGCACCGGAATTATTGCGGCCGTCTCCGCTGAACTCGCCCGCCTCGGGGTGAATATTATCAACGTGACGCAAACCCTCATGGATGAGTACTTCACCATGATCCTCGAAGTGGCGCTCCCGGAGGGTAGCTCCATCACCCAGGTGCAGCAGGCCATGGCGGAGCTGGGCGCCGCAGAAGCACTCGAGATTCACGTGCAGGCGGATTCCATTTTCCGCGCCATGCATCGCGTATAGGGTCGGCCGGTGTAATGGGCCGGTCCGGTGCCTATAGCCGGCCGGCGTACACGAACGGCATAGCAGCGCGCACGGGAGCTACGCACAGAAGCGAGAACGCGCACAATAGCACGCACGGGAATACGCACACCAACGTGCATGGGAACGCGCACAGGAACGGGAGAATACCTATGTATGCCAGCAGTGAGCCTACTGCCCACAACATTCTGGAAACCCTCGCGATGATTCGCGAGGATCGCCTCGATATCCGCACCGTCACCATGGGAATTTCCCTGCTCGACTGCGCGGATTCTGATGGCGAGCGCGCTCGCGAACGGGCCCGCGCCCGCATTATGGAGCGTGCCGCGCGCCTGGTGCCGGTAGCCCAGGAAATCGAAGCGGAACTGGGCATCCCCATTATTAATAAGCGCATTTCCGTGACCCCGATTGCTATGGTGGCCGCGGCAAGCGGGGAAAAGGACCTCACCCCGTGGGCGGTTATGCTCGATGAATGCGCCCGGGATATCGGCGTGGATTTCGTGGGTGGGTTCTCCGCCCTGGTGGAAAAGGGCATGACGCGCGCGGATGAGGCGCTTATCGATTCGATTCCTGCCGCGCTGGCCGCCACCTCGGTGGTGTGCTCCTCCGTCAATATTGGGACGTCGCGCGCCGGAATTAATATGAGCGCGGTGGCGCGCATGGGGCAGACCATTTGCGAGCTCGCCGCTCGCACAGATAAGGGTTCCGGGGCTGCTCGACTGGTCGTTTTTGCTAATTCGGTGGGGGATAACCCCTTCATGGCCGGGGCTTTTCACGGGGTGGAAATGCCCGATTGCGTGGTGTCTGTCGGGGTTTCCGGGCCGGGCGTTATTACCCGGGCGATTACGGCTGCGGAAGGTGCTTCCTTCGATGAACTCGCGGAAGAAATCAAGCGCAGTGCTTTCAAGATCACCCGCATGGGGGAGCTGGTGGGGCAGCTGGCCGCCCAGCGCCTCGGGGTGCCCTTCGGTGTTGTCGATCTTTCTTTGGCTCCCACCCCGGAAGTGGGAGATTCGGTGGCGCGGGCCCTGGAAGCCATGGGCCTGGAACGCGTGGGCGCCCACGGCACCACCGCGGCCCTCGCCCTCCTCAATGACGCGGTGAAGAAGGGCGGGCTCATGGCTTGCTCGCACGTGGGCGGGCTCTCCGGTTCCTTCATCCCGGTCTCGGAGGACGAAGGCATGATCGAAGCCGCGCGGCTCGGCGCCATTAGCCTGGCCAAACTCGAAGCCATGACCGCGATTTGCTCGGTGGGTCTGGATATGATCGCGGTGCCCGGGGATACCCCGGCCGCGACCATCGCCGGCATGATCGCCGACGAAGCCGCCATCGGCATCATGAACTCCAAGACCACCGCCGTGCGAGTCATCCCCGCAACAGGATTGAGCGAAGGCGATACCGTGGAATTCGGCGGGCTGCTTGGCAGCGCGCCGGTCATGCCGGTCAGCCCCTATTCCAGCGCGGCCTTCATCGCCCGCGGGGGCACCATCCCGGCGCCGGTACACGCATTCAAGAATTAGGCGGCGGTTGCGGCGCGGCGGCGGGGGCGCAACCGCCGCTGTTCGTGGGCGGGGCACTCGCTGTTCGCGGACAGGGATTGTCCGCCTTTACCGCGCCCGCGACACTACTAGCGGGCGGGGTGCCGCTAGCGGGCGCGAATAATTGCAGCGATGCCCTGCCCGCCGCCAATACACAGCGTCACAAGTGAATGCTCAATTCCGCGTTCGCGCTGGTTGAGGAGGGCGCGCAGCGAAATAATCGCTCCCGAGGCCCCCACCGGATGTCCCAGCGCAATCGCTCCGCCCAGCGGATTAACGATCTCTGGATCCAACTCCGCATCGCGAATCACCGCAATCGCCTGGGAGGCAAAAGCCTCATTAAGCTCCACCCAACCAATATCCGCCCGGCTCAGGCCGGTGCGCTCCAGCACCTTCTCAATAGCCAGGCGCGGGGCATAGCCCATATACTCCGGTTCCACGCCGACGGTAGCCACATCCACCAGCTCACCCAGAATATCCACACCCGCCGCAATCGCATCCTCTTCCCGCATGAGGACAAGCATGGCTGCGCCGTCGTTAATCCCGGAAGAATTACCGGCCGTCACGGTGCCGTGCGCGGCAAAAACGGGGCGCAAGTGGCTGAGCGTTTCAACGGTCACGCCCGTGCGCGGATACTCTTCAGCAACGACGACGCGCTCCGTTGGCTTCCCGGCATCAATCGTGAAAGGGACCTTTTCCTTATCGAAAGCCCTGGATGCGATGGCAGCCTGGGCGCGGGCCTGGGATTGGGCCGCAAAAGCATCCTGCTCGGCGCGCGAAATACCGAATTTTTCCGCCACCCGCTCCGCCGTCCAGCCCATCGGCCGGCCCGAGAACGGATCAGAAATCAGCGAAAATGTGCCATCCACGTGCTCGGGCCCATCGAGGTGACCGGCCCGCGAAAAATCCATCACCGGCTGGCGCGTCATATTTTCCGCACCGCCGGCCATGACGATGCGCGCGTCCCCCGAGCGCAGGGCGCTCGCGCCGCTGGCCAACGCCTGCACCCCGGAGCCGCACACCCGATTGACAGTCAGGGCAGTGGAGGAGGCGCGTGCCCCGGCGGTGAGCGCGATACGGCGGGAAATATAGGCATCGGCACCGGTCTGGCCCACGCAACCCACCACGAAATCATCCACATCCGCCATCGGGATGCCGGCTCGCTCCGCCGCCGCGCGCGCCGCCGCTGCACCTAATTCATGCGCGGGAGTAGTCGCGTAATAGCCGCGGAACTTCCCCGTGGGGATGCGAGCACCGCCAACAATGACGATAGTTGAATCGAACGCCATAACCTTGCCTCCAGAGATTCAAGAATTCAATTCTACGAGGAGAGCGGCGCCGGCTCCAGGAGACGTACCTAACCTCCCGAAAGAACGCATCTTCGCGCCGTCACGCCGCGCGCGGGCGTCTCGCAAAGTGAGATGTTTGGTCTCACTAGGTGGACGGATCTCGTATACTCATTCACATGCGCGCCTCTATTAATCTTGCCGTTATTGCCGGGGATGGCATCGGTCCGGAAATTGTGCCCGAAGGTCTTAAAGTGTTACGTGCTGCACTGGCGGAGAGCAGCACGGAACTAAGCGTGACCCCCTATAGTATCGGGGCGCAGCGCTACCTGGATACCGGGGAAACCCTGAGCACCGCGGATCTGGAGGCGCTGGCCGGGCATGATGCGCTGCTGCTCGGGGCTATCGGGGATCCGCGGGTGCCTGCCGGAATCCTCGAGCGGGAGATTTTGCTGCGGCTGCGCTTCGCCTTTGACCACTACGTTAATTTGCGACCCAGTGTGCTCTATCCCGGGGTTCCCACCCCGCTGGCGGAACCGGGAAATATTGACCTGGTGGTGGTGCGCGAAGGGACCGAAGGGCTGTACTCGGGCAACGGCGGCAGTGTTCACCGTGGCATGCCCACCGAAGTGGCAACGGAAGTATCTGTCAACACCGCTCACGGAACTGAGCGCTTGGTGCGCTATGCTTTCGAGCTGGCCGCCTCCCGGCCCCGCCGCCACCTCACCCTCGTCCACAAAACCAATGTGCTCGTGCACGCGGGCGGACTCTGGCAGCGCACCGTTGATCGCTTGGCCGCGGAGTACCCGAATGTCAACGTTGATTACTGCAATGTGGATGCCGCCACGATTTACCTGGTGACCGACCCGCAGCGTTTCGACGTTATCGTGACGGATAATCTGTTTGGCGATATTCTGACCGACGAAGCGGGGGCGGTAAGCGGGGGAGTGGGGCTTGCGGCGTCGGGCAATATTAACCCTGAAGGCGATTTCCCCTCCATGTTCGAACCGATCCACGGTTCGGCTCCGGATATTGCGGGGACCGGGAAAGCCGATCCGACGGCGACCATCGCCTCCGTGGCGCTGATGCTGCGCCACCTCGGGCTTGCCGGGCCGGCCGCGCGTATTGAGGCGGCTATCCGGGGGGATATGGAAGCGCGCGCCGCTGCTGCGGCGGCCGGTGTACCATTGCGCCGCACAACCACCCAGATCGGGGATGCTATTCTCACCGCTATGGAAGATAACCGTTAAGGATCACCACCAAGAAAGAAGGACTCAGGTATGAGCGTTCCGATGACTCCGGAAGAAATGGAAGCTGCCGCTACCACCCCCGCGCCGGCAGATAGCCTCGCGGGGCGGTTCGCTGTGCACCCGAATGAGCACCCGGCCAGCGAAGAGGAGGTCAGCCAGGTCCTGGCCGGCCCCGGTTTCGGCCGCTACTTCACCGATCATATGGCGCGGGCAACCTGGACCGCGGAAAAGGGCTGGCATAACCACGCCATCGTGCCCTACGGGCCGCTCAGCCTGGACCCGGCCGGCGCGGTGCTCCACTACGGTCAGGAAGTTTTTGAGGGCCTGAAAGCCTACCGGCATGCGGACGGATCGCTGTGGCTATTCCGCCCCACCTACAACGGGGCGCGCCTGAACTTCTCCGGGCATCGGCTCGCTATCCCGGAGCTGCCCGTGGATGATTTCGTGGCCTCGCTGGTGGATCTGGTGCGCCAGGACCGGCGCTGGGTTCCGGGAGCGGCGGGCGAATCGCTGTACCTGCGGCCCTTCATTTTCGCTTCGGAAGCTTTCCTCGGGGTGCGGGCGGCCGCGGCCTACGAGTACATCGTGCTCGCCTCGCCGGCCGGGGCGTATTTCCCCAACGGTTTCCAGCCCATCAAGGTGTGGGTGGAACCCGATTACCACCGCGCCGGCCCCGGCGGCATGGGCGCGGCGAAGACCGGCGGGAACTACGCGGCCTCGCTGCTGCCCAAGGTCACCGCGGGCGCTGCCGGCTACGATGAGGTTCTTTTCCTCGACGCCGCAACCGCCACGAACCTTGATGAGCTGGGCGGGATGAACGTGTTTGTGGTTTACGCCGACGGTAGCGTGGCCACCCCGAAACTTACCGGCAATATCCTGCCCGGTAATACCCGTTCGTGCATTATGCAGTTGCTGCGTCGCGCCGGGGTGGAGGTACGCGAAGATACCCTCGCTTTGCGCGATGTGGTAAGCGGAATTCAGGACGGTAGCGTGGCGGAAATGTTTGCCTGCGGGACCGCGGCCGTGGTGACTGCCATTGGTCAGCTCACCGGGGAAGATTTCAGCGTCGAGCTGCCTACCCATACCGTGGCCCAACGGATCTACGAGGAACTCACCGGCATCCAAAACGGTACTCGTGAAGATCCCTTCGGGTGGATGTACCGGATCGCTTAGCGGGCTGGGCTGCGCTGCGTCCGTGGGGCTGGTTGAACTACTACGCGCGCGTGGCTGGGCTGAGACGCGGGTAGCGCCGGGCTAGTTTACGTCGCGCATAAGGCCGCTACAGGCGCGGCGGTGGAACAAGGAAACAGCCGGCACCGGCGGCCACCGTTACGCTGAGCGGGGTGGGGAAGAGGTCTTCGCCGTCGACCGCGGGAATAAGACCGGGCATCTCCAGGCGAACACTGTTGACCTGAATCTGGGTGACGATATCGCGCAGTTTGGAAAAATCTCCGGTGTAGATATTGCGAAGGTTGCGGGCCGCGGTGCGGCGCGATACCGGGCCGACGACGGTGAGGGCCAGCTTGCCATCACGCGGATCCGCATGCGAGCACATCCGGATCCCACCTCCGTAACTGCGGGTATTACCCACCGCGCAGAGGGTAGCTTCCAGGGTGAAGGGCTCGCCGCCGTCGATACTCAAGGTGAGCGGGGTGGTGCGCATGGCCGCCACTTCGGCAAGAACCGCAAGGAAATAGGCGGCCGAGCCACCCGGCCACCGGATCTGTTTGGCGCGAGCATTAATGCGGGTATCGATCCCCGCGGCGAGGATCGAGGCAAAATAGCGGCGCTCGGGTTGGGAAACACCGTTTACTTCGCGAATGGCCAGGCCCAGGTCGGTGATCACTGTATACCCGGACGCGATGGTGCGGGCAGCTCCGGCGACGTCGAGCGGAATGCCAAGCCCGCGCGCAATATCGTTCCCGGTTCCGCCCGCAACTAAGCCGAGCGGCTTGCCGGTGCCGGCCTGCTCCTGCACGATGAGATTCGCCAATCCGTCTCCACCGCAGGCAACCAACGCGTCGATATGAGGATCGGCCAGCGCTAATCTGGCATTCTTGCGAGTTTCCGCGACGGTGGTGGCGTAGTGCCCTACCACGTCGATGCCATATTTGAGCAGCTCGGCGGTCATATGGGCAGCTAGCGACGTGGCGCGGCCCTTTCCCGCGGTCGGGTTAGTGAGGAGGACGACGCGCCGGATCGGGCGCGGTCCCTCCGGATAGCCGTTTCGCTGGTGCTGCTGCGCCGCAGAATCTGGCATAGTGGCAAACCCTCTTTCCCTCGGTGGTGGTGGCGCGCCCCGAGCCTCATAATTCCCTGCAAGGCTGCGCCTGAAAACACCGCTCACAGGTGAGCACTGTTCCCTCATCGTAACCGAGCTGCCGAACGGGCGCGCTCGGCGTCCGCTAGGCTGGCGGTATGACAATGACGTATCGCCCGGTAGGGAAGTCCGGCCTGATGGTATCCGCCGTCGGCATCGGTGGTAATAATTTTGGCCGCGCCCACACGCAAACCGAAACGCAAGAAGGTACGAATGCCGTGGTGCGGGCCGCGCTTGAAGAAGGAATCACCACCTTCGACCTTGCCGACGTGTACGGCAAAGAACCCGGCCTTTCGGAAACTATGTTCGGAACGGCGTTACGGGAAGCGGGTGAGCTGGCCCGCGGCGTCGTCGTTATAACAAAATTTGGTATGGATATGCAGGGGTGCAACGGCGCGGATTACGGGGCGCGCGGTTCGCGGCGCTACGTGACGCGGGCCTTGGAGGCATCGTTGCGCCGGCTCGGCGTAGAGGCGATTGACTTGTATTTTTATCACACGCCGGATGGTGTGACGCCGCCCGAGGAGACGCTCGAGGCGCTGTCGGATGCGGTGCGGGCGGGCAAAATTCGGTATTACGCGACGTCGAACCACGCCGGGTGGCAGCTTGCCGATGCCTCGCATCTGGCGGCTGCGCGCGGGTTGGTGGGGCCGATTGCGACAGAGTCGCATTACAACTTGATTGATCGGCGCGCGGAACTCGAGGTGGTGCCGGCCGCGCAGCGTTTCGGCCTGGGAATTTTCCCGTACTTCCCGCTGGCGAACGGCTTGTTGACGGGTAAGTATCGGCGCGGTGCGGCTCCGGAAGGTTCGCGGATTGCGCACTCGAAGGCAGCGCTGCTGGAGTCCACCGACTGGGATCAGATTGAGGCTTTTGTTGCGTTTGCGCAGGCGCGCGGCTTGACGCCGGTGCAGGTGGCGATGTCGTGGTTGGCCTCGCGGCCGTGCGTGGCTTCCGTTATTGCCGGTGCGACGACGCCGCAGCAAGTCCGCCAGAATGCAGCCTCCCTGGTGTGGGAGCCGAGCGGTGCGGACCTCGCTGAGCTCGACGCGATCTTCCCACCGCCGGAGAAGGTGGCGTTGTTTTAGGGACTGTGGGGTGGCCGTCTGGTTTGGAAGATTGGCAGAAGTTCTCATGTGTGTTGGTTTTCCAGATTCGGCTCCACCGACTAGGCTCGTAGCGAGCGGTTTTCCACGCTAAGGCGTGGGTATTTCTGGGTTTAATATATTGTCTAGGTAGGCCGCTTTCCCCGCGTGAGCGGGGGTACCAAGAATATTCGAGGTTGGCTTTTCTCCGGTATGTATAGCTTCGTGTTAGCGGAATGGGAGACTTGAAAGACGGGTTAAAGATATTGTCTTCGTATTTTCATTCTGGTAATCTCGTCTTATCTCAATGTGGGGAAGCGTGGGAAAATGAAGTGGTCCAGGTTTTCTTCCTTTTGAGTAGATAAGGAAATCTGGATTATGCCGAAGAAATTTGCTTTGGAAGCTAAGGACCTCGTTATCCACCTTATTGAGGAGCGGATTCTCACCGAGGGGATGTCTTTACAAGGTGCTTGCAGGGCTGTAGCTCCTACATATGGCATTTCCTGGCATACGGCCCGCCGATGGGTCCAGCAAGCCCGTAAGAACGGGCCGGTCAGGCGGGCGGAAGAAGACATGGTAGCGGAGAACATGCGGCTACGTCGAGAGAACCAGGAACTACGCGACGTCAATGAACTCCTGAAAGCCGCGTCGGCCTTTTTTGCGTGTCAGGCAGGCCACCCACATCAGAAATTGTGAGTGACGACCAGAAAAACCCTCGCGCCAGTAGTCCAAGGTGAGTTGGGTATCGGATTCGCTGTTGGATTTCCTTCACGTTGGTGGGACTTGGACATTCGGGGTTTCCTACGCATGACTGGGATCATGGGTAGCCGTGATAAGCGCGAAAAACAACGTCTGCATCGAAGCGCAGACAAGGCCGAAGCTAAAATGAAACGTTTAGAACAACGGCGCGAGAAAGAACTCGCAGCTAAAGACGCCGAGATCGCGAGGCTGGAAAAGGCAAGTGAGGTGTTAGCGAGAGCTGTCGTCTCTGCTTATCTCTTCTCCGAAAAACACGGAAATGGTTAGTCGGGTCGGTCAGTTTCGTAGTGACATCACGAAGCGCGGTGGTGACAGTATGGGGGAGCACTCCTGTTGGTTCGCCGAATGTTGGTGTGGCCATAGGATTGCCCCCGCTCGCGCGGGGAAGAGGCCGTGACCTGGCGGCCGCCACACCACGACATAGAATTACCCCCGCTTGCGCGGGGAAGAGTTGCCTGCCTGATCTTGCCGCACGTGGATGTTGGAATTACCCTCGCCTGCGCGGGGAAGAGGGCATAAGCCCGGCGGGGTCGAGCCAGCCCGCGGAATTACCCCCGCCTGCGCGGGGAAGAGCCGAGGGAACAATAGCCTTATCGCCCGCGTAGGGAAATACCCCCACCTGCGCGGGGAAGAGGACTGCCTGACCTGGTCGTTTATTCGCAGCGAGCCCGAAAAACAAGCTGGAACAGAGTTCCAGATCTGCGGATCTCTGCGACATATGCCCGATATGCCGGTCCACCGAGCATGGCGATCATGTCAGTTCCCACGCTTCAAATTTAGCTTATTCCACACCCTTCGTCCTCATTGGAAACGAGGAATCGCTTCTGATTATCAAGTTTGACAATGGTGACAGGGTGCTTACGGGATCGGCGATGCTCACTATGGGTAGATGTGTGGATCTTCTCACCCCGGAAATGGCATCGGATTCTAAGCGGATTGCTGGCGGGAATAGCGCGTGCGGCGTCGTCGTTGTAGACTAGTAAATCCACCGTGTAACCAGCGTTGAATGCCGGGCGGGTGGAACTGTTTGATAACAGCATATTGGGGATGATCGGTTTCGACGGCGGTAGTTAGTTGGAGGGAAGCGGGCCGAGGATGTAGAGTCACCTCGATAACGCTCTCTGCAAACCAATAGGTGCCAAGAACAAGAGCACCGATTTCGCCCTCGCTGCCTAAGCTAAGCGACCTGCGAAATCTGCTGAACTAGGTGTGCTTTCCGCCTAGATCTCAGCATCGTTGAGAAAGCCACTGGTGAGTACGTTTGCTACGGGCGTGCTCGCGACACCAACATAGATAGGTTCGTCAGGGCCTGGTTCGTGTGGAACCCTGGAGCCGAAAACAACTACCAACGAACTGCGCCCGGAGAATACTCCTTTGGCTATCGTCGGACCCGGGTTCGATTCCCGGCATCTCCACTTATGATGAGCACCCACTCCGATTCTTCGGCGCGGGTGCTCACGTTATGTAAGCGCCTTGTCGCCACGGCCCAACTTGATAATCAGAAGCGACTCCTCGTGTCCGATAAGGACGAACAGGGCAGAATAAGCTAAATTTGAGGCGTGGGAACTGACATGAAAGCCATGCTTGGCGGGCTGGCAATGTGGAGGCGTCTCGCGGAGAACCACAAAGCTGGAACTCTGTTCCAGCTTGTTTTTCGGGCCCGCCGCGAATAAACGACCAGGTCAGGCAGTCTCTTCCCCGCGCAGGTGGGGGTAGTTCCCGTATTCATGCCGCGCGGCGAATGGCGCAGCTCTCTTCCCCGCGCAGGTGGGGGTAGTTCCATGCCTAGCACGCCATCGATGCTGTAATCGGACTCTTCCCCGCGCAGGTGGGGGTAGTTCCAAAGACCATTGAGACACAGACTGCCGGCTCGCCTCTTCCCCGCGCAGGTGGGGGTAGTTCTATTGGTGCTGAGATCGGGCGGGTGTTTATTGACTCTTCCCCGCGCAGGTGGGGGTAGTTCTAATCTCCATTATTGCCCCTCTCCTCCTTGTAGCTCTTCCCCGCGCAGGTGGGGGTAGTTCCGCATATACGGGTGTGGTCATGCGAGGGCGGGGCTCTTCCCCGCGCAGGTGGGGGTAGTTCCTACATGGCTACCATCATGGATAACATCACCATCTCTTCCCCGCGCAGGTGGGGGTAGTTCCGGGGCCGAGCGGGTCACGCGCGAGCCGGATAGCTCTTCCCCGCGCAGGTGGGGGTAGTTCCAAAGACCATTGAAACGCAGACCGCCGGCTCGCCTCTTCCCCGCGCAGGTGGGGGTAGTTCCGCTTTGATGGATTCACGGGTGCGCGGGAACGCCTCTTCCCCGCGCAGGTGGGGGTAGTTCCCGAGATAGTGCCGTAATTACCCTCGAGATCAGCTCTTCCCCGCGCAGGTGGGGGTAGTTCCATCTGCCGAGCTTGCCTTGCGAGCAAACAGGCCTCTTCCCCGCGCAGGTGGGGGTAGTTCCAGATTTTAGCGATGAAATTACGGGTATTGCGTCTCTTCCCCGCGCAGGTGGGGGTAGTTCCGGCGGGATGAACAACCCGCCACCGGCCCCCACCTCTTCCCCGCGCAGGTGGGGGTAGTTCTATCGCCGAGGCCGAGCTCGGCGGGGAGCTGCACTCTTCCCCGCGCAGGTGGGGGTAGTTCCGTCGCCGCCGCGCATGATATTCGGGATCATAACTCTTCCCCGCGCAGGTGGGGGTAGTTCCGCCCGGCGAAACATTCGGCTCTCTCAAAGCTGCTCTTCCCCGCGCAGGTGGGGGTAGTTCCCTTCGGGATTTTGTTCCCGCGGGTGAGGAAGCCTCTTCCCCGCGCAGGTGGGGGGTAGTTCTAGATAAGTCATCCAGAGTTGACATCTCTACCGATCTTCCCCGCGCAGGTGGGGGTAGTTCCTCGTAGCCGGTGAGGTTTTTACGATCCCTGATATCTTCCCCGCGCAGGTGGGGGTATTTCCCAAGGCGCATATACCCGGCGCGTAGGTGTGGCCTCTTCCCCGCGCGGGCGGGGGTATTTCCTTCCAGGACACCGGCGATATCGACGATATGGTCTCTTCCCCGCACAAGCGGAGGTAATTCCCTATAACCGAGATACCGGGAATCGAACCTCTATTGTGTGTTGATCTACCATAGTCGTCTCCATGGGCTAAGCTCGTAACGAGCGGTTTCCACGCCAAGGCGTGGGTAGGTCCCCTGCTTAGGACCGCCTTCCCCGCGTGAGCGGGAGTAGCAGCACGTTTCCGATTGCGTATTCTCCCACATGTTTAGCTTCAGGCTCGCGGGGAGAAACACACTTATAAACACAGGTGAAATATGTTGATACTCGTATCTTCTTCCGTCAATCTCGTTTCATTTCAATGAGGGAGAAGCATGGACAATATCAATGCTTTGACGGATATTCCGTTACTTGTTACTACGCGCGGGCGATTATCAGTTCGCGATGCACTTCTCAATGCTCATATTCGAAAAGATCCCCCTAACGAAAAAAAGGACTACGAACCGCTGGTTGAACCGGCAGTCGAACCAACAGGTGAACCAGTAGTCCTAGATAAGACTGTTCCGGGCTACGTGTACGGTGCGCAGCTGAGGTTGATGGCGGCGGTTACCGCCGTGGCTGTGAGGCTTTCCAAGCGCACTCACCGGGATCCGTTCCGGATCGAAGAGCAATCCATTCTTTCGGAAGGGCTTGAACCGGAGGCTATTGACAAAGCTATCGAATTGCTAGAACCAGGTTCTTTCTTATTTGATGACCAGCAGCCCTTTATGCAGCGGCCAGCTGAGCCGATGCGTAACGCGAAAGATAATGAGCGCAAGCTCGGAAAAGGAGAGCAGCGGCTCAAGAAGCTGCTCCCTTCCATGATCTCTGATCAAGGTGAAGAGTTCTGGAGTCTGCTAACACAACATGACACCCTTTCTCCGGAAGATGCGGCGCTTTCTCTTCTCGTCTACCACTACTATTCGCCGGCTGGAAATAACTCTTATGCCGGTCAAAAGGCCGAAATGGGAAGTCCCGGTTTCCATTTTGTGGGCGTGGGCATGACGGCAACGGAACTAATCTGGGAAGGCCCGTCACTTCTCCACACCCTCTTCGCGATGATCCCGTATTCGTGGGTTGAGGGAGAAGGTTTGCCCGCCTGGGCGGATCGAACTGGATCCCGAGGAGGGACCGATCACCCGCTATGGCGGGCTACCTGGTCATCCAATAGCGCCGCCTGCTATTGGGAGAATAACGAGCTTGCCGGTGTGCGCATCGGCGGTGTTCCACCGGCCTGGGTTCCCCCGGAGGCGGGAACAACGAAAGAAAGTCGAAAAGCCTATTGGGTTGACCGGGATCAGAACGATCCTTTCTACCTGTATATGCGTAATAAGGCCAATGAGTTGAAAGCTCAGCGGATGGATGTGGGAAGGGATGCCACCGATTTAGCGGTAGAGTGGGCCGCCCTCGGTAAATTGGCCAAAGCGGCCCAGAAAAATGAACATATTGTTTCTTCCGATGACTGCCACTTGATTTTCATTCGTCACTACATTGAAGGAACTGCTTCTTCTCCCGTTATTCGCTCCTCGCGCGTCGATGTGGCAGACCCGCATCTATGGGCTTTCGGGCTGTCGGATCGGGCGCAAGACCAAGTCCGGCGCCACGCAGAGTTCATCCAAGCTCTGCACTACTGTGTTATCCGACCGTTCCGGCGCGCTCGCGGAGCGGCCTCTGTTGCACCCAATGGTTTACCCACTGTTCTTGATTCGCTCGAAAACTATCGGGATTCGGCATCGGATATTTTCTGGCGCGCGATCACCCGTTCCTATGAAGATTTCCTTTCTCAAGTGACATCCGCGGAGCGGCGTCCTGAAGAAGTTCGCGCGGCTCGCAACGAGGCGGCGCGGGTCGCACTCAAAGCTTTTGAAGAGGCGATTTCCCCCTATCGCTCTCAAGATCCAGCGCTATTCGCGGCAGTTTATTCGAACGTTGCTCGGCATATTCGGGCTGTCACGAAACAATTTGATGTTTCCACGGCTGATGAGGAGAAATAACATGACGCAAACAGATGCCCCAGAGCAAAAGCCTTGGAAGGCGTTGCTACTTGAGGTTTCACAATGGGCTAAAGAACGGAAAAATAATCCTAGATGTCGGGCTGCGTGCGCTGCGATTCGGCAAGGGGCAACGCCGTTCACTCAAATGCGCGCTTATCCCTATGTCCTACCCGCGGTACCAGAAGATGCACGCCCCGAGCAACGTAATGCCTTGCTTCGGGTAGCGGCCTTGGCCGCGGAATATGACCGGGTGCCCCATTCGAGCGAAAAGAAGCGCCGTAATAGTTTGGGGCGGTGGGCATATCGAGTGGCAACCGCTGAGAACAAAAACGGACGCGCACAATCCGTGTCACCGGATAACCCAGGAATGATTGCCGCACGGCTAGCGTACCTGCATACCCAAGATATGGAAGAAGCGGCCCGGGCCATCCGGCGAATTTTCGAGGTGGCATCAACGATTCCGGGCCCTGTTCCCCCCGTCGATTATTTCGATATTGCCGACACTCTGATGCGTTGGGGTAATGGCGTTTCACCAGAATCCCAATACGTGCGCATGCGAATAATCGAGGAATTCTATTCCGCTCCCCAACTCAAAGTTTCGGATCAATCTGAAACCGTTTCTACCCAAGTTTCTGAGAATTAAAACCTTACCGAGAGGACCAATCATGTACCGTCACCTAACCCTGCATCTCCTTACTCCGATCAGCTATTCGAATCTCAACCGTGATGATTCGGGAACTCCCAAACGTCTCATGGAAGGTGGCGTTCTCCGCGCCATGCATTCCTCGCAGGCCATTAAACGCGGTGCACGTGTTGCTTACGAAAATGCCAGCCTTGACGTTTCGGTGCGTTCCGGCAAGCTCGAGGAGGTTATTTGCGACGCCGCCCTTAAGCTTTCCCCCGATCTGAACCCGAAGAAAACCTTGACAAAGGCTCGTGCCCTCGTTGGTCAATTCACCAAGAAACAGGCGAAAGCTGATGCCGATGATGGTGCGGGAGCTGCTGAAGCGGATCGTTCGATCTGGCTGAGTGCGGAAGAGATCCAGGTTGCGGCGCAGGTTGTGGCTGGCGAAGTTGATCCTGATACCGAGTTTGTGCTTAACGGACGCTCAGGTTCCCTAGCCATCGCCGCTTTTGGGCGCATGTTCGCGGCGAAACCTGAGAAGGGTACAGAAGCAGCATTGAGCGTATCTCCTGCCGTTACTACCCACGCTGCCACCATTGGCACTGACTATTTCTCCACCGTTGATGATATTCGGGAGCAGGAAAAGTTCAGCGGGAAAGAATCCCGCAGCGGGGCCACCTACCTTGGAGTTAGTCAATTTACAAGCGGTATTTTCTACCGCACGGTGACTATTGATCGCGAGCAGCTTCAAGTTAGCTGGACCGCTTTTGGCAAGCCGGAGGCCAAGGAAAACCTACGTGAGATGATTACTGCTCTTATTTACGGTCAACCGCGTGGTAAAGAGCATTCGACGGCACCCTACACACAGCCTGTCGTTCTACTCGCTGAAGAGCAGCGCTACCGCTGTGCCTACAGCTTTGAAACGCCGGTGAAGACCAGCTCCCAAGGTGGATACCTGGAGCCGTCTGTGCGGGCTCTCGGGGACCAATTCCATGCTGCTCGCCGCTTCGATCCTGATAACTTCGGGAGCGCACTGGCGCTTACGGGAACGTTCCCTCAGCTGGAAGAGCTGTTTGGAGTGGAGCCCACCTCGAAGAACGGCCTCGTTGATACGGTCGTGGCGTGGATCTTGGGCGGCCAGAATGAGTAATCCAACATTCCTGCGTCTAGCGGGTCCCGTGCAATCCTGGGCGGGGCCGCGAGTGACGGGGAACGTGGTCAATTCGGAGCCTCGGCCTACCAGGTCCGGTCTCCTTGGTCTCCTCGCGGGCGCTTTAGGTGCTCCGCGCGAAGAGTGGCCAGAGTGGCTGGAGGGAGCTGATTTTGCAGTAAGGGTTGATCGTCCTGGCTGTTTCATCAATGAATTCCAGACCATTAATCCCCGCGCTACTAAAAGCGGTCTCCGAAATGACGAGCTCAAGTTCCGAACACGCCAGTTGTGGATCCGGAAACAAAGTGATTCCGACAAAAACCTGGCGTTCACCCCGGATCAGCAAAACTCGAACGCGGTCATCCGCCGCACCTACTTGGCCGGAGCCGAGTTCCTCGTGCGAGTCACCTGCCCGGGGCATCAGGAGGAGGTGGACGCCGCGCTGCGCAGTCCTGCTTTCGTTACCTACTTGGGGAAGAAAGCCTTTGCGCCGTCGTTCCCGTTCTATCTGGGACGTGGCGAGGATGACATGCTCAACCGGATCCCGGTGTGTGACCCGTCTTTCGAGAAACCGAAAAAACAGGTGTGGACCTATTCGCGGGCCCCACATATGCCCGATAGTGGGCCGGGGGCATTGCCCGGCACCGCGAGCATGGTGGACGTGGTGACAGAACGGAAGGAGTGGCTCAATCGGGTAGCTGAGCTGCTGGAACGCTAGGTTCCGTTGCGTCGCGGCGCGAATGCCGTCGCGTAGCGGCTGCGAGCACCTTCGCGGCCCGCCCGCGCTTCACGGCGCGAAGTGGTCGCGAATGCCAGCATGTCGCGGCTGTGAACCCGCCCGCGCGCGACGGCGTTACTTCGCGCCACAGAAAACGCCCCGGAAAGATCACCCATATAAGTGGTCGTTCCGGGGCGTTCTGTGCCTATTTATGCGCACGCCAGTAGCGGGCAGCTTAGGCAGTTCGCCACGAGAGTATTTACTTCGCAGAGTATTTACTTCACAGCCTTCTCAATAAGCGGCGTCAGCTTATCCAGAGCCCACAGCTGCGCGGCCGGGGTGCCCAGGGAGAACGCATTGGAGAGGTCGCCGTCCACCACGAAGGCGTGGCCGGCAGCAACTGCCGGGACCTTCTGCCAGGTGGCGTCGTCGGTAATCTGCGCGGTATCAATGAAAATCGGGAACGCGGCAATCAGATCCGCATCAATAGCATCGAGCTGCTCGGCGGACAGCTGCACGGCGAAACCGCTATCGGCGGTGGCCAGCTCCTGCACCTTCGGATTCTGCACAAAGCCCAGCTTCGTCATGAACTCCAGGCGAGTATCGCCCTTCAGGTAGGCGCCCCAGCCCTCGGAAGTCTTGGTTGCCACGGTCACCGACTTACCCTTCCAATCCGGGTGCGCGGCCGTGACCTCGGCGAACTTCTTCTCCACCTCATCGAGCTGCGCCGCAGCGGCCTTCGGCTTGCCCAGCGCCGCGCCGATCATGGTGACCTGGTCCTTCGTGGACGTCAGCCAATTATCCGCACCTTCCGGCAGCGAGACCGTCGTCGCGATCTGGGAAAGCTTATCGTGGCGTTCCTTATCGCCCGAGGTCTTCACATCGAGAATGAGATCCGGCTTGAGCGCCGCGATCTTCTCGTACGAAAGCTCCATAGTGCCCAGAATCTCCGGGGTCTTCTCATAGGATTCGCTCACCCACGGGCCCACGCCGTTGCCGCCGAAAGCCAGCCAGTCGGCAGCGCCCACCGGCTGCACGCCCAGCGAAAGCGCCACCTCGGCATCGCCCCAGCCCAGAGCGACCACGCGCTGCGGGGCTTCCTTGACGGTGACGGGCCCGAATTTTGTATCAATCGTTGCGGGGAACACGGCCTCGTTCGTGGTGGTCCCATCCGCCGCGGAACTCGCCGCCGCGGAGGACGAGGCAGGGGACGCCGAAGAATCGGCAGAATCATTACTCTTCTGAGAACCGCATCCGGCAAAAGCCAGGCAAGCCACCAGCACGGTGCCTGCCCACGCGGTCAGGGACTTCTTCATAACTTCCTTTCGTGGATGCCGCACTCGCGGCCGGACGCACCTGCGGCTGCGGTGGTCGTGTGGTTGTCACTGAAACCACAGATGCCCTATTAGGATACGCTGGCGTTGTTTAATTGGGGTAGCCTGTTCTCGTTATGAACAGCACCGCCCACACCGCCCCCGGCCGCACCATCGCGCGCCGGCGCGCTGTGGCTCTTATCGCCGGAGTGATCGCTGTTCTCGTGCTGGCCATCCTCTCCATCTGCATCGGCGCCCGCCCCATCTCCCCGGGAACACTGTTTACTATCCTCTCCGGCGCGGACGGCGATTCCATGGACGCGCAAGCAGTGCTTACTTTGCGCCCGCCACGCACCGCCGCCGCCATCGCTATCGGTGCCGCCCTCGGGGTGGCCGGCGCTCTTATCCAGGCAATTTCGCGTAACCCGCTGGCCGAACCGGGAATCCTCGGGGTCTCAGCCGGTGCCGGTTTCGCGGTCACCCTCGCCATCGCGCTCGCGGGCATCAGCCGGCCGAGCGTCTACATGTGGTGGGCGGTGGCGGGCGCGCTCGCGGCCACCGCGGTGGTCCTCCTGATCGGATCGCAGCGCACCGGCCGCGCGGATCCGGTCCGCCTCATCCTGGCCGGGGTGGCGCTTTCTGCTGTGCTCAACGGCATTGTGGGTGTCCTGCGCCTGGCCGACCCGCGCACCTTCAACGAAATCCTCGTCTGGACGGCCGGCACGCTGGAAAACCGCCCCTGGGAGGTGATCCTGCCGGTCCTCCCGCTCCTCGCTCTCGGGCTCATCGTGGCCGCCGCACTCACCCCGGCTCTCAATATCATCGCCCTCGGCGACGATACCGCCCGGGCCCTCGGCGCGAACGTCACCGCCATTCGCCTGGCGGGCATAGCGGCGATGACGCTCCTCACCGGAGGCGCGGTTGCCATCGCCGGCCCTATTTCCTTCATCGGCCTCATGGCGCCGCATGCCATTCGTTCATTTGCGGGCGCGGATCAACGGTGGGTCGTGGGACTGTCCGCGATCTGGGCGCCGGCCCTGCTCCTCGCCTCGGATATCCTCGCGCGCATCATCCTCCCCAGCGGCGAACTGCCCGTCTCCGTGGTGAGCGCCTTCCTGGGCGCCCCGGTCCTCATCTACCTCGTCCGCCGGCGAAAGGCTTTCGCGCTATGAGTACGCCGCCGCAACCCGCAGCGCAGCAGCTCGCCGCACCGCATACGGGTGCCGCGCCGCAGTCCGTTCCCGCCGCGCCAGAGTTAAGCTCCGTAGCGCCAGTAACCGCGCGCCCCCAGCGTTCTCGCTCCACCGCTGCACGACGACGCCGTTCCCGCCTGGTTGCGGCCGTGGTGAGCCTCGCCCTGGTGGTCGGTTGCCTCGGGGCTCTGCTCCTCGGGGATTTACCCCTCACTCCGGCCGAGGTGGCTGCCTGCTTCTCCCCGGATTCGATGAGGGCGGTTGCCGCAGGCCAGGGGGATTTCGCGGCCCAGGTTGTTCTCACCTGGCGCCTGCCGCGCATCCTCGCTGCGGTCGCCTTCGGGGCGGCGCTCGGCCTTTCGGGAGCGCTCTTCCAAATTCTCACCCGTAACCCGCTCGGCTCGCCGGATATTATCGGCTTCAACGCTGGCGCCTATACCGGCGTTATTCTCACCCGGACATTCCTTGTGGGCGGAGCCCTCGCGGTGAGTATGGGCGCGCTGGCAGGTGGCGTCGTCGTCGGAATAATTATTTATGCGCTGGCCTACCGCAACGGCGTGTCCGGATTTCGCCTCATCATCGTGGGGATCGGCATGACGGCGATGCTCAGCGCGGCGAATACCTGGCTGCTGTTGCGGGCCTCGGACGAGGTGGCGCTCAGCCTCGCGGTGTGGGGCGCCGGGTCGCTCGGGCAGGCGTCGTGGGCGAATGTGGGGCCGGCGCTGGGAATTCTTGCGTGCCTGGTGCCGCTGGTGGCGTGTTGCGTGCGGCCGTTGCGGCAACTGGAATTGGGCGACGACGCCGCAGCTGCCCACGGCTTGCCGGTCGAGAAGGCTCGCCGGGGGATCCTCGCGGTCGGTATCGCTTTGACGTGTGTGGTGACGGCGGCGGCCGGGCCTATTGCCTTTGTGGCTTTGGCGGCTCCGCAGGTGGGGCGGGCGGCGGCCGGGCGGCGCGGAATTTCGCTCGTGCATAGCGCGCTGGCGGGTGCCTCGATTTTGTTCCTGGCTGATCTGTTCGCCCAATTTGCGCTGGCGCGGCCGGTTCCGGTGGGGGCGATTACCACGGTGGTCGGTGGGGTGTATGTGCTGGTTGTGGTGTTATCGCAACGGAAGGGGCGATAAAAATGCGTCAGAACGAGGGCGTGGATATGGGAGGTTCTGTTGGGATGGCTGCCGGCGCTGCGGAGAGTGCGGCTGCCGACGTTTCTACCGGTGCCGCGCGGCTGCGCGGGGAGGATCTCTGCCTCGGCTATGGCGATGTGGCGGTGGCGCGGGATTTGAATGTGGCGATTCCGGATGGGTCGTTCACGGTGATCGTGGGGGCGAATGGATGCGGGAAGTCCACGCTATTGCGGGGTTTGGCGCGGTTGCTTTCGCCGGCGAGTGGCAGGGTGCTGCTGGATGGGCGGGATATTGCGGCGATGGGCTCGCGGGATTTCGCGCGGGAGCTGGCGTTGCTACCGCAGTCGCCGCATATTCCGGAGGGGATTACGGTTGCCGAGCTGGTGGGCCGGGGGCGTTATCCGCATCAGGGTGTGTTTTCGCGGCCGTCGAAGCGTGATGAGGAGGCGGTTGCTCGGGCTTTGGCGGCTACGGGGACCGCGGATTTTGCTGATGCGCTGCTGGGGGAGCTGTCTGGTGGGGAGCGCCAGCGGGTGTGGGTGGCGATGGTGCTGGCTCAGGATACTCCGATTATTTTTTTGGATGAGCCGACGACGTATTTAGATATTGCCTTCCAGATTGAGCTGTTGGATTTGTGTGCTCGCTTGAATCGGGAGGGGCGGACTTTGGTTGCGGTTCTTCATGATCTGAATCAGGCGGCGCGTTACGCCTCCCATGTCATCGCGATGAAGGACGGGCGTATTGTTTTTTCGGGTTCGGCTGGCGAGGTGTTTACTCCGGAGAATATCGCGGAGATTTATGGCCTGACCGCGGTGGTTATCCCGGATCCGGTGACGGGTACCCCGATGGTTGTGCCGGTTTCGGCGCGTAGTTAGCGCGCGGGCGCGCAGGAATAGTAGCGGTAGTCAGGCCGCGGGCAAGCCGGAATCGTAGCCGTTGTTAGGCCGCGGGCCGGGGCCCGAAAATGGCGCTGCCGACCCGTACCTGGGTGGAGCCTTCCGCCACGGCGATACCCATATCGTGGGTCATGCCCATGGAGAGTTCGCGTACGGTGGGGTGCTCGCGCTGGAGCTGGTCGCGTAGTTTGCGCACGAGCGCGAAGGAGCGGGAGATTTCCCGTACGTCGCTGGTGTTCGCGCCGATGGTCATGAGGCCGTCTATCCGCAGGTGGGGGAGCTGCGCGATCTGGCCGACGAGTTCTTCTACCTGTTCCGGGTCGATTCCGTATTGGCTGGCTGCCCCGGAGGAATTGACTTGTACGTAAATGGAGAAGGGCCCGTGGGCGTGGCCTTCCTCAAGCAGGCGGCCTTGGAGCCGGTTGAGGCGCTGGGCTAATTTGAGGCTATCCACGGTTTCGATGCAATCGGCCAGTTCGAGGGCTCGCCCGGCCTTATTGGATTGCACGTGGCCGATGACGTGGGTCCAGTGGGGCGGGTTGCCTGCGCTGGCCGGGGCGGTGCCGCTTCCTTCCCAGGTGCTGGCATCATGAATGAGGCGTTCAGTTGAGTCTGAAGCGGTGCCGGGAGTTGAGGTGGAAGCCGTGTTGAGCGCCAGTGCAGACGCGGTTCCGGAGCCTGTTTCCGCCGCCGTTGCGGGCACCGCGAGCTGGGCTTCTACGTCCTGTAGTTGTTGGATGAAGTTTTGGCCCATGAGGCGGGAGCCGGCGGCGAGCGCGGCGCGGATGGCGGTGATGGGCTGGTGTTTCACCACGATTTGGAGTCGGGCAGTGCCGAGCGGTATTCCGGCAGCTTCTTCCGCTCCGCGTAGGGCGTCACGCACGAGGGTGATGCGCCCGGGGATTTCTTCCGCGGTTGGGGTGATGCTGGATAGTTCAGCAAGGCGAGCAAGCTTGTCATGCTCCGTATATGTCATGGTTTGTGTCAGCTCCACAGGTATCGGGTATCCGCCGGTGTTTATGGTAGTTCTCTGTGCCGCGAACTGGTGAAATAATCTCATAACTGGCGTCATGGTCCTAGAGCCGGAACAATCGCCCCAGAACTGGCGTCATACTTTCAGTGCCGAGTAGCGGCTGAGAATTCCGGGTAGCCGCCTCATAATTCTCCCACGCTAATAATGTCGAGGATGGCATGCCCAGCAGTATCGCTTGCCTCAAGGTCCACAACTGCCCAGAATCCCCAGGAGTTGTCACCTGCGCCGTCGTCAAAAACTTGACGCACTAACCAGGCGCGCAGGCGCCCGGTGGCGGAGCTTAGGTTGTCCATAACGCTATCCACGTGTTCCGCAGGGACGCTGGCGGTGATGAAATCCGCTCGGTCGGGGTGTTCCAGCATGGTGACGAGTTGGGCGGAGCGTGCTTCGGGTCCGATGCCGATCTCTTGGTAGGAATCGAAGTAGGCGTCGGTAGCATCCATCCAGGTATCGCCATCCCAGACCGGGCCGCCGAGCCAGAGCGGGATGCCGTCCCCGCGGGCTACACCGGCGCCGTCGTCCAGGGCTGCTCGATCAAGCCAGTCGAGATTTTCGTGCGCCACGGCTTCCACGAAGCGGAAGAGTGCGTTGCGGATGGAGACTCGCAGCGCGTGTGGGCTGCGCGAAAGCGTAACCTTGCCATCTTCATCCGCCCCGAAAGCGCGCTCGCGGGCGCCCCCTGCGCCGCTGTCAAGATTGGCGATCTCCGTGGCGGTGATTCGGCCATCGCGCAGGGCTTCCCATTCGTCCAGCAGACTGGAATCCACCGAGCGCACCAGGCCGCCCAGCCAGCCGGTCATGTCTTCAAGATCCGGGGTGCGGGCTTCCAGCGGAACGGTTTGCCGGAGCGCCTTGTAGGTGTCCGTGAGGTAACGCAGCAGAGTTCCTTCGGATCGGGCCAGGTCATAGCGAGAAATAAATTCGGAGAAGGTGATCGCGTTTTCGATCATTTCCCGCACGATGGACTTGGGGGAGAGCTGGAAATCATCCACCCACGGGTTGGTTTGCCGGTAGATCTGGAGCGCCGCGCCTAGTTCTTCCGCGAGGGGTTGCGGCCAGGTGATTTTATCTGCCTCGGCCATGCGTTCGTCATAGCCGATACCCGCGGCTTTCATGCGCCCGATGGCACGCCCGCGCGCCGCGCGTTCCTGCGCGTACAGAACCTGCATGGGGTTATCTTGGACCGCTTCGATAACCGAGATGACATCGAGGGCGTACTCCGGGCTGTCCGGATCAAGAATATCCAGCGCAGCCAGCGCGAAGGGCGCCAGCGGCTGGTTCAAAGCAAAATCAAAAGGAACTTCACGCGCGTATTCGATGGGGGAGTGCCCCGGGTGCTCAGCCAACCATTGCGGAGTGTGATGGAGGATCACCCCGGCGCGCTCCAGAGACATATAGATGCGGGTGGCTTGCCGGATAAGCTGGTTGGATGCCGTGCGCGGTTCGTGATTATCCGTGAGTAATGTGGTGACGGCCGCGACGTTATCCCCCGGGCGCTGGAACAAATTGAGCATGAGCGAATGGGAGACCCGCATCTGGGACGTCAGAGTTTCCGGCGCGGCACCCTTGAGGTACTCAAAAGTTTTTTCCGACCACAGCACCGTATTTTCCGGGGGCTTCTTCTTTTGAATGCGGCGCTGTTTGACCGGATCATCCCCGGCCCGGGCCACCAGCCGCGCATTTTCGATTTCAAATTCGGGCGCCTGCACGATCACATCGCCTTTGGTATCAAACCCGGCCCGCCCGGCGCGGCCCGCGATCTGGTGGAATTCGCGTGCGCTCAGGTGCCGATTGCGCTGACCATCAAATTTAGCCAGCCCGGTCATCACAACGGTGCGAATCGGAACGTTAATGCCGACCCCGAGGGTATCTGTACCGGAAATAACCGGAAGCAGGCCCGCTTGCGCCAGCTTTTCCACGAGCCGCCGGTAGCGGGGGAGGAGGCCCGCGTGGTGCACGCCGATACCGGACCTGAGCAGCTTAGAGAGAATTTTCCCGAAACCGGGGCCGAAGGAAAAATCCCCCAGGGCTTCTTGGAGGCGGGCTTTCTGTTCCTTGGAAACAAGCGCGTGGGTGAGGAGGGCTTGGGCCTGCGCTACCGCTTCTCGCTGCGAAAAATGCACCACATATACGGGTGCCCGATGCGTGGAGGTGAGTTCCAGGAGGAGCTCACCGAGCGGGTGATAGGAGTACGAGAACGACAGCGGTACCGGCCGTTCCGCGTTACTCATACATTCGACGGCGCGCCCGGTGCGCTTCTCAAGATCCTCCTCCAGCCAGGTGGTATCCCCCAGCGTGGCGGAAAGAAGCACCTGCTGAGTGTGGGTGAGTTCCAGAAGCGGTACTTGCCAGGCCCAACCGCGTTGCGGATCGGAGTAGTAGTGGAATTCATCCTGGACCAGCACGCCGATATCCGCCGCCGCACCATCACGCAGACTCAGGTTCGCCACGATTTCCGCGGTGGCACACACCACCGGAGCACCGGCATTAATAGTGGAATCCCCGGTCACCATCCCCACGTTATCGGCACCGAAAACATTGATGAGTTCGAAAAACTTTTCCGATACCAAAGCCTTGAGAGGCGCGGTGTAATACGCGGTTTTCCCGCGCGCGAGCCCGCAGAAAATGGCGGTGAGCGCAATGAGTGACTTCCCCGAGCCGGTGGGCGTGGAGACGATCATATGAGCATCATCAATAGCGGCGAGCAGCGCCTCTTCCTGATGGGGATAAAGCGACCGCCCGGTGCTTTCCGCCCACTGGGTGAACGCCTCATAAAGCGCATCATCAGGCGGGTTGAGCCCATACTTATCCTCCAGAAGGTCCAGGGCAACATTGAGTTGCGGACGAGGGCGCGACGCCGCGGCCCCGGGCTGATCTGACTGTTGTGAACTCATGACTTAAGGGTGCCACACTCCTACGACATAAAAATCTGCCGAAACGGATGCGTGGTGTTCGTCCAGTAAATTCTGAAGAAATAGATAGCGATGTGACGTCGTACTTCTCTTCCCCGCGCAGGCGGGGATTCCGCGCGCCGTATCTGCTGCGGGTACCGGCAGTCTCACTCTTATATACGACGACGACGCCGCCCGCGAGCGGGGCTTTTCCCTGCCCAGTACGGGAACCGGCAGTCACCCTGTCCTTGATCGGGATGGAATGCTGCTTATCGGAACGAGTGTGGAGGGTATAGGCATGGCGCAATAAGCTAAATTTGAGAAGTGAAAAGTGGTGCGGTTGTAGCCTCCAGCGCACCGGTCAGCATCATCGAGGGAAGCGTGAATCTGGAACTTTGTTCCATCGCGTTTTCCGAGTCCGCCGCCGATAAACAGCCAGGTCAGCCAGCTGTTCCCCGCGCGGGCGGGGGTAATTCCTCGTCGGGCACCAGGTAGCCGCCCTCGCTATCCTCTTCCCCGCGCAAGCGAGGGGTAATTCCAAGGATTACAACAAGGGGAATACCGCCGGTATCTCTTCCTCGCGCAAGCGGGGGTGTAGAGGCGCGGAAACGGGGAGGGTGCGATGTCGCATCGGGTAAGTGCCCGTAGACCCTTAATCTCTGGGTTAAGGGTTGCATCTCTTGGGCGGGATGCTGTTGGTGCGACGTCGCAAAGCGCGCTATCTCGCGCTTATCTGGCAGTGGGGGAGGTGGTGTGAGGGAGGAAACAGCTTTAGGTAGGGTTCTTAACTTGCGCTGGGTGGTGGGCCTGGGTAAAGTATCTATTCGTCGCCGCGGGCGGCAAACATAAAAGAATAACGAGCACCGCTAGCTCAATTGGCAGAGCAACTGACTCTTAATCAGTGGGTTCTGGGTTCGAGTCCCAGGCGGTGTACAGCAGGCCCCGTAGTTTCCAAGCTATGGGGTTTTCCGCATTATCGTGCGGAAAGCAGTCACGTGACTAGCGTACGTCGCGGATTGTTTTTACGCCACCATTTCTCAGCACTGTGCCATGGGACTCTTTTACAGCTACGCGCAGGGCGAAATTGCGGGCTTCCCCCATAACTATCTAAGCGACACCTGTCGCGTTATTCTTGATCGCGAACTAAGCGGCTGGCGCGACCGGCGCGAGCGTACCGGTGTGGCTGGCGCGAGCGGAGTGAACAGACCAGTGTTGGTGACGCGAGCAGTGCGAACTGGGCGGCGCGAACTCGTAGCTCGAGCTGAGCGGCGCAAACTGAGTGGCGCTGACTGTGTGAACGGCACGGAAGTGCACGCCCGGCAGCTGTGGCCGCGCTAGAGGAGTATTTATGAGCGACTGTCCCTATTTCCGGATCTCTAAGAGCGGGCTGATTGTGCTTGCTGGCGGGGTGTGGTGCCTGGCAGGAGTGAACGTCGCGCGCATTGGTGTGGAGAGTATCGCGGGCTCCACCATGGGCGCGCCGTGGATCTGCCTGCTTCCTCTGCTCGTTTTCGCCGCCTTCGGGGCGATGTTCGCCAAAGTTGCCGGGAAACATATCCGGCGTATTCGCTCCCATCCGTGCTCGGCACGGCCCTTGTGGCACTTCTTTGACGCACGCTCCTACCTCGTTATGGCCATCATGATGGGCGGTGGAATTGGCTTGCGTGCCAGCGGATTCCTGCCTGATTCCTTTATTGCTTTCTTCTATACCGGCCTGGGCGCCGCGCTCGCCGGGGCTGGCCTTCTTTTCTTCCTTGCTTTCGTCCGGGGTATACGCCGCGCGCGTTAGGCGTCGGTCGTGGTATACACCTTCTCTAAAGCTGAGCGTAACTGACTCAACCACTATTGAGCCTAGAGTGAACAATTACTCCTGAGTGGAACAAATGCAGGGCAGTGGAGGTTGAGATTGATGTCAAGGCGATAGGCCCCGGGCGCCGCAAGGCGCGCGGCGTCGTCGTTCATAGAAGTGAAAGAAGGATTGACCATGGCATACGATATTGATCGCACAGTGTCCAACGCGGTGGACCGGTTCCTCAGCCCCTTTGATGGCTTTTTCGCCGTTCCCACTCGGATGGTGAACGGGCGGCGTTCCGATCTGGAGAATCTCGCGCTGCAATACCGTTCGCAGCTCAAGCAAACTGAGGATGGATACGAAGTTCTCTTCGATGTTCCCGGGTTCGCGCCGGAGGATATTGACCTCAACGTTTACCCGGATCACATCACCCTCAAGGCCTCGCAAGAAGAGGAAATTGAGGGCGGTACGCGCACGCGCTCCGTCTCCCGCAGCCTCGGCTTCGACCAGGCGGTGGATACCACCACGGTGGATGCGGATCTGAGTGATGGCGTGCTGACCGTCTCGGTGAAGACCACCGCGGGTTCGCAGGGTCGCAAGGTTCAGATTGGTTCGGCTAAGCCGGCTTCGGCTGAACCCGCGGCAGAGGCTCCGGCCGAAACCCCGGCCGCCTAGCCGGCTGAAGTGGCCTACGCGCCGCTAACCGTAAAAATCGAAGTGAAGGGCAGCTCCGGGATTATTCCTCCCGGTGGCTGCCCTTTGCCAACCGTTTTGCCAGCCGCTCTTCCTCACCGCGTCTTTACCTGCTCTTCCCTAACCGGGTTCTGCGATATTCCAGCGGGGTCATCCCGTGCCGCTCCATAAAAGCGCGATTGAGCGCCCGGGTGCTGGGGAAACCGACCCGCTGGGCAATATCTTCCAGGGTGGGGACCTGCTCCTCCATGAGCAGGTAATACGCGTCCTCGACCCGCAATTGCGTGACGTACTGTTTGAAGGTCATCCCGGTGCTGAGCCGGAAAAGTCGGCTGAAATGCTCGCGCGAATAGCCGTGCGCTTCGGCCACGCTCGCAGCGGTCAGCGGTTCTTTGTGGCGGCGCTCGATATCGCTCACAATCGCGAGAATCGTGGTATCGGTAGCGCGGCGAACTCCGCGCGGGCGGCACCGAACAACGAAGTTCTGGTAGAGCAAAAATAGGATGTCGAAAAGGATCGCGTTAATTCCGAAAACCCGTTCCGGGCCGAGCATGCGGGTGGTGTCGATCATGCGCAGGCATAAGTCAATGAGTGCTTGCCGGTCTTCATCCCGCGCCCGCGCCGAATCCACGGACATCACATAAAGATCAGCCTTCTTATAAATTCGTTCAATACGGCTGCTGTCATACGTAATGGACAGAATGAGCGGCGCTTTCCCGCCGCGTGATTCCGTAATAAATGAATGGGGAGTGTAGGGGCTGATAATGCAGAGCTTTCCCGGGTGGAGGGCCTCAACGCGCGAATCGATAGTCACGCTCCCGCCACCCTCCACAACGTAATTGACCTCGACTCCGGAATGCCAGTGGGTCGGAACCACTTCCGGCTGGCGATGTACTAGCACCAGAGCGGGGTATTCGGCAGGCATGGAACCCACCTCACAAAAAGCACGATTGAGGATGGGCTCTCTCGGGGTGTGTATGCGGTTATCCATCATGCTTAACTCCTCGCGGATTCATCTCTCATAGTAACGAGCCGCCCCGGAGTCTGGTCAGGTATGAGGGGATAGCTCCCGGGTATGAGGGGATAGCTCCCAGTATGAGGGGACAGCTCCCAGATATGAGGTGATGGCCCCATTCTTCGTGAGAAAAGCTGCGGGGCCGCCAACCATGTCACGTTTGAGCATAGAGTGTGCCACATTTCGGCACTACCGCCCGGAAAATTTCGCCTAGGCTCAGTGGCGCGAGGGGTAAGGAACAGCCAAGAATCACAACGGCTGAGAAGCACAACACCAGCCAAGATTCACGCGAAGCAGGAAGTAGCACGCATGTGCTTCAGGCTCCGCACTTACCCCGGCTTTCGACAGTGCCTCCTTCGAATGGGAGAAGGGGGCGGTTGATAGAGAGGAAGATGCGCAATGACGCGTAATAAAGAACAGCGCGGCACCCCGGCACCAGCGGCAAAAGCCCCGCTGGACCCGGTCATCAAACGCCGCATTATTATTGTTTGCCTGGCCGCCGCCGTCGGCGGTTTTCTGTTCGGATACGACACATCCGTTATCAACGGCGCGGTCGATTCCATTGCCGGTTCCCGAACCGGCTGGGATCTGAGCGCCTTCATGAGTGGTATCTCGGTTTCCTGCGCCCTCTTCGGGTGCGTGATCGGCGCCTGGTTTACCAGCCATATTGCTGATCGCCTGGGCCGTGTCCCCACAATTTTCATCGCGGCAATCCTGTTCGTGGTGTGCTCGATTTTCTCGGCGATCGCCCCGAGCGTCTGGATCTTCATTATTTTCCGATTCGTTGGTGGTCTTGGCGTTGGCCTCGCCTCGGTGATCGGCCCGGCCTAAATCGCTGAGGTAGCTCCGGCTCAGATGCGAGGATTCCTCGGCTCCTTCCAGCAGATGGCCATCGCTTTCGGTATCCTCGCCGCCGTGGTGGTGAACGCCACCTACGCGAAGGCTTCGGGCGGTGCCGACGAAACCTTCTGGTTCGGGATGCCCACCTGGCGCATCATGCTCCTGAGCATGATCGTGCCGGCCCTCATTATGCTCATCGTCTCCCTCAAACTCCCCGAATCCCCGCGATTCCTCGTTATGAAGGGCCGTGATGACGAAGCCGCCGCGATTTTGAAGCGCCTCACCGGCGAACAGGATCCGGAAGGTAAAGTCCGGGAAATCCGCGCAACCCTCTCCGGCGAGAAAGCCGCGAAGCTCTCCGATCTGCGCGGCAAGACTTTCGGGCTGCGCAAGGTGGTCTGGATCGCCATGGCGGTCGCTGCCCTCCAGCAGCTCTCCGGCGTCAATATCATCCTCTACTACGATTCCTCGCTCTGGAAGTCAGTTGGTTTCAGCGAACAGCTCGCCCTGAATATTTCGGTGTACCGGACCATTGGCGCGATTATCGCGACCATCCTGGCGATGTTCATCGTTGACAAGGTGGGCCGCCGTTTCCTGCTCATCACCGGCTCCACCGTCATGACGATCTTCCTGGGAGTTGCCGCCCTCGGTTTCTACCAGGCCGAAGTCGACGGCGCATCCATCACCCTGCCGGGCATGTGGGGGCCGATTACCCTGGTATCGGTCTACATCTTCTACCTGGCCTTCTGCTTCACCTGGGGCCCGGTCATGTGGATTGTGCTCGGGGAGATTTTCCCGAACAACATCCGCGCCCTCGGCGTTGCGGTGGCAAGCGCGGTGAACTGGATCGCGAACTTCCTGGTCTCGACCACTTTCCCGCCCTTGAAAGACGCCATCGGTACGGGTAACGTCTACCTGCTTTACGCCGTCTTCGCCGCCGTGAGCTTGATCTTCGTGATGAAGGCGCTTCCGGAAACTGCCGGTGTTGAGCTCGAAGATATGCCGGCGGAGTAGCCGCGCGCCAATTAATCGAGTGCAATTAACTCAAGTGTCATGAGCCGAGCGCTGAATAGCCAAGTGCTGAATAGCCGCGCGCTCATGAACCAAGTAGTGAGGACAACACATGCATCCTGATACCCCGGAGAATATTGCCCGGGCCCGCACGTGGACGCCTATTGATGAGGATCTGGCCGGCGTTGACGCCGCGATCCGGCAACGTGCCATCGAGGTGCGGAAATCTTTCGTTCTCGATGTTGATATCGTGCGGTGCGAACGCTGGCACACCCCGGACACGGTGGATGTGATCGCGGATATTCCCTATCTTCCCGACGGGGAAACCAACCCCTTCCACCGCCTGGATCTCTACCTTCCCCACGATGCGTACCTGCGCGGCGGCAAAGCGCTGCCGGTCTACATCGATATTCACGGTGGCGGTTTCGTCTACGGAACGAAGGATCTCAACAAGAATTTCGGAGTCCATCTCGCGGAGCGGGGTTGCGCGGTTTTCTCGCTGAGCTACCGGCTCGCCCCGGCTGCTGATTTCCTCGACCAGCTCCGCGATGTGCTCGCGGGTTGCGCCTGGATTGCGCGCCACCTCGATGATTACCCGGTTGATCCGGATTCGGTTGTGATCACGGGGGATTCCGCCGGCGCCACCCTGGGGCTGTACGCGGTTGCGGCTTTGCGTAATCCTGAAATTTTCGCGGCCCTGGATGCGCCTGACGCGCCTGCCGTTGCGCCGGGCACCGCGCCGCACGCCCCGGCGCCTGCCGTTCTGGGGGAGGAGCGGCTCGCCGTTGCGGGCATGGCTTTCGTCTCCGGTCTTTTCGACCTCTCGGACCTGGTGCCTTTCGTTTCCGGCCGCCCCGGTGGTGGGAACGACGACGCCGCCACTCCCACTCTCGCCTATCTGACGGAGATGGGGGGCTTCATCGACCGCGCCGTGCAAGTGCTCGGCGAAGAGCTGTTGTGCGCCGAAAAGCTCGTTTCGCGCTGCGAGCTCCCGCCGGCTTATCTGGTCACGAGTTCAGATGACTTTATCGAATTCGAAACCCTGCTCTTTGCTGGATATCTTTCCCGCAAGGGAATCCCGGTGGAATGCCATTCCTACCGGCCCCCGCGCGGGGCAACCCTGGGCCACGTCTTCCCGGTGGGGCAGGTGTGGCTGGAGGAGAGCCGCGAGGTCCTGAGCGACCTCAAGCGTTTCGCCCTCGAATGCCGGTAGGACCTGAAATACCGGTAGCACACGCCGGATAAGCCGAGCTCTCTACTTCGGCGCGCACTCGCTTTTCTGCCCGCGCGCCATGAGCTCGGCTTCCGGCGTGCCTTCGCGCACGTAGGTGGCTCCGGCATTCGGAGTGGCCTCATTGGCCAGCGTGATGCTCTTCCCGTCCTCGGCGAAATGCGCCACCGAGGTGCCGATCTCCTTACCGTCGATATCCTTCCAGGTCACGAGGTTATTCGCCGGCTCAAAAAGCCCGGTCATCACCTGGGATTCCCCGCCGTTGCAATCCACTACCTTGGAGATCAGTTCGCGCCCATCCACGCTCACCACGTACATAGACGCCCCCGCCTGCCGCATAAAACTCCCGGCCTCGGTGGTTTCGCCAGCATCGCAGCCGCCCAGCAGCAGCGCCCCCGCGCCCGCCCCGCCCAGCGCNCCGCGCCGATCTCCGGCGCGCCGCCACACCGCTCCAGCCTCGCTACAACACCAAGACCGCGGGCACCAGGAAAATCTTGACCACAATCGAGAAAGCGAAGAGGGTGGCGTAGGCATTATCGATGCGCTCATCGCCCACCCGGGAGGTGGCCGCATCCAGGACCGCCGGCTGGCCCAGGAAACCGGCGATGGCGCCGGCGGTACGGGGCGCGGAAAGGCGCAGCACCCAGGCGCCGGCCACCAGCAGAGCCGCGCAGGAGACCAGCGTGATCACGCAGACCGTCACCGCCGCGCCCACGGCCTGCGGGGAGACCACGATCTGCGCGAAACCGGGCCCGGCCGTGAGCCCCAGGCCCGCCAAAAACAGGGTGAGCCCCAGCTGGCGCATCGTCAGATTCGCGGCCTCCGGCATGGCCCACACAAAGGGCCCGGTGCGCCTGGCCGCCCCCAAGAACATTCCCGCGATGAGCGGCCCGGCGGCGGTACCCAGCTGGAACACCTGACCGCCCGGCAGCGGGAACGTCACGAAGCCGAGCAGCAACCCGGCCACCATCCCCACCGATAGGCTCAGCACGTCAATCTCCGAGATGGAGCGTTCGGAATCCCCAAAAAGATCCGCGATGGCATCCCAGCGTTCCCGCGGGGCCACCACGGTGACGCGGTCGCCCGGCTCCAGGATGAAATCATCGCGGGCCAGCAGCTCTAGGTCTCCGCGCCGCACCCGGGTCACCACCGCGCCGTATTTAGCGGGCAGATTGAGTTCCCCGATGGAACGCGCCGCCACGTCCGGATTGGACACCACCAGGCGGTTGAAATCCACGTGGCTGCGATCATCGGCCAGGTGTTCGCTGCGCAAATGCCCGAGGTGCGCGGCGGCCGCCTCCACATCTGCCGCCAAACCAACAACAACGACGTCGTCCCCTATCTCAAGGTCCTCACCGGGCAGGGCCACCCGCACGCGTTCGCCGCGCCGCAAGTAGGATACTCGCACCCGCCCGTCGGCCCACTCAGGAATATCGCGCAGGTTCATGGGGTGTTCCACGGTGATGGTGCGCGGATCGAGCAGGCTTCCCGCCAGCGAGGGGGTATCGCGCAGCCCCGGCCAGGCCCGCCCCACGATGAGGGAAACCAGGATAATGCCGATAATGACAGCCAGAGGATACCCGAAGGCATATCCGATAGCGGGCTGTGTGGAACCGTCCGTGAGTCGGGTGGCGGTGGCGAGGGCCGGTGCCGCCGTCGTCGCCCCTGTGAAAAGGCCGGCCAAAAATGGCCGTTCGATACCGAAAAGAATGCCCATGACCAGGGCGGCGCCCGCGGCGAGGAAAACCGCAACCACCGAGGCCAGAAGCAAGGAAAGATTGCGCCGCAGCTGCGCGAAAAAGGCTGCACCCGAGGCGATGCCCACCGTGTACACGAAAAGGGCGAGCCCGAGGGACTGCACCACGTCCATACCCGCCCCGAGTTCGGGGAAGCGCGCGGACATGGCCAAGCCCACAAAGAGCGCGCCGGCCGCGCCGATACGTATCCGGCCCAGCGGAATCGCCCCGAGCAGGGAGCCGAGGGCCACCACAACGAAAATTGTTAATAAAGGAGAAGAGTCAAGGATCGCCACGCCATAAGACTAGCCGGGGTAGAGTTAGAGTGTGTCTGATCCCATTGTTACTCTTGCAACGAGCAAAGACTTACCGAAGCTCGACGTGGACGAGGCCGGCCTGCCCGATGCCCTGCGTGAGCGCCATATCGAACCGCGCGTCGTAGCGTGGAACGATCCCGATTACGACTGGAATAACGCCGGAGTCGTCGTTGTCCGCTCAGTTCGTGATTACGGGCGCGATCCGCAGGCTTTCATTTCCTGGGCCCGTTCCGTTCCGCGGATTCTCAACCACGCCGATATTATGGCGTGGAATTCTGATAAGCATTACCTGCGGGAATTGGAAGCGGCGGGTTTGCCGACCATTCCCACCACCTGGCTGGAACCGGAGGAAAACCTCACGAAACACCAGGTCCATACCCGTTTCCCGGCGCACGGCGATTTTGTGGTCAAGCCCGCGGTGTCATCCGGCGGGCGCGGCACGGGGCGCTATACCGCCACCGATCCGGCCTCGCGGTCCCAGGCGATTCTGCACGCCCAGCACGAGCTGGCTAAGGGCCGCAGCGTGATGGTGCAGCGCTACCTGGAGAATATCGACCGCACCGGTGAGGTCTCGCTCATCTTCCTCAACGGCCTGGCTTCCTACCGGGTGGAAAAGGCTCCGCTGCTCCACCCGCGTTTCCGCAGCGCGGACCAAATCCAGGAAGAAGTGGTCTCAGTTTCCGCGGCGCGCGAATCGGAATGGCGCTGGGGCGAGCGGGTGCGCAATGTGCTGCACGGGCTCATCCGCGAACATACCGGGCGCGACCACCTGCTGCTCTTCAACCGCGTGGACATCGTGCCGGCCGCGCCGGGGGACCCGAACGAGTTTTACGTTATGGAGATTTCCCTGATCGACGGCTCGCTCTACCTGTCGCTGGATGAGAGTCACCTCAATCGTTTCGCGGACGCGATTGCGGTGCGTACGGCCTGGTAGCGGTACTAAATAGCACGACGGCGCAGCTCCCGCTCCCGCGCATAAACGCGACTGAGGTACGACGGCGCAGCCGGGCGGGGCGCCGATCTGGCTCACAACGTGGCCGCTATCACCGCCGCTGAATTGTCTTTGCGCGCGGTGACCGGCTATAGTTGTTTATCGGCGTTCTTTCGCCGAAATGGTGGCCATAGCTCAGCTGGCAGAGCACCTGGTTGTGGTCCAGGAGGTCGCGGGTTCAAGCCCCGTTGGCCACCCCAGAGTTCAGGCTCGTTTTGAATGTTTGGAAGCAAGCAGGCGAAACGAGCCTGAGTCGTATCGCTGGTAGGGGATGGCGGTGGTGCCGGCCTATCGGCGCAATGCCGTTTTTGGCGGTTGTTCTATAAGGCTCAGCGCACCGCCGAAAACGTGGCGCGCGCTATCCTCACCGTCACGCCACCAAATTCTCGGTACCATAGGGGAATGACCAGCGCGGAGCCGTGCCCCGCGCAGCCAGGGCAAGTACAGGTAGGCCGCTCGCGGCCGTGACAAGGAGCCGCACAGTTGAGCCAATCGCAATCCTTCGCGTTCGATACCCAAACCCGTATCCCCAAGGTACGCATCGGGGTCGGCCGCGCGCACGGCAAGGCGATCCTATTCGGCGAACATGCCGTGGTCTACGGCGCCCCGGCCATTTCCCTACCCGTCCACGTACTTCCCGTCATCGCCAACGCCACCATCACCACCGGCGAATCAACCATCAGTTCCGAACTTTATCGCGGCCCGGCCGCCACTGCCCCGGAGCGCCTGAGCCCCGTGGTTGCCGCTATTGACGCCGGCCTCGATTTCGTGGCCCCGGGCAGCTCCGCCCACGTCACCATTTATTCCGATATTCCTTACGAGCGCGGGCTGGGTTCCTCGGCCGCGGTCGCTGCCGCGATCGTTTCGGCCATCGCCGACGCCGCGGGAGTGCACCTCTCGTCCGCCGAGCGTTTCCTCCTCATCCAGGTAGCGGAACGGGTGGCCCACGGGCGCCCTTCCGGCATGGATGCCCACGGCGTCGTCGCCGATACTGTTATTAAATTCCAGCGCCCGGACGTCACGCCCCTCATCGTGGCGCGCCCCCTCCACGTGGTTATCGGTGATTCCGGGGTGCCCGGCGCTACCCGGCAGGCCGTCGGTTCGGTGCGTGAGCTGCGCGAAAAGTTCCCGGCCAAAGTGGAGGCCCTGGTTGCACGCCTGGCCGGATACGCGGCGGACGCGGAAATGCAGCTCGCAACAGGAGACTGGGCGAGCATGGGGGAGAATATGTGGCGCGCCCACGCCACGCTCGCGCAGCTCGGCGTCTCCTCCCCGGAACTGGACACCATGGTAAACGCTGCTCACGGCGCCGGGGCGCTCGGCGCGAAGATGACCGGCGGCGGGATTGGCGGTTGCGTTATCGCCCTGGCAGAGAACAGTGTTCACGCGAAAGACATCGCAGCGGCGCTGAGCGCGGCGGGCGCGGCAAACGCCTGGTCCACCTGGGTGGAGGCCAGCAAATGAGCACCGCGCGCGCCCACCCGAATATTGCCCTCATCAAATACTGGGGGAAAGCGGATGACGATCTCATGCTTCCCGCCGCACCTTCCGTTTCCCTTACCCTCGATATTTTTCCGACGACGACGACAGCCCGCCTCGCCCCCACCGCCCAGCGTGACCGACTCATTCTCAACGGCCACGAAGCGAGCGAAAAGGCGCTTAGCCGGGTAGAGCGGGTGCTCGATGTTATCCGCGCACAGGCCGGGCGCAGCGAAAAACTACTGGTCATCAGCGACAACGAAGCTCCAACCGGCGCCGGGATGGCCTCCTCAGCTTCCGGATTCGCGGCCCTGGCGCTCGCGGCCACCACCGAATACGGGATGGGTGTAAACACCGCTCACCTCTCTCGCCTGGCTCGGCGCGGTTCGGGATCGGCTTCGCGTTCCGTTATTAGCGGGGTGGCGCTCTGGCATGCCGGAACAGATGAAGAATCTTTCGCTGAAGAAATCCCGGCCCCGCCGCTGGCCATGGTCTCCGTGGTATTAAACACTGCTCACAAGAAAATCACTTCCCGGGAAGCTATGGTCACCACCCGCGCTACCTCGCCGTACTACCGCGGCTGGGTGGAATCCACTCGTGAGATGGCCGCGCAGATGGTGGAGGCCTGCAAGGCGGGGGATATGCGGCGCATCGGCGAACTCACCGAGCTATCCGCGCTGCGCATGCACGCCCTCATTATGAGCTCCGACCCGCCCATTCATTACCTAACGTCCGCATCCTGGCGCGTTTTTGAGCTGGCCCGTACCCTGCGCGGCGTGGGACTGGATGTGTATGCCACCGCGGATGCCGGCCCGAATGTGGTGCTCCTGACCCGCCCCGAGCTCGCCGCTGAAGTGGCACGCCACGCCGAAGCCCTCGGCAAAGTAAACATTGCTCACGCGGGGAACGGTGCTTACCTGGTAGCGGAACCGGAGTCACACCGCGCGGTGTCCTAAGCCGCCGGCGTGAGAGCAGCCACGCGGTGCGTTACAGTTGCCGAAGGAACGTGGGAAGAACACGGGAGGTGTTGTGAGCGAAGCAGGTAGCTTGAGCAGGGCAGATAGCGTGAACGGAGCAGATACAGAGCAGTCATCCGCGCGCATCCACGCCAATGCGCCGGGCAAGCTCTACATCGCGGGGGAGTACGCCGTGGTGGAAGCCGGCCGGCCGGCAATCCTCATCGCTGTGAACCGTTTTATTGACGTTGTTCTTAGCCCGGCGGAAGGCTCCGGCCTGGTGCGTTCGCACGGCAACGGTTTCGCACCCCTCTACTGGCGCCACGAAAATGCCCTCCCTGTTTTTGACGATATCGGCTCCGATTACGCCGCCAACGCCATCCGCACCGTGGAAGCGCTGCGCAGCGAACGCGGCTTGGAGGCCCGCCACTACAACCTCGATATCACCTCCGGCCTGGTCGAAGAGGACGGCCGCAAATACGGCTTGGGTTCCTCGGCCGCGGTGACGGTGGCTATCGTGGATGTGCTCAATCGTTTTTACGATCTCAAACTCACCCTGGAGGAACGCTACAAGGTTGCGCTGCTTTCCGTTCTGGAGCGGGCCCCGCGCGCTTCGGGCGGGGATATTGCTGCTTCCACCTACCGAGGCTGGGTCTACTACCGCTCCCCGGACCGCGCGGGCTTGAGCGAATACGCGCGCAACCACAGCGTGACCGAGACTCTGAGTGCCCCGGCCTGGGATCCGTGGGCGGTGGAATCACTGCCCGCTCCCGCCCGTGAAGAACTCCTGGTGGGCTGGACGGGCCTGCCCGCTTCCACCGAGCACCTGGTTTCCGGGGTGCAGGCCCGCTCGCGCGGCGCCTACTTCCCCGGATTCCTGGACGAATACGAGGACGTGGTGGAACGCCTGGCCACCCAATTGCGCACCGGTGGACGCATCGGCGCGGAGATCACCGCCGCGCGCCGGCTCCTGCGCCAGCTGGGCGCCAGCTCGGGTATCACCATCGAAACCGAGCGCCTGACTCATTTATGCGACGTCGCCGCCGAGCTGGGGGGAGCTGCCAAATCATCCGGAGCTGGCGGGGGTGACTGCGGGATCGCCCTGGTGGGAAGCGATGTGGATAAAGACGCGGTGTATCGGGGTTGGCGCGCGGGCGGCGTCGAACCGCTGAACCTCGCGGTGGTGGAAGGATGAGCGCGGTGAACGCTGCCGGCGCGGCTGGGGCTAGCGGTTCGCGCGGTATGGGCGATGGAGCCGGTGCTCAGCAGGATACTTCCCGGGCGGCGCGCAAGGACGAGCATGTGGCCCTCGCGCGGGCTCAGGAGATCCGCCGTAATGATTTTGATTGCGTGGCGCCGGTTCATCACGCGCTTGGCGCGTGCGACGTCGCCGCGGTGGACTTGTCCACGCAGGTCGGGCCCTTCACGTGGCCGCTGCCTTTCTATATCAACGGGATGACCGGCGGGACGGAAGCGACCGGGCGCATTAACCGGGTGCTGGCGATCGCGGCGCGGGAAGTGGGCGTGCCGATGGCGAGCGGATCGGCCTCGGTGGCCCTTGATGATCCGGCTACGGCTTCGTCTTTTACTGTGATTCGGGAAGAAAATCCGCGCGGTTTCGTTATGGGCAATATTGGGGTGGGACGTAGCGGCGCGGATGCTCGGCGCGTGGTGGAGCTTCTGGACGCGGATGCCCTCCAGCTGCATCTCAATGCCGGGCAAGAAATTGTTATGCCGGAAGGCGAGCGGGAGTTTTCCGGTTGGCGCGCCTCGGTGGAGGAGATTGTGGCGCAGGCCGGCGTACCGGTGATCGTCAAAGAAGTGGGATTCGGGATTTCGCAGGAAACGCAACGTGTGCTCGCGGATCTTGGGGTGCAGGTGGTCGACGTCGGGGGAGTGGGCGGCACGGATTTCGCCCGCATTGAAAATTCCCGGCGGGAAGCGCGTGAATACTCGTATTTAGCGGGCTTCGGGCAGTCTGCCGCGCTGTGCCTGCTTGAGGCGGAGGCAGGAAGCCGGCTTGACCTGCTAGCTTCGGGCGGGGTGCGCACTCCTTTGGATGTTGTCCGTTCGCTTATTTTGGGGGCGCGTGCGGCCGGTGTGGCTCGCCAATTCCTTGAGCTGGCGGTTCAGGGGGAGGAAGCTGCTGTGGCCGGTTTGCGTTCCTGGCGGGATCAGGTGCGCGCGCTGCTGGCGCTGCTCGGGGCGCAGACGGTCAGTGCGGCACGGCAATGCCAGGTGCTTATTACCGGGGAGCTGGCCGAACGGGCCCGGCTGCGCGGCGTCGATCTTGAGGCGTATGCGCGGCGTGAACGAACGCATAATACTTCGCGCAATGCAACAGGCATATAGTATTGCTAATACTCTCGGGTGGCGTTAGTATTGAGGGGTGAGAGTACGTGACCCTGATCTGTACGCTTTCTTCCTGGGAGGCCCCTACCCAAGGCGTTATCCGGCCGGTTTGCAAAAGCAACTTACCCGGCGCTTGCAGATGCTGAACGCTGCGAGGACTGTGCACGATCTTCGCCAGCCGCCGGGAAACCGGCTTGAGGCGCTTTCGGGTAATCTCCGCGGGTATTGGAGTATCCGCGTGAATAATCAATGGCGGGTTGTGTTCCGCTGGGATAATGAAGCACAGGAGGCTTACGATGTCCATTTCCGTGACTACCACTAACCAGTATCTTTCGACCCCGGGCGAGATTCTGAAAGAAGAATTTCTTGAGCCTTTGGGGATCACGCCTTACCGCCTCGCCAAGACTATCGGGGCGTCGCAAACGTCCATTGGGGAGATTATTTCCGGTAAGCGTTCTATCAGTGTTTCGATGGCGTTTAGGTTATCGAAGGCTCTCGGGACAACTCCGCAGTTTTGGGTGAATTTACAGCGCGATTTTGACATTCTCTCTTTTGACGCATCTGAAGTTGAGAGTATTAATCCGCTTGTTGCCTAATTCATTGTCAGGTGCGAGTTGAATCTGCGTGCTTATCTTTATCAAAAAAGGGCACTCAACGCTCAACTCTGACCGTCATGCATCTCCCCATATTTCGCGCCCAAGTTTTCACAACTACTCGACACTGGCCATGTGCTCAAAAACTGTGAGGAACAGGTGTCTTGCATTTGAGTACGTCCCAGGCTGCCGACTATTGACGGGCTACGCTCCGCATTATTTTAGATATCAGTGATGCAGTACTAACGAGGAGGTTAACGATGGAGTTGGTGAATGATTACACCCTGTCGGTAGGCCAGCAGGTTAAAAAATATCGCACTCACCAGGGACTTACGCGCGAAGCACTTGCGGCAATGGCGCAGCTTCCGCTCGATGCCGTAGTGAAGCTTGAATCTGGGATGGGTGATGTTGAGGGAGCTGTTCTTTATCAGCTCTCGGTCGCTCTCGACGTGAGCATTGAAAGCCTTCTTTCGCTCGCTGATGTCGGTGACAAGGTCAGCTATACCACTTGTTCCGGGACGGACAAGTCGGATGTGGAAAAGATGCGCGACGCCGCGCTCGGCTATTGTGCCGACCTTGAATTCGTGTCAAGCGCGAGTTAAATCTGCACGACTCAGGCCAATGACTCGCCTTCCTAAGATATATAAAAGTAGAAGATGTATAAGATGTAAAAAGTAGTAAAGGTCGAGATCTGCGGATAAGGATTGCGACTGATCCGTTCAGATCAACAGGTAATTTGAGGGCCGTCGTATCATCTTCTCTTTGACTCGTCCGTAGTGGATAGCGCTGCGCCACTCGTTTCCTGCGGTATTTTCCCGGAACTGTACTGCGCTCGTACGACACGTGAAATACATCTGTGAAAAACATGCCGTCTCCCGCAGGGGCTCCTGTGATTGTTGGGGTACGTGAGGTTGCCGCGTCTGAGCGTTGTGTCTGTGTAGAACAACGCCGCACCGCAGTCGCACCTGACCAGCCCTCATAACCCCACTCCCACACCACCTTATGAGATGTCCCACAGAGATGGTTCTTTCCTCAACTGGATTTCTGCGCGATGAGCGCCTAACGTAATCCCCATGGCGAACAGGACCACTCAGATGCACACCGCGATGCGCGGTGCCTGCGTGCGTACCTGCATGTGCCCCATGTGTTGCATGTGTTGCTGTCGCTAGTTCGCCAGCGGAACCCGAATAATTAGATGCCCTCCTACTGAAGACCGGGCATTTTCGGATAAGCCAGCGCGGACAAGCGGTACCCCGGCGCTCAATTCCCGGGAATAGCACAAGTGTGGATAATGCGATGTCCGCGGTGGCACGGCCTTGCGTCTCGTTCCCAAAATCCCGCATTATCCACGGTCACCCCAACACCAAGTAAGGAAGAACCGTGGCAATTGCACAAACCTCACGTATTCGTCGTCGCGTCCTGGGCGGGCTGTCCGCCCTGGCAGCGTTCACCATGGCCCTTACCGGGTGCTCCAGCCCGGATCTATCCGGCTCGGGTGACTCCGCCACCGGCACCGCCGCCGATTCCGGGACCGGCGCGGCGAGCGCCACCGTGGGGGCCCGCACCCCTGAACAGATCAAAGAAGCCGGCTCGATTCGCATCGGCACCTTCGCGGACAAGGCACCTTTTGGCTCGCTGGTCGGGAAAAACACCTACGAAGGCTACGACATCGTTTACGGTGACCGCCTCGGTAAAGACCTGGGCGTCAAAGTCGAGTGGGTCCCGGTGGATGCCTCCTCGCGCGTGGAATTCCTCAAGTCCGGGAAAGTCGATGTTATCCTCGCGAACTTCACAGTGACTCCGGAACGCGCCGCGCAGGTAGACTTCGCCAACCCCTACATGAAGGTCTCCTTCGGTGCCGTTTCCAGCGCGAAGGAGCCGGTGCGTTCGGAAGCGGAGCTCGCGAATAAAAATATTATTATCGTCAAGGGCACCAGCCAGGATGCGTGGATTACCGCCAACCACCCGGAATGGAAGGTAACCAAGTACGAGCAGTACACCGAGGCCACCAATGCCCTCACCGACGGGCGCGGGGATGTGTGGATTACGGATAACACCGAAGCCCTCGCCTTCACCGAACAGAACAAGGATTTCGTGACCGGAATTGCCTCCTTCGGGGAAGAATCCACCATCGCTGCCGCCGTACAGCAGGGAAATACTGAGCTGCGCGACTGGATCAATAACAACCTCGTGGATCTCGGCAAGGAAAACTTCTTCCACAAGGACTTCGAGCAGACCCTCGCCCCGGTTTACGGCACCGCGATCTCTCCCGATGAACTCGTCATTGAGGGAGGGGCTCGCTAAAAGTTCCTCCTCCCTCACGCGCGGGCCGCCCGGCACCAAAAATCGTCCGGCCCCAAAATCGCCCGGCTCCAAGAAAAGCCGCCTGAATCGGCTCAACAACCGCCCGGCCTCAGCTAACCGCCCGGGTGGCCCGCGCCGGGGGAGAGTGAACCTCACGCGAGGAGACTCCATGGATCTATCAGTACTGAGCGAAGCGTGGCCCCTGTACCTGCAGGCCATGCTCGTCACGCTCCGCATCGGCGCCATTGGCGTGGCCGCCTCCCTCCTCCTCGGCTGGGTGTGCGCGGCGCTCGCGCATTTCCGGGTGCCTATCGCGCGCCAGCTCGTGGCCATCTACATCGAGCTTTCGCGCAATACCCCGCTCCTTGTTCAGCTTTTCTTCCTCTATTTCGGCCTCCCGAAAATCGGCCTCACCCTCACCGGGGAAACCTGCGCGATTATCGGGCTGACGTTCCTGGGCGGCTCCTATATGGCCGAAGCTTTCCGCTCCGGCTTGGAATCGGTGCCGCGCATCCAGCACGAATCCGCCCTCGCCCTCGGGCTCACCCGCCGCCAGGCCCTCACCCGGGTCCTGCTCCCGCAGGCCGTCGCCGTGGCGATGCCGGCACTCACCGCGAATATTATTTTCCTCATCAAGGAAACCTCGGTGGTGTACGTCGTTGCCGTTCCGGACCTCATGTACCTGGCCCGCGAACATATGGGTCTGCAATCCACAACGCAGGAAGCACTGCTCCTCCTCACGGTGTGCTACACGATTATTCTGCTCCCCATCGCCCTCGGGGCGCGCTGGCTGGAAGGGAGGATGCGCCGCTATGCTGCCGTTCGCTAACGTCACCCTCGCTTCCATATCCGCGTATTTTACGACGACGCACGGCGCCCTCGCCTCCCTGCCCGCTCGCTTCACCTCCGCACCCGCGCCCGCCGTTCCGACGAGCGGCGGGGGAGGCTGGCCCCCCCCCCTCCACCCCGAGAACCTCTCCCCCCTCTTCCCAGGACTGTTGGGCTCAGTGCGCATCGCCCTCCTCGCGCTGGCGCTCTCCNAAGGCTGGCGCCCGCTCCTCGACCCGGAGAACCTCTCCCTCCTCTTCCAAGGACTGTGGGTCTCGGTGCGCATCGCCCTCATCGCGATGGCGCTCTCCCTTGTATGTGGCACACTCTTGGGCCTGGTCATGGACGTGCGCTCGCGCCTGGTCCGTTTCCTCACCCGCGCCTACGTGGAGGTGCTGCGCATCATCCCGCAGGTGGTGCTCCTCTTCATCGTCTACTTCGATTCCACTCGCACCTTCCACCTCGATATGTCCGGCGAGCTCGCCGCGATTATCGTTTTCACCCTGTGGGGGACGGCGGAGATGGGGGACCTGGTGCGCGGCGCCATTGCCGCCGTACCCGCCCACCAATACGAATCGGCACGCGCGCTGGGGCTCTCCACCCGCCAGCTCCAGCGCCACGTGATTCTTCCGCAGGCCATCCGCCAGCTCATCCCCCTCACCGTCAATCTCACAACCCGCATGATTAAAACGACGGCGCTTGTCTCCCTCATCGGCGTCATCGAAATCCTCAAGGTTGCCCAGTCGAATATCGACCGGGAACGTTTCGACTACCCGGATGCCGCCCTGTGGATCTACGGCGCGGTCTTCCTCATCTACTTCGTGGTCTGCTACGCGATTTCCGCATATTCACGCTACTTGGAAAGGAAACTAGCACTATGACAAGCCCGGCATATTCCCAGCCCCTCGACCCTGAACTCGCCTCCGGCTCGCACGCCCTAGGCGCCGCCACCACCAGCCCGAGCGCCTTAGGCGCCGCATCCGCCCCCAGCCCGCTCGCTGTGCGTGGCGCGGCCGGGCATGCACAAACGCTGCGTTTAGTCGACGTTGATAAAACCTACCCGAATGGCGTGCATGCCCTCCAAGGTGTCTCGCTTGAGGTGGCGCCTTCCGAAGTTGTCGTCGTCGTCGGCCCATCTGGATGCGGTAAATCTACGCTACTGCGCACCATCAACGGACTGGAGGATATCCAATCCGGAAGCATTTCGTACGGCGAGCAGAACCTCGCGGAACCGGGCACGGACTGGACCGCGGCGCGTGCCCGCATCGGGATGGTTTTCCAGAATTACGAACTGTTCCCGCACCTATCCGTCCTCGAGAATCTGCTCCTCGCCCCGCGGGTGGTGCGCAAGGCGCCCGCCGGCCCCACGCGCGAACGTGCCCTGGCGCTGCTGGAACGCGTCGGGCTGGCGAGCCGCGCCGATGCGCGCCCCAGTCAGCTTTCCGGCGGGCAAAAGCAGCGGGTGGCGATTGTGCGCGCGCTCATGATGGAGCCGGAGGTGCTGCTCCTGGACGAAATCACCGCCTCGCTGGATCCGGAGATGGTGCGCGAGGTGCTCGATGTGGTCCTCGAGCTGGCCGGCGGCGGGATGACGATGCTGCTCGTCACCCACGAAATGAATTTCGCGCGGGCGATCGCGGACCGCGTGGTCTTCATGGACGCCGGGAAAATCGTGGAAATTGATAGCCCCGAGCGTTTCTTCACCAGCCCCGCCTCTGAGCGCGCCCGCGCTTTCCTCAAGACATTCGTTTTTGAGCCGGTAGACTGAGCGGCGTGACTGACTCGAGAATCACCCCGGACTCGCACACGCCCATCCCCACCAAATGGGTGGGCCCCATTCACATCTCCGGCCCCGTCCTCAGCGGCGCCGTGGAGGTCCCGCTCGCCACGTACGAAACACCGCTGTGGCCTTCGTGCAACCGCGGCGCGGACGTCTCGCGCATGGTGGAGGGCGGCATCTGCGTGTGCGTGGCCGATGAGCGCATGTCCCGTTCCGTGCTTTTTATTGCCGACGACGCCGCGGCGGCTCTCCGCGCCGTCACGGCAATCGCGGCGCGGCGCTCCGAGTGGGAGCGTGTGGTGGCCGGGCAGTCGCGCTTCGCGCGCCTGCTGGATATCCACCCCGAAGTGGTGGGGAATTTGCTTTTTGTGCGTTTCGAATTCTCCACCGGGGATGCCTCGGGCCACAATATGGCCACCCAGGCCGCCGAAGCGCTCATGGGCGCGATATTGGCGGTGTGCCCAGAGCTGGACTACGGCTCCATTTCCGGCAATTACTGCATTGATAAGAAACCCTCCGCCGTCAATGGGATTCTGGGGCGCGGGCGGCGCACCATCGCCGATATTTTTATTCCGGATGAGGTGATCGCCAAGCGGCTGCGCAGTGATGCGCACCGGATTGCTGAGCTGAATTACCGCAAGAATTGGGTGGGTTCCACGCTCGCCGGGGCGGTGCGTTCCGCAAATGCCCACTATGCCAATATGCTGCTGGCGGTCTACCTGGCCACCGGGCAGGATGCCGCGAATATTGTGGAAGGCTCCCAGGGTTTTACCCACGTGGAAGAACGCGAAGGCGGGCTTTATGTATCCTGCACTCTCCCGCATCTCATTGTGGGGACGGTGGGCAATGGCAAGGACCTGCCCGGGATCGAAGCGGTGATGGAGCGCATGGACCTGGCGGATCGCAGCCGACCGGCCGGGGAAAATTCCCGGCGCCTGGCGGCCATGATTGCCGCCACCGTGCTGTGTGGGGAACTATCCTTGCTGGCCGCGCAAACCAACCCGGGTGAGCTCATGCATGCGCATCGTAAATTTGAACGCGGCGGGGCACCCGCGCCGGTGAGGAGGACTAAGTGAATATCGGCATTGACGCGCTGGCCTGCGCCACCTCGCATTACTGCCTGCCGCTCGCGGATATGGCGGAAGCCCTGGACGTGCCCGTGGGTAAATATCACGTGGGGCTCGGTCAGGAGCATATGAGTATCCCGGCCCTCGATGAGGACGCCGTCACCCTGGGGGCCCAGGCCGGGGCCCGCCTACTGGCCGCCACCGGCACGGAGGGAATCCGCACCGTCATCTTCGCCACCGAATCCGGGGTGGATCAGTCGAAATCCGCCGGGGTTTTCCTGCATGCCCTCCTCGGGCTGCCGCGCCATGTGCGCACCGTGGAAATGAAGGAAGCCTGCTACGGGGGGACCGCGGCGCTGCAGAGCGCCCTCGGTATTGTGGCGCGCCACCCGAAAGAAAAAGTGCTGGTGATCGCCGCGGATATTGCCCGGTATGCGGCGGGCGGGGCCGGGGAACCCACTCAGGGAGCCGGCGCCGTGGCTTTCCTGGTGAGCGCGGAGCCGCGCCTGCTGAATATCCCCGCGGTGAGCGGCGTTTACACCGCGGATATCAACGACTTCTGGCGCCCGAATGATTCCAGCACCCCGCTGGTGGACGGCCACCTCTCCATGGACGCCTATATGGATGCCCTCACCGGTGCCTACGATGATTACCTCGCTCAGGGCGGCATCCCCGCAGCTCAGCTGGCTCGTTTCGTGCACCACCAGCCCTTCGGGAAAATGGCACGCAAAGCCCATGCCCGCCTCATGGCCCATACGGGCGACCCGCGCGGCGATGAGGTGATCGAAAGCGGCCTCGCCTACGGGCGCCAGATCGGCAATTCCTATACGGCAGCCCTGTATATTGGCATTCTTTCCCTGCTCGGCACCGACCCGGCCGATCTGACCGATACCCCCATCGGGCTCTTCTCCTACGGCTCGGGCGCGGTGGCGGAATTCTTCACCGGCATCCCGGCGGCCGGCTACCGCGAGCGACTGCGGGAAACCGGGGCGGATGCGGAAGGCGTAGCCGCGATGCTGGCCACGCGCGAACCCATCGATTTCCCCACCTACCGAGTTCTACACGGGGCCCTGCGCACCGATTCCGCTGATTTTTCGACGCCGCCCCAGACCACCGCACCCTTCCGCTTCGCCGGGGTGAGTTCCGGGGTGCGCCAGTACGAGGCGCGGGCGGAGGGATAGTGGCCCGGTGCGGCGTCGTCGTACCAAGATGGCGACACCCACGCGTGCGGCGCCCCGCAAAATAATCGTCTTCCGCATCGAAACTCGGCGATACTGAAGGGGAGCCACCCGCGCCGGGCCGGGCGAAAATCGGCAGTCTCCGAAATCTGATACAGTTTTTCTGCGCGTGTCAAGTGACGAAAGACTTAGGAGACAGTACGATGGGGAACATGACTCAACGACCCGCAGATGTGGAACCGAACTGGAGCGTCTCCGGCGGCGACCACCATCCTGATACCGAATACACGATTTACACAGTTGTTCATCGCCCGGCCGGCAGCCCGGCCCCCGCGGATCTTTCGAATGCCACGGCGCGCATTGATGAAGTTATTGCCGCGCATCCGGACGTTACCCTGCGTGGCTTCTACGATCTGTCCAATTTGCATGAGCATGCCGATCTCATGGTGTGGGTGCACGGTAAGAACCTCGCCCCGCTCCAGGATTTCATGCGTGATCTGCGCACCACGCCGCTTTTTGAAAATCTCGACGTGACCTGGCAGGTTCCCGGTGTGCACGTGGCCGCGGAATTCAACCGCATGCACGCGCCGGCCTTCCTGGTGGGTGATAAGCCGCTCACCTGGCTGTGCACCTACCCCTTCGTACGGCACGCCGATTGGTACCTCATGGACGGCAAGGAACGCGCCGTGCACCTGCGCGAACACGGTATGGCGGCCTCGAAATTTGAGGGGATCCTCGCCAATACGGTGGCGTGCTTCGGGATGTCGAATTACGAGTGGATGCTCGCTTTCGAAGCCGAAGATCCCACCCAGATTGTGGACCTCATGCGCGCCATGCGTTACACCCAGGCGCGGCGCTGGATGAAGCACGAAACGCCCTTCTTCTTCGGGCGGCGGTGCGAAACCAGCGAGCTCGCCAAGATTCTGCGCTACGAAGCCTAAACGGTGTTTACGCCGTAAACGACGTTCACGGATAAGCAGTGTTTACTGATAAGGATCGGTGACGTACCGTCACCGAGTAAACAGCGCTCGCGCAATAAGCAATGTTCACGGATAAGCAGCGCTTACACAGGAGATTCATGGACTACCAAAGCCAACAGACCAGCGCCGCCCTGGTGGCCGAACGGAAAGCTCCGCGTGCCACGCGCATCACCCGCGCCCCGGGCGAGCATATTCTTGCGGGAAGCCCCGCGGTGCAGCACGCTGCCGCGCGCGGGGAGCACTGGGTGAGCGAACCGACCGCCTACGATGCCATCGTGCTCGCCTCTTTCGGCGGGCCCAACGGCCAGGAGGACGTGCTGCCCTTCCTGCGCAACGTCACGGCCGGGCGCGGCATCCCCGATGACCGCCTCGAAGAAGTGGCGGTGCACTACCGCCTCAACGGGGGCAGCTCGCCGATCAACGGGCAAAACGCGGCGCTGCGTGCCCGCTTGGAAAGTGAGCTTGCCCGGCGCGGCCACAATATTCCCGTCTACTGGGGCAACCGCAATTGGGAACCCTATATTTGGGAAGTGGTGCGCGAGGCGTACGAGGATGGCCACCGCACCCTGCTGGCGGTGCCCACCTCGGCGTATTCGGGATATTCCTCCTGCCGCCAATACCGGGAGGATTTCGCGGACGCGCTTGAATACGCGCAGATCCCCGAGGATATGCGGGTGGATAAACTGCGGGAATTCTTCGATCATCCCGGTTTCGTGGTGCCCTTTATTGATGGCCTGGCGGCTGCCTACACCCAAATGCAGGAGCGCGGTTTCGCGGCTGAAGAGATCGAAGTCCTCTTCACCACCCATTCCATTCCCAACCGCGCCAATGAGCTCTCCGGCCCGCCCGAACTGGGTGGCGGGCTCTACCTGCGCCAGCACGAGGCGGTGCGCGATGCTATCCGCGCCGCGGTGGAGGAGCAGGTGGGGGCTCGACTGAGCTGGCAGATGGTCTTCCAGTCGCGCTCTGGCCCGCCGCATATTCCGTGGCTGGAACCGGATATTAATGATGTTATCGAAACGCTGCCGGGGCGCGGGCGGCGGGCCGTCGTCGTCGTTCCTATCGGTTTTGTATCCGAGCATATGGAAGTGCTGTGGGACCTCGATAATGAGGCGCGGGCCACGGCGCAGCAATGCGGCCTGGCGTTCGCGCGGGTTTCCACCCCGGAAGAGCATCCGGCTTTCGTGGCCGGGCTGGCTGACCTGGTGGAGGAGCGCCTGGAGGGGCGCCCGCGCGCGCAGCGGGCCCACCTCACCGAGATGGGCCCGTGGTTCGATCTGTGCCCGGCGCATTCGTGCCGGAATCCGCACCTGCCCGAGCTGCGCGCCATTGGCGGCTTCATCGGGGAAGGCGTGGACGCGTAATTATTCGGTGGTGCCGGCGGTGCTGGCAGTTTCGCCGGCCGCGGTTTCGGCTGGTGTGGTGCCGGTTTCGCCGGCATCGCCCGCACCGCTTGAAGCCAACCGCTTCGTTTCGCCTTCCACGCTGCGGGCAGCCTGCTGGGCGGCCTCGGTCTCCACGCTTTCCGGGAAGAGCACCGCGCGGTAATAGCGCAGCTCATCAATGGAATCGTAAATATCACCGAGCGCCCGGTGGTGCCCGAACTTCTCCGGCGACACAAAATACGCCTTCGGGTACCAGCGCTTCGTCAACTCCTTAATGGAGGAGACGTCAATAATGCGATAGTGGAGGTAATCGACCAGCTCAGGCATGTATTCGATGAGGAACGTCTTATCGGTACCCACCGAATTACCGCCCAGCGGCGCCTTACCTTCCGGCACCCGCTCCTTGAGATAAGCGAGCACCTGGCTCTGCGCCTCGGCCACGCTCACCCCGGCCTCCCATTCATTAATGAGGCCGGACGAGGTATGCATATCGCGCACAAAATCGTTCATCTGCGCGACCGCCGCATCGGAGGGCTTAATAATAATATCGATGCCCGCGTCCACCGGCTGGAGGTCACCGTCCGTCACAACAACGGAAATCTCCACCAGCTCATCAACACGCGGATCCAAGCCTGTCATTTCGCAATCGATCCAGACAATCGGATCGTTTAGATCGTGGTAACTCACCCCTCCATTCTAAGCACACGCGCGCGGGCGGGCGCGTGCGGTCCGCGTGGGGAAGGGATGGTACGACGACGCCGCCAGCTGGCAGGCCGTAACTCCGCTACGGAGCGGCTCAATCCATGAGCGCCCCCGAAAGGATTCGAACCTTCGACCAACGGATTAGAAGTCCGGTGCTCTATCCACTGAGCTACGGGGGCCTGGCGCGCGCTCGGCACAATATGTAACGAACTTTCACAATACGCAATGAGCTATCACGATGCGGAAAGAACTAACACCTTGCGCAGAAGCGGCGCTCTTAATGTACCCGAATCGGCGGCGCGGTTAAAACTACGCGCCCGCGTCAAAATAGTGAACAATAGAGGGGTGGCTCAATATCGTGATGTTCCTCGTCTCATCGCTCGCACTATCGACGCGCTCGATAAAGCGCGCTTTCCCCTTGCACTACCCGGCTCGCGCGATATCGAAGCCGAGCGCACCCAGCTCATCACCCAGCTAAAAAACCGGGTGCTCCCGCGGATGGAACGGGAAGCCACCCCGGCGGTGGTGGTGCTCGGCGGCTCCTCGGGTGCCGGGAAATCCACCCTCTTCAATTCGCTTTTCGGCGAAGAACTCTCCGCCGCCTCGGTGCTGCGCCCCACCACCCGCACCCCGGTCATCGCCGTGCACCCGGATGACGCACCGCTCCTGGACGGCCACGTGCTCACCACTTTGGCGGAGGTACGCGAAAGCACCGGGGCAATCCCCGGGCTGGTGCTGGTAGACGCCCCCGATCTTGATTCCGTGGACGCCGATAACCGCGCCCTGGCTCGCACCCTCCTCAATAGCGCCGACCTGTGGATTTTTGTGACCACGGCGTCCCGCTACGGGGATGCCACCGCCTGGTCGGTGCTCACCGATGCCCACGGGCGCGGGGTGACCACCGCGGTGGTACTCAACCGGGTTCCGGCCAGCGCCACGCCTACGGTGCGCGCGGACCTGGCGCGCCGTATGGAAAGCTCCGGGCTGGGCGACTCCCCGCTTCTCATCGTGGCCGATAACGGCGGCCCCACCGCCGGGCTCCTTCCCCCCGCCAGCGTGGCCGAGCTGCGCCAGTGGCTCGAATCCATGTCTGAAACCGGCTTCGGCCAGGCGCTCATCACCCGCGCGGATGCCGCCATGTTCCCGCATATGGGCGAACGCCTGGAACATATCGCCGCCGCGGTGGAAATGCAGGCGGAAGCCGTGGAGCACCTGCGCTCCGTGGTGGAGCAATCCGCCACCGCCCCGCGCGAGGCCCTGCGCAAGGCCGCCCTCAGCGGCCGCTTCGGGGCCGGGGCTCCCACCNCTCGACGGTGCCCTCACCGAAGTCACGGAGGTATTCCTCAGCCATCTCGGCGATGTGGAGCTCGGCTCGGGGCGCACGCTCCGGCTGCGCGCCGTCGAATTCAAAGACAGGTTCTAGTGGAGGAAGGGAAGAAGCTCATGGACACAGCCACCGTGACCGCGCGCTTGGAGCAGCTGCGCGGCGTCGTCGCTCAAGGAAAAGATCTATTCGATCCGTATGTGCTGCAGCGGGCCGAAAGGGAACTGGAGGAGATTTCCGGGCGCCTGGAGGCGGGGCTCGGCCTGACGGTGGCGGCGCTCGCGGGCGGCACCGGTTCGGGGAAGTCCACGCTGTTCAACGCGCTCACCGAGCTCAATTTCGCCGACGCGGGGGACGTGCGGCCCACCACCATGGATATCACGGCTTGCGTGTGGTCCGCGGCGGCCCGCCCCGTGCTGGCGGCCCTCGGCGTGAAAACGGAGCGCACCATTTCCCATAATTCGCTGCTCAATACCTCCAAGCGTGATCTTGATTCCCTGGTGCTCCTTGACCTGCCCGATCACGATTCGGTGAGCCTGGGCAATTCGGCGCTCGTCAATCGGATTTTGCCGCTCGTGGACGTGCTGGTGTGGGTGCTCGACCCGCAAAAATACGCCGATCACCTCATCCACGATTCCTATATCGCGGCGATGCGCGAACGCGCCGATCGTATGATCGTGGTCCTCAACCAGATCGATACCCTCCCGGAGGGCGGCACGGAGGCCATCACCGCGGATATCCGCAAGCTGCTACGCGCGGACGGTATTGCCGATAGCGTCCCGATTTTCCCGGTCTCGGCGCTGCGACGGCGCGGGCTGGAGCCGCTGCGCGACGCCCTGGAGAAGGCAGCCGGGCTCACGAATGCCGCGCTGGAGACCACCGCTGCGTATCTTGACGAGATCGGGGCGCGCCTGGGGGAGGGCCTTGAGGCTGCGCCGGTGGCTTTGGAGGCGGAGAAAGCGGAGGAGATCGCGCGCGGGCTGTCGGTGGCATCCGGCGTGCCGGCGGTGGCCGAGGCGATTGCCGGGGTGGGCTGGCATGCCCGCGCCNCATTGCGTTGCTCCGGCGCGGGAGGTGCTCGACCAGTACGCGCGCGTGCGCCAGGTGGTGCGTGGGGAGTAGGGAGAGTAGCTGGCGATCTATCCACAGGTTGCCGAAATGTCATGGTTATCCACAAGCAGGTGCATGCGGATAGCCGAGCGAGAGTGAGCGGGTCATGATGGTGTCCACCGCCCGCACGTGGCGGTGGGAAAGGACAGCATCATGGTTAATGACACCATCGTCGCGGTACGTGGATATGCCGGCGGCAACCCGAAAGTTTATGAGAACGCCACCAGTGGGGATGTCACCACGGTCAATCTTGGGGTGACCCCGCGCTACTTCTCGCGAGAAACTAACCGCTTTGAGGACGGCAATACTATTTGGTACACGGTGCGGGCTCGCGGCACCCTCGGCCGTAATATCCAAACATCGGTGACTACCGGCACCCCGCTGCTGGTGCGCGGGCGGCTCGATATGCGCGAATGGACCGGTAAGGACGGTTCCACCATGCGCGGGCTCACCCTCTTTGCCGATGCCGTGGGAGTCGAGCTCACCACCGGGCGGGCCAGCTTCGTCAAAGTGCGCCCCGATCCAGCTGCGGAAACAAATGGCGGAGTCGCTGGCACGGTGAGTTCCGCGGATACAGCGGCAGGGGAAAGCACGCCGGGGGATAGCCGTTGGCTCACCGAGGAGTCGGATTCTTCTGAAGCGTCGGGTGAACCGCTCGGGCCAGCTGGAATAGGTGTGCCGCCTCCGGGGATGTCACCTGACTCGATGTCACCTGATGCGATGTCAGCGGATGAAGCCTTGCGCTCGGATCCGTCAGGTGGCGCATGGTGATGCCGAAAATGCCTCTACTCACCCGTTGTTCTGATAGGTACACTACAAGCATGCCCGGGTTTAATTCCTCGGAACAAACCCTGGACCACTTCACTATTTCCGCGCCTAGTTATTGAGGGGAGGGATGTAAAGATGAGTATCAATATTGGTGAAGAAATGCTTGACCGTCTTGAAGAACTTGCGGGTGACAATGCCGAAGTAGTGGCACACGAGGCTATTGAAGATGCCCTTGACCTCATTGAGGCGGAGAAGATCTGGGCGGATGTTGAGTCCGGCAAAGAGCGGCTCATACCTTTTGATGAGGTGGTGCGTCGCCTCGGGGTGGAAAATTAGTTTCAGCCTCCTAGGCAAGGCGTATACCGAAGAGACATCTACCAGACTCGTTAGCGATTCTTTTACCACCACGTAGATATCCATAGTCTGCCGCGATGGCATGCTTATCTACTTGAGAAAATCCCATTCCATCCCGGTTCCAGTCACATCGGGGGGACTTTTCGCGGGCGGCTCGGTACACTGGTCTGGGCCGCTCGCGCAACACCTAGCGCGATGCGCGGCACTGAATCGCGAATCAGGACGGGATAAGTGGCTGAATACATTTACCAGATGATCCACGCTTCCAAGCGTGTGGGGGATAAGACCATCCTTGACGACGTCACCATGGCGTTTTTCCCCGGAGCCAAGATCGGCATGGTCGGTCCGAACGGTGCCGGTAAATCAACAATCTTGAAGATCATGGCCGGGCTGGATGAGCCCTCCAACGGGGAAGCGCGCCTCTCCCCGGGCTACACGGTGGGTATCCTCCTTCAGGAACCTCCCCTCGAAGAGGATAAGACCGTCCTGGAAAACGTGCAGCTAGGGCGTAAGGACATTCTGGAGAAGATCACCCGTTTCAACGCCATCGGTGAAGAAATGGCGAATCCGGATGCGGACTTCGATGCCCTCATGGAAGAAATGGGCAAGCTGCAAACGGAAATCGATGCCGCGAACGCCTGGGATCTGGACTCTCAGCTGGAGCAGGCCATGGCCGCGCTGCGCTGCCCTCCGGGGGATACCCCGGTGTCCGTACTTTCCGGTGGGGAACGCCGCCGCGTGGCCCTGTGCCGCCTGCTGCTGGAAGCCCCGGACCTGCTTCTCCTTGACGAACCGACGAACCACCTGGATGCCGAATCCGTGCTGTGGCTCGAAAAGCACCTGAAGTCCTACGCGGGTGCGGTTATCGCCATCACCCACGACCGCTACTTCCTGGACAATATGGCGCAGTGGATCGCGGAAGTGGACCGCGGCTGCCTCTACCCCTATGAGGGCAACTACTCGACCTACCTGGAAACCAAGAAGGATCGTCTGGAAATCCAGGGCAAGAAGGATGCCAAGCTCGCCAAGCGCCTCAAGGATGAACTTGAGTGGGTGCGTTCCTCGGCGAAGGGCCGCCAGGCCAAGTCGAAGGCACGTCTGGAACGCTACGAAGAAATGGCAGCGGAAGCTGAACGCACCCGCAAGCTCGACTTCGAAGAAATCCAGATTCCGCCGGGGCCGCGGCTGGGCAATGTGGTTATCGAAGCGAAGAACCTCAAGAAGGGCTTCGGGGACCGCGTGCTCATCGACGGGCTGTCCTTCTCGCTGCCGCGCAACGGCATCGTGGGCATTATCGGCCCGAACGGCGTGGGTAAAACCACCCTCTTCAAGACCATCGTCGGCCTCGAACCCCTCGATGGCGGGGAGCTGAAGATCGGGGAAACGGTGAAGATCTCCTACGTGGATCAGAACCGCGCCGGTATCGATCCGGAAAAGAGCCTGTGGGAAGTTGTTTCTGACGGGCTGGATTACATCCAGGTCGGCCAGGTGGAAATGCCCTCGCGCGCCTACGTTTCCGCATTTGGCTTCAAGGGCCCGGATCAGCAGAAGAAGGCCGGGGTGCTTTCCGGTGGTGAACGCAACCGCCTCAACCTCGCCCTCACCCTCAAGCAGGGCGGCAACCTGCTGCTCCTTGACGAACCGACCAACGATCTGGACGTGGAAACCCTGTCCTCCCTGGAAAACGCGCTTTTGCAGTTCCCGGGTTGCGCCGTGGTTATCACCCACGACCGCTGGTTCCTTGACCGCGTGGCCACCCACATCCTCGCCTACGAAGGCACCGATGAGGATCCCTCCAAGTGGTACTGGTTCGAAGGTAACTTCGAAGGCTACGAGAAGAACAAGGTGGAACGCCTGGGTGAAGCCGCACTCAACCCGGGTGCCGGCGCCCACCGCAAGCTCACGCGCTAAACAAGCTCACGCGCTAGACAAACTGGCGCGCTAGGCGAGCCGCCGCGCTAAGCGCGCGTGCGAAAAGTTCAGGCGCGCTAACTGCGTACGGGCACGAGTCAACCGCTTATGCCCACGCGCGCAGCGCCCACATTGAGTAGCTACCGCCAGCTACTCGACATGCTGCTCGGGATGGTCCGGGTGTCGTTCTGGCACCCGGACCATCCCTTCTTGGCTCATGGAGGCAATATGGCGGCCGTCCTGGAAGAACTTTGCGTTCACCAGGGCGCGCCCGTTCTGCGCGGAAACACACTCCATCTCCGCCAAAATCCACTCCGACATATCAAAATTGCGATGCCACCAGATCGCGTGATCGAGGGTCGCCACCGAAATCCCGCGGGAAAGCCAGGCCAAGCCGAGGGCCCGCAAGGCCGGCTCCAACATGAACTGATCCGCCGAATACCCGAGCATCGCCCGCTGGAGGGTGCGCGAGGTCCCTTCCGGCATCGGCGAACGCGCCCGTAGCCACAGGTGCTGGCGCGGGGACCGCCCCGGATCCGGCCGCAGGTAGATATCACCTTCCACCCGCCGCATATCGATCCCGTTCGTGGACGACATCACCTTCGCGAACACGTTATCGAGCGCCCCGAAGAAATCCACCGAAGACGGCAGCCCCTCCGGCCCGGGAACATCCGGCATGGAGGAAGCCAGGGTAGGCCCGGGCTGGCGCAACTGGAACGACACCCGCGCCGTGAAAATCAACCGGTCACCCTGGTACGCGGTGACATTCCGGGTAGAGAAGGAGCGCAGATCGTTGATCTCCTCCACCTGGAACTCGATAGGCTCATCCAGGTGCCCGGCCCGCTGGAACGCCGCGGTAATGGAATGCGCCAGCCGCTCATCCTCACCGATGCCGAGCGAGCGCTGCACATCATCAGCCGCCGCCATCGTGGCCTGCCCGAGCACCTGCCCGCCGTACACTTTCCCGGTGATCTGCACCAGGTTCTGGCCGCGATACCGCCCCGTCCCGCAGCGCTCCAGCCGCAAATTATTGAGAATCGACGCCAAGGGCTCGGTGTGCGTTTCCGGTATATCGATGCGGTGCATATCTTCCTCACTCCCGGCGGCGCGCGCCACGCTACTTCCCCTCCGCCGCAACGAGCTGCTGATATTTCTCAAACAGGACGGCCAGCCGCTCCTCATCAGAAGCAAAGGGCTTGTTGCGATAAAGTCTATCGACTGCCTCGTCAATTTTTTCGTGCGCTTCGCGGAGGTTGCGTGGCATAAGGTCCGGGTCGTAGAGCTCGGCTAAGGTTTTTTCGCAGTGGTATTCGCGTACATCGAGTACGCGTAGCGCACGTTTCGTAAGTTCTTCTTTCGACGACGCCGACAACTCTGGCACGGGGAAAGTGTTATAAACCAAGGTATTCGAGTAGCGTAGCCGGGTTTCGAGCTGGCCCCCAACAGCGCGTAGCCAAGCCATATGCATTTTCGAGGTGAGCAAGGCGAACAGCCACGGCTCAGCATCGTAGATAGCGAACGCCAGATTGGAAATGATGGTGTCTGGGCCAAGGTAGCCGACGGGAACGTACTCACGGCGTTCCGAAGAAACACTTGGAACGATAATCGAATCCGTAGGCTTATAGCGGACTTCCCCAAATCGCCAAGGAATAGCAGCAAACTCTTGGGTCTGCTTCTTTGTGCTGGCCGAACGCATAGCGGAAACGTGCTCCAGGCGCCGCTTCACCTCCGGAATCTCGGCTGCTTCGTGCCGGTTTTCTTCCGTGAGCCACAGGCAGTAGCGGTCTTTCCCATTGATGTAGTCGTCAGCTCCCACGAACTGCTTGAGGACTTCGGAAAGCTCGGGATGGCTAGTGAGGAGGTCTTCAGCTTCCTGATCCGAAAGGATGAGGTTACCGCCGTCAGTCGGTTGGGATCCCTTGGTCATTTTTGGTAGGAACGGGGATAAAGTTGTGCTTCTTGCAGTGACGAAGGTGCTCTCACCAGCAATGAGGTAGGCGTTAATATTCTCAACCGGAGTTCGCACCAGGTCCGTGAAGAGGCATTTCGGTTCGGAAGATTCGTTGCGCAGGCTGATAACGGCCACGGTTACTCCGGCATTATGGGAGGCGTTATTGCTCCACTTGAAGGAGGTGTAGGCGTAGCCGATTTCAATGCCGCCCGTGAAAACGTAGGGGTGGAGCAGAGCGACCTGCTCGCCCTGGGTAATGGAATTCGTGGTCACAAAAGCGAGCTTGGCTCGGGTGCCGCGAATGTAATTGGCGCCCTTAATGAACCAGAGGGCAACGTAATCGAGCTTCTTCGGATACTTCGCGCTATCGAAAACATAGGCGAAGTCCTCCTTCTGATCCTTGGTCTGGTATGTACTTCCTACATAGGGTGGATTTCCGATAATGTAAATTTCATCTGTTCCGTTATTGGGGCAGACCTCGTTCCAGTCGAGGCGGGTGGCATTCCCGTGCACAATATGCCCGGTTTCCTTGAGCGGGATGAGGGGAATATCCACGCCGAATTTCTCCGCGAATTCCTCATTCATCTGGTGCTTAGCGATCCAGAGCGAGAGGATCGCCATTTCGACCGAGACGTCATCGATTTCGATGCCGTAGAAGTTCTCGATATTGATAACCGACGAAGCCAGGCCCAGGGTAGCTGCGCCCAACTTTTCTTCCTCGCCCATCCCCAGCAAAGACCAGGAGCCCGAGGTGGAGAGGCTATCGATGCGTTCCAGGATTCGGTGCTCCAGCTGGCGCAGCGCTTTATAAGCAATAACAAGGAAATTGCCGCTGCCGCACCCGGGATCGAATACCTTAATGCTTTGGATACGAGCCAGCAAATCCCGCAGTTTCTTTACTGAATTGGCGGCAGCATCGTATTGCTTTTCCAACTCGTCCAGGAAGAGCGGGCGGATGGTTTTGAAGATATTGGGAACCGAGGTGTAGTGCTGACCCAGGTTGGCGCGCTGCTGCTTATCGACCACGCCCTGGAACATGGAACCGAAAATATCAGGGTTGATTTCTGACCAATCCAGGGTGCCGAGCCGCAAGAGGGAGTCCCGGGCCGCCATGGTGAAGTGGGGGACCGCCAAAGAGGCGTCGTCGTCGTTATTAATACGGAAAAGGCGACCATTGACGTACGGGAAGTCTTGCAGGTAGACGGGTTTGTCCGCGGCGTTCGGGGTGTCGAGGGCGCGGAAGAGGGTGCGGAGGAATTCCGCGGTGTCGGAGCCGTCGCGGGCGGTGAAAGAGCCGATGGCGCTGGTGAACTGGCCGCGCGCGAAAATGCCGGTGTCCTCCGCGAAGAAACAGAAAAGGAGGCGGGTGAAGAAAATATTGAGGCCGTGGCGGGACGCGGCGTCGGTGAGCATATCCGGGCTGGCTTCGAGGAGGTCGTCGTAGAGCTTGCTCATGTGTTCGGCGGCGCGGCGGTCCGCTTTGGTATCCGAGGCGAAATCGCGGCGCTCCATATTCGCCCACGGCAGGAAGAATGTGATGTTTTTGTCGATCTGCGCGAGCGGGGTGATGAGGGAATCGCCCGTTTTCGTATCGAAAGCGGCGAGGCTGATGTAATCGGTGGCGATGACGAAACGGGTGTTGTAGCGGATCGCGGTGTCGCTGGTTTTGAGATCGAGGGCCGCGGCCACGAGGTCGCCGGAGGTTTTGCGGATGTACAGCTTGTTTTTCCACGCAATTTCGTGTTCGCGGTCGGCCGCGACGTTGATCGAGCTGGCGGTGGTGGAACGCAGGCGGGCGATGGAAGATTTTGAGATGCCGTACGCGCGCAGCAGGTCAAAGAAGAAATCGCGGGTGTAGCTGGGTTGGCCGGCCAGCGCGCGCACGCTTTCCTCGATGGTGGATAGGGTCAGTGCCACGCGCGGCTCCTTTCACGGCGGGCCCGGGCGCGCGGGTGCGGGCCGGGGTGGTATGGGACTATCTTAGGCGGTGGCTCTGATGTTTCGCGTGCATAGGCAGGGGGTTGAACCGCTTTTTAGGCTCGTTGAATCTTGTCAAGTGAGGTGTCGGGGGAAATCGCCCTCTCCCTTGCTTTGTCCCGTACTATTAGGGGATGGGAGAATATCTATGGGTTTGATCAACACTAGTTGCGTAGCCGAATGCGAAGGGCAAACCGATGCGCTATGCATTGTAGCTAGACGTACTTTCTCGTCATTATCGCCACTTCGGTATCCAGGGGGGAAGGCGAAACTGGCCGGGTTTCTTTCTAAAATTCTCGACTCGGATGGTGGTATTCGACGTTATGTGGAACCCTACGCAGGTGGTGCCGGTGCAGGAATTGCCCTTCTTTCTTCCGGCCAGGTTAATGAGTTGCACATCAATGATCTCGATCCTGCTGTTTACTCATTTTGGAAGCTTTTCAAGAATAACGTGGACCGCTTGGTATCGTTCATTGAAAACGTTCCACTCGACGTTGAACAATGGAATTATCAAAGAACAATATATAGGGAGGCGCTCTGTCCAAGCCCGGAGTTAGGACTAGCATTCTTCTATCTCAATCGTACGAACAGGTCGGGAATCCTCAATGCAGGTGTGATTGGTGGTAAAAAGCAAACCGGTAATTATAAGATGGATGCTAGATTTAACCGAGGGGCGCTGGTTAAACGTGTCACGGATTTAATTCCGCATCTTGACCAGATGTTGGTGACAAACAAGGATGGTCGCGACATTATTAGTGCTTATGGCAATGATGAGAGTACGCTTCTTTATATTGATCCCCCGTATGTTCAAGCGGGCTCGAGACTATACCTTAACGCTTTTGACGGCTACGACCATATGAGTCTAGCCAATGTCATCCATGAATACCCAGAAGGGCGGTGGGTGATCACTTATGATAACCACCCTCTCGTTAGAGACTTGTACCGCAATGATTACTGTGTGCCTCTCTCGATTACTTATTCAGCGCATAAGAAAACAACCGCTCAGGAACTTTTAATAACATCACGGTACCTGGCGGATAAAATTGCAATCATAAATAAGGTTGCAGGTATGTAGAGTAGTCGAAAATATACTTATTTAGTTTTATAGTCCGCATACCATTGAGAGAGGAAGGCGAAAAGTACTGCCGCATTGAAAGCGCTTATAACGTGCTGCCCTGTCAGGTTCTGATAGGACGCATGTGCTGCTAGATTTCCATAGGTGCCAGCAGCTTCTGAAAAATTGCATGCATCGAACGTTGATTTGAGCTTCTTGTATCCGCCGAATTCTGGGAACTGTTTTGAAACATAAGTGAGGAAGGAATGGGGGTGCGGACGGTTTCCTAGAGATTTTTAAGGAGAACGTTCAATGAGTAAGCGTACGTACACGAGAGAGCAGATCCGTAAAGCCCTCACCACCTACCAACGCACGCAATCGGTAACCGCCACAGTCCGTAAACTGGGCTACCCAGGCCGAGACACGCTCTACAAATGGATCCGGAATAGCAACGAGAAACCAGAGCAGAGAAAACCGAAGAAACACGCCCCTAACCAGAAAATATCAACGGACGTGAAAGTAACTGCCTGCAAGCGATTCCGCAGCGGGGAAAACGCCTACACTATCGCCCAGGATCTAGGAATCGTGAACTGCACAAACATCTATGCTTGGGTTAAAAAGTGGGATGCGGAAGGCAGTCTAGGACTCATGAACGAGAAAGAATGCGACCAGATCAAAGCGAAAACCCGCCACCAACTGGAAGCCCAGCTACCCCAAGACCCGGAAGAATTACGTGCTCTTGTAGCCGATTTAATCGTGCAGAAACGCGTCTTGAAAGCCCAGCTCGAGCTAGCAAAAAAAGGAAAAGCCCGCACAGGCGGGCGCAGTGAAGCGGTAGAGAAAACACGGGTAGCTAACCAGCTACGCTCTACCACGCCGCTAGCCATGGTCTTAGATACCTTGGATTTGCCGGCAAGCTCGTACTATTACACCGCTAAACAGCTAGAGCGGCCTGACAAGCATGCTCGCTTGCGTGAGTTGATCGCTCAGATCGCGCGCGAGGGCTTGTATACGTATGGGTATCGGCGTATCCGTTTAGCGCTTAGAAAGCTTGGGTATGTGGTCTCGGAGAAAGTCATCCAGCGCTTGATGCGGGAAGAGGAAATCCCGGTCAGGTATGCCAAAGCACGCCGGAAGTACTCTAGTTACGGCGGGGAGATCAGCCCGGCACCGGAAAACCTAGTCGAGCGTGACTTCCACGCTGATGAGCCCGGACGGCTTTGGCTCACGGATATCAGCGAGTTCCACGCAGCTAACGGGAAGGTTTATCTCTCCCCGATTATTGACTGTTATGACGGGAAAGTCGTGGCGTATACGAGGGGATTACACCCAACCTCAGTGTTGGCTGATTCCTCCCTTGAAAACGCCCTGGCAACCCTCCCGCACCAGCGTCTAAACGAGCTACAAGCCGGCCAGAGTGAGCATCCACTCGTGATCCATTCGGATCGGGGAGTCCACTACCGGTCTGTGTCCTGGATTGAGCTTACGCGGCGTTACGGGTTGACGCGGTCGATGTCGAAGAAGGGGTGTAGTCCGGATAATTCTGCTTGTGAGGGGTTTTTCGGGCGGATGAAAACCGAGATTTATCACGGGAAGAAGTGGGCTACAACCGATGAGTTATGCGAGGCGATAGACGAGTATATGTTCTTCTATAACCAGAAGCGTATTACCTTGAAGTTCGATGGTTTAACGATTGTGGAGCATCGTCAAGCGGTTTTAAGCGATAATGTCCAATAAACAGTCCGCAGCCCCAATTGTCCGATAGTTTTTCGACAACATAGTCTACATTTTGCTTATGGTTGGAGTGGGGACGGGAAGGCAACTTCATGTCCGGTATATTTGAAAGGTCCAACGCGGACAGAGTGAGTTCGAAAAGGGACCGGAGCGCTGGAGTAATAAGGTAGAGCTTCGCGCGCCTGTTTGTTTGGTTAGCTGGTAGGTTTCCGTAAGTGAATACTCCATAAAGGAGGCCATTTACGTGCTCAAACTCAACGGATTCGTTGATGGTGAAAGTTGGGTGGACGTACTTGACGCCGAGCTGGTTATCGTCATTGTGCGATCCATCTTTTAGATTTTTCCTTAATGCATTCTTAAGGCTAATATTTCCGTTTTTAAAGACGTCTGAGTCGAGGGTGGCATCGACGCTTGGTTGCGAGCTCTCGCCAGGGGATTTCGGGGAATGATTGTTACTTGTCTCGCTTTTTGGACGGGAAAAGGGCTCCGATTCAGGTGAAGATTTTTTAGCGCAGTTGTCCTGGTGCCCTTGATCTTGTTCTTTATTTATTGGGGGCGTATCACCGTTGGAAAGGAAACTTAGAACTTCCGAGCGAGCTTTTTCGTCACCTTTGTGAATCGGATGACGGGTATTTAGAGGTGGTTCCCCTTCCTTCATGAGTTGCGCTAACCGCACGAGAATAACCAGCTGGTCGTCAGTTAATCTATCTGCCATTTCCTTTGGTGTCGTCCCGCAGGGAGCGAATAGACCTTCTTTTGTAAATTTCAGCCCAGTAAGTTGGCGAATCTCTTCCAGCCGGAGCGCGTATTCGAGAGGGGATGCCTTGACCGATGCTAATAGTTTCACTTCTTCTTCGGTGAGCCGCCCACGCAGTGCGTCGACCAGAGCGAAAAATGATCCCGCTTGCAAAAGCCGATTGAGACGGGATTTTAAATTATAACGCGACTTTAAATCTGCGACGGTCGATCCGGATTCAATCTGGACGTAATAAAACTGTGCCTGTTGCTCGGTAGACCATTGCTTCTTTGCTGTTTGCGTGTGTAGTCGCGCTATATGTGGCTGGAGTTCATCTGCGGATTCCGAGACCATAACGCGGATGTGAGATGGAATATCGGCCAATTCGCTCTTGTATTTTGTGACAAGTCGATCATATTGTGTCGCGATTTTATCTCCGAAGCGATGGGCGAGTGCGGGGTTATTCAGTAGTTTCAGTACTGTAACGCGGCGATTTCCTTCGAGAACTGTATATCCAGTATCCGTAGAGGTGACAAGGGGGATTTCGTTGTCGAGGTAGCCGGCCTTTAGAATCTCGCTAGCTAGTTCAAAGACCTTTTCATTCTGAATAAGATACAGAATGGCCTCATTCTCGTCGGTAGCGTGGATCGGCATGCGATAATTGCGCAGGTCGAGTGAAAGCTCTGTGACTGCAACTGTTTTAATATCTAGCGGGTACCCCATATTGTCTCCTCACATTCCCATTCCCATTCCCATTCCTATGTAGTCTACACACCATGGAAGCGGTGCCGTGTGAGCCTGGAGTGGCACCTGGAAACCTAAATTGCAACGGCTTACCGGAAGATCGAAGAATCTCGTGAAGTCGCCGTCGAGTTGTAGAATTATAACAATCTTAGATGTATAAGTGAACGTCGGTACGCGCTACTCGGTGCTTTCGCGGGGGAGGAGCGTTTGTTCCAGGCCCACCAGGAGGGCTTGCACCATGATGGTGAAGTATTCCTGGCTCATCTGGTTTTCGTGCTGCGGATCCGTGAGGGGCAGCAGGTAGTTGGTGAGCATATCGGTGAGCGCGGTGGAAGTGGCGGCCAGGGGCTGGGCCTGGGCGACCATGCGGCCTAGATCGTGGCGCTGCTCGCGGCGAGTGGGGCTGCGCAAATTGCGCGCCGTGATCGCCCACAGAATTGTATTGATAATCATGGTGTAGGCCTGCGGGGCGTGATGGCGGAAACCGGCCTCGTGCAATTTTTCGAAAGATGCTTCAAGGAGGGGGAGCATCTCGGCACTGAAATTGCCGTGCATCATCCGCTCCGTTACCCCCGGATGTTCAAGCAGAACCGGGCGGGCGTTCTGCGCCAGCGCCATGAACCACTCTTTCCACTCCAGGCTTGCTTCGGGCAGGGCGATGGAGCCGATGAGATGCGCTATCACGGCATCGACGATGGCGTCCCGATTGGCGAAGTAGTGGTAAATCACCGAAGGGGAGACCTTGAGTTCAAGCGCTAAATCGCGAATCGACCAATTTTCGATGCCGCGGTCACGGGAAAGGGCCTGGGCAGCGTGGCGAATCTTATCCTGGGTCAGGCCGACGCGCCGGCCGGTGTTCACGGATTTAGCGTGCATATGCCCAGCATATCGCCACCCCGCATTGACATTACTAGAACAGTGTTCTAGTGTGTGTGCCGTTCACCCATTACTTCTGAAAAGGAAGCGCTATGACCGACGCGAATACTCACCCGCAACCGGCAGCGGAACCGGAATTGGAGCCTGGCTCGACAAAGGGCCAGATTCCTGGCCTGTTCCCACTATTTCTCACCGTGTTACTGGCCTATATGGGCCAGATGATTCTCAACCCGATTATTGCCCCGCTCTCGCGCGAAATCGGCCTGCAAGAATGGCATATCGGGGCGACGATCTCCCTGGCGGCCATCGTGCTCTCGCTTAGCTCAACCACGTGGGGGAGGGTCTCCTTGCGGCGGGGCACCCGCCCCATCCTGGTGACCGGCATGCTCGGCGCGGCCACCGCGCTCGCGGCCTTCGCGGTAGTGGCCTGGTTTGGCTTGCAAGGAGCGTTGGTTGGGAGCGCCCTGGTGATCGGGGTGGTGTTCACCCGGGGCCTGCTGTACGGCGGATCCATTGCCGCCATCACGCCCGCCGCCCAGACCTACATCATCACCCACACCTACAGTGAGGCGCAGCGAGTCAAAGGCGTGGGCATGCTGGGCGCCGCGCAAGGATTCGCCACCATCCTCGGTGCGCTGGTGGGTGGGAGCCTGGCGGCCCTCGGCGGATTTATGCTGCCGCTGGTGGTCATGCCGCTCATGATTTTGGCCGGGGTTGTAGTGCTGCTGGTGACCTTCAAACCCACCCGGGGTGAAAAGCGGGTGGAGAAGCCCGCTAAAGTCAGCTACTTCGACCCGCGAGCATTCGCCTTCCTAGCCTGCGGCTTCCTCATGTTCACCGTATTTTCCACCCTGACCACCGTGTTCGGCTTCCTGCTCCAAGACGCATTGGGGCTGGAAGCGGCGGCCACCGCCGGATTTACGGCCTTGTGCATGTCCATTATGGGAGTGGTCATGATCATCGCCCAGGCCGCGCTGGCACCGCGGCTCGGCTGGAACGCGGTGCAGCTCTTCCGCCGCGGCCTGGTGATCTTCTTCGTGGCGGTGGCCCTGCTGCTCTACCCGAGCCACCTGTGGATTTTCGTGCTGGCCTGCGTGCTGGCGGGGCTCGGCTCCGGTTTAGCGATGCCGGGCTATAACACCGCGCCCACCCTGAAGATGGAGCCGCATGAGCAAGGCGGCATGGCCGGGCTCATCAATGCCAATAACGGCATGGCCTATGTGCTGGCCCCCGTTGCGTCCACGGCGCTCTATGGGATCGCACCGTGGCTACCGATTGCAGTATGCGTGGTGCTGCTGGCATTGGGCATTCTCATGAGTGCGGTGCATCCCTCATTTAGGCGGTAGCGGGGGAGGCGGCGTCGTCGTACCTATTTCGCACGCGCGCGAAAAGGCGACAAGGTATGGTTCGCGGGGTGGTGAGAAAAAACGTCTCCCCTGGGACACTTCTACGAGAGGTGCGGGGAGTCCTGTCACCGGGAACGGTACCAGAAAATGTGCGGGACCGGTAGATGATGGGGACTTACGTTTCTTCGACCGCGCGGAAACGGCCGGTGGCGGTGGAGCTGCCATTCGCGGCCACGATGCGGCGGGCCTGCGCCATCGCGCCGTCCATATCCGTGAAAAGATAATCGCCGATGCTGAGTTGGCCCAGTTCCATGCGCTGGGCCATCTCCTGCACCTGCTTGGGGAGGCCCTTGACCAGCACGGTATTGCCGGCATCGACCAGGCGGTCCACCACCTGCGCCAGGGCTCGCACCCCGGTGGCGTCCACGATTCCGACGCGGGAGAGGCGCAAAATTACCACGTCCACGCCCGCCAGGCGCGGGATTTCGCGCTCGATGCGGTCGCCCACGCCGAAGAACATGGTGCCGTCTACCCGCAAAATAGCAATTTTCGGATCGGAGGGGAGATCCTCGCGGAAAATACCCGAACGGTTCGCCATGCGCCGCAACACCAGAATCCCGGAAATAATAATTCCCACGGTGATCGCCCAAATAATATCCAGACCCACCGTAATAATCGCCGTGATCACGAAAACGGAAGCATCCGAGCGGTTGGAACGCATCACCTGGCGCACCGTATCCGGATTAATCATGCGGTAGCAGGTCACCACCAGCACGCCGGCAAGAACCGAGAGCGGGATAGCAGAGACCGCGGCGGAGACCAGGTAGACCACCGCGATGAGAACCAGGGAATGGATGAGGGCGGCCAGGCGCGAACGCCCACCCGAACGCACATTCACGGCGTTGCGGACGATCGCGCCGGTGGCGGGCATGCCGCCGAAAAGCCCGCAGCCCACCGACGCCAGGCCCTGGCCCACCAGCTCCCGATCCGGAGAATAGCTGCCGCCGCGCACCATCCCCGCCGCGATCCGCGCGGAGATGAGCGACTCGATACCCGCCAGGGCCGCCACCGCGAGCGCGCCCGGCGCCAGGGCGCTGAGGAGGCTTATGGAGATTTCGGGGACGACCTGTGCGGGGAGAGCGGAGGGGATGGTGCCGATGGTGGGCACCGTGAGGCCGGCGGCCCAGGCGGCCAAGCTTACCACCAGTACCGCGATGAGAGATCCGGGGAGCTTCTTCGAGATTTTCGTGCACGCCGCGATAATGACGATGGCGGCCAGGCAGAGCAGCCCCGTGGTGAGCACCGTTGCGGGAGTTATGCGGGTGAGGGCTTCGAAGTCGGCCGGCAGGGTGCTCAGGCCGGCGCGCGTCTCCACGCCGATAATATTCGGGACCTGCTGGAAGAAAAGAATGGCGGCGATGCCCACCGTGAAACCTTCGATCACCGGCCAGGGAATGAGGGAGACGGCGCGCCCCAGGCCCAACACCCCGGCCAGGAGGATGAGGCCTCCCGCCATGAGGCACAGGAGCGGCACCACTCGCGCACCGTGCGCGGCGACGATGGGTGCCAAGATGACCGCCATGGCGCCGGTGGGCCCGGAGATCTGGTAATTGGAGCCGCCGAAGATTGCCGCGATAATTCCCGCAACGATGGCGGTAATGAGGCCGGCCTCCGCGCTCAGGCCGCTGGAAATAGCGAAAGCTAGGGCGAGGGGGAGGGCTACGATTCCCACCGTGACCCCCGCAGCGATATCTTGGCGCCAATATTTTTTGGTGGCGCGTAGGTCATCGGTGCAGGGCAGTAGGGAACGCAGATGCGTGATAAAAGCGGGCACAGAAACCTTTCACAATCTCAGCATCTGAACAGGCCATATCGCGCATACGTGGAGAGTGTGGCGCTCGAATAGTGTTGTTTCGCACCGGATCGCGCTGTTTTATAGCGGTGGCGTCAAGATGCGTGCTTGGTCGAACGAAGCCACCATAGCATATGTGTCCATATTTTGAGACGGGCCTTGTGGCGAGATCTTGTGGCGGCTTCGGTATTTCTTGGGACTTCCGGCCCGGCTACAGTTAGACCATGAAAAAACGAAGCGCCGGGCTGGTGATCGCTATTGCCGTCATTATCCTCGAACTTATCGGGGGAATGCAGACCTACCTCAACCAGCTGATTTTGCCGATCCTGGCCAAAGACCTGCACGCGCAAAACCTCTACGGCGTGATTATGGGAGTATCCGCGATTGCTTCCATGGCGGGGCTGCCCATCGGTGCGGCGCTCATGAATCGGATGCGGCTGCCGCGCCTCCTCATGGGCGCCACCGTGTTCCTGGTGCTGGGTGCGTGCACCAGCGCTGCGGCGCCCCATATCTCGGTCTATCTTCTCGGTGCGGTGATCCGGGGGCTGGCCGGTTCCACCCTGGCCATGACTTCCATCGGCGCGGTAGCGCTGGGGCTATCCGGGCGTGCCCGGCGCCTCACCCTAGCTTTTTCCTCCGCCAGCTGGGTGGTCTCCTCCGTGGTAGGCCCGGCCTATGCGGCGTGGGCAACGCACCTGCTCTCCTGGCGCTGGGCCATGCTCCTCTACCTCCCGCTACTTCTGATAGCCCGCTTCGTTATCGCCCTCAATCTTCAAACCGAAGGGGAACGCAAAGAATCACCCTTCTCCTATACCGCGCTCCTCCTCATCGTGGCGGGCGTGGGAATAACAATTATTCCGGCATCCGGCCCGCTCAAGATCGTGCTCATGGTCATCGGGGTGGCCGTGCTGGGCCGCGTGGCCGTGCTCCTCATGCCGCAGGGCACCTTCACTCAAAAAACACCCCGCCGCGCCGCACTGGCCGGCATGCTCTTCCTGACCGGCGGCTATTTTGCGGGAAATGAACTCGTTTCCCTCACCGCGCACGACCTCTACCAGGCCGGCCCGGACGCCCTGGGCATCATCATTATGGGCGGCGGGCTCGGCTGGGCCGTTGTGGGCGTGGTCTGCGGTATCAAACCGGCCGCGTCTCGGCGCGGATATCAGCTCCGTGTTATTTTCGGCCTCGGTTTCATCGCGCTCGCGGCGCTCTTCTTCGCGGCGTGGATTTTCTTCGGGTGGCGCCCGGTATCAGCTACGCCTGTCTTCTGCATCGCGTGGACCCTTGCCGGGATCGGCATAGGCATCGCCTACCTGGACACCCTCAATATTTTCTTCGACGACCCGGATGAACCCGACGGCATCACCATCGAGGAGATGGCCAGCTCTGCGGTGATCGTGGAATCCCTCGCATCCACGATGTTTATCCCGCTGACCACCTCCATCGTGGCCCTGGCTTTCGTATCGGGAGATGGCATTTCTGCGCTGCCCTACGGGATAACCTGGCTGCTTATCGCGGGTGCAACGATTATTTCCTTTATCTACCTTCGGCACGCCTACCCTGCGCGCACGGTTTAGGCATGCTTGCGGGGCGTAGGCCCACCTGCGCGACGTAGACCCGCCCGTACGATGTAGGCTCGTCCGCACGGCCGTAGGGCGCCGTGTGCGATTTTTCGCAGGCATAGATTTTCGCACCGAAATAATTTGATGTTTTAGATATGCAGTTCCGCATAGATTTTGCGCCGGAATTCCCCACAAGTTGTGAATAATTAGTTAAGATGGAGGAAAGTTTAGTCGTCTCTGAAAGGGCAGAGCATGTCTATCCTGAGAGCTTTTTCGCGCCACACACGCACCGCCGGAGCTGCTATTGCGGCGCTCGCCGTTATCGGGGCAGGCTCGGTTGCCGCACTGGCACAACAACCGGCAAGTTTCGCCACCGATTCCAACTCCATTATTACCGCGAAGCACGTTTTCGATAACCCCGGGTCCTGCCCGGCGGATGCTCCGCGCGGACGAACAGAAATCTGGAAAAACACCCGAACCGCATCCGGTTGGGAAACAACAAAAATAGGGACGGTCGGAAATATCGTCGAAGCGATGGTCTACAACCCCGCCGACGGCAATATTTACGCCGCAACCGGATATTCGAAAGGGCAGGGGGATTGCGCCCCGGAGATCGCGAATTATTCCTTCATCAAAATAGCGAAAGACCCCGCTTTGGCCGCGGAAAACCAGGTGGTTACCACCCGCCTGGGCGCTATGCCCCACGGCGACCAGGTGCTTGACGCAGCCCTGGTGCCCGTCCAGGGCCAACCGAATTATGTTTTCATCAAGGAACGCTCCGATATGGTGACGGCGCGGCCGCTTACCGACATCATCACTCCCGCATGGGGCGGCACCCATTTCACCAACAGCGGCGAATTCGCCGGGGAAAGCTCGCATTCGGCCGCGCAGGGAATGCTCTACCAGGACGGAACATATTGGGCCATGCGCTCAAACAGCCTGGTGCGCGCGAAAACCGGAGACACCATCACCGCCCAGGGAATTAAGATGCCGGGCTTAGTGGAGGCCAGCACGGTACAGGTGCACGAATTGCATAAAGCGGAGCTGCACGACGACGCCTATTCCACGCCGAGCAGCTCGCTCGAAAATGAGAATCTCCAATTCGTCAGCGGCATGATGATCCGTCCAGGATTATTTGGCTTCACCGAATATCAGAGCGGCGAATTCTGGCAGGTGGCCGTCGATAATTATGACGCCGCCAGTGACACCACCGCCTACGGGGATACGGGGCGGCTCTTCACCATGTACCGCGGCACCCCGAAATTGAATGCTCCGGAGTTCGCGGTTATTGGGACTCCGCTCAGCGGCGCGACCGACGTAGCGACAGGCGTGAGCATGGTGGCGCCCGCCGCTCCCACCAACGTTGCGGCGGAAACCGAACAAGAATTTGAATTCGTGGCCAGCAATCCAGGAAATTATATTTCCGGGGAGTGGGCCGCGGAGAACCTGCCGCTTACCGGCGGCACCTATGCCGACGGCACGCCCGCCACGTGGCAGATTATCGGACTCTCGGACATTGTGGAGACCGACCGCGATAGCGCAGTCGGAGCGGCGAAAGCTGGCCAATACACGGCAGTGACTCCCCGCACCTCCTGCACTGTCACGGATGGCGCCGCTGGCGCGCAGCTTTCCTGCCGGGGCACCCACGTGACTCCCGGAGCGAAGGTGAAGGTGCGCGTGAAAGTGAAGGCCGTGGCGCCTCCCGCTCCGCCCGCGCCGGAGCCGACAGTGGAGCCAACTACGCCGGAACCCACGGTGGAGCCGGAACCAACGGCGCCAGAGCCGACGTCGCCCGCACCAGTCCCGACGGTGGAGCCCGAGCCAACGGTCGAACCCACCATTGACCCGACCACCCCAGCCCCGGAACCGACAACGGGGCCAAGCACGTCGCCTGCACCAGTCCCAACGGCGGAGCCAACCACGCCCGCACCAGTCCCGACATCCGGCCCGACAACCCCTGCGCCGCGGCCAACTCGCCCCGCCGTTCCCGGCACACGCCTCCCGGCTACCGGCGCGGGCGGAATGGCGATGCTCGGCCTGATTGCCGGCGGTGCATTGGCGGCCGGTCTGGTGCTTCGGGTACGCCGGAATACCCGCGTGAATTCCTAGACTGACGCTGCCCGGCCGGGCACCAGCGGTGCCCTGCTACGCGCCAACGGTGCCCGGCCCGGGGCCAACGGCGCATGGCAGGGTGCCCGCGCCAGCTGCGCCGTCGTCGTCGCACCATCCCCACCACGGCGCCAAATTCCACGGAAAGGCAACGGAGCAGATATTCTAGTAACCGGGCTCGCCACCGGAGGCGAGCAACCGGGGACACACGGGGAGACACAAGGAGGGAACCATGGCGGGTTCACCACCGCAAGATATGCTCAACCGCATCGCTGATGCATACGGAGTGGCAACGCATTATTGGAGTTTCGCGGGCGAATACGTGACGGTGGATGCCGATACGCTCGTCGCGGTGCTCGCGGCCATGGGGATTGATACCTCCACTCCGGAAGCGGCGCAGGCGGCGCTGGACACGGTCGATAGCCGCGAATGGCGCCACGTGTTGCCCGCCACCACGGTGGTGCGCGAAGGCAATGAGCAGATCATCCGCGTGCATGTGCCCCACGGTGCCGCCGTGGCCCTCACCTACGAACTGGAAGACGGCGCGGAACTACCCGCCGTGCAGTCCGAAGATTTTGAACTCCCGCGCCTTATCGACGGTGCCATGATTGGCCGCGCCGCCTTCATCATCCCGGGTAACCTGCCGCTCGGCTACCATACGGTGCGCGCCAAGGTCACCCCGCCAGCCGCGGGGGAGGAGGCCGCCACCTGGCATAGCGGCGCGCTCATCGTGGTACCCGCGCGCCTACCCGCCCCGGCAGAAAAAGGCGTGGCCGGCTGGGGCGTCATGAGCCAGCTCTACTCGGTGCGCTCGCGTGACTCTTGGGGCACGGGGGACACCGCGGACCTGGCCGAACTCGGCTCGCTCTTCGGCGGGCTGGGGGCGCAATTTGTGCTCATTAACCCGCTGCACGCCGCCGAACCGTGCGGGCAGCTCACGAACTCGCCGTATTTGCCGACGTCGCGCCGCTTCTTCAACCCCCTCTACATCCGCCCGGAGGACATCCGCGAAGTGGCCTATATGGACTCCGGCAAGCGCTCCATGGTCACGTGGGCGGGGCAGGCGCCTAAGGAATCCTCGCTGCACAATACTCTGCTGGATCGCAGCGCCTGCTGGGAAGCCAAACGCAGCGCCCTCGAAGTGATTTACCGCGAACCGCGCAGCCACGCCCGCCAGGCCGATTTCGACGCGTTCCGCGCGGCTGAGGGGCAGGGCCTGGAAGATTTCGCGTTCTGGTGCGCGATGTTTGAGCGCTACGGCAAGCACTTCCCGGTTGAATGCGAGCGCCCCGACACCTTGGCCTCGCGCCGCGAACGCACGGAGCTGAGCGAACGCATCGATTTCTACTGCTGGTGCCAGTGGGTCATGGACCAGCAGCTGGAAGCCGCCCAGAAAGTGGCGCGCGATGCCGGCATGGGCATCGGCGTGGTGCACGACCTCGCGGTGGGGGTGCAGGCCTGCGGCGCGGACGCCTGGGCCAACCCGGATGCCTTCGCCAGCGGCGTGAGCGTGGGCTCCCCGCCCGATATGTACAACCAGCTCGGCCAAGACTGGTCCCCGCCGCCCTTCAACCCGGTGGAGCTCGACCGCCAGCACTACGCACCGGTGCGCGATATGGCCCGCACCGTCATGCGCCATGCCGGGGCGCTGCGCATCGACCACGTGATGGGATTCTTCCGGCTGTGGTGGATCCCGGCGGGCAATAAGCCGGTGGACGGCACCTACGTGTACTACAACCACGAAGCCCTCATCGGCGTGCTCATGCTGGAAGCGGCGCGCTCAGGCACCTTCCTCATCGGGGAAGACCTGGGCAACGTGGAGCCCTGGGTGCGTGATTTCCTGACCGAACGGGGCATTTTCGGCACCTCCGTTATGCTCTTCGAAAAGGAAGGGGAAGCTTTCCGCGCCCCCGAACACTACCGCAGCGCCTCCCTGGTCACGGTGGACACCCACGACCTGCCCCCGCTGGCCGGCTACCTGGCCGGCGAACACGTGGACCTGCGCGCCTCCCTGGATATCCTGGTGGAGCCCGTGGAGCAGGTGCGTGAAGAAGCCCGCCGCGAGCGCAGCGTGCTTATTGACACCCTGTGCGGCTGCGGGTTGTTGGAGAGCCACGATCCCACCGAACGCGAGCTCATCGAGGCGATGCACTGCTATATTGCCCGCACCCCCGCCCAGCTCCAGGCCATTGCTCTGGTGGACGCGGTGGGCGAGCGGCGCACCCAAAACCAGCCCGGCACCGATACCGAATACCCGAATTGGAAGATCCCGCTGGCCGACGGCACCGAGAAGGTGGTCCTCACCGAGGACCTGGGCGAGCACCCCCGGCTGCGTTCCCTCATCGCCGCGTACACGGCGGAATACGAGCGCTGCCACCCGCGCGGCTAAGGCAGCTCAGGCACAGTAGCGGTTCGCGACTGTCTTAAAAGGTACGACGACGCAGCTAGGCCCGTCTCCTAGAATTTGCGCAAATTTTAGGAGACGGGCCTATCTCACGCCAGCACTTCTTCTTAGAGTGAATGCACCGGCCGGTCTGCCCCTTTCCTGAGCTGGAAACGGGGCACGGGGTAAGGAGCACGGGGCGCAACGGAAGCGCACCGTTCCCGCCCTCGCAGCACCAGCCACGAACAGCATTCTCAACGGTGAGGAGAGAACATGAAAAAACACCTCGTACCATTTTCGGCCACCGCCGCATCACTCGGTGGCTTCCTCTTCGGTTTCGACACCGCGGTGATTTCCGGAACCACAGCAGCCCTTCAAGACAAATGGGACCTGAGCGCCGGGCAGCTGGGCTTCACGGTCTCCTGCGCCCTCATCGGCACCATTATCGGGGCGCTCTTCGGTGGCATCCCGGCCGATAAATGGGGCCGGCGCCCCGTCCTCAAAGGCGTGGCCGCCCTCTACCTCATCACCTCTGTATGCGTGGCGGTAGCCAATAGCTGGGTCTTCTTCCTCATCTTCCGCATGCTCGGCGGGATCGCGGTGGGGGCCTCCTCGGTAATCGCCCCGCTCTATACGGCGGAGATATCGCCTGCCGCACGGCGCGGAAAACTGGTGGCCACGGTGCAGCTCAATATCGTGATCGGCATTGTGGTGTCCTACTTCTCCAATTACATTATCGTCAAAATGATGCCGGTGGAGCTGGGCTGGCGCTGGATGCTCGGCATCCAGGCGGTGCCTTCCCTCATCTTCCTCGCGGTGTGCTACTTCATTCCGGAAAGCCCGCGCTGGCTCTACACCCGCGGGCGCGATAGCGAATCGCTGCGCGTCATGGAAGACCTGTGGGGCAAGAACGAAGCCGCGCAGGTCATGGCAAATATGCATAACGCCGCCCCGCACGCCGCGGCAACGGAGCCCTTCTTCTCCAAGCGCACCGCCCGCCCCATCACCATGGCGATCCTCATCGCCTTCTTCTCCCAATTCGCGGGCACCAACGCGGTGCTCTACTACGCACCGTCCCTGCTCCAGTCCGCCGGCATCGCCGGCGACGCCGCCTTCGCCTCCTCCATCCTGGTGGGCCTGACCAACCTGGCCTTCACCCTGCTGGGGCGCTCCCTCGTGGACAAGGTGGGGCGCCGCCCGCTGGTGACCCTGGGCGCCGGTATCGACCTGGTGGCGCTGCTGGCCATCGCCGGAATCTTCTATTTCAACGGCTCGGAGCTGTCCACCACCACCGGCATTATTGTGCTGGTTCTCATCATCGTGTTCATCGCGGCGCTCGCGGTGGGTATCGGTTCGGTGCTGTGGGTCTTCATCTCGGAGATTTTCCCGCCGGCCCACCGCGCCAACGGTCAGGCCGTCGGTTCGGCCGCCCACTGGGTGTCCGCCGCGATCATCTCCGGCACCTTCCCGGTGATGTTCCAAGCCTCGATGACCTTCACCTTCCTCTTCTACGCTGCGTGCATGCTCGGCGCGGTCATCTGGTCGCGGACTATGATGCCGGAGACGAAGGGAACTCTTCTCGAGGACGTGTAGCCCGGGCGGCGCCCATGGCGCGCCCACGGTGCGGCGCACCGTGCGCCCCGCGCCTGGTACGGTGCCCACGCACCGTCAAGGTGGCGCACCGACCGGCGGGCGCGGCCCGCGTAGCGGGCCGCCGGCGTCGTCGTAAAAGAAAGAAGGAGGAACAATGGCGGGCGTAGGGATGAAAGACGTGGCGAGCCGCGCCGGGGTGTCCATCACCACGGTGTCCCACGTGCTCAACGGGACCCGGCGGGTGGCTGAATCCACCCGGATGCGGGTGCTGGAGGCGGCAGCGGAACTGGGCTACTCCAGCCCGCGCACCGTCCGCTCCCTACGTGCCGGGGCTTCACCCGGAATCGCCATTGTGGGAACCCTGCTCGGCAACGCCGGGGGCACGGCGGTGGCCCTGGAGCTGGCCCGCCAGGCTACCGATGCCGGCCTGGTGCCCTTCCTGCTGGATACCGGTGCGAATGTGCATACCGAAGAAGCGGCGCTCAGCGCCCTCATCGCGCACCGTCTGGACGCGGTCATCATCAGCCCCGTGCCCGGATGGCGCCGGCACTCGCTGCCGCGGCTGCGCCGCCACGCCATCCCCTTCGCGGTGGTCAACGGGAATGACCCCGCCGTGGTGGCCCCGCAGGTGAGCACCGACTACCAGCAGGGGATCCGCGATATCACCGCACACCTCCTCGACCACGGGGTGCGCTACCCGGTGCTCTTCTACCCGGACCGGCGCATCGCCAACGGCTCGCAGCATATGCGCGGCTTCGAGGAAGCCCTGGTGGAACGGGGCCACCGGGTGACCCGCCACCAGCTGGTGGGCGCCCATTCCTCCCCGCGGGCGGTGCGCCGCCAGATCGCCCAGGTGCTTGACTCCTGCGCCCATATTGACGCCCTGGTGCTGGGCAGCTCGGCCATGTGCGTGCCCGCCATGGCGGAGATACGGCGCCGCGGCCTGGTGCCGGGCCGTGATATTCGCCTGGCCGTTTTCGATGATTCCCACCTGCCCGAAGCCCAATCATTCCTGCGCGCCGTTGACCCGGTAGAAGCGGTTGCCGAGCGCGCCATTACCGAAATCACCCGCCTGCTCGGTGATCCGGATGCCGCCGCGGAGCGGCACCGTACCCGACTGGTGCCCTGCACCGTCATCACCGGGCCGAGCTGCGGCTGCCCCACGGCGCCGCAGGAAAGCTCAACGGCGGGAACTGACCAACATCGGCTCTACGCCGCAGCCCACGGGCGCCGTCACGCCGGCTGGGTACCCGACCGTGCCCTCCTCAACGATGAGGGACACAGCCGCTCCCCGCTGGCCGCCACGCCGCCCCCAACCCCCTCAACAAAGGAGGCACTCATGACACAGCTCGACCACTTCCCCGACCGTTTCTTCCCCGCCCTGCACGTGCGCCCGAACTTCGGGTGGGTCAACGACCCCAATGGCATCCACAAGGTGGGCGATACCTGGCACATGTTCTACCAGTACAACCCCAAGGCGCCCTGGCATGACCACATCCACTGGGGGCATGCCACCTCCACGGACCTCGTCAATTGGACGGCGCAGCCCATCGCCCTCAAACCGCGCCCCGGGCAGCCCGATTCGGCCGGCTGCTGGTCCGGCGTGGGCACCGTGCACGAGGGAGTATCCTCGCTGCTCTACACCGCCGTCACCCGCGGGGACGGCCCTTCCGTGACGGTCCTGGCGGAGGAAAACGCCGATAGGAGTGGCTGGGAGCCCACCGGCGTCGTCGCCACCATGCCGCCCATCGAAAACGTGCGCGCCATGCGCGACCCCTTCATTTTCGAGGTGGAGGGCCGCACGTATGCCATCCACGGCGGCGGCTTCGAGGACGGCACCCCCGTGATCTTCCTTTACGAGTGCTCCGATTGGCGCAACTGGCGCTACCTGGACACCCTCCTGGTGGGCGACGACCCGCTTGCCTCCATCTACGCCCCGGCCTCCATCTGGGAATGCCCCCAGCTCATCCAGGTGGGGGAGGCGTGGGTGCTCATCGTCTCCCAGTGGGTGGAAGCGGAAACGCTGATGGATCACCTCACCGGGGTGGCCTACCTGGTGGGCGATCTCGATATGAGCGCCGGGTACCCCCGTTTCGTGCCCCGTGCCGGCGGTGAATTCGACGCCGGGCCCGACTTCTACGCGCCTCAGTGCGTGGTGGACGGGGAGCGCGTGCTCGCCTGGGGCTGGACCTGGGAAGGCTCCGACCGCACCGACGCCGATATCGACGCCTCGGGCTACAACGGTGCGCTGACCTACCCGCGCCAGGTGCGTATTTCCGACGGGCGCGTGTGGACCGAGCCGGCTCCCGAAATCTTCGCGCTGCGCGAAGGCGAGGGCACCGTGGTCACCGAACTGCCCGAGCTGCACTCCTTCTCCCTGGACCTGGCGGGCAGCGGCACCATCTCCCTGCGCGATTCGGAAACGAACGAGGTGCTCTTCACCGCCGCCGTGAACGCGCCGGCCTCCCTGTGGATGGACGGCTCCCTGGTGGAACTCTTCCAGGAAGGCACCACCTCCTTCACCCAGCGCATTTACCCGCGCGGGCAGGTGCGGATGGAGGTGAGCGGGGAGCTCACCGTCACCTGCTATCGCCTCTCCGCTTTTAACGACGACGGCGCCCGGCTCCCGCGTGCCTTGCGTTAAGGGGCGGCGCGGCACCGTGTCATAAAAGTAGTAGCGCGCACTAAGTGAAGCGGCGGATACCGGTGGGTATCCGCCGCTTCGGCCTGTATGCGAGGAATGTAGCTTTCCTGCTAGACGTTGGGACTGGTGCCTAGTTGCGCGCCCGCCGGATTGCCAGCGCCCCGCCCGCTCCGAGGAGCACCGTTGCCGCGCCAATGGCACTGCCCAGCTCCGCACCCGAGTGGGCCAGTTGCGGCTTGGCTGCGTTGGCCTTGGGTGTTGCTGTTGCGGTGGGAGCCGTGGCTACGGCGGGCGTATTTGTTGCCGCGGGGGCGGCGGTTGCCGGGGCGGCAGGAGCAGAGGGCGCAGCCGGAGCACCGGTGATAGCCGGAGTTGCCACGGGGCCGGCTGGCGGCGTCGTCGTAACACCTGGCGTGGAAGGCTGCGCCGGCTGCGCGGGAAGCGGGCGGGCAAGAACCTCATTCAACTCTGCGATCTTCTTCTCGAGCGCCGCGACGCGCTCGGTGAGCGTAGCCACGCGGGCCTGCGCCGCCTCGAGCGACTTCGCCTTCTCGGCGACCTCGGCGCGCGCCGGTGCGGCCGCGGCCTCCGCATCCTTGATCTGCTGGGCGAGCTCGGCCTCCATAGCCGGGCACTGCGCCTGCGCCCCGCGCAGCTCTTCGATCAGCGGCTTGAGCGTATAAATCTGGGTATTGAGCTGCTGCTGTTGGGTGCGCAGCTGCTCGAGCTTCTTCTCCAGCGCGTCAATCTGCGCGCTGATTTCCGTCACATCCGCGCCGGCCTGCTGCATCTGCGTGCGCTTGACCACCAGCGCATTTTTCTCATCAATCGTGGCGTATTCAGTTTCCTGAACTTCCTTGAGCGTGGCCTGGAGCTGCGCCAGTTTCTTCTCTTGGCTAGCAATGGCGGGGCCGATCTTGCCGCACTCGGTGCTCAATTCCTGCTGCTGCGCACGCAGCGGAGCGAGGGGAGCTTCCTGATACGCGAGGCGCTGGCGCGCGGCGGCAAGGTCTTCTTCAAGGCTCGGAACCTTCGCCTTTTCAGCGGCCAGATCAGCGGTGACCCGAGCCAGTTCCGCTTCCGCGGTGGCCTTCTCCTCAGCGGCCTTATCCCTGTTCGTATCCGCACCGGCGCGGGAAAGATTACTCGTCAGGCTGGTGGATGTGGCCGGGGCACCGAGCGCCGCGGCTGGAATGAACATGGCGGTGGCTGCGGCGGCGGCAACGGCCAGGTAACTCGGGTGCTTCATCGGGGTGTCTTCCTCTTCTTTGAATATGACGGTTTGCACCACAAGTTTATAGCGAAGTAATAAAAGGATATTAGGAAATGTGATGATAAAAATATCCAGGATAGTTTCAGTTTTGGGGTAGCCGGAGCGGGCTGATTAAATGCCACGGTGCGGGAACCCATGGCGAGTTCCCGCACCGCTTGTGTATCGGAATAATCAGCTACGTGGCTAGCGCGTAACTTTTAGTTCCCAGCCTTCCGGTCGGCTTCCTGGTTGCGCACCGCGCGGGCGGTGCCGTCCACCACTTCGGAGACGATACGCCGGCAGGCCGGCGCCGCATCCGTGGTGGCCAGCCATTCCTGGCCGAGGGCCAGCAGATCCACCCCGAGGTCGGTACGGCCAGCCAGCTGAGCCGGGTAGGCGTACTCGAGCATATTCGAGGCGATTTCCACCGAATTGTTATCCCACATGTCCTTGGCCACCGCGAAGTACTTCTCTGCGTAGGCACGCACGCTTTCGGCGGAGGAACGCCCGGTGCCCAGGGCGAGATTGCGCTGGCGGGTATTGGTTTCCGGATGCACGATTTCTTCCCAGACCTTTTCCTTGGCCGCGCTGTCGGGCAACGCTCCTTCGGCCTGGGCCGCGAAAATCTGCCCGAAGGAGGAAGAATCGCGGGCGAACTCAGCGTCAATATCGGCCTGATCGGCCCGCCCGTTAGCCGCCAAGGCGATGAGGATATTCCAGCGGACTTCCTGATCGACGTCGTACCCTTCCGGAACGGCCACGCCGTCGCGCCACCCGGCAATAAGGCCGAGCTGCTCCTCGCTCACGGCCCGGCGCATCGCCGCACCCATGAGCTGGAGCTGGCGATCCGAACCCGGTGCCGCGGTGAGCGCCAGTTCGAAAATGCGCTCGGAAACGGCGGCCGCGAACTCGGTGCGGGTGGCCGGGTTGGAGTAGAGCTCCACCGCGGAATGCAGGGAGCCGAGCACCACGCGCAGCACGGTGCCATCGGTTTCATCCGCCAGCACCGCCAGCGCAATATCGGCGTAGGTGTGGGCGTCGAGTTCGCCGTCGCGCATCATATCCATCGCCGCGAAGACCACCACGGAGCGATCCAGGTGGTTATCGAATTTCTCGAGATTCTCCAGCGCCACCCGGAAGGAATCAGCATCGAAGCGGATCTTGGCGTAGCCCCAATCCTGGCTGTTGAGGAGAATAAGATCGGGGCGCTCAGCACCTTGGAAGGAGGCGATCTCGGTGCGCTCACCGGCAATATCCACCCACTCGGATTTCACGCAGCGCAGCCCGTCCCCGTCCAGGTCGTAGCCGGCAATGCGGATACGGTGCGGGCGCAGCGAAGAGTTCGCGTCGTTGCTCTGGACCACGGTGAGCCGGTCGATAACCCCGCCGCTGGCCTCCACTTCGGGCCGCAGGGTATTGACGCCGGATTCCTCCAGCCATACCCGGGTCCATTCCTTGAGGTCACGCCCGGAGGAAGCTTCCAGCTCGGTGAGCAAATCGGTGAGTGTGGCATTGCCCCACTTGTGCTTGGCAATATAGGCCCGCACCCCGGCCAGGAATTGTTCCTGCCCCACGTACGCCACCAGCTGCTTGAGCACCGAAGCGCCCTTGCCGTAGGTGATGCCGTCAAAATTGACGAGCACATCTTCCAGGTCGCGAATATCCGCGGCAATCGGGTGGGTAGAGGGAAGCTGATCCTGCTGGATCGCCCAGGTCTTCTCCGAGGCGAGGAAGGTGGTCCAGGCATCCTTCCAGCGAGTGTTATTGGCGGCGGCCAGGTGGCTCATGAACTCCGCGAAGGATTCGTTGAGCCACAGGTCATCCCACCACTTCATGGTGACCAGGTCACCGAACCACATATGGGCCTGTTCGTGCAGGATGGTGATGGTGCGCCGGTCGATAATCGCGCCGGTGGGCTTGGTGCGGAATACATAGGTTTCCACAATGGTCACCAGGCCCGGGTGCTCCATGGCGCCGGCATTGTATTCCGGGCAGAACACCTGGTCGTACTTGCGGAACGGGTAGGGATGCCCGTAATTGGCTTCGTAATACTCGAAGCCCTGGCGGGTGATGGTGAAAATCTCATCGGCATCCAGGTAGGGAGCCAGCGACTTACGCGCGTATACGCCCAGCGGAATATCGCGCCCGTCGATGGAATGGAAGGGTTCGCCTTCCACACCCTCGTAGGGGCCGGCCACAATCGCCACCAGGTAGGTGGATAGGCGCTCGGTGGGCGTGAAATCCCAGCGCGCCTTGCCTTCGCCCAAGGCCACCGGCTCCGGGGTGGGGGACACGGAAAACACCTTCCAGTTCTCCGGCGCGGTCACCGTAAAGGTGAAATTCGCCTTGAGGTCAGGCTGCTCAAAATTCGCGAAGACCCGCCGCGCGTCCGCCACCTCAAACTGGGAGTAGAGGTAGACCTCGCCGTCGGCCGGATCCACGTAGCGGTGCAGGCCCTCGCCAGTGCGCGAGTAGTACTGGGTGGATTCCACCCGCACCGTGTTCTGCGCCGCGAGGTTGGGCAGCGGCAGGCGCGAATCCTGGTAGCTGGCCGGGTCGAGCTCCGCGCCGTTAAGCACCACGCGCTCCACCGACTTCGCGATGAGGTCGAGGAACGTATCGGCACCCGGCGTGGCCTCAAAATCAATTTCGGTAACCGCCGCGAAAGTTTCCTCCCCGGTGGTCAGATCAAGTTCAATGCGGTAATTCTGCGTCGCTACGATCTGCGCGCGTTCCGCAGCTTCTGCGCGGGTGAGATTAGTCCCGGCCATCAAGCTTCCTTTCCTTGGCTTTCAGCACAATTTACGTGAAATCCTACCGGTTCTGGCGCGCCCTTGCCCGCAACGCCCGCTTTCAGCCGCACCGTTCGCGCGCCGTTGCCGCACCGTTTGCGCCCCGTTCCAGTTTCGCTCATGGCGCGAGGCGGCCCACGGCGCCCGTTTTCACGCTTGGATAGAACCATGAGCACTCAGGTTGAATTTTGGTTTGATGCAACATGTCCGTGGACGTGGATTACCTCCCGCTGGGTCACCGAGGTGGCCACCGCCCGTGATTTCGCCGTCACGTGGCGGCCTTTCTCCCTCGCGATCCTCAATGAGGGCAAAGATATTTCGCAGGAGTACCGCGCCCACGTGGAGGAGGGGCGCGAAACGGCGCTCGTCGCCATGAAAATCGCCCAGCTGGAAGGTAACGAGAAGCTCGGCGAGTTCTACACCGCGTTGGGCCAGGCTATTCACGAAGACCGGCGCCCCGTGGGGCGCGAGATTCTTGCCGAAGTGCTCGCGGCTCTCGGCGAAGGTAGCGAATATTTGAACGACGCCGCCCATTACGACGCCGCCCTGCGTGACAGCGTCGCATCCGGGCTGGCGCTCGTCGGCGACGAAGTCGGCGTGCCCATTATTTCTTTCGACGGCGCAGCCTTCTTCGGCCCCGTCATCTCCCCGGCCCCGCACGGTGAAGCCGCCCTCGCCCTCTGGGATGGCTGCCTCGCCCTGGCTCGCACCCCCGGTTTCTTCGAGCTCAAGCGCTCGCGTACCACGGGGCCAATTTTTAGCTAGCCGCCGAGCTTGCTCCTCGGCTCAGCTGCCGTAGTTCCGCCCGCGGGTGTGCTGGTAGCTGCGCACCGGTGTGACGGTTAGCTCTGCACCGGTGCGCCATGCGCCCGCGGGTGCACGTTTAGATCCACCCGCGGGCCCGGGCGAGCTGCGCCGCCTCGGTGCGGGTGCTCGCCCCCGTTTTCCCGATAGCGGCGGACAGGTGATTACGCACCGTCCCCTGCGAGAGATACAGCTGCGCGGCCATGCTTTTCACGGTCGCCCCGCTGAGCGCCAGCCGCAGCACATCACCCTCGCGCTCGGTGAGCGGATTGGGCCCCATCTGCAAGGCCTGCGCGGCCAACTGCGGATCGATAGCGTAGCCGCCGCCGGCAACGGTGCGCAGCGCCGCGGCGAGCTCCTCAGCCGGCGCATCTTTCACCACGAAACCGCGCGCTCCGGCCGCCATGGCGCGCTGCAAATACCCGGCACGCCCGAAGGTCGTCACAATAACGACGCCGCAGCCGGCCCCCGCCGCCTGCAGTGCCTGCGCTGCTGCGATTCCGTCCACGCCGGGCATTTCAATATCAAGGAGCGCAATATCGGCACCGGTTTCCGCAACGGTGGGAACGACGGCGCTGCCATCTTCCAGCTGCGCGACTATCTCAATATCCTCTTCCAGGTTGAGAAGCGCCGCCAAAGCCTCGCGCACCATCCGCTGATCATCGGCGATCACTACCCGGATGGGGCGGCGGTGCCCCGTAGCCGCACCGTTGCCCACGTGCGAGTTGGTGGCGGGGGCAGCACCGCCATCTACTTGTGCGCCGTCGTTCATAAGACCACCTCCACGCGAGTTCCCGGTTCCAGCCGGCTAATCGCCAGTGTTCCACCGGCAGCCTCCACGCGCTCGCGCAAACCGGTCAGCCCGGTACCTGCCGGAGCCCCCGTAGGGATACCTACGCCGTCGTCCTCCACCCGCAAGCGCGCGCCAGTCTCCCTCTGCTCGATAGTGATGGTGCAATTGCGCGCACCCGAATGGCGCACCGTATTCGTGACCGCTTCGCGCACCACCCACGCGAAAAGCTGGGCGGTGAGGAGGGGAAGTTCCGGGGGAGGCGTGAAATGCGCGGTGATACGCGCCGAACGGAGCAGTGCGTAAGCAGAATCCAGTTCGACGTCGAGAGTGGGCTGGCGCAGGTCGGTGACGGTGGCCCGCACCGTGTCGATAGCATTGCGCGAAATTTTGAGACTGTCTTCTAATTCAGCGCGGGCCGCCTCCGGATTGCTCTCCAATAATCTCGCGGCCAGTTGAGTTTTCACGGTGATGGCGGTCAGCGAATGGCCCAGCACATCATGGACGACGGAGGCCAGTTCAGAACGCTGCTCGGAAAGGATGAGCTCCGCGCGCATCCGCGCCGACCGCGTGGCAAATTCTTCCAGCAACCGCGAGATGAGAATGGGGATCATCGGGATAATAATGCTGCCCAGAAATGCTGCCCACACGAAATCATACGGTGCCCAGATATGGGCCGCCGCTCCGCCCGCGAAACACACAAGCCCGCACGGAATCCCGGGTATGAGCGGGAGCGAAAAAATCCATACTGCCGCGACGAAGGGTGCCGTGTAAGCGAAGCCAAAGGGGAAAGGACGGATAAGTGCCGCGCAGGCAAGCAGCGGAATGCTCCATAACGTGAGGGACACCCAGCGGGGCCAGGAGGGACGCATATCCGGAAATTGGAAAATCAGAATATACGTCAGTCCAAACCCGCAAATTCCCGCGTAACCGAGGCCGCGCTCAAGTGGAGTGAGACTTGGTGTTAAGAGAACTCCAGCGAAAGGAAAGACCAGGAAGATGAGCCAGATCCCGCTGCCGAAGAGCATAGTCAGGCGCTCGCGGTGGGTGGTCGGGGCCGCCGGTATCTGGTTGGCGGTGCGCCACATGCGGTTCAAATAATGGCTGGAGGGCGATGCTGCGGAGGCAGACGGTGCGGCGGGGGACGGGGCCATACCATGAGCATAGCGGCCGCGAAGTTCCTCCGCGGCCGCTGCCCGTGCCTGCTGATGTGCTCGCACGTTAGCCATATCTTAGCGCGGTACTCTAGCGCCGCACCGTCGAACGGCGCAGGGCCACGAGCGCCAGTGCCGCGAAAATCATCGTCCACACCGCCACGTTTCCAATCGCCCAGGCGAAGGATTCAGTGGGAAGGGCCTCCGGCATACCCGGCGTGGCGAAAGCACCGGTAATAATCACGTCCCCGTTCTGAGGCCAGTGCGCCAGCACGCCCGCCCCGTAGAAGGGCGTGTACCGGGCCAGCTCCATCATGGATCCGCTCAGTGGCATAAAGAGATTACCGAGGAAAGCGAGGAGCACCACCACACCGGAGGCAATGGACACCGCGGTTTCGCTGCGGAGCGCCAGGGCAACGGCAAGGCCGAAGAAAGCGAAGGGGAAGACGCCCACCAGGCACAGCCCGGCGCTCGCGAGCCAGATTCCGGGGGTATCAAATTGCGCGGTGGTCAGGATTCCGAGGAGGAAGGTCGCGCCGATGGGGAGGCAGGCAATGAGGAGGCTGACGATGATTTTGCCCGCCAAGTAATCCCCGCGGCGCATGCCGGTCAGGGCCAGGTGGCGGCCCCAGCCGCTGTCATGCTCCACGGCGGCGGCGCCCGCCATGGATGTCGCGGCGGTGGCCGCCCCGTAGAGGGCCAAGCTCACCATGACGTAGGCGGCGATGGTGCCCCCGGGAATGTGCTTGTCCGTTCCCGGTGAGGCCACTCCGAAAACCGCGAAGATCACGAGGGGGAGGGCGATAAGGAAGATAAGGGAGTCCACCATCCGCAGATTTCGCCAGAGCTCGTGGCGGATATAGGAGAAGAAGATATTAGTGCGGGAACGAGGCGCAGCCGGGCTGGCTATGAGGGTGGTCATGAGAGGGCTCCTTCGGGTGCCGCGGCGGCGGGCGAATCGGTGTGCGGGGAGGCCGTGAGGCTGAAGAACGCATCTTCGAGGCTGGCGGCAGAAATCTGGAGATGGGAGCCGAGGCCTTCATTGAGAATCACTGCGGCAAGCCGATCAGAATCAGCCACGGTGAAACGCACGAGGTCGCCGTCTCGTGCCACCGTGTCGGCGCCGGTGCGCCGGGCTAGTTCTTCCGGAGAGATGGCGGCCTGCGGATTCCAGGTGACGGTGAGGTGGTGGCGTTGCTGGGCGGTAATATCCGCGACGCTCCCGTCCGCCACGATGCGCCCGTTATTCATGAGGATGACTCGCTCGGCGAGGTCCTGGGCTTCTTGGAGGTAGTGGGTGGCGAAAATAATGGTGCGCCCGCGAGCGGCGTCGGCCCGAATATGCTCCCAAAAGTCACGGCGCGCCGTGGCATCCAGCCCCGCGGTGGGCTCATCGAGGATAAGCAGCTCTGGGTCGGATAGCAGGGCGGCACCGAAGCGGATGCGCTGAATTTGCCCGCCGGAGCATTTCGCGATTTTCCGGGAAGCGAAGTCGCTCATGCCGGCGCGTTCAATAACGTCGCTCACCGGGAGATGGAAGGGGAGGCAATCGGCGAGGAAACGGAGGGTTTCCGCGGCGGTGAGATCACGGAGCATTCCACCGGTCTGCAGCATGGCCCCGATGTGCCCGGTGAGAGCCGGGGAACCGGGAGTCTGGCCGAGAACTTCCAGGGTGCCGCGGCTGGGTTTGGTGAAGCCGAGCACCATATCGAGGAGCGTGGTTTTCCCGGCACCGTTGGGGCCGAGGAGCGCCACGATCTCCCCGGTGTCGATTCCGAGGTCGATATTATCGACGGCGCGCACATTCCCGAAATGACGGCTGAGGGCGCGAGCGGAAACGGCTGGCTGTGCGGTGCCGTCTGGCTGCTTCGCGGCGGCCGGCTGTGCGGTGCCGTCTGGCTGCATCGCGGTGGCCGGCTGTGCGGTGCCGGCTGGGGGCGTCGCTTGATCCGGCCGGGCCGGGTGGGCCGAGTTGGCCACGGGTATTGTGTTCATGCCATCAGTGTAAAAATTGGCGGCGGTGCGCCGGAACTGCCATGCATCACCAATTCTTCATGACAGATGTCATGGATAGGTGGCCTGGTCAGTCCGGCGCTCCGCCGCCGGTACGCCGTGGCAACTAGGCGCGCGTTAGCGCCGTCGTCGTACTATTTGGGCCGTGCATACGGAATAGTGCGTATGCGCGATTGCCGCGCCCGCGAATGCCGTATGCGCGAAAGAGCGCTTTTACCAAATACGCACGCGTTCTTCCGGGGCGAGGTAGAGGCCGTCGCCTTCTTCGAGGCCGAAAGCCTGCGCGAAGGCGTCGATATTTTTCACCGTGCCGTTGCACCGGAATTCGGACGGGGAATGCGGGTCGATGGCGATGAGCTGGCGCGCCCATTCGTCACGGTTCTTGCCCTGCCAGATCTTGGCGAAGGAGAGGAAGACGCGCTGCGCGCCGGTGTAGCCGTCAAGCACGGGGGCAGTTTCCAGAGTGAGGCCCTCGCGTTCCAGGTGAATCTCATAAGCCTTGAGCGCGATGGACAGGCCGCCCAAATCCCCGATGTTTTCACCTTGGGTGAGCTCACCGTTGACGTGGAAGGCCTCATCCCCATTCAACTGGGCCGGAATATAGGAATTGAATTGCGCGATAAGAGCCGCGGTGCGCTTCTCAAATTCGGCGCGGTCCTCATCCGTCCACCAGTTGTTGAGGGAGCCATCCGCATCGAACTTCGAGCCCTGGTCATCGAAACCGTGCCCGATTTCGTGGCCGATCACCGCGCCGATACCTCCGTAATTGAAGGCCGCATCGCGATCCTGCTCGAAGAAAGGCCATTGCAAAATAGCGGCGGGGAATACGATCTCATTCCACTGCGGGTTGTAGTAGGCGTTGACCGTTTGCGGATTCATATGCCATTCGCTGCGATCAACTTCCTTGCCGAGCTTGGCGATATTTTCCTCCACCTCAAATTCGCAGGCGGCGCGAATATTGGCCAGCAGATCCGTGCCGATCTGCATGGAGGAATAATCCTTCCATTTATCGGGGTAGCCGATCTTCGGGGCGAAAGTATCCAGCTTGGCCAGGGCGCGCTCCTTGGTGGCCTCACTCATCCAGTCAAGGCCCCGGATGGACAAGCGGTAGGCATCCAGGAGATCCGCGACCAGCTGATCCATGGTTGCCTTATGTTCGGGCGGGAAGTAGGAGGCCACGTAAAGCTGGCCCACCGCTTCGCCGAGCACGCCATTGACCAGCTGCACCGCGCGCTTCCAACGATCCCGCTGCTGGGTGGTGCCGGCCAGCACCTTGCCGTAGAAATCAAAATTCTTCGCGTCGATCACTTCGGGCAGGTAGGAGGCACGCGCCAGCAGAATGCGCCAACGGGTGTATTCCTGCAAGGTTTCCAGCGGGGTTTCTTCCCACAGCTGCGCGGCAGCCTGGAGCGCTTGCGGGGTGGTCACAATAATGGTGCCGAGCTGATCGGGGTCATAGCCGATAGCGCGCAGCGCGCTTGCCCAGGGGAATTGCGGGGCCGAGGCCACGAAATCCGCGAAGGACATCGGGTTATTGACCTTATCCATATCCCGGGCATCCGTGCGGCTCATATGCGCGGCGGCGAGCTTCGTTTCCACATCGATAACGCGCGCGGAAGCGGCCGTGATGGCGGGGCTGGGCTGGGTGGCCGCTTCATCAAAAGCCAGCTGGGCTAGTTGCGGCACAAACTCCCGGTAAGCATCCAGCATGGGAGCGAATTGCGCTTCGCGGTAGTAGGCTTCATCAGGCAAGCCCAGGCCGGACTGGCCGATGGAAAATTCGTTCACATTGGGATTGGCCAGGCTGGGGGCTACATCCACCCCGAAGAAGCTATCCACCCCGGTGCGCATGAGCGCGCCGATCACGCGGGCCAGATCTTCCTTTGTTTTCGCACTAGCTACCGGATCGAGATCAGCGGCGAGGGGAGCGGTGCCCTTCTCATTAATCGCCGCGGTATCAATAAATGAACGGTAGAGGGCCACAACCTTCGCCAGCGATTCCGCCGGAACGCCCGGCGCGGAATCCGCGGCCGTTTCCGAAGAGGTGGCGCCCGCCGCATCAGCGGCCTTCTCAATGAGTTCACGCACGTGGAGCTCAGCTTCATCGCGCAGATCGATAAAGGAACCCACCGACACCTGATCGGCCGGAATTTCCTTTTCACGCAACCAGGTGCCATTGACGGCACGGAAAAGATCATCCTGGGGGCGCACCGAAGTATCAGCGCCCGAAAGCACGGCATGCAAAGCAGTATCAGTCATGTGTCCAGGGTAGTGGACGCCTACGACACTTTAAATAGCGCATCGCCACGGGCGCAGCTTCCCGTTCCCGCCGGGCTCGTGCTAGTGGCGCCGTCGCGCCGCCGCACCGTCGCGGCGCACCGTGGGCGCCGTATGCACCGTTGGCCCCGTGGGCGCCGTCGCTGCACCATCCCCGAAGTAAAAGTGACAAGCGGCACAATAGGATAGGATTGCTGCATGCGAGTACATATTGGAACAGATCATGCCGGTTTCGAGCTCAAGGAATTCCTGGTGGAGATGCTCGAAGCAAGTGGCTACGAAGTTGTTGACCACGGCGCAAAAACTTACGATGCGCTCGATGATTACCCCGCCCCGTGCATTGCCTGCGGGCAGGGCGTTGTAGATGACGCCGGGTCGCTGGGCATCGTGCTGGGTGGCTCCGGGAACGGCGAGCAGATTTCCGCGAATAAGGTGCGCGGGGTGCGCGCCATCCTCGCCTGGAATGAGGATACGGCCAAGCTCGGGCGCGAACACAATAACGCCAACGTCATTTCCATCGGCGCGCGCCAGCATACCCAGGAAGAAGCCTGGAACCTGGTCAAGCTTTTCCTGGAGACGCCCTTCAGTGAAGATGAGCGCCACCAGCGCCGTATCGATCAGATCGCGCGGTACGAAGGCGCCTAAAGCAGTACGAAGGCGCCTCAAGCGGCCTAAATATATATCGCCGGATCGATGAGTGGTTCGTGATGGGCCGGGGTGCGTACCCGCGCGGGGATTCCCACCGCGGTCGCTTCCGCCGGCACATCATGAACGACGACGGCGTTCGCGCCCACCTGGGAACCGTCCCCAATGTGAACAGGGCCTAGTATCTTTGCGCCTGCCCCCACCATGACACCATTTCCCAAAGTGGGATGGCGTTTGACCGGTTCGGCTGATGACCCGCCCAGGGTCACCCCGTGGTAGATCATGCAATCATCGCCGATCTCCGCGGTTTCCCCGATCACCACACCCATGCCGTGGTCAATGAAGAAACGGCGGCCAATGTGGGCGCCGGGGTGGATTTCCACCCCGGTGAGCAACCGGGTGGCTTGGGAGAGGAGGCGCGCCGGCAGCCGGAGCCGCGGCGTCGCCTCCCACATCGCGTGTGCCACCCGGTGCCCCCACACGGCATGCACGCCGGAGTAAGCCAGTACCACTTCCAGGCGGGAACGCGCCGCCGGATCGCGCCGGCGCGCCGTATCAATATCTTCCCGCATGAGCCGGAGTGCTCGAGATAAACCCATAGGACCTACTCTAGCCGGCCGCCCGCGCCGTGGGCGTATAGCCCCGCGCCAGGTTGGCCTGCGCCGTCGTACCGGTACCTCCCACTAGTCGCGGTAGGGATCGAAAAAGGGGAGTGGAGGCGTAACGCTCACCGAAATCGGGGATGATCACAACGATGCGCTTGCCGGCAGCTTCCTCGCGCCCCGCCACCTCGAGGGCGGCCTGGAGCGCGGCGCCTCCGGAAATGCCCAGCAGCAGGCCCTCCGAGGTGGCAGCCGCGCGGGCCACCTCAAGAGCCTTCGCGGTGGGAACCGGGATGACTTCGTTGTAGAGCTCCGTGTCGAGAACCTCAGGCACGAAATTCGCGCCGATACCCTGGATGCCGTGCGAACCGGCCCGCCCTTCGGAGAGCAGCGGGGATTCGGCCGGCTCCACCGCGATAATCTTCACGTCCGGGTTGTGGCGGCGCAGCGCGCGGCCCGCACCGGTAATGGTGCCCCCGGTGCCGATACCGGCAACGAAGTAATCAACCTTGCCTTCGGTATCCGCCCAGATTTCCTCACCGGTGGTCTTTTCGTGGATCGCCGGGTTGGCGACGTTCGTGAACTGGCTGGCCAGGATCGCGTTCTCGGTAGTTGCCACGATTTCTTCGGCGCGCGCCACGGCGCCCCGCATGCCTTCCTTCGGATCGGTCAGCTCCAGGCGCGCCCCGAAAGTGCGCAGCAGCATGCGCCGTTCTACCGACATGGAAGCCGGCATCGTCAAAATAACCTTGTAGCCGCGCGCCGCGCCCACCCAGGCCAGGCCGATCCCGGTATTCCCGGAGGTGCCCTCCACGATGGTGCCGCCGGGGCGCAGTGCACCGGCCTTTTCAGCGGCGTCGACAATGGCCACCGCCACCCGGTCTTTCACCGAGTTGGCGGGATTGTAAAACTCAAGCTTGGCGAGGACTTCCGCGGAGCTGCCCTCCGCGAGCTTATTGATACGGACGAGGGGCGTGTGCCCCACTAGTTCAGTAGCGTCGTTGAAAATGGTCATATTTTCCTCCTCGGGTACGCTAACGCCGCTGCGAGCCATATTGTTCCCGCCGCTCCATCGTATTTTCTGGAGCGCGCGCGGCGCGCCGTGGCCCGAGATATGGATAGAGCTGGGCAAATGCCCGCGCTAGCCGCGCGTTCCCGGCGCGGCGGAGTGTTCTTGCGGAAACCGGAGCGGCGGGGGCGGGGGGCGGGCGGGGGGCGCCGTCTCTTTTTNTGGCCCGAGATATGGATAGAGCTGGGCAAATGCCCGCGCTAGCCGCGCGTTCCCGGCGCGGCGGAGTGTTCTTGCGGAAACCGGAGCGGCGGGTACGGTGCGCGGACGGCGCGCTAGCCGCGCGTGGTGGTGCCTGATTCCTGCGCGCGCCGTTCGGCCTCCGCGGCGAAAGCCGGAATGAGGAAATCGAGTTTGGTATCGAGGTTGGCCCGGTCGCGCCATTTCAGGCGGGAGAACAACACAATATTTCCGCGGGTGGGCTGGGCGATATCGGTATCATCTTTGACGTTATTGAATGACGCCGCCGCGGCGTGCGTGGCCATAATGATATTGGTAACGGTATCCACCGCCAGCAGCCCGATTTCCACATCCCAGCCGGCGATATCTTCGAGCGCATTAATAAGGGCGTTGAGGTGCGGGGCGATAAAACGCGAGGTGGCGGAGAACTGCACGAAAAGCAGATCGAGTCCCGGGTGAGTATCCATGAGCTCCCACACTTTATTCGCATAATCGCGCAGCAACGCATCCGCACTATCCCCTTCGGGTGGGGGATATTCGCTCGAAACACGCGCCAAACATGCTTCCATGAGGTCTTCGCGGCTTTTGAAAAGGCGATAGAGAGCGGATGTAGCCACACCGAGCTTCTCGGCAACCTGGCCGAGCGTGAATCGATCCAAACCGATGTCGAAAACTGCATCGATTGCTTCATCGGCAGTAAAGGTCGGTTTAGGGCCGGTCTTCTTGTGTGACCGCAGGGGGCTTCTCATGGCATCACCGTATTCAGTGGTTGACGTATGTCGATACGGCGCAGCACGATGTGGCCGTTTTTGTTTATTTTAACGCGCTATAGACGAGTCGTCATGTTTATCCAGGTAGAGGGACCTCGATAATCGCATCCTTAATTTGTTCGACGCCGACATTCCCCGCGGATAACTCTGCCATCATAGCGGCCAGGGCTGCGCCGCGCTCCGTGGAAATATGCAGTTCAACACCGTGGTCGCGGTAGTCCATCTCCGGGGTGAAGCCGGCGCCCGAAAGGGCAGCAATGTATTTGCCGGCATCGGAATGGGGGAGGAAAGCCCGGTAACGGGGCACGACGCGCCGTTCCACCATGCGGGCTTGGCCGAGCGCTTGGGTTACGGAATCCGAATATGCGCGCACCAGGCCACCGGTTCCCAGCAGGGTTCCCCCGAAATATCGGGTCACCACCGCAACGACGTCGGTAATGCCCGCGCCGAGGAGAGTATCAAGCATGGGGCGCCCGGCGGTGCCGGAGGGCTCGCCGTCATCAGAAGAACGGTGGATCGGAGCGCTTCCCAGAACGGAGACCACGTAAGCGCTGCAATGGTGGCGCGCATCGGGGAAGCGCCGCTTCTCACCGTCAATCACGGCGCGTGCCTCCGCCTCCGTGGCAACCCGCGCCAGCACCGTGATAAAACGCGAACGCTTGATCTCAAGTTCGGTTTCGTAGCGCGCCCCGGCCTCTAATAGCACATCCGACATATCGGTATTGTCTCATCACCGCTGGGTGCACCGTGCCGCACCATCCCCCCTACGGGGCGCGGCGATGCTTGATATCTCACACGCGCCATCTGGCGCGGCGGGGAGGTGATGAGGTAGACTCATTCGCTGTGTGTTATTGAAGTGCCGGTTCCGGCGCGGATATTCACGAAGATTCGTAGCGGCTGCGCAGGGCGGCCCGGAAAGTAGAGAGGAGCGGTTGACATGGCAGTACCTAAGCGCAAGATGTCCCGCAGCAACACCCGCTCTCGTCGCTCCCAGTGGAAGGCCGAGCTCACCGAGCTCCAGACCGTCCGCGTGCGGGGCCGCGAAGTGCGCATCCCGCGCAAGCTGGCCAAGGCTTACAAGAAGGGTCTGCTCTCGGACTAAGTCCGCGGGAAGCTCAAGCTTGCTTACCCTCGTGAGGATTCCTCACGGGGGTATTTTTTATCTTGCGGGGTAGTTGCTGGCAGCAGCGGGCAGCTCATTTCCTAGAATGGAAGGGACACCGACGAAAGGGGTCCCCATGCAAACCCGTCGCTACGCCGCCATCCTCGCCGCCGCGGCCCGCCAAAAACTCAGCCGCCGCGCCGTTCCTCAGGCTGACGAGCTGCCGCGGGTGAAAGTCCACGCGGTCGCCGAGCGCGCCGTGGGAGAAGGCATCGCCCGTTTCGCCGGCGGGGGAGTGGGCGGCCACGCCCCGGCTGCCCTGCTACACCAGCTGTGCCTGGGCCCCACCCTCGATATTCTTNGGAGGAAAGCCCGGTAACGGGGCACGACGCGCCGTTCCACCATGCGGGCTTGGCCGAGCGCTTGGGTTACGGAATCCGAATATGCGCGCACCAGGCCACCGGTTCCCAGCAGGGTTCCCCCGAAATATCGGGTCACCACCGCAACGACGTCGGTAATGCCCGCGCCGAGGAGAGTATCAAGCATGGGGCGCCCGGCGGTGCCGGAGGGCTCGCCGTCATCAGAAGAACGGTGGATCGGAGCGCTTCCCAGAACGGAGACCACGTAAGCGCTGCAATGGTGGCGCGCATCGGGGAAGCGCCGCTTCTCACCGTCAATCACGGCGCGTGCCTCCGCCTCCGTGGCAACCCGCGCCAGCACCGTGATAAAACGCGAACGCTTGATCTCAAGTTCGGTTTCGTAGCGCGCCCCGGCCTCTAATAGCACATCCGACATATCGGTATTGTCTCATCACCGCTGGGTGCACCGTGCCGCACCATCCCCCCTACGGGGCGCGGCGATGCTTGATATCTCACACGCGCCATCTGGCGCGGCGGGGAGGTGATGAGGTAGACTCATTCGCTGTGTGTTATTGAAGTGCCGGTTCCGGCGCGGATATTCACGAAGATTCGTAGCGGCTGCGCAGGGCGGCCCGGAAAGTAGAGAGGAGCGGTTGACATGGCAGTACCTAAGCGCAAGATGTCCCGCAGCAACACCCGCTCTCGTCGCTCCCAGTGGAAGGCCGAGCTCACCGAGCTCCAGACCGTCCGCGTGCGGGGCCGCGAAGTGCGCATCCCGCGCAAGCTGGCCAAGGCTTACAAGAAGGGTCTGCTCTCGGACTAAGTCCGCGGGAAGCTCAAGCTTGCTTACCCTCGTGAGGATTCCTCACGGGGGTATTTTTTATCTTGCGGGGTAGTTGCTGGCAGCAGCGGGCAGCTCATTTCCTAGAATGGAAGGGACACCGACGAAAGGGGTCCCCATGCAAACCCGTCGCTACGCCGCCATCCTCGCCGCCGCGGCCCGCCAAAAACTCAGCCGCCGCGCCGTTCCTCAGGCTGACGAGCTGCCGCGGGTGAAAGTCCACGCGGTCGCCGAGCGCGCCGTGGGAGAAGGCATCGCCCGTTTCGCCGGCGGGGGAGTGGGCGGCCACGCCCCGGCTGCCCTGCTACACCAGCTGTGCCTGGGCCCCACCCTCGATATTCTTGCCGACTCTCGCCTGCCCCTGGTGGCCACCGGTGCCGTGATCACCGACCTACGGTGGGAGATTCTCAGCCCCGTCCCCTTCGGCCGCCCTCTCACGGTGCGGGCGTGGGTGGCCAGTTTCGAGCGTGATGAGAAGGGAACGGCGCTACGCGTCGCGGCGGATATTTTGTACGACGGCGCAGTATGTTACCGGGAAATCGCCCGTTACCTGGACCGCGGCAGCTCCGGGAGCCCCGTGCACCTCACCGGGGCAGAACCGCAACCCGAGCACAGTGTTTGGCCGGAGGGCGGCGCACCGTCCGCACCATCCTCGGCCCCCGCTCCATCGGCACCTGGCGCGCCGTCCGCGCCGGGCGCCGCTCTCGACTTCCGTACCGAATTTGGGGTGGATGAGGCCGGGCATCTGCGCTACGCCACCCCCTACGCTCTGGCCGAACGGCGCTTCACCGCCAAAGACGCCCGCCATTGGGCCCGCCTGACGGGAGATATCAACCCGATCCACCTCTCGGGCGCCACTGCGCGCCTCTTCGGCTTTAGCGGGGCGGTGCTCCACGGCGCCGCCACCGATGCCTGGGCTTGCGGCCAGCTCGGCCTGCGCGGGGATGCGCAGGGCAGCGGGGAGGTCAGCTTCCGGGCGCCGGTGGTGCTGCCCCAAAAGGTGGTGCTGCGCGCCGTGGGGGAGGAAGGCGCCGTCGCCGTGGTGGAAGAACGCACCGGGCGCGACCTCGTCCACCTGCGCTACACCAGTTCGGAATTACGCGAGGCGCAGGCCGGCATCGTGCTCCCCATCCGCGAGGGGAAACCCTCGAGCACCGCGGTCTCGCGGGGCATGGTAGAAGTCTTCGCGGAAGGCGACGCCGCGCTCGCCGCATCCCTTGAAGAAGCAATTCCCTGGCGCCGTACCTACCGCGAGCCCTACGCGCAGCTCACCCGGATCGATGATCCGGCCCACGGGGCGCAGGCGGCGCGCGCCGGCCTGGACTTCGTGCACAGCACCCTCACCTTGCATGACGGCACGCCGCTCGCCGAACTGCGCCCGCGCGGCGGGGCACCACGGGGCGAAATCCTGCGGGGCACCACGGTGCCCTGCCCCTTCACCGTGCCCTTCCGAGGCCGGGAGATTCCGGAACACCGGCGCGGGGCAACCCGCCAGGATGCCCGCGGGGACTACGTGTACCTGAGCGGCACGGAGCTCCTGGACCACCTCGCGCTCTGGGAAGAAAACGGGCGAGTGCAGCCGGGGGTGCTGGCGGCCCTCACCGAGGTGGTGCACAACCCGGAGATGATGCGCCTGGAGGGGCGCACCGTGGCGGTGCTCGGTGCCGGGGCGGAGCTCTCGCCCGCGCCCACGCTGCTGGCCACCGGTGCGCGGGTGGCGGGAGTGGGGCGCAGCGAGTCGCGCCGTATGCGCACCCTCCGCGCCCGGGCCCTGGAAGCTGCCGGGGACCTGCATATTGCTCCCTCGGGCTTCGGTGATGTGACCGCGGCCCCGGATGCGGTGGCCGGCTGGCTTCTCTCCCTGCCCGGCGACCTCGTGGTGGTGGATACCCTATACGCTCCCGGATATAAGTTCGTGCTGGTGGAAGCGGGAGCGGATGCGGTGCTGCGCATGGTGGGCGAAGAAAGCGCGGCCGCCTTTGCCTGGTACGGTTCCCCCACGGATGCCTACCCGGTGGCGGGGAACGACGCCGCAGCGGCTGGCGCCGCTGAACTCTCTGGCGGCACGGACCTCGCCAACGCCGCTGAGCTACCTAGCCCCGCCGAGCTACCTGGCACCGCCGAACTCCCCGGTGGGCTGCTTTCCCGAGCGGCGATCCGCAGCTGGGCGAAGCTCGCCGGGGCGCGGCCTGCCCGGCAGGGCGGCGTCGTCAATCTGCTCCAAGATATCCAGGGCCCTAATTACGCGGCAGCTAAACGCATCGGGCGGTGGCGCGCCACCGTGGAGCGGGAAGCCGGGCGGGATATTTCCTACACCATCGCGCCGATGGCCCGCACCGAATCGGTCCTCATTTCCCAGCCGCTACGCGCCGGATATGCCGGATTGGAACGGCTGGGATACCCGCCCCTTGCCGCGGATACCGCCGCGGCCCTCCTCGCCGGCCTGCTGGTTTGGGATCTGCACCATCCCGAAGCCACCGCGGCTTCCACCAGTTTCCTGACCGACCGCGCCCTGGACGGCGGGCTTCTTTCCATTCCCTACCAGCCCAATGACCTGGCCGGGCTCGCGCTCCTCAGCGGGGCGGAGAAACTCCTCGGGCGCCCTAGCAAACCTACGGCCGGGCGCTTACGGGAGCGCCCGGCCGTAGGGGATGCGTCCTCGGGTTACTAAACGAGGGAAGGCTGCTAGGAGCCCGAGGACAGATCTGGTTGGAGTGGACAGGTTCCTTTAGTGGATAAGGACCTTGAGGGCATTGGTATCCGCGGCGTGGGCGAAAGCCTCATAGGCTTCCATAATGTCCTCGAAGGCGAATTCGTGGGTGACGAACTTATCGGCGGGCAGCTTCTTGGCGGCCACCAACTTGAGCAGCATTTCCAGGGTATTGGTGGACACCAGGCCCATAGAAATATTGATATTGGCGATCCACAGCTTGTCGATAGGCAGATCAACCGGCTTGCCGTGCACGCCCACATTGGCCACGTGGCCACCCGGGCGCACAATCTGGAGGCAGGTATCGAAGGTGGCGGGAACACCCACGGCCTCGATGGCGACGTCGACACCTAAACCATCGGTGAGGGCCATGATCTGCTCCTTCCAATCGGCGGAGCTGTTATTGACCGTGTGGGTGGCACCGAAATCACGGGCGCGATCCAGGCGCTTATCATCGAGGTCAATGGCGATGACCTTGGCCGGCCCGTACAGGCGCGCCGTCATGACCGCGGCCAGGCCCACGGGGCCCGAACCAACCACCGCGACGACATCGCCCGGCTTGACCTTGCCGTTCTGCACCCCGATTTCGAAACCGGTGGGGAGGATATCGGAAAGGAGGATACCTTCCGCATCGCTCACGCCTTCCGGAATCTTGTACACGGAATTTTCCGCGAAGGGCACGCGCACGTATTCGGCCTGGGTGCCGTCAATCATGTAGCCGAAGATCCAGCCGACGCCCGGCATACCTTCGGGATCCATGCAGTGGGCGTACATCCCTTCACGGCAGTAGGAGCAATGCCCGCAGGAGCTCACGCAGGAGAGAATCACGCGGTCGCCGACCTTGAGGTTCGTCACGTTCGAGCCAACTTCGGTGATGCGGCCAATTCCTTCGTGGCCCAGAATGCGCCCGGGCTGCACTTCCGGGGTGTCACCCTTGAGGATGTGGAGGTCGGTACCGCAGATCGTGGTTGCTTCCATCTTGACGATAACGTCGGTGGGTTGCTGGATTTGCGGGTCAGGAACTTCTTTCCATTCCTTAATACCCGGACCTCCGTAGACAAGAGCCTTCATAGTTTTCTCCTCATTGAGTCGCTCTGGTGAATGCGGTGCCGTGACTGGCGCCACGCTCTCTAATCTACTGGGACGTATGGCCTATGGGAAGAGCGTGTGGCGGCGCGTTGTGTAATTTCGATCACGCGGGAGATTTACAAGAAATACGTGAAAACATGCGGGAAAGTGGGTGGCGTGATGGGTGAAATGGGTTGACGTGAGTACCGTGCCTGGTTGGCGTAAATTAAGGACATACGTCCCGCGTCGGTCCGGTCTTGTGGAAATTGCGCGCTGCCAGCTGGCGGCGTCGTCGTTCATAAAAATATGGCGAGGCTGCAATAAACGAAAGAATGTACGGTCGGGACGGCGGGACTTGAACCCGCGACCCCCCGCTCCCAAAGCGGGTGCGCTACCAAACTGCGCCACGTCCCGTACTGGTTGTGTATACGTTGCCGCGTGCCGGAAACTGAATGCTCCCGGCCTACCGGCCTTGCGGCACGACCTAGGCAACGTGCCTAGTGTAATGGATTCTGGCCGGTGCTGCCCACGGCCCCGGGGTGCGTAACGGAGTGGAACTCTTGGGGGTGGGGTGGTATTCTCTTCGGGTAGCGTTCGCGAAAGCGGCTCTGCGCGAGTGTAGTTTAGTGGTAAAACCTCAGCCTTCCAAGCTGATGATGGGAGTTCGATTCTCCTCACTCGCTCTGTATTTTCGCTGGTCATCAGGCGAATATTTATAGAAACTCCCGCGCAATGTTTTTACTTTTCCCGGTGCCATACCATGCCCCACGAGGGAAATGCCTCACTTTCACGATATTATTTTCAATCTATAGGTATTCTATAATAATGATTGCACCTATGTCGTTGGGATCATTATGTTGAGAAAATCTGTCGCAGTCGGAGCTGCGTTAGTACTTTTAGGTTCTGGAATAGGAGCTGTCACCTCCGCTGTGGCAGTTCCCGCGCCGGCGAGCGAGCTGCCCGCGGGCTTTGTGCCCGCCGATGCGGTAGCCGATGTGACTTCGGTGGTGGTGAGCGCGACCGGCAATAGTTGCACGGGCCGTACCCTCCGCACCGCCAAGCCGGATGACGGGAAAACCTACCCGGCTCAGGATAGTTACTACACCAATAGTGTGACGTATTGCCTGGATCAGTCCTTCGTGACCGGCGATAACAAGATTTCGTGGAACGCCGCCACAAAAACCCTGTGGTTCAATAATTATGTCCAGGACGCCACGAACTCCTACAAGCGCGGCGTGTCCGTGGACACGGGCAAGATCGCTTCCGATGTGACGGTCAAGTTCAGCGGCACAAACGTTTTCACCGCCAGCGAGGGCGGCTACACCGCGAACGCCCTCTATTTCGCCGGCAACCAGGATGGCCTCTATAAATACGTCCTCGATTTTGACGGCGACGCCACCTTCGATGCCACAAACACCATCAATAAATACCCGGTGAATCTGGAGGACAGCGATCCGAACGCGACCTGGCTCAAGGGTGGCTCGATTGGCCTCGACTCCTCGGGTGCGCCGATTGAAATTGTGGGTCAAGGCAAGCTCACCGCCGTGGGCAGGGATATTACCTGCGAGAAGTGCGGGACGGGGGATAAAAACACCGCGATGAGCACCGCGATCCGCAGCACCGCGGACCTCAGTATCGGCGGCAATGTTCAGGTCATCGCCCGCGTCACCAACGAAACCGGTTTAGCAACCGGCATCAACGCCTGGAAGAACCTCAGCATCGACGGCACCCAGGGCGCCACGGTCACGGTAGAAGCCAGCTCCAACGCCTCCACGGCAACGGCGATTATGCAGGCCGGCGGCGGCGATACCGATAACACCGGCGACGTTTTGAGCATCACCAACGCGAAGGTCACGGCGCAGGCAACGGCGCAGGGGCAGTCCAGCTTCGGCGTGTACAGCGCGGGAGACCTCAACGTTGGGGGCACCTCCGCGCTGAGCGTCACCTCCTCCTCGCAATCGCAAGGGTACGGGGTGTACGGCGCGGCGCAGGTGAAGGCCGACGGCGCAGCCACTCTCACGGTGGCCGCTTCCTCAGCGAATGTTGCTGGCGGAGTTGTCGGCGCCACCGGGGTGACGTTTGCGAGCACTGGCGAGAGCCTCATCAAGATGAACGGGGCCAAGAACGCTCCCGCGATTTTCACGGCGGGCCAAGGCACCTGCCGCTTCCTGGGCACGGGGAATGTGACCGCCCAAACCGAGGGTGGCTACGGCGCCTACCTCACCTGCCCGAATACCGAATTTGGGGATCGCATTGGCGTGACCAAGCCCGGTACCTTTGCCCTGGCCGAATTTGCTAGCGGTGCATTCACGGTGGATGAGAATCTCGACAGGAACAAGGTGGCCGGCCCGGCAGGTACCAGCCCGGTTTCTTCTACCGCACGCACACGCTTCGTGGTCAATCACAAGGGTCAGCGCACCGGGAACTGGACGATTGGCCAGGGCTACGTGGCGCAGATCGGCAATACATCACAAACTGGCACCGTGACCGGCCAGGTTGTTGAGCCCGGCTCGCAGCACTATCCGGAAGGTACCGCGCGCCAGCATATTTTCACCGCGCCGCAAGCCCAGGTGAGCACGAGCGCGCAGCCGAGCATCCCGGCGGGGGAGAAGAATCTGCCCTTCGCCTGGTGGACGGTATCTGAACTGGCCACTCCCGCGGAGCAGTTGAGCAAGGAAGCCCTCGGGCAGAATGCGCAGGCGAATCCCGCCGATAGCGCCCTGAAATTCGCCATGCCGGCCGAGGATCTTACATTGACCCCGGTCTACGGCACGATTATTGTGCCCGCGGCTCCGGTGACCGCCCCGCAGCCCTGCGATGGGAGCGGAACCGTGGCACCGGCGAAGGTAACCCTGCCGGAGAATGTTAAGGGCGTGACCTACGGTGAACCGGAGATTACCGGTACCACGGCCACCGTGACCGCGACTGCAAAGCCCGGGTACCTCATCGCTACGCCGGGGGCTGGGGCGAGCTACACGGTTGATGAGGACCATCGCACGGCCACCTGGACCCTGGATCTCACCTCAACCTCCTGCACGGCCACTCCGCTGGAGAAGCCCGCGGTCACCCCGATTGCCCCCACATTCGTTCCGGCAGATACCTGCGGGACGCCGGCCACGGTGAGCATTCCGGAATCCGCTTTCGTGGAGTACACCCGGGTGGAGGCGGATGGCAGCGTCACCGTGACGGCGCAGCTCAAGGATCCGCAGCGCTACACCTTCGCCACGGGAGCTCAGACCGAGTGGAGCTTCGATATTTCCGCCCGGCCGTGCCCCGTGCCCGAGCCGCCGGTGAACCCGGACCCGCCGGCGGGGCCCGCCCCGGAGCCCGGGGCTCCCGGGGCACCGGGGANAAGCCCGCGCCGGAGCAGAAGGCTCCGACGGTGAAGGTCAAGCGCCCCGCGGCCAAGCTCGCGCATACCGGCGCCGCGGCGGCAACCGGGATGGCGGGAGCAGCCGCGCTCATCCTGGGCGGTTTCGCGCTGCGCCGGAAGTACCGCGGCTAAGCGGCATTCGAGGCAGTACCGGAAGCGGCCGCGAGCCAAGCGATTGGCCCGCGGCCGCGCCTGGTCCCTAAGTGCCTAAAACAGCAGGTCACACGCCTGCCAGCTATCCCCTCGGGGACCTTGGTGAAATATTTGCGCAAAAGCTCGACCGGTAGCGCCGGCGGGGAAAGCGCTAAAATACCGGGGAAAACCGAGGGGATAGCGCTGTTTACGCCGCACAAACCCGCCGTGGCGTATCTCATGAGTGAGCTACCGCGTTGTTGTCCCCGGCAAAAACACCTACGATGATTGACTGTGCGCAGCATCCCCGCTGTGCACTAAGGGAAACGTCAGGGGATACGAGATGATCGAACTAGCCGAGGTGGAGAAGATCTACCCGCGCCGCGGAGCAGAATCCGTGGCGGCGCTGCGCGGCATTTCGCTCACCATCCCCACCGGGGAAATCCACGGCATCGTCGGCGAATCAGGGGCCGGTAAATCCACCCTCATTCGCTGCCTCACCGCCCTGGAAAAACCCACCAGCGGCGCCATTCGTATTAACGGCGAAGATCTCAACGCGCTGCCGGCCTCGAAATTACGGGCGGCCCGGCGCACCATCGGGATGGTCTTCCAGGGCGGCAACCTGCTGGAGGCACGTACCGCCGCGGAAAATATCGCCTACCCCCTCCAGATCGCCGGGGAAAAATCCGCGAAGATCGCCGAACGGGTGCGTGAGCTGCTGGGCGTCGTCGGCCTTGCTGATCGGGGCGATTCGTATCCATCCCAGCTTTCGGGCGGGCAGCGCCAGCGCGTAGCCATTGCGCGCGCCCTGGCCACCACACCTTCGGTGCTGCTCTGCGATGAGCCCACCTCCGCGCTGGACGCGGATACCACCTTGCAAATCCTCGAACTGCTGCGCGAAGTGCGCGATGCCTACGGGGTGACCGTCGTTATTATTACCCACGAAATGGACGTGGTGCGCCGGATCTGCGATTCGGTCACCCTCCTCGAATCGGGCCGGATTACCGCCGGCGGCACCATCGAAAGCGTGCTCGCGGACGTGAGTTCGCCCCTGGCGCGCCGCCTGGTGCCCGCCCCGGATATTGAAACAACCAATGTTTCCGGCTCCGTTATTGATATTGCCTTTACTGCCCGCCCCGGCGAAACTGCAGGCTCCCAGGCGCTCAGCCTGGCCGCGCGGCTCGGCTGCGATATTGGCGCGGGCGTTTTTGAATCTATCGGTGCGATCCAGATCGCGCGCCTGGCCCTCGTGGTCGATGACGCGCAGGTGGATACCGTTCTCACCGCGATGAACGAGGCCGGAATCACCGCGGAGGTGCGGGCAGCATGACCATTCTTAGCGCATTCTCGCCGGCGGTATCCGCCGCGGGACTCTTCAGCCCGACCCTCTCCGCACCGGTTAGATCCGCCGCGGCCGCCCTCCCGCTCGAGCGCGGCACCTGGTTCGACGCCCCGGAAATCAAGGACGGCCTGGCCCGTGCCACTTTCGAAACGTTGGCCATGGTGGGGATCTCCACCGTGATTGCCTCGGCGCTTGGCCTTATCCTCGGGATGATCCTGGTGGCGACCGGCCGCGGGGGACTGCTTCCCTCGCCTCTCCTCAATAAAACCCTCGGTTTTATTGTCAATGTGGGCCGCGCCATCCCCTTCATTATCTTCGTCTTTATCCTTATCGGCTTTTCGCGTGCCATCGCCGGAACGGGCAGCGCCTGGCAAGGCTTCACCGTTCCGCTCACGATCTCCGCGGCTTTCTACTTCGCGCGCCTGGTGGAATCCAATCTCATGGGCGTTGAGCGCGGCAAAGTGGAAGCCGTCCTCATGATGGGAGCCTCCCGCACCCGCATTATGTTCGGGGTGCTCATGCGCGAAGCGCTGCCGGCCCTCGTCCAATCCGTCACGATCCTCGCGGTCACCCTCGTCGGCTACTCGGCGATGGCGGGCGCCGTGGGCGGCGGCGGCCTGGGCGCCATGGCCCAAAACGCCGGGTACTACAATAACCGCCCGGATGTGCTCACGATCGTGGTGATCGTACTGGTGCTCCTCGTCATGGTCATCCAGGCGCTGGGTGACATGCTCAGCCGGCTGGTGGATCACCGCTAAGGAACCGCCGGCCGGGTCACGCACCACCGGGAAGCACCCGGACCAGCGCTGTCAGCATAACGGTGTACAGCGATCCGTCATCACCACCAACATTGTGAAAAATAGAGGAATATACAACCATGAAGAAGCTTTCGAAAATTGCCCTGGTAGCTGCGGTGAGCGCGCTCGCGTTGAGCGGCTGCGGTAGCTCGGATTCGTCCTCCTCCGCTCCCGCGAAGAACGACGACGGCGCGGTGCGCCTCGTTGTCGGCGCCTCGCCGGCCCCGCATAAGCAGATCCTGGAATTCGTCAATGACAACCTCGCCAAGGATGCCGGTTTCACTCTGGATATCCGCGAGTACAACGATTACGTGCAGCCCAATGTGGCGCTCAACGCCGGGGAAATTGACGCGAATTACTTCCAGCACCTGCCCTACCTTGAGAACGAAATCAAGGAAAAGAACTACACGCTAGACCACGGCGCGGGCATCCACATCGAGCCCTACGGCATCTACTCCAAGAAGATTAAGCAGCTCAGCGAGCTCAAGGACAATGCCGTGGTGGGCGTGACCAACGATCCGTCCAACCAGGCTCGCGCCCTCGACCTGCTCCAGAAGAACAACCTCATCAAGCTCAACCCGCAGGTTGCTTCCCCCACCATTTACGATGTGGTGGATAACCCGAAGAACCTCACCTTCCGCGAAGCTGATGCCCCCTCGGTTCCGAAGATCCTCCCGGATGTGGATATTGCGATTATCAACGGTAACTTCGCCCTGCAAAACGGCCTGGTTCCCTCCAAGGATGCTATCTACACCGAAGACCCGACCGATAACCCCTACGGCAATATCCTCGCCTGGAACTCCAAGGCCACCGGCGAGAAGCTCGAGGGCGTGAAGAAGCTGGATGCCGCGCTGCACAGCCCCGAAGTTGCCAAGTACATTCGCGATACCTGGCCCAATGGCGAAGTTATTCCCGCCTTCTAAGCACGATCGCCCCGCGCGTGATCACGCCGCGCGGATTTACCCCGCCGTGCCTGCCGCACCGGTAGGCCAGTGATCTCAGCTGCCCGGCGCCTCGCTTCGAGGTGCCGGGCAGCTGCGTCGTCGGCATGTTTCTGGACGCTCTTAGCGGCGGAGGCCTGAATGCTGCGCGGGTGAGAGTGCGTTCACATATGGCAGGTAGTTTTGCGCTAGAACTCCCATCACCCGGGGTGCGTGCCGTAGAATTAGCGGGTATGCCCGCGCCCGGCGCGGCGCAGTAAGGGGACGGATTCGTCCTATCGGCAAGGGTTATCACCCCCATTTTTAGACTGGAGAAAAAGTTGGAAAGCTCCTACGAACAGCTCGATCCCACCCAGGTGAAGCTGACCGTTGAGGTTCCTTTCGAGGAATTCAAGCCGGAAATTGACAAGGCCGCGAAGACCATCGGCAACCAGGTGCAGATCCCTGGCTTCCGCCGGGGGCACGTGCCCGCGCGCGTTCTGGAAGCGCAGATTGGCCGCGCCGCGATTGTGGAGCAGGCGATTAACGACTCCCTGGACGGCTACTACCAGGACGTTCTGGAAGAACACGACCTCGTGCCCATGGGCCGCCCCGCGGTGGACGTGACCGGCGTGGCGATGGAGAAGAACTCCACCGAGCCGCTCGCCTTTACCGTTACGGTGGATGTGCGCCCGGCGATTGTGATTCCGGATCCGGCGCAGTACAGCTTCGAAGTGGAAGCAACCAATGCGGATGCGGATGCCGTGGATGAGCGCCTCGAGCAGCTGCGCGAACGCTTCGCCACCCTCAAGACGGTGGAACGCGCCGCCGCCAGCCGCGATTACGTCACCATTAACCTCTCCGCCAGCATCGATGGCGAAGAAGTTGATTCGGTGGAGGGCGTGTCCTACCGCATCGGTGATGACAATATGCTCGATGGCCTCGATGAGGCCGTTAATGGCGCTTCCGCTGGTGATGAGCTCAGCTTCACCTCCACCCTCGTGGGCGGGGAGCACGCCGGGGAGCAGGCCGATGTGACCGTCGTGGTGGAGAAAGTGCAGGAATCCGAGCTTCCGGAAGCGGATGATGATTTCGCCCAGCTCGCCTCCGAATTTGACACTATTGAGGAACTGCGCGCGGACCTGGCGGAGAAGGCCGCCACGGATGCCGCCCAGGTCCAGGTCATGGCCGCTCGCAACCTCCTCCTCGATAAGCTCCGTGAGGATGTCAAGGTCCAGCTGCCCAAGCGCGTGATCGATGCCGAAGTGGAACGCCACCTCGAATCCGAAAACCGCGCCACCGACGATGACCACGCCAAGGAAATCCGCGGGGAAATCCGCGATTCGCTGCGCGATCAGATCATCCTGGACGAACTGGTCAAGAAGTTCGGTGTGGAGACCACCCAGGATGAACTCTTCAACTTCCTGGTCCAGCAGGCCCAGTCCTACGGCATGGATCCCAACCAGTTCATCTCCGCGGCCGCGCAGACCGGTCAGCTCGGTGCCTTCAGCGGCGAGCTGCGCCGTGGCAAGGCGCTCATCTCCGCGCTGCGCCTGGCCAAGGTTGTGGACACCAACGGCAACGAGGTGGATGTTATCAAGGTCGTCGGCGAAAAGCCGGAAGGCGAACTGACCCCGGACTTCTCCGCCGCCCCGTCCCGCCCGGTGTGGGATGGCCCGGTTGATGAGGACGGCGCGGCTGATTCCGCTCCGGTGCAGGGCGACGACGCCGCCGCGGCCCCGGCAGCCGAAGCTGCCGCTGCCGCGGAGGAAGCTCCCGCAGCGGACTCCGGCGCGGATGCGCCGGCCGCGGATGCGGATGCTTTTGATCCGGCCGCCAAGAAAGTGGACGAGGTCGTGGAATACGCCCAGGGTGCGGATGCCGCTGAAGTGGCCCGCGTGCTCGAAGCTGAGAAGGCCGGTAAGGCCCGCAAGACCCTCGTGAAGAAGCTCGAGGAGCTCCTCGGCTAATTCGGGAAGTACACTAACTGCCCGCTTGCGTGGTGGGCGTGTGGGGTGGGAGGCTCAGCCTCCCACCCCACACGCGTATGCGCGCAGCGCAGCTGCGCCGTCGTCGTACCACCACGGCGCCCACGGGGCGCCGCACCGTCCGCACCGTGCCCTTCCCGCCGTGGCGCCATTGCGCCGTCGCACCGTCGGCCCCGTTGCCCCGCCGCAATGTGATATTCACGTGAAGCTCCTTAAATTAAGAGCCCGTTTACGGCTCATTAAGGCGAATTCAATAGTTTGAGCATTGGAAACGCGTGTTTCCGAGTCGGGCCAATCCGCGCCCCGACTAGCTCAAAGCGAAGGATATTCATGCGACACGTGCGTCGAGCAGTAGCGGCTCTAGCTGCCGCTACGCTAGTGCCGGTCGGGGTGGCATTCACGGTGCCAGCCGCGGCCGAGCCAGTACTCCCGGGAGTCGATTCTCCGGCTCTCGCCTCTACGAATGAGAATCCCGTCGTCGTGGACGGGGTGACTCAACCCATGGATCCGCGTCCCGGTTTCCGGGTGCTGCCCTACCTGCAGCGCCCCGGTGCCCACGAGATGACGATTAACTGGTTTACGGAACTGGGCCATAATGCTGTTCTCACCATCAGCGGTCCGGGCCTGCCCGCCGAAGGGCGCACCTACACCGTGGCCGGCGTGCAGAACCCGGTCAATGATTACCAGGATTACGAACTCAAGCAAGGCACCCTCAGCCGCGGGAAGGCGCTGTCCGTACCGCAGGGCGCCTGGATTCGCGCCGATCATCCCTACAAGTACAGCCAGCGCGTGGAAGAGCTCCAGCCCAGCTCCACCTACACCTACACGGTCACGGTGGACGGCTACGCGCATTCCGCCACGCTCCGTACCCTCCCCGATGGGAAGGCCGGGATCACCGATCCGCTCCACATCATTGCCTTCTCCGATACCGAAACCGATCCCATCGGGCGCGTGACCTACCGCGAATGGGAACAGACCCTCAACCTGGCCGAAGGCTCCGAAGAGCGCCCGGGCAAGGGCTCGGCCTGGGATGAGAAGTTTGGCGGCTCTACCCGCAACGGGAAGTACGCCGTCAATTACATGCTCACCGAGGATAAGGCGCAGGAAATCAATAACGCCGCCATTGCCGCCGCTAAGCCGGACCTGGTGCTGCTGCCCGGCGATATTGCCGAGCGCGCTTCCTCCCAAAGCCACTGGGACGAATGGTTCCGCTACTTCGCCGGTGATAAGGGCCAGCTCCTTGATTCCATCCCGGTGATCACCTCGCTGGGCAACCACGAAGTGTACGGCTACGGCAGCCCGGATGATCGCACCGCGGTAGCGCGGGCCCGCGCCGCCTACAACCAGGTATTTGATACCAACGGTTCGGATAACGCGAATGCGCGCGATGCCTACCACCGCACCGATATGGGCCCGGTGACGATCATCAGCCTCGATTCGACCAACGGCACCGATCAGACTCCGAAGACAATGCCGGAAGAAACCAAGATCGAAGGTAATGACGAAGGCATTACCGCCGCTCAGCTCGGAACCGACACCCAGGGCGTTTTCCCGTACGAGGAATACGCGCGGGACTTCCCCAAGTCCGTGGCGGCCGGCTGGTGGGGCCCGGATGCGGCTCCCGATTCGGTGGATCAGCCCAGCTTTATGCCCGGCTCGGATCAGTACCGCTGGCTCGAAAAGCAGCTGGCTGATGCCCGCGCCAAGGGCCAGATCATTATCGTGCAGTACCACCACGTGGCCTACTCCAACGGCGTGCACGGCACCCCGATGGGTCACAAGTTCCCCGATCAGCAGCCGGGTGTGCCCATGCGCCACCTCCAGCCGCTTTTCGAAAAGTACAATGTGGCCTCCGTTTTCTCCGGCCATGACGAAATGTTCCAGGCCTCCTACGTGGACGAAGCCGGCGATGGCGTGGGCGTGTATCACTGGGACGTCGGGGTAGCCTCCGACGGCCTGCGCGGCGAAAAGATGGTCAAGACGGGGGAGAACGGTGCCTACGAACCGCTGCGTTTCAACTCTCACTCCGTGTGGATGGCGCAGGCTAACGAACCGGAAATGTGGAAGACCAACGAGGCGGGCGTGAAGAAGCTCATCTCGGGTGGAAAGCACTACGGGCACCTCGATATTAAGATCAACCCCTACACCGGCCCGGCCCTCGATTCCGGGGTGAAGCCGGCCGCCGAAATGGTCATGACCCCCATCTCGCTCTTCCCGATCCTCGATAATAACTACGAGGTGGAAAAGGTGGAGCGCCGCGAGCTGCTCTCCGGGCAGTTCACCGTGTACCTCGACGCGGAAGGTAACCCGCTGGCGGGCACCCCGCAGGACGGCACCGGTGATGGCGGCACCGGTGAGGCGGAAGAAAAGACCCCGCTTTCGAACTTCGCGCTCGGCGTTATCCCGGACACCCAGTTCTACTCGCGCTACGCCACGGAAGAAACCGGTAACCAATTCGGCGCCATGTACGGCAGCGAACCCTTCTCCGCCCAGACCTCCTGGATTGCGCAGAACGCTGAGAAATACGGCATTAAGATGTCCATGCACCTGGGCGATATCGTGGATCAGTACAACCACCCCCAGCAGTGGGAAATCGCCGATAAAGCCATGAAGATTCTCGAGGACGCGGGGCATCCCTACTCGATTCTTGCCGGTAATCACGACGTCGGGGCCGATGCCTCGGATACCGATCCGGTTGGCTACGGCACCTACAAGGAATGGTTCGGCGCCGAGCGCGCTGCCAAGAACTCCACCTTCGTGGAACGCGATCCTTCCGGAGCACACGAATACCACATCCTCAAGGTGAACGGCCAAGATTTCCTGGTCATGAACCTGTCCTGGCAGGCCCAGGATGACGCGCTGCAATGGGCATCCGATGTGCTCGATGCGCATCCCACCACCCCCACGATTGTTAATTCGCATCAGCTGATTAACGTGGAGGGCGACGGCGTGACCCCGCTGGCCACCGAGTTCGGTGAAAAGGTGTGGAATAAGCTCATCCGCAACCACGATCAGGTGTTCCTTACCTTCAACGGCCACCATCACGGCGCGACCACCTGGACGCGCACGAACGACGCCGGCCACCCCGTCTACCAGGTCCTCATGGATTACCAGATGGCCTACATGGGCGGAAACGGCTACATGGGCATGGTGGAATTCGACCTGCCGGGCAATAAGATCTACCAGACCTCCTTCTCGCCCTGGGTGATGACGAAGGCCAAGGACACCCTTGTTCCCGACGACCAGGCGATTCTTAACGGTGCGGGTCAAACTTTCGAGCTTGACTTCAACTTCGCCGAACGTTTCCCGAACCTTGTGATCGCTGATACGAAGGCTTCTTTGACGACGCCGCAGCTGCGCGAGTGGCTTGCCAGCTACGATGCACCGACCCAGGTGACCCCCACCGCCCCGAGCGGCGCGGAGGACTACCCCAAGGTGGAGAGCACCGTGGCCCACTGGAAGATGCCGGTGGATAAGGCCGAAGGCACCCCGGTTGCCGTGGGTGAGGCCATCGTGGATGCCGTGGGTGGGGATAACTTCACCCGGGCCCCGCTGGACCAGCCCGGTTCCAAGGGAGCCGAAGAGGGCGACGTCGTATGGACCCGTGACCACCACCCGCTCTCGGCCAATGCCGGTGCGGTGTGCTTCGCCAATGGCGGGCGTGATAACGCACGGTGGAATAACTTCGTGACCGCCGCCGATGCCGCCGTCAATAACGAGACCTTCGAGAACGGTTTCACCTTCGAGACCTTCATCAAGATCTCCCCGAAGTTCGATAACAAGAACAATGCCTGGATGGCCTGGCTTTCCCGCGATGGCCAGCGTCAGAATATCGCTGGCTACAACAACACCGAGGGTGAGGAACCGCCCTTCGCGTGGGCGATGTCGAACCTGGCGGAAATCCAGTTCTCCTTCGTGGATTCCCAGAAGCCCACCCCGGCCGAATCTTCGGCTTGGTCCGGTGAGATTGTTTCGCGCGATCAGTGGCTCCACCTCGCGGTGGTCAATGATCCGGAGACCAAGATGACCACCATGTACGTGGATGGGGTACCGGTGCTGCGTAATTCGCCGGGCACCGTGGGCGTGGGCACCCAGGGCCTGCCGTGGGTCCTCGGGGCGGGCTCCTACGCCGGCGTGCGTGAATCCGGCTTCCAGGGCTGCATCGGTGAAGTCCGCCTCGTGGGCGAACCGCTGGACTCCAGCAAGTGGCTGACCGCGCGCGCCGGGGAAACCCCGGGTGGCGAGCAGCCCGGCGGTGAAGAGCCGGGTGTGGAGCCGAGCGTGGAGCCGACGGCGCCGAGCACGGAGCCTACCGCGCCAGGCACGGAGCCGAGCACGCCGGGTACGGAACCGAGCGCGCCGGGGACCGAACCGGGAGATAAGCCGAGTGAAGAACCGAGCAAGGCGGCGGCGCCGCAGGGCAACCTGCTCTTCAGCTCCACCGCTCTGGCCGGCGGCAACGCCGACCGCGTGACCAGCTACGGTCGCGCTGGCGAAACTATCTTCGTGGGCGATTGGGACGGCGACGGCGTGGACACCCCCGGGGTGCGCCGCGGCAACACCTTCCTGCTCACCAATGCCGCCACCGGCAATGCCCAGCTGCAATTCTCCTTCGGCCGCGCGGATGACGAGATCGTTATCGGCGACTGGAACGGGGACGGCAAGGACACCATCGGGGTGCGCCGCGGCAACACGGTGTACGTGCGCGATGACCTAGCCGGTGGCAACCACACCGCCATGGTTTCCTTCGGGCGCCACGGCGACCAGATGGTGGCCGGTGACTGGGATGGCAACGGGCGCGATGAACTTGCGGTGCGCCGCGGTAACACCGTTTTCGCCCAGGCGTCCTTCGCGGACACCCAGGCGAAGTCCACCTCCTCCTACGGCCGGCCCGGCGATGTATTCCTTGCCGGTGACTGGAACGGGGACGGTGTGGACGGCATCGGCGTGGTCCGCGGTAACGTCTGGCACCTGCGTGAGAACGTGGGCGAGGGCGTCGCGGTGGCCAGCTTCGGCTTCGGCCGCGCCGGTGATGTGTTCCTCGCCGGTGACTGGAACGGGGCGGGCGCTGACCGTCCGGCCGTCAATCGTTAGCGGCTCACTACCAGCGGCTAGTAGCTAGCCACCTTCCAGCGGGAGGGCAGCGAGTATCAGCTCGCCGCCCTCCCGCTCTTTTTCTCGGTTGCGGCGCCGTGGTGGCCCCGTGACGGGGCACTGGCGCGTGGCACCGTAACGCTGCGCCGCCATGCTGGCGCATGGCGTGATGGCGCCGTCGTGCTCCGTGGTACCGTGGGCGCCGTCGCCCCGTGTCACAGTGACGGCGCCAACCATGCGCCATCAGCGAAAAAGTCTCGAGCCAGGATGATCACGGCGGCCCGCGGGCGTTAAAGTCGCATACGAGTATGGAATCTCCGCGTGGAGGTTCCGAGGAAGGAAAACCGTGACCACATCACCTCGCATGGAAGGCCGGGATAATAACCAGCCTTCAGCATTCGGCGATGCTGTTTACCAGCGCCTCCTCAAGGAAAGAATCATTTGGCTCGGCTCGGAAGTTCGCGATGATAATGCGAATCAGATTTGCGCCCAGATGATGCTCCTTGCCGCGGAGGATCCGGAGAGCGATATTTACCTGTACATTAATTCTCCGGGTGGCTCGGTCACCGCGGGTATGGCCATTTTTGACACCATGCAGTATGTTCAGCCGGATGTTGTGACGGTGGCGATGGGCATGGCAGCCTCGATGGGCCAATTCCTGCTCTCAGCTGGCACGAAGGGCAAGCGTTATATCACCCCGCATACCCGCGTCCTCATGCATCAGCCTTCGGGCGGCGCCGGCGGGGTGGCCGCTGATATTCGCATCAACGCCAACCTCATTTTGCAGATGAAGGAAGAACTGGCCGGGCTCAACGCCAAGCACACCGGTAAGTCGCTGGAACAGATCCTGGAAGATTCCGAACGCGACCACTGGTTCACCGCCCAGGAAGCACTGGAATACGGCTTCGTGGACCACATTATTTCCAACTCGCAGGTCATGCTCAAGAAGCCGAATAGCGATAATAACGACGGCGCACTCGACGCCAGCCACGCGGGGGAGGAGCTCTCATGACGATGAATTTCCGAGCCGCGGGTAACCTGCCCGCTATGATGGCCGCCTACGGTGCTGGCAACGTTCCGGGCGCTGGGAACCTACCGAGCGCCGGTTTCGGCCACGGTAGCGCGGGCCCGATGCCCTCCAACCGCTACGTGCTTCCCGATTTCGAAGAACGCACCCCCTACGGGTACAAGCGCTCCAACCCCTACACCAAGCTTTTCGAGGATCGCATTATTTTCCTCGGAGTGCAGGTGGATGACGCTTCGGCCGACGATGTGATGGCGCAGCTGCTCGTCCTCGAATCGATGGACCCGAACTCCCCGGTGACCATGTACATTAACTCCCCGGGTGGTTCTTTTACCGCGCTCACCGCTATCTACGACACGATGCAGTACATTAAGCCGCAAATCCAGACCGTGTGCCTGGGCCAGGCGGCTTCCGCGGCGGCGGTGCTGCTGGCGGCCGGCTCCCCGGGGCGGCGCCTGGCGCTCCCCAATGCCCGGGTGCTTATCCACCAGCCGGCGATGGAGGGCATGCAAGGCCAGGCCACGGATATTTCCATCGTGGCCGACGAGCTCGACCGCATGACGGAATGGCTTGTCAATACCCTGGCCCACCACAGCGGGAAGTCTCCCGATGAGGTGCGGGCGGATATCCAGCGCGATAAGATCCTCACCGCCCAGCAGGCCAAGGATTATGGCTTGGTGGATAACGTGCTCGAATCGCGTAAAAATGCGGATGTCGTAACCAACGGTTAATGCGATTCTCGCGCTCGCGCTCGCGCTCAGGGCTGTAGCTTCGGGCGGTAGCGCGTATCATGGGCGGGTAGGGGCCGAGTGCTCCTGCCCGCTCACGTGCATGGGGCGGCGGGGCATGGCGCGGGAGCTGCGTCGTCGTACATCTCACTGACCGGGCGCCCCGCGTGGGAACGTGACCTTTGGGCGCAGATGCGGTGAAATAGGGAAGACGCGCGTACGGCGCGGCCGCGAGGCAAGGAGGAACATGGCGACCGTCGATGCAGCAGAAGCTCTCAAGTGTTCGTTCTGCCAGAAAACCCAACGCCAGGTGAAGAAACTTATCACCGGTTCGGGTGTATATATTTGCAACGAATGCATTGAGCTGTGCAATGAGATTATCGCCGAGGAATTCGGGAAAGAAAACGACGGTTTCTCCCCGAACGAGCTCCCCGTTCCCGCTGATATTTATGCGTTTTTGAATGAGTATGTGGTGGGGCAGGATGCCGCGAAGCGTACGCTTGCCGTGGCCGTGTACAACCACTACAAGCGGCTGCGCGCGAAGGCTGCGCCGCGCCCCGCCGACGGGGAAGATACCGTTGAGCTCGGCAAATCCAATATTTTATTGCTCGGACCCACCGGAACTGGGAAAACGTATCTTGCCCAGTCGCTGGCGCGCATGCTCGATGTGCCCTTCGCGATTGCCGATGCCACCTCGCTTACCGAAGCCGGGTACGTGGGTGAAGACGTGGAGAATATTTTATTGCGGCTCGTGCAGGCGGCCGGTGATGATGTGAAAAAGGCCGAATCCGGCATTATTTACATCGACGAAATCGATAAAATCACCCGCAAATCTGAAAATCCCTCCATTACCCGCGACGTATCGGGGGAGGGCGTGCAGCAGGCGCTCCTCAAAATCGTGGAGGGGACGGTCGCGGCGGTGCCGCCGCAGGGCGGGCGCAAGCACCCCCAGCAGGAATACCTCCAGATCAACACCTCGAATATTCTTTTTATTTGCGCCGGGGCTTTTGCGGGTTTGGAGGATGTTATTTCCACTCGCGTTGGACGCCACGGTATCGGCTTCGGGGCACAATTGCACGACGCCGACGCCCATTCGGATATGCTCTCGCAGGTCACCCCGGAGGACCTCCACAAATACGGCCTCATCCCGGAGCTGGTGGGGCGCCTGCCCGTTATTGCCACGGTGGAAGCCCTGGGCGAAGACGACCTGGTGCAGATTCTCACCGAGCCGCGTAATGCCCTCGTCAAGCAGTACACCCGCATGTTTGAGCTGGACGGGGTGCGCCTGACCTTCCAGGATGAGGCGCTGCGCGCCATGGCGCGTGAAGCGATGGAACGGGGCACCGGGGCGCGCGGGCTGCGCTCCATTATGGAGCGGGTGCTCGGCCCGGCCATGTTTGATGTGCCTTCCCGGAAAGATGTGCGGGAAGTGATTGTGACCCGCGCGGCGGTTACCGACGGCGCGCCCGTGGAGATTGTTTCCGCGGCGCAACGGAAGAGCGCCTAGTGGGTGGCGAAGAGACGCGGCGTACCTCGGAATCGGAAGCGGAGCGCTGCGCGGTAGACGTGGGGAGTGTTCCGGGTGCTCCGGGTGCCGATGGCGCGGATGCGGGCACGGCGCAGCAGGAGCGCTGTGCCGCTGAGCTCGGGGCCTTGCGGGCACGCCTGGACGTTTTGGACGCCCAGCTCATTGAGCTGTTGGGGCAGCGCAAGCAGGTCACCGATGCCGTGGGGCGCCTCAAGGATCGCTACCGGCTTCCCGCCCGCGATATGGCTCGCGAGGGCGTCCAACATGCCCGGATTGCCGAGCTGGCGCGCGGGGTTGGGCTGGATCCCGATTTCGCGGTGCGGGTACATAATGTCATTACCTCGCGCGCGGTCGAGGATCACCAGCGTATTTCCCGTGCTTCCCGCGTTGTTCAGGCTTCCCGCGTTGTTCAGGATGACGGTGTTGTGCAGACGGACCGCGATGAGCGTGAAGCTGACGATGAAGGCGTGAACTAGCTTCGCACAACACCGGGAGAAACGAATAGGGGCGTGGACTAAGGTAGCCCACGCCCCGTTCGCAATTGAACATGCGCTAATCGCGGTTCTTATCGCCCTTATCCCCGTAAATATCGCGCCCGATCACGGTGGCGAAATCACGGAGCACCGCGGTGCGCTTCACCTTGAGGGAAGCGGTGAGGTATCCGTTCTCCGGGGTGAAATCAATGGGAAGAATAACGAATTTACGGATGGATTCCGCGCGGGAAACCGCTTCGTTGGTGCGCTTAATGGCGCGATCCACCGAGGCAATAATCTGCGGATCGTGCACGGCTTCCGATACAGACATGGCCGGCAGATTCTTATTCTTCAGCCAAATGGGAAGCATCTCCGCATCCAGGGTGATGAGCGCACCCACAAAAGGCCGCTGGTCACCCACCACGACCACCTGCGAAATCAGCGGGTGGCCGCGCAGGCGGTCCTCCAGGATTGCAGGGGAGACGTTCTTCCCACCGGCCGTCACAATAAGTTCCTTCTTCCGCCCGGTAATCCACACGAAGCCATCTTCGATCTTGCCGAGGTCCCCGGTGCGATACCAGCCATCCTCGGTAAACGCCTTGGCGGTTTCTTCCGGATTATTCAGGTACTTATGGAAAACGTGATCGCCCTTGACGAGCACTTCGCCGTCGGTATCAATAGCCACGTGGCAGCCGGGATAAGCCGGACCCACCGAACCGATCCGCTGGTGGTTGAAGCGATTCACAGTGGTCGGCGCGGACGTTTCCGTTGCACCGTAGCCTTCAAAAATATTAATTCCGATGCCGCGGAAGAAATGCCCGAGCCGTGCACCCAGCGGAGCACCACCCGAAATTACATTCTCCAGGTTCCCACCGGTAATTTCCTTAATCTTGGAGTAGACGAGGCGTTCGCCCACTTCATGCTGGGCCCGCAGCGCCAGCGAAGGCCCGGCCGCGCTATCGAGGGCCCGCGAATAGGCGATCGCCACTTTCGCGTAGTAGCGGAAAATCTTCTGCTTCACGCCGGTGGATTGGGCATCCGCCGCGTTATAGATCTTCTCGAAAACGCGCGGCACCGCCAAAATATAATGCGGCTTGAAGGACTTCATGTCCTCAACGAGGTTGTGGGTATCGGGGCAGTGCCCGATGGTATTACCCGCGTAGAAGGCCACCAGGTTAATGAAACGCGCGAAAACATGGGCCATGGGGAGGAAGAGCAGAGTGTGCTTCTCGCCGGAGAGGATCGGGGCGAGATTATCATCCAGCGGCCCGTTAATAACGACGTGCAGCAGGTTACGGTGGCTGAGCACCACGCCCTTGGGCCGGCCTGTCGAGCCAGAGGTGTAGATGACGGTAGCTTCGTCGTCGGCATGCATCGCATCGATACGGCGGTCAATCTCAGCGTCGAGATCCATGGTGCCGCGCGCGGAAATCCGGGCCAGGTCATCATCAGAAATAACGAAAATATCGGTGAAGAAATCAAAATCGGACCGGAAGGGCGCCATAACCGCGGCCATCTGCTGATTTTCGACGACGGCGAAGCGGCAGTGCGCATCCTCCACAATCCAGCGAGCCTGCTCCGTGGAATCGGTTTCGTACACGGTCACGGCCATCGCACCGATGGACCACAGCGCGAAATCCACCACGCAGAATTCGTAGCGGGTGTGGCACATAAGCGCGATACGATCCCCGGGCTGGACGCCCATCGCAATAAAACCGCGTGCCAGCGCGCGATACTCAGATTCGAAAGTCCGCCACGCCACCGGCACCCATTGCCCCAACGAGGCTTTGCGCGCCACCACGGTGCGCTCGGGCTGTTCGCGTGCGATATTACGGAAAACCCACGGAATCGTCATTTCATCGGTGATATGAATCTTTCCGGGAGTGAAAACTTCAGTCCGCTCGATTTCGGCCATGATTCTCCTCAAGGTTACGCGTGAGTAAGTAAAAGTGTACGGCACGCGCGGGAAACGGGGGTGGAGGCGCGATGAGAGAGTTCTCATCACCTCCTCACCGCGATATTAACACGGGGCGGAACACTGGAGCCATGACGATCTCCATGAATGCTCTGCTTGCCGTGCTCCTTCTTGTAACGGCCCTATCCGTTGTCCTTCTCGAAACTTCGGTACGACGACGCATCCGCGCCTTCCGGCCCCTCCAGCTTTTTACGCTGGGGAGTGCTTTCCTCCTCGTCCCGGCGAATATCGCTTTGCTGGGCGGGAATGCGCCCGGGAACCTTGAACGGTGGGTGAGCCTGGGCTCCGTCGCGGCGCTGGCCACCCAGCTTGTTCTTCTTATCAGCGGCTGGATTCCGGTGGGGGCGGCGGCGCCCACGCGCCGTATCCTCGCCGTCGGGGCGCATCCCGATGACCTGGAATTAGCCTGCGGGGGGACTTTGGCGCGCTTGGCCGATGCGGGGCACGAGATTCACGCCATCGTGGCCGCGGACGGTGCGGTGGGAGGCAATGCCGGGGAGCGGGCCGGGGAGGCCCAGCGCGCCGGTACTTTCCTCGGGGTGACCTCGCTGCGCACCCTCGGCCTTCCCGATACCCGCCTAGCCGAGCATGAAAATACCCTCACCGGTGCTATCGAAGAAAAAATCCGCACCCTCAATCCGGATATTATTTTCACGCATTCGGCTCATGACCAGCACCAGGATCACACCGCCGTGCACCGCGCTACCATGCGGGCCGGGCGGCGCCACCCGGCGATTCTCTGCTACGAATCACCCTCCGCCACCGCGAACTTTTCCCCGCAGGTATTCGTGGATATCACCGATTACACCGGGGTGAAAAGCGCCGGGGTGGCCATCCACGCCGACCAGATGAACAAGACGTATATGGCCGGCGACGTGCTCACCGCCAAAGCTAATTTCCGGGGCGAACAAGCCAAAATGGAGGCCGCTGAAGCTTTTGAGGCGATGCGTATTCCCGCTTTCCGGGGTGTGCTCTAAATCTTCGTGGCGTGCTCTCAGCTCGGAGTGCCTGGCTGGGCGCTGGCGCTCCGTGCCTGCGCGCGCCGCGGGCGCCGTTGCCCCGTTCCTGTGCCGTTGCTGTTGCCCGCGCCGCGAGCGCCGTCGCACCGTCCCGCCCCGTTGCCCCGTTATCTCCCTCTCTTACCTATAAGGACCATCATGATGAATCATTCACCTCTCAGTTCCCGCCCGCGCGTGCTCGTTACCGGGGCCAGCGGCCCGGCCGGCTCTTCCCTCCTCACCCAGCTGTGGGAGCGCGGGATTCCAGTGCTCGGCGTCGATATGGCGCCCCGTCCCCGCACTGATGGCCTGAGAATCCTCCAATGCCCGCCGGCTACGGCCCCGGATTTTGTGAGCGCCCTGGCCGCCATCTGCGAGGAATACTCTATTGACCTCCTCATCCCCACCGTGGATGAAGAACTCTCCGTCCTCGCACCGCTGCGCACCGCACTGCTCCACCGCGCCCGCATCGCGGTGGCTCCCACCGCCGCGGTGGCGATTGCCGCCGATAAGTGGCTCACCCATCGGGTAGCGGAAAGTAGCGGTCTGGCCGTGCCCCGCAGTTTGGAGGCTCCTACCCTCACCGAGGAAGGCGCTTATTGGCTCGGTTTCCCCTACGTGGTACGCCCGCGGGTGGCACGCGGCGGGCGCGGGGTGCGCCTGGAAACAACATTCCCGCCCGCTACGCCACTGCGCGATACCGAGATGGTCTCCGCTTTCCTCCCCGGCACCGAATACTGTGCCCAGCTCTACCTGCCTGCCCCGGGAAGCGTGCGGCGCGACGGGGCAGTGAACGGTGCAGGAAGCGGCGCGCGAGACGGAGCGCGGGGCGGTGCGCGGCGTCGCCCCACCGTCGTCGTACTAGAAAAAACCAGTCTGGCCTCCGGACAGCACGGAAATGCGACCGGGGTTCGGCGTGTGGAAGCCCCGGACGTCGCCGAGCTGGCGCTCGCGGCGGCGCAAGCGGTGGGCCTGAGCGGCGCGGCAGATGTGGATATCCGCCGCGATACCCAAGGCCGCCCCGCCCTCATTGAAATCAATGCCCGCTTCGGCGCCCATAGCGCCCATGCTCCCGAATTACTGGACGCGCTCCTGGAGGCTTACGCACCCACGGAGCCTGCTTCGACACCCCGCGGCACGGTCGAGGTGACTGCATGACCACCCTGCTTCTCATTCTTGCCGTACCCACCCTCATCCTCACCGCGGTGACCTGGATGATGTACCCGGCTGCCATCCTGGGGGAGCTGCGCCAGCCGCCCCGCCCGCTCTACGGTGCGCACACCAAAGTCTCGGTGATTATCCCGGCCTACAACGAGGAAGTGGTGCTCGGCGCTTGCTTGCGCTCCATCCTCGCCACTGGCTGGCGCCGTCTGGAAGTGATCGTCGTTGATGATGGTTCCACCGATGCCACCGCCGCCGTTGCCGCACCGTTTACCAGTGATCCGCGTGTCACCTTCCTCAGCAAGCCGAACGGCGGGAAAGGCAGCGCCCTGAATCTCGGTATTGCCCAGGCCACCGGGGAGATCCTTATCTTTGTGGATGCTGACGGACTCTTCACCCCCACCACCATTCCGGAGCTCCTGGCAGGGTTCCGCCACCCCGGTGTAGGCGCCGTATGCGGGAATGACCAGCCGGTCAATATCACCGGTCCCCTCACTGCGCTGCTTGCCCTCATGACCCACGTCGGAACCGGCATGACGCGCCGTGCCCTGGCACTGGTGGGAATGCTCCCCATCGTGGCAGGAAATTCCGGGGCTTTCCGGGCTGATGCAGTGCGCCGGGTAGGAGGCTTCCGGGAAGATACCCTGGGCGAGGATCTCGAGCTCACCTGGCGGATCCACTTCGCCGGCTGGGACGTGGAATTTGCGCCCCATGCCCTGGTGCTGGCCGAGGTTCCCGCCACCCTGCCAGCACTGTGGAAACAGCGAGTGCGCTGGCAACGGGGCCTCATCCAGACCGCCCGCATCCACCGCTCCCGCCTTACCTCCCCGTGGCGGCGCCCCATTGATGCCTACCTGCCCATCAATCTTTTCTCGCTCCTTGTTGCCCCGGTGCTCCAGGTCGCCACCCTCGCGGTGTGGGCGGTGGCAGCACTCAGCGGTGCGGCCCCGCACTGGATGAATGTACTGGTGGGAGCGGGACTGGTAATGGCGCTGGGCGTAACGGTGCTTTCCTTGATCCTGGATCGTGCCTGGCGCGACCTGCGCCTTCTTCCCGCCCTACCCCTGTGGCTCCCTTTCTCCTGGATGATGAGCGCCGCCACGGTGCGCGCGATCTGGCTAGAAATACGCGGAAAAGCCAGTGAATGGAATAAGCTGGAACGAACGGGCGTGCACACCGTGCCGCTCCCGCCCGCTGCCGTCGAACGGGAAACAATGTGACATCACGTCCTATTACGATTCGTTTTCGGATTGCCGCCACCATGGTCGCGCTCGTCGCGGTTGTGCTGGCGGCAACCGGCGTTGCCGTCGTCCTCACCGAGAGTCGCATGTGGCGCGCCCAGGTGGATGCCACGCTGGTGCGGGTGGCGGACGAATTTCGGGTGCTGGCCGAAAACGGAGTCGATCCGGAAACCGGGCAGCCCTTCGCCGGGCCATCCCAGCTCATCGAAACCTATCTCTCGCGTACCGTCCTCTCCGAAGCCGAAGGGGAAATGGGGATTGTGGATGGGAGAGTCGCCTGGGTGGGCGGCGATACCAGCCCGGTGCGCCCCGAGGAAGACACCGGACTGGTGCGGCATCTTCTCCCGCTTACTCGCAGCAGGGAGATAACGATGGGGACCTACGCGGGAGCCCAGCGCGAATACCGCTATATCGTGGTGCCGGTGCAGTTTTCCGGCTCGCAGCCCGGCGCGCTCGTGCACGTGTACCTTCTTGACGTCATCAGTGCCCGTATCTGGAATCTTATGACGGTGCTGGCGGTGGTCTACCTGGTGGCCGTCATCGGCGTCGTCGCCATCGCGTGGCGACTGGTGGGGCAGCTGCTGCGCCCCGTGGAGCAACTGCGCGCCACGGCCGAAAATATTACCGCCAATGCGGATTTGTCCCGACGGGTCCCGGTGGAAGGGCGCGACGACCTGGCGCGGTTATCAACGGCGATGAATACCATGCTCGATTCCCTGGAAACCATGGATGCCGATCAGCGCAAACTTTTAGACGACGTCGGGCACGAGCTACGCACCCCCATCACGATCGTGCGCGGGCACCTGGAGCTCATGGATGCCACCGATCCGAGCGACGCCGCGGATACTCGCGCCCTCGCCCTCGAAGAACTCGACCGCATGAATTCGCTGGTCGGGGATTTACTTACCCTCGCGAAAGCCGAACGATCCGATTTTGTGGTGCCCCGCGAGGTTGATATTGCGGCGCTCACGGAGCGGATCTTCGATAAAGCCACCGGGCTGGGCCCGCGCGCCTGGAACCTAGGCGCCGTGGCCAGCGGGCAGGCGTACCTGGACCCGGAGCGCATCACCCAGGCGGTGCTGCAATTGGCAGCGAACGCGGTCAAATACTCCGACGAAGGCACCCCGGTGGAGATTTCCTCAAGAGTGGTAGCGGGGCGGGTGAGTTTCACGGTGGAAGACGCCGGGTGCGGGATCGCCCCGGAGGATACCGAACGTATTATTGAGCGTTTTGCGCGTGGGCGTAATACCGGGCGTTCGGAAGGCTCCGGGCTCGGGCTCGCGATTGTTAGCTCCATCGCTCGGGCTCACGGTGGGGAAGTCACGGTGCGCTCGCGGGTGGGGGAGGGCTCCGTATTCACCTTGAGTTTGCCCAGTGTTTACCGAGGTTCGTGATAGCCTCACAAGCGGAGAAGGGAGCATGATGAGCACCATCCTCATCGTCGAGGACGAAGAGCGCATTGCCCGCTTTATTGCGAAGGGCCTGAAAGCCGCCGGCTACACTTCCACCACCGCGTCAAGCGGTGCGCAGGCCGTTGAGCTGGCTGTTCACACTCCTTTCGATCTTATTATTTTGGATATTGGCCTGCCGGATATTGACGGTTTCGCGGTGCTCGAGCGCCTGCGCGGGCAAGGACTGGACACTCCGGTTATTCTCCTCACCGCCCGCACCTCCGTGACGGACCGCGTAGCCGGGCTCGAGGGCGGGGCCGATGATTACATGGCGAAGCCTTTTTCTTTCGAAGAACTGCTCGCGCGTATCCGTTTGCGTTTGCGCGACGCCGCAGCCACCCCGGCGCCAGCTAGCTCCGCTACTCAGCTTTCTCACGGCGGTATCATCCTGGATTTACTCTCCCACCACGCTCACGTGGGCGGGAAACAGGTGGAGCTGTCCGCCCGCGAATTTACCTTGCTGGAAACCTTCATGCGCCACCCGGGGCAGGTGCTTTCCCGCGAGCAACTCCTCTCCCGGGTCTGGGGCTACGATTTCGATCCCGGTTCCAACGTGGTGGATGTGTACGTGCGTTATCTGCGTGGGAAAATCGGGCGGGACCGTATCGAAACGGTGCGCGGAATGGGCTACCGCCTGAGCTAAGGCAGCGGGGCCTTCTCAGCGAAGGAACGGGGCTGCCAGCTCAGGCGGTAGTGCCGAGGTGTGCGACTGGTCTAGTCGTCATCCTCGTCGTCCCAATCGTCATCGTCGTTATCATCCCAATCATCGTCATCCGCGTCATCATCGTCCCAGTCATTATCCGAGTACTGGGGCGGTGCGGGGCGCGCGGGAGCCGGGGCCCCCCGCTGCGGCGCGGGGGCCGGGGNGGCGTCGTCGTACTATTCGAGGCGTCACCGGTGAACAAGTGCGCATTTTCGGCCACATCGACCAAAAGACTGCGCAGGGTGGCGCGCTGTGCGTTGTTGAGCGGCGGGCGCTCCGTGGGCGCAGAAGCCGACGCGGTGCTGCCGGCACCAGTGGCACCAGTGCCGCCAGCGGACGGGGAAGACGGCGCCGTGACGGTGACGGCGGGGCCCACGGACTGGGTACCGCTCCCGCTCACGGCGTGGGCAAGCTGCATACCCAAGAAACCGAGGAGCGCCAGCCCGAGAAGTACGGCAAGAAGTTTCACACGAGTTGTCATGTCCCTAAGTACACCGGAGCGAGATGACGGGGCCAGGAAACAATCATGAGAATCTTCTCATGTACGCGAAGTGGCGGGCCTGCTTTCGCAGACCCGCCACCAGGATTCACTCAATCGCGCGCCACGCTATGTGGAGCGCTGCGCCTTCGCGCCGTTGTTCTTGCGACGCTACTTCCGCTTCGGCTCCGGCTCGTCCAGCTCGTAATCACCGATGGTGATCTGCTCGCTGGCCTCCGTATCTGGCGTGAAACGGAGCTCTCCGCGCACGTGGGCGGCGCGCACCAGGTCCGCGCGCACCTCCTCCAGCAGGGCGGTATTTCCGCGCAGCTCCACCCGTGCGAAACTGGTGCGCTGCGATACCTTCGCCGCGGATTTCACGCCGCGCAGCACCGTGAGTGCCTGACCGGCCACCTTGAGCAGCTCCGCATTCCCGGAACCTGCCGCCTCGCGCAGCGGCGCCGCCTCCGGCCACGCCGCCCGGTGCACCGAGCCGGTACGGTACCAGCTCCACACCTCGGCGGTGGCATAGGGGATAAAGGGCGCCAGCAAGCGCAGGAAGGTATCCACCGCAATCGCCAGCGTCACCCGGGCGCTCTCCGCCTCCGGCGTATCCGAATAGGCGCGGTCCTTGACCAGCTCCAGGTAATCATCACAGAAGGTCCAGAAGGCCGTTTCGGCCGCCTCCAGAGCGCGGGTGTGATCAAAGGCCTCAAAAGCGGCGGTGGCTTCCTCCACCACGCGCGCCAGATCGGCCAGCAGGGCCCGATCAATCGGCTCGGTCACGCGGGAAGCATCCAGGCAGACCGGTGAACCTTCCCCGCCCATGCCCAGCGCAAACTTCGAGGCATTGAGCACCTTCATGGCCAGACGGCGCCCCACCTTCATCTGCTTTTCGTCGAAAGCGGCGTCCACGCCCAGGCGCGCGGAGGCAGCCCAGTAGCGCACCGCGTCCGCACCGTGCTTGACGAGCAGTTCCGTGGGCATGACCACATTGCCCTTGGACTTGGACATCTTCTTGTGGTCGTTCTTTTTAGCCGGATCAGGATCCAAAATCCACCCGGAAATCGTGGTGTGCTTCCAGGGTAGCTCCCCGAATTCCAGGTGTGCGCGCAGCACGGTGGAGAAGAGCCAGGTGCGGATAATATCCTGACCCTGCGGGCGCACATCCATGGGATACACGCGCCCGAAAAGATCTTCATCGGTGAGCCATCCCCCGGCGATCTGCGGGGAGAGCGACGACGTGGCCCAGGTGTCCAAAATATCGGTTTCCCCGGCGAAGCCGCCCGGCTTACCGCGCTGATCTTCGGTGTAGCCGGCTGGCACATCACTGGAAGGATCCACGGGAAGGCTGGATTCCTCCGGGGTAATGACGGCGTCGTACTTTACTTCGCCGTTCTCCGAGATTTCGTACCACACCGGGATCGGCACCCCGAAGAACCGCTGGCGCGAAACGAGCCAATCGGAGTTGAGACCCTTGACCCAGTTGTCGTAGCGCACGTGCATGAAATCGGGGTGGAAGGCGAGCTGGTTGCCGGCCTCAATGAGGTTATCGCGCAGCTCCTTACCGTTGCCTTCCACGTGTGAGCGCCCACCGTTGCGAATGTACCACTGGCGCGACATAACAATTTCAAGCGGCTTATCGCCCTTCTCAAAGAAGTTGGTCTTACGCTTGGTCGGCTTCTCATCGCCGATCATTTCCCCGGTTTCCTTGAGTTTTTCCACCAGTGCCTTGCGAGCGGAGAAGGTGGTTTTCCCGGCCATCTCGGCGTACATGGCGCGCCCGGCCTCCGAGGTGATCCACTCGGGGGTATCGCGCACCAAGCGCCCGTCCTTGCCGAGCACGCTGCGTAGTGGCAGCTGCAATTCGCGCCACCACTCCACGTCCGTGATGTCACCGAAAGTACAGCACATGGCGATACCGGCGCCCTTGTCCATTTCTGCCTTGTGGTGAGCGAGCACCGGAACTTCCATATCGAAAATCGGCACGCGCACCGTGGTCCCGAAGAGGTGCTGGTAGCGGGTGTCGTTGGGATGGGCGATGAGGGCCACGCAGGCGGGTAGCAGCTCCGGGCGAGTGGTTTCGATAACGACGTCGCCGCTCGCACCGTGGAAAGCCAGGGCATGATAGGCACCCGGATAATCGCGGGCCTCAAGTTCGGCCTGCGCCACCGCGGTTTGGAAGGTAATATCCCACAGGCCCGGGGCCTGCGCCTGGTAGGCTTCCCCGCGCGCGAGGTTACGCAGGAACGCGGTTTGGGCTACCTTCTGGGCCTTCTCTCCGATGGTCTGGTAATTCTGCTTCCAGTCCACGGACAGCCCCAGGTGGCGCCACAGGGCTTCGAATTGCTTTTCGTCCTCTTCGGATAGCTTCCAGCACAGTTCAATGAAATTACGCCGCGAAATGGGCACCTGGTCGGCGTACTTAATGGATTTTGCGCCACCCTGGTGCGGGGGCACGAAATTCGGATCGTAGGGGAGGGACGCATCCCCGCGCACCCCGTAGTAGTTTTGCACCCGGCGTTCGGTGGGCAGACCGTTATCATCCCAGCCCATCGGGTAGAACACCGATTTGCCGCGCATGCGCTGGTAGCGGGCCACGGTATCGGTGTGAGTATAGGAAAAAACGTGGCCGATATGCAGCGAGCCAGAGACCGTGGGCGGCGGGGTATCTACCGAAAATACTTCGGAACGGGTAGCGGTGCGGTCGAAAGCGTAGGTGCCTTCTTCTTCCCACCGTTTGCCCCAGGTAGTTTCAAGACCGTCGAGAGTGGCACGGTCCGGTACCTCCGTGTGATCGAGGAGTTTGGACTCTTGGTTAAAACTAGTCATGGGGCTATTGTTTCACGCCCCGTGCGCTGCGGGAAACTGCGCCATACGTGAGAGGGGCGACGGCGCAGCTACGGCGCGCGGTGCCCGGGCACCGTCATGGTGGTCTCCAGCACCGTCGGGATGGGGGCTGGCGCCGTGGGTGCCCCGGTGCTGTCGGCGGGGCACAGCCCCGTTAGCGGCTGGTATCCGGTTCCACCAGGTGGGCGCGCAACAGCTCAAAAACAGCCGGGTCAATCCCGTGCCCGAGGAGGTACTCGCGCGCCCCGCCGGCCGCTTCGATGCGCACCGTGGCGGCGCTCAAAGCTTCTTCGGTCACGTATACGGCGCGGTGCGCGGCGGCCCCCGGAATATATTCGCGCCCCATCACGAAAGCAAGATCTTCCTGGTAGCTTTCGCCCAGCGCCGTGGCAGAAGTGAGGTAATCAGCCAGGATTGTTTCGCGGCTCGCCCCGAGGATGGAGAGGATAAGCCCGGTGACCACCCCGGTGCGGTCCTTACCTGCGGTGCAGTGGATAAGTACCCCGCCTTCGGCCGATAGCTCCGCCGCCGCGGTGACCGCCTGCGCCAATTGCCCACCGAAATTACGGGCCATCTGCATATACAGGTCGGCGAGTTCAGACCACTCCAGGTGGGCAAGCTGATTATTGAAAATAGGCACAGAGGCAACGCTCACCCCGTAATCTGCCCAATCGGTGGTGCCGGCGCGTTCAGCGTCGTCGCGCAAATCAATAACGCCGGTAATACCCTGCGCTCTCAAAAAATCTCCCAGGCTGTCATCGTGGCGGAACGCCGCGGAAGAACGCAGCAGGGCGCGCTCGCGGATATGCCCGCCGGCCACCGGGGTGCCGCCCAGGGAACGGAGATTATGCAGGCCGAGGGGCAGGCGTGGAGAAGTCATCACTGTCCTTTCGATCCGGTGCCAAGCGTGTTTTCCAGGAGGTAGGAACCCGGGCCGTCCCAGGCCAGCGGGTCGCTCGGGCTCCAGCCGGGCCGCCCAGCGCGCCTCCCGATAGTCACCACTTCTTCCGGACTATACGCAAAGATTTCCTCGCCCGGCTCTATGCCGCCAGACGGTGCCGCCACGGAACCATCCAGGTAGGTAATATCCTGCTGGATACTGGCCTCGCTTAGCTGCACCACCGAAAAAGCCGAACGGGCTCGCGCGCTTTCCCATTCGGGACCCCGCCCGAGCGTGGTTTCATTGGCGAGGGCCGGGCCAACCACCACCGGCACCCCGCCAGCGCGCCCGCGCCCGGCCAGATGGTAGTGACCCGCCAGCACGAGGTCGGGCGCCACCTCCCAGGATTGGAAACCCTGCGCCAGGCGCGGGGCGTCCATGAGGCGCAGCGCCCCGTGGAGCACCGTGGGGGCCGCCAGCGGCGGGGGTAGGAGGCCGGAGACAAGGAGGAGCGGTTCATCGGCCGCCCCGCGGGAGAAGATACCCGCTCCGGTCGGTGATGGCCCCCCCGC
>NZ_LT706966.1:2049873-2118417 GCF_900155575.1 Actinotignum timonense | reverse complement strand
CCCCGTGGAAGTACTCACCGGTGCCGGCCGGTGACGGCGCCCCGCCCGCCGTGGGTGCACCGCCCGTCGTGGGTGCACCGTTCGCGTTGGTCACGGCATCCTCAATACGGTGAATCTGTTCGCCGAGGTAGCCGAAGCCGCGCCCGGGCACCGAGCTATCTGCCGCAACGAAGCGCCAGCGCGCTTCTCCGACCGTGATATCGGTGACGGAAAAAATCGGGTCCAGGGGCGCGCCGGGCAGGCCGAGAGCTTCACGCATCGCCGCGCGCCGGTCATGATTCCCGCAGGCCCAAATTACCGGTGCACCCCACCGTTGCGCGAGCGGGGCGAGGGTCTGGGCCGCGAAGGTGTAGGACGCGGGGGTGCCGTCATCGGAAATATCCCCGGAGACCACGATGGCGTGGCAGGGCGCGAGCTCGCCGGCGCCGGCCACGGCCGCTTCCAGCAGCCCGGAGGTGTCAATTTTTCCGTAATGGCGGGCGCGCTCGGCTAGAAGATGGGTATCGGACAGGTGCAGGATGCGCAGGCTCATAGGTCATCGTCTCCCTCGGATGGCGTGGCGGATACGGTGGGCGCGGTGGGCACGGTGGGCATGGCGGATGGGGCGGCGTGCTCTGCTTGCGATGGCGCGGGCAGCAGCGGCACCGCCGCAATAAGTTCCCGGGTGGCCGGGTGGCGCGGGTGCTCCAGCACCTGCGCCGTGGGGGCATATTCGACGACGGCGCCCCCGCGCAGCACCAGGGTGTCCTCGCATAGATTCTGGACAATGCCCAAGTCATGTGAGATGACAATGAGGGTGAGATCCAGGCGGGCGCGCAGGTCATGGAGCAGCTCGAGGACGGTGGCTCGCACCGACACGTCGAGCGCGGAGACGGGCTCGTCGGCAATAAGAACCTTGGGTTGGCAGGCCACGGCGCGTGCAATTGCCACCCGCTGGCGTTGCCCGCCCGAAAGTTCATGCGGATAGCGCGAACCCCACTCCGGGTTGAGGTCCACGGCGGCCAGCGCATCACGCACCATCTCCCGGTGTTTGCCCGGAACGCGCAGCAGACGCAGCGGTTCTTCAATAATCCGGCCCACCGTCATACGCGGATTGAGGGAAGCAAAAGGATCTTGCAGCACCAGCTGGACTTCGTGGCGCAGCCGGGTCACCCCGAGCTTCCCGTAGCGCACCTCCTGGCCCCGGTAGGTGATTGATCCGCCGCTCGGCTCAAGTAGGCCGAGCATCATGCGGCTGAGGGTGGTTTTCCCCGAGCCGGATTCGCCAATAATTCCCAGCGACCGCCCCGCACGTACGTCGAAAGACGTGGGTGCCAGAGCCAGGGTGTTTCCGTAGGATTTAGTGACGTTCTGGCAGCTGAACAGCACATCCCCGGCTTCAACGGGCCAGTCTTTTTCCAACGGTGCGCGGGAGGTCATGCGCAGGGCGGCCTCGCGCGGATCCCAGGTTTTTTCCGGTGTGCTTGTCATGATTGGTCACCTCCGGGCACCAGCGAGCTTCGCGGATCACCCACCTGCGTATCGCCGCCCCGCCCTGCCGGGCGCTGCAAACTAGTGGCACGGGCCGCGGCCACGAGGCCCTGGGTATAGGGATGGACGGGGCGGAGCAAAATATCCTCGGCGCTGCCTTCTTCCACCAATTCGCCCCGGCGCAGCACGAGGATGCGTTCGGAGGTGTGGTAGGCCACTGCCATATCGTGGGTGATCATAAGAACGGCGGTGCCGTGCTCGCGGGCGGCATCATCCATGAGCTGCAAAATATGGGCCTGCACCGTGGCATCCAGGGCGGTTGTCGGTTCGTCGGCGATCAGGAGGGCGGGGGCTAAACTCATCGCCATGGCAATAACCACGCGTTGGCGTTGCCCTCCGGAGAGCTCATGGGGGAAGCGGTTAATAATACGCTCGGGGCTGGGGAGCTCGACCATGCGGGCCAGCTCGCTGGCCCGCTGCGTCGTCGCCGATTTTTTTAATCCCGTATGAATACGCGAGGCCGCCACCAACTGGTGTTTAATGCGCACCACCGGATTGAGCGCCGTATGCGGTTCCTGGAAAATGCAGCCGATACGGCGCCCCCGGATTTTCTGGAACTCCGCATCCGAAGCGCCCACCAATTCGCGCCCCTCGAAACGAATCGAACCGGTCACGCGTGCCGCCCGGGGGAGGAGCCCCTGGATCGCCATCGCCGTCATCGATTTTCCAGACCCGGATTCGCCAATAAGGCAGACGCGCTCCCCGGCCTCCACCGTGAAGGACACTCCCCGCACCACTTCGGTGGAACCGAAAGTCACGGTGAGATCACGTACCTCAAGAAGGCTCATCGTGTCTCCCTTCCGCGCGGATCGAGTACGTCGCGCAGGCCGTCCCCCAAGAGGTTAAATCCGATAATCGTCAGGACAATCGCGGTGGCCGGAATGAGAATAACCGTCGGGTGGGAATACATGAAACTCTGGTAGGTGGAAAGCATGCGCCCCCAGGACGGCGTGGGCGGCGGGGTGCCCAGCCCCAGGTAGGACAGCCCCGCTTCCGCCAGCGTGGCCGTTCCCATGATTTGGGTGATGCGCACGATCAGCGTGGGCGTGATCGCCGGGAAAATATGGCGCGAAAGAATCCACCAGGAACGCGCCCCCGCGGCCACCGCCAGGAGCACGTGGTCGGAGGCGGTGGCACGGCGCAATTCGGGCAGGACGGTGCGGGTGACCGCCGGGGCGGAGCCCAATCCGATGGCAACGGTGGAGGTGAGGGTGGAGCCGGAAAATGCGGTGACGAGAATGAGGGCAACAATGAGGGTGGGGAACGCGACCCACACATCGGTGAGCCGCTCCGTTAGGGAACCGAGCCAACGCGGGGCATACACGATAATCGAGGCGAGGAGCAGCCCAACCACCAGGGCCACCGCCGCCCCGCCCACGCTGGTGAGCACCGTGACCCGCGAACCGAGCACCATGAGGGAGAAAATATCACGCCCCAGCTGGTCGGCACCGAACCAATGCGCCCCGTTCGGGCGGGCCCAGGACGCCCGCGCATCCACGCTTTCGGGATCATAAGGCACCCAGATGAAGGACAGTAGGAAGGTGGCCAGCACCGCCAGCACCACCGCGGTGCCGATGAGGCCGGCCGGATTACGCAGCAGGGCCCGCAACCGGGCCCGCCACGGGGAAGCCGCGGAGAGAGCCCGCAGAGCCGGAGATGGGGTACTCATCGCAACCTCACTCTCGGGTCGAGGAGGCGGGAGGCCACATTGGAGAGCATCATGAGGAGAATAACCGCCCCGGAGAGCACCATGAGGAAGCCCTGGACGGTAACAATATCGCGGGTGGATACGCTGGCAACCAGATGGTGCCCGATGCCGGGAAGGGCGAAGACCTGTTCAACCACCACGGTGCCCATGAGGAGGGCCGCGGCGTCGAGTGCAATAACGGCGAGGAGCGGAAGCCAGGCGTTCCGCAGTGCCTGGGTGAGCAGGGCGCGCCGGCGGCTCATGCCCTGGGCGCGGGCGGTGCGCACATAATCCTGGCCGAGCTGTTCCAGCACGGCGGAGCGCACGTAGCGCACCAGTCCCGCCGTTTGCGGAATCGCGAGGGTAATGGCGGGCAGAATGAGGCTACGGAGCGCCGCACCCGGATCGCCCCATCCCTCGCGCGGGAACCCGGTGGAGGGAAGATGGAGCGGGGTCGCCAGGTACATGACGAGCAGCATCCCGACGATGAACGTAGGCACCGCGATACCCAGTTGGGAAAGCCAGGAGACCAGGCGCCCGGCCAGGGTGGTGGAACGAGCCGCGGCATACACCCCGATAAGAAGGGCAAAAATAACCGCCAAACTCAAGGACATGAGCGCGAGCGGCACGGTGACCTGGAGCTTCGTGAGGAGCTCGTGGGTCACGGAAAGGGAAGAAAAGGGGGAGGTGCCGAAATCACCGGTGAGGGCGGCACCTAACCAGCTCAGGTACTGGATGATAAGCGGGCGATCCCAGCCGTGCTCAGCCCGAATCGCCTCAATTTGCGCATCGGTAGCATCCAGGCCCCCGATAATGACAGCCGGGTCACCGGGCAGGGTGTGGAGCGCGAAAAAAATCACGAAGGAGGCGAGGAATAACGCCGCCACCGCCCACCCCAGCGCGGCGAGCACGATGCGGGCGGTGCGCGACGTCGTGGTGCGGAGCACCGTTTCGCGATCCACGGTGCCGGAGGCGCTATGCACCCCCGGCACCTGCGCGAGCGCGAGTGGTTCAGCCATTAACGCGCAACCTGAATATCAGCGGCGTAGAAGCGAGAACCGGTCCGGTTGGTCGGGAATCCGGAGACCCCTTCCCGGGAGAAAATAATGGCCTTGGGGCTGTAGAGCCAATCCGAGGCGGCATCTTCGGAAACGAAAGCGGCCAGTTCACCGAGCTTCTTATCGCGTTCTTCCAGCGAGCTGGCGGTCATCGCTTCTTTATTGAGCTGCTGGGCCTGTGCGCTGTCATAATGCCAGTAGTAGCTGGGGTTGGAATAGTAGGTGAGGGTCCACGGATCCACGTGGAGCACCATGGTCAGATCGTAATTTCCCCCGCGGTAGACCTCATCGAGCCAGCTAGAAAACTCCATCCGGTCAATCGTCACATTAATGCCGATCTCCTTGAGCTGGGCGGCCACATATTCGGAAATGGCAGAATCGTAATTATTGGCCACCCGCAGGTTGAGGGAAAGATTCTCGAAACCGGCCTTTTTGAGCAGCTCGCGGGCGGCTTGCGGATCATACGAATCGATGTCGTTGAGGGAATCGCTCCACCAGGCCATCCCGGGGGAGACCATGGAACCGACCCGCACCATCGTCCCGCCGAGCGCGGTAATGAGGCCGTCCTTATCGATGCCCTTGCGGATGGCGGTACGCACATCCTTATTGGCCAGCGCCGGGTTGGAGTGGTTGAAACCGAGCGTCATCCACGAGGTTTCGGTGCCCTGCGAGGTAATAATCGCCGGGTCGGCGGCGAAACGCTCCACCGTATCGGTGTTCTGGGTGGTGAGAATATCAATTTGTCCTGAGGCGAGCGCATTCGCGGCGGCAGTCTGGTCCGCGTAATAGTGGTAGACCACTTCCTTGGTTCCGGCCGGATCGCCCCAGTAGTTATCGTTACGTTCCAGGGTGATGGTGGAGCCGGTCTTCCACTCACCGATGGTGAACGGCCCGGTGCCGTTCGATTCCTTATTCAAATCGACCGTATTATCGGAGGGCACCATCATGGCGGCGTCCGTGGACATGCTGTCCAAGAAATTCATATTCGGTTCGGAGAGGGTGACGACGACGGTATGCGGGTCGGAAGCCTGCGCTGATTTAAACGTGCGCATGAGCTTATGATCGGGATTCTTCGACCCCTCAGCAGCAGAAGCTTCCAGGGTGGCCACCACATCCGCGGCATCAAAATCGGAACCGTCGTGGAATTTCACGCCTTCGCGCAGGTGGAAGGTGTAGGTGAGTCCATCCTCGGAAATATCCCAGGAGGTGGCCAGAGCCGGCAAAATATCGCCATTTTCAGCGCGGCGGGTGAGTCCTTCATAAACATTATCGATAACAAGCTGATCGAGGGCCGCGCCGGAAACCGAGGTCGGATCCAGGCCGGTGGGTTCCAAAATAAAACCAACGTGCACCGAAGCATCAGGGTTCGCATTCTGAACCGGGGCCGGGCCGCTGGCGGGGGAGGAAGCCGCATCGGAGGGCGGGTTGGTTGAGCATCCGGACAGCGCGAGTCCGGCAACGAGCAGGGCGACGCCCGCTAAACGCTTCATATCTGTTCCCATCAGGTAGTGAAGTCAAAATATGGCTCGGCGCATCTCAGCTCGGACACGTCGCCATATATGTATCTATCGAGTCAATGTGAACCGTTGGAAAACGTGGAGTTAAAAGGCGAGCTACCTCTCCTTTGCGTCAGTATCGCGGATAGAGCGGGACGCGCGGGTCCCGGGTTTGGCACGCTTGGCGCGCCGGCGAGCCTCAGCGGCTTCGCTTTCCAGATCGTGCACTACGAGGCGAGCGTGGCGCGCGGTCAAGATGGGGTGGATTTTTTTCGCGGCGCGCATGGCGGTGGCGGTTCCCTCCGCCGCGGCCGTCAAAATACGTTCTTTTTCTTCCGCGGTCCATTCGTGGGTGCGCATAAAACGCAGCGAGCGCGCTTCGCGCAGCATGGAAATTCCCCACAGCAGCAGCACCACCAGGAAAATCCCAGCGAAGCCGAGGATTGACAGTCCGTTCATTTAGCTGAGATTCCTATCTTTATCGATACTGGCTTGCACACCTCGCACGACGGCCGCCCCGAAACCGGCGCGTTCTAATTCCACCACACCGGCCACGGTGGTGCCTCCCGGGGACTGCACCGTATCGGCCAAATCGGCCGGGGAGAGCTCACTTGCGAGCACCAGACGCGCCGCACCTTCCACCGCCTGCGCGGCGATGCGCACCGCCTGCGCGGCCGGGAGCCCATCGGCAACGGCGGCACGTTTGAGGGCATCAATATAAGTAAAAGTGAAAGCCGGGGAACATCCGGCGAGCGCGGAAAAGACGGAAAAATGCTTTTCTTCCAGGGTGATATGAGCACCCACGGCGGCGAAGACCTCCCGCACCGCGTCCTGCTGGGCGGGGGTGACGGAGTTCGAGAAGCACAGCGCCGTCATGGAGGCGCGCACACTGGCGGCCACATTCGGCATGGCGCGCACGAGCGGCTGACCCGGGGCGAGATGGCGGGCGAGGGTGGCAAGCTCAAGGCCCGCCGCGATGGAGACGATAACGGTGCCAGATTCCCGTGCGACGTCGTTAATTTCTTCTAGAACATCCGCAACCGCGTACGGTTTCACGGCGACGACGACGATTCCGTCACCCACGGCCGTGACCAGCTCGGTATTCGAGGTGGCCGGGCGCGCCCCCGTTTCCTCCGCGAAGTCGCGTGCCGCCTGCGCATCTTTCGCAGAAACGACGACGGACGCCGGATCCGCGCCCGCGGCAAGCACCCCGCGCGCCAGGGCTCCGCCCATATGTCCGGTTCCAATAAAGCCGATCACGAGCAATTCCTTTCTACCAGCTAGGCCCGGTGCTCCCGCAGCGGCGCTGAGCGAACACCGGGTATGCTCTCCGCGTTTTATTTTAGGCTGAAGAAAGGTGTTTTATGGCCGGCGTGGCTCTCACCCGGCAGAACGGAGGGTTTGACATGTCACATCGAGTACTTGTAACCGGAGCGTCCAGCGGCATCGGGGCGGCGAGCGTCCGCGCCTTATGCGCGGCTGGATTTGAGGTGATCGCCACCGCACGGCGCGAAGATCGGCTCCGCCAGCTCGCCGAACAAACCGGGTGCAGTTACGTGGTTGCGGACTTGACGGAGGAAGGCGACGTCGCACGGCTCGCCGCCACCGTAGCGGAAGCCGGCGGGGTGGACTCCCTGGTCAATAACGCAGGTGGGGCCCGCGGGCAGGACAAAGTGGCGGACGCAAAAATCGAGGACTGGGAGTGGATGTACCGCGTGAACGTGCTCGGTACCCTGCGCCTCACCCGGGCGCTTCTCCCGCATATGCGGGAGAACGGTGGGAGCATTCTCTTTGTGACCTCTACTGCGGCGCAGGAAACCTACGTGGGCGGGGCCGGATACACGGCGGCCAAGCACGCCGAACGCATGATTAAAGACACCCTGCGTCTGGAACTGGTGGGAGAACCGGTACGGCTCATGGAACTGCGCCCCGGCATGGTGATGACGGAGGAGTTTTCTAAGAATCGCCTCGGCTCGGACGCGGCGGCGCAGAATGTTTATGCCGGGGTGGCCGAGCCGCTCCTAGCCGAAGATATTGCCGAGACGGTGGTCTGGATGCTTTCCCGCCCCGCCCACGTCAATATCGATTCGGTGGTTATCCGCCCCGTGGCCCAGGCGAATTCCTGGACGGTGGCCCGCACCGGCAGCGACGTGGTAGACCTGCCTTCCTCAGGTCTGGATGGGGAGTAGTGGCCGGAGGCTACAGTTTCTCGGCGACCTGCCGGGCAAGCTCCGCAATCGCCGCGGCGATCCCGCGGCCGAGCTCATCAAAGGTGGTGGCAGGCCGGGAAAGCGCCGGTGCGGCGGTCTCGGCTGACGGTGCGGTGGCTTCGACTGACGGTGCGGCGTGCGCCGTCTTGGGCCGTGGTGCGGGCTGCGGCGCGGGCTGGGACACCGCTGCGGACGGTGCGTCGGTTTCCGCGCCCACCGTGGCCACTCCGACGGTGCGCAGGGCCGGTACGTGAATGAAGAGGCCGGGAACGGGAAGCTGGGCCACGCGGTAGGCGATGTTATTGCAGAGGTATCGCCCCGGATCTCGGCTTGTTTCCGCGGAGATGCCGGTCCCGCTAATAGCGCGGGTAATATCGACTACCCGCACGGGGCTCGTGGCGATAGCAGGGCCGCCCGGAATCACGGGTTCGCCATCAGGTTGAGCTCCCGCATTATCCGGAATTCGGGCGATATTCTCATTAAAAGCTTGGAGTTCCGGGGTGATAGCGCTACGCCCGCCCGCTTCTCCGATGGCAATGACCGCATCGGGGTGAAAACGTTCCACCGCCTCGTCCAGCACCAGCCCGGCGCTCGCGAACACCACCGGCAACATGGCCGTCGCGACCTCCACCTCGCAAGAAAGATCCATATCTCGAAGATGAGGGATGGAGCGCAGGGCTGCGTCCCGGCTCGCATTTTCGGTATCGGAACCAAAAGGCTCAAAATAAGTCACTAAAACACGCACACTTCACCCTACCGCGCCCCTACCTGTGGATAACTACACACGCGCCGAACTCCGCCTGTGGATGGGCCCTGGACGGATCTTTCCCTGCCTGGCACCATCGGCTCAAGCGTTTGGCAGGGGGAGCCGGCGCCCAGAAAACAAGCGGCGCCTGCTCAACGAAAGTAAGCGACGCCAGCCCACAGAAGTCAAACGTAGCCAGTGCAAAGGAAACGGGAGCGAACAAGGGGAGGTCACGGTGGATGGTGTTCTTATCACGGAATCTGCAACGGCGGAGCTGCGCGCCGCGCTTGCGGACGTGAGTGCCGCGCTGGCTCCGCTGCGGGTGGATACCGTGTCGGGAGCGGTGGCGGCGGCATTGACTGGCACCCCGCCGCCGGCCAGCGTGAGCGCGGGATGCGCGGCCCTGGATAGGCGTACCCGCGATATCGCGGCCCGAGCCGATGAGCTAGCTGCCTCCCTCGCCCTGGCCTGGCGCATCTACCAGGAGGCAGACGGCGGGGCAGGCGCGGATATTTCTGCCCTGGATATTGCGGGCACGATTATTTCTGGTTTGGATATCGCGGGGGTTGGAAGATGAAAGATCTCAGGGTGACGTGGGGGCAACTGTGCAGCTGGAACGGGGCCCTAGTCGGAGCGGTTCTCGGCGAGATGGCGGCCGTACGCCGGCGGTGTGAAGAAGCCAGTTGGCAGCTGCGCCAGCTAGCCGCGCGCTCCTTGAAGGGTGCGTGGGAAGGCTACGGAGCACGTGCCTTCCTCTCCGATGTGCGGGCCCTGGCCGCGCGCGCCGCCGCGCACACCGACCATATCGACCACCTCATCCAGGCTCTCGGGGAGGCCCAGCATAAAATCACCCGCACCCAAATGGCCGTGAGCGAAGCCCTTTCCCGGGCGGCGGCTTCCGGAATGGAGATCACCCCCACCGGTGAGGTTGTCGATCCGCTCGATGGCGCGGATGCCACCGGGGTAGCGGATTGGGAACGCCGCCAGGTAGCGGTCCGGATTAGGGCGGAGGTAGAGGCAGCCTACAGGTCGGCCGATAATACCCTCAGCTATCTGGACACGGTTTTTACCCAGCTGGCAGCCGGGCAAATAGCCCCGGAAGCTCGCACCAACCACTACCATTCGGTCGGGCGGGTGCCGGTCGGGAAAAGTGCGGCCTATGTGCAGGCCTGGTGGGCATCCCTGGGCGATGCCGAGCGCTCTTATGTGCTCGCGCATTACCCCCAGGACCTGGGAAATTTAGACGGAATACCCTATGCGGTGCGGGACCGCGCCAATATTGCCGTTGCCCGCCATGACGAAGAGATGGCCCGCGCCTACTACGATCCGATCCTGGCCGAGCTCTCCGCGGAGATCGCCAGCGCCCAGGCGGATCTTGAGGGTAATTTAGGGAAAACTGATCGGGAGATTCGCACCGCCCAGCTTGGTGCGGCCCAGCTGCGTTATGCCACCATAACCGCCAACCTGGCTGCTTACGCCATGATCCGCACCCAGCGCGGCCTGGATCGCAATTGGCGCGAGCATATCTCCGCGGCCCCGGTTCGCTCCGCTTCGCCCCGTGATTCAAAGCTGTACTCGTCGCGAACCACGGGGCGATCATCCGCGGGGCGCGCAGCTCCGGCGCACTCACCCGCGCCGCGTTTCTCTCCGCTGGCAGGCCCCGCACACTCCGCCCAGTCCGGCCAGTCACGCCAACTCCTCGTGTATCGCGGGCCGAACCGGGCCCGCACCGGAACCGGTGCAGAATTGCGCACCATCCAGGTGGCCCTAGCCCAAGGGAATGTGGATACTGCCTCGTCTATCACCATCGAGGTGGGTGGGATGACCACCAATGTGGTGAATTCCCTTGATTCCCATATGGAAGCTGCCGGCCGCTTGGCTACCCTCCAACAGGAGATCCTCACCGCTCGCGGAGAAACGGGAAGCCCGGCGGTGGTGACCTGGTTTGATTACGCCGCCCCGCAAAGTGCGTTGGATTCCTCTCTCTACACCCCGGCGCGGGCCCGGGAAGGCGGGGCCAGCCTCGCGCGCTTCGCGGAGGGAGTTGCCCAGGTCCGCGGGGAAGATCGCCCGCGTATCAATCTGCTGGGGCATTCCTACGGTTCGGTGACGGCCTCAGCTGCCGCGGAGCAGGCTAGGCACGGCGTCGTCGATACCCTTGTGGTGTACGGAACACCCGGGGTCGTGGCCGAAGGATGGGATATGAATACCGGGGTGCACGGGGCCGGAAGCGCCGCCTCCAATCATGTCCTTTCCAATAAAAAAGACATTATTAACGTGGTCAATGCGCTGGGCGGGGGAGCGGTGTCGGGCGGGCATACCGACGCGCTCGGCTTCAATCCGCGCCAGGACCCGGATTTCACCGCGCATCATTTCTCCGGGCGCGGCGGTTTCTTCTCCCAGCATTCGGAATATTTGGAAAACGCGGATTCCCCGCAGATGCGCGAATTGGCGCGCATCACCACGGAGCCTGCCACGGGGCCCGGGGCGCCGCCCGCCACGCTTGCGCCGCCCCGCGAACCACCCGCCGGGGCTGCGCCGTCGCCCCAAAACCCACCGGTCCGCCCGCCACCCGGAAGCTAGATGCGCCCCGCGCGCGGAAGGGCTACAATGAGCGGCGTTGGCTATGACCCGGCAATCACCGGTGAGCTCTCGGAAGAACAGCCGCGCGGCCCTGCCCCGCAGCCCAGTAGAACCGAGCGGGTGGATCCGTCAGCGTCCTAATGAAGCGGTTACCCGCCGTACCACGCGTGCGGCGAGTAGCAAATGAGGTGGTACCGCGGTACCGGATATCCGGCGTCGTCCTCATTCCGAATAGGTTTGAGACACGAGGAGACACCGCGTGGATATGTATCCGCTTCATCGCGAGGGCGGCGTGCCCGCCTCCCCGAACTTCCCGAAGATGGAAGAAGGCACCCTCGCTTTCTGGAAGAAAGACAATACGTTCCAGTCCTCCGTTGAGCAGCGTGAATCCGGGCCGCACGGCTCCAATGAATTCGTTTTCTATGACGGCCCGCCGTTCGCCAACGGCCTGCCCCATTACGGTCACCTTCTCACCGGTTACGTCAAGGATGTGGTGGGGCGCTACCAGACCATGCGGGGGCGTCGGGTTGAGCGCCGCTTCGGGTGGGACACCCACGGGTTGCCGGCTGAGCTGGAAGCTCAGCGTATCCTCGGGATTGACTCCACCGATGAGATCGAGGATATGGGCATCGCCACCTTCAACGAGGCCTGCCGCTCCTCGGTGCTGCGCTACACCAAGGAATGGGAAGAATATGTGACCCGCCAGGCGCGCTGGGTCGATTTCTCCCACGATTACAAGACCCTGGACACCACCTACATGGAATCGGTGCTGTGGGCCTTCAAGACCCTGTACGACAAGGGCTTGGCCTACGACGGCTACCGGGTGCTGCCCTACTGCTGGAATGACGAAACGCCGCTATCCAATCACGAATTGAAGATGGATGACGACGTCTACAAGGACCGCCAGGATCTCAGCTTGACCGTGGGGCTGCGCCTGGAAACCGGCGAACTTGCCCTTATTTGGACGACGACGCCCTGGACGCTCCCCTCCAATCTGGCGATCGCCGTGGGCCCGGATATTGAGTACCTCACCGTGGTTCCGCGCGAAGGCAAGCTGGAAGGCGAGCGGGTGGTTATTTCCGCCGCGCGCTTGGAATCCTACGCGAAGGAACTGGGTGAAGATCCGGAAGTTGTGGATCGCTTCCCCGGCTCGCAGCTGGTGGGCCGCGCCTACGCCCCGATTTTCGATTACTTCATGAACCGGGCGGCGGACGAAGCCCCCGGCCCGCATGCTTACCACGTTATTGCCGGGAACTTCGTGACTACTGAAGACGGTACCGGGCTGGTTCATATCGCCCCCGCCTTCGGTGAAGACGATATGTTCGCCTGCCAGGAAGTGGGCATCCGCCCCGTGGTGCCGGTGGACGGTGCCGGGCGTTTCACCTCCGAGGTGCCCGATTACGAAGGCACCCAGGTTTTTGATGCCAATCTGCCCATCACCCGCGATCTGCGCGAGGGAACCGGGCCGCTGGCACGCCGCCCGGAAAACGAGCGCGCCGTGCTGGTCCAAGAACGCTCCTACCTGCACTCCTACCCGCATTGCTGGCGCTGCCGCAAACCGCTCATCTACAAGGCGGTCTCTTCGTGGTTCGTGCGGGTAAGTGCCTTCCGGGATCGCATGGTCGAGCTCAACGAACAGATCGAATGGACCCCGGCGCATATCAAGCACGGCCAATTCGGCAACTGGCTGGCCGGAGCGCGCGACTGGTCCATTTCCCGCAACCGCTTCTGGGGCAGCCCCATCCCGGTGTGGCGCTCCGATGACCCCAACTATCCACGCGAAGATGTGTACGGTTCCCTGGAAGAACTTGAGCGTGATTTCGGGCGCCTGCCGCGCAACGAGAAGGGCGAGGTGGATCTCCACCGCCCCTATATCGATGAGCTGACCCGCCCCAACCCGGACGATCCCACTGGCAAGTCCACCATGCGGCGCATTACCGATGTTTTGGACTGCTGGTTCGAATCCGGCTCCATGCCCTACGCCCAGGTCCACTACCCCTTCGAAAATAAGGACTGGTTCGAGGACCACTACCCGGGGGACTTCATCGTCGAGTACATCGGCCAGACCCGCGGGTGGTTCTACACCCTCCACGTGTTGGCCACCGCGCTCTTTGACCGCCCGGCCTTCCGCACCTGTATCTCCCACGGCATCGTGCTGGGGGATGACGGCCAGAAGATGTCGAAATCGCTGCGCAACTACCCGGATGTTTACGAAATGTTCGATGAGGTCGGCGCGGATGCGATGCGTTTCTTCCTCATGAATTCGCCGATTGTGCGCGGCGGGAACCTCATCGTGACCGAACGCGCGCTGCGCGATACGGTGCGCCAGGTGCTGCTGCCGCTGTGGAATGCCTACTACTTCTTCGCGCTTTACGCCTCGACGTGCTCGAAGGGGGAGGGGTACCGCGCCCAGCCGGTGAGTGACCCCTCCGGTCTGGATGTGATGGACCGCTACCTGCTGGCCAGCATTAAGGACCTGGCCGATAATGTGCGCACCGACCTGGATAACTACGATATTCCGGCCGCCTGCGACCGGGTGCGCGGCTTCCTGGACGTGCTGACCAACTGGTACGTGCGCACCTCCCGGGATCGCTTCTGGAATGAGGACCACGCCGCCTTCGATACGCTCTACACGGCTCTCGAAGTGCTCATGCGGGTTATGGCGCCCCTCGCGCCGCTCGTAACCGAAGAAATCTGGAAGGGGCTGACCGGCGGGCGCTCTGTCCACCTGGAAGACTGGCCTGAACTGCCTGATTCCTGGAAGGACGATGCGCTGCGCGAAGCGATGGACGAGGCGCGCGCCGTCGTCTCCGCCGCGCACTCGCTGCGCAAAACCCACCAGTTGCGGGTGCGCCAACCGCTGCGCACCCTCACCATCGTCACCGACCGTGACCTGGCCCCCTTCACCGATCTCATCGCCCTGGAAGTGAACGTCAAGAATGTTGAACTCAAGGACGTGGCGCAATCGGGGATGAAGGTGAGCCGCGACCTCAAGGTCCTCCCGCGCGAACTGGATCCCCAGCTGCGCAAGATGACCTCCGCGCTGTTCCAGGCCGCCAAGGCCGGGAACTGGAGCGAGGACGGTGCGGACGCGGTGCTGCATACCGACCCGGAGGTACGCCTGGCGCCCGGTCAGTTTGAGATCACCGTATCGGTGGAAGCCGACCCGGGTTCGGTGGCCGCGGCGCTCGATTCCGGGTCCTTCATCGCCTTGGATACCGAGGTGGACGAGGAACTGGAAGCCGAAGGTTACGCCCGCGACGTCGTGCGCGCCGTGCAGGACGAACGCAAGAACGCGCAGCTGCACGTGGCGGACCGGATCTCCCTCAAGCTCACGGTGCCCGCCGAGCGCGTCGATGCGGTTACCTGCTACCTGCCTTTCATCCAGGAGGAAACCCTCGCGGTGGAGGCGCAGGTGACGGCCGGCGTTGATGGCGCGGACGGTGCTGCAGGTGCTGCGGGCGCTGCGGGTGCACCGCTTGGCATCGAGGTGACGAAAGTCGCGCACTAAAAACGCGGTATCACACGGCGCGCTCTGTAACGGCGCGCCGTGATCCTCTAGAGTAGGGTGCCTTGCATGGGCCGCGGTGGATCACCATAGTCTCCGCCGCGGCCCGGCACCGTTCTCACAATCCACACGAAGGTTCAGGGATGAAAAACTCGCGGGTCCTCACGCTCGCTGTGACCGGCTTGGCGCTCTTCGCCATGTTCTTCGGGGCGGGAAATCTTATTTTCCCGGTGATGCTCGGCATTCAAGCCGGCACGAATACTCCGCTGGCCATCGCCGGGTTTATCGGCACCGGGGTGATTCTCCCCGCCATTGGCCTCATCGCCGCCACCTCCAGCCGCGACGGCACCCCGCAAGATATTGCGACCCGTATCGGCCGTATCCCCGGTCACGCGCTGCTGTGGGCGATTTTTATTACCACCGGCGTTTTGTACGCGGTGCCGCGAGTGGCTGCGGTGAGTTTCGAGGTTGCGGTCCGCCCCGTGATGCACGACGACGCCGCAGCCCGCCCCGCCCTCCTCGTTTTCTCCGCCGTGTTCTTCGTGGTGGCCGTGCTCGTGGCCCTCAACCCGGGCAAAATGGTGGACCGAGTAGGAGGTATCCTCACCCCCGCTCTCGTGATCCTCATGGCGATTCTTATTACGGTGGTGGTGTTCAACCTGCCGCCCCAGGTTTCGCTCCCGCAAGCACCGTATGCGCCCAATGCGCTCACCGGCGGGCTGCTGAGCGGGTATATGACGATGGACGCGCTGGCGGCCTTCGTCTTCGGGCTGGTGATTGTGTCATCGTTGCGATCCAAGGGATTCACCTCCCGCGGGGCGCTCTTCGGGGGAGCTGCGGGAGTAGCCCTCATTGCCGCCCTTATCCTCGCCGCGATCTACCTGGGGCTCTCCCAGATCGGGGTGCGGGTGGCCACCGAAGGTTTCGCCAACGGTGCGGATGCTTTAGCCGCCGTCTCCGAGCGTTTCTTCGGGCGGGGCGGTCAGCTTATTTTCGGTGCCATCACCATCCTGGCGTGTTTGACCACGGCGATTGGCCTGCTGGGCGCCGCCACTCAGTTCTACCGCAGCTACCTTCCGGGCCTGGCCTATCGTCCCCTCCTCATCGGGCAGGGAATGTTTGCTTTTGCCATGTCCACGCTGGGGCTGGAAGGAATCCTCAATTTCATTAACCCGATCAACCGCTTTATTTATCCCATCGCGATCGTGCTTATTTTCGTGACGCTTGTTGATCTTGCGGTTCCCGGACGCCTCCACTGGTCCTACCGGGCTTCCGCCTGGATCGCGGCGCCTTTCGCTCTCCTGGACGGCTTGGTTGTGACCGAATGGGATATTTTCGCCCCCGTGGGTGAGCTTCTGGCGATAGTGCCGCTCGGGGAAGAAGGCTTGGCCTGGGCCGGGCCGGCGCTCCTTGGCTTCCTGTTCGGTCTGGCAGCGGACGGGATCCAGGGGCGGTTGTTCCCGCCGGCACTGGTGCGGGGCACGGCGGCGCCGACGGGGGCGCCAGCATCCTGACGGTGCCTACGGGGCTGCTGTGAACGCTCGCGGTGAAAACGTTCTTTCTATGTTTTTATGAAAGCACGTAGAANTCCTGACGGTGCCTACGGTGCTGCTGTGAACGCTCGCGGTGAAACCGTTCTTTCTATGTTTTAATGAAAGCACGTAGAACTCCGCGGGAGTTCCCCAAGGATGTGGAGAGAAACATGGCAACACAGCACACCCCGGAAAAAATCATTTTGGATTGCGATCCCGGTCATGACGACGCCGTTGCGATGCTGCTGGCGTGGGCAAATCCGCAGATTGATCTGCTTGCCGTCACCACGGTGGGCGGCAACCAAACGCTGAAGAAAGTTACGAATAATGCCCTCGCCGTGGGCACCGTTATGAAAATGACGGGAGTGCCTTTCGCGGCCGGATGCGACCGCCCGCTGGTACGCCCGGTGGAAGTCGCCCCCGATATTCACGGTGATACCGGTCTGGACGGCACCGAATTACCTACCCCGGCTATCGAGCTTGATTCCCGGCACGCCGTCGATCTCATTATTGACACTGTCATGGCGCACGAACCGGGCACCGTCACCCTTGTCCCCACCGGCCCGCTCACCAATATCGCGCTCGCGGTACGCAAGGAACCGCGCCTGGCCGAGCGCGTCAAGCAGGTGGTTCTCATGGGTGGAGGCTACCACGTTGGAAACTGGTCCGCGGTGGCCGAATTCAATATCAAGATTGACCCCGAAGCGGCACATATCGTTTTCAACGAGCCGTGGAAGGTGGTCATGGTGGGCCTAGATCTCACCCACCAGGCCCTCTGCACCCCGGAAGCCTACGCGAAGATTGACGCGGTGGGCACCCAGCCGGCCCGCTTCGTCCACGAACTCATGGACTTCTTCCGTGCCTCCTACCAGGACGCGCAGGGCTTCGATTACCCGCCGGTCCACGATCCGTGCGCCGTGGCCTACCTTATCGACCCCACCATCGTGGAAACGGTGCAGGTGCCCATCGATGTGGAACTCACCGGCACCCTCACCGTGGGGATGACGGTGGCTGATTTCCGCGGCCCCATTCCCGAAGATTGCCACACTTGGGCTGCGACCCGGCTCGATCACGGGCGTTTCTGGGATCTCATCGCCGATGCGCTGGAGCGCGTGGGCGAACACCACTACCTGGGCTAATCACGGGGCTAAGCCCCGCCCAACCCAACCTTTATGAACGGAGGACGGCGCTGCCACGGTGCGGCGTCGTCCTCCCCGGTGAGAAAGAAAAAACTATGGCATCTTCCGTTCCCGCGCGTGCCGGCCAGGCGCGATCCGGTTCGCGCACGAATATTATCGTGCTGATGGCCGCGCTATTGTGCGCGGTCTTCGCTTTCCAGCTCAACGCCTCCATGCTCTCCCCAGCCCTGCACACCATGAGCGTGGAACTGAACGCGACCGACGTGGAAATCGGCGTAACCCAAACGGCGTTCTTCGCCTCCGCCGCGCTCTTCTCCCTCTTCCTGCCGCGCTGGGGTGACCTGATCGGGCGCAAGAAGATTCTGCTGGGCATGCTCCTGGCCACCGGGATCGGATGTGTGGTTTCCGCACTGGCGCCCAATGTCACCATCCTCGGTATCGGGCGCGTGATTCAGGGGACGGCAGGGCCGATGGTGCCCCTCACGCTCGTCATGCTGCACCAGGAAGTACCCGAGCCGCGCCGTTACGCCAAGTACATGGCGATCCTGACCTCCGTCAACGGCGGTATCGCTGGGGTGGACGCCCTGCTGGGCGGCTGGCTCGCCGGTAACTGGGGCTTTCGCTCCGTTTTCGCGTGCATGGCGGTTGTGTGCGCCATCGCTTTTGTAGCGTCGATGTTCGGCACCCGCGAATCCCAGGGTGACCGCACCCCGATGGACTGGCCCGGCGTTATCGCACTGCTTATCGTTTTCGGCTGCGTCTACTTCGCCTTCAACGAATTGGGCAAGCTCGGGGATGCCCGCTGGTGGCTCATCGGCGTGGAAATCCTGGTAGCGGCCGTATCCGCGGTAGTTTTCTGGAAGATCGAATCTTCGCGCGCCCACCCGCTGGTGGCCACCCGCTACCTCAAGCAACGGCGCACCTGGGCGTTGCTATCTACCACCCTCTTCACCATGACGGGGGTATTCGCGGTCATGAACGGCCTCATCCCGAACCTCGCGCAGCTGGAAGCCAGCGCCGGTGGCCTGGAGCTCCCGGCAGAAACAGTATCCTTCGTGACGCTGACGCCCTACGCTATCGCTGGTCTCATTATGGGCCCGATTGCCGGGCAGCTCGCTTCGCGCTTCGGCTACAAGAAGGTGCTCCAGGTGGGGCTGCTCTCCACGGTTATTTTCCTCGGGATTGCGGTCTTTGGAGTTGGGACGCCCTCGAAGTCGCTTATCTTCTTCCTGTGCGTGGCCATCGGTATTACCTACGCCGGCACCGTCAATATCATGCTCAACGGCTTGGGCGTTGTGCTTTCTCCGGCCGATAACCAGGGCTACCTGCCGGGCATGAATGCCGGTGCTTTCAACCTGGGCGCCGGGCTCTCCTTCGCGATCCTGACCGCCGTGGCTACCGCCGTGGGCGGCACCGAGAACGTGGTGGGCGGGTACCAGGCCGGAATCGCGGTGGGTGCGGTCCTGGTGATTATCGCGCTCCTGCTCTCCACCCTCATCCCCTCGGTGGAGAACGCCGAAGAATCCGCGTCCTAAACATATGTCGCCTGAGGATCCGCTCGGGCACCGGTAGACGACCGGGAACGGGGCCCACGGGGCTGGCAGCGCCAGTCGCACCGTGGGCCCCGTGGTATATGCTGGTGTGCCGTGGAAAGGGCAGGTATGGGGACGAATAACGCGAAGCATGACGGCACCGGCCACAACGGTATGGGGTACGACGACGCACAGAACTATCGCGAGGGGGAACTGGAGCAGGCCGGGGACTTTGGCCCGGAGGAAACTTCCGAGGCTCCCGATGCGGGGGAGCCCCGTGATCCGGAAGGTGCACGGGATCTGGAGGAGCCCCGTGATCCGGAGGAGTCGCGGGAAGCCGAACTTGATGCGGCACTCACCGAGGTCCTCAGCTCTGGGCTTTTTGGGGACGAGGCCGTCATCCGGGAGGTCAAACAATCACCCAATCCCATTATCGAGCTAGCGGATACCACCGCGGAGGAAGCCCGAGTAGAGGCCATTTACCGCGATATCCTCACCCGCGCTCCCGAACACAAGGTGCAGCCTTCCCTTGAACGCGTCCAGATGTGCCTGGATTTGCTTGGCAACCCGCACCATTCCTACCGGTGCGTGCACGTGACGGGCACCAACGGAAAAACCTCGACGGCGCGCATGATCGAAGCACTGCTGCGCGAGCATGGCCTGCGCACCGGGCGCTTTACCTCCCCGCACCTGGTCTCGGTACGCGAACGCATCGCCATCGACGGGCATAATATTTCCCGGGCGGATTTCATTCAGGCCTGGGAAGATGTCGCGCCTTTCGTTGAACTCGTGGATCAGCGTTCCCAAGCGGAGGGCGGGCCGCGCATGAGCTTCTTCGAAGTTTTCGTGGTCATGGCCTACGTAGCTTTCGCGGCCGCACCCATCGATGTGGCCGTGGTCGAAGTTGGTATGGGGGGACGGTGGGATGCCACCAATGTGATCGACGGCGACGTCGCCGTCCTCACCCCCATAGCCCTGGACCACGAACGCTGGCTCGGGCACACCATCGCGCAGATCGCCGGGGAGAAAGTAGGGATTATTAAGCCCGGAGCCAGCGTGGTGAGCGCCGCCCAACCCGAGGACGCCGCTGTGGCTATCGCTCAGGCAGCCCATCAGGCCCGTGCCCACGTATCCGTTTACGGGGAAGATATCGAGGTGCTCGGGAGGGAGACAGCGGTAGGCGGTCAGCTTATGACGGTGCGTACCCCCGCTGCCCGCTACGACGATATTCCCCTCGCGCTGCGCGGCTCCTACCAGGCGGAGAACGCGGCGCTTGCCCTCACGGCGGTTGAAGCATTCTTCGGCGGGCGCGCGCTTTCTGGTGACGTCGTCGAACATGCTCTGATGGCCGTGACCTCGCCCGGACGTCTCGAAGTGGTGCGCACCTCGCCCACGGTCCTCGTGGACGCGGCCCACAACCCCCACGGTGCGGCGCATACCGCCGCCGCGCTGGAAGAGTACTATCCCGGCCGGCGTGTTGGGGTGCTCGCCATGATGGCAGATAAGGACGTGGAAGGAACTCTCGGGCAGTTCGAGCCGGTGCTGGATGCCGTTGTGGTTACCGATATGCCCGGTGAGCGGGCGATGGACGCCGAGGAACTGGCAGAGCTGGCGCGGGAGGTCTTCGGGGAGGATCGGGTGCGGGTGGAGCGCGACCTGCTTGCCGCGATTGACGAAGCTGCCGGATGGGCCGAGGCCGAGGCCGGTGAGGAGCTCGCCACGCCGGTGGTGGCGGTCCTCGGTTCGGTCTACCTGGCGGGTATGGCGCGCCAGATCATGGGCAAAGGGACTCCTGATGAAGCTCCCACTGAGTAAAGACGGGGCCGGCACGGGGCACTGACGTGATGCCGCGGTGCGCAAAGGCGATGGCGCGGTGCACTAAGGTGCTGGCGCGGCGCGCTGAATTGGTAGAATCGGTAACGATCTACCAGTCTTCAACTCCGAGGTGGCACTGTGCTCGATATTCTCGCCAGCAATACCGTTCTCGTTGTTTTCATCGTGGTGGCGCTCGGTGCCGCCTTCGGGGCGATTCCTTTTGGTCCCCTGAAATTTGGGGCAGCGGGGGCGCTTTTCATCGGTTTGCTCGTCGGCGCGGTGGTTCCGCCCTCCACTTCGCTTCTTGTGCTGCTGCAAGATCTGGGCCTGGGAATTTTCGTTTATATGATCGGCTTGGAAGCCGGGGAAACATTCTTCCAGGAGATCCGCAAACAGTTGGGCCTCATGCTCGCTTCGGTTATTGCGATTACGGCCGGGGCGGCAGCCGCGGTGGGACTGGGGGAGCTCCTCGGTTTGCTCCGTGGTACCGCCGTGGGTGTTTTCGCCGGCTCGCTTACCTCCACTCCCTCGCTTGCGCTCGCCCAGGAAATGACCGATCCGGATAACCCTGCCGTGGGCTATTCCATTGGTTATCCGGTTGGGGTCACACTCGCCATTGTCATGGTTGCTGTTTTCATTAACCGGGAATGGAAAGCACGTAACGACCAGCTTGATCCCGATGATGTGGAATTGGAACAGGCAACCGTCTATGTGGATCGGGAGATTTCCGCGGAGCAGATGCGGGATATCGCCGGCCAGCAAGTGCGATTCGTAGCCATGCGGCGCAATAGGCGCTGGCATGTGCTCGATATGGAACGCGCTCTGGAACCGGGGGACCGGGTTCGTATTTTTGCGTCCCGGGCCGCGCTTTCCGAAGCTATCGAACGCCTGGGTAGCCGCATGCGTCATCGGCGCCTGACCGATCCGTATCTGACGGTGCACCGTTTCACGGTATCCAATCGGGATATTGCCGGCCTCACGGTGGGTTCCCTCCCGCTCTACCGTCGTTTCGAAGCGCGCGTGACGGTGATCCGCCGTGCCGACGATGAAATCCTGGCCACCCCGGATACCTACCTGGAAATGGGCGATGTGGTAGAAGTCGCCCTACCCACCTCACGGGTCGAGGAACTCGAAGAATACTTCGGTGATTCGGTCTCCAGCTCCTCGGAACTGGACTGGGTGGCGGCAGCCGGCGGGCTTGCCCTCGGCTTCGCCCTCGGACTGGTGGAAATCCCGCTCCCGGGTGGCGCGGCTTTCTCCCTCGGTGCGGCAGGCGGCCCGCTTGTGGTGGGGCTGATCCTCGGGGCGGTGCACCGCACCGGTCGGGTGCCCTGGCAGCTCCCGCGCCCCGCGAATCTCACCCTGCGCCAGTTCGGGCTCATGCTCTTCCTCGCGGCGGTGGGCCTCAACTCCGGTTCTGCTTTTGCCTCCACCGTTTTCACAATGGTGGGCTTGAAATCGCTGCTCTTGGCCGCGGCGGTGAGCATCGTTGGATGCGGGGTTATGATGGCGGCTGCCTGGATCCTCGGTTCCTCCGCCACCCGTTCTTCGGGTGCGGTGGCCGGGCTGCTCGGTCAGCCGGCGGTGCTCTCCTACGCTACTTCACGCACCACCGATAACCGAGTGATGACCGGCTACGCCACCACCTTCGCGATTGCGCTCATTTATAAGATCGTCGTCGTCCCCTTCATGTTCTAGGAACCCGTAACGGTGCGGCGCACCGTCGCACCTTAGCCGCGCACCGTCGCACCGTTAACGGCTTCTGTCGCCGAGCCGCGGCGTGCCACGAATGGCGTCGGTGCTCCTTAGCACCGTATCGACGCCCCGTCGGAGTCCCACCGGTGGCGCCGTCTGGCATAATCTGTAATCGTGCACTTAAAAACCTTGACCATGCGAGGATTCAAATCCTTTGCCACCGCCACCACAGTGCGCTTTGAACCCGGAATTAACGCGGTGGTCGGCCCTAATGGTTCAGGGAAATCCAACGTGGTGGACGCCCTCGCCTGGGTGATGGGCGAGCAGGGCGCGAAAACTCTACGGGGTGGCTCCATGGCGGATGTTATTTTCGCCGGCACCTCGCGCCGTCCCGCGCTCGGACGCGCGGAAGTTTCCCTCACCATCGATAATTCCGATGGCGTGCTCCCCATCGAATATTCCGAAGTGACCATCACCCGTACTCTCTTCCGCGCCGGCGGCTCCGAATACGCCATTAACGGCACCCCGGCACGCCTCCTCGATGTCCAGGAACTGCTCTCGGATACCGGCATGGGGCGGGAAATGCACGTCATTATCGGGCAGGGCCGCCTCGACGAAGTTCTCACCTCCAGTCCCGAAGAGCGCCGCAATATCGTTGAAGAAGCCGCCGGGGTGCTCAAACACCGCCGTCGCAAAGAAAAAACTCTGCGTAAACTCGAAGCGATGAAGGGCTCGTTCACGCGGGTGGAGGATCTCACCGCGGAGCTGCGCCGTCAGCTCGGACCGCTCGCCAAACAGGCGGAGGCCGCCCGCCGTGCCCAGGTTATCCAAGCCACCGAGCGCGACGCTCGGGCCCGCCTTCTCGCTGATGATCTAGCACAGGCGCAGGCGCGGCTGGAAGCCGGGGCTGCCGAAGACCAGCGCACCGCCCAGCTGCGTGAAGAAAACCAAGCGGCCCTCACCCAGGCCCGCGCCGCCCTCGCCGAGGCAGAAGAACACCATGCGCGCCTGAGCCCTCAGCTCTCTGCGTTGCGCGATAGCTCCGAGCGGCTCGCCTCCCTCGAGGAACGATTCCGCGCCATGGACGAACTGGCGCGCGAACGCGAACGTACCCTGAGCACCATGCCAGCACGGGGCGGGCAAGACGATCCCGAGGAACTCCAGGCGCGCGCCGTCCGGGCTCGCGCCGAAGAAGAAGAACTGGAGGGGCGCGTACGTGAGGCCCAGGATGCCCTGCGCACCGTCCTCACCCAGCGTGAGGAAACTGAAACCGCGGAATCTGCCGCTGAGCGCGCCTATAACCAGGCGAGCCGTGCCCGTGCTGACGCGCGAGAGAACGCCGCGCGCCGGGCTGGGAAAGTTTCCGCGGTGCGCTCCCGGCTCGAGGCACTCCAAGCCGAAGTTGAACGCGTAGAGAAGGATGTGGCGGCCGCGCGTCAGCGCGTGCAAACCACCAGCGTGCAGGTCACGGACATCGAAGAAGAACTCGTTGCCACCTCCGCCGGGGACGATACCCTCGCCACCACCCACGAAGAACATACTCGGGCCCATCTCGCAGCCCGCGCCGCCGTGGAAGAAGCCCGAGCAAACGAGGCACGCGCCCGCGAAGAGATGGCGCGCTTACAAGCGATTGTCGATACTCTCGCGCTCTCGCTGGAACCCGAAGATGCCACTGCCTGGGCTATCGAGCACGGTGCGGCCCTGTTGCGCGACCACCTCCACGTGGAACGCGGATGGGAAAGCGCGGCGGAAAATGCACTGATGGGCGCCGCATCCGGTGCGGTGGTGGACAATCTGGACAGCGCCGTCGATATTTTGCGGGGCGCCGCGCAGGTGCAAGCCGGGCGCCTTACCCTCACCATTGCGGGAGGGAAGAACGACGACGCCGCAGCCGCCGCCCGCGAAGCTGCGCTCAATGCTGCTTTCGAAACGGTGCGCCCAGATCCGGATGCCGCAGTTCATGCCCTGGCGGTGGTGAGCGGGTCCCAGTCAGGCAGCGATCTAGCTGGCCTCCTCACACAGCTCCTGGCCGGCACCGCCCTCACTGCCGATCTTGTGACCGCCCGTCAGCTCGTGAGTGCCGGGGCTCCCCGTGCGGTGACACGGACCGGAGATATTATCACCGCCTGCACCGCTACCGGGGGAGAGGCCACCGCCGCGGCTACCCTCGCCCGCCAAGCTGCCTACCAGGAGGCCTCCGAGCAGCTTGATGCCGCCGCCACCGCAGCCGATGAGGCAGCCGCCGCGCTCCGGAAAGCGGAAACCGCTGAAGAAGATGCCCGCGCCCGCGCCGAAGCTTCCGGGAGTGAACTGACGGCGCGCGATTCTAACCTGGCCGCCGCCACCGCCCAATTGGGAGCCCTGCGTCAGGCTCTTTCCGCCGCGCGTGCCGATGAAGAGCGCGCCGTCGCCCGCGCCGCCTCCTTGCGGGAAGATATCGCCGCCCGGCAAGCAGAGCTGGATAGCTTCGCGGAGCCTGAAGAAGATACTGCCGATATTCCAGGTGATGGCGAACTTGCCCGGCTCTCTCAGCAGCGCGATAGCGCGCATGAGGCCGCCGTGGGAGCCCGCAAACAGGAAACGGAGGCTCGGCTGGCGCTGCGCACCGCCGAAGAACGCTTCCGGGCCCTGAGCGGGCGGGCTGATGCCCTGGATAACCGGGCCCGGCTGGCCCGCGAACGTATTGAGCGGGAAGAACGCGCCCGCCAGATCCGTGGCCAGCACGCGGTGCTGGCGGGGCAGGTCGCAGCCGGGGCGGTGCGCGCCTTGGCTTACGTGCGCAGCCTACGTGCCGAGGTGGCCGAGCGGCGTCGTCGGGTAGAAGAAGAACAACACGGCGCTGAGGGGCAGCTCACGCACCTACGCGAACGCGTCGATCAGCTACGCACCCGCGAACGCGAGCTCGCAGATTCCACCCACGCCCGCGAACTGGCGACCGCCCGTGCCCGCATGGAATACGAGCAGCTAGCCACCGGTGCCCTCGAGGACCTGGGCGTCGATAGCACTACCCTCGTCGAAGAATTCGGACCGCATATCCAGGTGCCCACCGAGGACGGTGCGGTGCCCTACGTGCGCGCCGAACAGGAACGGCGCCTGGCTACGGCGCAGCGTGCCCTCGCGCGGCTGGGTACCATTAACCCGCTCGCCCTGGAGGAACACGCCGCGCTGGAAGAACGTCAAAAGTACCTTGCCCAGCAACTTGATGACCTGAAGAAAACCCGCGCTGACCTTCTCGATATTGTGGCGGAGCTTGATGAACGAGTCACCCTCGTTATGAAAGCCGCGCTTAGCGATATTAGCGCCCGTTTTGAGCAGGTCTTTGCTCGCCTTTTCCCGGGTGGGGAAGGGCGCCTTATTATCACCGACCCGGAGAATGTGCTGACCACCGGGGTGGAAATTGAGGCGCGGCCTCCCGGTAAACGCGTTAAGCGGCTGTCCCTCCTTTCGGGCGGGGAGCGCTCGCTCACCGCTATTGCTTTCCTTGTGGCGATCTTTATGGCTCGCCCCTCCCCGTTCTATGTGATGGACGAGGTGGAAGCCGCCCTTGATGACGTTAATCTGGGGCGCCTTCTCGAAATTTTCCGGGAGTTGCAGCGCTCTTCCCAGCTCCTGGTCATCACCCACCAGAAACGCACCATGGAAATTGCCGATGCGCTATACGGGGTGGCAATGCGCGAAGACGGGGTATCCACCGTGGTTTCCCAGCGCATGTCTGAGCTGCGCGAACAATGAGACTTACGTTGCAGTTCGGTAACAATTCCGCTCGCGGGCGGGTTGGAGGTAGCCGTCCGCCGCAAAAATTCTCATAATGAGACCGTGCCCCTTATCATCGTTGTTATCGCCATCATTATCGCTGCCGCAGCGCTGGTGTATGCCCTGTCCTTTGCGCGGAATTCCGGGAAAAGCGCTGGAACATCCGTCGCGGAATCTTTTGACGCGTGGCGCTCTGATGAACTGGATATGGACACCTATGACATCGTCCACCACGATACGGCGGTCGACGATATGTTCGAGGCTTTCGCGCACGAATCCGAAGCTTATATCACTTCCGAAACCCTCGATGAGCACTTTGACCGCGCGCGAGAAACGGAGCGTGAAATCTCGGAAACGGTGCGCCGCAACAGTGAAAAACTGCGGGCTCGTATTCCCGCCCCGCCGCTGCGCCGTCGCGCCGTGAGCGCCGAAGAAGAAAACCGCGCGGAAGCCGACGGTGCGGGCGTCGCAGAAGTCGTGGACGGTGTGGAGGGCGCGGACGTCGTGGGCGTTGCTGCGGAGGCACCGGAAGAAAGCCACGGCACGGACGTCGCAGAAAGTTTCGCGCCTGAGGACACTGACGAGCGCGAACGGCGCAGCGCCTAAAACCTTCTAGGTGGAAAAACTTGCCCCCCTCTGCAAGACTGGAGGGGTGGATAATCCTGTAGTTCTTGCACTTGTCATCGCTGGCGTTGCCGCCCTCCTCCTTGTTCCCCTCGTCATTTCCCTGGTCAAAAAGAACCAGCGGCGCGAGGAATTGGAACGCCGGGATACCCCAGTTCTTGAAGGGGATGGTGCGGCAGAAGCCGCGGAGGGTACCGATGCAGAAGCACCCGGCGAAACTCCCGGTGAAAGCACCAGCGATGCCACCCCGGATATTGTTACCGTTCCGGCTGTTGAACAACCCGAATCGATTCCCTCCCGGATGCAGCGCCTGCGGGCCCGGCTGGCTCGCTCGGGCGGTTTCGGGCAGGCACTTTTGGCGATTCTCTCGCGCGGGGATCTTTCCGCGGCGGACTGGGAAGAACTGGAAGATACCCTCATCATGGCCGATGTGGGGCTGGATGCTACCAGCGAGATCATGGAGGGCCTGCGCTCGCGGGTGAAAATTGAAAGCACCAGCGACCCGCAGCGGGTACGCGAAATTTTGCGTGAGGAACTGCTGCGCCACGTGGGTCCGGATATGGATCGCTCCCTCAACCTCACCCGCAGCGAAGCGGATTCCGGCGCGGTGCATCCCGCGGCGGTTCTTATGGTGGGCGTGAACGGCACCGGGAAAACCACCACGGTGGGTAAGCTCGCGCGCCTGCTGCGCGCGCAGGGAACCACGGTGCTGCTCGGGGCTGCTGATACCTTCCGGGCGGCCGCAGCGGATCAGCTGGTCACCTGGGGCGACCGGGTGGGAGTCGATGTGGTGCGTTCGGATCGCGAAGGTGCCGATCCGGCCTCCGTCGCTTTCGATGCGGTGGCGCAGGCCGATGCTGCCGGAGTGGACGTAGTGATTGTGGATACCGCTGGACGCCTCCAAAATAAGGCCGGGCTCATGGACGAACTTGGAAAAATCAAGCGCGTTATGGAACGCACCGCGCCGGTCAATGAAGTTCTTCTCGTCCTGGATGCCACCACGGGGCAAAACGGGATGCAACAGGCTCGCGTTTTCGCGGAGGTGACCGGGCTGACCGGTATTGTGCTCACCAAGTTGGACGGCACCGCCAAGGGCGGCATCGTTATTTCGGTGCAGCGTGAACTGGGCGTGCCCGTCAAACTGGTGGGCCTGGGGGAGGGGCCGGACGACCTGGCTCCCTTCGACCCGGAAGGTTTCGTCGATTCCCTGCTGAACTAAGTGGGGGAAGTACGGGAAGTGCGGAGCGTGGGGCAAGGAGCGGGCAGAGACGCGCGGGCTGGTATCCCGGCGCCACGTTTGCGGGTAGCTCTACCGCCGCACCATACCTCCGCATCAGCGGGCACGCCGCCGCACCAGCGGCGAATATGCGCGCCCGCGCCCCCTGCTTTACAATGGAACGAGTTTTTGACGCGAAGGCTGGCCAGTGTTTAATAATCTTTCCGACCGGATTTCCGGTGCATTCAAGAATCTGCGCTCCAAGGGTGTTCTCACCCAGGCGGATGTAGAAACCACCATTAGCGAGATTCGGCGTGCCCTCTTGGACGCCGACGTCGCGCTTCCCGTGGTGCGCGAATTCACCGCCGCGGTGCGCGAACGCGCCACCGGTGCGGTGCGCTCCCAGGCCCTCAACCCGTCCCAGCAGATCGTCAAAATTGTTAATGACGAACTCATCGAGATTCTCGGCGGGGAAACTCGGGAACTGAATTTTGCGCAGGGGCGGCCCACCGTGGTCATGCTCGCCGGCCTCCAGGGCGCGGGTAAAACCACGCTGGCTGGTAAGCTCGGGCGTTGGTTCGCCCGCGGGGGCCGCAAGGCGCTTCTCGTGGCCTCCGATTTGCAGCGCCCCAACGCCGTGCAACAGCTCCAGGTCGTGGGTGAACGCGCCGGGGTGGATGTATGGGCTCCCGAACCCGGTAACGGGGTGGGTGACCCCATCCAGGTGGCCGCCAGTGGCGTGGACTACGCCGCCGCGAACGGCTACGGCGCCGTCGTGGTGGACACCGCCGGGCGTTTGGGTATCGACGAGGTCCTCATGCAGCAGGCCGCCGATATCCGGGCCGCCGTCAATCCCGACGAAGTACTCTTCGTTATCGATGCCATGATCGGCCAGGACGCGGTTGCCACCGCGAAGGCCTTCCAAGATGGCGTTGGCTTCACCGGCGTGGTTATCACCAAGCTCGATGGCGATACCCGCGGCGGCGCGGCGCTCTCGGTGCGCGGCGTGACCGGCAAACCGATTCTCTTCGCCTCCACCGGTGAAAAACTGGAAGATTTCGAACGCTTCCACGCCGACCGCATGGCTTCCCGCATCCTCGATATGGGCGATATTCTCTCCCTTATCGAACGGGCCGAAGCCACCTGGACGCAAGAACAGCAGCGCGAACTCTCGGAGAAAATGAGCGAGGGGTCCTTCGACCTCAATGACTTCCTCGTGCAAATGAATCAAATCAAGCGGATGGGTTCCCTCAAGAAACTCATGGGGATGCTGCCCGGAATGGGGCAGTACCGCGAAGCCCTCGAGCAGTGGGACGAATCCTCGATGGGGCGCGTGGAGGCCATTATCCAATCCATGACGCCCGCCGAGCGCCGTACCCCGAAAATCCTCAACGGTTCGCGCCGTCAGCGCATCGCTCGCGGTTCGGGGACCACCGTCCAGGAAGTCAATCAGCTGGTGCAGCGCTTTGAGGGTGCTGCGAAAATGATGACGCAGATGAGTCGCGGGGGCGGGATGCCGGGAATGCCCGGCATGCCCGGCGTTGGCGGGGGCTCACGCAAACAGAAACGCGCGAAGAAGAACGTTTCGGGCGGCAAGAAGGGGCGTTCGGGGAATCCGGCGAAACGCGCCCGCCAGGAAGCCGAAGCAGCGGCGGCACGGCAGCGTGCCGAACAGGGCTCGGCCTTCGGCAAGGGAGCTCAGCTTCCCGGCGCTGCTCAAGCGGGGCCCGATATGGCAAGTATGGAAGAGCTCAAGCGCTTCCTTAAATAACGACGACGACGGCGCAGCGGGCAGGAGGAATCTTGCCCGCTACGTTGTTCTTGGCCACGTGGTTATTTCTGGGAGGGAGCGGCGTCGTCGTTCTTCCCCGTGGTTAAAGCCTCCACCACGATATCCGGCACCGCATCAGAAATACCGCCCAACGGCACGTAACCTTCCGGAATGTCCTCGTAGGAACGCGGGTCTTCCAAGGGCTCCACGTGGATGAGGGCACGCAGATGGGGCACGGCGGCGCGTAATTCCTCCGCGATATCCTCGGCGAGTTCGTGGCCCTCGCGCACCGTCCAGGTGGAGGGCACCAGCAGATCAAAATTACAAAACGATTCACGCCCCGCCACCCGGGTTTGCAGACCGTGGAAACGCACCTCGCGGCGGGTATGCGAACGGAGAATCGCTACGATTTTTTCGGTATCCGGGTCGGGAAGGGCTGCGTCCATGAGGCCCGCCAGCGACTCACGCAGCAGCTTTACCCCGGTGAGCAGGATATTGGCCGCGACCAGGATAGCGACGATGGGATCGAGAAGAGGCTGATCGGTTAGCGCCACCAGCCCCACACCCACGATCACCCCGGCGGAGGTGATCACGTCGGTCAGGAGATGTTTGCCGTCGGCGCGCAGGGTGGGGGAACGGTGCTTCGCACCGGCGCGCAGCAGGATGGTGCCGACAAGCCCATTGACCAGTGACGCGAGCGCCACGATGCCCAGCCCCCATCCCAGGTCCGAGAGCGGCTGGGGGTGAATAATGCGATCAACTGCGGAAAAAATAATAAAACCGGCCGCCGCGAAAATCATCGCGCCTTCCACGGCGGAAGAAAAATATTCAGCCTTCGAGCGCCCGTAGGTATAGCGCTCATTGGCGGGTTTCGCAGCCGCGGAAAGAGCCAGCACAGCAACGACAGCCGCTGCCAGATTGACCAGCGATTCCGAGGCGTCGGAGAGGAGACCCACCGAACCCGTGAGCCAGTAGCCGGCCGCTTTGAGCGCAATGGTGATGAGGGCTGCCGCAACGGAGAGCCAGGCATAGCGCACCAGTTTTGAGGTAGGAGCGGCTGCGGTGGCGGGGGAGTCCACGGCGGCGACGGTGCCCGCAGGCGCGGCGGCAGGAGAGACGGTGGTATTCACGCCTCCCATCTTGCCAGGCACCGTGGGGCTTGTCAGGTTCAAACGGTGGGACGGTGGGACGGTGGGATGGTGGGATGGAGCGATGGTGAGACGGTGGGCTCGAACCGCGGCTATAGCGGCATCGCCCCGTCGTGGCGGCGTAAGTGATCTCACCGAACGTCCGCACATTGCCGGTTCCCTCCGCCAGGAAATTCTGGCAGAATAGCTAGATGTACTTGGAAGATGCCGGGTCCCTCTCAACCCGGTGTCATCTGTGTTCACGGGTTGCACGGTGCGCGTCCCCCAACCGGCCGGGTAACCCACCCCAATGAGAAAGGATTGACCACAAAAGTGGCAGTCAAAATTCGTTTGAAGCGCATGGGTAAGATCCGTGCGGCCCAGTACCGTATCGTCGTGGCGGATTCGCGTGTCAAGCGCGATGGCAAGGTTATTGAGGAAATCGGCTACTACGATCCCAATACCCAGCCTTCCACCATCCGCATTGATTCTGATCGGGCCCAGTACTGGCTCGGTGTGGGTGCTCAGCCCACTGAAGCCGTGCTCGCGCAGCTCAAGGTGACCGGTGACTGGCAGAAGTTCAAGGGATACAAGGATGGCCAGGAAGGCCGCCTGCGTGTTCCGGAAACTGTGAACGCTGAAGAAGCGCGCGCCGCAGCGGTCAAGAAGGTCCAGGACGACGCCGAAAAGCGCCGTGCTGCCGCTGCCGAAGCGAAGGCGAAGGCCGAAGCGGAAGCCGCGGCTGCTGCCGCCGCTGAAGCTGGGGAAGCCGAAGCCGGCGACGCTACCGAAGCGGAAACTGAGGAAGCCTAATGCTGACGGACGCTCTGGAACACCTGGTCAAGGGAATTGTTGATTACCCGGATGATGTCAAGGTCTCGGCATCACGTAATCGTCGTGGCGAACTTCTGGAAGTTCGGGTGAACCCTGACGATCTCGGTCGGGTGATCGGCCGTGGCGGGCGTACCGCCAAGGCTCTGCGTACCGTCGTCAACGCGCTTTCGGACGAAGGCTCCGTGCGCGTGGACGTTATCGAAACGGATCGTAACTAACGTAGCGGCATACCGGCCCTCAACCTTTCGGGGTTGCGGGCCGGTTTTGTATGAGCCACCACCGTTGCCCGCCGTGTGCGGGAGCTGAAAGAAGGACACGATGCAACTGACGGTAGCTATTATCGGGGCACCGCACGGACTCAAAGGGGAAGTCCGCCTGGATGTGCGCACGGATTCACCTGCACGCCGCCTCGCGGTCAGGGCCCAGCTAGAAACCGATCCTGCCGATTTCGGGCCACTCACCATCACCCGCACCCGCGAATACCGGGGAGTCACCTACGCGCTCTTCGCTGAATCAACCACCCGTGATACCGCCGAAGCACTGCGCGGGGTACGACTCATCGTGGAAACCGATGAAGATGAGCCCGAAGAAGACGCCTATTACGCCCACGAGCTACGAGGTCTGGAAGTACTCGACCCGGAAGGCTACGAGCTCGGAATTATCACCGGCTTGGAGAACGGCCCCGCCCAGGATGTCTTGGTGGTGCGTGAGCCTGATGGCCGCATTGCCCGCGTTCCCTTCGTACGTGAGATTGTGACCGCCGTGGATCTGGACGACCATTGCGTCGTCGTGGATGCCCCGGCCGGGCTTTTCTCCGATGACGACATGATCGTGGTGGAAGGTGATGACCTAGCCGGTGCCCTCAGTGCCGCGGGGGAAAGTGGCCTGGGGAAAAGCGGCGAAGGCGAAAGCGGCGCGGAGCAAAGCACTTCCGAAGCGAATACTACGGAGGAAGACGGCGCGGAGGAAGCTGAGTAATGGCGGGCTTGCGTATTGACCTTGTCTCGGTTTTCCCGGAATTCTTCGATGTTCTTGATTTGTCACTGGTGGGCAAGGCGCGCCGTCGCGACGTCGTCGATATTCGCACCCACAATCTGCGCGACTGGACCAGCGACGTCCACCGCACCGTGGACGATACCCCCATCGGGGGCGGGGCGGGCATGGTTATGAAACCGGATGTCTGGGGCCGTGCGCTCGATGACCTTATCGGTCCGAGCGCCCCGGAAACAATCACCCTTGCTATTCCCACCCCCTCCGGGCGGCCCCTCACCCAGCGCCTCGTGGAAGACCTGGCAACCCGGGAACGTATCATTATCGCCTGCGGGCGCTACGAGGGAATCGATGCGCGGGTAGCTGAACATTACCGCGGGCACGGGGTGCGCGTGGAGGAGTTTTCCCTCGGGGACTATGTCCTCAACGGTGGGGAAGTGGCGGCAGTGGCTCTCGTGGAGGCCGTTACCCGTCTCATTCCCGGCATGGTGGGTAACCCGGAGTCCCTCGTGGAAGAATCGCACGGTGCGGCAGGTTTGCTCGAATACCGTGTCTACACCCGCCCCGTTAGCTGGCGAGAGCTCGAGGTACCCGCGGTGCTGCTGGGCGGTAACCACGGGGCGGTGGCGCGTTACCGGCGCGACGAAGCTATCGCGCGCACCGCTGCGCGCCGTCCCGATATGATCGCGGAGCTGAATACCTCGCAGCTGGACAAACACGACCGGCCGGCGCTCGCGGCGGCGGGCTATGTATGGCGCACCAGTGACGCACACCCGGTGGCGGTGGATACTGAGGTTCTGGGTGCTGCTGGCGCCGTCGTTTCCGGCGACGGGGCGCGACGGCGCACCGCAACCGAGCTGGCTGAGCTGGCCACCCGCACCTTCCCCGATGCATGCCCGCGTTACCTCAGCGAAGCGGATATCGCCGCTTTCGTGGCCGAGAATCTTTCCGTCGCAGCTTTCGAGAATTATCTTGCCGACCCGCACTGGATGGCGGTGGTGGTACGTGCCGCCAGCGGAGAGTCGCGCGGGGAATTGCTGGGGTACAGTCTTACCTTGCTGCCCGATAGTGTGGTGGGAATGGGGGGCGACGACGTGGCCGGGCGTGAGGACGGTGCGCCATTCACGCACCTTCCGGATCGGGACGGCCCGTTGCTTGAGCTCTCTAAGTTCTATGTGGAGCGCAGCTGGCACGGCAGCGGGGTAGCGGATCTGCTCTGGCGGGCAACGGTGGAGGCCTGCCGGGCCCGAATCTCGGACGCCGATTCAGCGCCAGCACCCTACCTGTGGCTCGGAACGAATAAAGACAATCGGCGCGCTCAACGCTTCTACAAACGCTGCGGCTTCCGAAAAGTAACAACCCGAGAATTCCAGGTGGGTGAGGTAGTCAACTCCGATCTTATTTTTGCCTGTCCGCTGACTGTGGCATAATAGTGGAGTTTCCTCGCTTTCATAATGCGCTGAGCCTGCCGCAGGGGGTCGCGCATCGGCGAGATCTTAACCGATAACAGCGCCCCTGGCCTGCGTGCAGAGGCGGAAAGTGAATGAATAATGCAGACTCTTGATGTAGTTGATGCTTCGCGTTTGCGCGACGATATCCCCGATTTCCGCGCCGGTGACACCGTGCGTGTGAACGTGCGCGTGGTGGAAGGTAACCGCACCCGTACCCAGGCGTTCCAGGGTGTTGTTATCGCCCGCCAGGGTGACGGCCTGCGCGCCACCTTCGATGTCCGCAAGATTTCCTTCGGGGTGGGCGTGGAACGTAAGTTCCCGGTGCATTCGCCTTCCATCGAATCAATCGAAGTGATTACCCGCGGTCGGGTGCGTCGCGCCAAGCTGTACTACCTGCGTGATCGCCACGGTAAGGCAGCGAAGATTCGCGAACGTCGCACCGATTCCAAGTAAGGAACGGTACGAACTTCTCGTTCACATATGGACCCGCATCTCGGTGCGGGTCCATTTTTCTACCCAAGCTGGTCCTGGTTACTAACCCACGATAGCCGCCAATTACCCACGGTAACCGCCAATTTCTCCCGGTATCCGCCACTAACCGGCGACAACCGATAAGTCGGGGTTGCACCCCACGTGTCCAATGAGCCTCAATCGTGAGCGAGGGCTGGAGCATTCCTGGAGCCTGGCCGAAATAGCGTGGCGCGACGGCGCGGATAACCTTAGGTACGCTCAAGCGCGCTGGTAGCATGGAATACGCATATCTTTTATCTATTTCAGGCGGAGGGGCGTATGGGCGAGGGCACGTCAGGCGGGTCACGGGCATCGGAGGATGCCTCGCGGTGGCCAGCAGGGCGGACCCACCGGAGCCAGGCTCGCGGCCGCCGGGCCGCTACCCCTACCTCCACCCCTACCCCACCTGAGCTGCCGGAGCCGTACGCGGCCCCGGCGTTCCTCGAACCTTCAGTGGTGCCGGATGCAGATAATCTCCCGGATCTCGACGAGCTATTCGATTCAGAGGACTCGTCCGATGCGGAAGCCACTCCCGCCGCTGCCCCCATTGCTCCTGTTGCCGTTCCCGTCGCTTTCACCGGAGCTCCTGCCACTCCCGCAGCAGCTGCTTCCGCCGCGACCCCCGCAACGGGGCATACCTCAGCAACACCAGCACCAGGGCCAGATTCCGAGCCAGCGCCTTGCCCGCCCACACCACTGGAGTCCAACGGAGCAAAAAACGTGTCGGAGGGGCCGGCTAAGATAAATTCAGCTGAAGCCCGGTTACGGCTGACGCTCACGGAGCAGCTCTCCAACGCGGATGAAGGCCTCTATGCCGAAGCTTTGCGAGATGATCTGGCCCGGGCGGAAGCACATGTCAATCACGGAGGAGTCACCATGAATACAACGGACGGTCAGTCCTCCGCTGCCAATATGGAGCAGCCGCCCTCGTATCCTCCCGAGGTTGCCCCGGTGCGCCCCGAGGCGGAAACCCGGGAAGCCCCCGTGCGTAATTCACGTTTGCGCAGCGTAGTGGAGATGGCACTGACTGTCGCCGTCGTTCTTCTGGTCTCCGTTATTATCAAAACCTTCTTTATTCAAGCTTTTAACGTGCCGTCCGGTTCCATGGAAACCACGCTGAGTACCGGGGATAAGTTCTTCGTCAACCGCATGGTGACCGATAATGAGGACTTACGCCGCGGCGATATCGTGGTCTTTGTGGACCCGGGCGGCTGGCTGGATGATGTGGAAGAAAACCGCTCCTGGATTGCCCAAACCGGCACTCGTATCCTGCAAGGCATCGGGCTTCTTCCGGCGGATTCTGGCCACTACCTGGTGAAACGAATTATCGCAAAGGGTGGGGATACCGTCAGTTGCTGCGGAGAAGATGGCCGTTTGCAGGTGAACGGCGTGCCGATCACGGAGGAATATCTCAATTACGGGGTTTCACCCTCCTTGCAGAAATTTGAAGTGAAGGTCCCGGAAGGCTACCTGTGGATGATGGGGGATAACCGCGCAAATTCGAAGGACTCGCGGTGGCATCAGCGTGAATCCGGAAACGGATTCGTGCCGGTAGATAACGTGGTGGGCCGGGCCTGGTACGTTTTTGCTCCGTGGAGCCGCCACGGGCGCCTACCTGATATGAGCCACGTTTTCGCCGGTGTTCCCGAACCTGCCGCGCCCGCGAGTGTGCGGCTTGTGCTGCCGGAGAACCCCGTTGATCCGCGCTCCTTATACGCGGCCACGGCAGCCCAGCCGGGGCTGCCTAGCGCCACGCTCTCCGGGCAGGGCAGGTAGCACGCGTGCAGGAACCTGATCGTACAGTTGAAAAAGAACTGTTAGCTCGGCTCGAGGAACGCGGCGGGCGTATTCTCGCCGCCGTGGATGAAGTGGGTCGCGGTGCTATCGCAGGGCCGGTCTGCGTGGGTATTGCTCTCCTGGACAGAAATACTCCGGATGCTTTCCCGCCCGGATTACGCGATTCGAAAATGCTGAGCGCGCACCGCCGCGAAACGATCTACCAGGCAGCCCGCGACTGGCCGCTCGCGGTTGCGGTAGGAAGCGCCCCCGCCAGCGTTATCGATCAGGTCGGAATTATTGAAGCCTTGCGCTGCGCCGCCGCGGACGCCCTCACCCAGCTGGAAAAAGAAGGACTGCGCCCCGATGCCGTTCTTCTTGACGGAAAGCACAATTGGTGGGCCCAGGATTCCCTTTTCGATGCCGAACCGACCGTTCCGCAACTTCCGGTCACCACCGTGATTAAAGGGGATGCTTCCTGCGCCGGGGTTGCCGCGGCGTCCGTCGTCGCTAAAGTTGAACGAGACCGCTATATGGAGGCGCTCGCGAAAGAATTTCCCGATTACGATTGGGAACATAACAAAGGGTACGGTACGCCCTCCCACCTCGAAGCTATCGCGCAGGTGGGGCCGAGCCCGTATCATCGAATGTCGTGGCATTTGCCCGCGGTAAGGAGTGAATAATGAGCGAGATTGACGGCTACGAAGCCGAACTGGAACTCGCGTTATATCGCGAGTACCGCGATGTTGTGAAGATTTTTCGGTACGTGGTGGAAACCGAACGGCGTTTCTACCTCGCCAACGACGTAGACGTGAAAGTGCGATCGTCCACCGCCGGCGACGTATTCTTCGAAGTGAATCTCACCGATGCGTGGGTGTGGGATATCTACCGCACTTCCCGGTTCATCCGCTCGGTACGCGTGGTGACCTTCAAAGATGTCAATATTGAAGAGCTCAACCAAACCGATATTACCCGCGAACTCGATCTGCCCGGCTCCTCTCTTTAATTGGGGGCTGTTGCGTTGTGAGTTCGACGGGCGCTCGCTTTTATCCACAGGTTTCTGAAACGACGACGCTATCCCCAGCCACGCACCCCTCGAGCCACCATCGGTAATTTCCGCGCCACACTAGGGGCATGTACCAGTGTGAAACTTTGCATGCCAGCATCGCCCGCAGCGAGCTTGCCCCGCTTCCCGCTTCCGCCACCACCAGGGAGCTAGGGGAGTGGGGAGAAAGCGTGGCCGCCGCATATGTGCGGGAGCACGGCTACCAGGTGCTGGCCCAAAATTGGAGATGCCGGCGCGGGGAAATTGACCTGATATGCCGCGAAGAACCCAGCGGGGCTTTAGTTGCGGTTGAGGTGAAAACCCGGCGCGGGCACAATACAGTGCCGGCACCGCTGGCCGTCAGCCTCGAAAAGTATCGCCGCCTCCGCTGCCTCCTGGCGCAGTGGCTCCACGCTGATGGCGCGCACTACCCTGATCTCGCGGTGGATATCGTGGCCGTCACCGTGCCCACCTCCGGTCCCGTTACCATCGAGCATCTGCGGAATGCCTCATGATCGGCACCTCCCATACCGTCTCGATACTCGGGGTCCAGGGCCTGCCCATCCGGGTGGAAGTAGCGATCCTTTCAGGCCTGCCGAATTTCACGATTGTGGGCCTACCCGATGCGGCGGTGAGCGAATCACGCGAACGCATCCGGGCCGCTTTCGCCGCAGCCCGAATCGCCTTCCCGGCCGGGCGCGTCACCGTCAATCTATCTCCGGCAGATACCCCGAAAGTCGGCACCGCTTTTGATGTGGCAATTGCTGCCGCCATCCTCGCTGCACAAGCCCACACCCACCTGCCACCCGGCACTGTGTTCCTGGGTGAATTAGGCCTGGACGGATCGGTACGCCCGGTGCGAGGAGTATTACCGTGCGTGCTGGGCGCCGCCCACCACGGCTTCCGGCACGCCATCGTTCCCCACGGTTGCGGAACCGAAGCTGCACTCGCCCAGATCCAGGTGGGAGAAATCTGGCATATCACCCAGATCGCCCAGCGCCTGGGAGCGGCCAGTGACCCGGTGCCACCGCCGCCACCTGTGCCGGTATCCCAGCCCCGCACCAGCACTGATATGGGCGACCTCTCAGAGGTACGGGGCCAATACCTGGCCCGCCACGCCTTGGAAATAGCAGCCGCGGGAAGCCACCATCTCCTCATGATCGGGGCACCAGGAGTGGGTAAATCTATGCTCGCCACCCGCCTACCGGGAATCATGCCGCCTCTCACTCGTGCCCAAGCGGTAGAAAGTGCCAGTATTCGCTCCATTGTGGGGCAATTCGAGGAAATCACCACCCGGCCTCCCTACGTGGCGCCCCATCATACGTCGAGTGCCACCGCGTTGGTGGGAGGCGGAAGCCGGCCCCGCCCCGGCGCTATCTCCCTCGCGCACCACGGCGTACTTTTCCTCGATGAACTTCCCGAATTCACTACCCGGGCTATCCAATCTTTACGCGAACCCATGGAATCGGGAGAAGTGCATATTCACCGCGCCCAAGGCTCGGTATGCTTCCCGGCTCGTTTCCAACTGGTAGCAGCAGGAAACCCGTGCCGGTGCGGCAGGCTACTAGATTCCCCAACCTCCTGCACCTGTTCGGGAGCGGACCGCGCCCACTACCAGCATCGCATCGGAGGTCCGCTGCGGGATCGCATCGATCTCATGGTGAATCTGCCCAGGCCGAGCCGGGCGGAATTAGCCGCGGGCAATAGCGGCGATAGCAGCGAAACGGTTGCCGCGCGGGTGCGCGAAGCACGCGAACGCCAACACCACCGCTTCCGGAGTGAAACCTGGGACGTGAACGCCGCTATCCCAGGCACCTGGCTCCGGGCCCACACTCAGCTAGCAGCTAGCTCAAGCGCGAGTCTGAGTGAGGCCCTCACCCGTGGACTCATCAGCATGCGAGCCGCGGATAAAATCCTGCGAGTTGCCTGGACCCTCGCAGACCTAGCCGGCCATACACAACCCACCACCGACGACGTTGCCGGGGCGTTCGCCCTGCGCGGGAAAGGAAATTCTGGCTATGACGGAGGATAAAACATCCCGGACCAGCAGCGAAATAACGGGAGCTGCCGGCGCGAGAGACACCGCCGCGGAAACTGCCGGCACGGGAGCGGCCTACCCGGGAACTACCGGAACAGGAGCGGCTCACCCGGGAACTGCCGGAACAGGAGCGGCTCACCCGGAAACCGCCGGCATGAAAAACACAAGCACGGAAGAAGAAACCGCAGCAATGGCATGGACACGCTTGGCCGAAGGGGAGGACTACCACGCCGTTGCACTCACCGACAATCTCGGTTACGCCGGAGCGCTTGCCTGGCTCGAGGAAGCACGAGCGGGCGCCCCAGTTCCTGAACCGCTACGCGCGGCAGCTACCCGCTGGGGCGCCCGGTACGATGCACAGGGCTTTGCGCGTGACCGCGAACTGCTCAACCGAGGCTATGGGTTTACCTACCCGGGTAGCCCCACCTGGCCGCAATCCTTAGCGCAGCTCGGGGAACAACGCCCGCTGGGGCTGTGGTGGAAAGGAAATATTGCGGCACTGGATCGCCCCGCGCTCGCGATGGTGGGCTCGCGCGCCGCTACCGACTATGGCGAAAAGATCGCCACCGATTTTAGTTACGAGCTGGCCGAACGCGGTGCTCTTATCGTTTCCGGGGGAGCCATGGGTATTGATGCGGCCGCCCACCGTGGCGCCGTGCTAGCGAATGCTCCGACCGCGGTGGTGTTCGCCAGCGGGATCAACCGCCCCTATCCCAAAGTCCACCAGGAACTTTTCGCGCGGATTCTTGATACCGGCGGGCTCGCCCTATCCGAAACTGCACCGGGAAATGCTCCCCACCGGCACCGTTTCCTGGCCCGAAACCGAATCATTGCGGGCCTATCGCAAGCCGTTGTTGTTATTGAAGCTCCCTACAGGTCGGGCGCCATTAACACCGCGGGGCACGCCCATACCTACGGCATCCCGGTCGGGGCAGTACCCGGCTCAATTTACGCCATGTGTTCAACGGGCTGTCACCGGCTGCTGCGGGAAGGAGCAGTGTGCATTACCCGGGTGGAAGATATCGTGGAAATACTCGGCTTTAGCGCCGGCCAGCAACTCCTCCACGTCAATCGCACTCGGACTGCGGCGCAGGGAAACGGGGCGGCTCATGACCGTAGCGGAGCCGCAAGCCGGACGGTCACTCGTGCCCTTGCCAGCGGGGTGCAATTAGGGCTCGGGCTTGCCGTCACCGATCCGCTTGCCGGGGATCCGCGGGCGGTGCGGGTGCGAGATGCACTGCCGGCTCGTAATTACCAGCCGCTGGATAAAATAGCGCAGACCGCGGGAATGGGATTTGCTGAGGTGATGGCGGCCCTCGGGAAACTTGAGGTAGCAGGAATCGCGGAAAGTCGAGGAGGGAAGTGGCGCCTGACTCCCCAGGCTCGGGAGGCGAGCCGGCACCGGTCCTCCTAAGACTGGCATAAACTGGGAAACATGCGAGTAGCAGATATCTTGGAACGTTATGAGCGAGAATTGCGGCTGCGCCGCGGATACTCCGAACATACGATCCGCGCCTATCTGCACGAGGTTCTCTCCCTCCTCACTTTTCTCCACGAGCTATCCACCGGAAAAAAAGCGGGAGATGAGGACTTATCCGAGCTGGATATTGACCTCGAACACCTGGATCTCGCTGATCTGCGCGCCTGGCTAGCCCATTCGCGCGAACACGGTAGCGCTTTGGCCTCGATGGCCCGGCAATCGGCCGCGATACGAACTTTTAGTTCCTGGGCATACCGGTGCGGTTATACCGCGTCGGATGCGGCAGCGCGGCTGAAATCACCTCGGGTCACCAACGAGCTCCCGCATGTTCTCAACGAGCACCAGGCCCAACAATTGCTCAATAACGCGAAAAGCCACGCGGTTGAGAGCGGAGAAGCTCTCGCCTACCGGGACTGGGCGGCCCTTGAGCTCATGTACGCGGCGGGTTTGCGCGTGAGCGAAGTCTGTTCCTTGGATATTGACCAGGTTCGCCCCGATCTGACGGTGCGCGTCGTCGGAAAAGGAAATAAGGAACGCGTGGTCCCGTACGGGGTGCCGGCCATGCGGGCCGTGCAAGAATACCTGCCTGCGCGTGCCGCTCTTATGAAAGAACCGACTCGGGCTCTCTTTTTGGGGGCGCAAGGTAGGCGCCTCAACCCGCGCTCGTTGCGCGACGTGGTGCACCGTGCGGCCAGCCGCGCGGGGGTGCCCGATATTACCCCCCACGATTTGCGCCATTCCGCCGCCACGCATCTTCTCAACGGCGGTTCGGATTTGCGCAGCGTCCAAGAGATCCTCGGCCACTCCTCCCTGCAAACCACGCAGCGCTACACCCACGTCAGCGCAGATAGGCTCCGTGCTGCATTCGCGCAGGCCCATCCGCGGGCCTAAGTACTCCTCACCAGAAACATCGCTGAAGCAGCACAGAAGCATCCCTGAAGTAGCACACGAGCGTCACGTGAGCGTCACGGGTACAGGCGGATCTCACGCCGGTAGAGGAGCGAGAGCGGGTCAATATAGGTTTTCCCGCGCCGTGCGCCCCAGTGCAAAACATCCCCGGGGAAGCGCCCGCCATCCTCATGGCCGGCCAGCAACGTCCCAATCACGGTCCCGGCGCTCACGGTATCCCCGCGGTGCACGCTCGGCTCCACGGGTTCATAGGTGGTGCGCAGGCCATTGGTGTGTTCAATAGAAATAACGGGGCGGTCCGCGAGCATCCCGGCATACACCACGGTGCCCGAGCCAGCCGCCAGCACCGGACTCCCCGCTGGAAGCTCCACATCGACACCGCGATGCCCGGGCAGCCAATTCTGCTTGGGCGGATCAAAGGGCCGGGTCACCACCGGCGCGCTACCGGTAGGGGAGTGGAAGCCAGTGGCGTGGGGCCGCGCTGCCTTCGTATGGGCTACATTTTCAGCGTCCGCCATGGGGGTGGACGTAAGCGGTTTTTCCGGCTCGCTATCCGTTGTCGAGGTTGCGGCCGGCGCGGGGGTATTATCCGACGACGCCGCCACCGTGCCAGATGCCGATTCTGAAATAAGGCTCGCCACCAGGGTGAGAGCCGCGCCGGCCGCGGCCAGGCAGCGTGCCACGATTATGCGCCCCGCACGGGAGCGGGAGCGCACCGTGGACCGGGCACGGGTACTGGTGCCCGGGCCACAGCGCGCACCGGGGAATTGAGTCGCAAAAATCCTGAGAGTCTTCATAGGGCTGAGCATGCCCTGGCTAGGACTCGCCCGCCAGAGGACCACCGCAGGCTGTGGATAGTCGATGCGTTCCAGCATCCTGTGGATAGCTCTGGCTTGTATCCGGGCGTTCGCCCGGGATTTTGCGCTGTTATCCGCGGTTTTTGCCCTTCAGGCGCATCGTTTCCCGCCGCCCGCGGGTATTCTCTTTCGAAGCGTGCCGGTCCTGGCTCCGCGCCGTTCGTGCATCGCTGCGGGAACGTAACCGCTCCGCCTCCGCCATCAACCGCAGATAGCGATCCAGCCGGTCCGCGTCCAAAGCCCCGCTCGCGCATGCCTCGCGCACCGCACACCCCGGCTCTCGCCCGTGGCTACAATTCGCGAAATGGCACGAAGCAGCCAGTTCGCGAATATCCGCGAAGGTATCCGCAATCGCCTCCGTGTCCATCGTGGCGCCTAAAGCGCGCACTCCGGGAGTGTCGATGACCGCGAAGTGTTCTCCGCAAACCAGCTGGCGCCCGGTGGTGGTGTGCCGACCCTTATGGTCGCTTTCGCGCACCGTTCCCACCGTCTGGGTGGCTCCGAGCAAGGTATTGGTGAGGGTGGATTTCCCCGCACCGGAGCGCCCCACCACCACGACCGTGCCGGAGAGGAGCTCAACGAGTCGCGCCACGTCCACAGCCGAGCGTGCATCAAGCGCAAGCACTTCTTCGCACCCATCACCCAGTTCCTGGAGATCTGCCGGGTTTGCCAGGTCCGCCTTCGTGAGCACCAGCCAGGGGCGGGCCCCGCTCGCGTGGGCCAGGGCCACGAAGCGTTCGATACGCCCGCGACTGGCTGCTGGCACCACGGGTTCCACAATGAGAACCACATCAATATTCGCGCAGGTAGGTTGCTCGAGAGCGGCTCGGCCCACCGACGGGCGGGTGAGGTAGGTACGGCGCGGCAAAATGTCGAGAATATGCCCGGAATCATCCACGCCTACCCAGTCACCCACCACCGGCGGCCAGGATTCACTATCTTGGCAGTGACCTGGAATATCGAGGTCAATACGCACCGGCGCTCCGTCCGGCGCACCATGCGCAGCCCCGTCCGGCACCCCGTCCGGCGCACCGGTCTCATCAACGAGGAGCACCTCAACGGCGCCGCGATGTACCGCGGCGATCCGCCCGCCGTGCACGCGCGCGACGCCGCCAAGATTCATTTCCGCGACTTTCAGGTAGGCGGCCCAGCGTTCATCAAAACCCAGAAAACTCATACAACATCCCTCCGCATACCCGAACGCAGCCGAGCCACCGCATGGCGGGTCGCTAATACACCGATACCGGCCCAGATCGCCGCAACCGCAATATCACGGACTACCAGCCACCCGACCGGCTCAGCGATACCAGCAATGGTTCCCGAGAGGGGGACGGCATTCGCTAGTGCTGTCAGCACCGGCGGGGAGGACTCGAGGGGCACCAAAACCCCCGAGGNGGGGGACGGCATTCGCTAGTGCTGTCAGCACCGGCGGGTAGTACTCGAGAGGCACAATAACCCCGGTGAACACCGGCAGGAACGTCGCGAGTAGCGTCGCCCCCAGATACGGGTCGGGAAGATCCACCCCGACACCGGCCGCCGCCACTCCGAGCAACACTCCGCATACCAAAGCAGCCACCGCTAAGAGCGCTACGCGCCCCAGCAGCATTGCATCTTTGTCCGGGGAGAGGAGGAAGACGGCGCCGATGGCCGCACTACCGGTGGAGACCGCCAAGATACATGGGACGGTAGCCACCGCCACCCAGTACACCACGTCGAAACGACGGCGCAGGTGCACTTCCTGGAAGATCCCCAGCGCCCGGTCGGTTGCCACCGCGCTGACCACTCCGGAGGCCACCGACGTGGCCAAAGCAACCAATGCCGCGGCATAGCCGGTGCGCACCAGGTCCGGGGTTCCCACATCATTGCCGAGCACCACATCAAAAAGCACGTCGAGGAGCGGAAGCACCAGGACGGTGGTCACCGCCGTCCCCACCGTCGCAAAGGTCACTGACGAAGCCCAGGAGACCCCAATAATCGAGCGATAACGTGTCAGCATCACATCACCTCCAAGGTACCGGAGCGGGTAGCACGGCGCAGCGCCGCACGTCCCGCCACTCCCGCCGCTGCCAGCCACGTACCCAGCACGACCGCCCAGATCGCCACGTCACTCCAGGTAATAGCTTCTCCGAAGAGCAGGGAGGTGGGCATCGAGAGGGGTACGAAGAAGGAGAGATAGGCCAGCCAGGCAGGTGGCGTCGTCGTCGTAAAAAGAATCCCGGACGCTAAAAACATCGGAACCAGAAGCAGACCTTCGTAACTAATCGCGTTCGGGGTGAGCACGAAAAGCGCGGCGATGACGAAAGATACGCTCAGGTAGCCTATCCATAACAGAAGAACGCCGCACGCAAATCCCCAGGACGGTGCAGTAAAAGTGACTGAGGCGGAGCACAGAGCCCACGTCACCCAGGCCACCGGGAATGCCGCCAGTCCGAAGGAGCCAGCCGATGCCACCACCGCGGCGAGGCTCCGTAGCGCCCCAATCGGAGCGCTCACCAGGTAGACGAGGGTGCCCTTATAACGCTCGAAACCAATAATTCCGGCAGCGCAGGTGGCCGTGGTCCACATGCCGATAATCCCGGCACGCACCCACCCCTGCGTCGCGCTCATAGTCCCGAAAGCTCGGAAACTCAGGAATTGCACCAGTGCGGTGGCGAGCGTCGTCGTCACCATGAGCTGGATGAAATAGGGGACAGACACAAATTGGCGCACGTGAAAAGCGCTCATACGTAACTGCCGGATCATCGTGCCAACCCATCTGCCAGCGCGAGATACGTTTCCTCCAGCGAGGCCGGGCGGGTAACCAGGTCCTCCGGCTCGTGCCCGAGAAGCGCCACCAGGCGTTCGGCTTGCGCACCGGAGCGCGCATCCCAATAGATCGTGACCGCCCAGTTGCCTGCGCGCGGACGGCGAATAATCACCGCGTCAGGGAATTCAGTTTCGAGGCCCGCGAAAATATCCGCCTTGCGCGCACCCAGCGTGAAGGTCGTGGTTGCACCAACCCCGGCATAGTCCGCAATATCGCGCACACTGCCGCGCACCGCGATTTTTCCTGCGCCGATGACGGTGATGATATCCGCCAGTTCTTCCACCTCAGGCATGGAATGTGAGGTGAGGAGCACCGCGGTGCCGCCGGCGGCAACGTCGCGGATAATATCGCGCACCGTTAGCGCGACGTCGGGATCCAGCCCCGTGGTCGGTTCGTCAAGAAGGAGCAGTGGCGGGGCGCCCAATAAGGCGCGCGCCAGGTGGAGGCGTTGGCGCATACCGCGCGAAAACTGGCCCACTTTAGCCCCGGCAGAATCGGTGAGCTTGACACGCTCAAGAACATCAGCGACGACACCGCGCCGCTGCCCGCTTGACACCCCTTGCAAGTCGGCAAAATAGAGGAGATTATCGCGCGCCGTAGCCCGCGGATAAAACCCGAGGTCACCGCCTAGCACCAGACCCAGGCACGAGCGCGCCTTCTCCGGATGGCGCACCGCGTCAATCCCCGCGATCCGGACCTGCCCCGACGTGGGAGCCAGCAAGGTGGCGCACATCCGCACCGTTGTGGTTTTCCCGGCCCCGTTCGGACCGAGCAAGGCATGCACCTGGCTTGCCTGCACCTGGAGGGACACATCTTCAACTGCAACAAATTTTTCTTTCCCGAAAACGCGCCGCACGTGGGCGACGTCGAGGACGGGAATATGAGGATCTATCAAAATCCTTGTCCTTATCAATCCAATTGCCGTATTCAGGGCAGCATGAACCCCTCCCGCACGCGCCATTTAGGAAAGTACATAGGTGTACTCACCCGGAGGCTTCAGAAAAGTAGTTATAAGCTCCGGGCGCGCATCATCGCTAAACGCGTGCGAGAATACGACTTTCTCGCATTTTTATATAAAGAGAATTTCCTTGATGCGATAGGTGTTGAATTCAAGGACTCTCATAGGGCAGGTCGCTCCTAGATTGCAGTGTTAGTAACTATGCAGGTCATCCTATAGTCATGTGGCAACGCTGTACAACCTCAGCCGCATCGTGAGACGTAGCGGGTGCACGTGTGTGAGCGGCGCTCGCCCTGACGGTCCCGCACCAGATACGCGCTCGCCCTGACGGTCCCGCACCGTGTAGTCGCTGGCCCGCCCCGCCCCGTGCTTATTCGCCCTAGCCGCAATATTCCCGCGAAAATCACATCCGCCCGCCGTTCCCCGTTTTTCCGGCTGGGGTAATATGTACAGGCGGCCGGTTATCTCCGGTCGTAATACGCGTGCCCACATACGAGGGTCGCGGATCGGTCCTGGCATGTGCAGCCCAGTGGGTGGCGCATATTGGGAACCGCGGTTCGTGGGCACCAGGGCGCGGCGGCAATTCCGCCGTCGTGCAAGAACCGATACCGCGCCATCGCCCCGATGGCGCCTGAGAAAGGACGCCGCATGGCTGTCGTCACCATGAGCCAGCTGCTGGAAGCTGGTGTGCACTTCGGGCATCAGACCCGCCGTTGGAACCCGAAGATGAAGCGTTACATCCTCACGGATCGTAACTCGATTTACATTATTGACCTGCGCAAGACGGTCGCCGATATCGACCGCACTTACGATTTCGTTAAGGAAACCGTGGCGCACGGCGGAAATATCCTCTTTGTGGGCACCAAGAAGCAGGCGCAGGAAGCCGTGAAGGAACAGGCCGAACGCACCGGGATGCCCTACGTGAACGAACGTTGGCTGGGCGGTATGCTCACCAACTTCCAGACCGTTGCCAAGCGTATTGAGCGCCTCAAGGAACTCGAGCAGATGGACTTCGAGGACGTTGCCGGCTCGGGCCTGACCAAGAAGGAACTCCTCATGCTGTCCCGCGAAAAGGACAAGCTGGAGAAGACCCTCGGCGGCCTGCGCGATATGCACCGCCTGCCCTCCGCCGTGTGGGTTGTGGACACCAACAAGGAACACCTCGCGGTCTCCGAAGCTAATAAGCTCAATATTCCGGTGGTTGCCATCCTGGACACCAACTGCGATCCGGACGAAGTGGCCTACCCGATTCCGGGTAACGACGACGCCATCGGTGCCGTCGGGCTGCTCACCCGCGTCATCGGTGATGCGGTAGCCGAAGGCCTCCTGGCCCGCGGCGCCGGCAAGAATGCCACCGAAGATGCGATGCCCGAATGGGAACGCGAAGTTCTCGCGGCCGGGGAAGCTACCGAAGAAGCCCCCAAGGCTGAAGAAGCCGCTCCCGCCGCGGAAGCTGAAGCCGAGGCCGCTCCGGCCGAAGCCGAAGCCACCGAATCCGAAGAAAACAAGTCCGAAGAAGCTGACGCCCAGGCCTAAGCCTGAGCGCTACAAGTGAGGAGTGAAGCATGGCTAATTACACAGCCGCCGATGTGAAGGCGCTGCGTGACAAGACCGGCGCCGGCATGATGGACGCCAAGAAGGCTCTCGACGAAGCCCAGGGGGATTCCGCCAAGGCCGAAGAGATCCTGCGCGTCAAGGGCATGAAGTCCGCCGCCAAGCGTTCGGACCGCACCGCTGCGAACGGTCTGGTGGCCTCGCACGTATCCGATACCGCTGCCGGCCAGCGTGGCATTCTCGTGGAGATCAACGCCGAAACCGACTTCGTGGCCAAGAATGAGAAGTTCATCGGTATGGCCGATGAGATCCTCACCGCCGCCGTGGATTCCGGTGCCGATAGCGTGGAAGCGCTGCTCGCCGCCAAGCTGGGCGACGGCACCGTTGCGGATCGCATCACCGCCATGACCGCCGTCATCGGCGAAAAGATGGAAGTCTCCCACGTGGAAGTCCTCGAGGGCGAGCACGTGGAAGCTTATATGCACCGCACCAACCCCGACCTGCCCCCGCAGGTGGGCGTGCTGGTTGCCACCGATGCCAAGGCTGCCGAAGTTGCGCATGACATCGCCGTGCACATCGCCGCGCTCGACCCGAAGTACCTCTCCATTGAGGACGTTCCGGCCGACGTGGTAGAAACCGAAAAGCGCATCGCCACCGAAACGACCATCGCCGAAGGCAAGCCGGAAAAGGCCGTGCCGAAGATCGTGGAAGGCCGCATGCACGGCTTCTACAAGCAGGTCGTTCTCGAGGAGCAGGGCTACGCCCGCGAGCCGAAGACCCCGGTCAAGACCATCGTGTCCCAGACCGGCGGCAAGGTGACCGGTTTCAAGCGCCTGCGCGTCGGTTCGCACGCTGAGTAAGTTTGCGCGCACCGGGATGTAGTTTCCGGTTGCCGGGAGCCTAGCTTTCGGTTGCGTGAACGATAGACGCCGGAGGGCGGGAGGTACGAGAGTACGTCCCGCCCTCTGTTGTATGTAGCGCCGATGCCTTGCGTGCAGGTGCGGGCTACGTGTGCATGCAGGTGCGGCACGATTGATGGGCATCGGTCCCTTACGTGCAGGTGCAGTGCGATTGGTGGGCGCCGGTGTGGTGCGGTGCGGCGCGTGTGCAGTGAAGCGCGCCGTTAGTACGACGACGGCGCCCCGCGTGCCGCGGGGCGGGGCCAGCCCGCCGTCCGCACCGTAGGCGGATATCGATCACCTGGATGCGCCACGAACTGGCCCGCCACCCCGGAGCACCGTAGCCTGCACCGTAGGGTCCGCCGTGCGCACCGTGCCGAACTTTAGGGAGTGTGGACTTCAGTGGATTCGAAACCTAAATAATCTTGCAAGCTGGTTGAAATATGCGATGTGCCTGCTCAGAGCGGAGGCGCTTAATGTCGGAAATAATAAGGTGTAGACATGAATATTCTTTGAGAATAATATGCAACTGGGAATGTATTTCAGCATTTATAAACCGAAGGAAATATTTGCCATGGTTGCACAAATCTCGCGGGGGGGGGGACTTATTTTGTCCAAGCCTATCCGTGTTGTTCTAACTATTCTCCTTGCTGCGGGGCTCATCGGATTTAGTACCGTTCCTGCCTCCGCCGATCCAACTGATGTTCCGATTACCGTAGGTAGCGATGCCTACGCAATCGATAATGAGGGGCAGATTACCAGTGAGAGCGAGTTCCTCTACGACTCCTCCAAGGGCGATACCGCCACCGATGCCTACCAAATTGCCTACCGTGGCACCCTCGATATGACGAAGGTTTGGCAGCTCTACAGTTTCTTCAAGTCGGTGTGGCTGTGGAGAAACGCCAATGACCAGGCGCGTTACGCCGCCAAAACCTTCAGCGGGGAGTGGGATATTTCCTTCACCGTCGATCCCGCGGTGGTCTCCTCAAATCCCGATTTCGTAAGCTGCGAGGCCGTGCAGTCCGAAATGGATAAGCAAAATGCGCCTTCCAAGTTCGGTGAGATCATGCGCTGCGAAACCGCCGCGTACGATGCCGCCACCGGTAAGTTCACCGCTCACTTTGGGCTGCACCACGCGGACGGCAGCAAGGTGACGGGCGCGGACCTCGACAAGCCGGAATACCAGCCCGCCAAGCTTGTTCTCACCACCCCGGCGCACGCCTTCTACGTGCCGCAATCGAAGTTTGAGGCCGGCAAGACCTTCTCCATGGTGGAGCCCACCGTCCGCGGCACCATGGCAATGGATTACTTCTACGTAGGGATGCCGCTGCGTTTCAACGACACGTCGGATCCGGTGACCTTGACGATGGTTGCTACCCATGATGCTACTTTCGCTTTCGCCAGCCGGGATCCCGAGCGTCAACTCCCCGAAAGCGTCACGAAACTCGTACCGAAGCGCGTGACTAAGTTGCGCGACGGCGTACAGGTGGCCCCGCCCGCACTGGAGCAGACAAGCGTTGCTGACGGCCAAGGCACCTGGACCTTTGACGCATGGGAACCCGCTGAGGCAACTATGGCCGGAAGCGACCTCGACTTCGTTGGTTACTGGACGTACGCGGTGAATCCCGATGCGGTCTTCAACGCCACGTACAAATATGTGGCCGCTGACGGCTCTGCTCTTCCCGACGAGGTGATGGCCACCCTGCCGAATTCGGAGCAGGTTACCCAGGGTTCGACAGTCACACCGCCAACTCCGGCACAAACAGAGTTCACAAGTACCACTCGCACCGAGAACGCAGATGTGGTGACAACGTGGAAGTTTGATGGGTGGGAGCCCACGAGCGCGGTTGTTGATGGTATGGACCTGAGCTTCACGGGCACCTGGACGAAGACGGTTGTGGAAACACCGCTGCCGCCCAAGCCGGAGCCTGAACCGGGGCCAGATCCGGAGCCCGAACCGGAACCCGACCCGACATGTGAGCCAACGGTCGAGCCAACGGTCGATCCGACGGTCGATCCGACGGTCGATCCGACGGTCGATCCGACGGATACTCCCACCACGGAGCCCTCGCCCCGTCCATCGACGGAGCCGTCACAAACCCCGACGGTTGTTCCAACACCGGAGCCGGCACCAACCTCCGCTCCGCAGCCCACGGTGCCAGCACCTGTTGCGCCCACGGCTGCTCCCACGATCTCCCCAACGGCCGCACCTACGGCTAAGCCCGCGCCGGTCGCGCAAGAACTGTCGAAGACCGGGCCGTCCGCGACCCCGTTCGCACTCGCTGCCGGAGCCCTTATGCTTGCCGGAGTCGGGATTCTCGGCTTGCGCCGTCGTTCTCACTAAAAACAACCGAACGACGCAAGAAACGCAAGTTGAAAGATAGGAATAACAACGTGGGCAAGAAAATTGTTGCGGTAGTAGCCGCGGCCCTCCTTGGTTTTTCAACGAATGCTCTGATATCCCCAGCCTTTGCGGCGACAACGGTGGGGACGGAGCAGGAGCTCCGCAGCGCCATCACTGCCGGTCAGAGCGTGAGCCTGAGCGCAGACATCACGCTCACCGGCGAAATTGAGATCCCGAGTAACGCGGATGTGAGCGTTGAGGGCCAGGGTCATACCATTACGGCCGGGGCACCGAGCACCGCGCCGGGCGGGGACGATCATTACAATATGTTCCGCACCGCGGGCGGGAAGGTGACCTTCTCCGACGTCACCCTTGATGCTGCTGGCAAACGGCGCGGGCTGTGGCTCGGTGCCGGTTCCGATGCCACCCTTGACAAGGTGGCGATCAAGAACGGCACAACCGCGGGAACCCGGAATTTCGAAGGCGGGGCCGTCTACGTTCTTGACGCTGCCCTGAACGTGACCAACGATTCGGTAATCGAAAACAATTCGAGTATCTGGTCGCAGGCCACCTACGATATGCGGGTCGCGGATGAGACGAAGAAGGATCCCGCCTTTGGGAGTCTTCCTGGTGATACACAGAGCAAGAAAATTAGCCAGACGCCTAACGGTGGGGCGATTTACGCGACCGGTGCGCGCTCCACGGTGACCATCAGCGATTCCGTGCTCCGTACTAACCAGACGAAGGATCATTCGCAGGACGGTGCGGGGGTACGCGGCAACGAAGGGAACGGCGGCGCCATCTTCATGGACGGTGCGGCCACGCTGGTGGCGGAGCGGACCTCCTTCATTGATAACCACGTCGCCCGGGTCTCCACCGGTGGATACCAAGGCGGTGCGATTTATGCGGGTGACGGGACGACGGCGCGCATCACCGGCAGCACCATCAACGTTGGCGCACCCTTCAATACCGGCGGGTTCCTCCGTGCCTTCAATGCGAAAGTCACCGTAGATAACAGTGATTTCACCTTCACGGGGCGGGGGGATGCCTACGGAATTTCCGGCGGTGCTTTTACCAGCCAGAACTCGGCGCTAAAAATCAATAATTCGCGCTTCGTGGCCAGTGATAGCTCCAAGGTGACTTTCGCCGGCGGTTTCATCGATATCGTCGGCACCGGAAGTTTCGAACTCACTAATTCGCAACTAACGGGGCGCGGCAGCGGCAACGGAGAGGGCCTGGCCACCTTCGGCGGCGCTATTGCCTTCGAAACCGGATCGAGTGCCACCGCGGTGATCCAAGGCTCCACCATTCGCGATGTGCACGCCGATTCCAACGGCGGTGCAATTTCGCTTTCTACCCGGATCGGTGAAGAATCCGCGGTCAATCTCCGCGTTGTTGATTCCACGATTTCCAATGCCGGAACCTTGGTCTGGGGACCCGCCACGCAAGTTGGCGGCGCGCTCTTCGTAGGCCCGGGAAATACGGTAACGCTGGAAGGTGCGACGCTCAGCTCCGGGCGCTCGGGCCGCGGCGGTCTCATCTACAACCAAGGATCGACCACCATTACCGGCGGGACGGGGCCCTCGAAGCTCTCGGGTGGCTCTGTCTATTCGGCAGTTGGCGCGGGTATTTTCAATGACGGCTACCTGAAACTCGACGATATGAGTCTGAGCGGCAACAAGAAGGGCGACTGGTCAGTACACCAGGACCATCCCTCGAGCATCGAAGTGGATGGTGCCCGGATCGGGGAGTACCCGGGCTTGAATGTGTACGCCAATAAGGACGTGATCATCACTCCCAAGGCGCGCCTTGATGCCGGTGACGTGCGGGTGATCGATGGACAATCTGCGGTGCTCCTGACGGGCAAGCTCGCCAACCAGCTCAATATTTCCCTCAGCGAGAATGTCAAGAATGCCAGTGAAACGCCCTACGCCGGGCAAAACGAGCCGGCGCAGCGCTACATCGGCTATACGGTGGCGAAGGGTGTGGACGGCTACGTACCCGGCGCAGATGACGCGAATACGGTCCACTATGTCACTCGTGATAACCGCCAGGCTGCCGCGGAATTCGGTGATCATACGGGTGCGGGTTCCTGGGATTACGTGATTTCCGATGAGGGCACCGTGGTTCTCGGGCAGCGCGCCACGATGTGGTACCACCCCAATGAGGGGCATTTCGATGCCCAAGCGCAGAACGCTGAGGCAGAACAGCCCTATACGATCTATTCCTCGACAAAGCTCCTTCAGGAGCACCCGGCGGCGCGCCCTGCCCAAATGACCCCGTACCAGGGCGCGAACCCGGTTCGCGAGGAGAAGCGCACCATTACCGACAGCCTGGGCCGCACCGCCGAGCTCGGCACCTACACATTCGTAGGGTGGTATTGCTCCACCGTCACTCCCACCGAAATTGCGGGCGGGCAGGCGAACGATAAAGGATACGATTTCGCGCAGGCCTTTACCGACGGCGCCGCCACTAACTCCGTGACCGACGCCAAGGGGCACAAGAACCCGTGCACGGTCGCCAGCCGAGTATTTGGCAGCGAGACGGTGCGCTCTGAGCCCGCACCGTCACAGCCTGCTGCCCCTATCACGCAGATTGTGGAACCGCATGAGCTCACGGCCTACGCGGGCTACGCTCCCGCTTATGGTGTGACCTCTACATTCGTGAGCGGTACCGCCGGCAAGGACCTCCCTGAAGGCGTGAAGAAGCAGACGCCCGCTATCGACACCAAGAACGGTGCTGGCTATACGGAGGGCGAGACGGTGAAACCGGCGGATGCGGCAGGCTTCACGGCAGTGCCCGATGGTAACGGCAAGTGGACCTTCCAAGGCTGGGATGCGAGCAGCAAAAAGATCACCGGTGCCGATCAGGACTTCACCGGTACTTGGGTGTGGCAGCAGCAGCTCTTCAAGGTAACCCACGAATTCCGAGCGGCTGACGGCGCTAACAAAGCGCTGCCCGCAGCGCTAGCGGCGCGCACTCCCGCCGATAACCTCGGTGAGAATGGCAAGGGTTTCCCGAAGGGAACACTTGTTACCCCAACCGACACCTTCGATAAGGCGAAATACTCGGATACTCCCGGGGAAGTCTGGTCTTTCACGGGGTGGGACCGCGCGAGCGACACCATTACCGATGCCGACGTTCACTTCCTTGGCACCTGGGGCCTGACTCTCTATCCGCAGCCGGCCATCATGGGAAGCTACGGTGAATGGCAAGATGAGCAGGTTACCTGCGAGAAAAATACCGTGACGCAGACCCGCATCAAGACCATGTATACGGTTTTCTGGAATACCACCACCCTGGAGTGGGATAAGCGCGGTACTACTGAAACGGAGACTCAGGAGCGGGAGAAGACGCCGGAGGAAGTGAAGGCTTGCACGACGGTGCCCACCAAGGACCCGACGTTCACCGAGTGGGTTGATGGGGAGAAATCCTGCGAGACTCACCAGGTGGCTCAATCCCGCACCAGGACCACGTATACGTATACCTGGAATGCGGCTACCTTGAGCTACGACGAAACAGCGACGCCGAGCACCGAGACGCAATCTCGGCCAATGACCGCTGCGGAAATCAAGGAATGCGCGGTGGAGCCAGATCCGGAGCCGGAGCCTGGGCCGCAGCCACCCGCACCGGGGCCGCAACCGGAACCTGGTCCACAACCTGAACCGGGGCCGGCACCGCAGCCCGATCCAGGGCCGGGGCCGTGCCCGGAGCCGGATCCCCAACCGGATCCGCAACCGGAACCGAGCAAGCAGCCTACGCCGCGTCCTGATCCGCACCCGAGTGTTACGCCGACGGTGCCTGGAACGCCGAGCCTCGAGCCTACCGGGGAGCCGAGTCTGATTCCGACACCGGAGCAGACGCCGACGGCTGGGCAGCCATCCAATCCGGCGCCGGTGCCTACAGCGGAGCAAAGGCCCACGCCAACAGCTGAGCGCTCGCAGCGACTCGTGCATACAGGGAGCGGGGCTGGCGCCGCCATTGGCGCAGCCCTCCTCTCGATGCTCCTGGGGGCTGGTGCCCTGGGTTATCGACGTAGTGAGCGTCGCTAAACAGGCAGCGTTGAGATAACTGAGCCGCGCGCTCCGTCCGCTAAGGACGGGGCGCGCGGCTCCGTCGTCGTACCACCGTGTGCGCCGTGCCCACCGCACTACCCGCACCATAGGGCCCGCCGTCCGCGCCGTGCCCCGTCTCTATCTGCTCATAAATATCTATAGCTCCCAGCGGGCACTTTCACATAAGATGAGGGGCGCTGAACTGACAAAGGAGTAAGAGGTGAGCATAACCATTCCTGATCCGCATACCCTCGCGGTTGAAAACGCCCGCGCGGCATACAAGAAAACTAAGAAACCGCTGACGCGATCCTTCGTGATGGCGCTCTCCGGCGGTGCCTTCATTGGCATGGGTTACATTTTCTACATTACGTCGCAACAGGGCCTGGCTGACGGGCCGCTTGGCCCGGCGAAAGTCCTGGGAGGCCTGTGCTTCTCCGTCGGCCTCATCCTGGTGGTGCTGACCGGCTCGGACCTCTTCACCTCAACCACGATGACGGTCATGCCGCTCTACCACAAGCGGGTGCGCCCACGGCGCTTCTTCGCTCACTGGGGCACCTCCCTGGCCGGTAATCTAGTTGGGGCACTGTTCCTGGCGTTGCTCGTCTTCGGGGCCGGCCAGGCGCTCTCCAATGGCGGGGCATGGGGCGAAGTTGCCCTCCACACGGCGGCGGGCAAGGCCGCGCATTCTATCCCCGAGTCCTTCCTGCTGGGTGTGCTCGCGAATATCGCGGTGTGTGCCGGCGTGTGGATCGCGCAATCGGGGCGGTCCACGGCGGATAAGATTCTCGCTTGCCTGTGCCCCATCCCGCTCTTCGTTGCCGCCGGATTCGAGCACTCCATCGCCAATATGTTCCTGCTTCCGCTCGGCCTCATGTGCAAGTACTGGGGCGGGGATGCCTTCTGGAATTCCGAAGCGGTGCTCGCTTCCGGCCACGGGCTCGCCGACTACGCCGCGTTCACGCCGGGCGCCGTCGCCCTCAATATCGGTGTGGTGATTCTCGGCAATATTGTGGGCGGCGGTTTCATCCTCGCCACCTACTTCTGGGTTGCGTATCTGCGTGACGACGACGCAGCCGACGTTTACGACGCGCCGCTCAAGTAATCCACGGCGCTACCGCCATCGCCCCGGCTACGGGGCAAGGACATTCCCAGGTACCGGCGCATAACCATCTCGGGTACGGGGCAAGATTTTTCCCGGCCACGGGGCAAAGAACGGCGCAAAGAAAGTGGGGGCTCTCCTAAGTGGAGGCCCCCGCTTTCGCGTGTGTCGGATGCTACGCGGCTGCTACACCACGAAAACGGCCACGCAAGCCAGCCCGATCCCCACGATTACCAAGGTGAGAAGGAAACCGAAGAGGACGGTGCGTGCCCCCGTATGCATAATCGTCTTGAGGTGGACACCGGCGCCCATGGCGCCCATGGCGGCGATGAGAAGCCAGTTAGCGACGTCGTTACCAAGAATCTGCAAGGCGCTGGCCGCCCAAGCCTGGTTTTCCAGCACGGAGGCGATCCCCACCGCGATAAGGAAGCCGAGCACGAACAGCGGAATGAGGGGAGCGGAACTGCGCGCCTGGCCGTGGGCATCAAGCGCCGCCCCGTCCAGCCCCGCGGCGCGGGCCTCACGTTGCTTAGCGGCGCGCTCCAGTAGCCCCACCACGGCGATAACGGCGGCCAGGCACACCACGCGCCCGAGTTTGGCAGCGGTAGCGGTATCGGCCACCCCACCGTAAATATTCGCGGCGGCCACCACCTGGCCAACCTCGTGAATGGTGGCACCCATCCACACCGCCGCCTGATTGGCGCTCAAATCCAGCAGGTGAGCCAGCCAGGGGAGGGCCACCAGGGTGAGGGTACCGAAAAGCGTGACGCAGGCAATGGCGGTTGCCGCGGCGGTATCGCGCTCATCTTCGTTACGTACCCGCACCACGGCGGAGGTTCCCGCCACCGCGGAGGCGCCGCAGATTGAGGTGCCCACGGCGGTGAGAATAGCCGAGGCATGGGGCACCCGCAGGAGTTTACTTAGCGGCACCGAAATGAGCATTGTTGCGGTCACGCAGGTGATGATGGTGATGAGAGTGCCCCAGCCCAGTCCCAAAATCGCGGGGATGGACAGGCGCAGCCCCAGGAGCACCACCCCGGTGCGCAGCACCCGCTTGGACGTGAAGGTGAGACCGCGGTTGGCCGAGCGGGGAATAAGTCCCAGGTTACGCACTAGCATGCCCAATACGATGGCAAAGAGCATGGCAGAGAGAAGGGGCATCAACTTACTCAAGCCCCAGGATGCCACCGCGATGAGAGCGGCGAGCAGCACGCCCGGCGTGAGGGCGCGCAAGGACGCTGCCCACGTGGCGGCGTCGAAAGAAGTATTTTTATTAGACACCCGGATATTATGCCTTAGCGCGCGCTGGTATGGTTAAGCCCGATGAACTGAGCGACGGGAGGCAATGGTGACACTACTGGAACATGACGCGAGCTCGGATGGAGTCCGCCGAGTTCTTCTAAAACTATCTGGAGAAACTTTTGGGGCGGGTAGCGTCGGTGTCGATGCCACGGTGCTCCAGCGCGTCGCCGGGGAAATTGCCGAAGCGGCGGCTTCGGGAATCCAAGTAGCCATCGTTGTAGGCGGAGGAAACTTCTTCCGCGGAGCCGAATTGCAACAGTCCGGAATGGATCGGGCCCGGGCAGACTACATGGGGATGCTCGGCACCGTTATGAACGCGATCGCGCTCCAGGATTTCATTGAGCAGGCCGGCACCCAGTGCCGCGTGCAAACCGCGATCCAGATGACTCAGATCGCCGAACCTTATATTCCTCTGCGCGCCATCCGCCACCTCCAGAAAGGGCGGGTGGTTATTTTCGGCGCCGGGGCCGGTATGCCCTACTTCTCCACCGATACCGTATCCGCCCAGCGCGCCCTGGAACTGCGCTGCGATGAGCTCCTCATGGGTAAGAACGGGGTAGACGGAGTCTATACCGCCGATCCGCGTACCCATCCGGAAGCGGAAAAGCTCAGCGCCATTAGTTACGATACAGTGCTTTCCCACAACCTCCAGGTGGCCGACGGCGCCGCCTTTGCCCTGGCGCGGAATAACTCCCTGCCGATGCGGGTTTTCGGGATGACCGAGCCGGGAAATGTCACCGCCGCGCTGCGCGGTGAGAATATTGGAACGGTGGTCTCCGCTCAGGGCGCATAGCCCCGCTAAGCCGGTAAGATATGTCACATCGGGCGCGTGGATGCTGCTGCGTCGTCGTACCACGTAGCTACGCGCCGTGAACGAAACTGCGAAGGAAAAAACATGATTGAAGAAGCTTTGCGCGAAGCCCGCGAAAAGATGGGCAAAACTATTGAAGCAACCAGCGAAGAATTTTCGCATATCCGCTCCGGGCGGGCCAGCGCCGGGATGTTCAACCCGATTCTGGTGGATTACTACGGCACCCTCACGCCGCTCCAGCAGCTAGCCACCATCACCATTCCCGAACCGCGCACCGTGATGATCACGCCGTTCGATCCGGGTGCCAAGCAGGGTATCGACAAGGCACTGCGCGAATCTGACCTGGGCGTCAATCCTTCCGATGATGGCAATGTGCTGCGCGTGAACCTCCCGGCCCTGACCGAGGAACGCCGCAAGGATTACGTCAAGCTGGCCCGTACCCGCGCTGAAGATGGGCGCGTGTCCATCCGTGCGGTGCGTCGCAAGGCGAAGGACACCTTGGAGGCTATTCAAAAAGATGGCGAGGCCGGGGAAGATGAAGTCAAGCGCGCCGAAGACGAACTGGAAAAGCTGACGAAGAGCTTCGTGGAGCAGATCGATAAGCTCCTCGAAGGCAAGGAAAAGGACCTGCTCGAAATCTAATGTCGCGCCCCTCGTTGCGGAGCATGCTTGCTCCGCGTCCCCCGCAACCGCCGCGCCCCACCTCCTCGCGGGCCGGCCGTAATCTCAAAGCCGCCGTCCCCACCGCGCTCATCTTGCTGGCGCTGGTGGCGCTCAGTGTTCTCTGGCGCATCGAGCTTTTTGTGGTGCTCGTGGTGGTGGCGCTCAGCTTCGCTGTATGGGAGGCCGCGGGCGCGTTTCTCGCGCGCCGTATTCGACTCCCGCTCACGATGCTGCTGGCCGGGAATATCGCCATACTGGCACTTGCCTGGTGGCGCGGACTCGGCGCTGCCATGCTGGCTTTCGGGGCGACGGTGGTGGCCTGCGCCGTGTGGCTGGGGATACGCGACCGGGCGCGCGCACAGGTGAGCGACGCCGCCTGCGCAGTTTTCGTGTCCCTGTGGATTAGCGTGCTGGGGAGTTTCGCGGTGGCGCTGTGCCAGCTTGATTCCCCAGCGTGGATGGTGGCAGCGCTCATCCTCCTGCCCGTTGCCAATGACACGGGGGGCTGGGCCGCCGGCGTGCTTTTCGGGCGCCATCCGCTCGCCCCGCGCATTTCCCCGAAGAAAACTTGGGAGGGGCTGGCCGGGTCGGTGCTGGCCTGCCTGGTGGTGGCGCTGCTTCTTGCCACGGTGGCCCTGGGGCACAGTGTGTGGTGGGCGTTGGCCATCGGCATGGCGGCGGTGGTGTGCTGCACCGCCGGTGATCTGCTTGAATCACGCCTCAAGCGCTGGCTTGGTGTCAAGGATATGGGAGCAATTTTCCCCGGGCACGGTGGCATGCTGGATCGCATCGATTCCATCTTGCTCTGGGCGCCGTTCTGCTACCTCTTCTTCGCTGCGGCGCAAGGGGTGCTCTGAAGGACGCTCTAAATTTTCACACCGTAGTACCGGTCGGTGCTGCGCTGTGAGCGAGAGCGGCGCGTGGCGGGCGCATATGGCAAAATGAGTGCGGCACATTAAGAGGGAAGGTCGGCATGCTGGCACCGTGGTGCTGGCACAGACAAGTGAGGTGAGTTGTGAGCACGTTTAAGCGAGTGGGTCCGCTCACGCGCGGATACAATACCGAGCAGGTCGATGATTTCCTCGCCCGCGCGAAAGACGCATATTCGCGGGGAACTGGCGATATGGACGAAACGGATGTGCGGCGCGTCGGTTTTTCCCGCCAGCGCGGCGGATACGATCCGGCCCGCGTGGATGCCGCCCTCGATCGCCTCGAAGCCGCCTTTATTCACCTCAAGCGCGCTAATACCATCGGGGCGCGCGGGGAACAGGCTTGGCTCAACCTCGCCTACCAGGATGCCAAAAGTCTCTACCCGCGCCTGCTACGCCCGGCCGGGCAGCGTTTTGCCGACGCTGAAGGCTGGGGATACCGCAAAACGGACGTTGATGAACTTCTTGACCGCCTCGCCCGATATTTCGACGGTGAAGAAACCGTAACCTCTGAAGTGGTACGGGATGCTATTTTCCCGGAATCACGCGGAAAAAATGCTTATGATGAGGCCGTCGTGGACGTGTTCCTCGAGCGGGCTGTCAGCGTCTTGCTTGCGGTGGAGTAAACACACCGCGATGAAACGCTCCATTTGGCCGCATCGAGCCGCATCCTCGCTGCGCCGTCTCACGGGCGCGGATAAATCCCGCGCCCTGGAATTTTTAGCCCGCGACCCGATCAATTCCGTGCTCGCCCGCGTCAATGTGGAACGCATGGGCGTGGGAACATCCTCGGCGCTGGCGGCGATGCACCGCCGCGATATTGAAGCTCTCGCTTGGGACGGCGGGAATATTATTCCCCTCGGATTTTCAGCGGCGGGGCTGCGCGAACTAGGCGACGATATTCTGTCCCGGCATCGGGTAGCCTGCTCCATCCTCGGGCCGGCCGATCAGGTTCTTGGACTATGGGAGCATCTGGAGCGCTCCTGGAGTCCCGCCCGTGAGGTTCGCGCGCGCCAATATTCCCTCTCCCTGACCCACGCCTCCCCGGTGGTGCCCGATCCGCAGGTACGCCCGGCCGAACCCTGGGAATTTGGCGCTGTTTTTCCGGCGGCGGTGGCTATGTTCACCGAGGAAGTCGGATACGATCCCACCGTGTACGGGCCCACCTACGCACGCCGGGTCCGGGAGCTCATCCGCGCCGGCCGCACCTTCGTGCGCATGGGCATCGACCCCGCCACCGGCGCCCGGCGGGTGGAATTCAAGGCGGATATCGGTGCGTTGGCCGGGGGAGTGGCGCAGATCCAAGGCGTATGGACCGCTCCCGACCTGCGCGGGCGTGGGATCGCGACCCGGGCAATGGCCAGCGTCGTCGATCAGGTGCGCGCTCGCCATGCGCCCACCGTTTCCCTCTACGTCAATGACTACAATGCCGCCGCGGTGCGGCTCTACCAGCATGTGGGCTTCAGCCGCGCGGGGGAGTGGGCGACGGTTCTCCTCTAGCTGCGGGGCACCGTGCTCCGTCGTATGCGCCGTGCTGGGCGCCGTTCCGCGCGCCGTATGCACCGTGCCGCGCCGTCGCCCCGTCCACCACCGGTGCCGCACCGTCCTGCACCGGTGCCGCGCCCCGTACGCACCGTGCCGCGCCGTTCCCGGCAAGCGGGTAGAATGGCGGGCGTGCTGAGAATGTCTAGTCTTTTTGTGCGCACCTTGCGCGAAGACCCGGCCGACGCCGAGGTCGCCAGTCATAAGCTCCTAGTCCGTGGCGGGTACGTGCGGCGCGTGGCTCCCGGTATTTACACCTGGTTGCCGCTGGGCCTGCGGGTGCTGCGGAAAGTGGAGCAGGTTGTCCGCGAAGAAATGGATGCATCCGGGGCTCAGGAAGTACTTTTCCCGGCGCTGCTCCCGCGCGAACCCTACGAGGCCACAAACCGCTGGAGCGAATACGGCCCCACTCTTTTCAAGCTGGCGGACCGCAAAGGCAACGACATGTTGCTCGCCCCCACGCACGAGGAAATGTTCACGCTCCTCGTCAAGGATCTTTATTCTTCCTACAAGGATCTGCCCCTCACGCTTTACCAGATCCAAACGAAGTACCGCGATGAGGCCCGTCCGCGCGCCGGCGTGATTCGCGGGCGCGAATTCGTCATGAAGGATGCTTATTCCTTCGACATGGACGAGGCGGGGCTGGACGCTTCCTACAGTACGATGCGCGCGGCCTACCAGCGTATTTTTGAGCGCCTGGGCCTGCCTTACGCGATTGTCTCCGCCATGTCCGGTGCGATGGGTGGCTCGCGTTCGGAAGAGTTCCTGTTCCCCACCGCTATTGGGGAGGATACTTTTGTCCGGTCCGCGGGCGGTTACGCCGCGAATACCGAAGCGGTTACGACGCCGCCGCTCCCCGAGCAGGACTTCTCCGACGTTCCGGCACCCGAACTGGTGGACACCCCCGGGGCGAAAACCATTGCTGACCTGGTTGAGATGGCGAACCAGGTACATCCCCGCTCGGATCGCCCCTGGAATGCGGCCGATACCCTCAAGTCGGTTATCGTGACCCTCACCCATCCTGATGGCGAGAAGGAAGTGGTGGTCATCGCCCTTCCCGGGGATCGCGAAGTCGATATGAAGCGCGTGGAAGCTAGCTTGGCTCCGGCCGAAGTGGAGCTTGCTTCTCCTGAGGATATGGAGAAGTACCCGGGAATCGTGCCGGGTTATACCGGCCCCGGTGCGGTTGGCCCGCAAGCCCGCGGTGGCGTCGTTGCCGACGGTGCCGATGACGGTGCAGCAACCGGCGACGGCGCAACGGTGCCGGTGGCGCGCCTCCTCCTTGACCCCCACGTAGCCCGTGGCTCGCGCTGGATCGCGGGTGGTAACGCGGTGGATAAGCACGTATTCAACCTGGTGTACGGGCGTGATTTCGAGGCCGATGGCGCCATCGAAGCCGCGGAAGTACGCGCCGGCGACGAGGCCCCGGACGGCTCGGGCCCGCTCGATATCGCACGCGGTATCGAAATTGGCCATATTTTCCAGCTGGGGCGCAAATACGCCGAAGCTCTCGGCCTGACGGTGCTCGACGAAAACGGTAAAACCCGCGTGGTCACCATGGGTTCCTACGGTGTGGGTGTTTCCCGCGTCCTCGCCGCTATCGCCGAGCAGTACCACGATGAGAAGGGTCTGGTCTGGCCGGTGGGCGTCGCGCCCGCGCAGGTACATATCCTTGCTACCGGTAAGGACGACGCCGTCTTCTCCGCCGCGGAGGACTTAGCTACGCAGCTGACTGCCGCGGGTATCGAAGTCCTCTTCGATGACCGTCGTAAGGTGAGCGCCGGGGTGAAATTCGCTGATTACGAGCTCCTCGGTATGCCTTACGCGGTGGTGGTTGGGCGGGGCCTGGCCAACGGGACGGTGGAAGTCCGCACCCGCGCCACTGGGGAATCCGAAGACGTGGCGGTGGCGGATGCCGCCGCACGGGTACAGGAGATCCTGGCTGCTGCCCAGGCTAGCGAGTAAACATTCCCACGCTGGGTGACAGTGTGCTCGACTCTGATAACTGATAACCACAAAATGCGCTTCCAGCTACATAAATATGTATGCTCTGGAAGCGCATTTTGTGTGCCCTGGGGGAGTGCAGGCCGGATCCGACCGATAGCCGGCTGGCGTTTGGCTAAAAGGCACCTATGACTCCCACTGCGAAGCAGAAAGCCAGGAGAGTCCCCATATCCGCGACGGTCTCAAGATTGAACCCGAAACGGGGCGGTTTACTGCCGGGCTTGCGATATTTCTTGACGATGACGAATAAAATCGTGAAGACAGCGCAGGCGCCCAGCAACCGCGGCCACTGGTAGGCGAGTGCCTCGCCATAGCCCACCTTTTTCTCGAGTAGTGCCCGTGAATTATTGACGTGAAAAGCGAGTAACAAGAGAATCCACAGAACGTAATCGGCAAGCAGGTTCAAAATGCGGGACATGCGGCGCTCGATGGCGAGGTCCTCCTCTGAACGCGGCAATGGATCATTGAGGCCGGAGCGGTCTGAATCATCGCTGAGAGAAGCGTTGTTTGCATGCATACAACGTACCTTATTAGTTATTGATTATCGCAGGGATAACGCAATTAGCCTGCCGTGTGTGGCGAAAGCCCGGGGAGTGCTGCGATGCCAAGGCTCTGGCTGGCATCACCAGTGGCCCCGTTAGCTCCGTTCGCACCGTGAGCCCCGCCTGCACCGGTGCCACTGCCCCCATTGGGCCCACCGCCAGCACCATCCAAGGCAAGCACAAAATTGAGAGCTTCCGTGGCCGGAACCGGGCTATGCCACAGCGCCCCGATCAACGTAGCGTAAGCGGCGGATGCGAGTTCATCGTCTGCAACAGCCGGGAGCGGAACGCTGGCGGCTCGGGTATCCGGGGTGCCGGCCCGAAGTAGGGCTTCCTCCAGATCAGCAATGCGCGCGATGCGTTCCATGCGTTCGGCATGCCCGTCCATGCCGCGGCGTGCCGCATCAACTTCATACCACTGGCGGGCCGTATTCGCGGCTGCGAGAAGCTTCTCGTCGCCGCCCGCCGGCACCAGTAGGGCGACGTCGTACCTGGGGCCACCCGCATCCTCGGCACCAAAGGGATCCGGGGCGGGTAACCCGGCAGCCTCAGCCACGGTCTGAGCATCCCACGTTGCCCGCAGCGCCATAGCTAAATAAAGCGCGCGCTCCCCGGCTGCTTCCTCGGAGATCTCCTCGCGAGCGACGGCGCCTTTCATTGTGCCGCCTGTCGCACCATCTGCCCCGTTTTTCACCGGAGCTTCCGCTGTGGGCAGTAGCGCATCTGCCGCAGTCACCGCCACGGTGCTGATCTTGGATAATTCCGCGAGTAACTCAGCGGCATCCGGACCAAGAGGAGAAGGCTCGGGAGAATTTGTATGCCCGGCCGGGGCACCGCTCGGCCACGCCTGCCACACCCCGCCCAGCTGGTTCTCCCACGCGCTCGCGTGCTCGGCAACATCTTGGAATACCTGCGCGGCGTAGCCGCCCGTTTCAGCGGCCAGGTCGGTGGCGGCCGCGGAGCACCGTTGGGATGCCACGGCAAGGCTTTGGCGCAGTTCTTGCGTCGTCGTCATGGGCGCGGGGGAGGGATCGCCATGTTCCCACCGTGCTCCCATCGCAATAAGAATGGCGCCAATAATGAGAATAGCGAGCACGGCGGTGCCCACCAGCTGCACCGTGGTTCGAACCGGCTGAGAGGTGCGCCGATGAGCGGGCGCTCCGCTCCGGGGTGCAGCTGCCATGCTTCTCCGCTTTCTTGACGAGAACAAAACCGCTTATATTGTGCCACCTCCACCGGCCTGGGAGACGGTGCGCGCGCTGATGACGGTGCGCGCGCTGGTAACGGTGCGCGCGGATAACGGTGCGCTGCGCACCGTGCCACCGTGCCACTATCGGCGCCGGCAGCGATACCTGCACCGTGGGAGACGGCGGGTGATAGCTGCACCGTCGGCGAGCGCGGTCATCCCTGCACCGTGAGCACCGTCTGGCACGCCCGTGTACCACGGTGCGGCGCGGAAACTGTAGGATTAGCCCATGAGTCATTCCAAGAGTTCGCGTCCTCCCGCGCGGCGGGACCGCCGCTCTACCGGGCCCCGTAAATCCAGTCAGGCACAGCGGACCGGTGAAATCATCGCCGCGATTGAACCTCTTGTCTCGCAATGCGGACTCTACCTGGAAGGCGTGACGGTGGGCCGTGCCGGCGGGCGCGCCGTCGTTCAGGTCACGGTCGATCTTCCCAGCGGCCCCGGCGGTGTTGGCTCGGATCAGCTCACCGACGTTTCGCGTCTTATTTCCGCGCGTTTGGACGATGTCGACCTCGTCCAGGGTGCCTATAACCTTGAAGTGTCCACCCCCGGTGCCACCCGCCCGCTCGTGGAGCCGCGCCACTTTTCTCGCGCCGTGGGGCGCCTGCTGCGTCTGACGCCCTCCGGTGAGGATGAGATCGTGACCAGGCTGCGCGCTGTTGAAGGAGATACCCTCGTTCTCGCATCAGATAACGGGGGAGCGGAACGGCGCTTACCCATTGGCCGGGTGGAACGGGCCCGCGTTGATATTGAATTCCATCGCGACGGCGAGGAAGAGTAGGAGAAATCGTGGATATTCAAATTCACATGAACGAGCTGCGGGCCCTGGAAAGTGAACTTGGTCTGAGCTCCGATGTACTCGTCGAAGCAATTGAAGATGCCTTGCTGCACGCATACGCACGGGTACCCGGTGCGATTCGCGGGGCCCGGGTCGATATGGATCGGCGCACCGGCAAAATTGTGGTGTGGGCCCCGGAAATTGACGAAGAAGGCAACGTCGTCGGTGAATTCGATGACACGCCGCACGATTTTGGGCGCATTGCAACGGCGACGGCGAAATCCGTGATCGCCCAGCGCCTCAAAGAAGCCGAAGCGAATCGCGTGCTCGGCTCCTTCAAAAATAAGCAGGGTGACATTATTTCCGGCGTGGTGCAAGGCCGGGCCGGGCGCGATAGCTTCTCCCGCGATCTCCTTGTGGAAGTCGGGGATCACGAAGCTATTTTGCGTGCGGAAGAACAGGTTCCCACCGAGCACCTCAACCGCGGGGATCGCATCCGCGCCCTTGTTTTAGATGTGGTAGTCACCAGCCGCGGTGCCTCCATTCGGCTTTCGCGTACCCATCCGGATTTTGTGCGCCGTCTCTTCGAACTCGAAGTGCCTGAAATTGCTAGCGGCACCGTGGAACTCGTGGCGCTCGCGCGCGAAGCGGGGCACCGCTCCAAGCTCGCCGTATACGCCGAGGATCCGGAGGTTAATGCCAAGGGCGCGTGTATCGGCCATAACGGTCAGCGCGTGCGCGCGGTCACCACGGAGCTGGGCGGGGAGAAAATTGACATCGTTGATTACAACGATGACCCGGCGGTATTTATCGCCGCGTCGCTGTCCCCCGCGAAGGTAAGCCGGGTGGATATCCTCTCCGCGGAGAAGCGCCAGGCTCGCGCCATTGTTCCCGATGGGCAGGCGTCCCTCGCTATCGGTAAAGAAGCACAGAATGTGCGCCTGGCTGCCAAGCTCACCGGGTGGTCCATCGATATTCGTAAAGAATCCGATGTACAAGAAGCCTCCGGTGGCGACGTCGCAGACGGCGCCGCTCCCGCCATCCCCGCCGTTGAAGCAAGCGCCGCTGAACACGGGGAAGATCACGCGCCGCATCCGCATGATGACGTGCGTTAGTAGCATCTTGCCGCTAAAATAGATAGGGTGTGACTTTCGAGGCGGTGGGATGATGGCGAAAAATCCGCGCATGTGCGTGGGCTGCCGTCAGCGTGCCGCCCGGGAGGAACTGGTGCGCTTAGCGCTCACCGATGCGGGAGTCGTTGTGGATAAGGAACGGCGGCTGCCCGGCCGGGGAGCGTGGGTGCATCCCCGCNTCACCGATGCGGGAGTCGTTGTGGATAAGGAACGGCGGCTGCCCGGCCGGGGAGCGTGGGTGCATCCCCGCCCTGACTGTCTAGCCAGGGGAATGCGGACGGGACAACTTGCGCATGCCTTTCGCTGCGCCGTCGTTCTTCCTCCGCATGCCGTAACAGAAGTAATCAGTTCGCTCGCGTGAGCGGAGCGAAAACCCGAGACCAAGAAAGCGGGTTGGAAGCTGATGGGCACCCGATGAGTACCCAACGATGAACAACCGGATTTAACGGGTCCGCGCGCACTTTTGCCGGGCCCAACGAAGGAGAACTGTGGCAAAAGTCCGCGTCCATGAACTCGCCAAGGAACTGGGGGTGACCAGCAAAAAGCTGCTGGCCACACTCAAGGAGAATGGCGAATTCGTCAAATCTGCCTCGTCCACCATTGAGGCACCTGTTGTGCGTAAAGCACGTGAATACTTTGAAGCGCACCCCGAATTGGTTGAATCCAAGGGGAGCGGCAAGCCGGCACCACGCAAGCCGGTTCGTAAGCATCCTGTGGCCCCCGATGCGGTGGATATGCCCGCCGGTTCGGCCTCGATTGTCGATGTGACGGCGCAGGCGAAGGCCGCCACGAAATCCGATGCCGCCGGTACCGCTGGCGCCGGTGCACCCAAACCCGGCCCGAAGCCGGCCCCGGCCAAGCAGCATGTGGATAGCGCCGCGGCGCCCACCCCTGCCGCGGCGGCAGGCAGATGGGCATAAGAGACAGGCGTTGGCTCGGATCAGCTCACCGACGCTTCGCGTCTTTTT
>NZ_LT706966.1:1985687-2049183 GCF_900155575.1 Actinotignum timonense | reverse complement strand
CCCGCAGCGGCGGGCGTTCACGCGGCGGCTCCACCGCCGGTGCTTTCGGGCGCCGCGGAGGCGGCGGAGGCCGCAAATCCAAGCGGACCCGGCGTGAAGAATACGAAGCACAGTCCTCGCCGATGCTTTCCGGTGTCCAGGTTCCTCGCGGGGATGGCTCCACCGTGGTGCGCCTGCGCCAGGGTGCTTCGCTGGCGGACTTCGCCGAACGTATCGGTGCGTCCTCGGCGGCCCTCATTACCGTGCTCTTCCGCATGGGTGAAATGGCCACGATGAACCAGTCGCTGGACGAAGATACCTTCAAGCTGCTGGGCGCTGAACTCGGCTACGAGGTGGAAGTTCTCTCCGCCGAAGATGAGGATCGTGAAATCCTGGAGAGCTTCGATATTAACCTCGAAGAAGAAGAGCTCCTGGAAGACGAAGAGAACCTCAAGCCGCGTCCCCCGGTTGTTACCGTTATGGGCCACGTGGACCACGGTAAAACCAAGCTTCTCGATGCGTTCCGCCATTCGCGGGTGGAAGGTACCGAATCGGGCGGTATTACTCAGGCCATCGGTGCTTTCCAGACCGATATCGAATACGAAGGGGAAACCCGGGCGATCACGTTCATCGATACCCCCGGTCACGAAGCCTTCACCCAGATGCGTGCCCGCGGTGCGGATATTACCGACATTGCGATCCTCGTGGTCGCCGCGGACGACGGCGTGATGCCCCAGACGGTGGAAGCTATCAACCACGCGCAATCCGCGGGTGTGAAGATCATCGTTGCGGTCAATAAGATCGACGTGGAAGGCGCCAACCCGCAGAAGGTGCGCAGCCAGCTGACCGAATACGGCCTCATCGCCGAAGAATACGGCGGGGACACCATGTTCCTCGACGTGTCGGCTAAGCAGCGTATCGGCATCGACGATCTGCTCGAAGCCATCCTCTACGTGGCGGATGCCGAGCTAGAACTCAAGGCCAATCCGGATCGCACCGCGCGCGGTGTTGCCATCGAAGCGAAACTCGATCAGGGCCGCGGCTCGGTGATTACCGCCCTGGTGCAAACCGGTACGCTGCGGATCTCCGATCCCATCGTGGTGGGTATTGCTCACGGGCGCGTGCGCGCCATGTTCGATGCCAGCGGCAACCCGGTCAAGGAAGCCGGCCCCTCCATGCCGGTCCAGGTGCTCGGTTTGGACGCGGTGCCCTCCGCCGGGGATGCTTTCCTCGTGGCGGACGACGAACGCACCGCACGCCAGATTGCCGAACAGCGCGAATCGGCCCAGCGGGCGGCTTCCCTGGCGCGGCGTCGTAAGCGTGTGTCGCTGGAGAACCTTGGGGATGTCCTCAAGGAAGGCAGCGTCGAAACGCTCAACCTTATTATCAAGGGCGATTCTTCCGGCGCCGTGGAAGCGCTGGAATCCTCGCTCCTCGATATTGAGGTCGACGACGAAGTGGCGCTGCAGATCATCCACCGTGGCGTGGGTGCCATCACCCAGAACGACGTCAATCTCGCAACCGTTGATAACGCCGTCATTATCGGCTTCAACGTGCGCCCCGCCGAACGCGTGGCCGATATGGCCGAACGCGAAGGCGTGGAGATGAAGTTCTACTCGGTCATCTACCAGGCCATCGAGGAAGTGGAAGCGGCCCTCAAGGGCATGCTCAAGCCCGTTCTCGAGGAAGTTCAGCTGGGCAGCGCCGAAGTGCGCCAGCTCTTCCGCTCGGGCAAGGCCGGCACCATTGCTGGCTCCATTGTCCGCACCGGTGCGATCAAGCGCGGGGCGAAGGCCCGGTTGGTACGCGACGGCGTCGTGGTGCAACCCGAGCTCGAAATTGTCTCGCTGCGCCGCGAAAAGGACGATGTTACCGAAGTGCGCGAAGGCTACGAATGCGGCATTACGCTCGGCTACCGCGATATTCACGAAGGCGACATTATTGAAACCTTCGAGATGCAGGAGAAGGCCCGCAGCTAGGGGACTGTCCTGAGGAACGTTGCGGCCCGCCGGCTCGCCACTGGCGCTGGCGGGCCGCAGCATATCCACCAGCAATAAAGGAGATGAAGATGGCTAATCCCCGTGCGGAACGGGTAGCGAAACGTATCCAGCAGATCGTGGCGCAAACCATTAACACCCGTATGAAAGACCCGCGGCTGAATATGGTGACCATCACCGATACCCGCGTGACCGGCGACCTCCAGCACGCCACCGTATTCTTCACCGCCATCGGGCATGAGCACCAGGTGAAGGACGCCGCCCGCGGGCTGGAGGCGGCCAAGGGCGCGCTGCGCTCGGAAGTGGGGCGCCAGCTCGGCTTGCGGCTTACCCCGACCCTGGAATTCGTGGCCGACGAACTACCCGAAGGAGCCCGCACCTTTGAGGATGTATTGGCCGCGGCCCTGCACCGTGACGCCGAACTGGCGCGCAATGCGGAGGGGAAGGAATACGCGGGGGAAGCTGATCCCTACCGCAAGCCCCGTGAGGTAACGGAGGACGACGGCGCCGCACCGTCCGGTACCGGTGCGCCCTCGGGCCCCGTCGCACCGTCGAGTATCGCGGCACCGTTAGCGCCTGAGGCATCCCATGAAACCGATGCGCCAGAATCCCTGGCCTGATCTGCCCCGCGCGCAGCATCCGGCGCCAAGCGGCGTCCTAGTTATTGATAAACCAGCCGGGGTGACCTCGCACGACGTGGTTGCCGCGCTGCGCCGTCTATGCGGCATCCGCAAAGTGGGGCACGCCGGTACTCTCGACCCGATGGCCACCGGGGTGCTCGTGGTGGGAATCGGCGCGGGTACTCGACTCCTCACCTACCTGAGCGGGGCCGATAAAGATTACCGGGCCACGTTCACGCTCGGCATCGGCTCCGATACCGAGGATTGCACCGGTACCGTCACATCCGCCCCAGGTTTTTCCGGTACGACGGCGCAGCTCGACGCTGCCCTTGCCTCCCTTCAGGGTGATATTTCGCAGGTGCCCTCCGCGTATTCGGCCAAGAAGATCGCCGGGCAGCGTGCCTACGACCTGGCCCGGGCCGGGCAGGACGTGGTGCTCGAAGCGGTGCCAATCCATATTGCCCGCCTGGAACGGAGCGGGGAGCTCCGCTGGCGCCAGTCGCAGGTCAGCGGTACGGCGGCGCTGGACGGTCCGGCTCTGACAGATAGTCCGGCGCAATTCGATGGGGCGGCGCCGGTAGAGGCTCAAGCGGGAGCTGTGCCGGTTGCGGATGTTGATGTGGAGGTGAGCTGCTCCTCGGGTACGTACGTGCGCGCCCTTGCCCGCGATACCGGGATAGCGTTGGGAAGCGCAGCCCTTATGAGCGCGCTGCGGCGTACCCGCGTGGGTGGCTTCCGGCAAGACGAGGCGGTGAGCGTAGCGGAACTGGCGCAACTGGTGCGGGGCGGGGCGCAGCCCTCCGTTATCCCACTGGCGCAGGTAGCGGCTCGCGCACTCCCGACGGTGCAGATCGAGGCAGCCGAAGCCGAATCCGTGCGCCACGGCCAGTTCCTTGAGGCACGGGGGAGAGCAGTGGCCCCCGCCGTAGGAATGGCGCAATCGCGTACTGTAGGTGCGGGAACGGTATCGGGACAAGCACCCGGTGCGGAAAGCGAAGCTGGCACCGTCGCCCTGCTGCACGGCGATGAGCTTGTTGCGGTGGCACGCCGGCACGGGGATTCCTTCCGGCCGGCCACCGTATTCCCGCCCGGCGCATAAATACATAGCTACGTAGACACATAGGTGCATAAAAATCCCCGCGCCGGCACCTCTGTGGTGACGGCGCGGGGTGATGCACGCGTAGCGATAATGTGCGGTTAGTTCGCTACCGCGGCACGGTGGATATGTTCGAGCATGGCCACGCGCTCGGGCAAGGAAGCATTGGCCGGTACGCAGATCTTGGCACCCAGATACTGCGCCCCGCCCTCGCGAGCGGCATTGGCGCAGCGGGTGATTTCCTCCGCCGTCATAATCGACGTCGGCTCATCGGCGTGGGAGGGGAGATGCCCATCAATCCAAGAGTAGCCGTACTGGGTTTCTGCCGGGCCCGCCCCGGAGAACATGAGGCCGGCGAGCACGCCCGCCTGTGCACATGCCTCGATATGCGCGAAAGCAGTATCCGCGCTGCGTTCCTCGAGTGCGGAGCGGCCCCAGTTAATGTGGATACCCAGGCCCAGCTCCTGGCAGATGGCGATTTCTTCCTCGAGAGCAAGGAAGCCCTTTTCCGGAGCTTGACCTTCGATATAGCGGTCACAATGCTCAATCACAGGAACTGCCCCGGACCAATCCCACTCCGATAGCTCGGCAAGGGAGGCGCGGAAAGCTGCGCCGTCGGCCTGCTTGGTGGGGGCCGAATGGAGCTGCACCTTCGTGATGACGGGGCGGCCACTGAGCTGGGCGAGGGAAGCAACGGCGTCGCGGATCTCGCGCGTGAAGGCGAGAGCGGCCGTGCGGCCCTCCTCGTCGGGGGAGGCCAGTCCGAAAGCCGGGTTTTTGCCGACGTTCTGCATGGTGCCGGGAATCGCGGTAATTGTGTTAAGCGTCCAGTGCGGGGCGATGACGCCCGCTATGGCCTTGGGGTCACCGGCGAGGACTCCGGGGAAAGGAATTTCGATTCCGGAGATCCATTCCTGCTCTGCCAGCAGGCGATAGTAGTCAGGTTGCAACGCTGGTTCGGGGAGCGATGCATAAGCCCCAACAACGAAGGGGAGTGTCATTTATTTTCCTTCCAAAATAATTTCGTCGTCGCCGTCCTCGGGACGAACGGCATCGGCATTAACCAATTCTTGCAGGCGGCGCGGAATATTGGCGCCGATAGAGATCATGACGATGGCGGCAAAACCGACGGAAAGAATAGCGAGTGCCATACCGAGGGACACCTTGGCCGCAACCGCGGCGCCGAGAACCGGGCCAACCGCACCGCCCAGAGCACCGACGTTGTAGCTGAAACCAAGGCCGGCAGCGCGCTTGTCCACCGGGAAGTAGCTGGATACCCACTTGGGGAGCAGACCGGAAATGCCCTGTCCGAACATCTGCTGGAAGAAGAGCAAGGCAGCGACCAGCACCACGTATTCGCCGCCCTGCATGAAGAGTGGGAAGACAATTGCTTGGGAAAGTAGCAGCGAAATAACGTACCAGCGGCGCATTCCGAAGCGGTCACCGGCGAAGCCTGCGATAATGTACCCGCACGCATTACCGAGCCCGGCGAAGGACACCACATTCGCAACCAGCTTCTGATCCATACCCACACCCTGGAGGTAGGTCGGCAGCAGCCCCTGAATCGGCCAGGTGTACATGAAGGAGGCGAAAATCGTCACCATAATGGCGATGCCAATAACCCAGCGGTTCGGGTCGAACTGGATAATGAAGTAAATGAAAATAACCGCGCAGATGAGCCCCAGCGCGGTGATGACGACGCCGCCGGACACGCTTTGGGTGAAGATAAGAAGCAGCGCAACGGAGGCAATAATCACCGCGGCGTAATTGATGAACTTGAGCTTGCCACCAAAAAGAACGGAAAGCATATCGTTCTTTTCAACGTGCCCTTTGTTCTTCGCTTCTTCCCAGTCGTTCGCTTCGGGGAGGGTTTTGCGCATGTAAATCGCGATGGCGATGGGCACCACGCCGGTGAGGAAGAGGGCGCGCCAGCCCCAGCCGGGATGGATGGAATCAACCCAGGTGACGAAGTATTTATCGACCTGAGCTGCCGCAATAACCCCGAACGCGTAGCCGGACAGGAGGAAACCGGAAGCCTTATTGCGCATATGGCGCGGCCAGGATTCGATGACGTAGGCGGCGGATGCGGAATATTCACCGGCCATGGCAAAGCCGATGATGAGGCGCAAAACGAAGAGAATCCAGAAATTCGGGGCGAGCGCGCACGCAATGGATCCGAAGGCAAACATGAAGATGGAGAGGATCATTGCGGGCTTGCGGCCGTACCGGTCACCAATGGCGCCCAACACCAGACCACCGAGCCACCGACTAATAAAGGCGGCAGAAATGAGCGAAGCGCTTTGGACCAGGGAAAGGTCAAATGTTTCTTTGATAGCGGGAAGAGCGAAGGCGATGAGCACGAAATCGTAGCCATCCAGAAGTACGCCTAGCCAAGCGGCGAAAAAAGCTTTCCAATCTTCACGCGAAAGATACTGGTACCAGCGCTTTGGTCGGGATGTTGTTGGGGAATGCGGCTCACTCATATCGGTGCCCTTCCTGAGTATTTCATCATTGAAAATAGTTGTTGAACTTCGGTTGTCTGACAACGGGAATAAACTACGCTCATGCCTTGAGCTGCGCAAGCGATGGTTAAGGAATTACCCAGTGCCGTCCTTGTGCAAAGTGAAATGACATTGCTAACCTGTCAGACAATTGGTGAATCAGTCACAGCGTCCCCGCGTTTGCGTTCTCTTTGCCAAGGGGAAAATAAATACGATAAACCCGCGATATTGCGGGATTCCCGCCATGATGTGGTGGAGGGAGAAGGAGACCTTATGGGTCATATACGAGAAAAAATTCAGAGCCTTGGCGTTGCCGGTGCCCTCGTGGTCGCGGGTGGGCTTGCCGTCGTGGTTCCGGATGCCTTGGCCGATACTGAGGGGGTAGTTTCTGGCGCTATTATTGATATTGACAATCGTTATGAACAAGCCGAGGGTGATCCCGGCCAGGACCTTGGCGCACATATTGGAAAAGTGAAAAATCTCACTGAGGGTGCGGTGGCGGTAACGTTCTCCACAACCCAGGATTCCGGTTCGGCGGCCCTCCTCAGTGCATCGAATTCCACGGAAGATTCCACGAATCTCACCCTCGCCCTGCGGCACGGCCATCTCTACTGGGAAGTCCGCAATGAGCCTGAATCCGGGAAAGGGTGGTTGGCCAAAGCCGATGCTGAAGATGCCGGCCCGGTCAATGATGGGCGCGAGCACACGGCAGTTGTGAATGTGACGGGGGAGAATACCGCCCTCTACCTGGACGGACAGCAGGTCTTCTCCACCACCTCAACGAGTTTCTTCGATGATGTGGACGGCCTGGATTCGCTGCGCCTCGGGGCTAACTATGACTCCCACGGGAAACAGTGGGGATTCGCGGGAACGGTGAGCCGGCTGCGGGTCTTCGGTACGCCCGTCACGCCCTCTGATGTGGCGCAACTTTCCCCCGCCCCTGAACCGATCCTGACGGTGGCCGATTCCCGCGCGGAGGTGCCGGAAGCGGTGCGAACCGCCGCACGTAAAGGAAAAATCACCTACCTTTACGATATTGACCCGCAGGCAAGCGCAAGCGCGGCCCTGCGCCGTGGTGAGACCTCCGTTCAGGAACTTTCGGTGCGCGAGGATGATCTCAGCCTGGCCCAGGGAGGGGAGCGAATCTCGATTCCGGGTACGTGGACCCAGTCTGCGCAGACAAGTGTCGCCGTCGTCGTTGATGGTGACGCAAGTAAGGTTTACGCCAACGGAACACTCATCGGACGTAAGAATCTTCCTGCGCATTCGTTAAATACGATCAACAACGTGGTGCTGGAACATGCCCGCCTGCGCGTCTTTGACGGTGCCCTCAACGATGCTGAAGTCAAGACTCTGAGCGGGTATAGCAACCCCGGGGAATTCGCCCTTTTCGATAGCGGGTATGAGGATGCGGCAAGCTACCGGATCCCCGCGTTATTGCGCACACGCCAGGGAACTTTGCTCGCCACAGCTGATCAACGCGTACCCAATGCTTATGACAGCCCGAATGATATTAACCTCGTGCTGCGCCGCTCAACGGATAACGGGAAAACCTGGTCGCCACTGCGCACGCTGGTGAATCTTCCTGGAAGCGGGAAGCAAGCGGCCTCGGTTATCGATTCCTCGATGGTACAGAACGAAAAAACCGGAAGGATCACGCTGCTTGTTGATCTTTATCCGGGCGGGGTGGGCCAACCGAATAATCATGTGGGAACCGGAATGAACCCGGATGGTTCCCTCGCGTTGAGCAGCGCCACCGGTACCACTTTTGCCCTCAAAGACGGCGTTGTTACGGATACGCAGGGCGGGCACACCGATTATGCGGTGACGGAGGACGGCACCGTTACCCTCAAGGGCGAACGCGTCAATAATGTGTACGATCCGCTGTCGCAGAAGGTCCCCAACGGTTTATACATGCAGCCCACCGCGTACCTGGTGGAAATGCACTCGGATGATGACGGCGACACCTGGAGCGCACCGCGGCACCTCAACAACCAGGTCAAAGAAGACTGGATGAAATTCATTGGCACCAGCCCCGGGTCGGCTATGCAGATCCACGGCGGGGAACACGATGGTCGCTTAGTTGTTCCGATTTACTATTCGAACGCGGTAGCAACGGTGTATTCTAGTGCGGTTGTTTATTCTGACGACGACGGCGCCACCTGGCAGCGCTCCACTTCCCCGAATGATGTGCGGGTCTTCAACGGCGGGGCGATCAACTCCCAGACGGTGCGGCAGGGGAGGGCCTCCCTCCATGAATCCGCCGTGGTGCAAACCGGTGAGAACGAACTGACCATGTATATGCGAAATTCCAATCCGGGCGGGCGTATCGCGGTGGCGCGTTCCACGGACGGCGGGGCAACATGGAGCGCTCCCGAATTTGATAAGAACACCCCCGATATTTTCAGCTTGCCAGCAGCGAAGAACCTGTCCGGGCATACAAACGAGGTGCTCTTCGCTAATGCCTCGGCTCGCTTGCCCTTCCGTGGCCAAGGCGTGCTGCGCTACTCCAATGATGGTGGCCGGACCTGGAAGAATTCGCGAACTTTCCAGGCGGGGCGGTACGTCTACCAGGCCATGGTGGAGCTGCCCAACGGGAATATTGGGCTGCTGTGGGAACGTGAATGGCAGGGTCTTTACTACACGGAAGTTCCGCGAGCGTGGCTGCTCGATTACCCCGCCCAACTCATCAAATAACGCCATATAACGCAATAAAAAATAAAGGCGCACCATGTACACGGCAGTGTCGCAATGATGCGGAAAGAAAGGAAACAACATGGATAAGGCGACGGTTGGTGTGAGCTGGATGTTCCAGTTCCGCGCCGGGATGGATGGCGATCTCGTCGCTGTTCGCGGAGCGGAAAAGGGCTGGGTGCTCTCAATCAAGGCGGGGAGCTTATTCCTGGCCGGATCGAATGAGACGATGGAATTTGCCCTGGATATGGAGGACACCGCAACGGTGAGTGACCGTACCTGGCACACCGTGGCAATTACCTCCAGCTCCGCCGGTGCGAAAATCTACCTGGATGGATACCAGTGCTTCTCCACAACCGCGGACCTTTCTCCGGCAGCGGTACCGGGATCAAGCGCTCTCGAGAGCGTGTGTGCCCCGGGAACCGATATTCGCGGACTAGAAAGCTACGACCGTGTTCTGAGTAGCGGCGATATTCTGGCCCTCAGTCCGGCCCCTGAACCCCTGATTGAGTTCGCGGCCTCCCACCTCTCCGATTATGACGTGGCCGATGTGGCGGAGCTACGCGCGGGCAGCGTGTTTTTGCGCTACCGGGTGCGCGGGCCGGGGCAGCACGGAACGATGCTCGCGGCGGCCGGCAACGGTGTCGAGCAACTGAATGTATCGGTGACCGAACGCGGTATCGAATATCGGGTGCTAGGCCAACGGGGCGAATGGCGCACCTTCCTCGCCGAAGGCCACTGGGATGAAGGCCGGTGGCATGATGTGGTGCTGCGCGTGGGGCACGGCGCCGTTCAGATTTACGTGGATGGCTTCATGGAGGCCCACCTGCCCGGTCAAGCCTTCTTTGATGCGGTTTCGGCTTGCGATGAGATCGTCATCGGGCAGGACACGGCTGGCTCGCGCCTCTTCGGCGAGGTGCGTAATGCCGCTGTGTATTCCACGATCCTCAACGATGCGCAGATTAAGAAGCTTTCTTCTGTTCCGCCGCTGGAAACCCAGTGTCTTTTCGATGCCGGGTTTCACAACTCGGTAAGTTACCGGATCCCCTCGCTTATCACCTTGCAATCGGGCGTCGTCGTCGCGGGTGCTGATCAACGTGAAACGATTGCTAATGATTCGCCGAATTCTATTAACTTCACGATCCGGCGCTCTTTCGACAGTGGGGAAACCTGGGACGATCTCCAGACGGTGCTCACCTATCCGGGACACGGGGCGAGCGGTGCCTCGGTGATTGATTCCTGCGTGGTGCAGGATAAAAACACCGGGCGCCTCATTGTGCTCATTGATCATTTCCCCGGTGGGATGGGGCAGCCAAACGCGGAAGCCGGAATCGGCCTCGATAAGGACGGGAATTTCATCCTCCACGATGGGAACGGGGCGAGTTTTACCTGGCTCCCCGACGGCAGTGTTATCGATGCCGAAGGCCAGGCGGCGCCCTACCGGATTTCTCCTCGCGGCAATGTGACGGTGCTACGCGACGGGGCGGAGACGCCGGGAGGGAACGTTTTCCTTGCCGACGGCGAAGACCTGCACCAGACCTTATTGACGAAGCGCACCTGCTACCTTCAGATGATTTATTCCGACGACGACGGCGCCACGTGGTCGGCGCCCCGTAACCTCAGTCACGAGGTGAAAGAAGAGTGGATGTCCTTCTGCGGTACCTCTCCGGGGAATGGAATTCAGTTGGAAGGTAAGAAGCACCGCGGGCGGCTCGTGATGCCGATTTACTTCAACGGTGTGCACACCACGTACTTCTCCGCCGCGGTCGTCTATTCGGACGACGGCGGGGAAACCTGGAAGCGCGGCGCATCCCCCAATGACGGGCGCATCTTTGAGGGGCGCCAGATTGAGGGGCGCACGCTGGATACTGAAAAAGCTGCAACCCACGAATCCACCCTTATCGAGCGAGCTGATGGCTCTGTGCTTATGCTCATGCGCAACCAGCATCCGAGCGGGAAAATCGCGGCCAGCATCAGCGAGGACGGCGGTGAAACATGGGGCGACGTCTACTTCGTTGACGCCATCCCCGAGATCTTCTGCCAGCCCAATGCGGTGATGTGGCCGACCGTAGATTGCCCCGAACGGGTGATCTTTGCGAACGCTGCTCAGCTGCGCCCCTACCGGGGACGGGGCGTGCTGCGCCTGTCGGAAGACGGGGGCCGAAGCTGGATTGCCTCACGCACCTTCAACCCGGCGCATTATGTGTACCAGTGCATGGCGATTATGCCCGATGGCGATCTCGGTTTGCTCTGGGAACGCGAGATGCAGGGCTTGTACTTCACGAAGTTGCCCCTCGGCTGGATCAACGCGGCGAAGTAAGCGCTGAGTAATAGTCCAGATGATAACGGTGGCGCCCGCCGCTCGGGATATTCCCCGCGGCAGGCGCCACCGTTGTTCTGTCAGCACGCGTGCGCGCCGGTGCGCGCTTTTGCGCACTCGTGCCACTCGGCAGGAGCGTGGACAGTTGGGGTGCCGGCAGTTTTCCTAACCCATTATTTTTATCGCAGCGCCGGATCGCCGGTGCGGACGGTGTCGACCTCCGCGGGAGTGGGGGAGTAGGCGCCGTCATGGCTGACGGTCAGCCCCGCCGTAATAACCGCCTGGTGCAGGGCGGGGCGCACGTCGGAGAAGTGGGCGGCGCGCAGGCGCTGCTTGGCTTCCACCGATCCGAGGAGCCCGGCTTCCATAAGCCCGGCCAACATCCCGGCCATGAAGGAATCACCGGCTCCCACCGTGTCTCCCAGCTCCACATTGAGCGGATCGACGACGAGCATATCGCGCTCCCCGGCCAGCTTGACATAAGCACCCCACGGCCCGCGGGTGACCACCACCATGCCCGGCCCGGAGGTAACCCACCGGCGCATAATCCGCTCCACCGGTTCACCCGGGTAGAGCCATTCAAGGTCCTCATCGGAGGCCTTGACCACATCGCACAGCGCCACCAGTTCCTCAATGCTCTCCCGCACCTTTTCGGGAGAACCCATAAGATCCGGGCGGGCATTGGGATCGTAAGAGACCGTGCCGGTCAGTGCCTGGCGCTTGACGGCGCGTAAAATCTTCTTGCTCGAGGCACCCACCACCGCAGAGTACGAGCCGCAGTGCAGGTGGCCCACCGTATCCGGGTCCGGGATCTCAGGGAAGTCCGATTCGACGTCGAACTCATAACGCGCCCGGCCCTCGGCGTCGAGGAAGGCGCTCGCGGTAGTAGTGCGGCTGGCGCCGTCGGATCCGGGGACGATCTCCACACCCATGGCGGCGGCCTGCGCGGCGATCCGTTCCCCGCGCTCATCGCGCCCGAACCAGGTGGCGAGCTCCACGTGCTGGCCGAGCCGGGCGACGCCGGATGCCACATTGAGAAGTGAGCCGCCCACGACCTCGGTGCCGGGTCCGCTTTCTCCCTCACGGATAATGATGTCCACAAGCGCTTCACCGGCGCTCACAAATCGTGCCATTGGTGCCTCCCATCGCCACAGCTGTTCTGCGCGCAGGCCCGGGGCACCGTAACCTGGCTGCCCGACGCTGCGCACGCTTTCTTCGCACACCAGTTTATCTGGAAAATCGCCGTGATTTTGGGGCATACGGGGCGCGGAAGACCCCGCCCCGTGGCATAAAAATGTCAAGCCCGGGTGCGCAAAAAATTCTGGTTTTTGCGCGGGTGGGATAACGGGGCGAATAAGCTACCCTGGAGAACGTGCAGATTTGGACATCTCCTTCAGATATTTCGCCGGATTTTGACCGGAGCGTCGTGACCTTCGGGGTGTACGACGGCGTCCACCGTGGGCACCGTGCCGTGCTCACCCGCGCCGTTGATATTGGCCGGGAACTCGGTTGGCCCGTTATTGTTCTCACGTTTGATCCCCATCCGGCCACCGTCCACCGCCCCGAGGCACATATCCGCCTCGTTATGAGCCTGCAAGATCGCATTAACCGCATTGAAACGCTGGGTGTGGATGCGCTCTACCTTCAGCATTACGACGCCGCCTACGCCCGCGCCACCGCCGCAGAATTTGTACGGGACCAGCTGGTGGGCCAACTCCGGGCCGGCTTCGTGGTGGTCGGACATGATGCCCGCTTCGGGGCGGGGAACACCGGGGACGAGGCGGTGCTACGATCCCTCAGCACGGAGCTGGGCTTCGGCGTGGAAATCGTAGGTGAGCGGTGCGATGCGGCGGGGGAACGGTGGTCCTCCACCCGGGTGCGCGCCGCGCTCGCCACCGGCAACGTTGATCACGCCGCGCAGATCCTGGGGCGCCCGCACCGTATCCACGGCACCGTGGTACACGGGGCGCGCCGCGGGCGCGAATTGGGATTCCCCACTGCGAATCTCAGCGGGGATGACCTGGGTGAAGTTCCGGCTGACGGCGTTTACGCGGGGTGGCTGGTGCGCCGTGTGCCGGGCGGCAGCGCTGAAGAATACCTCCCGGCCGCCATCTCCGTGGGCACCAATCCCCAATTCGATGGCCAGGAACGCACCGTGGAAGCCCACGTGCTCGGGCGTAGCGACCTCAATCTCTACGGGGAGCCCATCAGTATCGATTTCGTCTCCCGCATCCGCCCCATGCTCACATTCGGATCGGTGGACGAACTGCTGGCCCGCATCGACCTTGACGTTTTAGAAACAGCGGATCGCCTGGGTGTTCCGCCCGCCGGCCGCGTCCCACCCGGCGCCGTGCAAGCCTAGCGCCGCCTGCGCCGTCAGCAAACGGCGGGTCGCATTCGCTAGGGTAAGTGCATGAGTACATTCGCTCTTCGCGTCGCCATCAATGCTGTTGCGCTGTGGGTGGCCACGCTCCTCATTCCCGGTCTGGCAATGGTGGGGGAGGCCCCCGATACCCTCCGTCTTATCGGATGGTTTGTGGTGGCTGGCCTCATTCTTGCCATTCTCAACGCTGTCATCCGCCCGATCTTGAAGTTCCTGTCCTTCCCGCTCTATATCCTCACGCTCGGGCTATTCTCCCTGGTGATTAACGCAGCGATGATCTCGCTTACCGCCTGGGCCTCCCAGGGTTTGGCGGTGCACCTGGTGGTGGGCAGCTTCTGGGCGGCGCTCTTCGGCGGGATTGTGGTCTCCCTCGTCAATATGGTGCTCAGCGGCTTCGTGGACCGCTCGTAGCGCCCCGCCGGCCCCACCGCCCGGTCAGCCCCGTCAGCCCCGCCACCCCCACCGCCCGGTCAGCCCCGTCAGCCCCGTCAGGCCCGTCAGGCCCCACCGTCCGGTCACCACCACCGAGCGGCAAAGGGAAAGCGGGGAAGGCCACACCCGCACTGGCGGATACGCCAGTGCGGGGCGTCGTCGCCGTGTGCTAGAATTTTTAGGCCGTTTACATCGGCCACGGTAGCGTCATGCCTGGGAGAACATGCCCCGGAGCTCCGTGCAACGGAAACTAAGGAGAATCGCATGGCCCTCAAGCCTGAAGAAAAGCAGAAGATCATTGCCGAATACGCCACGCACGAGGGCGATACCGGTTCCCCCGAAGTGCAGGTGGCGCTGCTCTCGGCTCGTATTTCGCAGCTGACGGAGCACTTCCGCTCGCACATCCACGACCACCATTCGCGTCGTGGCCTCATGCTTCTTATCGGCCAGCGCCGCCGCCTTCTCAGCTACCTCGCTGAGGAAGATATCGAGCGGTACCGGTCGCTGATCGCACGCCTCGGCTTGCGTCGATAAGTACTTAAAGCGGCTCGGGTTTCATCCCGGGCCGCTTTCCGTATGCCCGCAGGCGTGAGAAGTGGCTCAGCATCGCCGCAAGTGAACTGTGCGCGGCGCTCAGCTGCTTGCTCGGGCATTACGATAGACAGGGTGCGGTGCGCCTACGCACCCCAACATGTGGAGTACCGCGAACGTGGTCTTCGGTGATGGTTGACGAAGGCGGGAACGCTAGGGCCCGTTTTCGTGAATTACCACTGATGGCCGCCTCGCGGCCGAAATAAAAGGAGGTCCCGTGGAGGGTCCCAATATTCATAGTGTGGAAGCCGTTGTTGATAACGGCTCCTTTGGAACACGTACTATCCGTTTCGAAACCGGGCTGCTAGCCCAGCAGGCCAACGGCGCCGCCCTGGCCTACCTGGACGGGGAAACCACCGTTTTCTCCGCCACCACCGCTTCGAAAAGCCCGAAGGAACACTTCGATTTCTTCCCGCTGACGGTGGATGTGGAAGAACGCTCCTACGCAGCAGGTAAAATTCCCGGTTCCTTCTTCCGCCGCGAAGGCAGGCCCGGTACGGACGCCATTCTGGCCGCCCGCCTCATCGACCGCCCGCTGCGCCCGCTTTTCACCAAGGGCATGCGTAACGAAGTGCAGATCGTGGAAACCGTGCTCTCCATCCACCCGGATGATGCCTACGACGTTCTCGCGATCAACGCCGCGTCCCTGTCCACCTCGCTGACGGATCTGCCCTTTGCCGGGCCGGTTGGTGGCACCCGCGTGTCCCTCGTGGACGGGCAGTGGATCGCCTTCCCGCGCTGGTCGGAAATGGCGCGCGCCACCTTCTCTATGGATATTGCCGGGCGTATTGTTGGGGACGACGTCGCCATCACCATGGTGGAGGCCCAAGCTCCCGAACAAACGGAAGCGAACGTGGCCGCCGGTGGCATTGCCCCCACCGAAGAAGTTATTACCCAGGGCCTGGAAGCTGCCAAGGGCGTTATCCGCACCCTCTGCGAAGCGCAGCTCAGCCTCATCAACGAATGCGGGAAGCCCACCGCGGACTACCCCTTCTTCCCGAATTACACCGACGCCCAGTTCGAGGCCGTCGGCAATGTTCTTGGTGATCGTTTCAACACCATCCTCGGGATTGTGGACAAGGTGGAGCGCGATACCGCACTCAATGACCTCACCGATCAGATCGTTTCCGAGCTGACGGTGCCCGCCGATGCCCAGTTCAACCTGGAAGAAGACGGCCCCGGGCTCGCCGCCGCGGTCAATGACCACTTCAAGGAAGTCATGCGCCGCCACGTCCTCACCGAAAACGTGCGTATGGACGGGCGCCGCCCCACCGATATTCGTTCGATTTCCGCGCAGGCCGGTGTGCTGCCGCGCGTGCACGGCTCGGCGATCTTCCAGCGTGGCGAAACCCAGATCCTCGGGGTAACCACCCTCAATATGCTCAAGATGGAGCAGCCGCTGGATAATCTTTCCCCGATTACCCACAAGCGCTACATCCACCACTACAACTTCCCGCCCTACTGCACCGGCGAAACCGGGCGCGTGGGCAGCCCCAAGCGCCGCGAAATCGGGCACGGGCACCTGGCCGAAATGGCGCTGGAATCCCAGCTGCCCAGCCGCGAGGAATTCCCCTACGCGATCCGCCAGGTCTCCGAGACGATGGGCTCGAACGGCTCGTCTTCCATGGGTTCGGTGTGTGCCTCCACGATGTCCCTGCTCAACGCGGGTGTGCCGCTCAAGGCCCCGGTTGCCGGTATCGCCATGGGCCTTATTTCCGCTCAGATTGACGGGGAAACCAAGTACGTGACCCTCACCGATATTCTCGGTGCGGAAGATGCCCTGGGCGATATGGACTTCAAGGTGGCCGGCACCCGCGACTACGTGACCGCGCTGCAGCTGGACACCAAGCTGGACGGCATCCCCGCGGAAGTCCTCTCCGCGGCGCTGTCCCAGGCCCGTGACGCCCGGCTGGCCATCCTCGATCTCATGAACCAGGCCATTGACGGCCCCGATGAGATGGCGCCCACCGCCCCCCGTATCCTCACCGTGAAGATCCCGGTGGATAAGATCGGCGAAGTCATCGGCCCCAAGGGCAAGATGATCAACCAGATCCAGGAAGATACCGGCGCGGAAATCACCATCGAGGATGACGGCACCGTCTTCATTGGTGCTGCCGACGGCGCCTCCGCGGAAGCCGCTCGTGACACGGTCAATTCCATCGCCAACCCGCAGCTCCCCGAAGTGGGCGAACGCTACGTGGGTACCGTGGTCAAGACCACCACTTTCGGTGCGTTCATCTCCCTCACCCCGGGCCGCGACGGCCTCCTCCACATCTCCCAGATTCGCCGCCTCGTGGGTGGCAAGCGCGTGGAGAACGTGGAAGATGTCCTCAATGTGGGCGACAAGGTCGAGGTCGAAATCGGCGAAATCGATGATCGCGGCAAGATCTCCCTGGAAGCGGTCGTTCCGGAAGGCGAAGCGAACGCCGAAGCGGAAAGCTCCGATCAGGGCGATAACGGCGCTCACGGCGAAGCGGAGGAGAGCGCCCCGCGGCAGAACCGGGCGCGTTCCCGTTCGCGCCGGCGCAGCGAGTCCTCGGCGCCCAGCGCACCCTCGGCAGACGACTCCGATGCTGACTCCAGCTCAAGTCGCGGTTCGCGTGGAAGTCGCGGTTCGCGGCGGCGTCGTCGCACCGTCCACACGGACGAAGACTAAAACCCGCGCCCACGGGCGCTAAGGCATAGTGAACTCCCCGAATGTTTCCGGACGTTCGGGGAGTTTGCGTAACTATCCAGAAAAGTATTCCCATGATGTATAGCGAACTGCCCCTTCCGCTTAACGCGGGCGCCAGTCTCAATATTGACGACGACGGCGCACTCCTACGCCGCACCGTCCTCCCCGGCGGGCTACGTGTCCTCAGCTACCGCCTGCCCCATATTCACTCCACCTACGTCAGCATGTGGGTGGGCGCCGGGTCCCGCGACGAAGTGGCGGAGACCCAAGGATCCACCCATTTCCTTGAGCACCTGCTGTTCAAAGGCACGAAGCGGCGCAGCTCCCTCGATATTTCGCGAGAAACGGACTACCTGGGCGGGGGATTCAACGCGGCCACCTCGAAGCAATACACCCACTATCACGGCCATATTTTTGACGAGGACCTGCCCCAGGCCATCGATATCCTCGCCGATATGCTCACCAGCGCGACCCTCAGCGCCGAAGATTTCGCGGTGGAACGCGGCGTTATCCTCGAAGAACTCGCCATGTATGCCGACGATGCCACCGATACCGCCATGGAAAAAATCCCGCAGCTGGTCTTCGGGGATCACCCGCTGGCGCGCCCCGTTGGGGGAACGGCGCAGACGGTGCGGGCCCTCCAGCACGAGGCGCTCCTCGAGCACTATCACGGGGTCTACCATCCCGATGAAGTGGTGGTGGTTGCCGCGGGCGCCGTCGATCACGAAAGGCTATGCGAACTGGCGGTGGAGGCGCTGAGCGCCGGAGGCTGGGACCTGAGCACGGAGCGCGACGCCCACCCGCGCCGTATCGCCCCGCCTATCGTCTACCAGGAAGCGCGCGAGCTGCACGTTCCGAAGGAAGTGGAGCAGGCGGCGGTTATCGTGGGGATGCCGGGGTTGAGCTTGACCAGCGAGGACCTGCCCACCTTGCTCGCCCTCAATGCGATTCTGGGCGGAGGAACCTCCTCGCGGCTTTTCCAGGAAATTCGGGAACGGCGCGCCCTGGCCTACTCGACCTATTCCTTCCCGATCAGCTACCGCGAAGGCGGCATGTTCTGCCTGGCGGCCGGTTGCGCCCCGCATAATGTGGGCACCGTGCGCGAACTCATGATGACCGAATTGGATCGCCTCGCCCGCGACGGAGTGAGCGAAGAAGAAACGGAATCCGCTTTCCGGCGCCTGCGCGCCGATATTGTGTTCGACGCCGAACGGGTGGGCACCGCCATGACCCGGCTCGGCACCTCCGAGCTGGTACGTGGCAGCCTCATTTCGCATGAGGAACACCTGCGCCGTGCCCGCGCCGTGCGCGCCGCAGATATAAACGAGCTGGCCCGCCGCATCGCGGCAGGCCAGCGTTCGTGCGTAACCGTGGGACCGGAGAACTAGCGGGCGCTCCGCTGGGCCGCTAGTTCGCTAGTCGGTTTTCGGCTATTCGGCGTCCTCCGGGCTAGGCGCGGATGGGGCGCTATCGCTCGATGGTGCAGACGGGGCGCTTTCGGCCGACGGTGCGGACGGGGCACTGGGTGCGGAGCCCACGCTCGGCGCCGACGGCGCGGCCGCCCCAGTCTCCGCCTCGTGCGCTTCCCTCGCATCCGCCGCGGGCTCGCTCGCGGCCGGCTCGCCCACCGGGGCGTGCACCACCTTGAGGGTGCGGTAGCGGTTGAGCGCCGCGGCAATATCCACCGCGCGCGGCCGGGCCAGGAAGGCCGGTTTTTCGCCGGCTCCCAGGGCATCCAGGCCGTGCGTGGCAATGGTCTCCTCCAGGCGTGCAATACCTTCCGGAACGGTGTATTTGCCGCGCAGGCACAGAGCGCGGGTGGGATCGGTCAGGGAGCGAATCGCCCAGGCAATCGCAGCGGTTTGGCCCGGATCCACAATCTGGGGCACATCGCTGAGATCAATATCAGCGCGGTCCAGAGAAATAAGATCCACCCCGCGCGACTTCGTTTTCGCCTTGACCCCGTGGGCCTTGAGGGGGAGCGGATAGCGCGGCGCCGGGTGCGTAAACTCGGCAATATCATTGCGCTCCCGCGGGTGCGCCGCGGCAACCTCCCGGGCCTGCTCCGTAACATCGTGGCACACATAGTGGTCCATGAGGAGCACCCGATCCGCGGCATCCAAATAATCGCCCGAGCCACCCATGACCATAATGGTGGAAATACCGGCGCGCGCCATACCAGCAATCCGATCCACAAAAGGCGTAATTGGTTCCTGGTTTGCCGGCACCAGGGCACGCATCCGCTCATCACGAATCATGAGATTTGTGGCCGAGGTGTCCTCGTCAATAAGCAAGACCCGCGAACCGGCCTCAATGGACTCGGCAATCGCGGCGGCCTGCGAAGTAGAACCCGAAGCATTTTCGGTGGAAAAATCAGTGGTATCCGTGCCATCGGGCAGGGAATTGATGAAAGCTGAGACATCCACACCGGTCACCCAGCGCCCATCGGCGGCACGCACCTTCATCGCGCTGGGATCCATGGCGACCAGCTCGCGCCCATCCCCGGGAATATGCGGGTAAACGCTGCGCTCCAGCGCGGAGAGCAGCGTGGACTTACCGTGGTAGCCCCCGCCAACGATCACCGTAATACCCGGAATAACCGGCATACCGGTCACTTCACCGGCATGGGGCAGCTGCACGCTTTCACGCAAATTTTCCGGGCTGGAGAAAGCAATGGCGTCACTCAAAGGCAGATCGGAAATACCCGACCGGCGCACCAGTACTGCGCCGTCGTTAATAAAACCAATCCAGCCGCGCTCCCGAATCACGTCCTGAAGGGCGAGATAATCCTCATACGTTTCCACATGTTTACGTAACGCGTCCCGGTGAGCCGCAAACTCTTCCCCTTCGGAGGAGAAATTGAGCGTGGCTTCGATGATCTCGGGAAGGTACTCGTCGGCGGTTTGGGCCATGGCATGCCCGAGGATCGTGCGCCCTTGCGCGGGGAAATGGCATTGGAAACGCAGCTCCACGTGATTGGCGAAAACGGTGGCGCTGGAGCGCTCCAGAATTTCTTGTCCCACTTTCGCGATGGAAATATCGCGAGAATGGCGGGCGCGTTCCGCAAAAGTACGGGCTAGGAAATCAGCAACAGCCAGGCGTTGCTCCGGAGTGGTGAGCAAATCAGCGGGAATCCCCACCTTCGCTGGATCGGCGGTCACCCGCAGCGCGGAGGGCGGTGCGTAGGGATCGGATTGCACCCGATCAATATGCACCGTGTACATGCCGTAGTCGTAATCGCCGATAACAGACTTGTAGGCAGGGTAATTGCGTCCGTCCAGTTCGTGGAGGCGGTCGATAAGGTCGACGTCGTCTCCTTCGACCCGCGCAAATTCGCGCCGTTCACGGGGCGCCCCGCCCCGCCTATCCCGACGGTCATATTGGCGATCCCGGCCCCCGCGCGGGCCCCGGCCTCCCCGGTAGTCCCGCCCGCCGCGGGCATCGTAACGTTCCGAGCTGTGCTCATATCCAAAACTCATAACACCTAGTCTATCCAGGCCACGTAGCATGGACGGTATGACTATCAACGTAGCTGTGGTGGGAGCGGCGGGACGGATGGGGAGCACCGTGTGCACCGCCGTCACCGCCGCCCCCGACATGAACCTGACCGCCCGGATCACCAAGGATGATCCCATCAACGCCCAGACCCTGGCGGGCGCCACTGTGGGAGTGGACTTCACCGTTCCCGATGCCACGGAAGATACCGTGCGAGCCCTCCTGACTCACGGCTGCCACGCCGTCGTCGGAGCGACGGGGTGGACTCCGGAAAAAATCGCACGGATTGAGGCCGTGGCCAAGGAAACGGGGCGCCATGTGCTCATCGCCCCGAATTTCGGTTTGAGCGCCGTGCTCACCATGATGTTCGCGGAAATGGCCGCCCCGTATTTCGAATCCGTCGAAGTGGTGGAAATGCACCATCCCGATAAAGTGGATGCTCCCTCGGGAACGGCGCGCGCCACCGCGGAGAAAATCGCGGCGGCCCGGGCGGCGGCCGGATGCGCACCCGCCCCCGATGCGACCTGTGGGCCGGCGCCCGCCCGCGGGGAGAAAATTGCCGGCATCCCGGTGCACGCGGTGCGCCTACGGGGCCTGAACGCCCACGAAACGGTGCTGCTGGGCAACCCGGGTGAACAACTCACCTTGCGCCAGGATTCCTTCACTCGCGAATCGTTTATGCCCGGGGTGCTTCTCGCTATCCGCGGCATTGACCAGCATCCGGGCGTGCAGGTGGGGTTAGAGCAGTATATGAGCTGGGGACGATAGGCTGAGCCCATGGACGAGCACACTTTGCCTTCACGCAGTTTCGGATCCGTCAGCGTTGCGATGGTGACCCCATTCCACGCCGACGGCTCCTTGGATGTTGATGCCGCGGTGGCGCTGGCCACCACTCTCGTGGACCAGGGGTGTGATGCCCTGCTCCTCTCGGGCACCACCGGGGAATCTCCCACCACGCACCAGCCCGAAAAAGATGTACTGGTGCGGGAAGTGTGCGCGGCGGTGGGGGATCGCGCCATGGTCATTGCCGGTGCCGGTTCTAATGACACCGCCCACGCCGTGCGCATTGCCCGCGGTGCCGAAAAAAGTGGGGCGCAGGGGCTGCTCGTCGTCGCCCCGTATTACAACCGCCCCTCCCAAGAGGGCGTGTACCAGCATATTTTGAACGTGACGGAAGCAACCGATCTGCCCGTCATGGTTTACGACATCCCGGGGCGCACCGGGGTGCGGCTCGAATTGGATACGCTGCTACGGCTAGCGGAGCATCCGCGCATCCTCGCCGTCAAAGATGCCACCGGGGACGTGGCGGGCGGTTTCGTGAAAATGGCGCGCACCGGCCTGGAGTATTACTCGGGGGACGACGCCCTCAATTTCGCCTGGCTCGCCCACGGTGCCTCCGGGGTGATTTCGGTGGCCGGGCACGTTATTGCGGCGCGTTTGCGGGCTCTGGTGGAGCAGGTCGATGCCGGGGATCTTCCCGCTGCCCGCCGGGAAGCCGCCGCGCAGCGCCATATTATTTCCGCGATTATGGGCAGCGGCCAGGGCGCCGTTATGGCCAAAGAGGCGCTCAAGCTCCTCGGGGTTATCCCCTCGGCAACCCTGCGGCTACCCCTGGTGGGAGCCTCCGCGGCGCAGATCGCGGAACTGGCGGAAGCGCTGCGCGCCGAAGGGCTCCTCGCGGACTAGCAGGCCACTAGTTTTACGCCCGGGCATGAAGCACCTATGGAAGCGCCCCGCTTCGTGAGAGAATACAGGGGTGAGTGATGAAGTGAAGAAATCTGTACCACCGCTGCGGGACGCCGTTCGTATCGTTCCCCTAGGTGGGCTCGGTGAAGTTGGCCGCAATTGCAATGTTCTTGAATACCAGGGAAAACTGGTGGTTGCCGATTGTGGCGTGCTGTTCCCCGAAGAAGCCCAACCCGGTGTTGATCTTATTCTCCCCAATCTTGACTACCTGGAAGATCGCCTCGAGGATATTGCCGCCATCGTGCTCACCCACGGGCATGAAGACCATATCGGGGCGGTGCCCTACCTGCTGAAAATGCGCCCGGATATCCCGGTGATCGGCTCCCAATTGACCATTGCTTTCGTGGAGGCGAAACTCCAGGAGCACCACATCACCCCGAATGTCACCGTGGTGGCCGAAGGGGATTCCATGAGTATCGCGGGCATGGAATTTGAGTTCATTGCCGTCAACCATTCCATTCCGGATGCGCTGGCCCTGTTCATCCGCACCCCGGAGGGCAATATTCTCATCACCGGTGATTTCAAGATGGACCAGCTCCCGCTGGACGGGCGCCTCACCGACCTGCGTGCATTCGCAGCGGCCGGGGATGAAGGCGTGGACTTGTTCATGTGCGATTCCACCAACGCGGAAATCCCCGGTTTTGTGCATTCCGAGTCGGAAATTCAGCCGGTGATCGATTCGGTGATCGGCGGGGCCACCGGGCAGATCGTCGTCGCCTCCTTCGCCTCGCACGTGCACCGGGTCCAGCAGGTCCTCAACGCCGCGGCCCACAATGGGCGCAAGGTTGCCTTCGTGGGCCGATCCATGGTGCGCAATATGAAAATTGCGGAGGACCTGGGGTATTTGGACGTGCCAGAGGGCACCGTCGTCGATCTCAAAAATATGAAGGACCTGCCCGAAAACCGCCGCATCTACATGTCCACCGGCTCCCAGGGCGAACCCATGGCGGTGCTTTCCCGCATCGCGAATCGTTCCCACCCCAAGGTGGCGATTAATCCCGGGGATACGGTGCTGCTGGCTTCCTCGCTTATTCCCGGAAACGAAAATTCGGTGTTCCGGGTGATCAACGGGCTTATCAAGCTCGGCGCGAATGTTATCCACCAGGGAAATGCGCGGGTGCACGTATCGGGGCACGCCGCCCAGGGCGAATTGCTCTACTGCTACAACATTTTGCAGCCGGCCTACGCCATGCCCATTCACGGGGAGGTGCGCCACCAGGTCGCTAATGCCGGTGTCGCGGTGAAAACCGGGGTGCCTGCCGATAATGTGATTCTGGCGGAAAACGGTTCGGTTATCGATATGATCGACGGCGAAGTTCGCCTTGTCGGCTCGGTGCCTTTCCAGAATATTTACGTGGACGGCTCGTCGGTCGGGGATATTACCGAATCCGAACTCAAGGACCGCCAGATCCTCTCCAACGAAGGCTTTATTGCTATTTTCGCGGTGGTGGATACCAATGCGCGGCGCATCGTTACCGGCCCGCACCTCCAGGCGCGCGCCATGGCCGAAGATGAAACCGTCTTTGACAGCATCACTCCGGAAGTCACGCGTGCCCTGGAAGAAGCCGTGGCGAAGGGCTCGGATAGCTACGGGATGCAGCAGGCCATGCGGCGCGTGGTGGGGCGCTGGGTCTCGCGTAAATTGCGCCGTTCGCCCATGATTATTCCGACCGTCGTGGAGGTGTAGTCCCTCTCGCATGCGGCGCGCCGGGAGGGGCAACTTTTTGCACAAAGGCTAGGCTTTTGATGTGAAGTTTCAGCGACGTGTCAAAAAAACCGAGAAAGAGACGACGGCGCCCGCGCGCCGTCCGTCCCGCCGTACCGCACCGTCCGCTAACGGTGCGGGTATGGAGCGGGCGGAGGGGCGCCAGCTGACGGGGAATGTGCGCAACGCCCTCGTGGCGACGTTCCTCGGTCTCGCGGTTATTGTGGCACTGCGCGAATGGTTCAATATTTCCGGGGTGCTCGGCGGTGTTATTCACCACGCCACCGCAGGTATCTTCGGGCTGCTCTCCGTTCTTATTCCCGCCGTTTTCCTGGCCCTCGCTATCAGGCTGGTGGTCCCGGCGCGCGGGAATGAACACCGGCGGGGACTGCTGGGCGGGTTGGTTATTGTGGGGGGCCTTGCNCAGGCTGGTGGTCCCGGCGCGCGGGAATGAACACCGGCGGGTACTGCTGGGCGTGTTGATTATCGTGGTGTGCCTGGCCGGCATTATTCACGTTGTGAAACAACCGCGCAGCCCGGCCGACCACTTCGCGGACGTAGAAAACGCCGGCGGCCTGATCGGCTGGCTCGGCGGGGGCGTCCTCGAGATGCTGTTCTCCCCGTGGGGCGCTGTTCCCATCCTCGTCATTATTATTTTGTGGGCCGGGCTCTATATCGCCGACGTCTCCATGGCGGATATTGCCGCCACCATTCGGGACCGGCGCGAACAGCGCCAGCTTGATGCGGGGGAGGAGATCGCCAACCGCGGGCATTCCGCCTCGGTTCCCTACGATTCCCCGCATGATATTGACGCGGCGGAGAACACCACCCGGCTCCCCAGCGCCGGGCGCACGTCGCGGCGCGGCAAGAAAACCGCGCGCAGTTACTTGGATGCGGCACTGTCCGGGGCTTCTTCTGAGCACGACGACGCAGCTACCGATCCCGCCTCCAGTGACGGCGGGAACGGGGCGGACGGGGCGGCTGGGGCCGCCTGGGCAGACGGTGCCAGCGGCGCCAATGGCTTTGTCTTTATCACCCTCTGATGTGTTTCAGAGGGCAGGGACGAAGACCCAAACGGGGCGGGGCCCGCCCCGTCGGAAAAAGCGCCGGGGNCGCTCGACCCGAGTATTTTGTATGAGCTGCCCTCCCCGGATTTGCTCAAACGCGGGGCGGTGCATCCCGAACGCACCGAGGCGAATGATCGCGTTGTTGCCGCGCTCACCCAGGTCTTCACCGATTTCGGGGTGGATGCGCAGGTGGTCGGCTTTTCGCGCGGACCGACGGTTACCCAGTACGAAGTGGAGCTGGGGCCGGGCGTTAAAGTCGAGCGCATCACCCAGCTCTCGAAAAATATTGCTTACGCGGTGGCGAGCGCCGATGTGCGTATTCTTTCCCCCATTCCGGGTAAATCCGCGATCGGTATTGAGATTCCCAATGCGGACCGTGAAGTGGTGCAGCTAGGTGATGTTTTGGCTTCCGACGTGGCGCGCCGTGACCACCATCCCCTCACTGTGGCAGTGGGGAAGAATGTGCGTGGGCAGTTCGTGGTCACCAACCTGGCAAAAATGCCGCACCTGCTGGTGGCGGGCGCTACCGGCGCGGGAAAGTCATCGTTCATTAACTCAATGATTACCTCGGTACTTATGCGCTGCACCCCGGACGAAGTTCGGATGATCCTCGTGGATCCCAAGCGCGTGGAGCTGACGATTTACGCGGGTATTCCCCATCTCATCACCCCGATTATCACCAACCCGAAGAAGGCCGCCGAGGCGCTGGAATGGGTGGTCAAGGAGATGGATGCGCGCTACGACGATATGCAGTCCTACCGCTTCAAGAACATCACCGATTTCAACGAGGCGATACGGGCGGGCACCGTTAAGGCACACGATCCGCACCGTACCCTCCAGCCCTACCCCTACCTGCTGGTCGTGGTGGACGAATTGGCTGACATGATGATGGTGGCGCCGCGCGACGTGGAATCCTCCATCCAGCGCATCACCCAGCTGGCGCGCGCCGCCGGTATTCACCTGGTGCTTGCCACCCAGCGTCCCTCCGTGGACGTGGTCACCGGCCTCATCAAAGCAAATATCCCCTCCCGCCTGGCCTTTATGACCTCCTCGCTGGCAGATTCGCGCACCATCCTCGATCAGGGCGGGGCGGAGAAACTCATTGGCCAGGGCGACGCCCTCTTCATGCCGGGCGGTGCCCAGCCAATTCGCCTCCAGGGTGCCTGGGTGGACGAGGCGGAAATTGAGCGCGTTGTCGAGCACGTGAAAACACAGTTACGCCCCCAGTACCGCGAAGATTTCCAAGAAACGGTGGAAGCCGCCGGGCGCGAAAAGAAACAGCGTGAAGAAATCGGCGAGGACCTCGATATTCTGCTCCAGGCCGCGGAAATCGTGATCACCACCCAATTCGGATCCACCTCCATGCTGCAACGCAAATTGCGCATCGGGTTTGCCAAGGCGGGGCGGATGATGGACCTGCTCGAACAATACGAAATCGTGGGGCCCTCCGAAGGCTCCAAAGCCCGCGACGTGCTGGTGGCCCCGGAATTGGTGGAGGATGCCCTCGCCATGCTGCGCGGAGAACGCGACTCTATTTACGAGGACGAACCGAGCGAGGTGGAAACCGGGGCCGGAGCTGGGGCACCTGGCGTCGGTGCTCCGGGAGCTGGATCTGCCGGCGGGGCAGGCGGCGCGGCAACGGGGCACGGTGCGGACGGCGGGAACGCCGGGAACGGTGCTAACGGCGCCTACGCTGGAAACGGTGCGAACGGCGCAAACGGTGCGGGCACAGCGAACGGTGCTAATGGCGCAAACGGTGCAAACGGTGCGAACAGCGCCGGAGCCGGTACCGGGTACGCAAACCGCTACGCCGAAGATCCACTGGCACACGACCCGGAGAGCACCGCCCCCACCTGGTACGACGACGATGACCCCGCCGGCGAATCCGGGGAGGACGCCTGGCAGCTCACGGGGCGGTAAAGTAGGGCCATGTCTCACACGAACGCTCCGGAGGCGAGCGAGCCGCCCCTCCTCAATATTGCTAATGCTTTGACGGTCGCGCGGATCATCCTCATCCCCGTTTTTATCTGGGTGTTCTGGGAGCCGACCGCCACCCGCAGTTTCTGGGCCTGGGTAGTTTTCGCCGTCGCCGCGTTCACCGACCGTCTCGATGGGCAGCTGGCGCGTTCGCGGGGCCTCATCACCAACTTCGGGAAGCTCGCCGATTCCATCGCTGATAAAGGCCTCATCGCGGCGGCGCTCATCATGCTCTCGCTCCACGACCGGCTGTGGTGGTGGGTCACTATCCTCATGATCGCCCGCGAAATTTTCATCACCCTGGTGCGGATGCTCGTGGTGACCAAACAGGTCATGGCGGCCGGCTGGATTGGCAAACTCAAAATGTTTGCCCAGTCCATCGGCGCCGGTATCCTCATGCTGCCGTGGATTGCGTGGCTCGGGCACCCGGGCGGAGATATTTTCCAGTGGCTCGGGTGGATCACCCTCGGGGTGGCGCTTGTACTCTCGGTGTGGTCCGCCGTCGGGTACGTCGGCGATGCGGTGCGGATCGCCCGCGGTAGCGGCCACGAGGCGCACTCATGACGACGGCGCAGCCAACTGGCGCCGCGGACCTCGCCGCGCTCACGGAAACTTGCGTGAGGAACTTGCACGAACGCGGCCTCAGCCTCGCCTGCGCGGAATCCCTCACCGGCGGGCTGCTCACTGCACAATTCGTCACCATTCCCGGAGTTTCCGCGGTGCTGCGCGGGGGAGTGGTCAGCTATGCCACCGACCTCAAAGCCAGCATCCTCGGAGTGTCCAGCGAGCGTTTAGCCAGCCACGGGCCGGTGGACCGGGAAGTTGCGCTCCAGATGGCCCGTGGCGTATGCGACGTCGCCGGAGCGGATGTCGGCATGGCCACCACCGGGGTAGCCGGGCCCGGCCCGCATGATGGACACCCGGCGGGAACCGTGTGGATCGCGGTGAGCACGCGGAGCGGGGCGCACCTGGCGCGCGAGCTCCATATTGCCGGGGGGCGGAGCGACGTACGGAGCGGGGCGGTGCGCGGCGCCGTCGAACTTCTTGCCGCGTTTTTGCACGACGGCGCAACCGATCAGTGCGCCAATTCAGCTGTGTCCTGACTAACTCCTGTTCGCTCCCAGTAAATCTTCAGATTCGCCTGGCTTAATATTTGTGGAACCTTTTGATGGCCTCGTGCCACGAGCCTGGCACCGGAGGCGATGAAGATGTTTCGCTCTGTGGGGAATAAAAACAGGAAGTAGGCGTTGAGGTTAGTGATGACAATTGATACCCGTACCGGCGTAACCCGGAAGAATGATTTCGTAGTGCGTCCTGAACAACGCCAACCCGCTCTCCTTCGCGAAGAGATTGGCGAGGTTTTGCGGGCCTACCGGCAGCGGCAAGGGCGTACCCTGCGGGAAGTTTCCTCCGATGCACGTGTTTCCCTCGGATACCTCTCCGAAGTCGAACGCGGTCAGAAAGAAGCTTCCTCGGAACTCCTCGCCTCGATCTGCCGGGCGCTCAACGTGCCCATGAGTCACGTGCTGCGCTTGGTTGCTGATCGGATTGACCTGGTTGAAGGTCGCATCCCGGCTCACCTGCGCGTGCCGGAAAGCCCGGCAGAACTCATGCGCGGGGAACTTTCCACTACGAAGTAATCCCTATACACCACGTCGCAAACGGCGCGGTCAAGGTAGCGCCCCGCTCGCGAAGCGGGAGTGCTCGGAGCTAGCTACCTAGCTTCAGTTTCCCTTGATACGCGCCGTTATGCTGTGTCGAGCGCTTCTCACCAGGCGCCCTAATCGAAGCCCCACACCAATAAAGGAATGCAAAGCACCGGTGCGCGAATCTGAATTCTGGCTCAATATTGATCGTGCTTTCCCGCACGGGCGCGGGAGAAGCGCAGCCCAAGATCTCGTTCTTTCCGCTCTGGGTGACCGTAGCCCGGCCCAAGCCCTCGAAGCCGGGGAAGATCCGCAGCGGATCTGGGATGCCGTGTGCGAGACGATGGGATTCCCGGATTACTACCATTACCTCCACCGGCTCACCCCGGAAGATTTCGCGGCCCGCGAGTAGCTGCGCGAATGCAGCGGGTGACACACCGCCTCCATGCGGTACCGAACAACCGTTCGTATTAGAATAGTCCACAGATCCTCAGGCGTCAGCGTTATCCACAGGAGTTTCGCGGCGCCTAAGTATGTCGTAGGCCGGATATACAGTGATCTCGAGCCTCTCGGAGAGGGAGTGTCTCGCCTAGGCCTGATCTGTAGGAAACGTGAGTAAGGATGGGATATGGCCGCAGCTAAAGCTAGTGCCCGCACCAAAACGGTCGGGCGCCCCGCAGTGGATGATCGCAAACAAGCAATTGATACCGCTCTGGCGCAAATTGATAAGCAATTCGGTAAGGGCTCCGTGATGCGGCTGGGTGACCATGTCCGTCCGCGGGTGGAAGTCATTCCTACCGGATCTATCGCTCTGGATATTGCCCTTGGCATTGGTGGTTTGCCGCGCGGGCGCGTGGTGGAAATTTACGGTCCGGAATCTTCGGGTAAAACCACGGTTGCGCTCCACGCTGTTGCTAGCGCACAGCGCAATGGCGGGATAGCCGCGTTTATCGACGCAGAACACGCGCTTGACCCAATCTATGCGCGGGCTCTGGGCGTTGATACTGATTCGCTGATCGTCTCCCAGCCGGATACCGGAGAACAGGGCTTGGAAATTGCCGATATGCTCATCCGCTCCGGCGCGATTGACATCATCGTCATCGATTCCGTGGCAGCCCTCGTTCCCAAGGCCGAAATTGAAGGCGATATGGGTGATTCCCACGTTGGCTTGCAGGCACGCCTCATGAGCCAAGCGCTGCGGAAAATGACCGGTGCGCTCTCCGCCTCGGGCACCACCGCCATTTTCATTAACCAGCTGCGTGAAAAAATCGGGGTGATGTTCGGTAACCCGGAAACCACCACCGGTGGAAAAGCCCTCAAGTTCTACGCCTCTGTCCGTATGGACGTGCGGCGCATTGAGACCCTTAAAAACGGTAGTGAACCCGTGGGGAATCGCTGCCGTGTCAAGATCGTCAAGAACAAGATGGCACCGCCTTTCAAGCAGGCAGAATTTGACCTCATCTACGGTGAGGGAATTTCCCGGGAGGGAAGCCTCCTCGATGTTGGTGTGGAACTGAATATCATCCGCAAGGCCGGTGCCTGGTTCACGTATGAGAGTGACCAATTAGGCCAGGGTAAAGAAAAGGCCCGCCAATTCCTCATGGATAATCCGGATTTGCGTGATGAAATTGAGGATAAAATTCTCCGCAAGGCCGGCCTGAGGGAAGACCCGGAGGAAGCTGAAGCAAGCGAAACTGAAGCTAAGGCCGGAGCTGATGGCGCTACTGCCGGCGCTGGCGGTACTAAGCAGGCCGCATCGGCGAAAAGCACCGGTAATGCCGCGGAAACCGTTGATTTCTAAGTAGGTGGTCGCGGTGGCACACTACTCGGATACCGATACCGATACCGATACCGGCGGCGGTCGATCACGCGCTGCTAGCTACGCGCGTAGCGGCGGCCGTTCACAGCGCGGTGCTAGTAGATATGGGCGCGGCGCTCGGAGAGGGCCTGACCTCGAGTCCTTGAGTGAAGAGGAACACCTGCACCGGGCTCGGGATATTGTTTATCGCCAGCTCGGCATGATGGATCGTTCCCGCTATCAACTCAGCCAGGCGCTCCACACCCGCCAGGTGCCGGAAGCCGTGGCTGAGCGGGTACTCCACGAATTCGAGGCGGCCGGCTATATTGACGATGCCAAGTTTGCGCGCACGCTCACGGCGGCTCGCCGGCGTGATAAGAACGCTTCCCGGCGTGCCATCTCAGCGGAACTTCGCCGCAAAGGCGTAGACGCAAGCATTATCGAGGAAGTGCTTGCTGATATCGAACCGGAAGCGGAACTCGATTCGGCGGTGGAGCTTGCTCTCAAGAAGCTACGCAGCGCCTCAGGGAAACCGGAAACGCTCGCCCAACGTACCTACGCTATGCTGGCTCGGCGCGGCTTCACCGCCGAACAATGCGCCCAGGCGCTCCGTCAAGCCCGCGCGGTGCTCCTAGAAGAACGCGCTGCGGAGGAGTGCGTCGCTGAGGAGTGCGCCGCGGAAGAACTTGCCGCGGAGCAAACTGATGATGATCAATACGGTTACGCGGCAGATAAGGCGGTGGCCGGGTGATTATTGCAGTGGTGGGCCCCACCGCGAGCGGAAAAACATCCGTCTCGCTGGAGCTGGCGGAGCTTCTGGGCGGGTCGCAAAAAGTGGAGATCATCTCCGCCGATGCCATGCAGCTCTACCGCGGCTTAGATATTGGTACCGCCAAGCTTCCGGTTTCCCAGCGGCGCGGAATTCGCCACCATCAGATTGATGAGTTGGATATCGCGGAAGAAGCTTCGGTTGCGGCCTACCAGAAGCATGCCCGGCAGGATCTCGCTGCTATCACCACGGCGGGGAAAATTCCGCTGGTGGTGGGAGGTTCGGGGCTCTATGTATCTGCGCTTCTTGACGAATTGCAGTTCCCTGGAACTGATCCCGGGTTGCGTGCCGCGATTACGGAGGAAGCCCGCCGTGATTATCCCCGGCTCCTGCGGGAGCTAGAGGAACGCGATCCGCAGGCATACGCCACCATCGATACGCGTAATGAACGCCGCGTCATTCGCGCCCTGGAAGTTATTCGACTGACGGGAAAGCCCTATACCCCGAGTTTTCCGCGCCATACCTCCCACTACCAGGATGTGCATATCTTCGCGATTCGCCGGGAATTAGCCGATCTTCACGCCGCAATTAATGTGCGGGTTGATGAAATGATGCGGGAGGGGCTCCTGGAAGAAACCGCCGGCTTGCTACGCCTCGGCTTGCGGGAAGCCCCCACCGCATCACGTGCAACCGGCTACCCCCAAGCCATGGCCATCCTGGACGGCACTCTTGGCCTCGCTGAAGGAACCGAAGAGATCCGTGTCGCCACCCGAAAGCTCGCGCGCCGGCAACGCTCATGGTTCCGGGCCGATCCCCGCATCACCTGGCTGGAAGCAGGTACGGACACGCCAGCTCAGCTAGCCGCGCGCATCCTCACGAAACTCACTCGGTGAGTCCGAGGAACGGCGCGGCGGTTACCGAAGGAGCGCTTCCGTCAGTATCGAGTTAGCTCCCGTATCACTACCGGCGAACGTACAAGACCCGGAATCCCTTAGAGGAACCGATCTTCTCGCACTGATACCCCTCGTTTACCAGCCAGGAAGCAAGGGAATCAGCACCCAGATTCTTCTGCACAACCAGATACGCTTCCCCGTCCTCACTCAGACGGCCCAACCACGTGGTGAGCAGCTCATGCAGGGCAGCTTTCCCGATACGGATAGGAGGATTCGACCACAGCAACCGAATCGACTTCTCGCCCAAACGTTCTAGAGCCTCATCCGGAGCCAACACCTCGCCTCGCAAGCCATTCGCTTCAAGATTGACGCGGGTCAGCTCGCGCGCCCGCTCATTCACATCCACCGCGATAATCTGAGGTGCCTCGGCGGCCAAAGCCAAGGTGATCGGCCCCCAGCCACACCCGAGATCCACCGCGATATCGCCCGGCTCCAGCTCCGGCTCGGGCACTTTTCGTAAGAGCACTGCGGTGCCTTTATCGAGGCCACCGCCGGAAAAGACGCCGTCGTCGACCGTAACGGAATAGTCCCGCCCGCGGATCGTTACCTCGAGGGTGCGCGCATTACTCGCGGTATCCGGATGCTCTGAAAAGTAGTGCGAAGTCATAACACCAGCTTAAAGGAGCGTGCAGCGGCGCGGAAACTGTCGCGCAAACTGTCGCGCAAACTCCCGCGAAAGATCCCGCGCACATACCCGAAGCACGCGCGCCACTTCCCGGTAGGAAACTCCGGCGCAACGTGAGAAAATAAAAGCGAATACAAAGGAGAACGTGGCCATTAGCAACGAAGTACATGAACACAAGCACCACGTCGGTGATGTCGATATCTCCACCCGCCGCGGCACGGTACTCCAAGCCGATACCGCCTGGCAGGCCAATACCGATAGCATCCACCGTGACCACACCGGCCTCCAGGAAGTAGAAGGCCTGGCGCGCGGTATCGAACGCGAACAAGGCATCGATGTTGAATACCGCCAAGTTCGCCTCGAAAGAGTCATCCTCGTGGGAGTCTTTTCTGAGAACCGCCCCCGCGCCGAAGAATCCCTGCGTGAGCTCGCCGCACTGGCGGATACCGCCGGCTCAACGGTACTGGCCGGAGTAATCCAGCGCCGCGCGTTACCCGACCGCGCCACCTACCTGGGCGCCGGCAAGGCACGCGAACTCGCCGCGATGGTCGAAGCCCAGGAAGCCGATACTGTCATTGTCGATACCGAGCTCGCGCCCTCCCAGCGGCGCGCCCTCGAAGATATCGTCAATGTCAAAGTGATCGACCGCACCGCGCTCATCCTCGATATTTTCGCGCGGCATGCCCAATCGAAAGAAGGCAAAGCCCAGGTCGAGCTCGCACAGCTCGAATATCTCCTCCCGCGCCTGCGCGGTTGGGGTGAATCGATGTCGCGGCAGGCCGGCGGGCAGGTGGCTGGTGGTGCCGGCATTGGATCGCGCGGCCCGGGTGAAACCCAGCTCGAATTGGATCGACGCCGCATCCGCCAACGCATGGCAAAACTCCGCCGCGATATCAAAAAGATGGCACCGGCCCGCTCCACTCGGCGTGCCGAACGGCGCCGTACCGGGATTCCCTCCGTGGTGGTGGTTGGCTACACCAACGCTGGGAAATCCTCGCTGCTCAACCGGCTCACCGGTGCGAATGTTCTGGTGGAAAACGCGCTTTTTGCCACTCTTGATCCGACGGTCCGCAAAGCCATCACCCCGGAAGGCCGCGAATTCACCCTCTCGGATACCGTGGGATTCGTGCGGAATCTGCCCACCCAGCTGGTGGAAGCTTTCCGCTCCACCCTCGAGGAAGTGGACGGGGCGGATGTCCTCCTCCACGTCGTGGATGCCTCCAATGCGGATCCGGTCGCGCAGGTCACCGCTGTGCACGAGGTGCTCGCCGATGTGCCCGGGGCCCGCGATATTCCGGAAATTATTGTGCTCTCCAAAGCCGATATTGCCGATCCGGTCGATCTAACCGCGCTGCGTTCCCGTTACCCGTCCGCTATCGCGGTGTCTTCCCACACCGGGGCGGGTATTGATGAACTCCTCGCGCGCATCGAAGAAGAACTGCCCCACCCGAATATTGAAATCGACGCGGTCATTCCCTTCGAGCGCGGCGATCTTGTTTCACGGATCCTGGAAGAAGGGGAACTCCTGGAAGAACTTGAGTATCTGCCCACCGGAACCCGCATCCACGCGCGGGTACGGGCAAATATTGCGGGTCAGATTGAGGCCCGCTGGGGTGCCCAAACAGACGTGCCCACCAGGATACGGGCATGAGGAAAGAACTAACCGAGATCCTCGAGCTGGTGGTCGCGGATCTCGGGGGAGCGGTCCGCGAGGGGCAGAATCGCATGGTCGAGGAGACCGCCACCGCGCTGGAGGACTCCTCCCACCTGCTGATTCAGGCCGGGACGGGCACCGGGAAATCTATCGGCTACCTGGTCCCGCTCATGGAATGGTCGGTGCGCACCGGCCAGCGCGCGGCTGTTTCCACCGCCACCCTCGCCTTGCAGCGCCAGATCGTGGGGCAGGACGCGCCGCGAGTGGCGCGGGCCGTCAGCGCCGTGACCGGCCACGAACCGCATATTGCCCTGCTCAAAGGCTGGAATAATTACGTATGTTTGCGTAAAGTCCACGGCGGCTACCCGGAGGATGATGCCCTAGTCAGCCGCGCCGAAGGGGAATACGGCGCCAGCGCAACCGGCGAAGAAGTGATGCGCTTGCGCGAATGGGCCGCGGAAACCGAGACCGGGGACCGTGATGATCTTGTTCCCGGTGTCTCGGAGCGTGCCTGGCGCCAAGTCTCCTTGAGTAAACCCGAATGTGTGGGCGTGAAGTGCCCGCTGCGCGAGGTGTGCTTCCCGGTGCGCGCCCGCACCGAGGCTGCCGAGGCAGATATCGTCATTACCAATCATGCGATGTTGGGCGTGCATAGCTCGGGCACCCCGGTGCTCCCGGACGTAGATGCTTTCGTTGTGGACGAAGCCCATGATCTGGCTGACCGGGTCACCAGCCAACTCACCTTCGCGCTCTCCCACGGCGAGATCACGGGATTGGCGCGCCTACTGCGCCGCGAAAAAATCTTGGCTGATGGGATCGAACGGGCCCGTAACGGCGTCGTCGATATTCTTGATGAGCTGGAGGAAGGTCGCCTCACTTCCCTTCCGGCGCCCCTGCAGGACGCTCTTATGTTGCTATTGCGTGAATTGCAGCTGGTGGAAAACGACGTCGCAGCTCTGCCCGGTAGTACCGAATCGGATGCCGCAACGAAAGCGGTGGTGCGCCACCGGCTTTCTACCTGCGTTGATATGGTGAGTGCGATGGTCAGTGACGAGGTGGCGAACGGCTCTCTCGTCGTGTGGGTATCCCGTGATCTGGAGGGGCGGTCGAGTTTGTGCGCGGCGCCTCTCGACGTGTCCGCGCCGCTGGCGGATACTCTTTTTGAGGCGCGCCCCGCGATTCTCACCTCCGCCACGCTCGCCATTGGCGGGCGTTTCGACCTGGCCGCTCGGCAGATTGGTTTTTCGTATCCGAGCCAGGGGCCGTGGCGGGGAATCGACGTCGGCTCTCCTTTTACCTACCACCAGCAGGGTATTCTCTATATTGCGCGCCACCTGCCCGTGCCGGGAAAGGACGGGTACGGGGAGGAAACGCTGCGCGAACTCGTGGAGTTGATTGAGGCTTCCCGGGGCGGGGCGCTGTGCCTTTTCACTTCCCGTAAGGCTGCGAATGAGGCCGCGGCTTTCGCTCGTGATCACCTTGACCTGCCGATTTTCCTGCAGGGCGAAGACCAGTTGCCCACGCTTGTGAGGGATTTCGCGGCGGATCCGCATGCCTCGCTTTTTGGCACGCTTTCGCTGTGGCAGGGCGTGGATGTGCCCGGCCTGACGTGCCGCCTGGTGACGATTGATCGGATTCCCTTCCCGCGCCCCAATGACGCATTGGTGCAGGCACGTTCGCGGCGAGCTAATGAGCGTGGATTTAACGGCTTCATGGATGTTTCTGCCGCGCATGCCGCTTTGCTGCTGGCGCAGGGGGCCGGGCGCCTGATCCGCAGCGAGGGTGATCGGGGCGTGGTGGCGATTCTGGATCCACGGCTTGTGACGGCGCGTTACGGCGGGTTCTTGCGTGCCTCCCTCCCACGTATGTGGGGTACGGCCGACGGTGCTGTGGTGCGTGCGGCCCTGGGCCGGCTCGCGGAACAGCTGGGGTAACGGGAAGTAGTACGACGACGCCGCCTCGCGCCGGCGCGCTGACCTGCCACAAGCGTGGGCTTGGCAATGGCTGGGCCCGGGGACTCAGCCCGGAGGCAGCTCCGGGCTAGGACTTAGCCGAAGCTGGCTGAACCAGAGGCTGCTTAGAGGGTGCGCAGCACCATAACGACGCGGCCGAGTACTTCGCTATCATCGGCGGGAATGGGAGAGTAGGCGGGGTTGCACGGAAGTAGCGTGACGTGGCCATCGCGGCGTTGGAGGACTTTGACCGTGGCTTCGCCATCGATCATGGCGGCAACAATTTCCCCGTTTTCCGCGGTGGGCTGGCGGCGCACCACCACCCAGTCCCCATCGCAGATTGCGGCATCAATCATTGATTCGCCCTGCACTTTTAGCGTGAAAAGCTCACCGGTTCCGGTCAATTGGCGCGGGAGCGGGAAAACATCTTCTATGAGTTCTTCGGCCAGAATCGGAGCCCCAGCCGCGATCTTCCCGACGACGGGAACATTGATCGCCTCGCTAATATCAACCGGAACATCGGATTCCAGGCTGCTCTGAGCGGGTTCACCCACCGGGAACAAGGTGCTTTCCCATGCTGAATCACCGCGAGAACTACGGGCATGGGCGAGCCCCGCTTCTGTGAGTTCAATCATGCGTGGCCGGCGCGGGTTACGTGAGATATAGCCCTTTTCTTCCAGTGCATCGAGCTGGTATTTCACCGAGGAAGGGGAGGACATGCCTACTTCCTCACCGATTTCCCGCACCGTTGGGGGGACGCGGTGGGTGACGATCCCGTTAATAACAACGTCCAGTATCTCTGCTTGGCGAGCTGTGAGCTGAGGACGATCCATATGCACTCCCGAGAGTTCGTGCCGATTTTTATGTCGTAAGGGCGGGTTTGAATAGTTCTATGAGGGCGAGGCCCGGAACGTTACCGAAGCGAACGGAATCGAACGAACGTTCTAGACAAACCCTCACTGTCGTACTAGTCTAACATACAGATGTTCGGCGAACGAATGTTCGAGGAGTGGAAAATGAGTGTCGCATACCAGGAGATTCCGCGGGAAACTAGCCGTGCTCACACCAGCCGGCGGCACCCGAAACTGCGGGTGGTGGGTGAGCACCCGGCTGCGCGCCAGGAGCTGCGCGGCGAAGAAATGCGCTGCGGGGAGGATCGTGGGGATGCCCGCCCAGGTGTCCTAGGGGATGCCCGCGGGGGAGCTTCAGTTACCGCGCTGCGGGTGGTGCAAGCTCGTCGGCGTTGGAATACGCCGGCCCTGGGTGCGGTGCGCCGTCCGGTGGCTTTTGCGCCGCAGTCGATTGCCCGGTCAGCTACTCAACGTGCAGAGCCAGCGGCGGTCCGTTCGCGTACCGCTCCAGCTTCGCTGGATGTCATTGTTCGCATGGGGGTGCGGGTGGCACTGACTATCGCTGTCACCCTCCTGCTGGCCAGCTTTGCCATGATCGTGGGTACCACTTTCCTGGAAACGGGAATGGCCACGGTAACGGTGCAAGGCGGAGATACTCTGGCCAGTATTGCTGCCAGCATCCCGGGTGTTCCGGATATTTCCACCGGGGTGGCGGATATTGTCAATCTCAACGGACTCGCTTCTCATGACCTGGTTCCTGGCCAGGTGCTGGAGATTCCAGGCTATTAGTCCCGAGCTACCGGCTGGGTGTAGGCAGCACGGCCGGTGCGGGTAGTACCACGGGTAGCACTAGTGGATCTGTCATAGTTACGCGGTTGGCGTATTATAGCTGAGACATTTAGAATGATTAATGTGCATTGCCCATTTTGTCGCAACCCTGATTCACGGGTGATTGATTCTCGTACCGCTGATGACGGTCTGTCCATTCGCCGTCGTCGTGAATGCCCGAACTGCCACCGGCGCTTCTCCACGCTGGAAACAGCCAGCCTCGTGGTTGTCAAACGCTCGGGTGCTACTGAACCCTTCTCGCGTCAGAAAATCATTAGCGGGGTGGGGAAAGCCTGTCAGGGGCGCCCGGTTACCGAAGATCAACTCGCGCTGCTCGGGGCCCAAGTGGAAGAAAAAGTCCGCTCCTCGGGAAGCTCGCAGATTGATGCGCATGATATTGGTCTTGCCATTCTCGAACCGCTCAAGGCTCTTGACCTGGTCGCGTACCTGCGTTTCGCCTCGGTCTACTCGAATTACGATTCCATTGACGACTTCGAGCGAGCCATCGCAGATCTACGCCAGGATCCGGATGTCCCAGTTGCATCCGAATCGCCGGATTTTTCGAAACCCCAATCCTGAGGGGCCCACCCGCGCAGAAGCAGCGTCAACTGGAGCTTCTCCCGGCCCTCATACACAACCTCGGTTCCAAGCGCGCAGAAGCAGCGTCAGCGCAGGGTACTACCGATAGCGCCGGGTGCTCCGGTGGCCGGGGCTATGCGGTTTCTTCGGGCTTGGCGCGGTCTTTCTGATCGGTCGCGTCGTCTCCAGTGGCACCCTTTTCTTCCGCTGCGGGTGTGACGGATCGTGTAGCGCCAGCAACCAGGTCGTGACCGGAACGCACCACCCACGTGGCAAAAGATTCCAGCGTGGCTCCCGCGGAGCGCACAAAAGCAGCAATCGTTTCGCCACTGGGGGCCGTTTTATCCACCCACTGGCGTACCACATCGCCACTTTCCGCCGCGGACTTCGTGACACTGGACGCCCAGCTTTGAATCTGATCAACAGTCAGGTTATATGTGGTCTCCAACCCGGCCAAGACCCGCTCGAAAGTCTCACGGGTCATATCGCTCACCGCAGTAGTAGCACTACCTGCAACCGCGCCGGCTTTCTTCACCCATACGCCGGCTTTCAGCTCGAAATTATCCAGCTGTTCGCGCACCGAGCGGCGCATCACTTTCCCCAATTGGGACGTGGGAAGCGCGTCAAAAAGAGCGATGGAGGAGGGCATCGCGTAATGGGCGAGCTTACCCTCCGCCCAGCGGCGCACCGCTGCCAGATCAACCGTTGATCCCGGCTCTAAAACAAGAGCCGCTACCACAGACTCGCCACGCTCCGCAGCGGGAATCCCCACAACGGCCACATCGCGCACCTCCGGCATCCCGCGCAGAACCTCTTCCACCTCGGAAGGGTAAATATTGAAGCCAGAAGAATTAATCATTTCCTTTGCGCGATCCGCCATAACAACGAAAGGCCCATCCCAGCGCCCCAGGTCACCGGTGCGCAGCCAATCCTCGAACATCGCCTGCGCCGTTTCCTCTGGCTCACCCAGGTAACCAGCGAAAACCTGCGGGCCGCGCACCAAAATCTCACCCACATCCACGGCGTCCTCCGCCAAATTATCGGGATTGGCGATACGTACCTCGGTGCCGGGGAAAGGAACGCCCAAAGTGGACGGGCGCCGATCCGGACTCATCGGAGACCCGGAAACCACCGGAGAAGATTCGGTCATCCCGTATCCCTCAATGAGGAAGCCCCCGGTGCGTTCCTCCCAGCGGCGCGCCACCTCATCCGGCAGCGCCATTGCGCCTGACACCCCGAAACGAATCGAGGACAGGTCAATAGTTTCGCCGGCGGCTTCCCGCTTCTCCACCTCGGCAAGGATACGAGAAAACATGGGAGTCACCCCGGGCAGCACCGTCATGGGCCGGCGCTTCTGAGCAGCCAAGAGAGACGGAATATCAAAATTCGGCAAGAAAATAGCGGTAGCCGCCAGATCCAGGGCGCACATCATCATGAGGGTGAAACCGAAGGCGTGGAAGAGGGGGAGTACCCCCGCGATTACCTCGTGATGATCAGCCTCAAAAGGCACCCAAGCAATAATCTGCTTACGGTTGGACACCAAATTCCGGTGGGTGAGCATAACTGCTTTCGGCTTGCCCGTTGTACCCCCGGTGAACATATAGACAGCGACGTCCTCCGCCTGCGGTTTACGGAACGTTGCAAGATCCATCGGGGCCGCCTTCCGCCACTCCCGATCAAAAGAAGCCACATGAGGGGGAACCTCCCCGCGCAAACGAGCGCGCTGGGTGCGGGCCTGGGCCACCGGAAGCTTGAGAAGCATCCGTGACGTGAGCGGCAAATCACGGGAAAGATCAACCGCGAAGTAGTGGCGCGGGTCGTCAGCGGCCGGTGCCATCGTGGTAATGGTTTTCTCCCACGCGATAACAACCCGTGCATCGACCATAGCGATCTGGCGGTGCAATTCGGGTTGCGGGGCCAACGGATTCATTTCCGCCACGGTTGCCCCCGTCAGGATCGCACCCCACAGGGCATACATATGTTGCGGGCAATTCGGCAAAGCTAGAGCAACGGTATCCCCGCGCTGCACCCCCAAATTACGCAGCAGCGTAGCAACCTTGCGGGCACGCTCAACAAGTTCGCGATAACTCGTCGTCGCACCGAGGAAATCCAAGGCCACCCGATGGGGGTACCGGTCAGCAGCGCGCAGGAGCGACTCTTCTAAAGTCTCCTCATCCACCGTGATATCGGAAGGCACCCACTCCGGGTAAATATCCAGCCAAGGTTTCACGGTCATTCCTACTCCTTCACCCACCCGAACGGCAGCCTCACAGCATTGACTAATCAATCATAGTGGTAACAATTGGGAGCTGCGGTCCATGTCCGGCGAACCGCAGCCTACGAACCCACGCGCGGCGAACCCCGGCCGGCGAACCTAAGCCCGCCAGCGCTCCACGGTACAGCTAGACTCCTGTATCCGCCGCGCTCGCGGTGAGTCCGGCCGGGAGCTCTCCTTCAGAAACCACGGAGAGCAGCTGGGTGGGGCGCGTCATCGCGACGTAAATATTGCCCGGCCCTTCGGCTAAAATCTCAGCCGGTTCCAGCAACACAACAGCGTCAAATTCCAAGCCCTTGGATTGGACCGCCGTGAGAACCTGGATACGCGCTGTGACATCGCGCCCCGTCACATCCACAGTCCATTCACCCAGCTCCGGGGCCGCGCCGATAGCCGCTGCCACCTGCGCGACCCGAGCTTCCGGCACAATAACCCCGAGGGTACCGGCTTGCCCGTAGCGGGCATCCAAGCGCTGGCACACCTGCGCCGTCGCCGCAATAGCGCCCGCCCCAAGAGTTCCCGGCGCGCAACGTTCAGCGATCTCCACGGCGCCGCCCTCGGTACGCGCCGCACGTACGGGGCGCACCTTCACCCCGGCCGCGCGCTGCACCGCACCGGCGGTATCTAAAATAACGGCCGGTGTTCGGTAGGAAACCGTGAGTTCTTCCACCCGCACCCGGTCAGCCAGGCGGCCCAGCAGTCCTTCCCAGCCGGCGCGCGGCGAACCATCGGGGCGCTGGTCCAGGTCACCGACCACCGTCATGGAACGCGAGGGATTGCGCCGAATGAGCATCTCCCACTGCATGGGGGAGAGCTCCTGAGCCTCATCAACCACCACGTGCCCGTAAGTCCAGGTGCGATCCGCGGCGGCCCGTTCGGCCAGCGAACTTCCGTCCCCGCGCCCGCCCATGCGTTCGGCCAGCAGCTCCGCGCTCACGATTCCGCCGCCCACGCCCAGGGCCTCCATCGTTTCGCCGGCGTAGCTAAGCCGATTGCGCTCGGCCGCATCGCGAGCCGCCCGCGCGCGGCGCTCCGCGTCGGTGGCAAAAGGCCCGAGAACCTCAGCGAATTCATCAATGAGGGCAATATCCGCGATAGTAATACCGTGGCCGGCCGGGCGCGCGAGCGCGGCCCGCTCGGCAGCGCTCAGCTCGGGGGCTACCTCGGCAAGGAGATGCGGCTTGGTGAGCAGGCGCTCGAGCAGCGCTACCGCGGAGGACGGCATCCAGCGCAAATTAATCTCCCGGCGCGCGTCAATACTCTCCGCCACGTCCGCAATAATCCACGGATTTTCCGAAAGCTCAACGTCCTGGCCTTCAGCCACCTGGCGGGCTAATACATCCACGAGGTATTTCGCGTAGGTATCGCGGGCCTCATTATGGCGCTTACCGGTGCGGCGGGCTCGCCGCTGCGCATTCTCCACATCCTGCGGGGTTAACCGCACCTCAACCCCGCTGATGCGCATGCGCACGGGGCGGCGTAGCGGGCGCTCCAGGAGGGTGCGCACCGCCCGCGGGGCAATGGTGCGCCACACCAGGCGCCCTTTGATCTCCGCGGCCGGGGCAGTGTCGACGGCGCTGACCGTCACGCCGGGCACCAGTCCGGCGATCGTCGTCGACACCACATCTGATTCGCCCAGCGAAGGCAACACCTGATCGATATAGCGCAAAAAGACCGGCGAGGGGCCCACAATGAGCACGCCGGAACGCGCCAGGCGCTCGCGGTGGGTGTAGAGAAGATAGGCCGCGCGGTGGAGGGCCACCGCAGTTTTCCCGGTGCCCGGCCCGCCCTGGACCACGAGCACATTATTGGAATCGGCGCGAATAATACGGTCCTGTTCGGCCTGAATCGTCGCGACGATATCGTTCATTTTCCCGTCGCGCGCCGCATTCATTGCCGCCATGAGGGCGCCCTCACCCGTCAAATTGAGGTCCGAGGAGGCCTGCGACGAATCAAGAAGCTCATCTTCCACGCCGGTCACGGTGCGCAGGCGCGTCTGAATATGGCGCCGGCGCCGTACCTTCCCCGGATGGGCCGCGGTGGCCCGATAAAACGGTTCGGATTGCGGGGCGCGCCAATCCAGAAGCAGGATATCCCCGGCCTCGTCCTTCAAGCCGATACGCCCGATGTGATCCGTTTCCCCCTCGCGGGTATCGAGCCGCCCAAGAACCAAACGGTTTTCCACGCGCCGCAATCGGGTGAGGTTATCTTCGTAATGGGTGGCGAAGGAATCGCGCTCGGTCATTTCACCGGCGCTTTCCTGACCGCTCTGACTGCGAACCGCGGCCAGGCGCTGGGCGTAAGCCTCGCGCTGGCGGTCAAGGGCACGGTACGCAGTGTCCACGAAAAGCTGTTCTTCCCGTATCGCGTCCTCGCGCGCGCTGTGAGGATCGTTAACCACGAGCGGCTCCTCCTGATGACCGAAAACTATCGGGTGGCGTCCTGCAAAAAAGTAACAATCAATTATTACGGAAAACACCGGAGCGCGCTATAGTGCGGTGACGGGAACGACAGTGATCAGCCGGTGGCGAATACCGGAACCGTGTGTGCTTGCGTCTCGTTGTAGAGATTGCCGTTATGGAGGTACGACGGCGCCCAGGGTACTTGGCCAGGCCGGTAGTCTAGGCTGGAGGGGAAGCTAGCGAGCTGGAGAGGGAGGAGGATTACGGTGAACTATTTCGTTTACCCCTGCGAGGGGAAACATGAAGATTCCTGGGCGAACGGGGAGCGTTTCGAGAGCGTCGTCGTTCATCTCACCGATCCCATCAATGACATCGGTTCGGTTTCCGAACTTATTGCCTCCCAGCTCTACACCCTGGATCTCAGCCCGGTGGCCGATATTAATGTGGACGGGCTGGTCGATTACCGGGCGCAGCGCCCGCGGGTGCACTACCTCAACGGTGCTCTGGAAGATATTGCTATCCCCGCGCTCGGGCTCTTCCACGCCAAAGATATTGAAGGTACCTCTTTTTTGCTTCTGCTCGGTACCGAACCTGATTTTTGCTGGCAGGGTCTCAATTCGGAGCTCATGGCGGTATTCGCGCAACTGGGGGTGAAACGGCTCTACCGGGCCGGATCGGTTGCCGGTGCGCTGCCCCATACCCGCCAGCCGGATATGCTCATCCGCACGCGCAATGCCGATCCGGTGGCTCCCGCCCTGGAAGCCGATGTATGGTACCCGGCTTCTTTCTCTGATTTTTTGGAATACAGCCTCGGGCAAATGGGCGTGGCGACGTTCTCGGTGACGGTGCGGGTGCCCATGTATATTGCCGGGCACCATTACGCGGCCGGGGCGGCTAGCGCGCTGTCCATGCTCGCGAAAACGGCCGGGCTGAGCTTGCCACTGGGAGATCTGGAGGCCAGCGCCGCCGAAGAATCCGAGCAGCTTGCCCAGCTCACCGAGCAGAATGAGCAGCTCGCGGAGATTGTGGCGGCCTTGGAACACGAATATGATCGCGCGGAAGGGCACCCCGGGCTTATCCAGGCCCCGCAGCATACCCTCACCGTTCCTAGCGCTGATGAAATTGGGCGGGCCGCGGAAAGTTTCCTCGCCCGAGTGGATGCCTCGATGGTCAAGCGTAAGGAGCACGCGGATAACGAGCAGGCGCAGCTGACGGAGCGCCTGGAAAATATGCGGGCCGCCTGGCAGCACGCTAGCAATGGGCACCAGCCCGGCAGTGAGGCGCACACCGGAGGCGAGGCTCAAGCAGGAGCTGAGGCGCAGACTGAGGGTGAGACGCGCAGCGGAGCCGAGCGGGACGCCCACGGTGAGGATGGCGGGGAGCAGGCGCCGCAGCGCCCGCGCGGCCGGCACGCCGCGGATTAGGCATTCGCGGGCACGTAGCCGATATCGGCATCGCTCTCGAGGATGGCGCCGCGGGCCCGGCGCCGTAAATCCGCCCGCCCCACCATGCGCGCCGGGAGCGGGAGCCGGCGCACCAGCCTCTCGATCTGCGCGAAAGCAAATTCTCGCTGGGAGGCAGCCAGCACAATATTGCCGAAACGGCGCCCGCGTAGCACCGCCGGATCCATAATCGCCAGCACGTGCTCGAAATTCTCGAGGAGAGCCCGTGACTCATTCGCGAAGCGGGTCAGGCCGGTGGAGGCCACCGAGTTGAGGAGATACACGCCCTCCGGTTGCAAAACCTGGGCGACCCGCGCAGCGGCGTCGCCGGTACGTAAATGGGACGGGACGTCGCGGTCAGCGAAAGCATCCCGCACCACCACATCCCACCGTGCCGCCGTGGTATCCAAGGTGACGCGCGCATCCTGCACCCGGATGCGCAAACGCGGGGACGGGGGCAGATCGAACCATTCACGCACGTAGGTGGCGAGTTTGCCGTCAATTTCCGCCGCGAGCTGGCGCGAGCCGGGGCGGGCGGCATCCAGGGCGCGCGGGAAAGCACATCCGGCCGCACCCAGGTGGAGCACGCGCAGCGGCTCGCGCTTGGGGTACATGGCCTCGAGAATGCACCTAAACTGTTGCATATACTCGAATTCCAGATACGTGGGATCGTCAAGGTCCAGGGCGGAAGATTCCACCCCGTCCAGGTAGAGCGTCACGAGGGAGGGGCGATCCGAGCGCCGATCCAGTTCGGCGAGGGCATAATCAGTTCGCACGGGTTCTGTAGGCACACTCACAGTTCCAGCCTAATGGAGAGAGCGCCTTCGCGAGGGGAACTCAGAAAACGAAACCGCGCGCGAGAGTGCGCGAGCGTAGCGGAGCGAAGAGAAACTGGGCGCACGGAAACCGGGTGAACGACCCCGGGCGCGCGGACACCGCACCCGAGGAAATGGAGCGAGAGGGAACGGAGGGCTCATGTCACGCGCACCGCGATCACGCGCCGCCCGCCATTCCTGGGGCGATGACGATTCGGGAACACCCATCCTCCATATTGATATGGATGCCTTTTTCGTATCAGTAGAGCTTCTCGATCACCCGGAGCTGCGCGGGCGCCCCGTCGCGGTGGGTGGCCAGGAACGGGGCGTCGTGGCGGCGGCGTCCTACGAGGCGCGTGCCTTCGGGGTGAATTCCGCGATGCCGGTGGGGCAGGCGCGGCGGCGCTGCCCGAATCTCATTATGCTCACCCCGCGCCTGGGGCTTTACCGGGTTGTTTCGGAAAAAATCATGGCGATTTTGCGGGAGGTCACCCCGCTGGTGGAGCAGCTTTCCGTGGACGAAGCTTTTCTGGACGTCGGGGGAGCGCGCCGGCTTTTCGGCTCACCTGTGCATATCGGCCAGCAGCTGCGTGCCCGCATCCGCGCCGAGGTTGGGGTGCCGGCCTCCGTGGGGATCGCCGCCACCAAACACGTAGCCAAAATTGCCTCCGCGCACGCCAAACCGGATGGGCTTCTCCTCATTCCCGCCGCGGCCACCCTCGAATTTTTGCACGACTTACCCGCCGGAGCGCTTTGGGGCGTGGGCGGGCGCACCGAAGAACGGTTGCGTTTACACGGGATCGAAACGGTAGGCGACGTCGCAGCTGCCGGCCCGGACCAGCTCCGCCGCCTCCTCGGCACCGTTGCCGGGGATCACCTCTTCCAGCTGGCCAGCGGCGTCGACCCGCGCCCCGTCACCCCGAGCCGCGAGGAAAAATCCATCGGACGCGAAGAAACCTTTTTCGACCCCCTGGCTGACCGGGAGGAATTGCATCGTATTCTGCTTTTCCAGGCGCATGACACCGCCGCCCGGCTGCGTGCAAAAGGCCTGGTGGGGCGCACCGTCGCCATTAAGGTGCGCTTCCCGGATTTCACCACCATCACCCGCTCGGCAACACTGCCACAAGCCACTCAGGTTGCCGCCGAGATCTACGAACGCGCTCGCGAGCTTCTGGACGGGGTGGAGATGACCGCCGCCGGCTTGCGGCTCCTGGGCTTGCGCGTGGAGAACCTGAGCGAGCAAGGCGGCTACCAGCAGCTCGCTTTCGATGACGATCCGCGCCGCGGGGAAGCTGAGAGCGCCATGGATGCAGTGCGCTCGCGCTTCGGGGCCGGGGCGCTCGGCCCGGCAAGTCTCTTGCAGTCCCCGGGAACGGTGCGCGGCGGCGGGGCTGAACGTGCGGGAACGGGGCACAACGGCGGGGCTGAACGGACCGGCACGGAGCGTGACGGCGCGGCGCCGGGAAGCTCCGCTCCAGGCGGACGCACGGTGCGCGAGACCGGTGTATCGTGACACAACATATCGTGACGCTGGCGCGCCGCGCACGGTAGACTGGCAGCAGTACATTAACAAGGAGGCACAGTGGCCCTATCGGACTACGAGAAGAAGATGCTCGCGGAGCTGGAAGCGCAGCTCACCAACGAGGATCCCAGCTTCGCACGTAATATGAAGCCCGCTGCGCCGGAAGTGGAAGCCATCAGTCGGCAACTGTCCGTGCGCAATCTCGTACTGGGGATTCTCGGGCTGGTCGCGGGCATCGCCATTCTTATCGGCGGAATTTCCGCACCGAAGATGTGGTGGCTCGGTTTGCTCGGCGTCATTATTATGTTCGCCTCGGTGTGGTACGCGCTCGCGGGCGTGCACACAGAGAAAGTAGCGGTGCCTGCCGGAGGTGGCGGGGCGCCAACGTCGTCCGGGCCGGGCGGCGTATCGTCCTTTATGCGGCGCCAGCAAGAAATCTGGGAAAAGCGCCGCCGCGGCGAGCACTAGAATCTCTGTGGTTTCGGCCTAGCCGGCCGGTAACTCAAACTCAGCACCCATAACGGTGAGAGGATAGCGATCCTCTCACCGTTTTTCTTTTTCTTTTTAGGTACGACGGCGCCGCCGGGCAGGGGCGCGCCGGGCCATCCACGGTGCTCCACGAAGCGAGCCAACCGCCCCACGCACTCCAGGCGCCACTGTTCCTGCGCCCTACACCACGGATTACTCACCACTGATCACCCCACCACACTCCACCAGCGCTCCACTCGTTTTTCCGTGTTCTGGCGCGCTTTTCTAGGAATCACTAGCGCGACATACCCCCGCCGTGGCAAACTGGTGGAGGAAAGTGGAGTAAAGTGGAGGCAAGCGCCACGAGAGGGGGTGCGGTAGATGTTCCTCGGCACGTATGAGCCCAAATTGGACGACAAAGGCCGAATCATCCTGCCCGCCAAATTTCGTGACCAGCTCCAGGGCGGACTGGTGATGACGCGCGGTCAGGAACACTGCATCTACGTTTTCCCGCTCGCGGATTTTGTGGAATTGCAGCAAACCCTGGCTAAAGCCCCCTTGACGTCCAAAGAGGCGCGGTCGTACACCCGCGTGCTGCTCTCCGGCGCCGTGGATGACATCCCTGATAAGCAGGGGCGGATCACCATCCCGGCAATGCTGCGCAGCTACGCGAGTCTGGATCGCAACCTCGCGGTTATCGGCACGGGCAACCGGGTCGAAATCTGGGATAGCGCCGCGTGGGCGGCCTACCTGGAGGATCAAGAATCGGCTTTTGCCGATAGGGAGGAAGAGGTCATTCCCGGCCTCTTCTAGGAATCGCGTGATCGCGGTGGCGGTCTTTCGCGAGAGCTCTGAGGCACTTCCCCAGCTTCAGATCGCTCGCGGGGGATCACTATCGCGGGCGCCGCAATGAGAAGGGCACAGGATGGAGAGAGCACGCACCCCGGGCGCACCGCGCGCCGCTGGGAACGCGCTGCATGCCCCGGTGCTCGTGGACACCTGCATCGAGCTCCTCGCTCCCGCCTTCCAGGTTCCCGCTCCCGTCCTCATTGACTGCACCCTCGGGATGGGCGGGCACACCGAAGCCTTCCTCGAGCGTTTCGAGAACCTCACCGTTATCGGAATCGACCGCGACCCGGCCGCCATCGCCTTGGCGGGGGAGCGCCTGGCCCGTTTCGGTAAGCGGTTCCGCCCCGTCCAAACCACGTATGACGGCGTGGCCACGGCAGCGGGTAATCGCCCCGTGGATGGAATCCTTATGGATTTGGGAGTGTCCTCCCTGCAATTGGACGAAACCGAGCGCGGGTTCTCCTACGCCCATGATGCCCCGCTCGATATGCGTATGAACGCCCAGGTCGGGCGCACCGCCGCGGATATCCTCGCGAGCGCATCGGTGCGGGAGCTCACTCGGATTCTGCGCGAGTACGGGGAGGAAAAATTCGCCCACCGTATCGCCACCGCGATTGTGGAACGGCGCGCCAGTGCCCCGTTCACTCGTACCGGAGAACTGGTGGAGATCGTGCGCTCCTCGATTCCCGCCCCGGCGCGGCGCACCGGTGGGAATCCCGCCAAGCGCACCTTCCAGGCTCTGCGTATCGCGGTGAATGACGAACTCGGAACGCTCGAACGGGCCCTGCCGGCAGCCCTCGCCACGTTGCGGGTGGGTGGGCGCATCGTCGTCGAAGCGTACCAGTCCCTCGAGGACCGCTTGGTGAAACGGGCCTTCGCCGCCGGCGCCACCTCCCGAGCCCCCAGGGGCTTGCCCGTTGAACTTGAAGAACATAAACCCTGGCTGGAACTCCTCACCCGAGGAGCTATTCAAGCCGATGAAGAAGAAATCACCCGCAATTCTCGTTCCGCCTCCGTTCGCTTACGCGCGGCCGAGAAAATTCGCCCCGGAGGTCAGCTATGAGCGCACAGCCCCACGTTGTTGCAGCGCCGCGTACCCGTCCCGTCATCTCGGGGCGTCCCGAGCTGACGCTTATCCCCACTCCTGCGGCACACCGTGGCTTCCTCGGCACCGTGATCATCTGCCTAGCGCTCTTCTTCGGCGCGTTTGCCACAGTTTTCGCGCTTAATACGCGTATGGTAAGCACGGCGTACGAAATCCGCTCCGTCAAGCAGGAGCTGGCGGTCGCGCAATCGGTGGAGTCCACCCTCACGGATGAAGTGGTGGGGGCATCCACTCCGCAAGGCCTCAAGGAACGCGCGCAGGCCCTCGGCCTCGTCCCCGCCACGGACGTTCAGCACATGGACCTGGGGTCCGCTACAATTCTTGCTCCGATTCCGGGGGAGTGACACGAAGGACAAGCGCATGAAGGAACTAGCTCGCCGCTGGAAGGCCGCGCAGCCGCACGTACGGCGCGTGCGCACCATGGCGATTATCTTCTTCTTCGCGCTGGGGATCCTCGGGGTACGGCTCATAGACCTGCAATTTATTCGCGCCGATGCCCTGGCTGCCTCGGCGGATGCTTTCCGCACCCGTACCTACACCCTGCAGGCCAAACGGGGCGATATTGTGGACGCCAACGGGGCGGTTCTCGCCACCTCCGTGGAGCGCTATAACGTGGGCGTCAACCAGAATCTCATCGGCTCCTATCGGCACTACCAAACCGATGAGAACGGGGACTACGTCCTGGATGCCAATGACCAGCTCATCGTGGAGGGCACCGGGGCAGCGGAAGCAGCGAAAGTACTCGCGCCCCTGCTCGGCGTAGATCGGGCGGAACTGGGAGGCACCCTCCTGGGTGGTGAGAAGAAATCCACCTTTGTATACATCGCCCGGGATATTTCCCCCGAAAAATGGCGGGAAATCAACGCGCTGGGAATTCCGGGAATCGAACCCGAGCAGTTCATGAAACGCGAGTACCCCAACGGTTCGGTGGCCGGAAATGTGCTCGGTTATGTGGGGGAAACCGCGGATAATCCGGTGCCCACCGGCCAGGCGGGGATTGAGCGCACCTTCAATGACGCGCTTTCTGGCACCGATGGGCGCCTGACGGTGCAAACCGCCGGAGGCGGCGCCGTCGTACCGAATGGGAAAACCGAACGCGTGGATCCGGTCAATGGTGCGAGCGTGAAACTCACCATTGACCGTGATCTGCAAAACGCCCTCATGGAGTCTCTCGATGCTTCGGTGGATGCCAATGCCGCGGATTGGGGCGCCGCCGTTGTTATCGAAGTGGGGACGGGGCGGGTGCTTGCCCTGGCCGATTCCCACGCCCCCGATCCTTCGCGTCTCCAGGAAGCGAATCCGGATTCCTGGGGTTCGCGCGCCGTGCAGGCGCCGGTCGAGCCGGGCTCCTCCGGTAAGCTCCCCACCTTCACGGCGGCTATCGATACCGGCACCGTCACCCCGCTCACCCAGTTCACGGTGCCGGACACCATCACCATGCCTAATGGTGAAAGCATTTCCGATAACGACCCACATCCCACCCAGGGGATGACGGTGGCGGGGATTCTCGCCCAGTCCTATAACACCGGGCTCGTCCAGATCGGTGACACCGTGGACGATAACGTGCGCTATGACTATATGCGCAGCTACGGGCTGGGAAGCCCCACGGGGATAGAATTACCGGCCGAATCGAGCGGCATTCTGCGCCCGCCGGAGCAGTGGGGCCAGCGTGACCGCTACACCACTATGTTCGGGCAGGGCTGGGCGGCCACTACCGTGCAACTCGCGCAGATCGGGGCCACCATCGCCAACGGGGGAGTCTATATCCCGCTCCATGTTGTGGACTCCACCACCGACGCCAGCGGGCGCACCACTCCCACCGTTCCCGGGGAAAGCCACCGTGTCATGAGCGAGGAATCCTCGCGCACCATGATGAATATGATGCAGGCGGTTACCAATAACCAATCCACCGGATGGCGCGGGAAAGTCCCCGGCTACAACGTGGCCGGCAAAACCGGCACCGCCCAGGTTCCGGACGCCAACGGAAACCTCACCCGCCGCGTAGGTACCTTTATTGCGGCCATCCCGGCCGAAGATCCGCAGATCGCGGTGGCGATAGCGGTCTACGGCGGGGCCGGGGCCGGGGACGGTGGGGGGACGGCGGGGGCCCCGTTTTCGCGAATCGCGCCCCTCCCGCGGCGGNCACCTGGGTGCCATTGCGGCCCGAGTCTACGGGGAACCGGCCGAATGCTTGCGCAGTTTCGCGGTGACCGGCACCAATGGAAAAACGACGACGACGTACCTCCTGGACGGCCTGCTTACCGCGCTGGATCGTACCACCGGGCTGGTGGGAACCGTGGAAACAAAAATTGCGGACCTGTGCGCCCCGGCGCATTTGACCACGCCCATGCCCGCGGATCTGCAAGCACTGCTCGCCCTCCTGGTGGAACGGGGCGGGACGGATGTATCCATGGAAGTCTCCTCCCACGCGCTGGCGCAGCACCGTACCAGCCCCGTGGTCTTCAGCGTGGCTGGATTTACTAATCTCACCCGGGACCACCTCGATTACCACCGCACCATGGAGAACTACTACCAGGCCAAGCGCAGCCTTTTCACCCCGGAGTGCTCACGGCGGGCGGTTATTACCGTTGATGATGAGTGGGGTAGGCGCCTGGCTGGGGAAACCGAGGTGCCCACCGTGGCCCTCGCCGTGTTCTCTCAGCTTGGGGGGAGGAGTGGGTACCAGGTGCGCGATATCGAGCGCGGCCCCGTCACCTCCTTCACCCTGGCCCATAGCGACGGCTGGGAGATGACGGTGCGCACCGGCCTGCCCGGAGATTTCAATATCGCCAATACCGCGCTCGCCGTGGCCATGGTGCTGGAAAGCGGGGCGGACCGCGGTGCGGTTGGCGCCGTAGTAGGCGCCGGGCTCACACCGCAAGTCCCCGGTCGTATGGAAGTGGTGGGTAGCGCGCCGCGCGTCGTCGTTGATTTTGCGCATAATACCGCGGCGCTGCGCCTGGCGATCAATGCTCTGCGCCCCACCACCAGCGGTCAGCTCATCGTGGTGACCGGAAGCGCCGGGGAGCGCGATGTGGACAAGCGCCCCGAGATGGGCCGGGCGGTCGCCGAACTGGCCGACGTCGTTTACATCACGGACGACGATCCGCACGAAGAAGATCCCGCACCGATCCGCGCCGCACTCCTGGACGGGGCCCGCAGCGCGCACAGCCCCGCCCGCATCGTGGACATCGCTGATCGCGCCACCGCCATGCGCACTGCCATCCGGGAGGCGGCACCGCAGGATACCGTGCTGCTGGCCGGGCGCGGGCACGAAACTTATCAACCGGTGGCCGGGGGGCGTAACATTCCGCTGGACGACCGCGAGGTAGCGCGGGCGGCGCTCGCTGAGCGCGCTAGCTCCGTTGGCCGGGGTAGCCGTGCCGACAGTGCTGGCTGGACTGACCGCGCTGACCGGGGCGATTGTTCTGACCGTACTAACCGGATCGTCCTCGACAAAAACACGCAAGAAGAGAAAGACACGCAATGATTTCCATGTCCTCCGCGGAGGTTATCGCCGCCGTCGGCGGGACCGCGCTCGCACCGTTGTGCGATACCGAGGTCACCGCGGCGGTTATCGATACCCGCGCCATCACGCCCGGCGCGCTTTTTGCCGCCGTGAAAGGCGCGCGCGTGGACGCGAATACCCTGAGCGGCCAGGCGCGCGCGGCAGGGGCCAGCCTTATTCTCACCGAAGATGGCCAGGCCGCCCGTGCCGGCGGTGCCGAAGCTGAACGCATTATCGTGGTCGATGATATTCCCGCTGCGCTCGGACGCCTGGCCCGGCACAACCTTGAGCTGGCCCGCCACGTCAACCCCGACTTGCGGGTTATCGCGGTGACCGGCAGCGTTGGGAAAACCACCACCAAGGATCTTCTCGCCGCCATATGCCGGGAACGGGGGGATGTGGTTGCCCCACCCGGATCGCTCAATAACGAAATCGGCTTACCACTCACGGTGCTCCGTGTGGGCGCGAACACCGCCACCCTGGTGGCGGAAATGGGCGCCGACCATATTGGCAACCTCGCCTACCTCACCTCTATCGCGCCCCCGGATATCGCCGTGGTGCTGGTGGTGGCCCGCGCGCACCTGGGCGAATTTGGCGGCATTGAGAACGTGGCGCGCGCCAAGGCAGAACTCGTGGAAGGCCTGCGCGAGGACGGCATCGCCATCCTCAACGCCGATGATCCGCGAGTGGCGGCCATGGCCGGGCAGGTCGCGAGCGGCCGGGTACGCACCTTCGGGCGCGTGCATCCGGCGGACGTGACGGCAAGCGACATCACCCTCGGAAGCGACGGTCGGGCCAGTTTCACGCTCCATATGAACGACGGCGCAGCTAGCCCCGCGCCATCCGCGCCGTACACGTTGCCTGCGCCGTCCGCACCGTCGGAACTGTCTGCGCCGTCCGCCCCGTGCACCTCAAAGATCAACCTCGGACTCGTGGGAGAACACCAGGTCATGAACGCGCTCGCGGCGGCCACCGCCGCGGCCGCCGCCGGGGTCAGCCTGCCCGCCATCGTGGCGGGGCTATCCAGCGGGCCCGCCAGCGCCCACCGTATGGATGTATTCCGCCGCGGCTCCACCCTCATCATCGACGACTCCTACAATGCCAACCCGGATTCCATGCGCGCCGGCATTGCCGCGCTCGGACAGCTCGGGAGCGGGCTCAAAGCCGCAATTCTCGGCGATATGCTCGAACTCGGAGCTGCCTCGCGGGAAGAACACCTCGCTCTCCTCCCGGCCCTGGAAGCCGCCGGGGTGAGCCTCCTCATCGCGGTTGGCCCCCAGGTGGCGGCGCTCGCGGAGGCAGCCCGTGACGCCGGTATCACCGCCCGCGCGGTCGGCGCGTGGGAGGAAGCCGAGGCTGAGCTCTCCGATATGCTCAATGAGGATGGGGCACTCCTCATCAAAGGTTCGCACGGTTCGGGCGTGTGGCATATCGCCACGCGCCTCAAGGGGGAATAGTGCTCGCGCTTATTATCGCTTTTGCGGTCTCGCTTCTTGTCACCCTATTCGGGACCCCGCTTCTCATCCGTTTCCTCGTGCGTAAACAATTTGGCCAATTTATCCGCCAGGACGGCCCCACCTCGCATCTCGTCAAGCGCGGCACCCCTACTATGGGGGGCCTGGCTATCGTGGCAGCGGTTGTTATCGGTTACCTGGTGGGCAATATCGGAGCGGGGCGCAGCCCGGGAATGTCCGGAATTCTCCTCCTCGGTCTCATGATCGGCATGGCGGGCGTAGGCTTCGCCGATGATTTCACCAAAATTTCCCGCAAACAAAGCCTGGGGCTCACCCCCTGGGCGAAAATCGCGGGCCTGGGGATTGTCGGCGTCGCCTTCGCGGTGCTTTCCCTGATGTTCGCGGATGAAAACAACCGAACCCCGGCATCCATGCGCATTTCCCACGTGCGCGATACCGGCCTGAGTCTCGCCTTCGCCGGTACCGCCGTCGGCATTATCCTCTTCATTATCTGGGCGAATTTCCTTATCACCGCCTGGTCCAATGCCGTCAATCTCACCGATGGCCTGGACGGCCTATCCACCGGTGCCTCCATCATCGCTTTCGGGGTCTACACCCTCATCACCATGTGGCAAAGCAACCACCCCTGCTACGGGCTCGTGGACGCCGCCCCCGGGTGCTACCCCATCCGCGACCCGCGCGATCTCAATATCATCGCGGTGGCCCTCGTCGGAGCGCTTATCGGATTCCTCTGGTGGAACACTTCGCCGGCCCAAATCTTCATGGGGGATACCGGCTCCCTCGCCCTGGGCGGCGTCTTCGCGGGAATGTCCATCTACACCCACACCGAATTCCTCGCCGTGCTCATTGGTGGGCTCTACCTGCTAGAAGTCATCTCCGACGTAGTCCAAGTGGGCGTCTTCAAAATGACACGAAAACGGGTATTCCGCATGGCACCCATCCACCACCATTTCGAACTCAAAGGGTGGAACGAAGTCACGGTTGTGGTGCGCTTCTGGGTGATCCAAGCCCTGTGCGGCTTTATCGCCCTGGGTATTTTTTACGCTGAGTGGTTGATGCAAAGATGAGTGAGTGGCAACATCCGGGCGCGGCGGAATTGGCAGGGCGCCGTATCGCCGTCGTCGGTTTAGGGAAATCAGGGCGGGCCTGCGCGCGGGCACTGACCGAGCTCACCGAGGCGCGTGTGAGCGTATGGGACGCCGATATTACTAAGCTCGGGGCGGTCACCGCGCTCCCCGTGGATACCGGCGGGAGCGACCCGACCCCGGCCGAACTGGCGCGCAAAGTGCTGGCGTGGCGGCCCGACGTCATTATCCCCGCCCCCGCCATACCCGAAATCGGCCCGCTTTTTACTACGGCTGCCGACCACGGCATCGAATTGTGGTCCGAAATTGAACTAGCCTGGCGCCTGCGCACCCACGACGGTGCGGGGCACGCCGCCCCGTGGCTCGCCGTCACCGGTACCAATGGCAAAACCACCACGGTAACTATGGCGGCCCATATTTTGCGCGCCGCGCACCTTGGGGCCGAACCCATTGGGAACGTCGGCAATCCCGCCGTCACCGCCGTGAGCGCCACCGGCCCGGATGCCCCGCGTGCCTTCGCACTGGAGCTTTCTTCCTTCCAGCTGCGCACCACCCACACCATGGAGCCGGCCGCCAGTATCTGCCTCAATATCGCCGACGACCACCTCGAATGGCACGGCAACCGCGCCGCCTACGCCGCCGCGAAAGCCCGTATTTACGAACATGTGCGCACCGCCGCGGTCTACCCGGTGGGCGATAGTACCGTCCAGAGCATGGTCGATAGCGCGGACGTGCGCGAAGGTGCGCGCGCCATTGGCATCACCACCGGTATTCCCGCCGTCGGGCAGATCGGTATCGTGGATGGCCTTATTGTGGACCGTGCCTACGGAAAGCAACGGTGGACTAGCGCCGTGGAGATCGCTTCGTTGAACGACGTCGCCCAGCTGGCTCCCACCACTGCGGCGCTGCCGCGCCACCTCATCTGGGACGCCCTGGCCGCCGTGGCCCTCACCCGGGCCATTGATATTCCCGCGGAGGTGGTGCGCGCCGGGCTCCAGCATATGCGCCCGGGCCACCACCGCATTGAGACGGTGAGCGAACGCGCCGGGGTGCGCTACGTGGACGATTCCAAAGCCACCAATGCCCACGCCGCCCTCGCCTCCGTCTCCGCGCTGGCGGAGGGTACCTGCGTGTGGATTGTGGGTGGGCAACCCAAGGGTGCCCGCTTTGAATCCCTCGTGGCACAGGTGCGGGACAGGCTGCGCGCCGTCGTTGTTATTGGCGTGAATCAAGAACCTTGGCACGCGGCCCTGGACGGCGCTAACCTCCCCGTCACGTATATCGATCCGGCGGCCTCCGAACCTATGGCGCGCGCGGTGCTGGCTGCCTCGCGCTACGCACAGACGGGGGATACCGTCATGCTGGCTCCCGCCAGTGCCTCCATGGACCAATTCACCTCCTACGCGGATCGCGGTGATCGTTTCGCCGCCGCGGTGCGCGCCCTGCCCGCACCGTCGGAAGGCAGTGCTGTAACGGGGGACGGTGCCCCGGCAACGGGCAGCACTTCGGCGGGGGACGGTGCCCCGACGGAGGAGACGGTGCAGGATAACGGTGCAGCGGATAGCGCCACGGAGGCGCGTCATGCGTGAGCGAACTGAGAAGCCGCAGGCACCGAGCGTCCCGGAGGAACGCGTACGCAACGTCATGCACCGTTCCATCCTCCTCCTCGTGGTGGCCACCGCGATTCTCACTCTCCTCGGGCTCCTCATGGTGTTTTCCGCCATCACCCCCGGGGCGGTACGCGCCGAATACGAAGACGGCCCCAACCTGTTCCGCTCCGCTTACCTCCAGATGGCCTACGCCGCCATCGGCACCGTTTTGGCGGTGATCTGCGCGCGTATTCCCCTCGCTGTTTTCCAGCGCTTGTGGGGCCTGGCCCTCGGCTTCGGGATCCTTTTGCAGCTCCTCGTGCTCACCCCGCTGGGTGCCTCCGTTGCCGGTAACCGCAACTGGATTGCCTTCGGCCCCATCCGGCTCCAGCCCTCCGAATTCCTCAAACTCGCCATGGTGGTGGCCCTGGCCGCGGTGCTCGGGCGCATGGTGCAAGGGGCTCACTTCCAGCTCTCCGATTGGAGCGGCCCCATTGGCATCACCGGCGCGTCCATCGGTGCGGTGCTCGTGGGTGGCGATATGGGAACAGCCCTCATCTTCCTCCTCATCGGCGTGGGAATGTTCTGGATGGCCGGCTTCCCGGGGCGCTATTTCCTTATCAGCGGGGCGCTGGGCTTCTTCCTCGTCGTCGTGCTTATTTTTTCCAGCCGGTCGCGCATCACCCGTATCCAAGACTTCTTCCAAAATCTCTTCACGCTTCCCACCGGGCAAACACCCTCTCAGGCTGATTACGCGCTCTGGGCTTTCGGCTCCGGGGGGCCGGGCGGCTCCGGCCTGGGCACCGGAATTGAAAAATGGCCCGGGAACCTCGCCGAAGCACATACCGACTTCATCTTCGCGGTGGTGGGAGAAGAACTCGGTTTCTTCGGATGTGCCGTCGTCATCGTGCTGCTCGGCACCATCGGCTACGCCCTTCTCACTATTTGCATGTACCACCCGCACCGTTTCGGCCGTTTCGTGGCCGGGGGAGCCACCCTGTGGCTATGCGGACAGGCTGTGGCAAATATGTTCGTTGTTACCGGCCTGCTGCCCGTTTTCGGAGTGCCGCTGCCCTTTATGAGCCAGGGCGGCTCCTCCGTGATCTCCTGCCTCATGGCGGTGGGAGTTTGCGTGGCGGCAGCTCTGGCGGTTCCGGGCGTGAAAGAATCATTCCGGCGCTCCAGCTCACTCGCGGGCCGGGTGCGCGCAGTTATCAGGAGGACTTCGTGACACTAGTGCTCGCCGGCGGGGGAACCGCCGGGCACGTCAATCCGCTACTGGCCACCGCCCACGAACTCGCCGGGCGTGGGCACCGTATCCTCGTGGTCGGCACCGCTACCGGTATGGAAAAGGACCTCGTTCCCGCCAGCGGCTTCGATTTCGCCACCGTGGAACGCGCACCGTTCCCGCGCCGTCCCGATAAGGACGCACTACGTTTCCCCGTGGCTTTCCCGCGAGCGGTGCGCCAAGCCCGCCGTATCCTCGCCGCGGCCGGAGCTGAGCTGGCTGTTGGTTTCGGAGGTTTCGCCTCCACTCCCGTCTACGCCGCGGCGCGCCGGGTCGGCATCCCGGTAGTGGTGCACGAACAAAACGCGCTACCGGGCCTGGCCAACAAACTCGGGGCACGGGGCGCGGCCGCCGTCGCCCTCACCTTCCCCTCCACACCGCTGCGTGCCACGCGCGGTATCACCCGCACCGTCGGCCTGCCGCTACGCCCCGCCATCGCAGCCCTGGCCAGTGCCGATAGGGCGCAAGCACGCACCGCCGCCGCGGCGCGCCTCGGCCTGGATCCGGGGTTACCCACCCTCGTGGTCACCGGGGGTTCCCTGGGCGCCGCCCACCTCAATGACGTGATGACCGCCGCTGCATCCCGCTGCGCCGCCGCCGGCGTGCAGATACTCCACCTCACCGGGCGGGGTAAAGCGGCCGTGGCTCAGCGCACCGCCGCCACCATCCCCAGCTACCACGTGCTCGAATACCTGGAAGAAATGGAACTCGCCTACGCGGTGGCCGATACCGTGGTGTGCCGCGCCGGGGCCGGCACCGTCGCGGAAGTTTCCGCCTTGGGTATCCCCGCCGTCTTCGTTCCGCTCCCCATCGGTAACGGGGAACAGGCGCGCAACGCCGCGGATGTCGTAGCTGCCGGCGGGGCGCTGCTCATTCCCAATGCCCAGTTCACTGCCGATTCGGTGAGCACCGTGCTGGACATCGTCACTGATGCATCCACCCGCACCCGCATGGCCCAGGCCTCGCGCGCCATCTGCCCGGCCGACGGCGCAGCCCGGCTCGCCGATCTTATCGAGGAGGTTCTCAGGTGACCCATATCCATCTCATCGGCATCGGCGGGGCAGGCATGAGTGTGATCGCCGATCTGCTCCACGCTGAAGGCTGGACCGTGACCGGCTCCGATGCCCGCGCCTCGGCCACCACGGAGCGCCTGGCGGATTCCGGCATCACCCTGTGGATCGGAACGGAACCGGAGCGCCTTAGCGCCGACACTCTCGTGGCGGTCTCTTCCGCCATCCGGGAAGATAACCCCGAGCTCGCGCGGGCCCGCCAGCTCGGTGCCTGCGTCATCCACCGCTCCCAAGCCCTCGCCCTCGCGAGCGGGGATCGCGATTTTGTGGCGGTGGCCGGCGCGCACGGGAAAACCACTACGTCGGCGATGCTGGCGGTGGCACTGGAGGAAGCCGGTCAGGCACCGTCCTGGGCGATTGGCGGGAGCGTGCGCGGGCACGGTTCTGGAGGGCACCTGGGCACCGGGAAGGTCCTCGTTGCCGAAGCCGACGAATCCGATGCTTCCTTCCTCAACTACCGGCCCCGTATCGCCTTGGTCACCAACGTCGAACCCGATCACCTCGACCATTACGGCAGCCGGGAAGCTTTCGAAGAGGCCTTCGCGGAATTCGCGCGTTGCATCGTCCCCGGTGGGCTCCTCATTGTTTGCGGCGACGACGCCGGTGCGGCCCGCCTGGGTGCTCAAGCGGTAAGCGAAGGTATCCGGGTGGTCAGCTACGGGCGTGGCGCCGCGCTCCCCGGCGTGGAAGCTCACGTGGCCCTCGAGGACGGGGCGTTACGGTGCGGGGAAAGCTGCGCGCCGCTCTCCCTCCAGGTTCCCGGATCCCATAACGAACTCAACGCGGCCGGAGCGGCCGCCGCCGGTATAGAGCTGGGCGTGAGCCTGGCGGATATGGCCCGCGGGCTGGCGGCTTTTACCGGAACGGGGCGGCGTTTTGAGCTGCGCGGCGAGGCTGGGGGAGTGCGCCTCTTTGATGACTACGCCCACCATCCCACCGAAGTGGAAGCCACCTTACGCGCTGCCCGCGCTGAGGCCGGGCAGGGCAGCGTACGAGTTCTCTTCCAACCGCACCTGTATTCACGCACCCGCAATTTCGCGGATCGTTTCGCCACCGCTCTCGAACTGGCCGATACCGCCATTGTTACCGCCGTGTACGGGGCCCGCGAAACGCCTTTCGACGGCATCGAGGGCGATATGATCACTTCCCGCATGGGAGGCGCCGGGCATTTTATTGCCGATAAACACGAGGCCGCGCGGGCGCTCGCAGCGAGCGCGAAGCCGGGGGATCTGCTCCTCACCATGGGGGCTGGCGACGTGACCGCACTAGGCTCCGAAATCCTGGCGGCACTGGGGGAGGGGACGGCGCGGTGAAAGAACCATCCCGACGCCGCTCCGCGCGCGATATTAATCCGCACACGGAGATCACTTACGTTCCCACCGCCGCCACCGCCCCGGTGGTGTACGACGACGGCGACGCCCCGCTAGCCGACCTAGGGAGTACCACCACGGTATCCCTGGACGAGCGCCTCGAGGAAAAAGCTTCCGAGAAACGCCGGGTACGCTGGCGGCGCCTCGGGGTGGTTGGTGCGGTACTCGCCGCGCTTGCCGCCCTGGCCTGGGTGATTTTCTTTAGCCCGCTGCTGGCCTTGCGGGCCAGCGATATTACCGTCTCGGGTATCCCCGCGAACGCGGCGGTGACGGCGGAAGACGTCACCGCCGCCCTCGCCGAACGCTCGGGAATCCCGCTCCCACGCCTGGATACCGAAGCGCTCGCCACTGACCTGAGCGCCCAATTCCCACCCATTAAAGAAGCGCAGCTGCGCCGCAGCTACCTCCACGGACTCGAGGTCACCCTCACCGTGCGTGAACCGGTGGCCTGCCTGGTGGGCAAAGGAGCATGTTCCGCCATGGATCGGGACGGCGTGAGCTTCCCGGTTCTCCCCGAGGTGGAAGCCAGCCTCCCGCGTGTGAGCCTGAGTCCCGGGCCGGCCACTCGCTCCGAGGATGGTAGTGACGGCCCTGGTATCCGCATCGCCCTTGATGTGCTGGCCAGCCTCAAGGATGATGTGCGGGCTCAGGTAGCCGGGGTATCGGTGAGCGATAGCGGGCGGGTCGGACTCGATCTCAACTCCGGGCAGAAAGTGATCTGGGGGGATGCTCAGCGCTCCGATCTGAAAGCGGCAGCACTGGCCACCGTGATTAGCGTTCCTGGCCAGGTGTACGACGTGTCAGAGCCCACCGCCGTCGTCGTTCATTAATCCTGAACCACTCGGCTACCGCACCGTTCCACGGCGCCATCGCACCGTTCCATACGAATCGCGCACCGTTCCAGGCTATTCCCGCACCGTAGTGCCCCACTGCAGTATCGTTCCACCCGATTTCGACCCAGCAGAGCAAACCACTTCGCAACACACCAGCGCGGAGAATTGCACCGTTGTCATTCACCTACTATCTTTTCCGCGAAGTCAGGAACGAAAAACCTCAAGTTTTACTTGAGGTTCGGGAGGAAAACTCATGGCCGTAGTCAATAACGCCGCCAATATCAAAGTCATCGGGGTCGGCGGGGGCGGTGTCAACGCTGTTGACCGCATGATTCAAGACGGACTTGCCGGTGTGGAATTTATTGCCGTTAACACCGACGGGCAGTCCCTGGTGAAATCCGAAGCGGAAACCAAACTCGATATTGGTCGCGAGGTTTCTAAGGGCCTGGGAGCGGGTGCGGATCCTTCGGTGGGTAAGCGCGCCGCGGAAGAAAACGTGGAAGTTATCCAAAGCGCCCTCGAAGGCGCGGATATGGTGTTCGTCACTGCTGGTGAAGGCGGAGGGACCGGCACCGGTGCCGCCCCCGTGGTTGCCAAGGTGGCTCGGGATTTGGGAGCGCTGACTGTCGGCGTCGTGACCCGTCCCTTTGAATTTGAAGGTGCCCAGCGTGCCAATAACGCCTCCATGGGTATCGCGGAACTGCGCCAAGCGGTGGATACCCTCATTGTTATCCCCAATGATCGCCTGCTGGAGATCGCCGAGGAAGATCTCACCATTATTGAGGCCTACCACCTCGCCGATGAGGTGCTGCGCTCGGGCGTCAAGGGAATTTCGGATCTTATTACCATTCCAGGTCTGGTTAACCTCGACTTCGCGGACGTCAAGGCCATTATGAAGGACGCGGGCACCGCCCTCATGGGTATTGGTTCGGCCTCCGGGGAAGATCGGGCGGTGCGCGCTACCGAGAGCGCCATTTCCTCCCCGTTGCTGGAAGCCTCCATCGACGGTGCACACGGCGTACTTATTTCCTTCCTGGCCGGTGCGGACTTTGGTATGAAGGAGCTTGCCTCCGCCTCCAAGATGGTCAAGGAAGCGGTGGATCCGAACGCGAATATTATCGTTGGCCAGATTATCGATGAATCCCTTGGCGACGAGGTGCGCGTAACGGTGATTGCCGCGGGCTTCGATGAGGCACGTGACCACCTTTTGCAGATGGATGGCGTGCCCGCCGGGCACGATGCCGTGGAGCCTATTGAGGACCTCGCCCCGGTGGAACCCGAACCGGAAGTCGAAGCCGTGGCGAGCCCGGCCCACCCGGTGGCCAGCCCCGCCTATACGCCGGCCCAGCCCGAAGCGCAGCCGGCTGCGCAGCGCCCGGGAACTCACCGCGCCATCCCGCCGCGGGTGGAAGAACCCCAGCGCCCCGATCTGGATATCCCCCGTCTCTTATACCCCTCTTGCTGTGTT
>NZ_LT706966.1:1860036-1985259 GCF_900155575.1 Actinotignum timonense | reverse complement strand
CCCCGCCTATACGCCGGCCCAGCCCGAAGCGCAGCCGGCTGCGCAGCGCCCGGGAACTCACCGCGCCATCCCGCCGCGGGTGGAAGAACCCCAGCGCTCCGATCTGGATATCCCCTCCTTCCTCTTCGAGGAAAACTAAGGGAAACTGCGGAAAACTGCGGGAAACCGCGGGAAACCGCGGGAAACCGCGGGAAACCCCAGAAAAGCTCGAAAACTCAGGGAAACATAGGGCATAGGAAACTCAGGCATCAATGACTCGTAGCGCGCTGGTGGAGTGGGTGGCGGATATCTCCGTGCCCGGTGGCCGCATCCGGGCGGGATTCACATCCCGCGCCGGTGGGGTATCCCGCGCTCCTTTTGCGGGCCTCAATGTGGCCCACCACGTCGGGGATGACCCCGCCACCGTGGAGCACAACCGAGCTCTGCTCGCAGAGCAGATCGGGCAGCGCCCCGTCTATATGGACCAGGTGCACGGGGACCACCTTGAAGATGCCGGCGTTCTGACTTCCGCCGGCACCTTCGTGGCCCCCGGCACCGACGGCCTCCTCATTGACATCCCGCTTAGCTCGGGCACCGCACCGGTACCGAGGGGTGCTGCCGCGGTGGTCATGGTGGCCGATTGTCTCCCGCTGCTCCTGGTGGCGCAGGATCGCCCCGCCGGGGCCGCCGTCCACGTGGGCCGGCGCGGTTTGGAGGCCGGTATCGGGCCGGCCGCGGCGCGCGCTCTCGGGCCGGAGCACCTCATCGCCTACCTTGGTCCGTCCATCTGCGGGCGTTGCTACGAAGTGCCCGAGGAGCTCCGTGCCAGCGTCGCGGCGCGCATCCCCGAGGCTGCCGGGCGCACCGCCTGGGGCACGCCCTCCCTCGATATTGCGGCCGGGCTCACCGCCCAGCTGCGCGCCGTCGGTGTGTCTGAGATCCACGTCAGTCCTCGGTGCACCCGCGAAGATCCAGATTTTTATTCTTACCGACGTGCATCGCGCACCGGCCGCTTCGCCGGCGTGCTCGCGGTGGACTGCGATACCCCCGCGGCGCGCCGTGCTGACAAGGCCGGGCGCGTCGCCTAACGTAAAACGAGAACAGCGAGAAGGGTTGGCTGCTATGGGAATGCTCCAGCGTTTTGTCTCCAAGGCAACGCTTAACGACGACGAGTACCTGGATTACCAGGACGATGCCGATTACTACGAAGATGATTACGAGGCCGAAGCGGAAAGCCCCGTCAGCGAAATTCACGCTGTGGAGCAGCCGGTAGATATCGCCCGCATCATCACCGCTAAGCCGCGTTCCTTCACCGAGGTGCGGGGCTTCGCCGAACAATTCCGCGACGGCCTGCCCGTCATTATCAACCTGGCGGAAGCCGACGACGTTGCACGCAATCGCATTGTCGATTTCGCCACCGGGATCTGCTTCGGGCTACACGGGGATCTCAATAAGATTTCCGCGGACGTGCTGCTCATGACCCCGCGCACCGTCCGCATGGAAAACCAGCGCCCGGAGTCGCGTGATTCGTTCTAATGGCAGTATTTGGAATCATTCTTTCCACCCTCATCAGCATCTATCTTCTGGTGCTGCTCGCGCGGGTGATTATTGATCTGGTGACCATTGCGGCGCGTGATTGGCGCCCCAGTGGCGCCCTTCTCGTTATCGTTAATATCGTCTACGCACTTACGGACCCGATTCTCAATCTGGTGCGCAAAATCATCCCGCCCCTGCGGCTGGGAGGCATCGCGATTGACATCGGTTTCATCGTTGTTTTTATCGTGCTTCAAATCCTCAATGGGATAATTTTACGTATCTTTGTCTCGTAGTTCGCCCAGATGAGGTAGGCTTTATCCGAGAGCCGTGTGCTCATAACACAGCCACGTGCTCTTAACACAGTTTCGTTACACTACTTGAGGTGAGAAATGGCAATGCTCACGGCACAGGATGTCATGGATGTCCGCTTTAAGCGCCCGGAAACCGCGGAGACCGGTTACGACGAGGTACAGGTCGATGAATTCCTTGACGCGATCTACGAAACCATCGTCGATTTGTCGAAGCAGCTCCAGGAAGCGGAGAATCGCGCCACCGTCGCCGAAGCGCGCGTGACCGAACTCCAGAACGGTTCGGGTGAAGAACCCGCAGCGCCGGACCAGGCCACAACCACCGCGTCCTTCGCTCAGCCCACCGGCACCGTTGGGGAACAGGCCGCCGCCGTGCTTCAGATGGCGCAGCAGACCTACGAAGAACTCGTGGCCCGCGGTGAAACCGAGAAGGCTCAGAAGATCCAGGATGCGGAAACCCGCAGTGCCAAGATCATCGAGGATGCCGAAGCTCAGTCCAACCGCACCCTGGCCCAGCTGGAGCAGGAACGCGGCCTGGTGGAGCGCAAGATCTCCGAGCTGCGTGACTTCGAGCGTGATTACCGCACGCGCCTGCACAGCTACCTGGAGACGCTGCTCGCCAACGTCGATTCTGGCGCGCAGGAACCCGAAGCTCGTAACTAGTGCGTATGGTGAGGCGAAGCACCTCGTGGTTCCTCATCCTCGTGGGGGCGCTGGCCGTGGTGGCCATCGACCAACTCACGAAGCAGTGGGCCATCGCTAACCTCAGCCAAACGGAGCGCATCGCCATTGTGGGGGATGCCCTCGGGCTGCACCTGGTCTTCAACCCGGGTGCAGCATTCTCACTGGGGGCAAATTCCACCCGCGTCATTACCGCCATCGCGCTTGTCGTGGTGCTCGCGGTTTTCCCCGTCCTCGCGGCACGGGTACGCCACCGCTGGATCGGCGTGGGCCTGGCCCTCATGTGGGGCGGCGCGGCCGGCAACCTCATCGACCGGATCTTCTTCGAGCCGGGTGGTTTCGCCGGGCACGTGGTCGATTTCATCGCATACTTCGACTGGTTCGTGGGAAACGTGGCCGATATTGCGCTGGTGGCCGGGGCCGTGATCATGATCGCTGTCGCGTTCTTTATGAACGACGGCGCAGCTCGAGCCAGCGCGGACTCTGGCTCTGTATCCGCATCAGCCTCCATGCCCGCACCCAGAAAGCCGGAGCGAGGCGAGTAGCATGTGGCGGACCTACCCGGTCACGGAAGAATTTAACGAAGCTCGTATCGACGCGGCGATCGCACGCCTGACCGGCCTCTCGCGCGCGGAAGTGCAACGCCTTATCGATGCCGGGGATGTTCTTCTGGACGGCAACCCGGTAGCGAAATCCCTTCGGCTGCGCGCGCCGAGCATCCTGGAAATCAATATTCCTACCCCGCGCACCGTTGCCCCGCGCGGGGGAGATGTCACCATCCCCATCCTCTACGAAGATGCCGATCTGGTGGTGGTGGATAAACCGGCCGGCCTGGCGGCCCATCCGTCCCTCAATTTCACCGGCCCGGACGTGTTGGGCGCCCTCATGAACGCCGGGGTGCAGCTCTCTGCCTACGGACCGGCCGAACGCAAGGGTATTGTGCACCGCCTAGACGTGGGCACCTCAGGGTGCATGGTGGTGGCGAAATCAGAACGCGCCTATGTGCTGCTCAAGGATGAGTTCCGCAACCGCGTTCCCGAAAAGATCTATCACGCCCTCGTGCAGGGGCATCCCGACCCGCTCTCCGGCACCGTGGACGCCCCCATCGGGCGCGATCCGCGCCATCAGTGGAAAATGGGGGTGCGGGCGGACGGGCGCCACTCCATCACCCACTATGACACCCTCGAAGCCATGGCCGGCGGCAGCCTCCTCCAGGTCCACCTGGAGACCGGGCGTACCCACCAGATCCGGGTGCATATGTCCGCCCTCGGCCACCCCTGCGTGGGGGACGCCACCTACGGGGCCGACCCGGGCCTGAGCGAAACCCTGGGGCTCACCCGCCAGTGGCTGCACGCCACCCGCCTCGGCTTCGAACACCCGGACGGCAGCTGGCGCGAATTCGAGGCTCCCTACCCGGAGGACCTCGCCACCGCTCTTGAGCGCATGCGCGCGGGAGTTTTTTCATGACGACGGCGCACGACGGCGCACCGCTGCACGGTGCGCCGCGCCCCACCACCCCGTCATACGGCGCACCGCTGCACGGCGCGCCGCGCCCCACAGTCCCGCCGCCTGCCGCGCCAGATACCACCGCGCCGCAACGCGGCGCCACCCAGCTGCGTTGGCTCGAGGGAGACCTGGAGCGGGCTCGCGCCCTCCGTATTGAGGTTTTCTGCGGGGAACAGGGCGTACTGCTGGAAGAAGAACTCGACGATATCGACGAACGCGCCCACCACGTCGTCGTCGAAAATAATGCTGGTCAAGCATTAGGCGCTGCGCGGGTCTACGCAACCACCGAAGGCGTCGTACACCTGGGGCGCGTCTGCGTGCGCCGTTCCGCCCGCGGGCTAGGCGTGGGGCGCTTCCTGTGCGAGGCCGCAGCCGAGGTAGCGCTGCGCGAATTTGGACACGCCGGGCAGGTGCGGATCGTCCTCGACGCCCAGGAGGACAAAATCGGCTTCTACCGGGCCCTCGGCTACGAACTCACGGCCCGCGCACCCTTCCTGGACGCGCGCATCTGGCACCGGGAAATGGCGCGGGTAGTGAGTGCTGGATAGACTAGGCCCCATGGCCGCTCCCTCAGATTTCGTTCACCTGCACACCCATACCGAATACTCCCTGCTGGACGGGGCGGCGAAAATTAAGCCGCTGGTGGCGCAGGCCGTCGCTCAAAAGCAAAGCGCCCTGGCCATCACCGACCACGGCTACTGCTTCGGCGCCTATGAGTTTTATCGGGCCTGCAAGGACGCCGGCATCAAACCGATTATCGGGGTGGAAGCTTATATGACCCCGGGGACCTCGCGGTACTCGAGCAACCGGGTGCTGTGGGGGGATGAATCACAGCGCAGCGATGACGTCTCGGCGCGCGGGGCCTATACCCATATGACCTTGCTCGCCACCAATAACACCGGGATGCATAACCTCTTCCGGCTCGATTCGCGCGCCTCGCTGGAAGGCCAGATGGGCAAATGGCCCCGTATGGATATGGAGCTCCTTGAGGAGCTCCACGAAGGCCTTATCGGCACCGCCGGCTGCCCCTCCGGGGAGGTGCAAACCCGGTTGCGGCTGGGCCAGCACGCCGAAGCCCTTGAGGCCGCCGGGCGCATGCAGGAAATCTTCGGCAAAGAGAACTACTTCGTGGAAATCATGGACCACGATAATGAGATCGAGCGGCGCACCCGCAACGACCTGCTCGAACTCGCCAAGAAAATCAATGCGCCGCTGCTGGCCACCAATGATTCGCATTACGTGCGCGCGGAGGATCATTCCGTCCAGGACGCCATGCTCTGCATTAACTCCGGCTCCACCCTCCAGGATCCCAACCGTTTCAAATTCGATGGGCACGGCTACCACCTGCGCTCCACCGAAGAAATGTACAAGCTCTTCGGGGACCTGCCCGGGGCGATGGAAAACACCCTGCTGGTGGCCGAACGCTGCAATATCTCCTTCACCACCGCCGCCGAAGGCGCCAATTACATGCCGGTCTTCCCGGTGCCCGACGGAGAGGACATCACCTCCTGGTTCATTAAGGAAGTCGAACGCGGCCTGCATTCGCGCTACGGGGAGCATATTCCCGATCACGTGCGCCAGCGTGCCAATTACGAGGTGGAAGTCATTGTTCAGATGGGCTTCCCCGGATACTTCCTCGTGGTCTCCGATTACATCCTGTGGGCCAAACGCAACGGCATCCGGGTGGGGCCGGGGCGTGGCTCCGGGGCCGGCTCCATGGTGGCCTACGCGCTGCATATCACCGAACTTGACCCCATCGAACACGGCCTCCTCTTCGAACGTTTCCTCAACCCGGAACGCGTATCCATGCCCGATATTGACGTGGACTTCGATGAACGCCGCCGCGGGGAAGTCATCGCCTACGTGGAAGATAAATACGGGCATGACAAAGTCTCCCAGGTGGTCACATTCGGCACTATTAAAACGAAGCAGGCCCTCAAGGATGCGTCCCGGGTGCTCGGCTACCCCTTCGAAATGGGCGAACGCCTCACCAAGGCCCTCCCGCCCTCGGTCATGGGCAAGGACATCCCGCTTTCCGGCGTTTTCGATGAGAAGAATTCCCGCTATATGGAAGCTGGGGAATTCCGCGATATGGTTTCCACCGATGTGGATGCCAAACGTGTTTTCGACCTGGCCCAGGGCATCGAAGGCCTCACCCGCCAGTGGGGCGTGCACGCCTGCGCGATCCTCATGTCCTCCGTGCCCCTCACGGACGTGATCCCGGTGATGAAACGCCCGGCCGACGGCGCGGTCATCACCCAATTCGAATACCCCGAATGCGAGGACCTCGGCATCCTCAAAATGGACTTCCTGGGGCTCTCCAACCTCACCACCATTGAGGACGCCCTGGAAAATATCGTGGCGAATAATAAAGATCCCCTCGATATTGATAATGTTCCCCTCGATGATGAGCGCACCTTCGAGTTGCTCCAGCACGCCGATACCCTCGGTATTTTCCAGCTGGACGGTTCGGGAATGCGCACCCTGCTCAAGCAGATGAAACCCACCAACTTCGAGGACATTTCCGCCGTGTCCGCGCTCTATCGCCCCGGCCCCATGGGGATGAATTCCCACACTAATTACGCGCTGCGGAAGAACGGGCTGCAGAAAATCGAGGCGATCCACCCCGAGCTGGAGGAGATCCTCGAACCGATTCTGGCCCCCACCTACGGCCTGATCGTCTATCAGGAACAGATCATGCAGATCGCCCGGACGGTGGCCGGCTTCACCATGGGCCAGGCAGATTCGCTGCGCAAAGCCATGGGCAAGAAGAAAAAAGACGTCATGGATAAGATGTACGTCGATTTCGAAGCCGGAATGGTGGCCCAGGGCTTTAGCAAGGACGCGGTGAAAACCCTGTGGGGCACCATGGAGCCCTTCGCGTCCTACGCGTTCAATAAGTCCCATTCGGCCTGCTACGGCGTGATTTCCTACTGGACGGCCTACCTGAAAGCCCACTACCCGGTGGAATACATGGCGGCCCTCCTCACCTCCCGCAAAGACAATAAAGACAAAATGGCGGTCTACCTCGGGGAAGCCCGCCGCATGGGCATCAAAGTACTCGTGCCCGACGTGAACGAATCCCTGGCGAATTTCTCCGCCGTGGGGGAGGAGATCCGCTTTGGCCTGTCCGCGGTGCGTAACGTGGGCGCGAAAGTTGTGGACGGCATTATTAGCGCCCGTGAAGAGAAGGGCGCTTTCACCTCCTTCCAGGACTTCCTCGATAAGGTCCCCCTCGAGGTCCTCAATAAGCGCAGCGTGGAATGCCTCGTGCGTGCCGGGGCTTTCGACTCGATGGGCTATACCCGCCGCGCTTTGCTCTCCAAAGTCGCCGAGGCGGTAGACGCCGTCGTCGCCCTAAAGAAAAATGAAGCGGTAGGGCAATTCGATTTGTTCGGCGGTTCTGAAATCGCCGGCGGGGTGGAAGTCGATATCCCCGAGCTGCCCGAATGGGATAAACGCGAAAAGCTCAACCTCGAGCGCGATATGCTCGGCCTGTATGTATCCGACCACCCGCTTTCGGGCATGGAGCATATTCTGGACCGTGCGGCAGATACCACGGTGGTGCGTCTTTTGGACGACGACGCCGCAACGGACGGGCGGACTGTGACATTAGCCGGACTCGTCACAGCTGTCCAACCGCGCATCTCCAAGAAAAACGGGAAGATGTGGGCGACGATCGTCCTGGAAGATATGACGGGCAGCACGGAAATTAACTTCTTCCCGGCCACCTACCAGACCGTGGCCGGGCTGCTCGCCCCGGACCAGGTAGCGATTATTACGGCGCGCGTCTCGGATCGCGATGGCAATATTCAGCTCTCCGCCCAGGATATGAAAATCCCCAGCGGTGACCTGCTCCCGGATTCGCCCGTGGATGTGCAGCTTGCTGAACGTATCTGCACTCGCGATCTGCTCGGGCAGCTGAGCGATTTGCTGCGCACCTACCCGGGTAGTGCCCCGGTGCGCCTCCATATCCAGCGCCCCGGGCGCACCTCGGTGGTGCAGGTGGGTCAGGAATTTTACGTCAAACCCGAGGCGCGTTTCTTCTCCGATCTCAAGGTGCTCCTCGGGCGCAACTGCGTGGTGTCCTAGCGGCGCGGCGGCGTTGCGAGGCGGGGTGCAGCGGCTACGCGCGGTCGGCGGGCCCGGGTGCCGCGAGTCGGNTACTCGAGGGGTGCGGGGCAGCTTCCGCGGCCTGCGCGCCGCTGTGCACGGCGACAATCTGGATGGAATGTGAGGATTCTCTCCGGCGGGCCCGGGTGCCGCGAGTCGGGGACGGTGCGGCTACGCGCCACTGGCGCGGGCCGCCGCGACGCGCCACCGGGCGCGTTGGGTAGACTGGGCGGGTGAAGAAAACTTTGACTCGTATGGCGGCGCTGCTTAGCTGCACGGCGCTGCTGGGATCCACCGCCCTGCTGGCCGGGTGCCAGCCCTCCTCGACCTCGCCCGCGGATGGCACTTCAAGCTCCGCAGCCGCATCGAGCGCGGATACCGCGCGCATCGGCGTGACGGCATCCTTCACCCCGATCCGGTGGCTTGCCGAACAGATCGGCGGGGATTACGTGACGGTCACCTCCGCCACCCCCACCAATGTGGAACCCCATGATTACGAGTTTTCTCCGAAGCAGGTCGCGGAGCTGGAAAGCACGGATGTTATCTTCTACGTCTCCGGATTCCAGCCCTCTCTCGACGCGGCTATTTCCACCATCGGGGCCGGTAACGCCGTGAACCTGGCCGATGCCGCGAAGCTGGTCCACCACCGCGGCCTGGCCGATAATCACGGGGATGAAGCTACCGAAGCCGGGCGCGTCCTCGACCCGCATTTCTGGCTTGATCCGGTGCGTATGCAAGATGTAGCCGAAGCGATCACCGCTTCGCTCTCCTCTATGGATCCGGAACATCGCGGTGATTTCGAGGCGAATTTCGCGCGCCTCAAGCAAGAGCTCACCGATCTGAATTCGCGCTACACTACCGGCCTGGCCCAGTGCGCCACCACCACGGTGGTGTCCTCCCACGCGGCTTTCGGTTACCTGACCGACCGTTACAACCTGGTCCAGGTGGGGATCGCCGGGATCGACCCGGATCAAGATCCCTCCCCGCTCGATATCTCCGAAGTGAAACGCATTATGGCGGAAACCGGGACCCGCACCATCTTCGCGGAAGCCAATAGCCCGGCGAAAACCGCGGAGGCCATCGCGGCGGAAACCGGCGCGCAGCTTTCCTCGCTGAGCACCGCGGAAGCCGATCCGGAGGGCGCGGGCTACCTGGCCATTATGGATAGCAACCTCGCCCACCTGCGTGAGGGATTGCAGTGCCAGTAAGCCCGGCCCCGGCACCGGGTACGGGCGCAGCACCCGGAACGTCCCCGGCACCGGGTACGGGCGCAGCACCCGGAACGTCTCCGGCACCGGCTAGGGGCGCGATACCGGCGCAGCCCGCGGTTTCCCCGGCTCTCCTCGCCCGCGATTTGTGCATTACCCTGGGCGGGCGCGAAATCGTGCATTCGGCTCACCTGGAGATCGCGGCCGGGGAGTCGGTGGGGATTTTCGGGCCCAACGGCTCGGGTAAATCCACCCTTGTCAAAGGGCTTCTCGGCGTCGTACCCCATACCGGAACCGCGCAGATATTCGGGGCGGATACCGCGCGCCCCCGCCAGGTGCCCTGGCACCGAGTGGGCTATGTGCCCCAGTCGATGGTGCACGCCGGCAACCTGCCCGCCACCGCCCTGGAAGTGGTGCGCTCCGGATTACTTTCCGGGCGCCACCTCTTCGCGGATAAAGGGAAAGCGGCCCGCGCCGCCGCCTACGAGGCCCTCGCGGCGGTGGGTTTGGAAAACCGCGCCCAGGACCCGGTGCGGGTCTTTTCCGGCGGGCAGCAGCACCGTGTCATGATTGCCCGCGCGCTGGTGCGCCGCCCCGATCTGCTGGTTCTTGACGAACCGCTGGCCGGGATCGATGCCCGCGCCCGCGCCGACCTGGCCGAAATCCTCACCCGCCTGCACGGCTCGGGTCTTACTCTCGTCATGGTGCTCCACGAACGCGGGGAACTCGCCCACCTGGTGGGTCGCGATATTCAAGTATCCGATGGCTACGTGCACGGGGGAGTGGCGCAATGATCGCAGATATTCTTTCCTCGCCCCTCATGATGCGCTCGCTGCTGGTGGCGGTGCTCGTGGGGCTGGCCGCGCCGATAGTGGGCAGCTACCTCGTCCAACGCGGCATGGCCCTCATGGGCGACGGCATCGGCCACGTGGCCCTCACCGGGGTGGCCCTCGGCTGGCTGACCGGCACCTGGTTGCACGGGCAACCCGAACGTTTCGCGGTACCCGGCGCCCTTATTATCGCGGTGCTCGGCGCGCTCATTATCGAATGGGTGCGCTCCTCGGGAATCACCTCGGGAGATACCGCGCTCGCGATTCTGTTTTACGGCGGTATTGCGTGCGGGGTACTGCTTATTTCCCTCGCGGGTGGTACGACGGCGAACCTCAACTACTACCTCTTTGGCTCGGTTACCACGGTCACGGGGCAGGACGTGTGGTACACCGTGGCCCTCACCGTGGTTATCCTCGCGGTGGGTATCGGGCTGCGCGGCCCGCTCTTCTCCGTGACCAATGATGAAGACTTCGCGCGGGCCTCGGGCCTGCCGGTACGGGCTTTTAACATCCTCATCGCGGTCACGGCGGCCCTCACGGTGGCGGTCTCCATGCGGGTGGTGGGAATTCTGCTGGTCTCGGCCATGATGATCGTGCCGGTGGCCACCGCCCAACTGGTGTGCTCCTCCCTGGCGCACACCCAGCGCCTGGCCATGGGGCTCGGATGCGGGGCTGCACTTGTCGGATTGGTCATTACCCGCTATGTTTCTGCCTCTCCCGGGGCTATGATCGCGGTGATTCTCATTGCCGGGTACGCAGTTGTGGCAATCATGTCCACACTGGTACGGCGCAACCACAGGAGGGTTCATGAACGCGTCTAAACCGCGGGTAACTGCCCAGCGGATCGCCATTTCGAAGATGGTGGAGACGATCCCGGAATTCGTTTCCGCCCAGGAGCTCCACGAAAAACTTTCCCGGGAAGGCCGGCGCATCGGCCTGGCCACCGTGTACCGCACCTTGCAGGCGATGGCGGACGAGGGGATTCTTGACACTATGCAGGAGGGCACCGAAACCCTCTACCGCTATTGCGAAACCGAAGAGCACCACCATCACCTCATGTGCCGGCGCTGCGGGAAAACCGTGGAAATCGCGCTGGAAGGGGCCGAAGATTGGGTGCGTTCCATCGCCACCGCGAACGGCTTCTCGGATGTGGATCACACCCTTGAACTCATCGGGGTCTGCGCCGATTGCGCCGGGCAGCATAACGGCCGGAACCGGGAAGGAATGGGCCGCTAAGCATGGATTCCTTCTCATTCCTGGCCGGGCGTTCCTTCGCCTTCGTCTATCTTTTCCTCTTCCTCGTGGTGTCCTTGCGTTCCAGCGCTACTTTCTGGTTGGGCCGCTATGCCGCCTACCTGGTGGCCCGGCAGCGCGAGCCGCGCAACCGCCTCGCCCACCGGGCCTGGGCCTGGGCGCATGACGAGCGCGTGATCGCGGCCTCGCAGCGGGTGGCGCGGCGCGGCTGGCCCCTCGTCACCCTGTGCTTCTTCACCATCGGGGTGCAAACCGTCATCCTTATCGGTGCTGGGCTCACCCGCATGAGCGGCTGGCGTTTCACCCTGGCCGCGCTGCCCGGCTGGCTGGGCTGGGCGGCGATCTACTCCACGGTGGGCATGCTCGCCCTGCGAGCGGTCTGGGCCGCTATTTTCGGTAACCCGTGGGGAATTGCCGCAGTGGTCGTACTGGGCGTCGTCGTCGCATATTTCCTTTTCGTTTTCCGCACCGGCCGGGACCGCGCGGAAACGGGCGCGGCGGTAGACTAGACGGGCCACGCATCATCCGGATGCGCGCAATAGAAAGGAACAACGTTGGCTAAGCCTGCTCCCTCCCGTCTCGATAACGTTATTTCTTTGGCCAAGCGCCGCGGTTTCGTATTTCCCGCCGGGGAAATCTACGGCGGCACCCGCTCGGCCTGGGATTACGGCCCGCTGGGAACCGAGCTGAAAGAAAATATTAAGCGCCAGTGGTGGCGCTACATGGTGCAAAGTCGCGATAACGTTGTGGGTATCGACTCCTCCATTATTTTGCCGCGGGAAGTGTGGGTTGCTTCCGGGCACGTCGGCGTGTTCAACGATCCGCTTATCGAATGCCTCAACTGCCACAAGCGCCTGCGCATGGACCAGCTCCAGGAAGCGCTGGCCGCCAAGAAGCATATTGACGACCCGGATTCCATTCCCACCGCGGAGCTGGGTTGCCCGCATTGCGGCGTGAAGGGCCAATGGACCGAGCCGCGCGATTTTAATATGATGCTGAAAACCACCCTCGGCCCGGTGGAAGACGAATCCGGCCTGCACTACCTGCGCCCGGAAACCGCCCAGGGTATTTTCGTGAATTTCGCGAATGTGCAAACCACCTCGCGCAAGAAGCCGCCCTTCGGCATCGGCCAGATCGGCAAGTCGTTCCGCAACGAAATCACCCCCGGAAACTTCATTTTCCGCACCCGCGAATTCGAGCAGATGGAACTGGAGTTCTTCGTCAAGCCGGGGGAGGATGAAGAATGGCACCAGTACTGGATTGACCAGCGTCTGGATTGGTACAAGGACCTGGGGATTAACCCGGAGCACCTGCGCCTGTACGAACATCCCAAGGAAAAGCTCTCCCACTACTCCAAGCGCACCGTGGATATCGAGTACAAATTCGGTTTCCAGGGTTCGGATTGGGGCGAACTGGAAGGCATCGCCAACCGTACCGATTTCGACCTCACCACCCATATCAAGCATTCGGGCAAGGATCTGTCCTACTTCGACCAGGCCAGCGGGGAGCGCTACGTTCCCTACGTGATTGAGCCCTCGGCCGGGCTGACCCGCTCGCTCATGGCATTCCTCGTGGATGCTTACGTGGAGGATGAAGCCCCCAATACCAAGGGCGGGGTGGATAAGCGTACCGTGCTGCGCTTGGATCCGCGCCTGGCACCCGTCAAGGCCGCGGTGCTCCCGCTCTCGCGTAACGAGAAGCTCACGCCCCTGGCGGCGGATCTTGCCGCGCGCTTGCGGGCCTCGTGGAATGTTGATTTCGACGACGCAGGAGCGGTCGGGCGCCGCTACCGCCGCCAGGATGAAATTGGCACCCCGTACTGCGTGACCGTGGACTTCGACACCCTCGAAGACCAGGCGGTGACGGTCCGCGACCGTGACACCATGGAGCAGGTCCGGATCCCGCTGGAGAAGGTGGAGGGCTTCCTGGCCCAGAAACTGGTGGGCTGCTAGAGGCTCGCTACCCGCACGCGCAAGGCACCGCGCGGCTGGGCGAGGGCAACCACATCGCCGTCGCTCAGCGCGCTGCCGCGCCGGGTTTCCACCTGGCCGTTCACGCTAATATCGCCCGCTTCAATAAGCTCGCGGGCTTCGGCACCGGAGGCGGCCAGCGATGCTAATTTCACGAACTGGCCGAGCTTAATCGGCAAACGAACCTCAATGCTGGGGATATCGGCTTCGGTCACGATGGTCCTTTCACGCGGGCGGAGTGCTGCCTTCTACTTTAGCGCGGCGCTGCTAGCATAATGACCATGCCCGCGGCCGGGCGCGGAGGGAGAACACGTATGGATGCACTGCCGGTGATCTTCGGTAATGAGGTGGAAGCCTATAGTTTCGCGCGGCTGTTCCACGAGACCTACGGGGTGACCTCGCTCGTCGTCGCCGAATACCCGCGCGGGCATATTAATAATTCTTCCATCCTCTCGGTGCGCTACTGCGAACGCCATATTATGGAGGACGAAGAAAAATTCGTGGCGCTGCTCAATTCCCTGGCCGCGGAGTTCGCGGATCGCCGCCTCATCTGCCTCGTCAATGTTGATGAGGGCGTGGATGTTATTGTGCGCAACCGGGATCGCCTCGCCTCCAACTGGTTCTTCCCCTTCGCCGCGCCGGACGTCGTGGACCTCGCCAATTCGAAAGAGGCGATGGCGCAGGTGTACGAAAAGGTGGGGGAGGCGGCCCCGCGGCGCGCCGTCGTACATCTTTCCCAACCCGAGACCTGGGACGCGGCGCTCGCTACGCTGCCCTTCCCCATCGTCGTCAAACCCGCGCGCGCGGATAACCCTACCTCGCTGTACGCCACGGGCCTGAAAAAGGTGGAGGTATTCGACGACGCCGCGCCGGCCCGCGCGAAATTTGCCACGCTTGCCGGCCGCCAGGTCGATATTGACCTCATCGCTCAAGAACTTATTCCGGGAGATGACACCACCCAGTGGGTTGTCAATGGGTATATCGATTCGCGCGGGCACCTGAGCGCTATTGGCTCGGGGAGGGTGCTGCTCGGGCTGCATGAGCCTTCGCTCATCGGCAACGCCGGGATTATTCTCACCGATCCGGAGGGGTTCCTCACCGACCGCGCCGAGCGGATTGTGCGCGAGGTGGGCCTGCGCGGCTTCTTCTCCATGGACGTGAAAATTGATCCGCGTACCGGCAGGGCCTATTGGCTGGACCTCAATCCGCGGGCCGGGCGCGGGCACTACTACCTTAAAGTGGGCGGGGTGAATCTGGCGCGCGCCCTGGTGGCGGATATGGCCGGGGAAACCGCGCCGCTCCAGCGGGTCAACCGCGCCGGGATTTTCGCGATTATTCCCGCCTGGCTGGCGGGGCGCCACTACCTGCGCGATCCGCAGCTGGCCGAGCAGGTGCGGCGGGTGCGGAGGCACGGCCCGGTGATCAACCCGATCGCCTACAGCAAGGACCGCCACCCCAAGCGCACCCTGTTCCGGATGCTCTCCGATATTCGCGCGGTACAGAAAATGCGGCGCTTCTATCCGCATCCCACCGAATCTGGATTCTAAGGCTAAGCTCGAAGCATGCGTTTCTTCCCCCCGCGCCGCCCTAGCGGACGGCATTTTGTGGCCGCTGACCGTGCGGACGCCCGCCCGGATCTAGCGGAATCGGCGGCCGCCGGCCCCGAGTCCGAAACTTCCGCCAGCTCGAGCGAGAATACCGCGAGCGAAAAAAGCGCGAGCGCCGCGCGGGCCTCCATCATTATGTTCTTCGGCACGCTCGTCTCGCGTATCCTCGGCCTGGTGCGCTCCCCGATTCTGCTTGGCGCGGTGGTGGGCCTGACCTCGCCGGCCGGCAACGCTTTCGGGATTGCCAATAAACTCCCCAATCTTATTTACATGATTATTGTGGGGGGCCTGGTCAATGCGGTGCTGGTGCCGGCCATTGTGCGGGCCACCAAACGGGGGGAAAAAGAAGGCGCTGCCTTTNACCGCGAGCGAAAAAAGCGCGAGCGCCGCGCGGGCCTCCATCATTATGTTCTTCGGCACGCTCGTCTCGCGTATCCTCGGCCTGGTGCGCTCCCCGATTCTGCTTGGCGCGGTGGTGGGCCTGACCTCGCCGGCCGGCAACGCTTTCGGGATTGCCAATAAACTCCCCAATCTTATTTACATGATTATTGTGGGGGGCCTGGTCAATGCGGTGCTGGTGCCGGCCATTGTGCGGGCCACCAAACGGGGGGAAAAAGAAGGCGCTGCCTTTATTAACAAGCTCCTCACCGTGGCGATTGTGGGGCTGGGTGCGGTGACCGTGCTCATCACCCTGGCGGCTCCCGCCGTGGTCAAGGTCATGGCCGCCACCATGTCCGAGGACTGGTATCGCCTCACGGTGGCCTGGGCCTACTGGTGCCTGCCCCAAATTTTCTTCTACGGCATGTACACCGTGATCGGGCAGATCCTCAACGCCCGCGAAAACTTCGGGCCCTATATGTGGGCGCCGGCTCTCAATAACGTTGTGGCGGTGCTCGGGATGCTCGCCATCCTCGCGCTGTTCGGTTCGGCAACCCCGGAAGACGCCCTGGAAGCGGGGCGCTGGACCGCCTCGCGGGTGGGCTGGCTCGGCGGTATTTCCACCCTGGGGATCGTCGCCCAAGCCCTCATCCTCATCTGGCCGCTGCGCCGCCTGGGTATCCATTTCCGTTTTGATTTCCGGTGGCGCAATTCCGGGCTGGGAGCGGCCGGCCGGGCTTCGTGGTGGATGCTCCTCATGATGGTCACCTCCATTATTCCGACGGCGCTCATCTCCAATGCCGCCGCCGGGGCCTCTGACCGGGCCATTCGCATGGGGATGAACTCCGAGTACGTGGCGGGCAATTTCGCCTACGACACCGCCTACACGATCTACTCCCTGCCCACCTCACTCTTCGTGGTTTCCATCGCCACCGCGGTCTTCACCCGCATCTCGCGGGCCGCGGCAGACGGAGACCAGGACCGGATGCGCCGCGACGTCTCCCGCACCCTACGCATCGTCTCCACCATCATGTTCCTGGCCGCCATCGGCCTCATGGTTTTCGCGGTGCCCGTCTCCCGCCTCTTCGCTATTACTTCGAGCGCGGAGCAGGCCGTCACCCTCGGGAAAGTGGTGGCCTCCATGGCCCTCGGGCTTTTCGGCATCGGCGCGGTGAGCGTGCTCGACCGCGTCTACTACGCCTTCGAGGACACCCGCGGCGCCTTCCTCATTAGCTTGCCGTTCCAGGGAGCCTCCTGCGTGCTCACGGTTTTCTGCGCGCTACTCCCGCCCCAGCACGTGGTGTGGGCGGTGGGTATCGTGGGCTCACTCGCCAATATTTTTGCGGTCATCGTGATGCTGTGGCACCTCTCGCCGCGGATGGGTGGGGTCGACGGCGCAGTCCTGGCTTCCTTCCATCTCAAACTCTTGGGGATTTCCGGCTTGGCAGCCGCGGCCGGCTACGGGGCGGCCCGCCTGGTGGGCCCCGTCTTCAGCCCCATGAGCCCCGCGCAAGCACTCCTGGCCCTCATCGTGGGGGGAAGCGTCATGGTGCTGGTCTACGTGGGTGGCATGAAGCTGGCAAAAATGGAAGAAATCGACGTGCTCTTCCGCCCCGTGGGTAGGATCCTGGCCCGCCTACGCCGCCGCTAATCAGCTTAGTGGCAGCTAGCCGGGCTGCGCCGGCGGCGCAGCCCCGTCGTCGTACCCGGTGCGGCCCGGTAGCGTGCCGGAACCGCTAGATCAAAGCGCCCGTGAGCTTAGCTTCCGGGCGCAAGGCCAGTGCGAAAGTGCCGATGAATTCCTCCACGTTCCCGTTGAGCTTGCGCTTGTACTCGAGCACCGGGTAATCGGGGCCGGTGGCGTCGAAAATACCTGAAATTCCGAGGGTGTTGTAGGTAGAAATATCGTGGGCGGCCGCCCAGCGCAGCAGGGTCGATTCCACTGGATAATCACGGTTATAGGTGGTGAAATCCTTGTTGAAGCCGCGGAGCAGCTGCACCAGCTCATCACCCCAGCGGAAAGCCAGAACCCCGGCAAAAGGCACATTATTGCCGTAACGCTGCGCCAAATCGCGGGCCTCGGTTTCCTGCTTGAGGAGGGAAGCGCGCTGGCTGCCGAGCTCCTTGAGGGCGCCTTCCTTTTTGCGGGTGCGCGGCTCGGTGGAATTCTGCGCGATCTGCTCATCGAGGCGGGCAATATTCGCGGTGATCTCCTCCAGGTAGGTGGCCGGATGCGCGTAGGCAATCGCGAGGAAAGCGCGCTCGGGGCCCAGCTTCTCCATCATCCCGGTATACAGCTGCGCGGAATAATCCGAGATTTCAGCCATCTCGGTGCGTTCGCGCGAGGATTCATAAAGCTGGTGGAAGGTATCCCACAGCTCGACCCCGCCGGTATGCACCTCCACGCCGTAGCGCCCCACGTGCTTGACCTGGCGGCGCATCGTTTTCGTGAGGGAATCAGCGATCTCCTCGAAAGTCTTCCCGGCAATATCTTTCGTATAAATAAAATGAATATCGGCCGGGTCATTGGGGTCCACGGGAATATGCTGGAACCCGGCCGCGCGCAGCTGCTCGGTCACCCGCGCCCCCAGGGGCGAATCCGCAATTTTCGTGGTGTCCTCATAGAAAGCGGCGGGCACATTAGGGGTGATGCGCAGCGCAATCACCCGCTTCTTGGTGGCAAGATACGCGGCGAGCTGCGCGAAAAAGAACTCCACCAGCTCGGTATCCTCCCAATCCAGGGTGGGGCCATTGGTAATAATGGCGCGGGTGAACAGCTTTTTCCACGGCTGGTAGGTAATAAGGCCGACGCCGCGCACCTGCGCGCCCTCACGCACCCCCACATAATCAACGGCATCGCCTTGCTCGGTGCGCCACTGGCCGTATTCGGGAAGCTGGGCGAGGAAAAGCCGCGGGCTGTGGCGGGTTGCGGAAGCGTATTCCTCGGTGGTCAAGGTGGTGAAATGCATGTATACAGTCTAGCGATTGAGTATCGCGGCGGCGGGAGGAAACACCGGTTCCCAGGTGTGGTGGTACGGCGCGGGCGCCCCGTCCCGCCGCGCCGTCTCCCGCCGTACGCACCGTACCCGCGCCGCCACGCCTCGTGGCACCAGGGCGCGCGCTTCTCCCACGGGCGGCGGCGGGCCGGTAGCCTGAAGGCGTGCATCATCATTCAGATATTGAGGTCCCGGCGCGAGTGCGCCGCAAGGTCGGGCGCGTACTTGCCGCTATTGTTGTTCCCCTCGCGCTTCTCACCGCGATTGCGCTGGTGGTGCTGTGGCCGCGCGGGGAGTCCCCGGTGGGCTCTATTCCGCTGAATTCCCCGGGCGTGCAGATGGTGAGCGGGCCGATTACCTCGGTGGGGCAGACGGATGCCCAGGGCCAGACCCCGGTGGAGATGGAGGTTGAGGGCGTGCCGGTTCCCGTGCACGTCCCCGCCGAGGTGGTGGCCTCCGGGCTGGAAGTGGGCGACGTAATCGAAGCCCGTTTCAACCCGGCTATGGTCACCTCGGGCACCGCCCATATTTTCGTTGATTTTGAGCGCGGGATGCCTCTGGCGTTGCTCGCCGGACTGTACGTGCTGGTCATTGTGGCGGTGGCACGTTGGAAGGGGCTGGCGGCGCTCGCGGGCCTAGGGGTGTCCCTCCTGGTGGTCGGCTTCTTTATTATTCCGGCGCTGGCCGGCGGCGGGAATGCTTTCGCGGTGGTGCTCACCGGGGCTTCGGCGATGATGTTCGCCTCGATTTATTTGGCTCACGGTATTTCTATCCGCACCACCACCGCGATTATCGGCACTTTCCTCGGGCTTCTTATCACCACGGCGGTGGCGGTGTGGGCGGTGGGCGCCCAAAACTTGAGCGGTACGGGCGGGGAACAAACCGCGATGCTGTCTTGGAGCCTGGGCGGTATCAATATGCGCACGCTGCTGCTGGCGGGGATTATTCTGGCCGGGCTGGGGGCCCTCAATGATGTCACTATTACCCAGGTTTCCACCATTTGGGAGTTGCATGCCGAATCTCCGAGTACGCCGCGCCGCCGCCTCATCAGCCGCGGGATGGCCATCGGGCGTGACCATATTGCCTCGACCGTTTACACGCTGGCTTTTGCCTACGTGGGGGCCTCGCTGCCCCTTCTTATTCTTGCCTCGATTTACCAGCGGTCGTTCCTTGACCTCATGCAGGTGGAGCAGATAGCGGAGGAGATCACCCGCACCCTGGCCGCTTCCGTTGGCTTGGTCTTGGCGATTCCTTTGACGACGGCGGTAGCCGCGCTCCTCGCCCCCGTGGCACCGGGGCGGGATCGGGTGAGCGCCTAGCTCGTGGCTTGAGTGGTTAGATCTGAATGCCCCTTCAGAAGCGCCAATTCTTGAGCAGTTAGTTCTGTACCGGTATCGCGTGGGGTAGCTGCAGTAACGTCCGGTGTTTCCACGGGAATAATTCCTACTGCATGAATTTCTTCTACCAATGTTTGGTAGTCAGTTCTTCCCGTCAGGAGTGCTATAGCCGCTGGGCCGATAGCACCCCAGCGGTACCCCTCAAGGGTCCGGGCAAGGAGATGTTGGGGTGCGCGTGGCTGTTGCGAAAGTGCGCTTAGAAGCCGGTATTCAGAAAGCCACCCGAATTTCGTGGCAAGTGCAACTGCGGGGATGGCCCTCCATTCCTGGCAGGTGGCCTGGTCAATAGCGTCTACGTCGCGAAGTTGGATTGCCGCCACAGCAGGTGTCACAAGATAGTTTTGGACTACATCGGATAGTAAGGCCGCGCTAGGTTTTTTGTCGCGTGCTACAGCAGTAGCTGCATCCAAGGGGAGTAGCAGGTGCCGCGCAAAGGCATCCGCTTGAATCTCTTGCGGAGCACGTTTTCCCCACTCTTGCGTTGTGGTGAGTTTACGATCAAGATGCCCCAACTTAAGATGCCCTAGTTCATGAGCGAGCATAAAACGTAACTGCAAGGGGTCATCGGCGCAGCCTACTGCAATTAGTTGCCTCTGCTTCAAGCTCATTATCATTCCGTGGCCCGGTGCAGGGGTATTGACAAAGGCGACACCTATGTTCATATCGTGTTCAACGAGACGGGTCACACTGAGAATCGGAGCGCACCCTAAATCGTATTCCCGGCGGAATTGAGTTGCTGTTTTCCGGGCAATTTCTTCGTTAGTCATGCCATCTCCGGAATCCCGATGTCATCAAGGCGCTGAGCTAAACCAAGCGCGTAAACAAGGTAGTCAGCCAGAGCTTCGGAGCTCGCCGCGTCAGTACAGTCGGCGTAGGTTACTGTGTTGCGAATGGTAGGAGTTCCTTGCAGGTCATCAACAAGAACCCCGCAAGCATCCGCAATAAGGGTTAGTTCGATGAGTGCCACCGGTCGTACCCCTGTTTCAATCCGGTGGATAGTGGGCTGGGATAAGCCTGAACTTGCAGCTAGATCACGTTGTGACATCCCCACGCGCGTGCGTGCAGCGACGATACGCTCGCCAATGAGGGCTTCGCTAGTATTCACGGTGAATCACGCTCCTTATATTTTGATTCTACCCGAACCACGGAATGTTGGACCCGGGTGGTCCGATGGAAAGTCAAAGGAGTATTCTTTGGGGTAAGCAAACCATCAGACCTGTCTTTACAACTGCATTTCTCCCTGCTAGCATGAAACAAAAGATGAGGGGGAATGCTTGACCTGGAATGTGGCGTTACCCCCGCTCACGCGGGGAAAGCGGCCTATCTAGGCAATCCATCAGACCTTGATCTACCCACGCCTTGGCGTGGAAACCGCTTACTAAAATCCTAGTCGATGGAGACGAATATGGCAGACCAACACACATCGGAACCTCAGCCGATTTTCCTAACGAAAGTGCCGGTTCATTCACTCCTCTCACGCGTCGCTTTGCACAAACCACAAAACGGGTGGTCAATTAAAGACCCACAGGTCCGCCACCGCGCCATTATGGCACTCTTCCCACAAATTAATGCGGAGCGCCCCCGAGCGGAGATGGGTATCCTCTTCCGCTTAGACCACGTTCCGGGAGATGCCCCATTCTTCCTCATCCAATCCCGCGAACCTGTTCCACAACTCAACCTCCCTCATGAAGCCACGATGAAAAAGGTAGCGTTGCAGGAGCTACCTTCTGGAATCTCGGTGACCTTCCGCATAGCAGTGAACGCAATTCAACGTATCGGTTCCGGCGGCACACGGTCGATTCCGCTTGAGGGGGAAGAACCCATTCCCGGAGTTCCAAGCCTCTCTGAATGGCTGAGCGCAAAACTAAGCCCGGCGCTAACGAATATAGAGATAATTGACTCGCGGCGCGAAGTTCTCACCACTGGTTCTGGGAAAAATAAACGAGCTGTCCAGGTCGATACAATCGACGGAGCTGCAACCGTGGGCGACGGCGCAGCACTACTCACAGCCCAAACCAACGGGGTAGGGCGTGCAAAAAGTTATGGCTGTGGCCTCCTCTCCGTCCAGGTACTCTCATGACGGGCACACATCCCAGCGTATGGGCCAAGCAGCGCGGCATGGAAAAGCCCTACCCGCTTCTCGCCCACTTGCTGGATACCGCAACCACTGCCGGTGTGCTCTACGAGGTTTGGTTACGGCCAGGCCTGCGTGAAGTGCTCGGAGCTGCCGGGAAACGGGAAATAGTGGAATGGGTAGCCGGATCGCACGACATCGGAAAAGCCTGCCCAGTATTCCAGTATCAGCCAACACAGCGAGAGCCTCAATGGAATGAGATTCGGGCTGCCCTGTGTGCCGACGAGCCCCAGCTTGGTGATATCGCCAAGTGGTGTCGAGACTTTTGTGAGGACTACAGGCCTGACATCTACCACCACCAGAAAATATCAGCACTCCTGCTTCACCGAAACAGGATCAAGCCAGATGCAGACGCAGCGCTGTCGTGGGAATATCTCCCGGCACTCGGTCACCATGGCCGCTTCGAGACTCCATCTTGGAATGATCGAGAAACTAAAGACTTTTTCGAAGACATGGAAGAAACCGGCTGGCTTGCCCTGGCCGATGATCTCCTCACCTGCTTAGAAGAAGGCATCGGCATAACCCGGGCTGATTTTCCGGCCGAGCTTTCACCAACCGCAACAATCTTACTCTCCGGCCTCACCGTGCTAGCCGACCGCATTGCCTCGGGAACCGAATGGGTGACCGCCCAACAGGAACTCCTCGCGGCCGGCAAACTCGCCCTTGATAATCCAGCCGGGTGGATCACCGCGTGCCGCTCCCGTGCTCGCGCACGCATCGAAGAAACCGTCGGGGTGTACCACGGCTGGGAATCCGCAGAGCAAAGCCAACGGGCAATCCTCGGCAACCGCACGCCCCGCCCACTCCAAGAGGAAGCCACCCGGGTAGGTGGCGGACTGTGGAATGTTATGGCGCCCACCGGCGTGGGCAAAACCGAAGCGGCCCTACTCCGGCACGCCACCGCGAACGAACGCCTTATTTTCCTGCTTCCCACCCAGGCAACCTCGAATGCGCTCATGCGGCGTATCCAGCGCTACTACGCAGGTACTCCCAATGTGGCTTCGCTCGCGCATTCCCTCGCCTCCACCGAAGATTTTTATAATCAACCGGTCACCATGGGGAATGATTGCAGTGAAGTCCCGAGCAAAGCCAGCATTACCTACGTGGAGCACGGAGCTAGCACGGCAGGACTTTTCCCCACCGAATTCGTTAGCTCCGGAAGCTCCCGCCTCCTGGCACCCGTATGCGTCGGCACTGTAGACCAGGCACTCCTGGGCGCCCTACCTGCAAAATGGACACACCTGCGGCTCCTCGCCCTGGCCAATGCCCACGTTGTTGTGGATGAGGTTCATACGCTCGATCAGTATCAGAGCGGTCTCCTCAGCAACCTTCTGCTCTGGCTGCGCGCCACGAACACCCGGGTCACTTTCCTTTCCGCCACCCTCGCCAGCGATCAACGCGCCACTTACGTCAAGTCCTACACCGGCCAGCCCCCGGAAAGCGAAGCGCACTTCCCCCTCCTGGAAAACCTGGATACCAACGGAACCCAGTTGCGGAGTATTCGCCCCGACGGCCCGCCCCGCACCCTCGTGATTGACCGCAGTACCGAAAAGTACTGTCAGCTCACCACCGCCCACCGCGATTGGGTGCGCGAACAGCGCCGGCGTTACCCCCAGGCCCGCATCGGAGTCATTTGCAATACGGTTGCGCGCGCTCAGGAGCTCACCCGAGCTCTCTCCGCCGAGGGCAACGTTGTTATCCTCCATTCCCGCATGACAGCTGAGCATCGTCGTCGTAACGCTGAACTCCTCGAACGCGAAATCGGATCGGGCAGCGCGGGCGCCGCGCTCACGGTTATCGGAACTCAAGCAATCGAGGCATCGCTGGACATCGACCTCGACCTGCTCCGCACCGAGCTATGCCCGGCCGCATCCCTCATTCAGCGTGCCGGGCGCCTGTGGCGTTCCGCCGATCCGAACCGCGCCACCCGAGTGCCGGGACTGAGCGGGCCGCGAGTGTCCGTCGTCGCTATTAATGGCAGCGAGGGGCAACAGCTACCGTACCTGGCAAGCGAACTGGCCCGGGTGGAGAAATGGCTCAAGGAGCACAATACTATCCGAATCCCGGAGGATTGCCAGGAATTTGTGGATACCGGGACCCTGCTGCTGGCGGATATCGCGGAGGATAATACGGGCGAACTCAATGAATTCGCAAAGAAAGCGCTGGCGGCAATCCGTGCCCGAAACGCTGGTTACGATATGAAACGTTGCCTGAACGAAGACTCTCGGGTGAAATCTTTCGCCGCCATGACCCAGAGCCCGCAAAGTTCTGAGGACGAGCAATCAACCAGACTCATCGAAGTAGAAACTACCCGCCTGATTGTATGCGGCGATCCGGATATTATCCCCGGCGCGTGGACCGGGGACCCTGAAGATTTGATGAAGCTACGCGGCAGTGATCACGAAGGTATACGCCGCGCCTTGCGCGCATCTGTTCCGGTCACCGTCACCGATCGTGCGAAAACACTGTTTACGGATGCGGCATCGCTTGAAAATGCGCCGTCGCTACTCTGCCGCTACCACGTTTTAAACGACGGCGCAGCTCATTACGACCCGCTCATCGGGCTCGTTTTGCAGGGTAGCACTCCGGATCCCAATTGCTCTGGCACGCCGGTACCACCCGCCACCGGGAAGGAGTGAACATGGCTTACTCAGATGAGGCTCTGGCCTTCCGCACTATCAAGGCGAGCGAGCAGGTGCGCCTCGAGGACCGGGTTTCTTTCCTCTATCTCGAATACGCGCAAATTCGCCAATCACGCACGGGCGTGGTGGCCTACGATGCCGGCCGGGAAGGAAAGAGCGGGTCCTTGGAAGGAACCCGCGCCCGGGCAATCCAACTCCCCGTCGCCGGGTTAGCAGTGCTTACTTTGGGGCCCGGCACCTCGATTTCGAGCGCGGCGCTCACTTCCTGTGCCCGTGCCGGAACCACCGTTCTTATCACCGGTGGGGGCGGAGTACCGCTCTATACCCACGCCACGCCGCTGACCTCGAGTGCGCGGTGGGCCATTGCGCAAGCTCGGTTGGTGAGTAACGAAGCCCGGCAGCGCGAAGCTGCGCTCGTGCTCTACAAAAAGCAGCTCGGTGTGGAGAATGCGCCTGGTAGTTCTATCGCGACGATGCGAGGGCTGGAGGGGCAGTTCATGCGCAATACCTACCGCACCATGGCCATGAAATACGGGACCGGTCGCTTCACGCGAGATACTTCCTCGGACGATCCGGTCAATGCCGGCCTCAACTTAGCGAACTCAATCCTCTACGGGTGCGCAGCTTCCGTGTGTGCGGCGCTGGGAATCAACCCGGCGCTGGGGATTATTCACCGCGGTGATGCGCGTTCCTTACTATTTGACCTCGCGGATCTGTACAAACCAAGCGTAACGATTCCCCTAGTTTTCGCGGCGGCGCGTGAAGAAGACCCCATGACGGCGGTCCGCAAAGCCGTGCGGAGAGCTATCGTGGACCACCAGGTCCTTCCCGATATGCTCGCCACCATCATGGACATCCTCCAGCCTTTCCTGCCCGCACGCGACGACGACCGGCTTATCTCCGGAAATAACGTCGAAGTTTCCGGCCATATCCAGTACGGATAGGAGAGCGGGATGTTCGTTGTTGTTAATGCGGTCGCTATCCCGGATCACCTGCGTGGATACTTGAGCAGATTTCTTTCCGAGGTGACCACCGGATTGTACGTGGGAGTTGTTTCCGCGCGAGTGCGGGACAATTTGTGGGAACGCGCCGTATCCGCCGCGGGTACCGGCAGCCTCACTCTTATTTATAACGACGCCGCCCGTGAGCAAGGCTTCGCTCTGCGCAGCACGGGAACCGGCAGTCGCCCAGTCCTTGATCTGGACGGCATGCTGCTTATCGGGACGGGTGCGGAGGATGCGTCTGGGTAGGATGGAGGTGACATGCCAGTATCTTGTGAAGACATGAAGGAGGGATTGAGATAAATTTGAGAGGTGGGAGCTGACATGGTTGCAATATCCGGTGCATTCTCATATCCCGGACAGAGCCACGAATCTGGAACTCTGTTCCACTGTTATTTCCGGGTCCGCCGCCGATAAACGACCAGGTCAGGCAGTCTGTTCCCCGCGCGCATGGGGGTATTTCCGCCGTGAACGCGCTCTCCTCAGCTCTCAAGGGCTGTTCCCCGCGCGCATGGGGGTATTTCCGACTAACGAAAGGTATACATAATGTTTCACACCTGTTCCCCGCGCGCATGGGGGTATTTCTGCCTACGGGCCGCTACTTTGCGCGCACGGCAACTGTTCCCCGCGCGCATGGGGGTATTTCCCTGAATCCAGGTCCCCTGCGTCTTCGCGTACTCTGTTCCCCGCGCGCATGGGGGTATTTCCGCATCGGCGGGTCGCCGCGTGAAAGTGAATCGCTGTTCCCCGCGCGCATGGGGGTATTTCCTGGTGCGCGCGCTCTTGTTAGGCAGTAGGGAACTGTTCCCCGCGCGCATGGGGGTATTTCATAGCAACTCTCAGCTTTGGAATAATTGACTGCACTGTTCCCCGCGCGCATGGGGGTATTTCCGTGCAGCCGCTCCACGTGGCGGGCACGCTCACCTGTTCCCCGCGCGCATGGGGGTATTTCCCTGCATGCAACGCACGCGCATTAATTACGCGGCTGTTCCCCGCGCGCATGGGGGTATTTCCGCTCGAGGTGGTGAGCTGGCCGTTGGCGTCGCCTGTTCCCCGCGCGCATGGGGGTATTTCCGCTCGAGGTGGTGAGCTGGCCGTTGGCGTCGCCTGTTCCCCGCGCGCATGGGGGTATTTCCCCTGAGAAAGGAGAAATAATGTCTACACGTAACTGTTCCCCGCGCGCATGGGGGTATTTCCAACCGGACGCGGCTCGTCGCTGACCGCGAGGCCTGTTCCCCGCGCGCATGGGGGTATTTCCAAATACGAGGATCAATGTAACGAGGCTTGCTGCTGTTCCCCGCGCGCATGGGGGTATTTCTAACGTAGCGCAGTGACGGGGCCAGTAAGTCACGCTGTTCCCCGCGCGCATGGGGGTATTTCCGCATGCGACTGCGTATCGGGTTTTCGTGGACCCTGTTCCCCGCGCGCGTGGGGGTATTTCCGCGTGAAAGAATCCGCGGCCGGCCTGGTGGAACTGTTCCCCGCGCGCATGGGGGTATTTCCCCCTATCCCGAATTACATCCTATGCGACCGGTCTGTTCCCCGCGCGCATGGGGGTATTTCCCCCTATCCCGAATTACATCCTATGCGACCGGTCTGTTCCCCGCGCGCATGGGGGTATTTCCTCGGAAGGCTTCGTGACCATCAACGGCAACCGCTGTTCCCCGCGCGCATGGGGGTATTTCCGCTCAGTAAGTCGTGTGTTTCGCTCCAGCATCGCTGTTCCCCGCGCGCATGGGGGTATTTCCGCATCGGCGGGTGGCCGCGTGAAAGTGAATCGCTGTTCCCCGCGCGCATGGGGGTATTTCCCCCCAGCGCCGCCGGTGGGTGAGGCTGGGAGTCTGTTCCCCGCGCGCATGGGGGTATTTCCATACGCAAACCGCCCGGCGCATTCGCGATCTCCTGTTCCCCGCGCGCATGGGGGTATTTCCCCGGAATGTCTTGCGAATAGAATATTCCGGCCCTGTTCCCCGCGCGCATGGGGGTATTTCCGCCAAGCAAGCTCCCCTGCGTTCACTGCGATGCTGTTCCCCGCGCGCATGGGGGTAATTGTCAAGCGCAAGTTAAAACTGCACGCCTAGCGCAATACGAATTGCACGCCTAGCGCAAGGAAATGCACCCCCAGCGCAACTAAAACTGCACGTCCTCACCGAACAGGAAATCTCGTCCGGCGCCCGAATGCCCCTACCGGTACCATCACTCAACGCCGCCTTCGGCGGGCGTCGGTACCAGCCGGCACCCCCCAAGTCCTCCCAAACCACCCCGAAACCCTGTTTCTGATACCCGCAGGGCGGGCGTAGCCCTCCACTCAACGTTCGCCGGCAATTGTTCTCCGCGCGAGTGGAGGTAATTCCATTGAGCGGCAGTCCCTAGAGTTCGTGAAATACTCATCCCCGCGCAGGTGGGGTGGTAATTTCTATCGACGAAGACTGTCTATGAGGTGAGACAAAGCCAATGGTGGAACCACGGGCACCGGCGGGATAATACGGGAGCGTGGCATTGGTGACATGCTGCACCTAGCGGCGTCCGATTTCTCGGCAGCTACCGTTGGTTTCTGCCAGGGCACAGAAAGTTTCACGATAGTCACCGTAGGTAAACTCTAGATTTCCCGAAACCGCCAAACCTTTAAGGCGCAGTATTTCCTTGTGTGGCTTAACAATTCAAGCCCCTCGATATCCTATGTAAGTGAAAACCAGGAAACCGAAGCAGGGACAAATAACTATTTATTCACCTTTGCCGTATTCGGCATAGCAGTTAACAATGAAGGGTAAGTGGGTCGATCTTCGGAAAGTGTAAGTCTCACATAACCAATTTTCCCGTGTTTTCGCTGTATATGCGCTGGTAGGGGAGGTGGCTGCGCCGTCGTTCCACAAGCCTGGGACTTAGTTCCTTGAATAACTATGTTGGAACTACGTAAAAATGAAACAAGCAGCCGCGCGAAAACAAGAAAACACGCCTTTTCGCGGCCGGAATGCGGCGATGATGATGTCTCGCGCCCCGGTATGGCTGAGCCGATGGAGGGAGGACATGATGCGTATACGCAAAATTGGCGCGATGGCCGGCGCACTTGTGCTGGCTTTGCTTGCGGGGGGGGGGGTGCTTACTCGCAGGCTCAACCGGCCGATAGTCCGGCCGCGCGGGTAGAGTGCCCGGCCAAGGAACACCCGGATTTCATCACCCTGGAGCTGTGGGGCACGCAGTTCACGCGCGATGCCGAGGGTAATCTACTAACGGACGCGCCGAAGGAAACGATCAAGTACGCGGTCTTCAAGGTCTACCAGGATCGTAGTGAACAGACTTGGATCAATCCGCGTTACGAGGCGTATAAGGGTGAATTCGAGGTTATCAATTACCCCTCAACCGTTGATGACTGGAATTTCACCTTCAGCGTCCCCAAGTACGAGCTTGCGGGCACCTGGACGGACAACGAAGTTGATTACAATATCACCGAAATTCCCACGCCCGGGTACCGCAGTGATGTGGGCATGAATCCGGATGGCACCCTCAAGTTCACGAATACCCTGGCCACCGATGTTTCGGCAACGAAGGCCTGGCAGGATAACGATAATGCCAAGCAGACCCGCCCGGAGAACATCACTTTCGTTCTGCTCGGTGATGGCAAGGAAGTCGCCCGTAAGACTGTTGGTGAAGCGGAAGGTTGGACGGCCACCTTCGCTGAAGTGGATAAATGCGCGGATGGCTATCTCATCAATTACGAGATCGCGGAAGTTGCCGTTGAAGGGTATAAGTCGGCCGTGACGGGCAATATGACGGATGGCTTCGTGGTGACGAACTCAATCGTGCCGCCGCCTCCGACCCCGACTCCCACGCCTACGGAGTCGGAGACCCCGGAGCCCACTCCGACGCCCACGGAATCCGAGACTCCGGAACCGACGCCCTCGTGTTCGGAAACTCCGGAGCCTACCCCGACTCCCTCGGATACGCCAACCCCAACTCCCACGGAAACGCCGACGCCTACGCCCCCGGTGACGACGCCTCCAGCACCACCAACACCCACGCCGACCGTGCCGGCAACCCAGCCGCCGACGCCGCCGGCCACAACGCCGCCGACGCCGCCGGCCACAACGCCGCCGGCAACCACGCCGCCGGTTCCCTCGCAAACTCCTACTCCCACAACCACGCCCACGCCGCGCGAGCGGCTCGTGAAAACGGGAACGTCCATGGCCGGCCCGGCCGTAACGCTGGCGGGCCTCGCGTGCCTGGCAGCGGGAGGAGTGATGGTGGTACGACGGCGCAGCTAAGCACCGCGTACTCAACGCATTAATGTGACTCATCGTGGGGCGGCGACGCCAATAAGTCGCCGCCCCACTCCCATACACCCGCGAATCCCCGCGCACTCCCGCGCGCCCCCACGCGCACCTACGCAACCTCCCGCGCGCGCCCCACTCCCATACACCCGCAAGGTCTCTTCACAAATGTACATTTAAGTGCCATAGTGGCTTGGTGATGGGGGCACAGGTGCCCCGTTCAGTCTCGCTCACCGCGGCGCCCGCCGCACCGATGACTGAAAAAACAATCACGTTTCATCAATAACTACAAAGGAGTAACCGTATGTCGATTCGCGTTGCCATTGTGGGAGTAGGTAATTGTGCGTCCTCGCTGGTGCAGGGCGTCACTTACTACCACGGCGCATCTGAAAGCGAAACGGTCCCGGGCCTTATGCACGTGGTATTTGGCGATTACCATATCCGCGATATCGAGTTCGTGGCGGCCTTCGACGTCGATGCCAAGAAAGTCGGCACCGACCTGGCCACCGCGATTAACGCCAGTGAAAATAACACAATTAAAATCTGCGATGTGGCACCTACCGGGGTGGAGGTGCTGCGCGGCCCCACGCTCGATGGCCTGGGGGAGTACTACCGCGCCACCATTACCGAATCCGATGCCGAGCCCGTTGATGTGGTGGCTGCGCTCAAGGAAGCGCGGGCCGATGTGCTGGTCTCGTACCTCCCGGTCGGCTCCGAAGAAGCCGCGAAGTTCTACGCGCAGGCCGCCCTCGATGCCGGCGTCGCCATGATTAATTGCATGCCGGTCTTCATTGCCTCCAACCCGGAGTGGGCCCAGAAGTTCACGGACGCGGGTGTGCCGATTGTGGGCGATGATATTAAGAGCCAAATCGGCGCCACCATTACCCACCGGGTGCTCGCCCGCCTCTTCGAGGAGCGCGGGATTTCCCTCGACCACACCTACCAGCTCAACGTGGGCGGCAATATGGACTTCAAGAACATGTTGCAGCGCTCGCGCCTGGAGTCGAAGAAAATCTCCAAAACCCAGGCGGTCACCAGCAATATCACCCAGCAGCTCGACCCGCACGATATCCACGTGGGCCCCTCCGATTGGGTGCCCTGGCTCGAGGACCGCAAATTCGCCTTCGTGCGCCTGGAAGGCCGCAATTTCGGCGATATTCCGGTCAAGCTGGAATACAAGCTTGAGGTCTGGGATTCCCCGAATTCAGCCGGGGTGGTCATCGACGCAATCCGCGCCGCCAAGATCGCCCTCGACCGCGGCATCGGTGGCCCGCTGCTGTCCGCCAGCGCCTATTTCATGAAGTCGCCGGCGCAGCAGCGCCCCGATGAAGAGGCCCGCGCCGCGGTGGAAGCCTTCATCCGCGGGGAAGTGGAGCGCTAAGCCCGGCTAGATGGCGCTAAGCCCGGCCCGCTATCGAGCCGGGCCCGCCTCAGCGCCCCCCGGCATCCCGTGCATCCGCACCATCTCAACAAATGTGGCGGCCGTTTCCCCTACCAGGAACGGCCGCCACGTTGTTTACAGTAGTGCAACAATTTTCGCACAGCTCGCGTCCGCGCAGGTAGGTACGACGCCGCAGCTCACCGGCCTACAGCCGCTCGCGCCATCACCGTTTCTTTAATGATTTGCCGCCGCGGCATCCGCCTGAGCGCCAGCTTCCGCATCTGGCTTTTCCGCATCCGCCACCTTCATAACATTCCAGCCTTGCTTAATAAGCACAGCCTGGAGGGGGAGCCGGCCATAAGCAACCGCCTTGAGCGGCCAGGGCTTCTTCCGCCACTGGTAGGCCATGTTGATATTCGCCGGGAAAACGGCGAGGAACAGCGCGATGGCCGCCGCGCCGCCGAGCTTGCGGGTGCGGTGGTGCGCAATAAGCCCGGCCGTCACCAATTCCGCCACACCGGAGGCCAGCGTATAGGCACGCGCCTCCCCGGGAAGTTGGGGCGGGATGATGGAATCGAAGGGCTCGGGAGCGATGAAGTGCAGGGCTCCCATGCCGGTGAGGAGGCCGGTAAGAAGCTGGGGATCTTTGCGTGACATAACTTGATCGTAGACCTGGTATGAGGCTGTATTCAATTATTTCGCGACCGGTTCTCACGGATGGGCACCACATACCGCCGCGAATTTGTCGCTAGACAACCATGGACACGTCGCGTACTTTTTGTCAATTTTCGTGTGGTGCTCATAACATAAAGTTCTTTACTAATCGGTGAAAATTCATTTCAAATCAACGATGTAGGTCAAGGGTCCTAGAAGTCGCCATGCTACGTTGATGCGAAAAAATGCGGGGGGGGGGGTGCCATTTTCGGGGATTTTTAGCGCCATAGTACGCCAATTTTCCAAGTGTAAAGATTTGCAAAAAATTTTCAGGCTGGGAGCCGTCTGGGAACTTTGGCGGAGATGAATCACGTTTCACCTTACTGGACAGTAGGTAGTTCCTCCCGTAGCTTGTTAAGGCGATTGATAACTATTAGTTATATGGCGGGCTGATCAACCACTTCCGGTGATCAATTCTTCGTGTAATGGACAGGATGAGCGTGAATTTTCGGGCGATACCGGCAACGGTTGCAACGATCGTGGCCGCACTCATGACCAGCCATGCCACGGGTCTCCCATTTTCGGGTACCCCGGCGCCTCATCCCACCCCTGGTATCGCCACCGCTCAAGATGCCAGCGATCAGCCCACCTCGGAAGCTACGGAACCCGGCACCGCCGCCGCGGATCCTGCACAGCCTAATCTCGCCAGCCCGGCTGCGCCGTCGGCCTCCACTGAAACAGGCGCCACCGAAGAAAACGCGACCGAAGAAGGCAGCGCAGGCGCAACAGAAGGCAACCAAGAAACCACCCCGGCACCGGATACCGATCCGAATGCCGCGGGCGCAACCGATACCACCACTCCGCTGGACCGGGCGCAGAAGAGCTGGCGCGAACAGCTTGGAATCCTGGAACAGCCGGAAGGCACCCCGCGGGATGGCTCGGCCAGCCCGCTCGCCGCGCCGCCGAGCCGCTTCGCGCCGCGCAATGTGGCCCCGAGCCGCATGGAGCAGTGCACCGGCCGTGGTTTCTACTCGATGGGCTCCGGTAAAGGCGAAATCAACCGGATTACTTTCCAGCCCAACGGCCAGCTGGGTTCCGAACCGGTGGGCCGCGTGGAATGGAAGAAGGATACCGGCGCGGGCCGCAATCTCGGCTACGATGCCCTGGCCATCGCTGCGGACGGTTCCATGTGGCATGCCGAGTTCCAGGGTTCTACCCAGCCGGGAACAAACCCGAATACGTGGATTAGCCACGGGCGCATCAGCAATACCGGGGACAAGGGCTACCAAAGCCTCGAGCGTTACCAGATCATCAATCCGCAAATGCCGATCAAGGGTGGAACGATGTCGCCGGACGGTAAGTACGTCCTCATCGGTGACACCGCAAATGCTGGCCCCAATTACAAGTCGAAGCGCAAGCTCATGGTGTTCGACCCGGCTACCAAGCGCCTGGTGACTCTTGGTTACCTGAGCTCCAGCAGTCTGTCCTCCGCGGTTTTCTCCGACATGATTTTCGATAAGGACGGTAATCTTTATCTACTGGCGGGTTCCGCGGAGGGGCGCCTCAATAACCAGGGTCGCGATTTTTCCGGCTTGACCCAGATGCGCATTGATCGTATCGATGCCGCAGATTTCCAGGCTGCCTACAACCGGGCCATTGCGCAGGGTCAGTTCGCGACCGCGAATAATGCCCGCAATCCGCAAATCAATCTCAATACAATCCGCAATAAGAATTTCCCGGAGCTGCCGGCCCAGCTCATTCGCTCTTTCCACATGAATATCATGATGTTTGAGCCCGGCGGGCTCGCTGCGGGCTCCAACGGTTCGTTCTATATCTCTGGGCGCTATACCGGGCAGAACCCGGGTGCTAATAATGGGCGCGGCGGCTTTGCGCGCAGTGCGATCTACGAAGTCGATATCATTTCCGGCGAAGTGAAGAACGGCGGCAAGCCCGTCTTCAAGACGCCTGACCCGGCCGCTAACGATATGTACAACGGCCAGTGGGCTGATCAGTTCATCGTCGATTTGGAAGGCTGCGCGGATCTTCCTACCATTAGCGCGGAGAAGAACATCACCAAGCGCCTGAATGAGCGCGACCAGTTCACAGTGACCGTGGCGGAGAAGAACCCGGGTACGAATCCGCTGGGAGGCGCCCCGTATTCCGAATCCGTTACGACGACGGGCCAAGCCGATGGTCCCCAAACGCCGACGCGCAAGATGCTGCGTGGCCGGGATCGCGTGTATGTGCTCAAGGAGCAGATGGCCGGCGGTTCGGCGTCGTCGCTCAGTGACTACAACAAAGTGTGGAGCTGCACGGACAAGCTGGGGCGGAATGTTCAGGTGCGCGGGCAACGCGAGGAAGGCGGTGCTTTCCTCGGGGAAGTGACCTCGCCTGCCGTGAGTGGAAATCTCACGTGCTCGGTATTGAATAGCCCGAAGGTAACTTCGCTGACCATCCAGAAGCAAGATGCGGATTATAGTGATCCGCTGCCCGGTGCCGTTTTCGACCTGTGCGAGGATACCAACGGGAACGGACGCTGCGATGCTGGCGAGCCGCGCCAGGGCGAGCGCACCACGGATCAATACGGCCGAGCCAGGTGGGATAATGTGCTCATTGGCCGGCGCTACGTGGTGGATGAAGTTTCTGCCCCGCGCGGTTACCGGCCTGCTGGCGCACCGCAGGTTGTGACGACCAAGCAGCAGAATCCCCCGGTCATTATTAAGAATGATCGTGTGCGTGGCACCATCGTCTGGGAGAAGAAGGAAACCGGGTCAGAGAAGTACCTCAAGGGATCCGTCTGGACGATACGCGATCAGCATAGGCGTCCCTTCGAGGTGACCGATTGCGTGGGGGAGACCGCGCAGGCGTGCCCGGTAACCAAGCTGTGGCAGGATCAGGATCCGCGCCCGGGCAAATTCCGCCTGGAGAACGTGCCCTGGGGTACCTACACCCTAGAAGAAAAGACCGCGCCACTGGGCTACGTGAAGTCCACCGAGGTGAAAACCGTGGAGGTGAGCGCCACAACGGTCACGAATGACCGCAACGAGCCCGTGGAACTGAATCTCGGCGCGATTTACAACAAGCTTCGTGAGGCACCGCCGCTTCCACTCACCGGTGGGTGGAGTGATAGCGCGTTCCGCACGGCAGGTTTCGCGGTGCTCGGGGGAGCTGTGCTCCTGGTGAGCATCGTGATGATCAGACGGCGAAACCGGGGGTGAGCGTGGAATAAAGGCTCAACCACTGAGAACTATCTGCGCGGGTAACACCGCGTATCTACCGCCGCCCTTGGGGCAAATATAACCACACAACTAATTGAAGCAATATGTGCTGCAATCACGGAGAGGACTACCATGCAGCTGAAGAAATCTATCCGCGCGGTGCTCGCCGCCCTGATCACCGCCCTCCTCGGCGCGGCCGGTCTGGTGCTCGCACCCGGGGCCCACGCTGCCCCGCAGAACGACAATCTCGGTAACCCCGATCTCACCCGCAAGGGCTCGATTGTGGTTCACAAGTACGAGAATCCGGCCTGGAACCAGGCGAATAACGGTCGTCCGCTGACCGCTCCCGATACCGCGAAGGCTATGGACGGCGTTGAGTTCATTCTCCAGAAGGTTAGCGGTATTGACCTGACCAACCCCGACGAATGGGGAAAGATCTCCCAGCTTCAGTACGACGAAGCTGCGAAGAAGGTTACCTACAATGGCCAGGACGTTACTCTCGACGCTAACGAAACAAAGCAGGTCACCGCTGCTGGTGGCACTGCCACTTTCGGTGACCTCGCTGCTGGCGTGTACCTGGTTCGTGAAGGCGATACCGGTACCCACAAGGTGATCAAGAAGGCCCAGCCCTTCTTCGTCTCCATCCCCTTCCCCTCCAAGGAAGGTCAGACCGCTAAGTGGCTCTACGACGTTCATGCTTACCCGAAGAATACCGTGTCCGATGATGGCACCAAGACCCTGAAGGATGAATCGGCCCAGAAGGTTGGCGACAACGTTGACTGGGAGATTAAGTACGCTGTTCCCGCCCTCGGCGTGAACGAAACTTACACCAACGTCGGCATGGAAGATCAGCTCGACGCTCACCTCAAGTACAAGAACGCCGTGGTGACTCTTGGTGGTGAAGCACTTACCCAGGACGCCGACTACACCGTGACCGTGGAGCCTGCCGATAAGGGTGAAACCGATACCGCTGTGAGCCAGAAGGTGACCATCAAGCTGACCCCGGCTCGCCTCGCTAAGGTGGCTGCTGGTCAGGAATTCAAGGTTGTCCTTTCCACTCAGATCACCGGTGTTCCGCAGAACGGTGAAATCCCCAACTCCTTCGGTCCGATTGTCAACGATTACCAGCCTGGTGTCACCACCACGACCTCTGACCGCAAGGTCAAGCTTGGTGAGCTCCTCGTTCTCAAGCGCGATAAGGATGATCAGAAGCCTCTGAAGGACGCCGAATTCGCAGTGTTCGCGACGAAGGAAGCCGCGACCGCGGGCACTGATCCGATTGCCAAGGCCGTTTCTGGTGAGGACGGTCAGGTTCGCTTCGTTGGCTTGGTGCTCGGCACCGAGGACAGCAAGAAGTTCTACCTTAAGGAAACCAAGGCTCCCGCCGGCTACGTAATCAACACGGAAGTCAAGGAAGTTACGGTGAACAAGGGCAAGGCAACTGAGGTTGCCCTGACCATCGACAACACCAAGCATGACGGCCCGAACCTGCCGCTGACCGGTGCTGCTGGCCAGCTCATGCTCACCCTGGGTGGCCTCGCGCTGCTGGGTGCTGCGGGTGGCTTGACCGTCGCTCAGGTTCGCCGCAACCGCGCGGTGAACGCCTAAGCACAGAACTGACCGCGTAACATACGCGGCCTACCGAACGGGTGGGGAGGTGCCATCTGGTACCTCCCCACCCGGGTCTGTATCTCATGAAGAAAAACCTGCTGCTGCCCTACCTCATCGGGCTCCTTGTTATCCTCGGCCTCACCTTGCTGGTGTATCCGCACGCCGCCGCCTGGCTCTCTCAATACGAGCAATCCAAAATCACCGGCGCGTACTCCGATCAAATCGCCACCGCCCAGCCTGATAAAGAAACCCAGCTTGCCGCCGCGCACGCCTATAACGAAGCATTCAACGCCGGCGCGATTCTGGAAGCAAACGAACGCAAAGCCACCGGCACCGGCGACACCACCGCCGCGGACGGCATCTGGCCCTACGAAAAGATTCTTGCTGCGGACTCCGAAGGCCTCATGGCCCGGCTCCGCATTCCCAATATCGACGTTGATTTACCCGTCTACCACGGCACCTCAGATGAGGTCCTCAACCGCGCGGCCGGCCACCTGGAAGGCACCTCGCTGCCGGTAGGCGGGCCGAGTACCCGCGCCGTTATCACCGCGCACCGCGGCCTGGCCAACGCGCGCATGTTCACCGACCTCAATAAGGTCAACGTAGGGGACACCTTCACCATCGAAGTGTTCGGTGACGTACTCACCTATCGCGTCCGTGATACCAAAGTGGTGGCCCCGGAAGATACCGATACCCTGCGGGTAGAAGAAGGAAAAGACCTCGTCACCCTGGTGACCTGCACCCCGCTCGGCATCAACTCCCATCGCATCCTGGTCACGGGAGAGCGCATTATTCCCACCCCGGTGGCAGACGTGAAAGCCGCGAATAAGCCCTCGGATCTGCCGCGCTTCCCATGGTTTGCCATTGCTTACGGCGTGGCTGTGCTGGGCACCATCGGGGTGCTCGGGCGCATGACGTGGAAAGAACGCCGCCGCGCCAAGAACAACGCCGCGAGTTCGGAAGCATAACGCTTGTGGCACAGCAAACGGGAGGGATACTACTCAGTACCCCTCCCGTTCAGCTAAGCCAGTTCCTCTTCAACGCGCAGAAACTCATCCCGGCCAATAGTGAAACGCCGCTTGCTTACCGGCGCGGGCGGGGAGGGAAGCGCAATCGCGTCAAGGTAAAAATCATTGACCCGCACCAGCAGCTGGAGCCGGCCCTGCTCCACCAGGTAGAAAGCACGAGGATGCGGGCCATCCAACCAGCCGCGATACACATCCAAATCCAGGACACTCAGCACAAAGAAGCCAGCTGCCTTCAACCGGTAGTGGCTCGGCCGAGCCTCCAGGTACCAAATCCGGGCATCTGGGAAAAGCTCACGCACCTGATCATCCGCATCGCGCCGCTCAGCCGCCGCGAGCTCGGACTTGTGCCGCTCCGGATCAGCCACCAGCCTACTGCGGACGTTCTGCGTAGCTCGGCGCAGCACCACCATGCCAAATTCGTCCATCGGCGTTTCGGGATTACGCATCGAGGGTCGCTTCGCCATCACGCACCTTTCTTTCCGTGCTTCGTGGCAGCACCAGCATTCGTAGAAGCCGCATCGCGCCCGCCAGCGCCATTGCCCACGGTAGCCATATTACGCGCGGCCTGAGTATCAGCTGCCGGAACGGCAGCTGCGGCGTCGTCGCCCTCACTAGAGCAGGGCGCGGGCAGGCTCCATTGCAGCGGAATCGCCCCGCGGCTGCGGTCCGGATGCTGAATCACGTCGAGGAGTCCCAGGATGGTGGGGGTGAGCGCCGTCGTTCCTGTATACGCAAGATAGCGGGACTGCCAGCGCGGCTTGAACTTTTCCTTGTAGGAACGCAGGCCCTTGAAATTGTAGAGGCGGTCGCCGAAGTCGTAGATCACGCGCACCACCTTTTCGCGCGCCCGCGAAAAACGCGTGGTGCCCGTATTGGACATGGGCGCCATCCCCAGGTTCACATGGGTGTAGCCGTTTTCTTTCGCCCATTCGATCAGCGAAACGAAAATGCCGTCCATGGTGCCGCCCGGCGCGTCGGGGCGAATGCGCATGAGGTCCACGGACGCAACCCCCGGCGCCATCGGCATGAGGCTCGCGAATCCTTCGATACGTTCCTCCCCACGCACCAGCAGCACCGGGGTGCGACCAATATAGGAGGCGTCGAAGAAACCGAGGGAGAAGCCCATTTCGGAACGTTTGCCCAGCCAGGCATCCGAAACTTCGCGCAGCTCCCCGATGAATTCGGGAGTGTAAGGCGGGAAATGCACTTCGAAATGCGTGCCTTTTTCGCCCATGCGGTTGCGCATGCGCCGGAACACCTTGCCCTTATTGCCCACATTGGAGTAGGTGGCCAGGTCCACGGTGGCGTCCTCCCCGATTTTCACGAAGGAGAAACCGATATTCGCGCAGGCCCCCAGGTAAATATCCGCGATCTCGTAAATCGCCACCGAACAGCCGTGTTCATCGGCGTAGGTCACGAACTCCTCGAAGAGCTCCTCGAAGGAGGCCTCGTCCCCAAAGGGATCGCCGAGCACCAGCATGGAGGAACGGTAGGGGCGGTAGAGCAGCGCCGCGCGCCCGTTCGAAGAATAAAAGACCTGCTTATCGCCCAGATAGAAAAGATGCGTGAAGGCATTACCGGCATTGTGCTCGCTCATGAACGTTTCGAAACGATGCACGTCATCCGGGGGGGGCAGCTCAAAATGCGGGGCGCGTGAACGCGAGAAAAGCAGCGCGAGGGAAATGAGGGAAACGAAGCAGATCATGCTCACACCGGTGAGCAGCGCGTGGGCGGTGGGGTATACGTGCGCCTGCGGGGCGCCGTGGATCCAGCGCCAGGCGAAAATTCCGAGGGGGATCCCCACCGCGATGACCGCGGAAAACGCGAAAGAACGCCATTCGAAGGGGAGCGGGTCGCGGTTGAAAGCCCCGCGCGCCAGGTAGAGCAAAATCGCGAAAAGAATAATGACGATAATTGCGCCGGTATCCAGGCCGCGCGCCACCGAGGCCACCGCCGCCACGCCCAACAGAATCAAAATAATCGGGAAAATGCGGCTCACCCGCTGGCGCACCCCGCGCGCCAAAATAAGCAGCATAATCCCCACCAGCAGCGAAACAATACGCGAGGAGCGAATCATTTCGTGGGGGAGGAAGACATGCAGCAGCGCCACCCGCGCGTAAAACGAGGGCGCGAAAGCATTGACGATGGAGAAAATCCCCAGAATCACCACGCCGGTGGAAAGCGCGTTAATGAGCCAGCGTTCGCGTTTCTCGCGATCCTCCAGGCCCAGGCGCGGGTAGGCGTATTCGGCCAGCCAGTACACGGTGGCCGCCAGCCACGGCAGCGCGTAGTAGGTGACGCGGTAGACGATAATCGCGAGCACCAGGGTCGAAGAATCAAAACCGAGGTGCTGGAAGAACACAATAACGGTGAGATCGAAGGTTCCCAGGCCGGCCGGAATGAAGCTGAGCAGGCCCACCAGGGTGGCGGTGGCGTACACAAACACGGCCTGCACGAAAGAAACCTCACCCAGGAACGTGCGCACGCAAATCCAGAAGAACACCGCCGCGGCCAGCCAATCCGCAACGGAAGCAAAAAGCATCTGGAGTTTCTGCCGGAAATTCTGGGTGCCGATCGCGGTGGTGCGCAAGTCAATCTTCCAGAAATGCACTTTGCCAGCCAGGAAATACACCGGGATATACAGGCAGGCCACCACGGGTACCACCAGGAAACGCCCGTCGTAGCGGAAGGCGAAAGGCAGGGTGGCTAGCAGCATGGCGAACAGCCCGAGCAGGTTCGCGGCCCATACCGCAACGCTCGCATCCACGGCGGCTTTGGTGGAGGCCCCGGCCCGCTTGTAGTAGCGCGAGCGAATCGCCCCGCCGGTCAGCCCGCCCAGCCCCGCAAAATTATTAAAAGCCTGGGCGATCCACCCGATTTTCGCGGCGGTTCCCACCGGGATCTCCACCCCGAAATGCCGGGAGGCGAAGATGTCATAAATACCGGTGGCGGTAAAAGCCAGAAAACCGAGGGCCACCAGCTCCACGAGGATAATCGGAGGTGTCGAGCTGAGCACTTTCGCCATCTGTTCACCGCTCAGCTCCTTGAGCTGGCTGTGAGCCACGGCCGCCACGCCGGCGATCACCAGCACGTAGAAAGCGATTTTGAAGGGGCGGGGGTGGGAGCGGATGAAGGCGACAAGTCGCGACACCGGGGAACCTTTCTTCGACGACGACACCCCGGCCCGCGTGCTCACTTTCGCGGCGCTGACCGGCCCGGGGGCTTCCTGAACCTTTCTCATTATGCCCTTAAGCCAGGCATTCGTGCCGGCCAACGGGTGCGGTTCGGGTGCGCAAATCCTGTGACAACTGTGCAAATTGGAGGGAGTTGTGATGTATGTCTTAACCGACACGCGGCGATTTCGCAGAAAATTCTCACTTTGGCGCCAGTTTCCGCTACATTTTTGCTTAGTGGTTCTTATGAGCCATGTACCTGAACAGATATCGAGAGGTATTTTCATGTCCGTTAACCGCACAGAGCTCATCGCAGCTATCGCCGACCGTTCCGGCCTGTCCAAGTCCGATGCCGATAAGGTGATCGCCGCGCTCCAGGAAGTGCTCGTCGATTCGCTTTCCAAGGGCGAAGCCGTGAAGATCACCGGCCTGCTCTCCGTGGAGCGCACCGAGCGCGCCGCCCGCAAGGGCCGCAACCCCCGCACCGGTGAAGAAATCGAGATTCCCGCCGGTTTCGGCGTGAAGATCTCGGCTGGATCCAACCTCAAGAAGGCTGTGTCCAACAAGTAGCCTGAGTTGCTTGTGAGTATCGCCTCCTCGGTTTTGCCGGGGAGGCGATTCTTGTGTAGGGGCGTGTTGAGGTACGACGGCGCTGCCGGGCTCCGGGTACTTTCGCTTTCCACGTGAGGCGCCCCGGTGCGGCTTCCCCGGGCCGGCGCGGGCCGTACAATAGAGCCCATGAGTACTTCCCTTCCCGATCCTTTAGGAACTCCGGGCGCGCCATCGGCCCCGGCCGGCCCGGCCACGGAATCTCAGCAATCCGTCGGGGTGCTGGAACGCACCGAAGAACGCCTTTCTCACGGTGATGAGGAGCGTTTCTCCCACTACGTGCGCAAGGACCGCCTTATGGCTTCCGCCGTGTACGGCCAGCCGGTGGTGGCGCTGTGCGGGAAGATTTGGATTCCTTCGCGCAACCCGGATCGCTATCCGGTGTGCCCCACCTGCAAGGAAATCCGTAAACAGATGGGCAACCAAGGCTCCGGATGGCCCTTCGGGCCGGACGTGCCGGGAAGTGGCAAGTGAGTCTGCACCGCTCGATTCCCGCTTCTACCCCGCATACCCCTTCCGTTTCCGCCGCTTCGAATCTCCCTCCGGCTTTCCCGGCCCGCGCGGCCTGGGGAACCACCTCGAGCCTGCGCTCCTGGCAGGCCGAAGCGCTGCGCCTCTACCTGGAGCGCATGCCCCGGGATTTCCTCGCGGTAGCTACCCCCGGGGCGGGTAAAACCACCTTCGCGCTGCGCGTCGCCGTCGAAATGCTCGCGCGCCACGAGGCCCGCACCATCACGGTGGTCTGCCCCACCGAACACCTGAAAACACAGTGGGCGCAGGCCGCGGCGCGCGTGGGTATTCAGCTGGACGCCGATTTCACCAACGCCCAGCGCACCGAAGGCTCCTTCTTCAACGGGGTGTGCGTGACCTATGCCCAGGTGGCCGCTAACCCGGCCCTGCATCGCGAACGCACCAGCGCCCGGCCCACCTTCGTGATCCTGGACGAGATTCACCACGGCGGGGATGCTCTCTCCTGGGGGGATGGCATTCGCGAAGCCTTCACTCCGGCCACCCGCCGCCTGGCCCTCACCGGCACGCCTTTCCGTTCGGATACCTCGCCCATTCCTTTTGTGACCTACGAACCGGATGGCTATGGGAACTTGCGCTCCAAAGCCGATTACACCTACGGTTACGCCCAGGCGCTGCGCGACGGGGTGGTTCGGCCGGTTATTTTCCTGTCCTATTCGGGGCAGGTGCGCTGGCAAACCAAGCAGGGTGACGTGGTGGCCGCGACCTTAGGCGAGCCACTCACCAAAGATATGACGGCGCAGGCTTGGCGTACCGCCCTCAATCCGGGTGGGGAGTGGATCCCGGAGGTGCTGTCCGCCGCGAACGAACGCCTCACGGTGGTGCGCCGCTCGCTACCCGATTCGGGTGGGCTGGTGATCGCCTCCAACCAGAAGGATGCCCGCGCGTACGCGCAGATCCTCACCGAGATCACCGGGGAAGCACCTACCGTGGTGCTCTCCGACGATGCCGGCGCGAACGAAAAAATCGCCACCTTCGCGGATTCTGATTCGCGGTGGATGGTGGCGGTGCGGATGGTATCCGAAGGGGTGGACGTGCCGCGCCTGGCCGTGGGCGTGTATGCCACCTCGGCTTCGACCCCGCTCTATTTCGCGCAGGCGATCGGGCGTTTCGTGCGGGCCCGGCGGCGCGGGGAAACCGCCACGGTGTTCCTGCCTTCGGTGCCGGTGCTCCTGGAGCTGGCCGCACAGATGGAAAAAGAACGCGACCACGCCATTTCGAAACAGGCGGAGGTGGCCGGCTGGGATGATGACCTGCTGGAGGCCGCCAACCGGGAAGAAAAGGCCAGTGAGGAACTGGAGGGCCCGGGTTACGAAGCCCTGGAATCGGGGGCGCTTTTCGATAGGGCTCTTTTCGACGGCGGTGAATTCGGGCTCGGGGCGGCCGTCGGTTCGGAAGAAGAAGCAGATTTCCTAGGGATTCCCGGGCTGCTCGAACCCGAAGAAGTGACCACGCTGCTGCGCGCCCACCAGGCCGAACAGGCAAAAAAGGCCCGCTCCCAGCGCCCGGCCCCGGGCGCCGATGAGCTCACCCGCCGGCGTACCGCCCGCAAGGAACTCACCCAGCTGGTGGCGGCCTGGGCGAAGAAAACCGGGGACCCGCACGCCCTTATCCACACGGAGTTGCGCCGCGCCTGCGGCGGCCCGGAAGTCGCCCGGGCGAGCGCCGACCAGATCGAAGCGCGCGTGAAAACACTGCGGCGCTGGTTCGTAGGCCAGCGCTAAGCGCTCTGGCCGCTTCGAACCAGCGCCGCAGCGAGCAGGAAGGCGAGCGGGAATTAAGCCGCGGCGTCGTCGCCAGGGAAAATATCCACCATGCGGGTGGGGATCGCGGGTTCCCCGGCGGAGAGGCGCCAGCCGTCGTAGGGGAGGGCGTCGCGCGAGGTGTCGTGGCGCAGGCGGGCGGCGGAGAGGACTTCCGTGCCGCAGTAACGTTCGTCGATGGTGCCGGCCTCTACCAGATGGACCTGGAGCGGGCGGGCGCCCTGTTTCTCCAGGTAGGCCAGGCCCTCGGCGAAACTCGAGGCGCTCACCACCAGTTCCTCGGTGGCGTGCCCGCCGCTCTCCAAGCGCCCGGCAACCTTGAGCCCGCCCACCGAAGCCTTATTCTCCGAAGCCTTGGCGACCTCCTCGGGCCGGCCGTCCGCACCTTCGCGCTGGACTAGCTTGTAGACCATTTGCGCGGTGGGAACCCCCGAGCCGGTGACCAGGCGGGTGCCCACCCCGTAGCCGTCCACCGGGGCGGAATTGAGGGAGGCGATCGCGTACTCATCAAGATCCGAAGTGACGGTGATCTTCGTGGAGGTGGCACCCAGGCGATCCAGCTGTTCACGTACCTTGAAGGCGGTGGCGATCAAATCACCCGAATCAATACGCACCGCACCGATCTCACCGCCGGCCGCGCGCCCGGCCGCCACCGCATTCTCCACGCCCTGCGCGATATTGTAGGTATCCACCAGCAGCGTGGTGCCGGTGCCCATGGCTGCGATCTGAGTATCGAAAGCTTCGCGCTCCGAATCGTGGACCAGAGTGAAAGAATGCGCCGAGGTGCCCGAAACCGGAATCCCGTACTGGCGCCCGGCCTCCAGATCCGAGGTGCCCACAAAACCGGCGATATAGGCCGCGCGGGCCGCGGAAACCGCGCTGCGTTCGTGGGTGCGGCGCGCCCCGAAGTCCACGCAGGGCCGCCCGTGCGCGGCAATCGTCATACGCGAGGCAGCCGTGGCCACCGCCGAGTCATAGTTGAAAATAGAAAGCGCGAGGGTTTCCAGCACGCAGCACTCCGCGAAGGTGCCCACCGCGGTGAGAATAGGGGAACCGGGGAAGTACATTTCACCTTCCGCGTAACCCCAAATATCGCCGGAGAAGCGGAAGGTGCGCAGCCACTCCAGGGTGGAATCAGAAACGATCTTATTGGCGCGCAGGTACTCAATTTCTTCTTCCCCGAAGCGGAAATTCTTCAGGGCGTCGAGCAGGCGGCCCGTGCCGGCCACCACCCCGTAGCGGCGCCCGCCCGGGAGCCGGCGCGCAAAAATCTCAAAAACGGCCCGCCGTTGGGCCTTTCCCGACTGCATGGCCGCATCCACCATGGTCAGCTCGTACATATCAGTGAGCAAAGCAGTTGAAACACTCATATGCCTGAGTCTACCCGCGCCCACCTGAGCTGGCCGGGGATGATAGGCCGCGCCGGCAGAAGCTGGCGGAGGATGATGGGCCGCGCCGATAAGCGCTGCCCGGGGATGATTCGCCGCGCCGATAAGAGCTTGGCACTAGGATGGAGATATGAGCGCGCACACATCTCCTGAAGATTTAGGGGCCAGCAGCCCGGCGAGCCGCACCGAAAGCCTCACGCTTTTCGAAGCGGTCACCGGCCCGGCCCGCGCCTGGCGCACCGTTGTGCACGATGATCCGATCAACCTCATGAGCTATGTGCAGTGGGTGTTCCAATCCTACTTTGGCCATTCGGCCGACCGCGCCCTCACCCTCATGTTAGAGGTCCATACCCGCGGGCGCGCCGTCGTATCAACCGGACCGCGCGAGCAGATGGAAACAGACGCCCGGGCCATGCACACCTACGGACTGCTCGCCACCATCGAAGAAGAACCGGAAGGTGGGAGATAATATGCTGCCCTTCCGCCCCGCCCGCGGCGGCTACCGTGCCAGCGTTGACGCGACCGAACGGCAACTTTTTGCCGGACTTGCGCGCGACGTCGCAACTCTGCTCGGCTACAACCTGGACGAAGAAATGCAAGAAAGCAGCGCGGATGTAACCGGGCCCGGCGCCGCGCACGCACCTGGCGCCCGCGGCAATGGTACGCCTGGCTCCCGCGGTAACAGCGCACGCGGCGTGGAAGAATCCAGCGATGTGCTCGCCTCCTACGAACGCGAATTAGCCGACCTGGAAACCACCCGCTGCTACACCCCTGCCTGCGATATGGATACCGCCCTCGCCCGGCTCCTGCCGGATATGTCCGAGGAACCCGAGCTCGCTGACGAATTGCGCGCCCTTACCGAATCCGCCGTCTGCCACACAAAAATCCGCAACCTGCTGGTTTTCTATACCTCCCTGGCGAGCGAGGCTGTATGGGTGAGTAATGAAGATGCCGGTAGCTGGCTGGCCGGCGCGAATGATATTCGGATCGTGCTCGGCACCCGCCGCGATATCACCACCGCGGCGGAATCCGAGGCCGTGACCTCCCGCGCGCTCGACATTATGGAATCCGAGCGCCCCCAAATCGATACCACCGACGACATGATCGGCGTGCTCTACGTAATTATTGCGTGGTGGCAAGATTCACTCATCACTGCCATTCAGAACAAGGACCTGCGGCGGTAACTTGACAGTATGGATTCCCGTCCCATTGGTATTTTTGATTCCGGCGTAGGTGGCCTCACGGTCGCGCGCGCGATTATTGACCAGCTTCCCGGCGAATCCATCACCTATATCGGGGATACCGCCCACTGCCCCTACGGCACCAAAACCATTCCCGAGGTACGCGCTTACGCCATGGACATCATGGAGAAACTGGTGGGCTCCGGCGTGAAAATGCTGGTCATCGCCTGCAATTCCGCCACCTCCGCCGCGCTCGCGGATGCCCGGCAGCGCTTCGCCACAGAGATGGGGATCCCGGTGCTGGAGGTGATCCGCCCGGCGGTGCGCCGCGCGGTGCGGGCCACCCGGAACGGGAAAATCGGGGTGATTGCCACCCCGGCCACCATCGAATCGGGGGCCTACCAGGATGCTTTTACGGCCGCCCCGAATCTGGAACTGACCACCCGGGCCTGCCCGCAGTTCGTGGAGCTGGTGGAACAGGGGCAGACGGCCGGTGCCCAGGTGCAGGCGGTTGCCGAACACTACCTCGCTCCGGTGCGGGCGGCCGGGGTGGATACCCTGGTGCTGGGCTGCACCCACTACCCGCTGCTCGCCGGTGTGATCTCCTACACCATGGGGGAGGACGTGACCATCGTGTCCTCCGCGGATGAAACCGCCCGCGATGTTTACCGCGAACTAGCCACCCGCGATATGTTTGCCGGCCCGGGAACCCCCCGGCGCCGCTTCTACGCCACCGGCGACCCGGTGAGTTTCGGGCACCTCGCCCGCAGATTCCTCGGTCCGGAAGTAGGAACCGTGCTATCTACGGAGGAACTCTCGGCATGAGACTGACGATCATTGGATGCTCCGGCTCAATGTCCGGGCCGGAATCACCCGCCTCGGCCTACCTAGTGCAGGCGGAAGGAATCGACGCGAACGGCGCCCCGCGCACCTACACCTTCACGCTGGATTTCGGCCCCGGCGCCATGGGCCATCTGCTGCGCTATACCGACCCGGCACTCCTGGACGCCATGGTGATTTCCCACCTCCACGCCGACCACTGCGCCGACCTCATCGGGATGCAGGTCTACCGGCGCTGGCATCCTTCCGGCCCGCTGCCCCGGGTGGCGGTGTACAGCCCCGGGGATGCGCGGCGGCGCGCCCGCCAACTGGGCGACGACGGCCCGGAAGAAACTTACGACGACGTTTTCGACTTCCGCCAGGTCCGCGCCGGGGATACCTTCCGCGTTGGCCCCATGACCATCCAGGCGTTCCCCGCCCTCCACACCGTGGAAACTTTCGCCTACCGGATCACCGGCCCCTCGGATCTGCGCCCCGGGGAGAACGTGGTGCTCACGTTCACGGGGGATACGGATATGTGCGACGGCGTCGTCGCCGCGGCGCGCGGCGCCGATTTACTCCTTTCCGAATGCGCTTATGAAGATGGGCGGGATACCGTGCGCGGCATTCACCTCACGGGTTCGCGGGCCGGGGCGCTGGCCGCGCAGGCCGGGGCCCATGAGATGCTCCTCACCCACCTCCAGCCGTGGACAGATCGGGAATCCGTGCGGGCCGCGGCGCGGGAAGAATACGAGGGCCGGGTGGCCTGCGTGCGAGCCGGGGAAGCCTTCCGGATCTAAGCGGGGTGCGCGGATCTCAGCAGGCTTGGGCAGGGCTCCGCGGGCGTGGTTTGGCATCAGCTGGCTACGCGGATTTTTCATGTTGTAGCGGCGCGGTAGCCTTAAGCCATGACTGAAAAGAACTCCAGCGCCACGCGAGCGGACGGGCGTGCCGTAGATGAGATGCGCCCCGTCACCATTGACCGCCACTATTTTGAGACCGGGGAAGGCAGTGTGCTGGTGCGCTTTGGGCGTACCACCGTGCTCTGCGTTGCTTCCTTTGAAGAAGGGGTGCCGCGCTGGCGCAAAGGCAGCGGGGAAGGCTGGGTAACCGCCGAATACTCCATGCTTCCGCGCGCTACCTCGGAGCGTTCCCCGCGCGAATCCGTGCGCGGGAAAATCGGGGGCCGCACCCATGAGATTTCGCGGTTGATTGGCCGCAGCCTGCGCGCCGCCGTTGATATGAAAGCCCTGGGGGAGAACACCATCACCCTGGATTGCGATGTGTTGCAGGCCGACGGCGGAACTCGCACCGCGGCTATTACCGGCGCTTTTGTGGCTCTGGCGGATGCCATCTCCTGGGCTCGGGCACGTAAGTTGGTGCGCCGCCCGGTCCTTACCACCTCGGTTTCCGCGGTTTCGGTGGGCATCATTGACGGCCAGCCGCGGCTCGATCTTCCTTATGAAGAGGACGTGCGCGCTGATACCGATATGAATATCGTGGCGCTGGGCAGCGGGGATTACGTGGAGGTTCAGGGAACCGCGGAACACCACCCCTTCAACCGCGCTGATCTTGGGGTTCTCCTTGACCTGGCGGATAAGGGCACCCGCGAGCTTCGTGAACTCCAGCATCGGGTGCTCTTCGAGGGGGAGAATCCGGTACGTAGCGATGTGTTTACCGGCGGTGACCAGTGGAAGTAGCGCAGCCGCGGCGCGTCGTCGTCGCTACCGGAAATGCCCATAAAGTCACGGAACTTCGCAATATTCTGGCGCCGTGGTTGCAGGAAATTGAGCTTGTCTCCGGCGCGGAGTTTGCGGTGCCTGAACCGGTGGAGGATGGCACCACGTTCGCGCAGAACGCGCTCATCAAAGCGCGGGCCTACGCGCGGGCTACCGGCCTGCCGGCTATTGCCGATGATTCGGGCCTGTGCGTAGATATTCTAGGTGGGGCGCCCGGGATTTTTTCGGCGCGCTGGAGCGGTCACCACGGGGACGACGCCGCGAACCGCCAGCTCCTCCTCGCCCAGCTCGCGGATGTGCCGCTGGCCAATCGTGGCGCTCATTTTCATTGCGCGGCCGCGCTGGTGACCCCGGAAGGCCATGAGGAAGTACGCGAAGGCGAAATGCCGGGCATCCTCCTCACCGCCGAGCGCGGCAGCGGGGGCTTCGGCTATGACCCGATCTTCGCGCCGGCCGGCTCCAGCCGTTCCAACGCGGAATTGAGCCCGGAGGAAAAGGATGCTATCTCCCACCGCGGCAAGGCATTTGCTCAGCTGGCACCGGTGATCGTGCAGGTGCTAGCCGAGCGGGCTTAGCAGCGGCCAATATAGCCGAGCGCGGCGCGCAGGAGCGCGGCGTGCCCATCGGACATTTCCGCCTGCAGCTCCGCGGTGCGCGCCTCCCCGGGCGTGAACCAGGTGAATTCCAGCGAGTCATTTCCCGGGTCGCAATCCCCGTGAATGGGGATGATATAAGCCAGGTCTACCCGGTGCTGGCGCGCATCGTAATACCCGGCCTCCGGTTCGGGAGTGGGGAAGTATTCGGTGACCGTGAACGGCGCCAGGTACGGCGGCAGTTGAGGAAGTGCCACCGAACCGAGGTCTTTATCGATATGCCGGATAAGCGCGGCGCGCACCGGTTCGTGGAACAGCACCCGCCCCGAGGGGAACTCCCGCAAAATCCCCTCAGAATCGGCACGCAGCAGCATCCCGATAGCGATCACCCGCCCGGTTTCATCCAGACGAACCGGGACAATATCCACGTACACCATCGGGACCTTGTGCCGGACAAATTCGAGTTCCTCGGGGCTGAGCCACGGACCCATATCAGCTGCGTCGACTTCACTCATGTTCTTAATTTTGCCGGGCTTCGTCCCCGCGTGGACCACTCCACGCTACCCGCGAAACATCTGCATTTTCGCGTAGAGCGCCGGCGCGGGCGGGGTGCGGCGCGCTGTGCGGAAGCTAGACTGAGTGGCATGCGCCAAGCTCGATACCTCAACTACCTTGCCCTCGCCATTCTTGTGCTGGGCGTGGTCACCCTCGCTGTGGGCTGGTATATCGCCATCAGCGGGCATGCCCTTCCGCAATACGGAGTGATTCTTGCGCTCGGGACGGTCGGTGCGGTTGCGTGTGGGCTCGGATACTGGAGCGAACGCCCTTGGATATTCGGGGCCGGCGCGGTTTTTATGCTGTGGTTCGCGCCCACACCCCTGGGTCTGTGGCCTCTCGGGATTGGTATCGCCATGCTCATCGCGTGGGCCGTGCTTATTGTGAAGGAAAATAATGTTAAATTCTGGTGATCGTGCCCCGGATTTCACTTTGGACAGCACCGCGGGAACCTTCCGCTTGTCTGAACATCTGAACGACGGCGCCCGCGGAGTCATCGTGTACTTCTACCCGAAAGCTAATACCCCAGGGTGTACTACCGAAGCCTGCGATTTCCGCGATAACCTCAATTCTCTGCGTTCGGCTGGCTATGCCGTGGTGGGAGTTTCCCCGGATTCGCTCACTTCGCTGGAGAAATTCCGGGAGAAGCAAGGCCTCAACTTTGTGCTCGCCTCCGATCCGGATCACGCCGTGGCAAGCGAATGGGGCGCCTGGGGAGAAAAGCAAAACTGGGGTAAAACGGTTATCGGAATGCGCCGCTCCACCGTGGTGGTCAATCCGGATGGCACCGTGGCAGCGGCTTTCTACAATGTGAAAGCCACCGGGCATGTGGCGCGGCTGCGCCGCGATCTCGGTATTGACGAATAAGCGGGAGAGATGCGGGGCCGGAACGCTGGCTCCGGCTTTCTGATCTTCCGGTTGCTTTCCGAATTTTCTCACACCGGGAAATCCGCTAGGATAGACCGGTACGCGCGCGTGGCGGAACTGGTAGACGCGCTGGATTTAGGTTCCAGTGCCTTTGGGCGTAAGGGTTCGAGTCCCTTCGTGCGCACTCTTCTCTCATCATCACCACATCATGACCAATAAAAACTTCGCATCCCTGTTTTATTTGTGTTCTCGAATTAATATTTGCAGTCCCTACCTTTCGATGACACCTCCTACCACGTCGTGATAATAAAACTCTCACGTTGACAAAACTACTATTCTCCGAGTATGTTTTGAAACAAAACAAAGGGTGAGTGTTCAAAGAAGTTCACCTCCCTTTGTGACAAGGAGGCTGCAATGATGCACATAGCTACAGGTGACTTCGAGGATCGCCATCGGGTGATCAACCGGCGTGGTACCTGGTCCGCTAAATGGGAAACCTTGCCTGCCGACCATATCTCCCTATCTGTTGCGGAAATGGAATTCGCGTGTGCCCCGGCAATTCGGTCTGCGCTTGAGGACGCCGCTGTTCGGGGGATCTACAGCTACACCGAGGTTTTCCCTGATTTTGCGGGCGCGTGTGCATCATGGTTTATGCGCCGGCACGGTACCGAGTTTGGCGAAGAATCCGTCGTTTTCGTTCCCCGCATTGTGGAAGCAACAGCGATGATCTGCGCCCATATGCTGCCGGCGAGAGCGAAGGTCATCACGCTCTCGCCGGCTTATGACCCCATCATGGAAGTGGTGCGCCGCTGCGGCTGCCAGGTGACCGAACCAGCGATGCGCTACGCGGATGGCACGTGGCAGATTCCCTTTGACCAGCTTGCTTCCATGCTGCCCGATGCTGATCTTTTCATTCTCACCAATCCCCACAACCCAACTGGGCGCGCCTTCACCCCAAAGGAACTTGACCGGCTCGCCGCACTGCTGGCCCAGAGCTCATGTCTTGTGCTTTCTGACGATATCCACTGCGATATTCTGCGCGCCGGGCAGCAATGGTCACCGCTAGCACGCTACGCGGATGCGGGATTGCGGACCCGCCTCATCACAGCGCTTTCACCCTCAAAGAGTTTCAATATCGCCGGCCTAGAAGCCTCGGCACTCATCGTTCCGGATCCCGCGTTGCGCTCCAGAATACGGGACGGATTACGCGCGGCAGGTTTCCATAACCCCAATTATTTCGCTATCCCCGCAGCGATAGCCGCCTGGACCCAATGCGAGGAATGGCTCGATACCACGCTCGCCTATATCGATAATAATATGGCGCGCTTCGTCCCGCGCATCGCGGCGCTATTCGCAAAGGAAAAGCCCGTGATTCCCGAAGCGACGTATCGGGGGTGCGGACGGTTTCCTAGAGATTTTTAAGGAGAACGTTCAATGAGTAAGCGTACGTACACGAGAGAGCAGATCCGTAAAGCCCTCACCACCTACCAACGCACGCAATCGGTAACCGCCACAGTCCGTAAACTGGGCTACCCAGGCCGAGACACGCTCTACAAATGGATCCGGAATAGCAACGAGAAACCAGAGCAGAGAAAACCGAAGAAACACGCCCCTAACCAGAAAATATCAACGGACGTGAAAGTAACTGCCTGCAAGCGATTCCGCAGCGGGGAAAACGCCTACACTATCGCCCAGGATCTAGGAATCGTGAACTGCACAAACATCTATGCTTGGGTTAAAAAGTGGGATGCGGAAGGCAGTCTAGGACTCATGAACGAGAAAGAATGCGACCAGATCAAAGCGAAAACCCGCCACCAACTGGAAGCCCAGCTACCCCAAGACCCGGAAGAATTACGTGCTCTTGTAGCCGATTTAATCGTGCAGAAACGCGTCTTGAAAGCCCAGCTCGAGCTAGCAAAAAAAGGAAAAGCCCGCACAGGCGGGCGCAGTGAAGCGGTAGAGAAAACACGGGTAGCTAACCAGCTACGCTCTACCACGCCGCTAGCCATGGTCTTAGATACCTTGGATTTGCCGGCAAGCTCGTACTATTACACCGCTAAACAGCTAGAGCGGCCTGACAAGCATGCTCGCTTGCGTGAGTTGATCGCTCAGATCGCGCGCGAGGGCTTGTATACGTATGGGTATCGGCGTATCCGTTTAGCGCTTAGAAAGCTTGGGTATGTGGTCTCGGAGAAAGTCATCCAGCGCTTGATGCGGGAAGAGGAAATCCCGGTCAGGTATGCCAAAGCACGCCGGAAGTACTCTAGTTACGGCGGGGAGATCAGCCCGGCACCGGAAAACCTAGTCGAGCGTGACTTCCACGCTGATGAGCCCGGACGGCTTTGGCTCACGGATATCAGCGAGTTCCACGCAGCTAACGGGAAGGTTTATCTCTCCCCGATTATTGACTGTTATGACGGGAAAGTCGTGGCGTATACGAGGGGATTACACCCAACCTCAGTGTTGGCTGATTCCTCCCTTGAAAACGCCCTGGCAACCCTCCCGCACCAGCGTCTAAACGAGCTACAAGCCGGCCAGAGTGAGCATCCACTCGTGATCCATTCGGATCGGGGAGTCCACTACCGGTCTGTGTCCTGGATTGAGCTTACGCGGCGTTACGGGTTGACGCGGTCGATGTCGAAGAAGGGGTGTAGTCCGGATAATTCTGCTTGTGAGGGGTTTTTCGGGCGGATGAAAACCGAGATTTATCACGGGAAGAAGTGGGCTACAACCGATGAGTTATGCGAGGCGATAGACGAGTATATGTTCTTCTATAACCAGAAGCGTATTACCTTGAAGTTCGATGGTTTAACGATTGTGGAGCATCGTCAAGCGGTTTTAAGCGATAATGTCCAATAAACAGTCCGCAGCCCCATCTGTTCTGGTGTGACACCAGAGTGCTAGGTGCGGCTGCGGCCAGAGAGGTATGCGCCGCAGCCGGAGTACACCCTTCATACGGCGAAGGCTTCGGAGCGCAATGGCGGGATTATCTGCGTTTCAATCTGGCAGCACCCCAATCACTTCTCGATACCGCATTACAACGCTGCGAAGCGGCGGCGCAGAAACTGAAATAAATATCCGCGCGGGCAGCGCTTCTTGACCCGAGCTGTGGTAGGTCCCTGTTCTCCATAGGGCACCCGCCGCATATTCACCGAGGAATTGTCGTCATCGACACAGCGAAAGGATCAATGATGACTTCGGAAAACAATCCCGGCACCGAGGCCGAGATACACATGAAGAAAAAGAAGCCAACGGTCTTCCTGGCGCTTTTGCCGGTGATTTCCCTGGCATTGTTTATCGGCGGGGGATACATCGGCTTTGATTTGCCTGTTGAACCCATGATTATCGCAGCGGCAGCGGTCGCCGCCTGCGTTGCAAAATATCTGGGATACAGCTGGGATGAGATGATCGAATCCGTAGCTGAAAAGACCGCGAAAGCCTGGCCGGCGCTCCTCATCCTCCTCACCGTCGGGTTACTCATCGGCGCGTGGATGATCTCAGGAACAATCCCGTATCTCGTGTACTGGGGCCTGGCCATTATTGACCCGCGGTGGCTGGCCCTGGTCGCCCTGCTTGGCACCGCCGTCGTATCACTCTGTACCGGAACCTCGTGGGGATCCGCAGGCACCATCGGCGTCGCCTTTATGGGTATCGCCATAGGCTTGGGTGCTGATCTGCCAATGATCGCGGGAGCGGTTGTTTCCGGTGCCTACTTCGGTGACAAGTTCTCCCCGCTATCCGATTCGACAAATATCGCCGCGATGATTACCCGCGTACCGCTGTTCACCCATATCAAGAATCTGACATGGACCACCGGAACCGCGCTCATCATCGGTGTGATTGTTTTTGCGATCGTGGGGATCAAGGGATCCGCCGCTGGAGTTGATACCTCCGCAGTGCAGGAAACTCTTGACCAATTAGCGGCCGGCTTCCACCTCACGCCGTGGCTTCTGGTGCCTCCTATCGTTGTTCTTGTTGGTGCGGCGCTGCGTTTCCCGACGATTCCTGTCATGATGGCGGGTGTTGCCCTCGGGCTTTTCAATACCTTCGTCTTCCAGAAGTCGAGTATCGCTGATGCCTTCACTGCGCTCGTCAAAGGCTTCAACCTGGAGATGATTCAGCGGCCCGAATGGGCCAGCCTGACCCCCAGCGATGACATGGTGACCCTGCTGGAACGCGGCGGAATGAACTCTATGCTGGGAACCCTGGCTATCTGCTTCTGCGCCTTGGCGTTCGCTGGAATTATGGGTGTTTCACACTCACTCGATTACCTTATTGAGAAGCTGCTGCACCGCGTCAAGTCGCGCTTCGGCTTGGTCGCCAGCACCATCGGCGTGGGGCTGGGAACCATTTCGGTGACCTGTAACGGCCAAATCTCCGTCATTATGCCCGGCGAAGTACTGCGCCCGGCATATGTGCGCCGCGGCTATCACCCCATGACATTGGGGCGTACCCTCGAGGACTCTGTGACCGTGACCGAAACGCTATTCCCGTGGACAGCGGCCGGTGCATACATGGCAGCAACCCTCGGGGTAGAAACGCTGCAATACGTTCCGTGGGCTGTTGTTAACTGGTCGGGCATGATCGTGGCGCTTATCTTGGCCGCAACCGGCTGGGGTATTCAGATGCTCAGTCGTGAGGAACAGCTGCGGATGCTCGAAGAAGACGATATGAACGAGAGCCATATTATTCGCTACGGCGATGGTACTCCCGGCCCGAGCGCAGCAGATCCGGAAGCTGCCCTGGTTGAATCCGCTGGTGGTACCGGCGCACATAGAGCAGAAAACTAGCGCGGAAGGGAAAGATAAACCCGCTATCGAGTGCGATAATCTACTGGCACAGGGCCGCCCGCATGACCTCCACGGGAATGTCGGTGCGGCCCAGCCAGATTTCTTCGGCGAAAACGCCCTGCCACAGCAGCATATCCAGGCCGGATACGCATCCCGCGCCGGCGCGGTGAGCTCGCTGCAGCAGCTCCGTCTCCAGCGGTTCGTACACCGCATCAAAAACAATATGGCCCGGGTGCAGCCAGCTTTCGGGGATCAGAGCACCCGGGTGAGCGCTCATCCCCACGCTCGTGGCATTGACCAGAAGGGAAGCAGCCTCAACCTCGCTGCGCAGCGCGCGCTCATCGGCAAGGTCAAAAAGCTGGGCATCCACACCGGTTTCGGCACGCAAACGAGCCAAAATCTCGATAGCGCGCTCGTAATTCTGCCCGCGCCGCGAAAATACCCGGATGCGGGATACCCCTTCGAGGGCGGCCCGGGTATAGATCGCGCGCGAAGCTCCACCCGCCCCTAAAATCACCACGGAATCGCCAGGATCGTATCCCGCTGCCCGGACCGCAGCAAAAGCACCGCGGCCATCGGTATTGTGACCAACCGTGCTCCCATCCTCGCGGATGTGAACAGTGTTTACAGACTCCATGAGGCGGGCATCGTCGGAGAGCTCATCAACGCTCTCGTATACGGTAGTTTTATGCGGCATCGTCACGTTAAAACCGCCAAAACCAAGGTCGCGCAAAGCTGCGACCGCCCGCGCACCCGCATCCGGAGCGATATCGAAAGCTAGGTAAACAGCGTTTACACCCAGGTGGGTGAAGGACGCATTATGCATGGCGGGGGAGCGGGAATGGCCCACCGGGTGCCCGATAACGGCATAACTAACCGTGCGCCCATCAATCCCCATTGCGCTACTTCTCACCGCCGGCCGGCTCGCCAGGTTGCTGCCCGGAGCGCTCCCCGAGCTGCCCGGCCGTGCCACGCCCACCGCGTTCGCCGCGCCGCCGCAGCCGCTCGAGCCGGCGCTGTACCCGCCGTTCTTTTCGGGCCGCCCGCCGGCGTTCCTTCGCCTCTGATTTCTTCGTGGACTCGGAATGATTCGCCCCGTAAATACCATCCACCACATCGCGGTAGCGTTCGAGCACCACTTCGCGGCGCACCTTCAGTGACGGCGTGAGCAGGCCATTCGCCTCGCTGAAATCGCCGGGTACAATCACGAATTTCCGGATGGATTCCGCTCGCGAAACCTGCGCGTTCGTGCGGTCAATCGCGCGCTGGAGCGAAGCATTGACGGCCTCGGAATTCATGGCCTCGGCCGGACTCATCTTCGGTAAACCGTGCGAGGAAAGCCAGGAGGGAAGCATCTGCGCGTCCAGAGTAATGAGCGCGGAAATGAAGGGCTCCCCGTCACCCAAAACCACCACATTGGAGATAAGGGGATGCGAGCTCAGCTTATCTTCCAATACCGCCGGCGCCACATTCTTGCCACCGGCGGTCACGATAAGATGCTTCTTCCGCCCGGTAATAGTGAGGTTGCCGCGCTTATCGAGCGTCCCGAGATCCCCGGTATGGAACCAGCCGTCCGCAAAGGCAGCCGCGGTAGCTTCGGGATTGTTATGGTAACCGCGGAAGACAGAGTGGCCCTTGACCAAGACTTCGCCGTCGTCGGCAAGTTTAATACGCATGCCCGGAAGCGGCCATCCAACGGTACCCAGTACGGGATTTGCCGCGCGCGTGGCATTTGCCGGACCGGTGGTTTCCGTGAGGCCGTAACCTTCCACCACCGTGAGCCCGATGCCGCGGTAGAAGCGCCCCAGGCGGGTGCCCAGCGGCGCCCCGGCGGAAATCGCGAAACGAATCCGCCCGCCCATTGCCTCGCGCAATTTATTGAAAACCAGTTTGCGTGCCAGCGCGCGTTTCACCGCGAAAATCGGGCTGCGCCGGCGCCGGGTGCCGTTCTGCACCGCAATATCGGCCGCCCACCGGAAAATCCGGCGCCGCAGGCCCGCCCCGGCTTTCGCCTCGGCCGCGTTATAGACCTTTTCCAGCACCCGCGGAACCACCAGCAGCAGGGTGGGTTTGAAAGTCTCCAGGTCGCTCATGAGGTTCTTGAGATTGCCCACGAAGCCTACCGAAATGCGGGTGGCTAGCCCGAAGTAGGCGCAAATCCGCCCCATCACATGGGCCATGGGGAGGAAGAGCAGCAGCGAAGCCTGCGGATTATTGAGGATCTCCGGTTCGTAATGCCAGGTTCCCAGCACGGTACGCGCGAAATTCCCGTGGGTGAGCTCCACGCCCTTGGGATCCCCGGTGGTGCCCGAGGTGTAAATAATGGTGGCGAGCGAATCGGCCGTGACCGCCGCGATGCGGGCGTCCAGATCTTCTTCGGGAACGTCAAGAGCCGCGGCATTGAGCGCGGCGCGCCAATCTTCCGTCATGACGGTTGCGGGCGGAATCGCGGGCGGGGTCACCGAATCCACCAGTTCCGCGTGGGCACGAGTATCGGTGAAAATATGGGTAATCTGCGCATCGGCAACCATCCACGCGATCTGCTTGGCGGAACTTGTTTCATAAATAGGAACCGGCACCACCCCGATATGCAAAGCGGCCGCGTCCAGCAGCGCCCATTCGTAGGAGGTGGCCGCGAGGATACCGATACGTTCGCCGTGGCCGAGCCCCAGGCCGATGAGCCCGCGGGCGGTGAGCCGCACCTGCTCGAGGAATTCCGTAATCGTCAACGGTTTCCAGTTCCCACCAATCGAGCTCTGGATATGCACCGCGATATCACGCGGATGCTTGCGTTGCCGCTGCGCGAGCAGCCACGGAACCGTGTGATACGACTCGTTCTTGAAAGGAGCTTTTTGCGATAGGGAACCATCGCGATGCTTCTTCATCTATCCTCCTGCATGGGCCTGCCCGCGGCGCGGGTGCGGTCCTCGGTTGTGTAGTTGATGCTCGCTTTATTTAGTTCGCCGCGAGGACCGGGTTGCGCAGCACCCCGAAACCTTCGATTTCACATTCCACGACGTCGCCCGCTTTCAGCGGGGGCTCACCGTTAAAGGCACCGGGCAGAATAATATCGCCGGGAAGCAGGGTGCAGCGCCGCGACGCCGCCGCCACCGACTGCGCCACAGAAAGTGGATAATCGGAGGTCCGCGCCCGGGTGTAGGTTTCCCCGTTCACCCGCGAGGTCATCGCCAGATCGCTCACATCAATATCGGTGAGGATATAGGGACCCACCGGCAGCGCGGTATCAAACATCTTCTGCGCCCCGTTCACATCCCCGCGGGCGGTCACATCATTAATAATGGTGTAACCGAAAACGGCCTCCAGCGCGCGATCCTCGGGAACATCCTTGGCAACCCGGCCGATAATAATTCCGAGCTCGACTTCGTGGGCGAGGCCTTCGCTGGCCCACTCCGGAATAATAATCGGATCATCGGGCCCGCATACAGCCGTATTGGGTTTCATAAAGAAGAAAAGATCAGCGGCGGTGGCGCCCGGCGCGGTTGCATTACCGAAGCCAATCGCCTTCGAGCGCGGAATCATGGGGGAGAGGAGCACGGCATCGGCGGCGGCCACCCGTTCCCCGGTGGGCTGAATTTCTCCGAAAATCGGATCATCGGCGAGGATAACGAAGTCATCGGCGCCTTCGTCGTAGACCGCGTAGCGCGGCCCCTGGCTCAAACTCAAGCGTGCTATTTTCATATCATTAACCTTAGTATTTCACCTAGACTTTAGCGACAGGCGCCCCGAAGGAGCGTTGAAATTGGCTTGCGGTTGCGTTACGCCGCGCGTTCGCGCCCGTGGGTGACGCGGCGCCCCGAAGGTGCGTTACGCTCCCGCTTCCAGCAGCCCTTCGATTCGGTCCAGGGCCTCCAGGGCAATCGCCCGCGGGGTGGCCAGCACCATGCGGCCCCATTGCTCAAAACCGGCGCCCGAGGCCAGCCCGGGCGTGAGCGCCACATTGGCCCGCTCCAAAATAGTGGCGACGGCGCCCTTCGGCTCGCGCCCCTCCCGCCGGGCACGTTCCTCCTCCGCGCGCACACATTCCGCCTCGGAAAAATCGAGGAAAGCAATATAGGTGCCTTCCACGTGGGCCATGCGCACCCCGGGCCAGGCCCGGACCCGCTCTTCCACAATCCGCAGGGTTTCGCCAATATAGGAACACACCGCGCGATTCCAATCCAGCGCCTGCGTAAAGGCAATTGTGGTGGCCCGGGCTCCCAGCGTGGAAGTCGGGGAGCTCCAGGCATTGGCATGGGGCGCGTAGCGGGCTGCGTCGTCGTTATAAAAAATGAGCTGCGCGGCCTTGAGGCCGGGGATATTCCAGCCCTTCGTCGCGCTGATCGCGCTGATCGTATGCGCGCGGGTGGCCGCGCTGCGCGGGCCGTAAGGAACGTAGGTGCCGTCGATGAGTACCGGGGCGTGAATGGAATCCTCAAAAACGCGGGCCCCGCACCGCTCCACCACGGCAGCGACCGCGTCGAGTTCCGGACCGGTCAAACATCGGCCCGCCGGGTTCCACGGATTGCACAAAACCAGGAGGGAACCGGGGGTGAGCGCCGCTTCCAGCCCCTCGAGGTCCAGTTCCCAGCGCCCCTCGCGGAAAATCGAGGGCACCTGGCGTACCTCCCGGCCGTACTCACCGGGAAGTGTGAGGAACGGCATATATGCCGGAGTGGGGACAATAACCGGGGCGTCCGGGGCTGTGAACTGGGTAATCGTGATCCGCAATGCGCTGAGAACTTCAGGAATGAGGAACATGCGTTCCGGGTCGGGTGCCGGGCCGAAGTGGCCGAGCCACGTGGAAACTGCGTTCATAATCCCCGGAATTTCGCGGGGAGGAAGGTAGCCGAGGGTGCCGCGCTGCGCTGCGCTCACCAGGTAATCGCGAATTTCCGGCGCGATTCCCAAGTCCATTTCGGCCACCCACATGGCGATAGCATCCCCGAAAGCAGACCACTTATGCGAGCCCTGCGCGATGAGATCGGAGACGGTGCGAGTGTCGAAATCATATGTCATATCCGTAGCGTATCCTTAACCCATCATGGCTATCACAACTGCTACCGGACGCGAGATCCGAGTTCGTTTCTGTCCCTCACCCACCGGCACCCCGCATGTCGGTATGGTACGCACCTGCCTCTTTAACTGGGCCTACGCCCGGCACGTGGGTGGAACTTTTATTTTCCGCATTGAAGATACCGACGCAGCCCGTGATTCTGAAGAGTCGTATCACCAGATTCTTGATTCCCTGCGCTGGCTCGGGCTGGACTGGGATGAAGGAGTTGAAGTGGGCGGCCCGCACGGCCCCTACCGGCAATCCCAGCGCGGGGATATCTACCGCAAGGTCGCGGCCCAGCTGCTGGAGCGTGGCTATGCCTACGAATCTTTCTCCACCCCGGAGGAAATCGAGGCGCGCCACCGCGAACGCGGGGAGGATCCCAAGCTCGGGTACGACGGCTATGACCGCAACCTCACCGAAGAACAAAAGGCTGCCTACCGGGCGGAAGGGCGCGAACCGGTGCTGCGCATGCGCATGCCCGATGAGGATATTACCTTCACGGATGTGATCCGCGGGGATATTACTTTCCGCGCCGGCTCCACCCCTGATTATGTGATTGTGCGCGCCAATGGCGATCCGCTCTACACCCTCACCAATCCCATTGACGATGCCCTCACGGAAGTGACGGACGTGCTGCGCGGGGAGGATCTGCTCTCCTCCACGCCGCGCCAGATCGTGCTCTACCGCGCCCTGGAAGAACTGGGCATCGCGAAGTGGACGCCGCGTTTCGGCCATATGCCCTACGTGATGGGGGAGGGCAACAAGAAGCTGTCCAAGCGCGATCCGGAATCGAATCTGCTGCTCCACCGCGAACGCGGCATGATCCCGGAGGGCCTGCTCAACTACCTGGCCCTGCTCGGGTGGTCGTTCTCCGCCGAACGCGATGTGTTCAGCAAGGAAGAACTTGTGGAGCATTTCGATATCCACAATGTCAATCCGAACCCGGCACGTTTTGATGACAAGAAGTGCGTGGCCATTAACGCGGACCATATCCGCCTCCTTGACGTGGCCGATTACACCCGCCGCCTCGTTCCCTATCTCGGCGAGGTGCTGAGCGGCGGCACCTATGAGGAGCTCACGGATCGCGAACGGGAAATTCTTGACGCGGCAGCGCCGCTGGCGCAGACCCGCATGCAGCTGCTGGGGGAGGCCCGGGATCTGCTCGGCTTCCTTTTCGTGAGTGCGGCGGAGCTGGATTACAACGAGAAAGCCCTCTCCAAGTTGCGTGATTCGGCGCCCGAAGCGCTACGCGGGGCTCGCGAGGCCCTGAGCGCGCTGGATGATTTCACGCCGGAAGCCATTAAGCCCGCCCTCGACGCGGCGCTGGTGGAGGGCCTCGGTATCAAGCCGCGCTTCGCCTTCGGCCCGCTTTTCGTGGCGATGACGGGCACGAATGTGTCCATTCCGGTGATTGATTCCATTGCTATCCTCGGGCGTGAGGAAGCGGTGGCGCGCATTGACCAACTCCTGGAAAAAATTTCCGGGTAGTTGAGAGACTGACGGGGAGGGCCGTGATGGTGGTAAGTACGACGCCGCCGCCGCGGCCCGCCGCGTTTTTTCCCGCGCCGGGAACCTACCTGCGTGCCTGGGGAAGGGCCTGGGAGCGGGTAGCTGCGGGCGCAGGCGGCCGGATCTTCTTCGAGCCCCTCACCATGGATGATGGCAGCGTGGAGTGCGTCCCGCGGGTGGAGCTATGCGGTGCGGAAAATCCCCAACCATCCTGGCCGGTAGCTGAGCTGGGGCGTTTCCAGCGCGCGAATCTGGCGCTGGGGGAGTTCTCCATCCATTTTGCTTTTAACGCGGATATTGAGCGCGTTCTTGCCTCGGATTGGGCGTTGAGTGCGCGCGATGCCGCTTCGCTGGATTCTGCACTTCAGCAGCGCATTCCACCCGAATGGGAAGCTGGCTTCGCGCCCCAGCAGTTGCGCTTCCACGAGGTCGCGCTGCCCAGCCGCCGCCGCAGCCACCGCGCGCGCCGCAGCCGTAGGCCGCTCGGCTGGGATATCAGTTCGCAAATCATCGAGATCCTCGGCCCGGCGGATAGTCCGGCACGCCCGGAAGACTATCTCGCCTTCAGCTACCTCAGTTTCGACGTGGGCGAGTTCTTCACCGGTCACTCCCTCGGGGAGTTTTCCAGCACCTGGTCGTTTTTCGGCGACGACGCCGGCGACTACCCGCGCTCCCACCTGCTCGCTACCGACCTCCCGGATGCGGCGCAGCCGGATCAGTCGCGGATCTACCGGATTGTCACTGCGGCTGACTGGGTCACGCTGGTTGAACGCTACCCGCTCCGGATCCCCCTGGATCGGATGTGGAGCCCGGAGACCCTTGACGGCCTGGATACGTACACGGTTAATTGGACGCGGGCCCGCCGCGACTACGACGCCGTGGACATCACCATCGCCGGGGCTGTGCGCGCCATGTTTTCTTCGCTGCCCGCCTGCGATGGATATACGATGCTCACCGGTTGCACTCCCGGTTCGCGTATCTGGCTGCGGGTGCCGGAGTCATTGCGGGAGGAAGCCGAGCGGCAGGGCCGCGTGTGTGAATGGTAGTGGCGGGTTTCGGCATCGCTTGCGCGGGTGTAGTTCGCGCTGGCCGGCCGTTTGCACCGGCGCGGGGTGCAGTTTGAACGGGTGTGCCGCCTGAACTAACGCGGGCCGAGAACGTGGTGCGTCACACGTCCAGCGGATTTGCTAGCTTGAGGAGATTCCACTAAGCTCTTTATCTGTCGTCCTCGGGAACGTAACGATTCTGAGGTCCACACCCTTGGGGTATGGTGTAATTGGCAACACAGGTGATTCTGGTTCATCCATTCTAGGTTCGAGTCCTGGTACCCCAGCGATGATGCTTCGGCATCCTCATAGGCCCCGTTCGTCTAGCGGCCTAGGACGTCGCCCTCTCACGGCGGTAACACCGGTTCAAATCCGGTACGGGGTACAGTACAAGGCGGGAAAGCTTCGGTTTTCCCGCCTTGAGTCGTCTCAGCTCAGCCGCAGCCTCTAGGATGAGAATGTAGGGAGGTGGAGGGTTAATAGACAAAAATAGTTGCTAATGACGGCGTGTCGTTGGCTTGGATCCGGCCCGGAACTACCCTGAACCGCGTCCCGCAAACAAAGTGTGCGGGAGAGCACCGTTTCGGGGCGGTTCTGTGTCTCTTACGCACATCCTGTGGGAGGCGATGTCCCGGACTCACACTTTGCCTCACTGTCCCGCCTAGCCGACCGCCGCGCCGGCGAGGAGGGCATGTTTTTCCGGGATGTACTTCGCATGTACGACAAGTGCAGTACAGCTCTGAAAACACATACCACCCCAGCAGGTGCTGGTGTGACTATTGAAGTTAGTGAGATCCATGAGGCTCTGGCGGGAAGGTCGCCGCGTTTGTCCGAAATCAAAGTTACAGCAACAGCAGCCCCGTCCTGAATGTGCACTGTGGTGCCTACAAGGTTCGGGACGCCCACTTTGACGTGTCTACCCACGGGTTTGCCTGCGGTGCATGGTCGCCCGGATTCTCTGTTGGCGTAGAAAGCGAAATTCCGGGTATTAGCAACCATTTCTATCTACTTACCCGCGAAGAGCGCGTCATTTACGCATGTCATCAATCACGTTGTACATAACATCATCGTCAAATCCGGTGTCACTCGCTGCCACGGGCTTACCTTCAACAAATTTCAACGTGGCCTTACTACCAGCCGGCACCGTAGATATCCCTTGCGCATCAGCACACCGCGCCCTTGCCACTGCCCGCAAGAATGAGGGATCGCGCATCAGCCGGGTTTCCCATTCCCCGCGCCCCGCTCCGCTATCCTCGCGGGCCGGAGTGAATACCACCTGGATCGCCGGACCGGCGCATTCCTCCAAAGCTGAAAGGTAAACATGGCGTAATTCCCCGTAACTTTCGGCGGGGAACTCGGGTGGGAAGAAAACGACGTCGTTTGGAAGAAGCACCCCAAGAGCATCCGCACGTTCCACGCGCCGCGCGTGCGCAGCTACCACATCCGCATCGGTACCGGAGTTCGCGTGCCGCGCCGCACCTTCCCCGAGCTTTGCACCAAGCTCCGCCAGGTAACGCGAGGCCGCCACAAGCGGATCACCCCGGCGCGCGTAACGCAGCGGTACCCCAACACGCGCGCAAAATTCCAGCGCACAATCAATCACCAGGCCGCGCCCGCGAAAATCGCGACCGTAGCGCGGCCCGGCAATACCCGCCGGCCGATACCCGCGATCCTCCATCCAGGAGAATTGCGCGGCCAATTCCGTGAGAATATCTTCGCGCACGAGCTGCGGGGGAGCGGCGCTTTCTTCCGCGGAAAGGTAACGCCCGCCGCGGTCCGTCAAACTTGAGGCATGCGGGCCGACGGCGCGCCACGGAGCCCCGGGCCCCTGCGAACTAATAGCGAAACCAAGCAAAATCCGCCCCGGATCGATACCCACGGCCGCCAAAGCACGCAGGGCATGATCCGCCGCGGGAGCCGCCACCAGAAGCGTGGCGCAGGTGGCGTGTCCGCGTTCCAGCATCTCGATAATGAGGTTATTCAGGGCACGATTGCGCCCCAGCCCATCCGCGCACACCGCCACGGTGCGGGCCGAGGAGCTGGGCTGGGGTGCAATCATGTCGCCAAAAATATCCATCTCACGTTACCGAAATATGAACAAAAAATGAATGGGAGTCCGCGCCGCTGGTGCGCGGGAGCGAAAAGACTAATCTTCGAGGTTGTCACGCCCGGGCAGCCAGGTATTTCCCTTCTTGCCCCAACCGTGCTCACGCTTGGCCCGCTTGGCCGCGGCTTCCTCGCGCCCGGTGAGCCGATCCACGTACAAATGCCCGGTCAAATGGTCGTATTCATGCTGGAGAATACGAGCGAACCACCCGGTTGCCTCAATTTCGTAATGCTCGCCCTTTTCGTTTTGCGCCCGTAGCAAAGCGTGCGGGGAGCGCGCCAGGGGATACTGTTCGCCGGGGAAGGATAGGCATCCTTCTTCGAAAGGCTCTTCATCCGGATTAACAGGTTCAATAAACAACGTGGGATTAATGGCAACGCCGCGCTCGGGAGCCTCATCCTGATCGGCGTAAACCCACACAAAAATCTGTTTGCCAATGCCCACCTGCGGCCCGGCCAGCCCCACCCCGGGAGCGGCAACGGTGGTCTCATACATATCTTCGACCAGCTGAGCCAGTTCCTCGTTAAATTCCGTAATGGGCTGGGCCGGACGATGCAGAACGGGATCGCCGGTGATGTAAATAGGAAGAATAGCCATGCTTTAGTTTAAGGCCCGGGAGCGCCCAGGCAAAGAGCATTCCGTTTTAAAAATTTCGAGTGGTCTTTTTCTGTCGGAGGCGGGCGCTAAGCTGACGCTAGGAAAAGGAACGACGCCGCACCTACCCCGCCACCGGTGGGGTAGCCGGCCAAGGAGCTCCGCCGTGAGGGGATCTCTGTGCGAAAGTGAGGGCTTATGCGCATTGCGCTCGTCTCGGATTGCTTCTTGCCGCGCCTGGGCGGGATTGAAGCTCAAACCCGGGATCTTGGCTTGGCCTTGCAGGGGGCGGGCCATCGCGTGCTGGTCATCACCGCCACCCCGCGTGATACGCCTCCGGCTCCCGGAAGCCCGCCGGATCGCGATATCGTGGCGAGCCTTCCCGTCCAGCGCATCACCTCAGCGCTCTTTGGTAGCCTCCCGGTCTCCCCGGGGCACGGCGCCCAGCTGCGTGCCTCGATGCGGGGCGCGGATGTGGTGCATATTCAGGCCGGAGTTGTGTCACCTTTTGCCTGGGCCGCGATGCGCATCGCCGCGGCGGAAGGTATCCCCGCTACCGTCACCTGGCACTGTGTATTGGATCCGGTGGAAAAGCTGCTTGCTCCGCTGCGCTGGGTCACGGCGCGCGGCGTGGTTCATAACGCGGTATCCACGTGGGTGGCCGGGCAGGTATGCCGGGCCGTGGGCGGCGATGTCGCGGTTATTCCTAATGGTGTGGATCTGGGGGAGTGGCGCGCGGTTGCCGCTTATCGCCTCGCGCGTGCGGAGGCGCTCGGTGGTGCAGAGGGCGGCTGTGATGCCGGCGCAAGCGGCGGCTCGGGCGAGCGGCTTGAGGTTGTGGCAGCGCGGCGCCTGGCCCCGCGCAAACGCAATGCGGCTCTCATTGATTGTGTGGCCGGGGCGCGCCAGCTCACCGGGCGGGATATTCACCTCACCATATACGGGGATGGCCCGCTGCGCTCCCAATTAGAACGGCGCGGGCGGGCCCGTGGGAACCCCGGCAACGGCTCCGGGCCCGGGAATGGCTGGCTTCATCTTCCCGGCCGCACGGACCGGGGCGGGCTCATGGAGGCCTACCGCCACGCGGATATCTATCTCACCAGTTCACGCCGGGAAGCCTTTGGGATTGCCACCCTGGAGGCGCGGGCAGCTGGCCTGCCCATTGTTTCTCCAGCCGGCACCGGAGCTGATGATTTCCTGGAGGACGGGCGCTCAGCGCTCCTGGCAGAAACCGATGCGGATATGGTCGCGCAGCTGGCCCGCCTGGCGGAGGATACCGCGCTGCGCACCCGCATAGCCCACCACAATGCGAGCGTGGCGCCCGGATACGGCTGGGAGGAGGTGGTGCCCCTGGTCCTCGCCGAATATGAGCGAGCCATCCGGAACAGCAGCGGGCGATAGTATTCGACTACTCGCTACTACCTTTACTCGTTAATGCCCTCGGTTGTTTGTAGAACATCGGTGAGGCGGCCAGCTGCGGCCACCACCGCAGCCGAATGCACTCGCCCGGGCTGGCGGCCCATCCGCTCCAGCGGCCCAGAAATCGACACCGCGGCAATAACCCGCCCGCTCGGCCCGCGTACCGGCGCGGAAATAGAAGCCACCCCGGCTTCACGTTCGCCCACGCTCTGCGCCCAGCCGCGCCGGCGCACCGCGGAAAGATTCGTGGCCGTAAAGGAAGCGCCCTGCAAACCGCGATGCAATTGATCGGGCTCCTCCCAGGCAAGCAGCACCTGAGCTGCAGAGCCGGCCTTCATCGATAGAGAAGCACCCACCGGGATGGAATCGCGCAAGCCCATGGTACGTTCAGCATTCGCCACGCAAATACGCTGGTCGCCCTGGCGCCGGTAAAGCTGAGAAGATTCCCCGGTATGGTCACGCAGCGCGATAAGCACCGGATTCGCCGCGGCAATAAGGCGATCTTCACCGGTAGCGGAGGAAAGCTCACCCAGGCGCGGCCCTAAAGAAAAACGCCCTTCGTTATCGCGGGAAACGAAACGGTGGTATTCCAGCGCGACGGCCAGGCGATGCGCCGTCGGCCTTGCTAAATGGGTGGCGGTCACCAATTGCGCTAATGTTTGGGGGCCGGCCTCGAGAGCATCGAGCACGGCGGCAGCCTTATCGAGAACGCCCACACCACTTCCCTCCGGGGCGGGCGCAGGCTGAGCGTGAGGAGAATCAACCATACCGAGATTTTCTCATCTCAATAAGTGAGATGCAAATGTCCACACTGTGGTGCCGCGCGCAGCGACGCGCCTTTTACGTGCCGCGCGCAGCCCCGCGGCAGTCGCACCACATGAGCAGCGGTGTCCAGTATGTGAGAATTTCATCTTGCCATGTGGACGCATCTGGGTAAACTAGCCCGCGGACCACCACAACCGATCACCGTTGGAAGAGTAGAAGAGTAACCGCAAAAAGAATCCGGGAAAATTCCCCGGAATGACGAAGAGGAGGGTAGAGATGGGACGCACGCTCGCAGATAAAATCTGGGACGCCCATCTGGTTCGGCGTGGCGAGGAAGGCACGCCGGACCTCCTCTATATTGACCTGCATCTCATCCACGAAGTGACCAGCCCGCAGGCCTTCGACGGGCTGCGCCTGGAAGGCCGGCCGGTGCGCTGCCCGGAGCGCACCGTCGCCACGGAAGATCACAACGTCCCGACCATCGATATTGATCGCCCTATTGCTAATACCACCTCGCGCAAGCAGGTGGACGCCCTGCGCGCGAACGTTGCGGAATTTGGCATTCCGATCTATTCCCTCGGCCACGCGGACCAGGGAATCGTTCACGCGGTCGGCCCGCAGCTGGGCCTGACCCAACCGGGTATGACGATTGTGTGCGGGGATTCCCATACTTCCACCCACGGTGCCTTCGGCTCCATCGGGATCGGCATCGGCACCTCGGAAGTCGAGCATGTCCTCGCCACGCAAACCCTGCCCCTCCAGCGTTTCAAAAATATGGCCATTACCGTCAATGGCACCCTGCGCGAAGGCACGACCGCGAAAGACATTATCCTCGCCGTCATTGCCAAAATCGGAACCAATGGAGCATCCGGGCACATTATTGAATATCGCGGGGAAGCCATCCGGGCGCTGTCTATGGAAGCGCGCATGACGATCTGCAATATGTCCATTGAGGCGGGAGCGCGCGCCGGGCTCGTCGCCCCGGACGCCACCACTGTGGACTACGTGCGCGGGCGCCCCCACGCCCCGCGCGAGGCGGATTGGGACGCGGCGGTGGCCTACTGGTCCACGCTGTATAGCGATCCGGATGCGCATTTCGATACCGAAGTGGTTCTTGAGGCATCCGAAATTGAGCCCATTGTCACGTGGGGAACGAATCCCGGGCAGGGGGTGCCGCTGTCCGGCGTCGTACCTAATCCGGACACACTGCCGGAAGAAAAAGAGCGCCAAGCCGCACGGGAAGCCCTCGACTATATGGACCTGCGGCCGGGTACGCCCATGCGTGATATTCACGTGGATACCGTTTTTATCGGTTCGTGCACGAATGGTCGCATTGAAGATCTGCGCTCGGTTGCCTCGGTGTGGCGCGGGCGGCACAAAGCCAAAGACCTGCGCGTCATGATCGTGCCGGCATCGGCGCGGGTGCGCCTCCAGGCCGAAGCTGAAGGCCTGGACGAAGTCTTCCGCGCTTTCGGCGCCGAATGGCGCAATGCGGGCTGTTCCATGTGCCTGGGCATGAACCCGGACCAGCTCACCCCGGGGGAGCGCTGCGCTTCGACCTCGAATCGGAATTTCCGCGGCCGGCAGGGCCCGGGCGGGCGCACCCACCTCGTTTCTCCGCTGGTGGCCGCCGCTACCGCGGTGACCGGCCATATTTCCCATCCCGCCGACCTCGCCCCTACAGCGTAGAAAGAACACGCCCGTGGAGATTTTCACCCAGCACACCGGCATCGGCGTCCCCCTGCGCGAAACCGAGGTGGACACCGACCAAATCCTGCCCGCCCGCTACCTCAAACGCATCACCAAAAGCGGCTACGAGGACGCCCTCTTCCACGAACGGCGCAAAGACCCCGCCTTTATCCTCAACCAGGCCCCGTACGCGGCCGGCTCCATTCTGGTGGCCGGGCGCGATTTCGGGACCGGATCCTCGCGCGAACACGCCGTGTGGGCGCTACGAGACTACGGCTTCCGCGCCGTCCTCAGCCCGCGTTTCGGTGATATTTTCCGCGGCAATATGGGAAAACAGGGCCTGGTTGCAGGGCAGATTAGCGACGACGCCGCCAGCCGGCTGTGGGAACTTTTAGAAGAAAAGCCGGGCCGGGAGCTGACCGTGGACCTCGAAGCCTGCGAGGTGCGTTGCGCCGATATCACCTACCCCTTTGAGATCGACCCGTATACCCGCTGGCGCCTCATGGAAGGCCTGGATGATATCGCACTGACCCTGCGTGATATCTCCCTCATCGAGGAATACGAAGCCCGCCAGCCGGGTTTCACTCCGCGTACCCTGCCGCAGCGGCACCTACCCGAGGTGCCGGTCCGCTCGGCGCGCCTGGAGCCAGATTCGCAGGCATAACGCCACCCGGATATCCTCATAACTCCGGAAACCGGCCGCGGGCCGGTATGCTGGCTGGGTACCTGTGACACGCGAGAAAGGCGGAGAGTATGGTGTCCCAACTTGTGGTTCGCGGAGGAGTCCCCCTGAGCGGTGAGATTACTGTGCGCGGCGCAAAGAATTTTGTGTCGAAATCCATGGTTGCCTCCCTGCTCACCAAAGAAACATCCGTGCTGCGCAATGTGCCGCAAATCCGTGACGTCACCGTGGTTTCGGAGCTGCTCGGCCTGCACGGTGTAGAAGTCAACTACCAGCCGGAAGCCGGAACCGTGGAGATCACCCCCGGTGATATTCACCTGCCCCACGATCCGCACGAAGTGAACGCGCTGGCCGGCTCCTCCCGCATTCCGATTCTTTTTGCGGGCCCGCTGCTGCACCGCCTGGGCGAAGCCTATATTCCGGATCTGGGCGGGTGCCATATCGGCTCGCGTCCGGTGGATTTCCACCTGCGGGTGCTGGAAGAATTCGGCGCCAAGCGCGTCCAGGAAGAAACGGGTATGCACCTGGTGGCGCCCAAGGGCCTGCGGGCCAAGCCGGTGCGCTTGCCCTATCCTTCCGTGGGGGCTACCGAACAGACTCTCCTCACCGCTGTCATGGCGGAAGGCGTGACCGAGCTGTCCAATGCTGCGGTGGAACCGGAAATCATGGATCTCATCGCGGTGCTTCAAAAAATGGGCGCGATTATTTCTGTGGATACCGACCGGGTTATCCGAGTGGAAGGCGTGGATGAACTGGTGGGATACTCCCACACCTCGCTACCCGACCGCATCGAAGCGGGTTCCTGGGCGGCGGCCGCGCTGGCCACCGGCGGTGATATTTTCGTGCGCGGGGCCGAACAGCAGTCGATGACTTCTTTCCTCAATCTTTTCCGGAAAGTCGGCGGGAAATTCGATGTGCGTGACGACGGCATCCGTTTCTGGCACCCGGGTGGCGCTCTGCAATCCGTATCTTTTGAAACGGATGTGCACCCTGGTTTCATGACCGACTGGCAGCAGCCGCTCGTCGTCGCCCTGACCCAGGCCGAAGGCATGTCCATCGTCCACGAAACCGTTTACGAAAACCGTTTCGGCTTCACCGAAGCGCTGCGGGATATGGGCGCCAATATCCAGACCTACCGCGAATGCCTGGGCGGGCACGAATGCCGATTCGGGCAGCGCAATTTCTACCACTCGGCCGTTATCCAAGGGCCCACCCCGCTGCGGGCCACCGATATTGTGGTTCCCGATCTGCGCGGGGGCTTCTCCCACCTCATTGCCGCGCTGGCGGCCGAAGGGGAATCCCGGGTCTCAGGGGTGGATATTATCGACCGTGGCTACGAAAAGTTCCTGGATAAACTCCAGGCCCTCGGTGCGGACGTCACGCCGCTGGATGCCTAAGGATTAGTTATTGGCAACGTCAATAACAATCCGCTTGGGGCTCTCCAGCACCTGAACCCGGTAGGGCCGGTCCTTATCCAGCCCGATATGGACCTGGTGCATGCCCTCAAAAGCGTGTTCCACGTGGACGCCCTGCACTACCTTGGCACCCCCGAGGTTCGGCACGGACAGATCCGCAGCCTGCGCAGGATCCTCCGGGTAGGTCACCCCGGAAATGCTCAGGGTGAGGAAGCGCTTGCCGGGAATATCCAGGGGCCGCCCCGAACCGTCCTGAATGGCCTCATCACCGAAGAAACTGAACCATTCCAGATCCGCATCGCTATCGTATTCCACCACCACGCGATCCCAGCCCTCGTGGCCGGCCACCCGCACTGCGGTAGGCACCGCGGAATTCTCGGTGAGCTTGGGATAATTCGGGGACTGCGAATCCCCTTCGATAAAGCCCTTGAGGGAGCTTTCCGCAGCCTTGGGTGTGAGGCTGGGGGACTGGCTCACCGCCGGGGCAGACGAAGCGGCAGCCGGGGTGGACGGCGTGGCCGCGCCATCACTGGCGGGAGCGCCCTTCCCGGTCCCGGAGCAACCGGCCAGCGTGAGAGCGGCAGCGCCTGCGAGCAGGAGAAACGACTTCATTGTGTTCTGTGTCATATGTTTACTGTAGTAGGCCGCGCCCGGGTTTGTCACCTTGCCGCGCGGTCCGGCGTACTACCCTGGGAACAGCACTGAGTAGAAAGGTGTCCATTCGTGGCCACACATCACGTCGCCCTCATCTACGGGGGCGTATCCGGAGAACACTCCGTCTCTTGCCTCACCGCGGCGTCCGTCCTGGGAGCCATTGACCCGGAGCGCTACAGCGTTATCCCCATCGGCATCACCACCGAAGGCATCTGGGTTCCCATGAGCACGGAGGAGGTGGCTGCCGGCGCGGACGTGGAATACCACGGAGAACGCGTGCTGGCAGATTTCGGACCCGGCGGGGGATTTGTGGTGCGCGGTGAAGATGGCAGTTCGCGCAGCCTCGGGCCTATCGACGTGGCCTTCCCGCTGCTCCACGGCCCCTTCGGTGAAGATGGCACCATCCAGGGCACCTTCGAAATGATGGGCATTCCCTACGTGGGTTGCGGAGTTTTCGCCTCCGCCGCGGCCATGGATAAGCACTATATGAAATTGGTGCTGGAATCTGCCGGCCTGCCGGTTGCGCCTTACGTGCTCGTGGAACCCCAGCGCTGGAACGCCGATCCGGAGGGCGTGCGCGCGGAAGTAGCCGAACGTTTGCAGCTTCCCGTGTACGTCAAACCAGCTCGCGCGGGATCTTCACTGGGCATCACGCGGGTGGCTGAGCTTTCGCAGCTCGACGCCGCCATTGCCACAGCGCGCGCCGTCGACCCTAAAGTCATTGTGGAAACGGGAATCCCGGGCCGTGAAATCGAGTGCGCCGTCCTCGGTGGGCGTGGCGGTACCGCGCCGCGCGCGTCCGTACTCGGCGAAATCGTTTTGGACGTGCAATGGTATGACTACGCCACCAAATACGTGGCCACCGAAGGCTTCCACATGGAAATTCCCGCCGCGCTCCCGGAGGCGGACGCGGAGAAAATGCGAGGCCTGGCGCGGCGCGTTTTCGAGGTTTTCGAATGCGAAGGCATGACCCGCGTGGACTTCTTCTACACCGCCACCGGGGAGATGTACGTCAACGAACACAATACAATTCCCGGCTTCACCGCCGTGTCCATGTACCCCATCCTGTGGGAGAAAACCGGGCTGGCCTACCGCGATCTCATTTCCGAACTCATCGACCTCGCCCTCGCGCGCGGGGTAGGGCTGCGCTAAATGCCCCGGCCAGCTGCCAGCCATACGCCCGGGCCCCTGGTGCGCGACCTGAGCGAAGCGGAACTCCTCGCCCAGATCGTGCCGCTGCTTCCGCGCGGAGAAACAACAATCGTCCCCAGCGGGGATGATAGCGCGGTGCTCGGTCTGAGCGACGGCCGGGTCACGGTCTCCACCGATATGCTCGTGGAAGGCGTGCATTTTCGGCGCGACTGGTCCAGCGGGAGCGATGTCGGCTGGCGGGTGGCCGCCCAAAATATTGCCGACGCCGTTGCGATGGGAGCGCGGCCGCGGTCCCTCGTCGTCGCCATGGAACTGCCCGGGGACGTGCCGGTCGCCTGGGTACGGGACCTTGCGCGCGGCCTGGCCGAATGTTGCGGCCCGCTCGGATGTGGGGTCGACGGCGGAGACCTCGTGGGCGGGGGCCATATGGCCATCAGCGCCACCATTCTGGGTGATCTGGAAGGGCGCACCCCGCTGCAACGCTCGGCGGCAGCGCCCGGACAGCCCCTCATCCACTGCGGGAATCTAGGGCGGGCCGCGGCCGGCTTCGAACTGCTCAGCCGCGGCTTTGCGCCGGAACGGAGCGCTTTCCCGGATGCCGCCACCCGCCTCATTCAGGATTTTCTACGCCCGCGGCCGCCTGTGACCGAGGTGCTGCGCGCGGTTCGCGCCGGCTTGCGCGGGGCGATGATGGACGTATCCGATGGTTTGCTTCGCGATGCGCAGCGGATAGCCGCCGCTTCCGGGGTGCATATCGATATTCATTCGGAGACGCTTTCCCGCCACGCTCATGATCTCCTTGAGGTGGCCCGGCACCTGGGCCGTTCCGATCCGCTGGAGTGGGCTTATAGCTGCGTACTTACCGGGGGAGAGGACCACGGTTTCCTCGCCACGATGGACGTGAGCCCGGAACGGGCTTGGGGTGCGCGCATCCCGCATCTCCCGGAAGGCTTCAGCCTTATCGGGGCGGTGGAAGCCGCCCATCCGGGCGGATTGGTCACCGTGGACGGGCGTGCCTGGACGCGGGGGAGCGGCTGGGATCATTTCCGGCGCGGCTGAGCGCCACCGTTAATCCTCACGCCGAACTAGACCGCAGCTCGGAGCATTTCCGCCGTTGGTGAAGATGCTGGTAAAGGTCGCTGCGCCGTTATCCGGATAGGCGAATTTTTTGCGCGAAATCAGGACGTTCTCCCCTGGAATACTATGCTGCCGCTCGCAAAAATAAGAAGTGGTGCGGCGAACCGCACCGCATCAACTGGGAGTAAGGATGCTCCCGCTGAAATAGGAGGAGAAAATGCGAGCAGCGACAGTTCGAGAAACCTCGGACGGCTACGTTGACATTAAGGACGTGGAACTGCGCCCGATTAAGGCCAACGAAGCACTCGTCGATATCGAATACTGCGGCCTGTGCCATACGGATATCCACGTGGCGCTCGGAGATTTCGGTGACGTGCCCGGCCGCATTATCGGCCACGAGGGCGTGGGCGTTGTGGAACAAATCGGTGAGGATGTCACCTCGCTCAAGGTAGGCGACCGCGTGTCTGTCGCCTGGTTCTTCCGCGGCTGTGGCCACTGTGAATACTGCGTGACGGGCGACGAAACCCTGTGTCGGAACGTGGAAAATGCCGGTTACAGCGTTGACGGTGGCATGGCTGAAAAGTGCATCGTCGTGGCAGATTACGCCGTCAAGGTTCCCGAAGGGCTGGATCCGGCCGAAGCTTCGTCCATTACCTGCGCGGGCGTGACCACATACAAGGCCCTCAAGAATGGCAATATTCGCCCCGGCCAGTGGGTGGCGATTTACGGCGCGGGCGGGCTGGGTAACCTGGCCATCCAGTACGCCAAGAACGTTTTCCGGGCTCGCGTGGTGGCCGTGGATATCAATGATGAGAAGCTGGAATCGGCAAAGAAGGTCGGCGCTGACCTCGTTGTCAATTCCTCGGATATCAACTCCGGGGAATGGATCCAGAAGGAAGTGGGCGGCGTGGACGTCGCGGTGGTGACCGCGGTATCTCAGGTTGCTTTCGGCCAGGCCGTGGACGCCATGAAGGCCGCCGGCACCGTGGTGTGCGTCGGGCTCCCGAAGGGCACCATCGACCTGAATATCCACCGCACCGTTCTGGACGGCATTAAGGTGGTGGGCTCCCTCGTGGGCACCCGCCAGGATCTGGCAGAAGCCTTTGACTTCGGGGCCCAGGGCCTCGTCAAGCCGATCGTGGCCACGCGTCCTCTCGATGACATCAACGATATGATTGACGAAATGCTGGCCGGCAAGATCGAAGGCCGCATGGTTGTTGATTTCTCCAAGTAGTAGTCGCCCAAGTCATCTGATGAGTTAAACCGGAAGGCCGCACATCTCAAAAGGATGTGCGGCCTTCCGGTGCTGGCACTAGCTAACTCACGGGAGCGAGCCAGAGCCCAGCGAAGCCACAGTACTTAGGCGGCGCGCTGCACCTTGCCGGCCTTGAGGCACGAGGTGCACACGTTGAGGCGCTTGGGGGCGCCCTTCACAAGCGCGCGAACACGCTGAATATTCGGGTTCCAGCGGCGGCTAGTACGCACGTGCGAGTGCGAGACGCTCTTCCCGAAGCCCGGGTGCTTGCCGCAGACGTCACAAACAGAAGCCACGGTGTTCTCCTTCGGTTGATCATGGATCCGCTCGCGCACCTGCCGCTGTTCGGTAGATACACCTGAGCGCATAGGAAAATTACAACTCCACTAGTATAGCGGTCAGGAGAGCGCTTGCCAAAGGTTCCCTCCGTGGCGTAGGGCACGTGCGGCGGGAGTGGCGGCGTCGTCGTGACAAACAATGCACAGCCGTAACGGTGCCGGTCCGCACCACCGCGTGCCGTGCGTGCGACGTGCCGTGCTGGCAACGTGCCGTTAGGGAAAATATAACGCGGGTGTTAATGTGAAGAGTATGGACAGCGCGCAGGCGGCGGCACAGACGCGAGGTGGCAGCCCGGCCGTGGTATCGGACGGGTGGACCGCGCTCAGCGTGCCCCTTGAGCGCGCCCTGGGCAAACGCAGCGCCACCTCGTTCGCGCGGCTCGGCCTGCACACGGTGGGCGAGCTGCTCTACCACCTGCCGTTCCGTTACGCGCGGCGCGGCGAACTCCTCCCCATCGAGCAGGTGCGCGAAGGCGAGGACGTCACCGTGATCGGCCGGGTGGTGGGCGCGGAATTGCGGCCCATGCGCGCGCGGCGCGGCTTCATCCTCTCCGTTCTTATGACCGACGGCGCCCGCGAACTCAGCCTCACCTTCTTCGCGAAGTCGCAGCGGGTTTTGGCCTACCACGAACGGCGCCTGCAACCCGGCACGGTCGCCACCTTTTCGGGGACGGTGAGTTCCTATCGCGGCACCCTGCAACTCACCCACCCGGATTACGATCTGGTGGAAGACGAGGGGAGCGTGGATGTGGAGCGCCTGCGCCGCCCCATCCCCATCTATCACGCCAGCGCCGCGCTGCCCTCCTGGAAAATCGAGCGGGCGGTCAGCACCGTTCTCACCGGGCTGACCAGCGCGGATGTTCCCGATCTGCTTCCTGCCGGCTATCGGCGCGCCCACGGCCTGCCCACCCGGCTCGAGGCGCTGCGCCGGGCTCACCGCCCCGAGGAGCCCATCACCGCCGCGCTCGCCCAGCTGCCGTTCCGCCACGAAGAAGCCCTGGTGCTCCACACCGTCCTTGCCCGGCGCCGTGCCGCCCGCGCTGCGCATCCCACCACCGCCTACCCACCGCGCAGCGGCGGACTCCTGGATGCTTTTGATGCCCGCTTGCCATTTGAGCTCACCGCCGGGCAGCGCGCGGTGGGGGAGGAGATTTCCGCGGACCTGGCCGCCACCACCCCGATGCAGCGCCTGCTCCAAGGCGATGTGGGAAGCGGGAAAACCGTGGTGGCCCTGCGTGCCATGCTCCAGGTGGTCGATGGCGGAGGCCAGGCAGCCCTCCTGGCGCCCACCGAAGTACTGGCCGCCCAGCACGCCCGCAGTGTGCGCGAACTGCTCGGGGATCTGGGCGCGGGCGGGATGCTGGGCGCAGCCGAGCACTCCACCCGGGTGGAACTCCTCACCGGATCGCTCACCGCCAGCGAGCGCCGCGCCACCCTGGCCCGCATCGCCTCGGGAGAAGCCGGCATTATTATCGGCACCCACGCGCTGCTTTCCGATACAGTCCAGATTCCCTTCCTAGGCCTGGCGGTCGTGGACGAACAGCACCGCTTCGGGGTGGACCAACGCGATAGCCTCGCGCGCGGCGTCCACACCCTCGTCATGACCGCCACCCCCATCCCGCGCACCGTCGCCATGACCGTTTTCGGAGATATGGCCGTCTCCACCTTGCGCGAACTGCCGGGCGGCCGCGCCGGGGTGAGCACCGTCGTCGTTCCGGAAAACCGCGCGAACTGGATCGCGCGCATGTGGTGGCGCGCCCGGGAAGAAACTGCGGGCGGCGGGCGCGTGTACGTGCTCGCTCCCCGTATTAGTGAGAACGACGACGCAGCCGCCCCCGCGGAGGACCCGGGCGGCGAAAGTACGCTGGCCACCGTCACTGAACTGGCCGAACGCCTGCGCGCCCTGCCCCAATTCGAGGGAATCGCGGTAGGGGAGATGCACGGGCGGCTGAGCGCCGCGGAAAAAGACGCCGCCATGGCGGATTTCGCGGCCGGGCGAGTGCCGGTGCTGGTTTCCACCACCGTTATCGAAGTGGGGGTGGATGTTCCGCAGGCCACCATGATGATCATTATGAATGCAGAACGCTTCGGGCTGTCCCAGCTGCACCAGCTGCGCGGGCGCATCGGGCGCGGGAGCAAAGCCGGGCTGTGCCTGGCGGTGAGCGGTGCCCCGGAAGGAAGCCTGGCCGCCGAACGCCTCGCGGCTTTCGCCGCCACCACGGACGGTTTCGCGCTGGCCGAAAAAGATGTGGAGCTGCGCTCCGAAGGTGATGTGCTGGGGACCCGGCAGGCGGGAACCACCTCCCACCTGCGTTTCCTCTCCGCGGTGCGCGACGCTGATATTATCGCTACCGCGCGCGCCGCCGCTACGGACCTCGTGGAACGCGGCGCGCCGCCGGCGGAGCTGGAACGGGCCGCGGACGCATTGGATACCGAGCGAGCCACCTACCTGGAAAGGGGATAAGCAATGACACGTATTGTTGCCGGAACCGCCAAGGGGCATATTCTGCGGGTGCCGAGTTCGGGGACCCGCCCCACCTCGGAAAAAGCTCGCGAAGCGGTGTTTTCCCGGCTCGACCATCGCGGCTTTATTGCTGATGGGGAAGTCCTGGATCTTTTTGCCGGCTCGGGTGCGCTGGGTTTGGAAGCGAAAAGCCGCGGGGCGCGCGCCGTCGTGCTGGTGGAATCGGAAGGGCCGGCGGTCAGCATTATTCGTGACAACGCCGCCCGCGCCCACCTCGATGTGACCGTGGTCCGGATGAAAGCGGAAAAGTATCTCTCCCAGGAACCGAATTATCGTTTCGATGCCGTTTTCGTGGACCCGCCCTACCGCTATACAGAAGCACAGATCACGAAGGTGCTCGAAGGCTTGGCCCCGCATGTAGCAGCGGACGCCGTCGTCGTAGTGGAACGCGATAGCTCTTCACCGGAACCGAGCTGGCCGGAGGGGTGGGAACTCGATGATTCGCGCCGTTACGGGACCGCGACCCTGTGGACGGCGCAGCGCAGCGCGGATGCGCAATAATCGCGCGTCGACTAGGCCGAGCGCCTCAGGAAAGATTAGGCTATAACTATGACGCTTGCAGTCTGCCCCGGATCCTTCGATCCCGTCACTTTCGGACATCTCGACGTTTTTGCCCGCGCCGCTTCCCTCTTTGACGAGGTTGTTATTCTGGTCGCGCATAACTCTTCGAAAAATCCGCTTTTTTCGCCGCGGCAACGCGTGGAGTTCATTCGCGAAGAAGTGCGCCACATGGCCAATGTGCGGGTGGAAGATTTCGGCGGGCTGCTAGTGGATTTTTGCCGCGATATCCGGGCGGACGCCATCGTCAAGGGGCTGCGTTCCGCGGTGGATCTTGATGCGGAATACCCCATGGCGCTCATGAACCGGGAAATATCGGGGATCGAAACGGTGTTCCTGGTGGGGGACCCGGCGAAAGGCCATATTGCCTCCTCGCTGGTCAAAGATGTGGCACGGCACAAAGGTGACGTGCAGAGTTTCGTTCCCGCGCGGGTGGCGCGGGCTTTGGAAGAGGAGATGCAATGACTCAGGATACGCGCGGGCAATCGGTGGTGGAGATCCTCGATGAGCTCCTCGCCCTGGTGGATAACGCCCGGTCCATCCCCATGTCCGCCTCGGTGATGATCAACCAATCCGAGGTGCGTGACCTGCTCCAGCTCGCCCGCGATGCGGTACCCGACCAGGTGCTCCGCGCCGATGACGTGCTGGCCGATATTGATTCGGTGCGTGCCTCCGGCCGCCAGGAAGCTGCCAGTATTATTGCTTCGGCCCGGCAGGATGCGGAAAATATCGTGGCCGAAGCACGCGCCCAGGCCAGCCGGCTCGTCTCCAATGACGCCATCACCATCGCGGCGCGCTCCACGGCCGCCCGGATTGAGGACGAAGCCAAGCAGAAGGCCGAACGGCTGCGCGACGGCGCCAACCACTACTCCGATTCCACCCTCGCCACCCTGGAAGGCCAGGTCAACGGGGTGGCAGCCGCGCTGGAAGAAGCCGTGCGGGCCGCGCACGAAAAAATGGATGCGGCCCTCGCGCAGATTTACGCGGGCCGGGAAGTCCTCGCCAGCCGCCAAGAAACCACCGACGCTGTTTTTGATCATTCCGAGGAGGAATAGTGGACCTTCGCAGTCCTTTTGTTGTGTCGCTGCACGATTTACCGCGTAGCGACGGCTCCCTCATGCCGGTGCGGGAAACCTTTGCCGCCCCCGCGGATATGGGCATCGAGCTCATGACCGTCCCCACCGGCTCCGAGCTGGATGTGGACCTCAGCCTCACCTCGGTTTCCGAAGGCGTGTACATCGGCGGGCAGGTGCATTTCACGGTTGCGGGCCAGTGCTCGCGCTGCCTGCGCGATATTCACGAAGAACGCACCCAGGACGTATCCGACCTGGCCTACTACCCGCAGCGGCGCGCCGAACTCATCGCCGAAGGGGATGAGGACGCCGAAGAACACCCGGTTATTGAGGATGACCACGTGGATTTGGAACCGGTGCTGCGCGATGCCATCGTGCTCAACCTGCCCTTCCAGCCATTGTGTTCGCCCACCTGCCAGGGCCTGTGCGCCGGCTGCGGGGAACGCCTGGAAGACCTGCCCGAAGGGCACCACCACGAGGCCCCGCCGCTGCGCTCAGATGCCCTGGACGCACTGGAAGCCCAGCTGCGAGCACAGGAGTAAGTGGAATACATATGGCCTATCGCGAATTAGTGGAACAGTGGGGAATTGACCTGCCCCGGCCGCTGCTGCGCCGCGCCCTCACGCATCGCAGCTTCGCTTTCGAACACGACGAACCCCATAACGAACGCCTGGAATTCCTAGGTGACTCCATTTTGGGCCTCATTATCGCGGAGAAAGTTTTCCGGGAATACCCGGATGCTTCCGAAGGTGATATGTCCCAGATGAAAACCTATGCGGTTTCCGAAAAGGCGCTCGCCGATGTGGCGCGACGCATCAACCTGGGCGATTCCCTGCGCCTGGGCCGCGGGGAAGACCGCTCCGGCGGGCGCAATAAGGACTCCATCCTTTCCGATACCGTGGAAGCGCTGATCGCCGCGACCTACCTGGAACACGGGATGGAACCTACCCGCGAGATCGTGGACCGGCTTCTCGATTCCAAGATCAAAGACGCCTCCGTGCTGGGCCCGAATCTCGATTGGCAAACGAGTTTCGAGGAGCTCGCGCACGGCCTGGGCTGGGAGGGCACCATGGAGTTCGAACTCAGCTCCACCGGCCCCGATCACGCCCGCGTTTTCACGGCCGTTGCTTCAATGGCCGGGCGCGCATGGGGCAGCGGCGAAGGCACCTCGCAAAAGAACGCACGCCACGCCGCCGCGGAAGCCTCCTACCGGATTCTCGCCGATCTGATCGAGAAGGGTGAAGTCCAACCGGTGGCTGAGGATAAGAACGACGACGCAGCTCCCGGCACGGGTGCATCCGCCACCGAGGGCACTGCCGGCGCGGAATCCTAGTAGGTAGGCGTGCCCGAACTTCCCGAAGTTGAATCCATCCGGCGCGGGCTGGCCGAACACCTGGTCGGCCGCCGCATCCTTGCCGCCCGCGCTTTCGGCACCCGCGTGATCCGCCGAGCCCCGCAGGGCCTGGCCCCGGTAGTGGGCCGCACCGTGCGAGCGGTGGTGCGGCGCGGAAAATTCCTGTGGTGCGATATGGGGGAGGACCTGGCCCTCCTCGCCCACCTGGGCATGTCCGGGCAGTTCCGGGTGGATGAGCCGGGTGGGGAAGAAAGCTCGGCCGGGCAGCGCCGCCACCTGCGGGCCCGTTTCGAACTCGATAATGGCCTGATCCTTGACTTCGTGGACCAGCGCACTTTCGGCTACCTGGCACCGGTCGCTTTCCAGGCCACCGCTGATGGCCAGCCGGGCGGGGCGGGATCCAAGCGCGCCGTCGTACCCGTGCCCGTGGCGCATATTGCCCGCGATCTTCTTGACCCCTATCTGGACGAAACCGCGCTGCGGGGCGTTCTCAGCACCACGCGACGCGCGCTCAAACGCGTGCTCCTCGACCAGGAGATTGTTTCCGGAATCGGCAATATTTACGCCGATGAAATGCTCTACCGGGCGCGCATCCACCCGGAGGCGACCGCGCTACCCGCGGCTGCGGCACAGGCACTGCTCGACGCCGGGCGGGAAGTACTGGAGGCCGCGCTGGCCGCCGGCGGAACTTCGTTTGACAGCTTGTATGTGCATGTCAATGGGGAGAGCGGCTATTTTGAGCGGTCCTTGCAGGCCTACGGGCGGGCCGGGCAGCCCTGCGCGCGCTGCGGTGCTCCCTTGCAGAAAATTACCCTCGGGGGCCGTTCCACCACGCTGTGCCCGGTATGTCAAGTCGCTCGGATTGGGTAGAATAAGGGCGGATTATTGACCGATGATGGTGATGCAAAAAGGAGGGCCGGCGCGTGGCACAAAATATTCGCGTCATGATTATTGATGATCATGAAGTGGTACGGCGGGGAATCATTGAGGTGGTTGACCGTTCGGAGGGCCTCGAGGTGGTTGCTGAAGCCGGATGCGTAGAAGAAGCGGTGCGGCGCGGCGGCCTGGTGCTCCCCGATGTGGCGCTGGTGGATTTGCGCCTCCCGGACGGCACCGGAATTGACATTATTAATCAATTCCAGGAGGTCAGCCCGGATACCAAGTGCATCGTCCTCACCTCTTTTGATGACGACGACGCCCTCTCCGAATCCCTCAACGCCGGCGCGAAAGCGTACCTTTTGAAGTCGGTGCGCGGGGCGGAGATCTCGGACAATATCAAAGCCGTGGCCGAAGGTCGCGTTCTCCTCGATGAGCGCACGGTCTCGCGCCGGCGCGCCGATCATGATGACCCCACCGCCGATCTCACCCCTTCGGAACGCAACGTTCTTGAGCTGATCGGGGATGGGCTATCCAACCGGGAAATCGGCGAGCAGCTCGGGGTGGCGGAAAAGACGGTGAAGAACCACATCACCTCGCTGCTGTCCAAGATGGGCTTGCAGCGGCGCACCCAGGTGGCCGCGTGGGTGGCCGGCCAGCGTGCCACCGGTTGGCGTAACCAGTAAGAACGCTTGTGGTGGCGCAGCGGCTGTGCAGTCACCCGCTTGATCCAGCAGTCATAGTGCCCGCTTAGGTGCTTGCGCCTGTCGCCCTCACCTAAGCGGGCATTTAGCCGTCAATAAGGGCCCGCCAGCGCACCACGGTACCGCGGTCGCTTCCCGGAGCGATGGAGAAGGTGCCGTGGTGGCGCCGGGCCCGGGCGGCCAGATTAGACAGCCCCGAACGCCGGCTCAATTCACCAATGCCCACACCGTCATCGGCAACTTCCACGCTAATATCGCGGTCGGTGACGGTGACCGTCACGGTGATGGAATGGGCGTGGGCATGGCGCACCGCATTAGAGAGGCATTCGCGCACCACCGCGATAACGTCGTCGCTAATATCCGAACCGATGGCATCATCGATTTCGGTGTGGGTACCGCTATCAATATCTTCGCCGCGCACGGTAATCCGCAGGCTCGGGGTGAAACCGAGCTGCGCCGTGACGGAGCTGACCTCGCGGCGCAGGCGTGAAACCACCGGAACAGACGTATCCGGGCCGCGCAGCGAGTAAATAATCTGGCGGATCTGCGCCACGGATTCGTCAATCGACTCGATAGCGTTATCGAGGGAATCGAGCACGTTATCGGCTACCGCATCCTCGGTTGCCAAATCATCGCGCAGTGCGGACAGGCGCATCCCGGAAGCAAATAACTGCTGGATCGCGAAATCGTGCAGATCGCGCGAAATACGGGAGCGTTCTTCCAGCTGGGCCGATTGGGCTTGCACATAGCGGGCATCGGCCAGTTCCAGGGCGAGGGCGGCCTGGTTGGCCACGCTTTCCGCCATCGTCAAATCAACCATGTCGAATTCGGCGCGTCCGCGCAGCCGCGCCAGGATAATAACGCCGCGTGCGGTATCCCCGCCGGCCATGGGCGCGTAAAGAAGCGGGCCGAAACGGTCGAGGGGGTTATCGGGGGAGGGAGCCGCGGTGCTCGTATCGATAATGCGCCCGAGCCCGCTTTGGGCCACGGCCCGCGCCCGGGAATCCCGCCCGAAGGTGGTGCCCACCAAGTCCTGCCCGGCATCCCCCGCCACAAATTCGCAGGCCCAGGTATCGGCCACCGAGGGCAGAATAATGAGGGCCAGATCGGCATCCGCTACCCGCCGCATTTCGGTGGCGATGAGCTGGAGGGCCTCTTCTTCATCGCTTCCTTGCAGCAGCGCGATAGTGATGCGCCGCGAGGCGGAAAGCCACTGCGCACGGGAATTCGATTCCTCGTACAGGCGCGCATTTTCGACGGCGATGGTGGCCGCGCGCGCCAAGAGCGCAATGAGGTTAATATCGGATTCGCTAAAAGCCCCGGGCTTGTTAAAGAAGATCACTCGGGCGAGCACCCGGTTCCCGGTCATGAGGCGGGAGGTGAGGAAATTCGTGATACCCGGGCCGTAGATGCCGTCCTGGTGGCTGGCGGCGCTGAGCGGAGTGCTGCCAGCGGCGGGCTCCGGGGTGATGCCGCTTTCGTCGTGCACGGCGCTCACCGCTTCGGCGCGATCCCACATCACGGTATCCTCATCGCCCAAGCTGGTCAGGTCCCGATCCAGGCTGGTGGGGGTGAGGCTGGCAGCCGCGGGCAGCGGCTGGCCCAGGGTGACAATGCTCGTCACCTTTTCCGCCGAATTGAATATAAGAACGGCGGCGCTGGATGCCCCGGTTAGTTTCAATCCGGCGCCGGCCAGATTTTCGAGCACCTGGGTGCGATCCAGGCGCGCGGTCAAGGCCAGCGCATTGAAAATAACCGTTGTGGTATCCAGCATCCTTATTCCTGTTTCGCCGCCCATGCGTATGAGGCGAGCCTTTCGGTGAGCTCCTCGTGGGTGCCGCGCGCGCTCACGTGGGCGATACCGCCCTCATCGCGGGTTATCACAATAACCTCGTCGGCCGCATCGAGGGGCGTGAGCCGGTGCGTCACCAAGATAATAGTACGCGGGTCGGCGCTATTCTTACCGGCCCGGAGCAAATCGCGGATAAGCTCATCGGCAGTTTCCGGGTCGAGGTGCTCACCGGGCTCATCCAGGAGCAAGAACTCCGCGTCAGAGGCCAGTGCGCGGGCAAGGAGCAGGCGCCGTCGTTCTCCACCGGAAATCGTGGCGGCGTCCTCTCCGAGCAGGGTGTGTACCCCGCGCGGAAGCTGGGTGAGCCAGGTGCCCAGGCCCGCCCGTACCAGCAGCTCCACCGCTTCTCTTTCGGTAACCGAAGGGCGGGCCACCCGCAGGTTTTCCAGCACGGTTGTTTCGAAAACGTGGGCGTCTTCCGCCGTGAGGGTGAGGGTGTGGGAGACGGTGCGCCGGTCGAGGGTGGAAACTTCATGTCCGTCCAGGCGCACCGAGCCGGCGTGCGGGCGCAGCATTCCCGCCAGGGTATAGAGCAGGGTCGATTTCCCAATTCCGGAATGCCCCACGATGGCGATGGAGGAACCGCGTTCCACGTGCAGCTCGAAAGGTCCGGCCACATCCGGGCCGCCTGGCCAGCCGATAATAAGGTCGGTGGCATGCAAGCCGCGTTCCGCAACCGGGGCCGGGGCTTCCGGTTCTTCGCTGCGCTGGGCACGGTCGAGGAGCTCGAGGATCCGCTGGGCGGCTTTGGCCGAACGCACCAGCTGGATAGCGGCTTCCCCGAGGCCCTGGGTGGCTTCGAAAGCGGCGAGCGGGGTGAGCACGCAGACCGCCAGCGCGGTGGCGGAGAGGGTGCCGGCATCCAGGGCGCGGCTCCCGATAAGAATCGCACCCACCACGGCAATCCCCATGGCGAGGGTATCGAGGGCGATAGCGAGGGCTTGGGGGCGGGCAGCGGCATCGCGGTGGCGGAAGATGCGCTGTTCGGTGGCTTCCTGCACGTCCTCCATGGCGCCCACCCGCCCGGCTACCCGCAGCTCCGCGGCGGAATCCAGCATGGTCAGCGCGGTAGCGGAGATCTCGGTTTCGTCACGCACCTGCGCTTCTTCGGCGATGCGCCCGCCGCGCATGGCCAGGTAGGGCGCGAGAATCCCGGAAATCAGGAGGCAGCCGGCCAGCAGCAGGCCGATGGGTGGACACAGAATCCCCACGATCAGGCAGGAGACCAGGCAGACGATCCCGGCAACCGCGCCCGGTTGCACCGCTTTGACGACGACGTCGCCAACGGAATCGACATCCCGGCCGGTACGGGCGAGCAGGTCACCGCGCCGCACCGAAGTGACGACGTCGGTGGGGGAATCGGCCAGGGTCGCGTACACGGCAGTACGCAAATTGGACATCCCGTAGAGGGTCACCCGGTGCGAGAAAATCCGATTAACATAGCGCAGCAACGCCTTGGAGACCCCGAAGAAACGCACCGAGGTGGTGGCTACCCCGAGGGCAAGGACCGGAGGCATTTGGGAGGCGCGGGTGATAAGCCAGGCAGAAACGGCGGCTAGGGCCACCGAGCTGCTCAGCCCGGCAGCACCCGCCGCAACGGAGCCCCAGAATCCGCCCTTATCCACGCGCAGCAAGCGCAGGGCACGGATGAGAGCGCGGCGTTCATCTTGAGGGAAAGTACTCACTTGGTCACCTCGGTTGTCTGGGAGTTGGTGGATGCGGTGGCGGACGGTGCGGCGGCGGCTTGCGTTTGCGCGGCGGCTTGCGTTTGCGCGTGCGCGGCGGCCGGCCCGGGGACCGGCCTTGCGGTGGCGGGAGACGTGGTGGCCGGTTGCGCCGTCGTCGATACAACGTCAATAACCGCGTCGGCAAGATCTAGAAGCGCGGTGCGGTGCGCGATCACAATAACCGTGCGGCCCTGCGCGCGCAGATGCGCAACAGATTCGACGACGCGCTTTTCGCTACGGGCATCCAGGTGGGCGGAAGGTTCATCGAGGAGCACCAGCGGGCGCTCGGATACCAGGGCGCGGGTGAGGGCAAGGCGTTGGCGCTGACCCACGGAAAGGCCCACCCCGCCCTGCCCGATGAAGGTATTCCAGCCGTCGGGAAGTTCGGCGATGACCTCGTCGAAACCGGCGAGGGCGGCGGCGCGTTCCAGGGCCGGGCCCGGAGTTACCCCGATATTTTCCTCCACGGTTCCCGGCACGATCACCGGGCGTTGGGAAACCCAGGAAATCTGCGCCCACAGGCTTTCTTGGCGGATATCTGCGAGCGGGGTGGTGCCGATATGCACGGTTCCGCTATCGGGGGTAATGAAGCGGAGGAGCACATTCGCCGTCGTCGTTTTTCCGGAACCGGAAGCCCCGCGCAAAGCAGTGACGTGCCCGGGAAGTATCTGGGCATTCAGATGCGAGGGAGCGATGGTATCGCGGCCCGGGGCGAGCACCGAAAGATCGGAAATGGTGATGGGGGAGGTGGCTAGATCCGGGCAGTCGAGCGTGCCGTTTTCCACGGGCAGGGGTTGTTCGAGCAGGTCGAAAACCTGGGCGGAAGCGGCCACCCCGTTGGAAGAGGCGTGGAATTGGGTGCCCACTTCCCGCAGCGGTTTAAAAACTTCCGGGGTGAGCATAATAATCGTCAGGCCGGTGAAAAGGGAGACGTTTCCGGCCACCATGCGCAGGCCCACCTCCACCGCAACGAGGGCGGTGGAGAGCGTGGCGAGGAATTCCAGAACAGCACCGGAGAGGAAAGCAATATAGAGAGTCTGAAGTGTTTTCTTCGCGTAATCATCCCCGAGGTGCTTGACGCGCCGGGCCGGGCCTTCTTCACGCCCGAGCGCCTTGAGGGTGGAAAGGCCGCCCAGGAGGTCAAGGAGCTGCTGGCCCAGGCGCTGCATGGAAGCGAGGCGTTCATTGGAGAAAGCTTGGGTCATGCGCCCGATGAGGATCATGAAAATCGGGATGAGGGGGATGCAGGCCACGATGGCGATAGCGCTCACCCAATCGAGGAAAAGAATAACGACGAGCGCGAAGGGCGTGACCGTGCAGGTGAGGATGAGCTGAGGGAGGAATTTGACGAAATAGGGTTCCAGGTCGTCCAGCCCGGAGGTCACCAGGGTGACGGTGGTGGAGGTGTTTCCCGCGGCGAGCCAGCGGTCGCCCAGATCACCGGCGCGGCGTAGTACCCGGGCGCGAAGATTAGCGATGGTGCGCAGCGCGGCGCGATGGCCGTAGGATTCGCGGATATAGATAAGAAGGCTACGTGCGTTGAAGGCCGCTGCCACCCCGAACACCGGCCAGCCGATATCACGGAAAGTGAGATCGCCGTCTGCCACCGGGGCGACCGAAGCGGCAATAAAGAAGCATTGCGCGAGCACGAGCGCTGTTTCGAGAAAACCAACGCCGCCGAGTAGGGCGACGTAGCGGCGCGCCGTAGGCGCGAATTTCATGAGTCGAGCATCAACGGGCTTCATTCTTCTCCTTGCACTCTGCTTTATAGTAGCCCGCCCGGTCTTGCTTACCCGGCGGCCACGCGAATTCGCGAGGCCGCTACGGCGGTTTTATGAGCGAGTTTGTGAAGGTGGGGGTTTATGAGGGGAGGCCGCGCGCACGGTGCGTGCGCGCGGCCTCCCGATCTCACGTGCTACTTAGCGAACCTCGAACTCGCGGATCTTCTTCGGTTCCAATCCCACGGGTTCCTCGGGGATTTGGCCAGCGTCAATGCGCTTGCGGAACACGGAGTATGCCCACACCGTGTAACCGAGGACGATCGGAACGAAGATGAGTGCCGCAATGGTCATGATGGTTTGCGTCGGCGCGGTGGCCGAAGCCTGCGCGATCGTGAGGGAGTAGGCCTCGTTGATCGACGACTTCATGACGTAGGGGACCATCATCGCGAAGATGGTGGATACCGCCCCGGCAATTGCCGCGAAGTGCAGCCCGAAGGCCAGAATTTCACGGTTGGCCCAGGTGGCTACCACGGTGGCAATGAGGAGCAGCGCGCAGATAGCCAGCGGGATAATCGCCAGCACCTGCGAGCTGTACACGAAGTAGGCCCACAGTGCCCAGACCGCGGTGATCGCCGTGGAGATCACGGTGGTGCGCTTCGCCAGGTTAATGGAGCGCAGCTGGAGTTCACCGGCCGTCTTAATCGAGAGCCACAGCGCGCCGTGGCTGAAGAACAGCGAGAGGGTCACGAGCCCGCCCAGGATGGTGAAGGGAGTGAGCAGCGAGAAGAACCCGCCGGTCAGGTAGTGGTGGTTATCCGCGAGGGCTTCCCAGGTCACCGCATCGGGTGCCACGGCCACGAACTCACCGGAGGAGTAGTTGCCTACTTCGATTTTCATCCCGGCTACGAGGTTGGCGAAAGCCACCCCGAAGAGGATCGAGACGATCCACGAGACGATGCAATGCAGGGTGTCCCAGGTGTTGCGCCAGCGCTCGGTGCGGATCATCTTGCGCCATTCCAGGGCGCAGATCCGGATAATGAGGCAGACGAGCACGAGGACGAGGGCGATGTACATACCCGAGAACATGGTGGCGTACCATTCCGGGAACGCCGCGAAGGTAGCGCCACCTGCGGTGAGCAGCCACACTTCGTTGCCATCCCAGTGGGGTCCAATCGAGTTGATCATCGCGCGGCGTTCACGTTCATTACGCGCAAAGGTCTTGAGGAACATCCCCACGCCGTAGCCGAAGCCCTCCAGAGCGAGGAAACCAATCCACAGGACCGCTACGAGGATGAACCACAGTGTCATCAAAAATGTTTGTTCCATGAGGTCCTCCTAGTAAACGAAATTCGGGGTAGATTTCGCATCGTATTCGACGACCTTCTTGTGGGTATTGATACCCTCGCGCAGGTAGCGGCCCAAGAGCCACACCCACACCACGCCCAGTGCCGAGTAGAGCACAGTGAAGATCGTTAGCGAGAAGGCCACGCTGCCACCATTGACGGAGTGGGAAACGCCCAGATCCGTCATAAGGAGCACGCCGTCGATTTGAGTCGGGTACACGATCCACGGCTGGCGGCCGATTTCGGTCAGGATCCAGCCCGCGGAGTTCGCCACGAATTGCAGCGGAATCATCCACAGCCAGAACTTACCCCAGCTTTCCGAACGCATGATCCGATCCCCGCGCAGCACCCACAGCCCAAGGGCCGCGATGAGGATGTCGAGCAGTCCAACTCCGACCATCACGCGGAAGGAGTAGTAGGACGCCAGAACATTCGGGGTGACCTGCTGGTTTTCGAACGCGGTATCGAATTTCTCCACGAGTTCCGCATTGACGTTTTCCATCTGGTGGATGCGATCCCGCACCCGCTCATTAGCTTCGCTAATGGATTCCAGCCGCGATTCGGGGCCGGACCAGTGGTTGGTCATCATGAAGGATTCCAGGCCGGGAATCGGTACGTAAATGGAGGTGGCATCTTCGCAGCTATTACCCCACATCACGAGGGACAGCTTGGCGTTTTCTTCACCCTGGCACACGCCCATCATGGCCGCGGCCTTGGGCGGCTGGATCACGCCGAGGTGCTGGCCCATGTAGTGGCCGGAGAGCGCGGCGATAATCGCGGCAACCAGGGTGACCTTGAGACCGAGCTTGGCGGTGGGCTTCCAGTATTCGCGCGCCTCGACTTCATTGCCGGAGAGGCGAATAGAGCGGGCCATCCACCAGAAGGCGAAGCCGGCCACCACAACGCCGGCCAGAGTGAAGGCGGCGCCCATGGTGTGGAGGAAGGTGAGTACCCAGGTGGTATTGGCGAACAGACCGAGGAAGCCCGCCATGCCGTCCAGCTCAGCGCGCCCGGTTTCCGGGTTGAAGACCGCGCCGTGCGGATCCTGCATGAAGGAGTTCGCGGCCAAAATCCAGGCCGCGGAGATCACGGTACCCATGGAGAAAAGCCAGATGGTCAGGTTATGCACCTTGGGGGAGAGGCGGCCCTTGCCGAAGATCCACAATCCGAGGAACGTGGACTCCAGGAAGAACGCCAGGAGAGCCTCGAAAGCGAGCGGGGCGCCGAAGATGTCACCGACGAAACGCGAGTACTCCGACCAGTTCAAACCGAACTGGAATTCCTGCACGATACCGGTGGCAACGCCGAGCGCGAAGTTGATGAGCAGGATCTTGCCGAAGAAATCGGTAATCCGCTGCCACTTCGGATCGCCCGTTTTGCGGGCCTTAGTTTGCATATACGCAACGATGACAGACAGGCCAATGGTCAGGGGCACCTGAAGCCAGTGGTAGACGGTTGTAATACCGAACTGCCATCGCGCAAGGGTGATCGGATCCACCTTTTCACCTTTCCGATGTGTAACACGTGTGATCGCGCGTGGAGCGCTGCGGTGGTCCCGTAGCAGCGCGATCATTTTTTCACCCTCGATCCTACTCACCGCAGCGGCAATAAGAGGTATCGAACACGAGGGACTTTTGTCCGGCGCGGCGCTCATGTGCCATCTGGCACACAGGTTAGCGACACCTGTCAAAAAATAAGGACGAAAGTCCTGACCGGCCTCATGTGGTGGCGATTGGGCATCCCACTGAGGTGCTGCCTTTGCGGAGAATGCGGGAATCTCCCAGCGCCGGCCCGGGACTCCTCATGTAGAATCGGTACCAGTGTACCGGGCGCTACCGTATCGCCCCGGTGGTTTGAGGCAGTGAAGAACCTGGCCGGCAGATTGTGAGCGCCGGATATGCCCTCGAACGTAGATGTGCTTGCGCGGCATTGGCCGCAATGGTGACAGGCCCGCACGGGATACGGGGTGCGCGCCTGTCGGGAAGTGTAGACGAATGGCGAAAGAAGCCACCGCGTCGGAGCACGGCACCGTGAGTGCGGCTGCGGCGAGCCCGTTTTTTATTCCGGCACCAGAAGAAGAGGTGGTGGACATCCCGCGCTTCCGTATTAATACGGATATTCCACTCTTCCAGGAACCCGACGCTGCCAACGCCATCCGGGTCACCTACCTCGTTGATGACGATTCTTCCAGCGGCGCAGATTCCGATTCTGGCGATAATTCTTCCTCCCGGCGCACCCGCCGGCGCGAACGTGGCGAGCATGATTCTTCTGCCCGCACGCCTCGAAGTGCGGAGCACGACGACGCCGCCTCTGAAGAAGGCGAGCACGAAGAAACGGATGATACTTCGGTAGCGCCCACCCGCAGGCGTCGTCGTAGCCTTTCTTCCGATGATGAAGTGGCGGCGCCCCGGGGCTCCACTCGCCTGGCCGCCAAGCGGGCCCGGCGCCGCGAAAACCGCGAGGGTTCGGCGCGCCGGCGCGGTTCCCTTACAGAAGTGGAATACCTGGCGCGGCGCGAATCGGTCCAGCGTGACATGATCGTGCGCGAACGCGATGGTCTCAACCAAATCGCGGTGCTCGAAGATGATGTGCTCGTCGAGCATTACGTGGCGCGGCATACCCAGATTTCCATGGTTGGCAATGTGTACCTGGGGCGGGTGCAAAATGTGCTGCCCTCGATGGAAGCCGCTTTCGTGGATATCGGTAAGGGTCGTAACGCGGTCCTTTACGCCGGGGAAGTGGATTGGAAAGCCGCCGGGGTTACGGGTAAAAACCGGCGCATTGAGCAGGCCCTGAAATCCGGGGATACCGTGCTGGTGCAGGTCACCAAGGATCCTATTGGCCATAAGGGCGCGCGCCTGACCAGCCAGGTTACCCTGGCTGGGCGGCATCTTGTTCTTGTTCCCGGTGGGGATATGACCGGTATTTCGCGTAAGCTTCCCGATTCGGAACGCTCGCGGCTCAAGAAGCTTCTTAAAGAAATTGTGCCGGAAGATCACGGCGTTATTGTGCGTACCGCCGCCGAAGGTGCGAGCGCTGAACAGCTCCAGAATGACGTGGATCGCCTGACGAAGAGCTGGAAGGAAATTCAGCGCAAGGCCAAGGCGGCGAAAACCGCCCCGCAGGTACTCAAGAGCGAACCGGAACTGGCCGTGCGGGTGGTACGCGATATCTTCAACGAAGATTTTGATTCCCTGCGCGTGCAGGGTGAGGATGCCTGGGAAACGATTTCCACCTACGTGGAAGAGCTGTCCCCCGAACTCATGGACCGGGTGAGCCGCTGGGATGATTCCCGCGATATTTTCGAGGCCTACCGGGTGGAAGAGCAGCTCGCCAAGGCTTTTGATCGCAAGGTGTGGCTGCCCTCGGGCGGAACCCTCGTTATTGACCGCACCGAAGCCATGACGGTGGTGGACGTGAACACCGGGAAATTCACCGGATCGGGTGGCTCGCTAGAAGAAACGGTTACCCGCAATAATCTGGAAGCGGCCGAAGAAATCGTGCGGCAATTGCGGCTGCGCGATATCGGCGGGATTGTGGTTATTGACTTTATTGATATGGTTCTGGAATCCAACCGTGACCTGGTGCTGCGCCGGCTCATCGAGTGTCTCGGGCGTGATCGCACCCGCCACCAGGTAGCGGAAGTAACCTCCCTGGGCCTGGTGCAGATGACCCGCAAGCGCGTGGGGCAGGGCCTCGTGGAGGCTTTCTCTACTGTTTGTGAGGCCTGTGAAGGGCGCGGCTATATTATTCATGATCACCCGGTGGAGGAAAACGAAGAACCTCACGCACCCCGCAAGCGCAAGGCGCGGCGGGAAGCCTCGGCGCCGCAGCGCGAGGCGGCTGTGCAGATGATGAATTCCATCGCCGCTGCCGGGCATGCTGATGCGCAGCAGAAAGATAGCCAGGAGAAGGCGGACAACCAGGAGAAAACCGACAAGCCCGCCGAATCACGGAAATCCGCGAAGCGGGAGAAGTCGGAAAAGTCGGAGAAATCTGAAAAGTCGGAGAAGCCAGATAAACAGGATAAGTCCGAGAAGCAGCCGGCTACGCGGCGTCGTCGTAGCTCGCGCAGCGCGGCAGCCACCGCGGATACCTCGAGCGTTACCACCAAGGATGCGGCTGTCACGGGCGGCGCACGCACTGCATCTGGTACCGCAACTAACGGAACCGGCACCGCAAGCACGGGCACCGCGCGGAAGACCGGCATGGTTATCTCCTCCGGTGTGGTGAGCCCCACGCACGCGGCCGCTTCGACTAGCGCCCACGCAAAGACGGTGTCGCCGTCGTCCTCTATCCACACCGGATCGAGTGAAGCGGCTAACGGTACGCGCGGGGGTACCAAGCGGCGCGCCGTGGTTTCTTCCGGACCCATCTCCACCGGCAACGGGGCGGGGGTTCTGAGTTTCCCGGCGAGTTCCCAAGGGTAAACCGGGGTGGTGGAATGCGCCGCGCGCCTAAGGTACGTGGCGCATCCCATAGCGATACGGCCGGTCTCATGCGCAGTCTCACTTGTAAGAAAGCGGGTCAACGCAGTAAAGTAGATGGTCGGTGCTTAGGCACTCAGTCGTTTAAGTGCGCTGTCCAGCGCGAAAAGTAGCCGTAATCAACAGGAGCAAACGTGGTGTACGCGATCGTCAAGGCCGGGGGCCGTCAGGAAAAGGTTTCTGTCGGAACCGTCGTGGTTGTTGACAGGATGGAAGGTGAAGTCGGCGATACCGTCGAACTCGAACCCATCATGCTCGTTGACGGGGATAAGATCACCACGGCTGCCGATGGCATTTCGGCGAAGGTTACCGCGGAAATTGTGCGCGATGAAAAGGGACCGAAGATCTCCATCATCAAGTTCAAGAACAAGACGGGTTACCGGAAGCGCCAGGGGCATCGTCAGCCCCTGACCCGCCTCAAGGTCACCGGCATCCAGTAGGATCTGCCGCGTCAGCAGCTAGTTTTGAGATAGTAAGAAGGTAGACAGATGGCACATAAGAAGGGCGCCTCTTCCTCGCGCAACGGGCGCGACTCCAATGCCCAGCGCCTCGGGGTGAAGCGGTACGGCGGTCAGGTTGTATCCGCCGGTGAAATTCTGGTTCGCCAGCGCGGCACGAAGTTCCATCCGGGCAATAACGTCGGGCGCGGCAAGGATGACACCCTGTTCGCTACCGCGGCCGGGACGGTCCAGTTCGCTACCCGTCGCGACCGCAAGGTCGTTGACGTTGTGGCCCAGGCTTAAGGCGCAGCGGCCCTAGCGCCGCACGCACCTATGATGAGGGGTGGGGGATTCAACCTCCACCCCGTCATTCGTTAACGCGGGCGGAGTGCGGGCGTTCGGCTATGCGCACCGGCGCCCGGCTGTTTGCGGCGCCCCGGCTCGGGGAGCCCAGCTTTTCGCACCCGCACCGCGTTATCACTACAGGAAAAGGGGAGGGCACACGTGGCCTCGTTCGTCGATAAAGTGACCTTGCACCTGCGCGCCGGCAACGGCGGAAACGGGTGCGTTTCGGTGCGCCGGGAGAAGTACAAGCCTCTCGGAGGGCCCGACGGCGCCAACGGCGGCCACGGGGGCTCCATCATCTTTGAGGTTGATTCCCAAGAATCCACCCTCATGGACTACCACCACACCCCGCACCGCAGCGCCGAAAACGGCCAGCCCGGCGCCGGTGATAACCAACGCGGCAAGAACGGCGCGGACCTGATCCTCAAAGTCCCCGCCGGAACGGTCGTGAAAAACAGCGAAGGTGATGTGCTCGCGGATCTGGTGAATCCCGGGGATTCCTTCGAAGTGGCGCGCGGCGGCGTGGGCGGCCTGGGGAATGCTGCCCTGGCTTCCCCGCGGCGCAAGGCCCCCGGCTTCGCCCTGCTCGGGGAAGCCGGCGAGGAACTTGATGTTGTTCTCGAATTGAAATCGGTGGCCGATGTGGCGCTGGTGGGCTTCCCCTCCGCTGGGAAGTCCTCCCTTATTGCGGCCATGTCCGCGGCCCGCCCGAAAATCGCCGACTATCCTTTCACCACCCTCGTGCCTAACCTCGGCGTGGTGACCGCCGGGGAAGAACGCTACACCATTGCCGATGTGCCCGGCCTTATTCCCGGAGCGTCGGAAGGGCGCGGGCTCGGCCTAGAGTTTTTGCGCCATATCGAGCGCTGCGCGGTCATTGCTCACGTTATTGATTGCGCCACCCTGGAACCGGGGCGCGATCCGCTCACCGATCTGGATACCCTGGAACACGAACTGGCCCGGTACGCGGCGAATATTCCGCCCACCGAAGGCCAGCTTCCCCTCACTGAGCGTCCGCGGGTGGTTATTCTCAATAAAATCGATGTTCCGGACGCGCGGGAACTCGCCGAATTTGTGACCCCGGAGCTGCGCGAACGCGGCCTGGATGTTTTCGCTATTTCCACTGCCAGCCACGAAGGTCTGCGCGAGCTTTCCTTCTACCTGGCGCGGGTGGTGCGCGAAGAAAAGGCCAATCGTGAGGTTACCGAAACGGTGCGCCCGGTGCTCCATCTCACTCGTGAACGCGATGACCGTTTCACCATCGTCAAGCGGCGCGACGGCATGCAGGAGTTCTGGAATGTGCGCGGGCGCCAGCCCGAGCGCTGGGTGGGGCAAACGGACTTCGCCAATGATGAAGCGGTCGGGTACCTCGGCGAGCGCCTGCACCGCCTGGGCATCGAAGATGAACTGGCACGTCTGGGTGCGGTGCCGGGCGATATGGTGGTGATTGGTCCGCCGCAGACCGGCTTCGTTTTCGATTGGGAACCGACCGTTGCCGCCGTCGCCGAAATTTACGGGCCGCGCGGGCGGGATATCCGGGTGGAAGCCGAACGCTCGCGCCCCACCCGCCGCGAAAAGCGCGCCGATTTTTACGAACGTATGGATGCCAAAGAGGAAGCCCGGCAGGAATTGCGTTCCGAGCGGGAGGCCGGCATATGGACGGACCCGCAGGCAGGCACCCCGGAAGGGGACTAAACTATCCTGCGGTGTCCCGAAGCATCAGATAAGAAAGAGTGACTCGTGTCCGGTACCTCATCCGCCCCGCTGACCCGGCGTGACTGCCTTGAGAACTCCCGTCGAATAGTCATCAAAGTTGGTTCCTCCTCCTTGACCGGGCCGGACGGTGCCCTGCACCAGGAAACCCTCGATCTTCTTGTTAATACCATCGCGGAAATGCACGCCCGCGGGGTAGACGTGGTACTGGTGTCCTCCGGCGCGGTGGCGGCCGGCATCGGCCCGCTCAAGCTGGGCCGCCCGCGTTCCCTGCGGGAAAAGCAGGCCGCGGCCATGGTGGGCCAGTCCCGCCTCATGGCCGCCTACGAAGAACGTTTCGAAGCGCACGACATCAGCGTGGGCCAGGTGCTCCTCACCGCCTCCGACGTCACCAACCGGCGCCACTACGCCAATGCGCTCACGGCCATGCGCACGCTCTTACGTTTACGGGTGGTTCCGATTGTTAATGAGAACGACGCCGTGGCCACCGACGAATTGCGCTTCGGTGACAATGACCGGTTAGCCGCGCTCACCGCCCACCTGGTGGGGGCCGGCACCCTTATTTTGCTCACCGATGTGGACGGCCTGTACACCAAACCGCCGAGTGAACCGGGGGCCACCCGCATTACCGAGGTGACCAGCGAAGATGACCTGGCAGGACTGCGGATTACCGGGCGCGGCTCAGCGGTGGGAACTGGGGGAATGCGCACCAAAGTAGCGGCTGCCGAGTTAGCCACTTCGGGCGGGGTCGGCGTGATTCTCACCCATGTCGATAATGTGCAGCGCGCCGTGGCCGGGGAAAACGTGGGAACCTGGTTCGTGCCGAGCACCAGGCACGTATCCGCGCGCGGGCGCTGGATGGAATTCGCGGCGCGGGCCCGCGGCCGGGTTACTTTGGACGACGGCGCCGTTGCCGCCATCACCGGCAACCACGCATCCCTCCTCCCGGTGGGAGTCATCGGGGTCTCGGGCCGATTCGCTGCCGGGGACATCGTGGAATTATGCGATGGGCACGGCGAGGTTATCGCCCGGGGCCTGAGTGCCTACAGCGTCGAGGAACTCATTGAGCTGGTCGGTAGCACCCGGGCGCGCGGAAAGAAGCCGGTGGTGCACGCGAACGATATCGTGCTGCTGGGTTCGTAGCGGGGTTTTCCTGCCGGGGTGCCTTGCGCAGTGGGCGGGCGTGTTCCGCAACAAGCGTCCATTCGGCAGCGAGCGTGCTTCAATGCCGAGCCGGTGGCGCGCGCAACGCGCGGGCAATTCTGTGTTTCGCCTTACTTTACGGACCTGTAACTATGTGGAAGCTGCATAAAGTTTCACGGCGGGCGCGGCCGGGGATTATTATTTGCGCTGGTCATAGCGTTGTTCGCACACAAGCTAGCGAAATATTACACCACAATGACCGAATAGTAATCTGAATAATTGAATAGTGACTTGCGCAAAGAACCGTCGTGTTCGTCTTGCCTATTGGACAATAAAGATCTAGCGTTATCGCAAGTGCTTATATAGCACCCTCGCAATCGCTCGGAACTACCCGAGCCGACGAAGAACGGAGAATTCGATGTCGCAGTTTGTCACGCTCCAGGATGTCACCTCTAGCATGCTTGCCGACTATCGAATTACCAAGGCGCATTGGCGCCGCTGGCATCACCACTTTATGAGCGCGCGCCTTCTTGCGCCGGCCAGTGCCCCCTCTGCCCGTCTTCGTCCTGATAGTGAGTACTAATGACCATCCAATTGACCACCCTGTGCACCACCACGAATGAGGAAGTTTTAAGAGAAACATTTTTAGGAGTCGATCTCTCGGCGCTCGGCGGCGGGGAGAGTCTGTGCGGCGACGGCGCAGCTACGCGCCCAGCCCACGGGGCTTCCATCGCCCACCTGGCCTCCTGCGCTGATGCGGCCTGGAAAGGCGGACTCGATTTCGTCCAGTTCTCCGGAGAATTTGTGCTTCCCGGCTCCCGGGTCGCCTCCGCGATGGAAACGGCAAGCCGCTTAGGGCCGCGTGCCCGCGGTGATATCGCGGTGGAAGTTCCTGCTACCTCCCAGGCCCTGCGCGAAGCGGTAGCCAGAACCCAGCAAGATACTTCTGATACTCCGGCTCTGGTGAGCCTGCCCATCACCCCGGCTACCGATCTCGCGGCCCTGCGCAGCGATGTGGAAAATGCGATTGCGGCCGGGGTGCGCCTCATGCCGCACGTGCGCGCCGAAGATGTCCCGAATCTGAATCTGCGCGCGATCTGCGGTATTTCTCCGATGATGCGCCTTTCCGCTCCGGATGCGCACCGTGCCCGCGAGGCCCGTTTCGCTTTGCGTACGGCGGCGGAAGAATACGATACCGACCTGCAGGTTCTCCTCGATATGACCGTTATTATTTCGGCTACCCGCACCGCGGCCCGCGAGCGCCTCTTCCTTGTCCAAGCCCTGGGCGGCCCAGACTTCTCCCGCAGTGCTCACGTGGTTGGCACCGTATATGATGTTGCGGATACCACCGAGTCCTGGCTGGGTATGGGCGCGGCAGATGGCATTATTTACCGGCCCACCTCCATCCGCACCGATTTAGCCTCGCTGGTGCGCGGAGTGCTCCCAGTCCTCTTTGGCCGGGCAGAGATTTCCTAAGCTGTACCGATAGTAGCGGGGCCTTCCGAGAGTAGCGGAGTTTCCCGAACGCAACGAGGGGCGAACTGGAAATGACCAGTTCGCCCCTCGTGGCTTGGAGCTTCGCGTGCGTGGCGCTGCATGTCTAGGCGCCTCGCGCGCGGTAGTTGCCCGGCTAGCGGCCAGCTACCGTGCTTACTCAGCCTGCTTGGCGGATTCCTCAGCTTCGTGAGCGGCAAGACGAGCGCGAATCTCATCCATATCCAGCTCCTTGACCTGCCCGATGAGATCCTCCAGCGGGCCGGCCGGCAGTGCCCCGGCCTGCTCAAAGACCCGGATGCCATCCCGGAAAGCCATAATGGTGGGAATCGCCTGAATCTGGAAATGCGCGGCGAGCTCCGGGCTATCCTCGGTGCTCACCTTGCCGAAAGTAATATCGGGGTGCTTTTCAGAAGCCTTTTCGTAAATCGGGCTGAAAGCACGGCACGGACCGCACCAGCTCGCCCAGAAATCCAGCAGGACAATGCCTTCATGCACGGTATCGTTGAAGTTTTCCGCGGTGACAGTAACGGTTGCCATGGTTCTCCTCGAGTTAGTGGAAATCTCGCTACCTGCAACGCGCCAAGCGCGAGAGCTATTCCCATGAGATAGTCCATTCGGTAACGGGCGCCTTCCTGGCCTAAAGTAGAGACTATGACCGCAACGTTAACCGAGGGCGTGGCTGATGTGGCCCGCCGCGCGCGCCAGGCGGCGCGTTCTTTGCGGGGGGCGCAAACCACGTCAAAAAATGACGCCCTTCGCCGTATCGCCGCGATTTTGCGCAGCGAAACCGCTCGTATTGTGGAGGCGAATGCCCAGGATGTAGCCCGGGAAGAAAGCCGGCTTTCCCCGGGCATGATTGATCGCCTCCTCCTGACTGCCGAGCGCATCGAAGGGATTGCCCAGGCGGTAGAACACGTGGTGGGCTTGGCTGATCCGGTGGGCGAAGTGGTACGCGGTTCGCGCTTAGCTAACGGGATGCGTTTGCGGCAAGTGCGGGTGCCCATGGGTGTGATCGGGATGATTTATGAAGCCCGGCCCAATGTCACGGTCGATGCGGCCACCCTGGCCCTCAAAGCCGGATCCGCGGTGATTTTGCGCGGGGGGAGCGCCGCCATCCGCACCAACGAAGTGCTGGTCGAACTCATGCGCCAGGCGGTAACGGAGGCCGGGTTCCCGGCCGACTGTGTGCAGACCATTGATGCTTTCGGGCGCGCAGGTGCCGTCGAACTGATGAAATTACGCGGCCTGGTGGACCTTGTTATTCCGCGCGGGGGCGCCGGCCTTATTCAGACGGTCGTGCGTGAATCCCTGGTCCCCGTGATCGAAACCGGGGTGGGAAATAATCATGTGTACGTGGATGCCAGCGCGGATGTGGAGCGGGCTAGCGCCGTCGTCGTTAATTCGAAAACGCATCGGCCGAGCGTCTGCAATGCGGCCGAAACGCTTCTGGTCCACGCGGATATCGCACCGGAATTTATGCCGCGGATTCTGCGCGAACTTCATGAGCGCGGCGTGACCTTGCATTGCGATGCGGCCGCGCAGAGCTTCGCGGGGGATATTCCCACGCAGGCTGCAACGGAAGAAGATTGGGAAACGGAATATTTGGCGCTGGAGATGGCCGTCGGGGTGGTGCCTGATCTTGAGGCGGCGCTCGCGCATATTGCCCGCTATTCCAGCGGCCATACCGAAGCTATTGTGGCCGAGGATCAGCGTGCCATTAATCGTTTCACCTCCGAGGTGGATTGCGCGGCGGTCATGGTTAATGCCTCGACGCGTTTCACGGACGGTGGCGAATTTGGGTTGGGCGCGGAAATTGGTATTTCCACCCAAAAATTGCATGCGCGCGGGCCCATGGGTCTGGAAGAAATGACCACGACGACGTGGATTGCAGAGGGCGAGGGGCATGTCCGATAAAGACGAACCGGTGCAAATTCCTTTCGACGAACGCAAGCACCGGCGTCGGCGGATCGGGGTGATGGGCGGAACTTTCGACCCGATTCACCACGGTCACCTGGTGGCAGCCTCGGAAGTGCAGCATCGTTTCGGGCTGGACGAGGTGGTTTTTGTGCCCACCGGCCGCCCGGCTTTCAAGCAGGGGCAGCACGTGAGCCCGGCCGAACACCGCTACCTCATGGCGGTTATCGCCACCGCCTCGAATACTCGCTTTACGGTATCGCGGGTGGATATTGAGCGGCGCGGCCTGACCTACACCGTGGATACCCTGCGGGATTTGCGTGAGGTCTACCCGGATGCGGATCTGTACTTCATTACCGGAGCGGATGTTATTCCGGAGATTTTGCGCTGGAAGAACGCCGAGGAACTGTGGGGGATGGCGCGTTTCATCGGGGTAACGCGCCCCGGGCACAATATTGACGTATCCGCGCTTCCTAAACACGCCGTGGAAATTGTGGAGGTTCCCGCCATGGCGATTTCTTCCACGGATGTGCGCGAGCGGGTGAAGGCCCACGAGCCCATCTGGTATTTGGTGCCCGAAGGCGTGGTGCAGCACATTAGAAAATACAAACTTTATGCCCAGCGCGAGGCACCGGGTAAACTTGACAAAGGACAGTCGTGCCGAGAGGAGAAGAAATGAGCGAGGGCGGGCGGCGCCTCACACGCAGCGAGATGCGCGAGCGCGGACTCCTAAAACCTCTCGAAGAAGGCGAAGCTTCGCCGGTAGAAGAATTGCGGCGCACCCGGGATATTCCGGTGGTGCGGGCAACGCGGCGGCGCGCCATTCTGGCCGAGCGTGCCGAAGCGGTTGAGGCAGCTGGGGCGGCTGAAGTTTCAGAAGCGGCTGAATTTTCAGAAGCGGCTGAAGGTGCTGACGTAGCTGAAATGGTGGCACCGCTGGCGGAAGACGAGGGCGCTCCCACCCAGGCATACGAACCTGTGAGCGCGGCCAAACCCCGCGCGATCCTTGAAGAATCCGCGCCCGCGGGGGAGCGCATCTCCGTTTTTGACCGTTTCGAAGCCGATACCGAGGCAAGTATTGGCGAAGAAGAACACTCGCTCATGCCGCCGTTTGCGGCTTCGGCAGCAGCTGCCGCGGTGGTCCCTGCCTCGCAAGTGGCCCCGGAATCGGTATCGGCTTCCGAGCCTGCTCCGGAACCGGAAGCGGCAGCGGAGTTTTCCGAAGGCGGCAGCCTGCGCGAACGTTTGCTTGCTCGCACCCAAAGCGATGCTTTGCGTGCCTCGGTTACGGAGCAGGAGCCGGTGCCGGCGGTGGTCGAAAATACCGGGAACGACGCCGCAGCGCCGTTCCCGCCCGCTTCCGTTCCCGCGGCGCAGCCGGATCCGCTCGCGCACGAATATGTAGACGAAGATGAACTTGACGACGAATCCTCCCCGCGCCGCTGGACGATGACCATGCTGCTGCTCATTGTAATTAGCGTGGTGCTTGGCCTGGTTATCGGGTTCTTCTTCCTCCAGCACGGCGCGCAGGCCGCGCCTGGTGATCTTGTGGCATCCAGCATTACCCCCGATATCAAGGAGATCTTGTGACAGCTTCGGACCGCGCGATTGAGCTCGCCCGTATTGGAGCCGCAGCAGCGGCAGAGGTGAAAGCAACATCGATTGAAGCTCTCGACGTTGGTGAGCGTTTCGGCATTTCCGATGTTTTCCTTATTATTTCCGGTGATTCGGAGCCGAAAGTGCGCGCCATCGTGGATCGCGTGGAGGAGAAACTCGACGAAGCCGGCGGGCAGCGCTTGCGCCGCGAAGGACTCACCTTCGACCCGCGCTGGGTGCTCCTGGATTACGGCGAACTCATCGTGCATATTCAGCGCGATGAGGACCGTGATGATTACGCCCTCGCGCGCCTGTGGGCCGATTGCCCGCATGTGGATCTTCAGCTAGATGATGAAGCTGTTATTACCGGAGCGCAGGTGCCCGCGGTGCCGGAGGTTGCTGCGGAATCCGAGGAACAAGGGGAACCCGGGGACTCCAGGGACTCTGAGGCGGTCGGTACCGCTGAGGTAGATGCATGAGTGCAGATCGCATCCTGCTCTGGCGCCACGGGCAAACTGATTACAACCTGGCCTGGCGAATCCAGGGCTCCACAGATATCCCTCTCAATGCGGTAGGCCTGGGCCAGGCACGTTACGTGGCTCCCTATATCGCCGCTGCCGGCCCGGCCCGCTTCGTGGCGTCCCCGCTGCAGCGCGCCTATGCCACCGCTCTCGAGGCCGCCAAGCTGGTAGGCCTCGAGGTGGCAACCGATACGCGTCTAGAAGAACGCTGTTTCGGACTTTTCGAGGGCCTGACCCGCACCGAGATTGCCGAACGCTACCCGCGCGAATTCGCGCAGTGGCGGGCGGGGGAGGAACCCGTAGGTGTCGGTGTGGAAACAAAGGAACACGTGGGCGCACGCGTGGCCGCCGCGATTAGCGAAGCCAGCGCGGATATGGACGGTGGCCTGCTGGTGGTAACCGCGCACGGCGCGGCGATCACCTGCGGACTCGGGGTACTCCTTGGGTGCGGGGCACAATGGCAAGGCCTGGGCGGCTTGGATAACTGCCACTGGGCCATGCTGCAGCGGCGTAAGAATGCGGAGTCGCAATGGCGCCTTACCGGCTTCAACCGTTTCCTCGCCGATGAGCACGATCCGGTGAAAAACTTTGAGGTCGAAGGGCCGGAAGGCTAAGCACTCACCTGCAAGAATGCGATGCTCGACACAAAATCCGGTTCCGATTTGCCAAGCGTTTCTTCTCCGACTAAAGTTCTATAAGTCGCTTGGGGCTATGGCGCAGTTGGTAGCGCGCTTCCATGGCATGGAAGAGGTCAGGGGTTCGAATCCCCTTAGCTCCACCAAGATGAAATTTCGTATTTTCACCCGATTCATACACTCGGTTACTATCGTTGCTATGAGCACAGCGGAATCCACCATCCCCAGGAATGAGTGCTAATGCCACGCCATCAGCTGGGAGTATTAGACGCATCCGGGCACATCACCTATTGCGAACGTCAATTTGCCCGGCCCACGAATGTTCTTTTCGACGTGGACGGCACCCTCACGGACGCTAGCTCACGGGTACTCCCGGAAAATATCCGCGCCCTGCAACAGCTCCACGCCGCCGGCATCCCGATTACCCTGGCGACCGGGCGTATCATCGCCGGGGCGGCCGATATCCTCACGGAAGCCGGGGTACCCGGATGGGTGGTGGCTGAAGGCGGCTCCATCGTCTGGGACGGGCACGCGGTAGTGCGCCGCCACCCGCTCGGCACCGCTGCCTATGCGCGCGCCATCCGCTTCGCGGAGGACCACCGCCTCGGCATAGTCGTCAATGGCAGCGAGAGCGTCGTCGTACAAAGTTTTGGGGCGCCCCTGTATGAGGACGTTATTTGCAACGCTTCCGCGGGGCGGGAACCGCTCCGCGGCGACGTCGCCGGCCTTGCGGCCGATACCATCACGAAACTCTCCTTCTCCGGAACCGAAACTGAACTGGACCGGCTTCGTGGACTCTGGCAGGAGGCGTTCCCCGGGGCGGTGCGTGGGCACGCGAATTTTGTTGATGTGGTGGCTCCCGGGGTGACCAAGTGGGAGGGAATTGAGCTGGCGCTGCGGGCGCGCGGGCTGGACGCGGCACACACTTTAGGGGTGGGGGACTCCGCCAATGACATTCCCTGGATGCGTGAAATCGCGCTGAGCTGTGCAATGCCGCAGGCCAGCGCCGAAACTACGGCCGCGGCTCGCTGGATCCTCCCCGCGGGTCCCGCGCCGGTTGCCGATCTGGTGGCGGCTGTGCTGCGGTGATATTTGCTGAGTGTCACTATTTTGCGCGTAAGTGAAGTATTGGAAACTAGCTCACATATCCACTATGTTATGGGGTATGAGTCACAATATTAAAGGAAGTGCGTTACCGCATGTGGTCATCGTCGGAGGTGGCTTTGCCGGTATCCAAGCGGCACGTGGCCTTCGCGAGGCACCCGTGCGGGTAACGCTCATTGATAAGAATCCGTACACCACGTTCAAGCCGCTGCTTTTCCAAGTGGCTTCGGGCGCGCTCAACGCGGGGGATATTACCTACAACCTGCGTGCATTGCGGAGCAAGCAGAAGAATCTGCGTTTCGTGCTCGGGGAGCTCCAGCACGTGGATACGGATAATAAAATCATCGAGCTCGATGACGAGCGCACGATGGCTTATGACTACCTCGTCCTCGCCACCGGTGTGAGCGCTGCTTACTTCGGTATTAAGGGCGCCGCGGAGCACACCTTGCCGATGTACACACGCGATGAAGCGCTTCAAGTACGCGACCGGCTTTACGGGCTGCTGGACGGCATGGACGCCGCCGAAAATGCCGGGCCATTCCGGGTTGTTGTGTGCGGGGCGGGCCCCACCGGCGTGGAAACCGCCGGCGCCATTGCCGAACTGCGCAATTTCGATTTCGAGACGCTCTATCCCAGCATCGATACCGAGCAATTTGAGATCATCCTCGTGGATATGGCACCCACGGTCCTCGGGCCTTTCGATGAGAAGAGCCGTAACGCCGCCCACCGCGCTCTCGAAGATCGCGGCGTGAAAGTGCTCCTCAACCAGGCCGTTTCCGCGGTGGAGGACAACCGTATCCTGGTGAAGAACACCAAGACGGAAGAAGAAGAGTGGATTGACGCCTCGCTGATCGTTTGGTCCTCCGGGGTGGGGGTTCCGCCCGAGGTCAAGGAATGGAGCGTGCCGCAAGGTGCGCGCGGGCGCATCCAGGTGAACGAACACTTCCAGGTGGAAGGGGTCGACGGCGTTTTCGCTGCCGGCGACGTTGCTGTGAGTGGCGAACGCGGGCTTCCGCAGCTGGCCCAACCTGCTATCCAGGGCGGGCGGCATATCGCCAAGGTCATCTCCAATAACCTGGCGGGCAGGGAAACCGAGCCTTTCGAGTACTTCGACAAGGGCACCATGGCCACCGTGGGCGTTGGTTTCGCGGTGACCGAAATTCCGCATCTGCCGGCCATTACCGGGAAGTTCTCCTGGCTCATGTGGAATGCCTTGCATATCCAGCAGCTCCAGTCCGGGCGGGAAATGTTCGCGACCTTTGCCAACCTCGCTTCGAAGTACTTCCTCTTCCCCAAGCGCCACGATGTGATCGTGGGGGATATCCACCCCTTCTCGCGGCGGGCGCGCCAGGGTACCGTAAGTGCCTCTCCGAAGCTGGATAGCGAAGAACTGGAGAAGGTCGGAGCGTAGGACACTGCGGTGATATCCGTAGTGCGGCGCCGATCCGGAACGTAGCGGGCCGGGGGGATGGCTACCTCAAGATTTTTCTGTCGTAACCTCATGCCATCATTCAGGTATGAATGAGATACTGCCAGAAGATGTCCAGGTAGCCCTATCCCTCGGCCCGCCCTCAGGTCCCGTGCTGGATCTGTCCTATTCGCGGTGGCCGCTACGAATAGCTACGCTTAGTTGGTACCTACCCGCCTCCGGCGGGTAGTGAGATGAATACGCGCGTTTCCACTTTCTTGGTATTTTAAGTGTGAAGTGCCTCGGGTCATGATCGCGTCGTGGCCATCGCTCGTTACGGAAGGAATACTCATGAGCGAACAGAATAACCAGTTCCCTGATAATAACCCCGGTTATGGTCAGCAGAGCGCCCAGCCGGAACAGCAGTCCTACCAGCAGGGCTTTGACCAGCAGAATCAGCAGAGCCAGCAGAATCAGGCGCAGGGCCAGCCCTATATCCCCGCCCCGCAGCAGGGCCAGTGGGCACCGTCAGCTTACTCAGCGCCGGGCTACGGCTACCCGCCGCAGCCCCAGCAGCCGCACAACCCTTCTGGTTTCGCGGCGCTGTTCTCCACGAACTTCTCCACTCGGGTAGCGCGTTCTATCGCGCCGATCATCATGATCATCGCCTTTATCGTGGCCGGCTGCCATGTGCTCGTCTCGCTTTTCGCGATGATTAGCGTTTTCGGTGAATACACTCCCACCACGGTTGCGCTCGCCGGAGTCCTCAGCTTCCTCCTCAGCCTCGTGGTTGCTGTTCTTATTATTGGCGGGGCCCGGTTGCTCTGCGAAGCAGCCATCAAAGACGAACAATAAGCAGGTCTAGCACGCCTGGCCAGGCCGCGCGCTTCTCACCAGCCAGCTGCCCTGCCGCGCGAAACCCACCAGCGGGCTGATACATCGCGATGTATCAGCCCGCTGCGTCGTCGTAAGAATACGTGGGTATTGGACCGGATCTGTGCATTAAGCCGGCCATTATTTCGCATCTGCCCGGCCCATGCACCATACTGTGGCTATGACGTCTTACCGCCTTATTGCTTTTGACCTGGACGATACCCTGGCACCCTCCAAATCCGCGCTGCCCGAACGCATGGCGCGGGCCCTGCGGGCATTGCTGGATACTTACGAGGTATGCGTGATTTCCGGCGGGCAATTCGGGCAGTTCGAAAGCCAGCTCCTGGAAGGGCTGGACGGCACTCCCGCGGAGCTCGCGCGCCTCCACCTCATGCCCACCTGCGGAACCCGCTACCTTGTTCACGATGCGGGGCAGTGGCGCGATGTGTACGTCCGCAACCTCACCGCGGAAGAACGCCGGGACGCGGCACTGGCCTTGGAAGAAGAAGCGCGCCGGCTCGGCCTGTGGGAAAGCACTACCTGGGGGGAGATCCTGGAAGACCGCGGCTCCCAGGTCACGTTCTCCGCGCTCGGACAAAGTGCACCGCTGGAAGCGAAACGCGCCTGGGATCCGAGCGGGGAAAAGAAAAACGCGCTGCGAGAAGCTGTCGCAGCGCGTCTGCCGCACCTGGAAGTGCGCTCGGGCGGTTCAACCTCCGTGGATATTACCCGCAAAGGCGTGGATAAAGCCTACGGAATCGCAGAACTCTCCAAGCAAACCGGCATCCCCATCGCGCAGATGCTTTTTGTGGGGGACCGGCTCGATCCGGCCGGTAACGACTACCCGGTGACCCGGCTCGGCATTGATACCCACGCGGTACGGGACTGGACCGACACTGCCGAATTCATTGAGAACCTGGTGGGGCTGGCCTAAACCGCTGCGCGCGGGCCGCAAGCCTTGCCTGCAACGCGGGTCTAAGCGAGTTCGCCTAGGCGAGGGAACCGAGCTGCTCGGGAACAAAAGCCTCCCAGCCCTGTTCGCGTAGGGCCGCGCGCAATTCCTCCATGGCCGCGTCCAATTCGACTCCGGGCACATCCTTGCGTGCAGACGCAAAACTGGTGACGTTTTCGGAATCGGCGGGAATAACGTGCAGGTGGGTGTGGGGCACGCCCAGACCGGCGATGACCAGCATCGCCCGATCCACCCCGAAAGCCGCGATCTGGGCTTTACCGATCCGCTTGGCAACGATGAAAAGATGCGCCGCCGTGTCATCATCAAGATCGGTGAAGCGATCAATTTCCGCGCGTGGCACAACCAGAACATGCCCGCGGGCGTGCGGTTCAAGAGTTGCGAAAGCAACGCACACGTCGTCGGCCCAAACGAAACGACCCGGAATCTCGCCGGCAATAATTTTTGAAAAGACGCTCATGGCACCAGTCTAGCCGCCGGCTTTGCTGGCCCGTGGATGCCGGCTGCACGGGCCGCGGCCGCCAGCGCCGCCTTCCCGCTGTGGACGACCTGAGATTTGTCGTAGGAGAGAGCTACAATTGACCGAAGTCGACCGTCGAAAAGGAGTACCCTTGAGCGCTGAGGATATGACCCAGTTCCGCTACACCGCGGAGCTGGCAAATGAGATCGAAGCCCACTGGCAGGAACGCTGGGAAGAGGAAGGTGCCTTCTACGCCGCGAACCCGGTTGGGGATCTCGCGGGTGATACCTCGGCGCCGAAGTTCTTTATCCAGGACATGTTCCCCTATCCTTCCGGGCGCGGCCTGCACGTGGGCCATCCGCTCGGCTATATCGCCACGGATACCGTGGCCCGCTACCACCGCATGAAGGGTGAGAACGTCCTCTACACCATGGGCTATGACGCCTTCGGACTTCCCGCCGAACAATTCGCGGTACAAAACGGCAAGCACCCGGCCATCACCACCGCGGAAAATATTGCCAATATGGCCGCCCAGCTGCACCGCCTCGGGCTCTCCCACGATTCGCGCCGCGTTTTCTCCACCACCGATATTGAGTACGTGAAGTGGACCCAGTGGATTTTCACCAAAGTATTCAATTCCTGGTTTGACCCGGATTACCCGCGCCGGGACGGACGCGGCAACGGAGCTGCCCGGCCCATCGAGGAACTCGAAGCGAAATTCGCTAGCGGGGAAAAGGCCACTCCGGACGGTCGGCCCTGGGAGGAACTCTCCAAGAAAGAAAAGGCGGAGGCGCTCAGCGAATACCGCCTGGTTTACATCAAGGAAGCACCCGTTAATTGGTGCCCGGGCCTGGGAACGGTGCTCGCCAATGAGGAAGTGACCGCCGAAGGGCGCTCCGAACGCGGCAACTTCCCGGTGTTCCGGCGCAATCTCGCCCAGTGGATGATGCGGATCACCGCCTACGCGGATCGCCTCGTCAGCGATCTGGATACCATCGACTGGCCGGATAAAGTGCGAGCCATGCAGCAGAACTGGATCGGGCGCTCCCACGGCGCCACGGTTCGTTTCGAACTTTCTGACGGCTCCGGGCGGGTCCTGGATGTGTATACCACCCGCCCCGATACCCTCTTCGGGGCCAGCTTCATGGCCGTTGCTCCCGAACACGCCGCCCTGGGCGGGACCGAGCCGGGTGCGGAAGCCGATGCGCAGGCCCTCCAGGTTCCCGATAGCTGGCCGGAAGGCACCCGCGAAGAATGGACCGGCGGATACAACACCCCGCGCGCAGCGGTAGCGGCCTACCGGGCGCGCGCCGCCGCGAAATCCGATATGGAACGCACCTCGGATACCCACGAAAAGACCGGTGTTTTCTCCGGGCTCTTCGGGATCAACCCGGTCAATGGCGCCAAGGTTCCGGTTTTCGTGGCGGATTACGTGCTGGTCGGTTACGGAACCGGCGCCATTATGGCTGTTCCCGCTCACGATGACCGCGATTGGGCTTTCGCGCGCGAATACAATCTGGATGTTATTCGCACCATCGGCCCGGCGGAGGATCCGTACGGCCCGAACCTGGACGAAGGCGCCTACACCGGGGACGGCATCCTCGTCGATTCCGCCAATGAGGACATCTCCCTCAACGGCATGAGCAAAACGGAATCCATGGCCGCTATTATCGCCTGGCTGGAAGAACGCGGCGCCGGAACCGCAACCGTCACCTATCGCCTGCATGATTGGCTCTTCTCGCGCCAGCGCTACTGGGGTGAACCCTTCCCGATCATCTGGGATGAGGAGGGGATTGCACACGCGCTACCCGAATCGATGCTCCCCTTGGAGCTGCCCGAAATGGAAGACTTCTCGCCGGCGTCTTATGATGCCGACGACGCAGATTCGCTGCCCCAACCCCCGCTGGAACGCAATCCGGAATGGGTGAATGTCGAGCTTGACCTGGGGGATGGCCTCAAGAAGTACCGCCGCGAAACCAATACCATGCCGCAGTGGGCTGGCTCGTGCTGGTACGAATTGCGCTATGTGGATCCCACCAATGCCGATAGCTTCTGCGCCCCGGAAAATGAAGCCTACTGGATGGGCCCGCGGCCCGAGTCCGGGAACACCTCCGGAGGGGTGGATTTGTACGTGGGCGGCGTCGAACATGCTGTGCTCCACCTGCTGTACGCACGTTTCTGGCACAAGGTCCTCTTTGACCTGGGTTATGTTTCTTCCTCCGAGCCGTTCCACAAGCTCTTCAACCAGGGCTACGTACAGGCCTATGCCTATACCGATTCCCGCGGGGCCTATGTGCCGGCCGATGAGGTAGAAGAACGCGAAGAAAATGGGGAAGCGGTCTTCTACTACCAGGGGGAGAAAGTCAATCGGGAATACGGGAAGATGGGCAAATCCCTCAAGAACATCATCACGCCCGATGATATGGCCGACCAGTACGGTGCGGATACCTTCCGTGTTTACGAAATGTCCATGGGGCCCCTCGATGTTTCCCGCCCCTGGGATACCCGCGCGGTGGTGGGTTCGCAGCGCTTCCTCCAGCGGCTGTGGCGCAATATCGTTGATGAACGCACCGGCGAGGTGACGGTCAGCGATACCGCTCCCGATACCGAAACCGCGAAACTGCTGGCCCGCACCATCGCGGGTGTGGCCGACGATTACGACCATATGCGTATTAATACCGCGATTTCCAAGCTCATCGTGCTCAATAACCACCTCACCGGGCTGGAGGCGGTGCCGCGGGAAGCCGCCTGCGCTATCGTGGCGATGGTGGCCCCGGTGGCTCCCCATATTGCCGAAGAACTCTGGTCGCGTTTGGGCCAGCCCGGCCTGGTGGCGCGCGCTGCTTTCCCGCAGGTCAGCGATGCCTCGCTGCTGGTGGATGACACCGTGACCTGCGTGGTGCAGGTGAAGGGTAAAGTCCGGGCCCGCCTGGAAGTACCCCAGGATATTTCCGATGCGGATCTGACCGCTCGGGCCCTGGCGGAAGAACGGGTGCAGTCCTTCCTGGACGGCGAACCGCGCAAGATTATCGTGCGGGCACCCGGACTCATTAATATCGTTCCGTAAAGCGGATACTGGTTTGGGCGCGGGGCCGGGTTCAGACCCAGAATCCGGCCCCGGTCCGGAAGCTAGTTCAAGCTCGGAACTCGGGCACCAATCCAAGGGAAGGAACCCGCGGGAGTAAGGAGGACATCGTGGCACGTATGCGCATCACGACGCACGACTTTGACGGTAAACCGGCATGGCTTCTCAGCGCGCCCGGCGGAGCCAGTGCCCTCGTGGCGGCGCGCGGTGCCACCCTCCTCTCCTGGAGTCCGGACGGCGAGGTGTTTTCCGGGTACCGCAACGCTGCCGAATTGGAGGAGGCAGCCGGTGGGCGCGGGCTTATTGAGGCACCTTGGGTGGGTCCGCTCGCCGGTGGGCGCTACACCTGGGATGGGCAAAGCTACCAGCTGGAGGCGGATACTGCCGGGCGCTGCCTGCGTGTCCACAACTGCGAATTCCAGCGCGAACGCTCCGCGGATGCCCTTATTTTGCGGGCGGAACTTCCCGCGGTCACCGGGTACCCCTGGCCGGTGGGCCTACAAGTGGTGTACGCGCTGGGGGATTCCAGCGCGGGCACCCATAATCTTTCCGTCAGCGTGGAAGTAACGAACCGCGGTGAAAGCTGCGCTCCGGTGGCGCTTGCGTGGAACGGGTACATGCGTTTCCCGCAGCTCGCCTCCGTTTCAAAAATGTCGGCAACGGTCAGCGCTCGCACTAAAATTGCCGCCGACGCCCAAGGAATCCCGGCCCCCGGAGATGCCGCGCTCACCGGGGTGAGCACCCCGGTCGAGTGGCCGGTGCTCGGAGCTAGCCGGATCGACTCCACCTTTACCTCGCTGGTACCCACCAGTGACGGCATCGTGGCAACCGTCCTGACCGATCCGGCCCGCGAACGCGATATTATCCTCGCTCAGGAACCCAGCGAAGCACCCTATGTGCGGCTGTGGACCGGGGATACGCTGGAGCGCGGGGCACGGGAAGCCCTCCTGGTGGCCCCGGCTTCCGCCCTTCCCAATGCTTTTAATCGCTCGGATCAGGTGGGCCGGGTGGCCCTCGCCCCGGGCCAGTCCCGCAGCCTTACCGTCACCATCAGCTATCCGGCCGGCGCTAGCGGCGCCGCCCGAAAATCGAATTAATAATCGAGCGGCCCAGGGATCGCCCGGCGCTGCGCACCACCGAATCGATGGCGGCATCGCGGCGCCGCGCCTGGCGCTCAGCTTCCTTTTCTGCATTCCGCTGGGCCCGCTGGGCGGCCCGCTCGGCTTCTCGTTCCGCGGCTGCCAGCTTTTTTCTGCCTCGCGGGCGGCTTTCTTCGCCGCGGCCTCCTCGGCCCGCCGCTGCTCTTCCGCTTCTTTAGCTGCCGCTGCCGCGGCTTCCAGCTGCGCGCGCCGCTCGGCAACCGCGCGGGCCGCTCCCTCGCTCGCGGCCTCCCCGGAAAGAGGAGCAGGCCGAGGTGTTGCTCCGAGGGCGGTGCGCAAGGCAGCCGGGCTGGCCGGGCCCATGACGGAGCGCGGCGCCCATAGCCGAGTAGGGGCCACCGCCGTAGGGGCGCCGTCGTCGCCCAAACCCGTGACCACAGCTTCACCGGTCCCTAGCGCGGGCAGCACGGCCGCAATATCCAGGGGCGAGAAGGGGAAAGTTTTTGCCGTTTCGTTGAGAACCTTGACGTCCTTGGGGGTGTGGGCGCGCAGGGCGTGGTGAATCCGGGTGCCCAGCTGCGCGAGCACCGATTCGGGGATATCCTGCGGGGTTTGGGTGACGAAGAAAACACCTACGCCCTTGGAACGGATGAGGCGCACCACCCGGGTTACTTCGTCCACGAAATTCCGGGACGCACCCGAGAACAGCAAATGCGCTTCGTCGAAGAAAAATACCAGGCGGGGCAGGGGAGTATCGCCCACCTCCGGCAGGTCGGAAAAGAGCCGGCTGAGCACCCACATCGTGAACGTGGAGAAAAGTTCGGGCATATCGCGCACGTCCGGTAGCTCAAGGGCGGAAATAACACCGCGCTCGCCTTCGTGGGCAATGAGTTCGCTCGGGCTAAAGGAGGGACGCTGGAAAAACACATCGCCACCCTGCGCGGCCAGGGCGGATACCTCGCGCAAAATCACGCCGGCGGTCGCGGTGGAGACCCCACCGATACCGGAAAGTTCCGCCTTGCCATCCGTGGTCAAATAATGGAGCACCTCGCGCAGATCCTCCAGGGTGTACAGGCGCAGATTCTCCTGCTCCGCCCACGCGAAAACCAAGGCCAGCGCCGATTCCTGGGTGTCATTCAATTTCAGGGCCCGCGCCAGCAGCAAAGCACCGAAATCCTCCACCGTGGAACGTAGCGGCACCCCGGTAGTTTCGGTGAGGGAATACAGATGCAGTGAGAACGAGGCCCCCGTCCATTCCTGCCCCAAGGCGCGGGTGCGCGCCGTGAGCTTATCGGAAGCCGTGCCCGCCTCGCACAGGCCGGAAAGATCGCCCTTAATGTCGGTAAGGAAAACGGCCACGCCGGCCGCGCTCAGCTGTTCAGCCAGCAGCTGGAGGGTACGAGTTTTCCCGGTGCCGGTCGCCCCGCACACCAGCCCGTGCCGATTGAAACTCGCGAAAGGCAGCCGCACCAGCACATCGGGCCGCGGATTCCCGGCCGGGTCCAGGTAGGCGCCCAGGGTGAGAGCCGGGCCGGCTACCTGGTAGCTGCGCGCCACCTCGTTCGCGTAATCGTCTTTATTGGGTTCCGGGGATTGTTCCGGGGAGTCTTGCGGCGACGACGCCGCCGGCTGCACGGGTGGGTGCGTCTCTGCCGCGGTGGCGGTTTCAGTGGTGTTCTCTGTCGGCGTGTTTCCCGCAATATCGGATGCGGCCTGAGCCGTGGTGGTGGGCGGGGTATCAGTGGCAATTGTGGCGGCGAGGGCGGCATCGAGGCGAGCCTGGGCGAGTTCGGCTTCCGCGCGGGCAGCTTTAGCAGCGGCTTCGGCCGCCTCGGCGCGCAAGCGGGCAATATCGGCGTCGTTCATACCAATATTGTAGAGCGGCGATGCCTGAAACTATCCACAGCTGGCCAAACGTCGGCGTTATCCCCACGTGTGCCGGGGCGCCGGCACCAGGTGCGCGCGGGCGCGCATGATAGGCCCATGACTACCTCATTACCGCACCCAGCCCCGCGCCTCAGCCTGCCCCGCACCGATCCGATACCGGAGGCAGGCCTGGATCCGAGTGCGGGCGGGCCGCCAGGTAGAAGTCGGGGTGGGCCGCCGGGCCGGAGCGCGGTACGGGATTTCGCGGCTCTTGCCCTCGGTGCTGGTACCGGTGAAGATATCGCCGTGCTCACCACGCCCGCGCAAGCATCGCGGTGGCGCTGGTCTCCCCGAACACTTGGCGCTTTCGCCGTTGCTCTGTTGGGTGGGCTCCTCATTCTTGGGGTGCTGGCCTGGCTTGGGCGCGGGGGCGGTCCGGCCTCCGCTAGCCCCGCCGCGGTACCACCGGGGAGCAGCGTGGCCGGCCCGGTTTCTACCACTGAAGGCCCGGCCGTGGTTTCCTCAGGCCCGCCAGCTACTCCGGGTGTATCTCAAGGCGGAGCGGCGCGCGGCGAATCTGGGCCGGCCACCCCCACCGCGGGCGAATCCAGTCCCACAACTATCGTCGCCTGTATTTCCGGTGAGGTGGCAACCCCGGGAGTATATAGCGCTCCCGGCGGAGCCCGGGTGAACGACCTGGTGGAATTAGCCGGCGGACTCACCCCGAGTGCGGACGGTGCCGCGATCAATCTTGCCGAACCCGTAACTGATGGCTCCCATATCCATATACCCGCACCCGGTGAAACACCGCGAGTGCTGTCCGGTTCGGGAGGCAACGCGAACCCGGGTGGGAGCGGTGGCAGCAAAGGCGGAAAGAATGGAGGCGCTGGAGGTGGAGGCGGCGGGGCCGCTGGCGGGGGATCCGGGAAAAGTAATTCCGGTGCTCTCGTTAACCTCAATACTGCCTCTGCTAGCGACTTGGAGACCCTTCCCGGGGTAGGCCCGGCCACCGCCCGGGATATTCTCAGCTGGAGGGAAAACAACGGTCCTTTTACCTCCCCGGAGGATCTTCTCGAGGTCCCCGGTATTGGGCCAGCTAAATTCGATAAGCTGTCCGCCTTGGTGACAGTATGACCGACGTTCGCGCCCGCGCCCGTACTCGTACCTGCACCCATACTCGTGGCAGCCAGCGCTGCTCGGCATCTGCGAACGCGGGCCACGGCCAAGATATGCGCCTTCTTCCACCGGCTGGTGCAGCTCTGGGCGGGGCGTGGGCGGCGCTGAATGGGTACGCGCAGTTCGCGTTCCTCGGCGCCGGCCTGTGTCTGGCGGCAGCCTGGGCGGTAGCCGGTCGTGCCCGTTTCCGTCCGCAGCTGCGCGGGAGGGCAAGCGGGGTAGTCTTGGGCATCCTCGCGGTGGCGTGCACGGGGAGTGCTACCAGTATCGCCGGGCTGCTCGTCCTCTCCGGGGCACATATCCCAACAACCAAGGCAAGCGTGGAACTGGAAGCCGTTATCGCGACCCGCCCGGAGCCCTCCACCACGCCGTGGGGAGAAGGAAAATGCACCGCGCTCCTGCGCCCTAGCACAATCACCACCGCGGGCCCGAACGGGGTGCGACTCGATGTCGGCCCGCGTGCGCGTATCCGCGCGGAGCTTCCCTGCACCGCATTAGCTGGCCAATATGTGATGGGCCACGGCCGCCTCACCGCGGTGGAAGGGCGGCGTGAAAGTGCCCGCTGGTCCGGGTCCGCACTCCAACTAAGTGGAAGCGGCGCACTCAGTGCGCGCGTTGTCCACCGCATCGATACTGCGCTCGCCGCGCTGCTTTCTGCCCGCCCGGAGCACGCCCGCGGCCTCATTCCCGGGGTAGCGCTAGGCGACGATACCCGGGTATCACCAGAACTTGAAGAAGCCATGCGCACAACCGCACTCACTCACCTCATTGCGGTATCCGGGGCCCATGTCTCGCTCGTCCTCGGCCTCATTATTATGGCGGTTGGCCGGGCCCGGCCCTTACGCACCGCCCTCGCCGGAGCGGTTGGTTTAGGCGGACTGGTGATTCTGGTGGGCCCCGCACCCTCAGTTATCCGCGCGGCACTCATGGGCCTGGTGGTGCTGGCGGCACTCGGAATGAACCGCCGTAGCCAAGCCATCAATGCCCTGAGCTGCGCGAGCATCGCGGCTGCCCTTATTGATCCCTGGCTCGCAACCGGCTACGGTTTCCTGCTTTCCGCCAGCGCCACCCTCGGAATTATCTGCGGGGGATACCGGCTTACCGACTACCTCACCCGGTTCTTTCCGGCCACCCTGGCCCGGGTCATCGCTATTCCTCTGGTAGCCCAACTATCTTGCCTACCCGTACTCCTCCTCTTTACCGAAGCCGGGTCGCTCTGGGCGGTGCCCGCCAATGCCCTTGTGGCACCCGTGGTCGCACCACTGACCATTTTCGGACTCGTCGGCGCGCTCACGGCCCCGCTATTCCCCATGCTCGCCAGTCTCGCCATCTCCGGTGCCGCTTTATCAACGTGGTGGATTGACCAGGTAGCCCGCCTGCTCGCCTCCCTACCCGGATCGGGAATTCCCCTCGTTCTTGCCGGCATCGGTCATATATGCGCGGTTCTGGCGCTCCTGGTGGTGCCCCGCCTGAGTGCGGTCATTATTCTTGTGGGCGCGCTCGCGGCTCTCGGGTTATCGCGCTGGCCCGGGAGCCCAGCGATTCCTCCCAACTGGACGGCGGTGCAATGCGATGTGGGCCAGGGATCAGCTTTCCTCTACCGGGTGCGCGGATACACAATCATGATCGACGTGGGGCCGCAAACCCCAGCTGCTGCCCGGTGCTTGGCAGATGCTCAGGTGAGCCATCTTGACCTGCTCATCCTCTCCCATTTCCACTCCGACCACGTAGAAGGATTACGTGACGTTCTCACATCCACCACCATCAGCGCGGTATGGATATCACCAAATTCCGCCCCGAAGCCCCAGTCTCGCACCGCCCTGGAACTGCTCGAATCGCACTCCATTCCGGTTAGTGTGGTAGCCGCGGGAACAACACTGCGGGTAGATAATGTGCCCATTGCTCGGATTCTCAGCCCGCGGCCGGGTGCGCGTAGCATTCCCGAGGAAGCTAATGCCGATTCCCTCGTTGTTCTCCTCGATGCCGAGGGAGTGGATAGCCCGCGCCGGGCCGGCGGTAGCAGCTCGGCCCGCGGCACTAGCTCGCCAGGCGGCACTAGCATGGTCAGCGGCAGTAGCTCACCCAACGGCACCACCATGGCCGCCCAGCGCATTGTGGTTCTCGGCGATGCGACTGCCCCGGCCCAGGAACGCCTCGTGGGCGCGGTTGGGCCGGTTGATATCGCCGTCGTCGCCCATCACGGAAGCGCGGACCAATCCGAGCGCCTCGCCCGTGAACTTGACCCCGCAATTGCCCTCATATCCGTAGGCGAGAACAGCTACGGGCACCCCTCCGCGCGCGTCTACGAACTCTATGCCGGCGCGCACATCTATCCGACTCTCACGTGCGGGGCAATAGCGTGGGCGGAAGGTGAGCTGGTATCGAAGTGCGCGGAACCGGTGCGGCCACCTGCCGTTCAGCAGGTGAGTTATGACATGAGAGAATGGAACCATGGCAGCCAAAGAACGCACGGTCGGGTACGACGCCCTCCGCTTAGAACCGGTCATCCTCATTATTAGTGCAGAGCCGGTGCTGGCCGAGCGCGCCTGGGCCCGGCTTGTAAGCCTCGCTCGCCAAGAACACCCCGAGGTGCAGGTCGTGCGCCTAGACGCCGCATCCTACGAGCGCGGCTCCCTCGCCCTCCACACCTCACCCTCACTTTTCGGGGACCACCGCATCGTCGTCGTGACCGGCGCCGAACACATGAATGACGCGTTCCTCGCGGAAATGCTCGCCTACCTCCCGCAGCCCAACGCGGATATCCCCGTGATTATCCAACACGGGGGAGGCACTCGCGGCAAAAAACTCCTCGACGCCATCGCGGCGGGGGGCTGGCAGGTAGCCCGCATCGAAAAAATCAAACGCGATGATGATAAAGCGCGTTTGGTGACGGCGGATGTGCGGGCCGCCGGGCGCAAAATCACGGACGGCGCGGTGCGGGCCCTCGTTGATGCCCTCGGCCAGGACCTGCGCGAACTCCTCAGCGCTACCGCCCAGCTCCTCGCCGATGTGGAGGGGATGATCACCGAAGATCATATTCGGGATTTCTACGCCGGGCGCAATGAAGCAACCCCCTTTGAGATCGCGGACGCGGCCCTGGCCGGGCGCACCGGCCAAGCTTTAGCGCTGGCCCGCCACGCCTTCGCCACCCGAGTCAACCCCGTCCCTATCGTGGCCGCGCTCGCGGCGAAACTGCGCCAGCTCGCCATCGTCCAAGCGCCGGGAATCAGCCAGAAGGAATTGAAAATGGCGCCCTGGCAAGCCCAACGGGCTCGCCGGGAAGCCCGCGGATGGAGCGACGCCGGGCTCGGGCACGCCATCCGAGCCGTGGCGCTCGCCGATGAACAGGTCAAGGGTGCCTCCCGCGATCCGCAGTACGCCGTAGAACACGCGATTATTGCTATCGGGCGCGCCCGGCGCGGCAGGTAGTATCCGGCGCGGTCGATACGCCGGGCCGCAGTCTCACACTTTCCGGCGCGCTCAGGCCCTTTCGGGAAACGTGGAATAATAAGGGATGTCCCGCGGCGGCGCGACAATGGCGTATCTGGAGCGCCGCCCACGCAGAACGCAGCACGGCAGTGCTGTACTGAGGAGCACTTTATGCTTGTTGGAATACCTAAAAGTACCCGCTCGGGTGACCCCCTGGTGGCGGGCACCCCCGATACCGTAGCCAAGCTCATCGCTTTGGGCTACGAGGTCGCGGTGGAAACGGGGGCGGGGGAGGCATCGTCCTACCCCGATAGCCAGTACGAAAGCGCGGGCGCACGCCTCGTCTCCGCACAAGAAGCCTGGGCCGCGGATATTGTGTTAGCCACCGACGCCCCGGATATCAGCTACCTTGACCGCATGAGCCGCGGCGCCACCCTCATTGCGCGCATGAACCCGGCCGGCTCACCCGAACTTATCGAGGAACTTTCGCGCCGCGAACTCACGGCCCTGGCGCTTGACGCAATTCCGCGTATTTCCCGCGCCCAGTCCATGGACGTACGGTCCTCCATGGCTAATATTTCCGGCTACCGGGCCGTGATCGAAGCAGCCTCCCACTTCGGGCGGCTTTTCACCGGCCAGGTCACCGCCGCCGGTAAAGTTCCCCCGGCCACCGTGTACGTTATCGGAGCGGGCGTTGCCGGGCTCGCCGCGGTCGGCACCGCCAATTCCATGGGCGCAATCGTTAAAGCAACGGACGTGCGTGCTGATGTGGCCGAACAGGTCCAGTCCATGGGCGCCGAATTCGTCGAGATCCCGGTGCGCCAGGAATCCGCGGACGGTTACGCCCGCGAAATGACCGCGGATCAGGCCAATGCCGCCGGGGTTGTCTACGCCCGGGAAGCCGCCGCCGCGGATATTGTTATTACGACGGCGCTCATCCCCGGCAAGCCGGCCCCGCTCCTTTTGGACTCTGAGGCAGTGGCCGCCATGAAACCCGGCAGCGTTATCGTGGATTTGGCGGCGGCCAACGGCGGAAACGTGGCCGGCACCCGCCCGGGAGAAATCGTCCACACCGCCAACGGCGTCACAATTATCGGCTACGAAGATCTCGCCTTGCGCCTGCCCGGCCAAGCTTCCCAGCTTTTCGGGCAGAACCTCGTCAACTTCCTCAAACTCACCACCCCGCAGAAGGATGGCCAGCTGGTCCTGGATACCGAGGATGATATTGTGCGCGGCATTCTGGTCACCCTCGGGGGAGCGGTGGCCTGGCCACCCCCGCCCATCAAGGTCTCGGCCGCCCCGGCCGCGCCCCCGGCGCCTCCCGCACCTCCGGTTGCGCCCGAACCGGCCCGCCCCAGCGCCGTGCGCTACCTGTGGGCCGGCCTGGCAGCGGCGGTAGCGCTGTGGATTCTCTTCACGGCCCCGCCGAGCATGACCTCGCATTTCATCGTGTTCATGCTGGCCTGCGTGGTGGGCTTCTACGTCATCACCTCGGTGACGCACGCGCTGCACACCCCGCTCATGTCCGTGACGAACGCGATCTCCGGAATCATCGTGGTGGGGGCAATCCTCCAGCTCGGTTCCGGGCATATAGCCGTGACCATCCTTGCCGCCATCGCCCTCACCATCGCATCCATCAATATTTTCGGTGGATTCCTGGTGACCGCGCGCATGCTGTCTATGTTCAAGAGGAGCTAAGCCGTGCTCACCACTATTAACGACGTTGTCACCCTCGCCGCCCCGAGCTTGGGCGGTCTCAAGGTCGCTGCTAGCGTGCAAACCGTCGCCTACCTGGTGGCGGCCCTGCTCTTCATCCTCGCCCTAGCCGGGCTTTCCAAACAGGAAACTGCGGCGAAAGGCAATATTCTGGGCGCCATCGGAATGCTGCTGGCCCTTGTTGCCACGATTATCGCGGTCCTCGCTTACCCCACGGAATCTTCTTCCGTTGTTATTGTGCTGGTGCTCGTGATTGCTCTCGTGGTGGGCGGCGGCATCGGGATCTGGCGGGCCCGCACCGTAGAAATGACGGGCATGCCCGAACTCATTGCCCTGCTGCATTCCTTCGTGGGTGCGGCAGCGGTGCTGGTGGGCTACAACTCTTTCCTCCAGCAACCCGGGGAAGATTTCTCCCCCACAAATGCCTTCCATATGGGCGAAGTGGGCTTGGCGGTGTTCATCGGCGCGATCACCTTCACCGGCTCGGTATGCGCCTACCTGAAACTCGCGGGGAAGATCCCCGGCAAGCCGCTGGTGCTTCCGGCCCGTAATCTCCTCAATCTGCTCGCGATCCTGGCGTGCCTGGGACTTATTATTTGGTTCGCCTGGACCCGCGGGGTGGGGGCCGGCCTCATTCCCCTCATCCTCATCACGATTATTGCGCTGCTGCTCGGAGCACATATGGTGCTCGCGATCGGCGGTGGCGATATGCCCGTCGTCGTATCAATGCTCAATTCCTACTCGGGTTGGGCGGCAGCGATGGCCGGCTTCACCCTCGGCAATGACCTCCTTATCATTACCGGAGCGCTGGTGGGGTCCTCGGGCGCGTACCTCTCCTACATCATGTGCAAGGCCATGAACCGTTCCTTCATTTCCGTGATCCTCGGCGGTTTTGGGTCCGACGGCGCAGTTACCGGGGAGGCGCGTGACTATGGCAGCCACACGGAAACCACCGCGGCGGAGGTGGCCCAAGAACTCGCGGACGCTAGCTCGGTGATTATTGCCCCGGGTTACGGTATGGCCGTGGCCCAAGCCCAATATCCGGTGGCGGAGCTGACGAAGAAGCTGCGCGATAACGGAACCGAGGTGCGTTTCGCTATCCATCCGGTGGCCGGGCGCCTGCCCGGGCATATGAACGTGCTGCTGGCCGAAGCGAAAGTCCCCTATGACATCGTGGAGGAAATGGACGATATTAACGATTCCTTCGCTGATACCGATGTCGTGCTGGTTATCGGGGCGAATGACACTGTCAATCCTTCGGCTTCCGAGCCCGGTTCGCCCATCGCGGGTATGCCGGTGCTGCATGTGTGGGATGCCAAGAAGGTGATCGTATTCAAGCGATCCATGGGCAATGCCGGCTATGCCGGAGTGCAAAACCCGCTGTTCTTTAATGAGAATACCGATATGCTGCTCGGCGATGCCAAGGCATCCGTGGATGCCATCAACGCGGCTTTCCCCGGTTAAGGTAACTCTGCTCCGCGTCCCAACCCGGGCGCGGCCGGGGCGAGCTGCACAACTATAACCGCTTAGGGAATCCCTCAGTTAGCGCAGGTGGCCGGAACACCTTTCAGGTTCCGGCCACCTGCGCTACATGTATATCGCGGAAATACCGGAATGCATGAGCCAAAATTCCACATATGAGACGGGGATCACGTTATAATGAAGGTGTCAATTACCGTGGAATGAAGAAGAAAGGAGGAAGGAATATGCGTTCGAAGAGGTATTTCTATTTCTCGCAACTTGCACTCGGAGCTACTCTGGGAGGCTGCATTGCGAACATATTGACAGATAACCGTTGGTACGATTTCACTCTGATTCCCGCCCTTGTCACTCTTGCGTTACTCGGCCTTGCGCTGTGGCAGCGGCACCGTGAAAACGAAGTACGCGCTACGCTGCGCCGTTTGGAAATAGAACGCCGCGGTTTGGAAGCGGAACGAGAAGGCGAGCACGAAGGAGAAGAATGAGAAAATTCGCGCCGGATGCGAACGGATATGAAAAGCGGCTGGAACGCCTGGGTTCCAGCCGCTTTTCTCTAAGCATCAGCGCGGTAGAGATAACAGATACAACCGCGCCAGAGGTCCGGCCTGCATGGCCGGAGCATAGCCTACTTGGCCAGTGCGTTCACGCGCTTAGCAAGCTTCGACTTGCGGTTCGCTGCCTGGTTGCGGTGAATAACACCCTTGGACACAGCCTTGTCCAGCTTGCGGGAGGCCGCGGCCAGGAGGGTTTCCGCCTCTTCGGCATTGCCGGCTTCCACGGCAAGGCGAGTCTTACGGATGTAGGTCTTCAGTTCCGACTTAACGGCCTGGTTGCGAAGGCGACGCTTCTCGTTCGTCAGAACGCGCTTCTTCTGCTGCTTGATATTAGCCAATGAAATATCTCTTTCGGTCAATCGCTAGGCGATAGATGAATATGGTCGGAGAGGGAAGCGTTCCTCGTAGGACTGCGGGCGTGGGGCACCCGTGGTTGTTACGAAAGAACAAGGACTTGCCACCCGACCGGTGAAAGTCCATCTCCAAACACTACCAGAATCAGGCGGTTTCGCGCGAGACCCCAGTGTGAATCCCCTCTCCCGCGCGCTTGTCCAGCAGCGTATTCAGGAACGTGGTGACAGCGGGAAGATTCGCGATGCGGCGCAGGGTGACGGTGGCACCTGACGTCGTCGTCACAAGAAGGGAACCGGAGGTCCCGGTACCTGAAGGTTGCGCATCCACCCGTGCCACCGCGGCGAGCGGAAGATCATGCCCGAGCTTCGTGAACACCCCGCGCCGGGTAATAATCCTGCGGTTGGTAATACTCACCGTGCTCATATACCACTGCAGCCACGGCCATCCGGCAATCGCAATAAGCGCGCCCGCCCCGACCGCCACCACCAGCCACCCGGCCAGCGGCTGCCACCGAGCCGGCAGCGCTACCACTCCGAGCATCGCGAGGAACACCACCGCCGCGGCACCGAGCGCCCGCGGCAGCAAATGCCGGGCATCGGGGTGCATGTGGACAAGGAGTTCTTCGCCGGTTCCGAGTAGTTTTTGCGACAGAGGCATACTAACCATCGTGCCACAAAGAAAACGCGGGCGTGTGAAGCGGCCGATAGCGTGGGGGAGAGAAACGCGAAGCTACGCGTTACGGTACGACGCCGCGCCCAACTGCCAGCCGGCGCCTAGCTGCCAGCGCCGCGCATTCCTCAGTTATCCAAGCCGTAGCCACGCGCGGCCAGCTCCAAGCAGGCCAGCGATTCGTCATGCGAAGTAGCCTGCACTGAAATCATGAGCTCATCGGCCTGCGCATCGCGGGCGAACTTTCGCAGATACTCACCCACCTCGGCCGCGTCCCCCACCGCGGTGTAGCGCAGCATATCGAGGATTTGGCGGGCTTGCGCGCTGTCCATCACCGCATCAAGATCCGCATCGGATATATCGCGGCCCGGCGCCCCGCGCAGCAGCATATTCCGGACCCGGGCCCGCTTGACCCGCTCGAATTCACGGGCGGCTGCCTCCGAAGTTTCTGCGGCGGGTCCACTCCCCCCCCCCACAACACATGGCGCGGCCCC
>NZ_LT706966.1:1533797-1859845 GCF_900155575.1 Actinotignum timonense | reverse complement strand
CACCGCCGCAATAACATAGGGCTCGGCCAGCTCCTCCGAGGGCTGGAAATTCTCCCGGTAGTGGCCGATAGCCTCGTGGAGCAGGCGCGGAGCGAAATGGGAAGCGAAAGAATAGGGCAGGCCTAACTGCGCGGCCAGATCCGCTCCGAAAAGCGAAGAACCCAGAATAATGAGGGGTACGTGGGTGCCTTGGCCTGGATAGGCCGCCACCCCCGGCACCCGGGAGGTATCCCCGAGGAACCCCTGGAGTTCCACCACATCGCGCGGGAAGTTCTCATAAGCGCTGGCATCACGGCGCAGCGCGTAGAGGGTACGGCTATCGGTGCCCGGCGCCCGCCCGAGCCCTAAATCAATACGCCCCGGATACATGTCCGCCAGCGCCCCGAATTGTTCAGCAATGACGAGCGGGGAATGGTTGGGGAGCATTACCCCGCCCGCGCCCAGCCGAATCCGGGAGGTATGTGAGGCAACGTAGCCGATGATAATCGCGGGGGAGGAGGAGATCACCGTGGGCATATTGTGATGCTCGGTGTACCACACCCGGGTGTAACCGGCGGCTTCGGCGCGCTTAGCGAGGTCCACGCAGCGGTGCAGGGCCGCGGCCGGAGCTTCGCCGTCGTACCGCGTAGCGAAATCTAACACTGACAAAGGAACATTCATGGCAAACTCCCGTGACCGATATATCCATATCCATTATGGTCCAAGGACTATACTTGAGCAGAGTTTATTGTGAAGGAGAGACGTGCCTATTTCTTCCGCTGAGGAATCGCGCGCCATTATTCCGGGCGCGACGGCGCCCGAGCGTATCCGAAATTTTTGCATTATTGCGCATATTGATCACGGAAAGTCCACGCTGGCTGACCGGATGCTCCAGCTCACCGGGATTGTGGAGCAGCGCGAAATGCGTGATCAATACCTGGACCGGATGGATATCGAGCGTGAGCGCGGCATCACCATCAAATCGCAGGCCGTGCGTTTGCCGTGGTCGGTGGAAGGGAAAGCCTACGCTCTCAATATGATCGACACCCCGGGCCACGTGGACTTTTCTTATGAGGTCAACCGTTCGCTGGCGGCCTGCGAAGGTGCGGTGCTGCTCGTGGATGCCACCCAGGGAATCGAAGCGCAAACCCTGGCCAATTTGTATATGGCCATGGAAAACGATCTCACTATTATTCCTGTCCTCAATAAAATCGATTTGCCTTCCGCGCAGCCAGAAAAAATCGCGGAAGAAGTGGCCTCGCTCCTGGGTGTGGAACCGGAAGACTGCCTGGCAGTCTCCGGGAAAACGGGGGAGGGTGTGCCCGAGCTGCTCGACCGGATCGTCGCGGAGGTTCCCGCGCCGTCGGGGCGCCCGGACGGTCCGGCCCGCGCCATGATTTTCGATTCTGTTTACGATATTTATCGCGGGGTCGTTACCTATGTGCGTGTGGTTGATGGTGAGCTGACCACCCGTTCGAAGGTGCGCACCATGGCCACCCGCACCGAACACGAACTCCTGGAACTGGGCGTGATTTCCCCCGAACCCACGCCCACTACCGCGCTGGGCGCCGGGGAGGTCGGCTACCTCATCACCGGCGTGAAGGATGTGCGCCAAACCCGCGTGGGGGATACCGTGACCGGCGCTCGAGAAAGCGCCACCGAAGCCCTGCCCGGCTACCTCGATCCGAAACCGATGGTGTACTCCGGGATTTACCCGATGGACGGCTCCGATTTCCCGAACCTGCGCGAAGCGCTGGAAAAACTCAAGCTCAATGACGCTTCGCTGGTTTACGAACCGGAAAGCTCGGTGGCCCTCGGTTTCGGGTTCCGCTGCGGCTTCCTGGGCCTGCTCCACCTGGAGATTATTCGCGAACGCCTCGAGCGGGAATTCGACCTCGATATTATTGCCACCGCGCCCTCGGTGATCTACCGGGTCATCACGGATGCCGGTGAAGAACTGACCGTCACGAATCCTTCGGAATTCCCGGAAGGGAAAATTCGCGAGATTTACGAACCGACCGTGCGCGCCACGATCCTGGCTCCTTCCGATTACGTGGGCTCCATTATGGAGCTGTGCCAGGAACGGCGCGGGGCGCTCCAGGGTATGGATTACCTCACCGCTGAGCGGGTGGAGATTCACTACGTGCTGCCGCTGGCGGAGATCGTCACCGATTTCTTTGACCAGCTCAAGTCGCGTACGAAGGGCTACGCTTCCCTCGATTACGATATTGCCGGTGAACAGCCCTCCGATCTGGTCAAGGTGGATGTGCTGCTCAATCACGAGCAGGTCGATGCTTTCTCCGCGATCGTCCACAAGGACAAGGCCTACTCCTACGGCAATGAGATGACGAAGAAACTCAAGACCCTCATCCCGCGCCAGCAATTCGAAATTCCGGTGCAGGCCGCGGTGGGTTCGCGCATTATCGCCCGCGAAACCATCAAGGCGCTGCGTAAGGACGTGCTCTCCAAGTGCTACGGCGGCGACGTCTCGCGTAAACGCAAGCTGCTGGAGAAGCAGAAGGAAGGTAAGAAGCGCATGAAATCCATCGGGCGCGTGGACGTGCCCCAGGAAGCTTTCGTGGCGGCTCTCACCTCCGAAGCACCCACGGGGAAGTAGATATGTCCGAGCGTCCCGAAGATTTACGCGCGGCTCACCCGGATGCCGCGCCGCCCCAGCACGACGGCGCAGCCGGGCCCTCCGCACCCGAGCGCTCCCAATGGCGCATCCGCTCCTTCTCCTTGCGCGGTTCGCGCCTGGGTGCGCGCCACGAAGAAACGGTGGCCCGCCACCCCGAACTTTTTGTGCCGCTGGCACCCGGACCCCAGGCCACCACGGTAGCCTTGGATGCCCGCTGCGACCTCGGGGAAGTTTTCGGCCGCGAGGCCCCGCTCGCCGTGGAAATCGGCCCCGGTTCGGGCGAGCACGGGGTTTCTTTTGCCCAGCGCCACCCCGAATATAATGTGCTGCTCGTGGAAGCCTGGGCTCCCGGCGCGGCGCGCTGCGTGGCCAGTATTCTGCGCGCGGGCGCCACGAACGTGCGGGTGCTGGAGGCCGATGCCGCCCAAGCGCTCCCCGTCCTCTTTGGGCTGGAATGCGCGGGCCTGGCTCGCGGGGAGGATGTGACTGCTTGCGGGCCGGCGCGCAGTGCCACCCATCCGAATGCCGCGAATCCGCGCGCCGAGCAGGTATGGACTTTCTTCCCCGATCCCTGGCGTAAAGCCCGCCACCATAAGCGCCGTCTGGTTGCCGCGCCTTTTGCCACGGTGGTGGCCGGAATGCTCCGGGAGGGGGGCGCCTGGCGGCTGGCCACGGATTGGGATAATTACGCGTGGCAGATGCGCGACGTTGTCGAATCATCCCCGTATTTCACGAATCCGCACGCCGGTGAACGCCCGGACCCCGCGGATCCCACCCCGGAACGCGGCGGTTTCGCGCCGCGCTGGGAGGAACGCGTGCTCACCCGTTTCGAGGAGCGCGGTATCGCGGCCGGGCGCACCATCCACGATATTCTCGCGCTGCGCACCGCGCTGGAACCCGCGGCGCGCGAGCATACCGGTGCCGCAGCACCCGCGGATACCGATACCGCGGCGCGAGCCTAGGCTCCCATGGCGTCCCTTCCGCACGGCGAGCCGGCCCCGGCCTCCGGCGCGCTCCCGAACCCGGATGTGAACGCCGGGTTTTCCGCCTACGTCCACATTCCTTTTTGCACAGTGCGCTGCGGCTATTGCGATTTCAACACCTACACCAAGCCGAGCTTCGGGCCGGGCGCGGGCCGCGATGATTTCCCGGCGTCCCTCGCCCGCGAAATAGCGCTCTCGCGCGAGGTCCTCGATACCGGCACCAACCGCGCTGCGCTGCGCACGGTTTTCTTCGGGGGCGGTACTCCCACGCTGCTGGACGCCGGGCAGCTCGTCGCGGTGCTCGCGGAGCTCGAGCGCGCTTTCGGCTTGACCGAGGGCGCCGAAATCACCACGGAATGCAATCCGGAATCCGTGGACCGCGCGGCTCTCGCCACCCTGCGGGCCGGCGGTTTCACCCGCATCTCCTTCGGGATGCAATCGGCTGTGCCCGAGGTGCTGCGCACCCTCGACCGCCAACACAGCCCCGGCCAGGTCGAACGCGTGACCGGCTGGGCTCGCGAGCTGGGCCTGGAGTATTCTCTCGACCTTATTTACGGGGCGCCCGGGGAAACGATGGAGCAGTGGCGTACCTCGCTCGCGGCCGCCCTTGCCCTCGAACCCGCGCATATCAGCGCCTACGGGCTCATGGTGGAACCGGGCACCAAAATGGGGATGCAGGCCCGCCGCGGCCTTATCAGCCTCCCCGATCCGGACGAGCTCGCCGATAAATACGAGGTCGCCGACGATATCCTCTCCGCAGCCGGCTACTGCTGGTACGAGATTTCGAATTGGGCCCGCCCCGGCCACGAATGCCGCCACAATTGCTATTACTGGGAGAACGCGAATTGGTGGGGGTACGGCCCCGGCGCCCACTCGCATATTAACGGGGTGCGGTTCTGGAACGTCAAACACCCGCGCGCTTACGCGGATCGGGTCTGGGCGCGCGGAATAGGGAACGACGACGGCGCCGCCGCGCTCCGCGCGCCGGGCGAGGCAGCCGCGAGCCAGCCGGCCATTACTTCGCCGGCCTTGGAGCGAGAAGTTCTCAGCCCGGCCGAACAACGTGAAGAAAAAATCATGCTCGGTATCCGGATGAGCCGCGGAATTGATATTCCCGCCGGCGTGGAAGCCGCGGTAGTGGAGGGCCTGGTTCGGGACGGTTTAGTGGAGGCAGAAAGCGCCCGCGCCGGGCGTCTTGTTCTGACCCGGCGCGGGCGGCTCCTGGCTGATACCGTGACCCGGGCGCTCTGGTAGCGCGGGGTCTGGTTATTTCTGAACGTGCCGGGCGCTAACGCCCGGTGTAACCGGCATCCACGGCGATCACGGTGCTCGTCACGTAAGAAGCCGCATCGGAAAGCAACCACAGGGCCGGTTGCGCGATTTCGCGCGGGCTACCAAAACGATTGAGCAAGGAAATCATGGGTGCGTATTCCTCGCCGCTCGTCCCCAGGGCTTCGAGTGCATCGTGCAGCATGGGAGTATCAATTGCGCCCGGGGCAATAGCGTTGACGCGGATATTATGTGGCCCGTTCTCCACTGCTGCCACCTTGGTTAGGCCAATCACGCCGTGCTTGGCGGAAACATAGGCGGGGTTAAAGGGTTGGGGCCGAATTCCGGAAACCGAAGCGGTATTGACGATGGTACCTCCATCGCCTTGCGCGAGGAACTGCTTAATTTCGTACTTCATGCACAGCGCCACACCCTTGAGATCGACTTTCATGAGCTTATCCCAGTAGTCTTCATCGAATTCCGAGGTGAGCGCATTATCGGGGGCCGCCGCGGCATTATTGAAAGCACCATCCAAGCGCCCGTAGGTTTCTACCGCGGTAGCAACCATCTTTTGGACAGATTCGGAATCAGAAACATCGGTACGCACCGCAATAGCTTCGCCACCAGCCTTCTTGATGGTGGCGACAGTTTCTTCAGCGCCTTCCAGATTGTAATCAGCGACGACAACCTTGGCGCCGGCTTCAGCAAAAAGAATCGATGCTTCGCGCCCGAGTCCGGAGGCGCCGCCCGTGACAATAACGCTCTTATCGGCAAGAACCGGGAAAGTGGTGACATTGTTACCCCGCATAGCTACTCCTTCGTGGTAGGGGACCATAGTCGCAATCTATCGAAGGGGCACCGCGAAGGTCGTCCGTCGCGGAAGTTTTACGCTACGGGCCTACGCCGGATACGCAGCGACGGGCGCTTGATACCGAGCCGGTAGCGGCGCTTCGGGGCCCGCCCGATGAGGAAAATTCCGAGCAGCATAATAATCGCGCCTAGCCATTGCAGGGCGGAAAGCCGTTCACCCACAAGAACCGCGGAAAAAACAATAGCGCTCAGCGGCTGAATCAAAATCAGGGTGGCGGCCACGGAAGGATTAACCAGCGGCATACTCGCCTGGCAGAACAACCACCCCAGCACCTGGCTGGACAGCGCAATAAGAATCATCCAGCCCCAGGAACTCGCCGACAGCGCGAGGGTGAGAGGCCCGTGAGTAGCAATGAGGAGCGGAGTGGACACCACCGTAGTAACCAGGCACACAATCGCCATGGCGGTGCCCTGGTGATGTGGCGAATTCGTGCGCCCGGTGAGGACCACATAAACGGTGTAGGTCAGACCCGCGAGCGCGGAGAGGATAATGCCACGTACCAGGTCGGATCCGCCAGCGCCGTCGAGAATACCGGAAAGCAAGAAAATCCCGCCGAGCGAAAAAGGTGCGGCTACGAAAAACATCCACGGCACCCGGTTGCGGAAGAACAGCCACGCGACCAAAGGCACAGCGAGGGCCTGCACGTAATTGACCACCACGGCGGAAACCGAGGGGCCGGCCAGCAGCACGGAGGGTGTCCACAGGGCCATATCCACACCGAAGCACACCCCGCACACCGCGTAGAGCAGCAGATCAGTGCGCCGCATCGGCCCGTACTGGCGCCATTCATGAACAACCATGGGCAGCAGGGCAAGGAAAGCTAAGCCGAAGCGGAAGAACACAATCGTGGTGGCGTTTTCTCCCGATAGCGTGATGAAGGGAGAAACAAGTCCCACGAGAACCGAAGCGACGGCGAGGGTGCCGCGCGGGGACGCAACAGCGATTTTGTCCACGAGGGAGCGGCGCTGGAGGGCCACGTGATCACAACTCCTGATAGGGGTGAAGAAGAACCGAAACAACGAGGGCAGCGGCTCCGGCCGGGGCCGGATAAGCGCACGCAGCAAGGATATACCCTGAGGGCATCGGGATTGTAGCTCGGTTCGCGTGGCGAAGCCGGCGGACGCGTGAGCTGCGGTGATGGCGCTCAGATAACGGCTACTACCGCGTTCCGGCGGCGGTGACGAAATCGATGAGTTCCTCCATGCGGCCCAGCAGCGCGGGCTCAATATCTTTATAGGAGTGCACGCAGGAGAGGATGTGGGCCCAGGCCCGGCCAATATCCTCGGCCGTTTCGTGCGGCCAGCCGAGCCGGCGCAGGGTACCCACCTTAATATCTTCCCCGCGCGGTACCTCCGGCCAGGCCCGCAAGCCCACCGCGTTCGGTTTAATGGCCTGCCACACATCAATATAGGGATGGCCGAGCACCAGCACGCCCGGGCCGGCCACCCGCGCCGCGATCCGCGATTCTTTCGAGCCGGGTACCAGGTGATCCACCAACGCACCCAGGCGATGCTCATCATCGGGGGCAGTTTCCCGCACCACGGCTTCCAGGTTATCCACCCCGAGTAATTCCTCAACCACCACCCCTTCGAGGGCCAGATCCTCGCCCCAGATCTTGGCTACCAGTTCGGCGTCGTGCTTACCCTCCACCCAGATACGCGAGGCGCGTGCCACGCGCGCCCGTGCTTTCACGTGAAAGGAACCGGAGGCGGTGAGGAGCCGGCCGCGCGGCGCCTCCGCGCGCGGGGCGGTGATCTCCACCGGTTCGCCGTCGATCCAATAGCCTTTGCCCAGCGGGAAGGAACGGCGCACCCCGCCGCGGCCCTCTAGTTCCATCTGCCAGTGCCCGGCTACTTTCCCCACCGAGAGCACTTCGCCCACAAAGCCGGAGGCCACGTCTTCAATAAGGAGGCCGGGTGCGGCCGGGACGGGGCGGGAAGCGCGGCGGTGGTCGTGCGGGTCGTGGGCGAGGACGTCGTCGCCGTAGCGATCAGGCATTCCGGTAGCAGAGAACATCACGCTCTAAGGGTATGCGCTCAGGGTCCGCCCCGCGTAGAATTAGCACTCGAAGATGTAGAGTGCTGAGCGAGGCTCAAGAAAACTCAAGGTAACGCCAAGAGCATCTCGGTGGCTCCGCGGCGCAGGGAGGAAGGATACCGGTGGCGGCAGAAGATCGGCGCGGGCGCGTTCTTGAGGCGATTGTGCGCGATTACGTCACCACCCGCGAACCGGTGGGATCCAAGGCCCTCGTGGAACGCTACGCGCTGGGAGTTTCCCCGGCCACCGTCCGCAATGATATGGCGGTCCTGGAAGAAGCCGGGCTGCTCACCCACCCGCATACCTCGGCCGGGCGTATCCCCACCGATGCCGGCTACCGGGCTTTCGTGGATTCCCTCACCACCGTTAAACCGCTCTCCCGGGCGGAACGGCGCGCCATTAGCCAAATCTTGGATGCCGCGGTGGATCTGGATGATGTACTAGAGCGCGCGGCCCGCCTGCTTTCCCATCTCACCCAGCAGGTCGCAGTTATCCAATACCCGGCCCTCGATAAAGCGGTGCTGCGCCACCTGGAACTCATTTGGCTCGGCGCCACCCGTATTCTCCTCGTGGTTATTACCAGCGCGGGGCGGGTAGAACAGCGCGTGATCGCGGTGCCTCCGCACCTGGAGGGCCTGGATGTGGACGCGGTGAGCCGGGAAGTCACCACCCGCTGTAATGGCCAGCCGCTCACCACCGCGGTGGCCGTCCTCGCGGAGATCGCTGAACGCAGCGAACCGGAAGCCGCCGCGGCCCTGCGCGATATTGCGGCGGCGCTTACCACCGCGGTGCATACCGGCGCGGAGGACCGCCTCACCATGGCCGGCACCGCCAATCTCTCGCGCCACTCGGTAGATTTCCTCCACTCGATTTCCCCGGTGCTGGATGCCCTGGAGGAACAGGTGGTGCTGCTGCGCCTCCTCGCCGCGATGGAAACTGATGTGGCGGTATCCATCGGCGTGGAAAATGACCATGAAAACCTGAGCGAGACCTCGGTGGTCTCCTCAAGTTACGAAGTAGCCGGGCATGAAGTGGCCCGGGTAGGCGTCGTCGGCCCTACCCGAATGGACTATCCCGGGAATATTGCGGCGGTGCGTGCCGTTGCCCACTATCTATCCGGTATTCTGTCCGGGCAGTCGTAGTGGCAGTCGTAGTGGCAGTCGTAGTGGTGATCGCGGTGGTAGGGAACGGAACTATCGCAGCGTAGCGCGCGGCGCCGGGCGCGGTCACTCGGAGTGAAGCGCGCCGGCGTGCGGGCAGGGCGCAGAAAAGAACAAAGACGGGAGAAATGTGGCTGATTTTTACGAAACCCTCGGGGTGGAACGCGAGGCGAGCCAGGAAGAAATCCGCAAAGCGTACCTGCGCCTCTCGCGCAAATTACACCCGGATCACGCCGGTCCGGAAGCCGCCGAACGCTATAAGGAAGTCAACGAAGCGTATACGGTGCTCTCCAACCCGGATTCGCGCCGCCAATATGACCTGGGCGGACGCGGAGGGGGAGCCGGAGCGGCCGGTTTCGGTTTCGATATGAACGATATCTTCTCCACCTTCTTCGGGGGCGGGGGAATGCGCGCCGGCGGCCCGGCCCCGCGCGGAGAACGCGGGCGCGATGCCCTCCTCGGGTTGAGCATCGAACTGTCCGACGTGGTCTTTGGAGCCCAACGCCAGGTGAGCGACTCCTTCTTCACCGTCTGCCCCACCTGCGCGGGCAGCGGCTGCGCGGCCGGATCCCAGCCGGTGACCTGCGGGGCCTGCCAGGGTCAGGGGATGGTCCAGCAGGTCACGAATTCCCTCTTCGGCCAGATGGTCACCCAGGTGCCCTGCCACACCTGCGAAGGCCACGGCACCGTTATCGCCGACCCCTGCCGCCCCTGCCACGGCACCGGGCGCATCCGCCAAGAAAAAACCCTCACCGTGGAGATCCCGGCCGGCATCGAGAACGGTATGCGCATCCGCCTGCGCGGCCAGGGCGACGCCGGAACCTTCGGCGCCCCGGCCGGCGATATCTTCGTGGAAATCCGGGTGGAAGAACACCCCATTTTCCAGCGCGTGGGCGATGAACTCCTCGGCGAAGTCCAGGTACCCATGACCTTCGCGGCCCTGGGCGGCAGCGTCACCATCCCCACCCTGGATGGGGACCGTGAGCTGGAGATTCCCGCCGGGACCTCCTCCGGCGTGGTCCTCACCCTCAAGGGCCTGGGCGTGGCGCGGCTGCGCGGCAAAGGCCGCGGGGATATGCGGATCACCGTCGCGGTGAAAACCCCCACCGACCTGGACGAACGCCAACGTGAACTTCTACGCGAACTGGCCGACCTACGCGGAGAAAGCGTGCAGGACGCCCAACTCGCCGAGCAGGGCAAATCCTTCTTCGATAAATTGCGCGAAAGGTTGAGCTCGCTGTGACGCTCCCGCTTTTCTTCGCCGACTTCCCCGCCACCCGGCCCGGGGGCGGAGCCGGCGCCGCCCTGAGCGTGGGCCAGGAACTGAGCCTCACCGGTGACGAAGCCCGCCACGCTGGCGTCATGCGTATCCGGGTAGGGGAGGAGATCCTCATCTCCGATGGGGAGGGCCGGCGGGCCCGCTGCACGGTGAGCGCCGTCGCCAAAAATGAGCTGCGTGCCCGCGTGGAGGAAGCGAGCGCGGAACCGAAACCGGCCGGGCCGATCACCCTGGTGCAGGCCCTCGCCAAAGGAGGGCGCGACGAACAGGCCGTGGAAACCTGCACCGAATACGGGGTGTGGGATATCGTCCCGTGGGAAGCGGCCCGCTGCGTCGCCTCCTGGAAAAACAAAGAGGAGAAGGGCCGGGCGCGCTGGCAGGCAACGGCCCGCGCCGCCGCGAAACAATCACGGCGCAGCTATATTCCGCGCATCCGTTCTTTAAGTACGACGGCGCAGCTACCCCAGGCCCTCACCGGGAGCACTGTGCTGCTCTGCCACGAGGAAGCCGAACTGACCCTGGCCGAGGCGGTGGCCCGCGGCAAGCTAAGCCCCGCGCAAATAGCCGGCCCCGTGGCTGTCATTATCGGCCCGGAAGGCGGAATCGCACCGGAAGAAATGGAGATCTTGCAGGCAGCGGGCGCCATCCCGGTGCTGCTGGGAGCGCATGTGCTGCGCAGCGCCTCCGCCGGGGCCTACGCCCTGGCAAGTATCGCCACCGTGCGCGCGCTCGGCACGCTACTATAGGACGTAATGACGCACACAGAAAACAGCCAGCGCACCATTGTGGTGCCGGACCGGGTTTCCATGATTCATCTGCTCGGGCATCGTGATGACGTGCTGCGAACCCTGGAAGAACGGCTAGCCCCCACCACCATTCACGTGCTCGGCCACCGGATCACCCTGACCGGCCCGGCCGCGGAACTCGATCTTGCCGAATCGCTCATCGGGGAATTAATCGACGTCGTCGCCGAAGGTGAAATCCTCACCCGGGACGCGGTTGCCCGCGCCGTTGATATCGCGCGCGCCGGCGTGGCGCATCCCACCACGCTGCTGCACACCGATATTTTATCGAACCGCGGTAAAACGATCCGGCCGAAAAGCCTGGGGCAAAAAGCCTACGTGGACGCCATCGACGCCCACGATATTACCTTCGGGATCGGCCCGGCCGGCACCGGGAAAACCTATTTGGCCATGGCCAAAGCGGTGGTGGCCCTCAATGACGGGCAGGTCAAACGTATTATTTTGACGCGCCCGGCGGTGGAAGCCGGAGAATCCCTCGGCTTCCTGCCCGGATCTCTCACCGATAAAATCGACCCGTACCTGCGCCCGCTTTACGACGCCATGTATGACATGCTCGACGCGGATTCCATCCCGAAACTCATGGCGGCCGGCACCATTGAGGTGGCGCCGCTGGCCTATATGCGCGGGCGCACCCTCAACGATGCCTTCGTGATTTTGGACGAGGCGCAGAACACCACACCCGAACAAATGAAAATGTTCCTCACCCGGCTCGGCTTCAACTCTAAAATGGTGGTGACAGGCGATATCACCCAGGTTGATCTCGGGGCGAATAAAGTGTCCGGATTGCAGGTGGTGCGCCGGATACTGCGCGATGTTCCGGGGATTCATTTCTCGGAGCTGAGTTCGGCGGACGTGGTGCGCCACCGCTTAGTTGCCGAAATTATTGACGCCTATGCCCGCTGGGATTCCCGGCAGCACTAGCGCGGGGCAATAGGCGTGAGTAGCGGCGCGTAGTGCGGCGTACGCTGAGGCGTGTGTTGCGGTAGGGCAGTTTCGGGAGAATCTAGGGAACGGTTGTCAGGAAAGACCACATGATAGAAGTAAATGACGAATCGAGTTTTAGTCCGGCCCCGGATCTGGAAGAGATCTCGGAGCTAGCCACCTACGTCCTCGATAAGATGCGGGTGCATTCCATGGCGGACCTCTCCATCGTGCTCCTCGATGAAGATGCCATGGCGGATCTCCACGTCACGTGGATGGACCTGGAAGGGCCCACAGACGTGATGTCTTTCCCCATGGATGAGGTGCGCCCGGCCCCGCCCGGCGAAGAACCACGCCCGGGAATGCTCGGCGATATTGCGGTATGCCCGCAGGTTGCCAGCCGCCAAGCCCACGCCATGGGGCACTCCACCGCGGAAGAAATTCTGCTCCTCGTGACCCACGGGATCCTGCATCTGCTCGGCTACGATCACGCAACCCCGGAAGAAAAAGACACCATGTTCGCTCTGCAACGCCAACTCCTCCTCGTGTTCCTGTCCGAACGCGGGGGAGGCGATCCGCGCCCCACGGAGGTGTAAGAAAGGATGGATCACTTACCCGTGGCAGCGGGAACGCTGCCCTCCGCCCCGTTTTATATAGCTGCCGGCCTGTGCCTCCTGCTTTCTTTGTGGTGCACGGTGGTGGGCGCGGCCCTCGGGCGCATGACCCGCACCGAAGCCGCGGAAATGTACGCCCATAAGGAACGCGGTTCGGCGCGCGTGGTGGCCATTATGGCCCGCCGCCCGGCCGCCTCCATGGGCATCGCCGTGGTGCGTGCCCTCCTCATGGCCAGCTACGGAATCTGCTTCACTTTCGCCCTGGGAACGGATGTGGCGGCCTGGTGGCAGATCTTCCCCATTTTCTTCGGCGTCACGGTCCTAGCCCTCCTCGCTTTCGCCTTCTTCAACCCCCTGAGTTTCGGGGTGGAACGCCACCAGCGGGTGCTACGCAAAGCCACCTGGTGGCTCTCCCCACTCACCTGGCTGCTCTCGCTACTCATCCGGGAACGCGAATTTTCACCCGAGGAAGCCGAACAGCGCCAAGAAGACCAGCTCGCCGTCATGGTGGAACGCGTGGCCGAATCCGAAGCCCTGGACGATGCCGAACGCGATATCCTGCAATCGCTTTTCGATATGGGTAACACCCTGGTGCGCGAGGTTATGGTGCCGCGTACCGATATGATCGCGGTGGAGGCGGATGAAACCCTGGACCGCGCTATTTCCCTCTTTACCCGCTCCGGTTTCTCCCGGGTGCCGGTCTACCGGGAATCCATTGATGATGTGATCGGCGTGCTCTACCTCAAAGACGTAATCCGGCGGGTGCACCGGCGCCACCAGCACGATGACTTGCGGGTAGCCGATCTGGTACGCGAACCGGTCTTTGTACCGGAAACCAAGATTATTGACACCCTCATGCGGGAAATGCAGGCCGACCAGGTTCATATCGCCCTCGTGGTGGATGAATACGGCGGAATTGCCGGCCTGGTCACCATCGAGGACCTCGTGGAAGAACTCGTGGGCGAAATTTCCGATGAGCACGACCGGGCCCTCCCGGCCGTGGAAGAACTCGAAGCGGGAAGCTTCCGGATCCCGGCGCGCATGCCCATTGACGACCTCGGTGACCTCTTCGGAATCGAATTGGAGGACGACGACGTAGATACCGCCGGCGGCCTCTTCGCCAAGAGCATCGGGCGGGTCCCCATCCGCGGTGCCGAAACAACCGTGGCCGGAATCCACATGGTGGCCGACCGCTTCGAAGGGCGCCGGCGCCGGTTATCGACTATTATCGTTGCGCGCGAAGAAACCGAAGATGAGGGCGAGGACTAAAACACAATGACGGTGGAGAACACAGAATTTCGGGCCGGGTTCGCCTCGGTGGTGGGCCGCCCGAACGCCGGGAAATCAACCCTCACCAATGCGATGGTGGGGAAAAAGGTCGCCATTACCAGCGCCCGCCCGGAAACCACCCGGCGTATTATCCGCGCCATTGTGACCCGGGATGCCGGCCAGGTGATCCTTGTGGATACCCCGGGAATGCACCGCCCGCGCACCCTGCTGGGGGAACGCCTAGGCGATATGGTGCGCGATTCCATCGCCGATGTGGACACCATCATCATGTGCCTGCCCGCCAATGAAAAACTCGGGCCGGGTGATAAATACCTCCTCGATCTGGCGGTGCGCGCGAAAGTTCCCATGATCGCCGCGATTACCAAAACCGATCTGGTTACCCGCGAAGCCCTCGCGGAAAAAATTGTGGCCGTGGCGGCTTTCCACGATTTCGTGGAGATTGTGCCGGTGAGCGCAGCCACGATGGATCAGGTGGAACTCCTCACCGAGCAGATCATTAAGCAGCTTCCCGTTTCCCCGCCGCTGTATCCGCTGGATGCCATCACCGATGAAACGGAAGAAACCCTTATCGCGGAACTTATCCGCGAAGCCGGCCTGGAAAAAATGCGCGAGGAACTCCCGCATTCCCTCGCGGTCACCATCGACGAAATTATTGAGGAGACCGCGCCCAACGGGGGCCCGCTGGTGCGCATCCATGCTTCGCTGCACGTGGAGCGCGATTCCCAGAAGGGGATTGTTATCGGACGCGGGGGAGCGCGCCTGCGCCAGATCGGGCGCGATGCCCGCAAAGCGATTAAGGCGCTGCTGGGCACGCCGGTCTACCTTGATTTGCACGTGAAGGTCTCCAAAGACTGGCAGCGCGACCCGAAAATGCTGGATCGACTCGGGTTCTGATACGTGCGCCTGACTGATCTTCCCTACACCCCGCCCACCGAAAATCCGCCGCCGGGGCGCACCCTGGTGCCGGCTAGCAGCCTAGAGAGCGCGGATCGCGCGGAACGCAGCGCACAGCCGGAACGCGCCGCGCACCGGGGCTGGCGGCGCTGGCTGCCCACCCACAAACGCTTCGTCACCTGGCTGATTGTGGTGTTGGCTGCCGGGCTCATCGGGAGCGCCTTCGGCCCGGGCTGGAATCCGCAGCCCATGACCGCGGCGATTGCCCCGCAAACCCCGGATACCACCATTTCCACCGGGGTCCCCACCGCGCGGCTGGGAACCTACCAGGTGGCCAGTAGCACCGTCACGATTACCTTGCGCGATGGCACCCTGATTCCCGCCGTCGTCAAACGCCCGGTGGGCGCGGCATCGGTGGTGCCCGGGATGCTTTTTATCCACGGCACCGGTACCTCCTCCGCGCGCGATTTCGGGCGGGAAACCGACGCGATTGCCTCCACCGGGATTATTACGGTGGTTCCGGAAAAACGGGTGGCGAACTATACGACGACGCATCGCGATTACCTCCAGCTCGCCGCGGATTTTGAGGATGTGTACCGGGAGATGCTCTCCTGGGAGGATGTTGATGCGCGCCACTCGGGCCTGTACGCGGTATCCGAAGGCTGTTTCGTGGCGCCGATTGTGGCCACCAGCGCGAAGGCGGTCAATTACGTGGCTCTCATTAGCGCGCCGGTGCTCCCGATCCGCCAGCAGGGCGCGTACGCGGCCGATGCCTACCTGCGCGAAATTCACGCCCCGGCCCGACTGCGCGCCGCCATCCCTAAACTCATCGGCCAGGATTTTGGCCCCGATACGTTCCGCTATATCGATTTCGATGCGGCACCTTACGAGAAGCAGATGACCATGCCGGTCCTCATGCTTTACGGCACGGCCGATAATTCCATGCCGACCATCCAGGGCCCGCAGATGATGGCCCGCTACCTGGAAGAGGCCGGCAACAGCGCGCTCACGGTGCGCTATTACAAGGACGCCGACCACGGCCTCCAGATCAACCGCAGCAAGCTTTCGCGCGCGGCCATGCAAGATACCGCGGATTGGGTCAATGGTTTACCCTTTACGGCGACGGCGCAACCGCGGGTGGCCGGTGACCAACCACGGCAGGCCTTCGTGGCCCCCACCCTCACGGCCGGCGGGTGGTTCACCGCCCAAACGGCGCTCTATATCGCGCTGGGCGGCGTGGCCCTCCTGGCGGTGAGCATCGTGCTGGTGGCGGTGTGCTGGATTCCGGTGCGCGGGCATCGCCTCTCGAATTTCTCCGGATCGGGGGCAGCTCTCAATCTCGCTTCCCTCTCGGTGGTGGGTGCCTGGGCGGTCTTCCTCGTGTATTTGGTGGCCGTTGCCCATATCGCGCTCACCTATTCCCATAATCTGCTGATCGTGCAGGGAGGTTTCGCCCTCGTCCACCTGGCGGCGCTGGGGGCGGCGTGGATGCACGTGCGGGCTGCGTTCCGCAGCTGGAATGCCCGGCCCGGCATGGGGCGTATCGCGCGGATCACCACCCTGCTCACCCTGTGCGCCCAAGCGGTGCTACTCATGAGCTTGGGCTACTGGAATGCCTTCCCGGCGGTCCTGTAAGTCTCACATCGCGGACAAATCTGTGCATATTCAGCTAGCTGAGGGGTTAGAGTTATGCCTATGGGTACCTCTCGCCTTCTCCTTATGAGCCGCCGCGAGCTTATTCGGCTCCTCGCGGCGGGTTAAGCTGCGCCGTCGTTCTTAAATTTGACCGCCACACAAAAAATAAAAGGTGACCACCCCATGAAAACTTCCGGATACACGCACCGTCAGCGCCCCTCGGGCATGCCCTTCTACAAGTATCGGCCTTTCCTGGATACAAATCCGATTGCGCTGCCGGATCGTACCTGGCCCAATAATCGTATTACCAAGGCGCCGCGCTGGCTCTCCACCGATCTGCGCGACGGCAACCAGGCCCTTATCGAACCGATGGATATGATCCGCAAACGGCGGATTTTTGATCTGCTCGTCAAGATCGGCGTGAAGGAAATTGAGATCGGTTTCCCGGCCGCCTCCCAAACCGATTGGGATTTTGTGCGCTCCCTGGCCGAGGACGGTGCGGTGCCTGACGACGTGACCGTCTCGGTTCTCACCCAGTCGCGCCCCGAACTTATTCACCGCACCATCGATGCGCTGGCCGGATTCCCGCGCGCCACCGTGCACCTGTACAATGCCACCTCGCCGGTTTTCCGCGATGTGGTTTTCGGTTCCTCCAAGGAAGCCATCCGCGAACTGGCCATGGCCGGAACCCGGGAAATCGTGGCCTACGCCGAAAAGGTACTTCCGGACGATCTTATTTTCGGCTTCGAATATTCCCCGGAGATTTTCGTGGATACTGAAATTGATTACGCCCTCGAGGTGTGCTCATCCGTCATGGATGTGTGGCAACCGGATGCCGAGCGCGAAATTATTATTAATCTACCCACCACGGTGGAACGCGCCACCCCGAACGTCTACGCCGATCAAATCGAATACTTCTCCCGCCATATCCCCAAGCGCGAGTACGTGGCGCTTTCCGCGCATAACCACAATGATCGCGGCACCGGGGTGGCCACCACCGAATTGGCGATGCTCGCCGGTATTGACCGGGTGGAGGGCTGCCTCTTCGGGCAGGGGGAGCGCACCGGAAACGTTGACCTTATTACGGTGGCCATGAATCTTTATTCGCAGGGGATTGATCCGGAACTGGATCTTTCCGATATTGATGCCATCGTGGATGTGTGCGAAGAATGCACCGGGATTGAGGTGGGCCCGCGGGTGCCCTACGCCGGTTCGCTTGTCTACACCTCGTTCTCTGGCTCCCATCAGGACGCCATTAAGAAGGGGATGCAACGCCGGGCCGCGGATCTGGCCGCAGCCGGGGGAGACGAGCGGCAGGTTCCCTGGGCGCTGCCTTATCTGCCCATTGACCCCAAGGATGTGGGGCGTACCTACGATGCCATCGTGCGGGTCAATTCCCAGTCCGGCAAGGGCGGGGTTGCCTACCTCATGCAAACCACCCGCAATCTGGATCTGCCCCGGCGCATGCAAATCGAACTCTCCCGCATTGTGCAAACCTGGACGGAACGCACCGGGGAAGAAGTCAGTGCGGATACTCTCTGGGATATTTTCGTGGACGAATACCTTCCGCTCTCGCAAGGGTACGGGGAGCAGGAGCCGGCGGGCGCTGCTGCGGTGGAGCCTGCGGGTGCAACGAGCGCAACGGGTTCGGCCGGCGCGGCGGGCGCTGCGGCCTCGCAGAGCGCACCTGGTGCCCGGAGCACGGTCAGCACCCCGTGGGGTCGCTACCGCTTGCGTGCGCTGGAATTCACCAATCACAGCGGCGGGGGGACCGATATTAGCGCCGTCGTGGAAACCCAGGCGGACGGCGTGCAGCACAGCCTGCACGGCAGCGGCAACGGCCCCATCCACGCTTTCGTCAACGCGATGGAACAGCTGGGCGAATATATCCACGTGCTCGACTATGCCGAACACACCCTGAGCGAGGGTACGGATGCTTCGGCGGCCGCCTATGTGGAATGCGAGATTGATGACCAGGTGCTGTGGGGCTGCGGTATTCACACCTCCACGACACGCGCCGGCCTCAAGGCGATTATCTCGGCTGTCAATCGTGCGCACCGCTAAACTGGGAGCCAGTGAAACTCTATCGGGATGAAGGAATAGTCCTGCGTACGCAGGACCTGGGGGAAGCGGACCGCATTGTCACCCTGCTGGCACGCGCGCACGGCCTGGTGCGCTGCGTGGCCAAAGGGGTGCGCCGCACCCGCTCCCGATTCGGGGCGCGCCTCGAGCCGTTCACCTACGTGGATGTGCAGCTCTACCGGGGGCGCAGCCTCGATATTGTCACGGAGGTGGCCACCCTCAATCCCTTCGGGCGGGCTATCGCGCCCGATTTTGAAGCCTACGCGGCCGCGAGCACCATGGTGGAAGTCGCGGAAAAACTCGGGGCGGAAGGCGAACCGGACCGGGCCCACTACCGCCTTCTCCTGGGCGCCCTCAATTCCCTGGCTGCCCGCCAGCACGCACCCTATCCGATTATGGATTCCTACCTGCTGCGCGCCATGGCGGTATCCGGGTGGGGCCTGGCGGTGACCTCCTGCGCGCTCTGCGGCAGCGGGGAGGACCTCACGGCTTTCCATGTGCAAGCCGGCGGCCTGGTGTGCCGGCGTTGCGCCCCGCGCGGGGCCGCCTATCCGGGTGAAGATACCCGCAGGCTCCTCGCGGCCCTGGCGCGCGGGGACTGGGAAGTTATTGACGCGCTGGCCGGCAGCGCCGGGGAAACCGCACACGGATATATTTCCGCGTACGTGCAATGGTATTTGGAACGCAAGGTACGTTCCTTGCAGATCGTGAGGTCGGCATCATGACAGACGAGCACCCGAATCGAGCGCAGCTGGACCATCTCCCTCATCTGGAGCGCCCCACCCCGGCCCACCGGCCCGGTATCACGCCCCCGCCACTGGGGCGGGTGCCCGAACACGTAGCCATCGTGATGGACGGCAATGGGCGCTGGGCGAATGCCCGCGGGCTGGCGCGCACCGAAGGCCATAAAGCCGGCGAACGTTCTCTGATGGACGTGGTGGCCGGCGCCCTGGAAGTGGGAATCGCAGAGCTCTCCGTCTACGCTTTTTCTACCGAAAACTGGCGGCGTTCGCCTTCTGAGGTGCGTTTCCTCATGGGATTTTCCCGCGATATTATCCGCGCCAACCGCGATCAGCTCCACGAATGGGGAGTGCGGGTGCAATGGGTAGGCCGCGAGGGCCGGCTGTGGCGCTCGGTGCTGCGTGAAATTCGCGCCGCGGAAGAACTGACCGCGGGAAATACCCGGATGGTCCTCAATCTGTGCATTAACTATGGCGGGCGCGCGGAAATCGTGGATGCGGTGCGCGCGGTGGCGGAGCGGGTGGCCCGCGGGGAACTCAAAGCCGAGCGCATTAGCGAAGCAACCCTGACCGCCCAGCTCTACGCCCCGCGCATGCGCGACGTCGATCTCCTTATCCGTACCGGCGGGGAATACCGCACCTCCAATTTCCTCATGTGGGAAAGTGCCTACGCGGAACTGTATTTTTCCCCGCTGCCCTGGCCGGAATTCGAGCGGCGTGCCTTGTGGGAAGCCTGCGCCGCCTACGGGCAGCGCGAGAGGCGATTCGGCGGCGCCGTCGACAAAATTGCGCCGGAAGGCGCGGCCTCATCACGCTAGACTGGACTAAGCGCGCCCGCCGCACGGCCGCGGCGCGCACGCACGCATCGAGCACGCATAAGGAGCGGATATGACCACCCACGATCCCTACGCCGGAGTGCCGGCCGGAAGCGTTGATCTTCACCTCACCTCCGATGATTTCGCGAACGGGGAAGCCCTGCCCGAAAGCGCAACCGGCACCGGCACCACGCCGGGCGGCGCGGACCGCAATCCGCAACTGGGCTGGGATACCCCGCCGGAGGGCACGGTGAGTTTGCTCGTCTCCTGCTATGACCCGGATGCTCCCACCCCGTCCGGTTACTGGCATTGGACGGTTGCGAATCTGCCCGCCGATACCGTGGAAATTGCGGCCGGCGGCTCCGATGACCTTCCGGCACCCGCTCTCACCTTGAAGAACGACGGCGGAACTCCGAGCTTCCAGGGCGCCGCCCCGCCGGCCGGCCACGGCCCGCACCGCTATATTTTCGCGGTGCTCGCCCTCAATACCGTGCTAGATATCGATGCAGAAACCCGGCCCGCGGTGGCGTATTTCCTGGCGCGCGAACACGTGCTCGGCCGCGGCCTGCTCACCGGCACCTGGGAAAATAACTAATAACGAAGCGCAAGGGGAGGATAACTCGATGACTGACGTGCGCACCTACGCGGTACTCACTCCTTTTGATAGCGCAGATGCCCTCGCGGCGCTCTGCGCGCTGCACGGCCTGGACGTGCAGGTGGTGGCCACGGATTCCGGGGCGCTGGTGTACCGCCAGCTGGCAACGCCCGTCTACGATGAGTGGGATATCCGCAATATCACCGGCCCGGATCCCGATGAGGAACCCGCCTCCCTTTCCGACGACGCGCCCGCGGTGGCTGGAATGCTCTCCCGTCTCAGCCCCTACGGCTCCATTCTTATTGACGTCAACCTGGATAAAGAATCCACCGGTTTTGAACCGGGCGTATCCGGGATGGTGCGGGCGCGGCGTTTCTTCGCTGGCAAGGCCGATGAGGAAATCGCTTCCGGCTTGCTGCTCAACTCCCTGGATCCCATCGTGGAGGAGCTCATGCTGGGGGAGCGCTCTATTACCGACTGCGCAGCCTTGGATTCCGGGAAACTCACCCAGGCGGATATTGAGAAGATTCTGCGCAAAGTAGCGCGGGGCGAAAATGGTAATGAGGATTCCGCGGGGGATCGCGATGACCTGTGAGCTGCTCGTCGCGGTAGATATTCGGGCGGGGCGGTCCGCGCGGCTGGGCAGCGGCCCGGAAGCATGGAGTAACCCGGCCGCGGCTATTGCGGATTTCCGGACGGCCGGAGCGCAGTGGATTCACCTGGTGGATCTCGACCTTGTATACGGCACCGGGGATAATTTCGCCCTGCTGGAGCGCCTCATGGAGAGCAGCCCGATGCGCTGGGAGCTTTCCGGCGGAATCGACACCCCGGAGGTGCTCGACCGCGCCCTCGCTACCCGTGCAGAACGCATTAACCTCGCAACCACCGCCCTGCGGGATCGCGCGTGGGTGGCGCGGGTACTGGCGCAGCACGCGGACCGGGTGGCGGTTTGTCTTGATGTCGACGGCGCCCGGGTGGTTGCGCGCGGTGCCGGTACCGATGTTGGGGAGTTGCGTGAGGTTATAGATTTTCTCGACGACGCCGGTGCGCGCCGCTATATCGTCACGGATCGAACCCGAGATGGCGCCCTTGCCGGGGCGAACCTTGAGTTACTCCAGCGGGTCGCAGGGCTGAGCCGGGCTCGCATCACCGCCTCGGGCGGGATGGCGACGCTTGCCGATCTGCGTGCAGTTCGGGAGCTGAGCGAGCGCGATGCGAGCGCCGATAGCGATTCGTCCGGCCGCGTGGACTCCGTCATCATTGGCAAAGCCTTCTACGAAGGGAACTTCACCGTTGCCCAAGCCCTCGCAGAGCTTTCCTGAGCGGTGAGTTCAATGGCTGCAGGGCGTGGCTGCGCCGTCGCATGTGGGGAGAATAACCCGCGGTGTTATTCATAACTCATGCCGGTGTGCTAAACTAGTACGGTCAATCCGGCATTCTGCCGGAACGCAAGTGGAGAAATCCCACCTAGCCGCCCGCCCGGGCCGCTGTTTCGAAAAGAAATTTTCGGGAAAGATTAGGATCGGGTCATATCAAAGGGTAGCGGGTTCGTAACATGGCCGTTTGGCGTGCCGTGTCACCTCGGGAGTACTCCGTGCGTTGTCCACGTTGAGGAACAGAGGAACTGCAATTAACAACGAACCGCGTGTAAATGATCGCATCCACGTCCCTAAGGTGCGCCTTGTTGGCCCCAGCGGTGAACAGGTTGGTGTGGTGCGCACGGAAGATGCGCTCCGCCTGGCCGTTGAGGCGAACCTTGACCTGGTGGAAGTTGCTCCGAATTCCAATCCGCCGGTCGCGCGCCTCATGGACTACGGGAAATACAAGTACGAATCCGCCCAGAAAGCTCGGGAAGCACGTCGTAACCAGGCCAATACTCAGATCAAATCCATCCGGATTGGGCTGAAGATTGACGGTAATGACTACAACACCAAGAAGTCGCAGGCGGAACGTTTCCTGAACGCCGGGGATAAGGTCAAATTCGATCTTCGTTTCCGCGGCCGTGAACAATCCCGCCCGGAAATGGGTGTGCGCCTGCTCTCCGGCCTGGCTGAAGAACTCGCGGAAATTTCTACTGTGGAAGCAGCACCTCGCGCTGACGGGCGCAATATGTCCATGGTCCTTGCGCCCACGCGGCGGAAGTCCGAAGCGAAGTCCGATCAGCGGCGTCGTCGTGAAGCTGAACGCGAGAACCGGCGCGCGAAAGCCGCCAAACGCGCGGCCGAACGCAACGCAAAAACCTCCGAAACGGATAACAACGCAGCCGCAACCGAATAGTTGCCTTGTGAAAGCGCGCCCGCGGGCGCGAAAGATCTGGTAGATCAAATGTGCCCCCGGGGCACGAGTGAGGATGAACAATGCCCAAGATGAAGACGCACTCCGGTGCGAAGAAGCGTTTCCGCGTGACGGGAAGCGGCAAGCTCATGCGCGAACAGCGCAATAAGCGCCACCTGCTGGAGCACAAGAGCTCCACCCGGAAGCGTCGGCTCTCGCGCGACCAGGTTGTGGACAAGTCCAACCTTCGCGAAGTTAACCGTCTGCTCGGCCGCTAGATTCGTCCGACGAAAAGTTTTGTAAAAGGAGAAAAACATGGCACGCGTCAAGCGCTCCGTTAACGCCAAGAAGAAGCGTCGCACTACCCTCGATCGGGCGTCCGGCTACCGCGGGCAGCGGTCCCGCCTCTACCGCAAGGCCAAGGAACAGGTCACCCATTCCTTCGTCTACAACTACCGCGACCGCAAGAAGCGGAAGAACGATTTCCGCAAGCTGTGGATCACCCGCATCAACGCGGCCGTGCGCGCCGAAGGCATGACCTACAACCGCTTCATCCAGGGCCTGGGCCTGGCCGGAATTGAAGTTGATCGCCGTCAGCTCGCTGAAATGGCCGTCAATGATCCCACCGGTTTCACCGCGGTGGTCAATGCCGCCAAGGCTGCGCTTCCGGAAGACGTGAACGCACCCAAGGTTGCCTAAGCTTTTTCAAGCGTGATACATCAGCGGCCCGAGTGACGATACCTCGTTACTCGGGCCGCTGCGTTTAGACTACAATCATGAAACTTTTCGCCCACCGCGGCCTGTCCGCCGACGCACCCGAAAACACCATGGCCGCATTCCGGGCCGCCTACCAGGCAGGATTCACCTGGATCGAAACGGATGTGGATATCACCGCGGATGGCACCCTCCCGCTGTGCCACGACGCCACCCTGGAGCGCACCACCACCGGCCACGGGCGCGTCGATGAATTACGCGCTACGGACCTGGAAACCCTGGACGCCGGATCCTGGTTCAGCCCCGGCTTCGCGGGAGAAAAAATCCCCACCCTCGCCCAGCTCGTCGATTTTGCCCTCGAGACCGGGATGGGCATCAATATCGAAATGAAACCCTGCGCGCAGGGCGGCGAGCAGGCTCGCGCCCTGGTTCGAGCGGTGGCGCAACAAGCCCGGCGGCTCGGCCCCGAGCGGGCGCTCGTCTCCTCTTTCTCCCACCTGCAACTGGCCGAATTCGCGCGCCACGCCCCGGAAATCCCGCGCGGCGCGCTATTCGAGCGCGCGAGTTTCGGGCCGGATTGGCGCACCGTGCTTGACCTCACCGATGCGCGTTACCTGCATGTGAGTGACGACGCCGTGACCGCGGCCGTGGTGGCGCAGGCCCGCGCGGCGGGCCGAGACGTGCACGTCTACACAGTTAACAACCCCGAACGTGCCCGGCAACTAGAACGCTGGGGCGTGGCCGGCATCTTTACCGACGGCTTCGTGCGGCCCTAGCGGCTCCCGAGAACCTGCGCCCGCCTTTCTACACACCCTGCTACACCCACCTCTACAGAAAAAGAAACAACCCGTGAAAAGCACACCCGCATCGCATACCCAACTCACTCGCGCCGCCCGTCTGCACCGCCCCCAGCAGCGCGAACGCTTCCGGCAAACCCTGGTGGAAGGCCCCGGAGCCGTTCAAGAACTCCTCGCGCATCGCGCGAATCTGGTTCGCGACGTTTACTATACGAAAGCGAGCCTCATTTCCAACCCGGAACTCGGTGACCTCATCAAAAATGCCGGCGTCTACCACCACCCACTCAATGCCGATGAGATGCAGGCCCTCTCCGAAGATGCGCGCGGCGTTGTGGCCGTTATCGACATTCCGGAAACACCCGCGCTCACACCCACGGTCAAGTGCGCAAAGCTGGTGTTGGCCACCGCGAATATTCAAGACCCGGGCAATGTGGGCGCCATTATTCGAGCCGCGGACGTGGCCGGATGTGATGCGGTGCTGCTCGGGCGCGGCAGCGTGGAACTGTGGTCCCCGAAAGTTATTCGCTCCTCGGCCGGCTCCATTTTCCACCTCCCGGTGCTCGATTCCATTAACGTCAGCAAGCTCGACGGCGTGCTCGAACGCGCGGGCATCAGCTTCCTGGCAGCCACCGGCGAGGGGGAGTGGGACTTGGCCACCCTGGTGGCCTCCGCGAACGACGCCGCCTACCTCGGGCAACCACCCCTCGGCCCGGATCTCACCCGGCCGGTGTGCTGGCTACTGGGCAATGAAGCGCACGGTTTCGCGGATGTAGATGCCAATGTCGATGCGACCGTCGCCATCCCGATCTACGGGAAAGCCGAATCCTGCAATGTTGCTATGGCCGCCGCGATCCTTTCCAGTACGACGGCGATGATCCAGCAGCGCCCCTAAATAAATACACAGGGTAAGCCACGCGGGCGGCGAAGAATCTTCTTCGCCGCCCGCTGCGGGGCACCCGCCGCCGGGTAGCCCATCACTACTGAGGTGGATATTTCGGTACTGGGTGGATGTACCGAATGGTGGATTTACTTGTTATCGGAGAGGTTGTCCTTGACGTCCTCGAACTTTTCCTTGGCGGCATCACCGGCATCGGAAGCGGCATCCTTGACCTTTTCGCCAGCATCCTTTGCCTTGTCACCAGCATCGGAGGCCTTCTCCTCAGCCTTATCGCCGTGGTCCTTGTCCGTCAGTTCGTCCTTGACTTCCTCGAACTTTTCCTTCGCAGCATCGCCCAGCTGGCCCGCCTTATCGGCGGCCTTCTGGCCGAATTCCTTGGCCCGATCAAAAGCCTCGGTTGCGCCTTCCTTAATCTTGTCCACAAATTCGTTCGCCATGGCGACTCCTTTCCATTGATTAATGAAACAAGTCGATCATAGCAAAGTGGCGGCCGTCACTTCACATTAAGGTAGTTAAACACTTGGCCGTGCGCGAACGTATCGCGCACGGCCAAATTCTCAGTCCCGGGTAGTTCGTTACGGAGCCGCACTCCAGTTCCAGAGCGGTACTCCGGTCACCGACGAGTACCCGTTACGTGGGCGTGTTTCCTTACTTCGCGGTGGTTCCGCTCAGCTTGGAGGTATCCACCCGGAAGGCCCGAGCCGGAATCGTGGTCACGAGGGCTTCGGACACCTCGAGGGCTTCGTCCAGCTCCAGGCGGTGTTCGGCCACCATCCGTGCCAGGTAAACCGAGTCCATCCGGCGGGCGACGTCGTGCCGTGCGGGAATGGAAGCGAAGGCGCGGGTATCGTCGATCATCCCGGAGGTCTTGTAGAAGGTGCCGTAGGGGGTGACCTGTTCGCGGTAGCGCAGGATCGCATCCGGCTCATCGATGAACCACCACGGGGCGCCCACGTACACGCTCGGGTAGTACCCGGCCAGCGGGGCCAGTTCGCGCTGGTAGACATCCTGATCGATGGTGAAGAAAACAACCTGGAAGTTCGGGTTGTCTCCGTATTCGGAAAGCATGGGCTGCACGTTATTCGTGAATTCCACGGCCATGGGCACATCGCCCCCGACGTCCGCACCCAGGCGCTCGAAGGCCGCCTGGTGATGGTTGCGGTACACGGCCGGATGGAAGGTCATGACCAGGCCGTCCTCGCAGGCCAGGCGAGCCTGGTCGTTGAGCATGTGCCGGCGCAGGGCCGCACCATCTTCCGGCGAAATCTTGCCGGCCAGGGCCAGCTTGTAGAGTTCGGCCGCCCGCGCTTCGGGCAGGCGTGCGGTACCCGGATCGCGATGCGAGTGATCGGAGGAGACCGCGCCCATCTCCTTGAAGAAGAGGCGGCGCTTGCGCATGGCTTCCACGTAACCTTCGTAGGTGGACACATCCTGATCGGCTGCCTGGCCGAGCGCCTCCACATTAGCCTTGAAGTCAGGGGTGGCCGGTTCGAGGTACTTATCGGGGCGGAAGGTAGGCGGAATATAGCCTTCCCAGGTGGGATCATCCAGGAGCTGCTTGTGGTAGCGCAGGTCCGAAACCGGATCATCGGTGGTGGCCATCATCGCCAGGTTGAAACGCTTGTACAGCGAGCGGGGCAGGAATTCTTCCGTCTTGAGCAGAGCGTTGATGTGATCGTAGATCTCATCGGCCGTTTCTTCGGAGGGGCGCACATGCACATCGAAGACATCCACAAATTCGGATTCAAACCAACCCTGCACCGCGGTACCGCGCAAGGTCCACCAGTTCTTGCAGAACAGGCGCCAGGCCGCGCGGGACTTTTCGGGGGAGAGCGGGCTTCCTACCGGCACACCCAGATCGGCCAGATCCACCCGGCCCACCGCGTGCAGGAGGCGGTTGGTGTAGTGATCCGGGGTGAGGAGCATGCTCGTGGGATCGGTGAAGGGAGTATTGAGAGCGAGCCATTCGGGGGGAACATGGCCGTGCGGGGAAATAATGGGATGCTTCTTGGTGACCTCGAAAATTTCGCGCGCCAGTTTCCGCTGCGTCGGATCTGCCGGGAAAAGCCGGTCCGGGTTGAGAGTGAGGGGCGTCGACATTGAATCCTCCTATTTTTGAGCCGGGCGCGGGGCTTTCCCTCGCCTCGGCTTGCTTCTTTTAAGGTACTCCACCCCGCCCGGGGGCACGCGGGCGCGGAGACCGGGTGCGTAGCCAACGACGACGACGCCGCGGCCCGCTCTCTCACTTTACGCGAAAACATGCGGTTTTCGGGAGAGTATTTGAGAGCTAGAAACGGGAATTTCTAAATGTGAAAAATATCATGGTGGTGGCGGAAGGGTGCGCGTCAGCGCCGTCGTCGTGCTAAAAACCGCGAGAATCCGCGGTTTTCAGAGAATCTCTCCGGCGGCACGTTCCTCGTCCACGATACGAACGGGGAGCTAGGTAACTGCTGGAAAGCCGCGGAAACTTATAAGCTTTTGATGCGAAAGAGCGGTAGTGATAGCTTCGCGGCAGTGTAGCGCGGTAACAGCTCGCGCGGGCACGGAAGCCGAGCGTGAGCGCGGTAAGAGTCGATGGCGAACCACAACCGTTCCTCCTTTCACAGAAAGACAAAAGAAAATGGGAACACACAATAGCGGCGCCCTCGACGCCGATAAGCGTGGCGAGCTGGAGAAACTCTCCAAGCTGCGCGTGTACACCGCCAAGCCGATCACCATTGGTCGCGGTATTTGTTTCGGGTTGGTGGACCTTATGGGTGGTGGGTGGAATACCATCATCTCCGGTCTGCTGCTGTACTTCTTCACGAACTACGGCGGGGTGACGGCTACCCAGGGCGGCCTCATCCTCGGTGTGGCTCGTATCGTTGACGCCGTTATTTCGGTGTTTATTGGCCCGCTGACGGACGGTTTCTACCGCACGAAGCTGGGGCGGCGGTTCGGCCGGCGCCACTTCTTCCTCATGATCGGCGCGCCCCTGCTGCTCATTATTTTCCCGCTGCTGTGGATTCCCTTCGGTGGATTCTGGTACTACCTCGTCATCTACCTGCTGATCGAGGTTATTATCGCGATGATCCTCATTCCGTGGGAAACCCTGCCTACCGAAATGACCCGCAAGTACGAGGAACGCACCACGCTCTCCTCGATGCGTATGTTCTGCTCGGCCACCGGCACCTTCGTGGTGTTCTTCATCCCGGCGCTGGTGCGCGGCAACGTCTCCAACCCCTGGGCCTACCTGGGAATCGGCGGCGCCTTCGCGGTGCTCTTCGCTATCGGCGTTTTCACCACCTACGCCACCACCTGGGAACGCCCGCTCACCCCGGAATTCGTGGCCGAACTCGACGCCATGCCGAAGATGAACGGTTTCCAGATGCTCAAGCACACCGCGGTGGAATTCACCTCGGTATTCCGCAACTCTTCGTACAACAAGCACCTGACGGTCTACCTCTTCTCCTTCACCGGGAAGGATGTCTACGCTTCGGCGCTGACCTTCTTCGCGGTCTACGCGGTGGGGATGAGCGAATCTCAGGGCTTCTGGCTGCAGGCCGTGTCCATCGTGGGTATTCCCATGACGATCTGGGCCATGTTCCTCATGCTTTCGCACGGGCCGCGCTTCCTGTGGGCCTTCTCCTTCACCCTGATCCTCGCCTCGCTGGCGGGTGTGGGCGCGATCTACCTCATCGGGCCGGAAAGCAACGCCTTCATCTACCTGCTGGCCACCGCGGTGATCTACCAGTGCGGGCGCGCGCTGCTGGAATACACCCCGTGGAATGTGTACCCCTTCATCCCGGACGTTGATTACATCATGACCCGCGAAGATCGCGCCGGCATCTACGCCGCCGTTATGACCTTCGGGCGTAAGTCCACCGGTGCGCTGGGAACCTTCCTCGTGGGCTGGTTCATGGACCTGGGCGGCTTCGTCAACCCGCTGGAAAAGGGCACGAACCTCGCGGCCTCCGGCTACACCCCGCTGCACGAAGGTGCCTGCAAGGTGGATGCCTCCGGTGCGCTGGAAAGCTCCTGCCAGGTGGTTCAGTCCACCGGTGCTTCCCATATGATCGCCTTCGTGACGGTCATCCTTCCCGCGATCCTCATCGGGGTGGCGCTGCTGGTGTCTCGCTTCGTCAAGCTGGATAAGCACACCCACGCCATCCTCATGGATGAGATCCATCGCCTGGAAGCGGGCGGGGCGAAGGAAGATGCCACTCCCGAAGCTCGCAAGGTTGCCGAAGACCTCACCGGGCATTCCTGGGATGAACTCTGGCCTGAGGTTCCCCTCAGCCAGCGCTAAATTCTAGGAACGACGCCGGCGCCGCGTACCGCGGCGCAAGCGCGCTACCAGTAACCTCACAGCGGGGCCGAGTCCATCTCGGCCCCGCTGTTACGCACTTTCGGCGAGTTTGACTAGAATTGACATGGTTAACTACAAGAAAGGCAGCTATGTCCTCACAGCTCAGTCCCCTGGACGAAGCGGGAGTGCAGGCGGCCGTCGCACAGGCATGTAGCGCTTTTGCGGCGGCCACCACCCTCGAGGAGTTGAAAGCCGCACGCCTCGCGCACAGCGGTGATAATGCTCCGATCACTCACGCGAATATGCAGATCCGGAACCTCGCCAAAGAAGAAAAGCCCATCGCCGGTAAACTGCTGGGCGCGGCCCGCAAGGAAATCCAGGCGGCCCTCGCCAGCGCCACCGCTCGTATTGAGGAAGCGGAAGCGGCCGCGGCTCTGGCCACCGAAACGGTGGATGTTACCGTGCCGACCAACCGCTCTCCGCGCGGGGCACGCCACCCGCTCACGGTTCTCAGTGAGGATATTGCTGATTTCTTTATTGCCATGGGCTGGGAGATCGCCGAAGGTCCCGAAGTGGAGCACGAGTGGTTCAACTTCGACTCCCTGAATTTCGGGCCTGACCACCCGGCACGCCAGATGCAAGATACCTTCTACGTATCGGGCGTCGTCGGCCCTGACGGTGCGGTCACCGAGGAACGCAACCTGGTGCTGCGCACCCACACGTCGCCCGTGCAATCCCACGCGCTGCTGCGCCGCGGCGCCCCGCTCTACATCGCCTGCCCGGGCAAGGTATTCCGCACCGACGCGCTGGATGCCACCCACACCCCGGTATTCCACCAGGTGGAAGGCTTGGCAGTGGATAAGGGCCTGACCATGGCCCATCTCAAGGGCACCCTGGATCATTTCGCCCGCCATATGTTCGGGCCGGAAGCGAAGGCGCGGCTGCGGCCCTCCTTCTTCCCCTTCACCGAACCGAGTGCCGAAATGGACCTGTGGTTCCCGCAGAAGAAGGGCGGCCCGGGCTGGATCGAATGGGGCGGTTGCGGCATGGTCAATCCGGAAGTGCTGCGCAATAACGGCATTGACCCGGATGTTTACACTGGCTTCGCCTTCGGAATGGGCCTGGAGCGCACCCTGATGCTGCGTAATTCCATCGCTGATATGCGTGACATGGTGGAAGGCGATGTGCGCTTCTCCATGCAATTCGGAACCACCGGGAGGGGAAACTAATGCCACTGATTCCGCAGGAATGGTTGGGCTCACACGTTGAGCTGCCCGAGGATCTCAGCCCCGCGCAGCTGGCTGCCGCGCTGGTAAAAGTCGGCCTGGAAGAAGAAGCAATCCACCCCGGCGCGGTCACCGGCCCGCTGGTCTTCGGTCGGGTGCTCAGCCGCGAACCGAAGAAACAAAGCAACGGGAAGATCATTAACTACTGCCGCGTGGACGTAGGGCAGTACAACGACGAACCCGGAACGGGGCGCGAGCCTTCCGAGCTGCCCTCGCGCGGCATTATTTGCGGCGCCCATAATTTCGAAGAGGGCGATACCGTGGTGGTGTCCCTCCCCGGCGCCGTGCTGCCGGGCGGTTTTGAGATCGCGGCCCGCAAAACTTACGGCCATATTTCCGACGGCATGATGTGTTCGGAACGCGAACTCGGGCTCTCGGATGAAAGCGAGGGCATTATTGTTCTCGACGACGCAGCCGCGGCCAGTGTGGAACTCGGCAGTGATGCCAGGCAATTCCTGGGCCTGCCGGGGGAAACCCTGGAAATTAACGTGACCCCGGATCGCGGGTACTGCTTCTCCATGCGTGGGGTAGCGCGCGAATACCACCACTCCAGCGGGGCTCGCTTCACCGACCCGGGCCTGGCGGACGCTCCGCTCCCGGAAGCCACCCCCACCGGGTTCCCGGTGCGCGTGGAAGATAACGCCCCGATTCACGGCCAGCCCGGATGCGATCTGTTTGTCACCCGGGTGGTGCGCGGGGTAGATCCGGCGGCACCCTCCCCGGCCTGGATGGCACGCCGCCTCCAGCAAGCCGGCCAGCGCTCCATCTCTCTCGCGGTAGACGCCACCAATTACGTGATGCTTGACCTGGGTCAACCCCTGCACGCCTACGATCTGGATAAGATCCGCGGCGGCGGGCTGGTGGTGCGCCGGGCTAAGGCCGGCGAAAAACTCACCACCCTTGATGATGTGGAACGCACCCTCGATCCGGAAGATCTTCTTATTACCGATAATGGGGGAGAGCGCGTGCTCGGCGTGGCCGGCGTGATGGGCGGAGCCGATACAGAGATCACCGCGGAAACCAGCAATGTGCTGATAGAAGCAGCGCATTTCGATGCGGTATCGGTGGCGCGCAGCGCCCGGCGGCACAAGCTCCCCACCGAAGCCTCCAAGCGTTTCGAACGCGGGGTGGATCCCGCGGTGGCGGCGGTGGCCGCGCAGCGCGTCGTCGACCTTTTGGTGGAATACGGCGGGGGGGAAGCAACCGATGAGGTCTTTGTGTACGGGCAGGTACACCAGTTGCCCGCGCTCGCTTTCCCGGTTGCGGATGTGGAACGCCTGACCTCGTTGCAGCTGAGCGAGGATCGTATTGCGGAGATCCTCACGGATATCGGTTGCACCGTGGAACGCGGCGGCGCGGTGTGGAGCGTGCAGCCTCCCACCTGGCGTCCGGATCTGGTGGGCTCGGCTCACCTGGTGGAGGAAATCGCACGCCTGGAAGGCTATGATGCGATTCCCACCGCCGTTCCGGCGGCTCCGGCCGGGCGCGGCCTGAGCCCCGCGCAGCGCCAGCGCCGCGATATTGCGCGCACCCTGGCGGAAACCGGGTGGGTGCAGGTGCTGACCTATCCCTTCATTCCGGCCGCGCGTTTCGATGAGCTCGGCTACGCCGCTGATGATGAGCGGCGCACCGCTATCGCGCTGGCCAATCCGCTGCAGGATGAGGCCAATCTGCTGCGCACCTCCCTGCTCGATACCCTCATTCCGGTGGCCTCGCTCAACGTCAAGCGCGGTAATCCGGCGGTGGCGGTCTTTGAGATGGGCACGGTGAGCCGGCCGGCCGGTATCAGTCCGGCCCCGATTCCGGCGGCGGGTCAGCGGCCTTCCGAGGACGAGATTGCCGCCCTCCACGCGGCTATCCCCGCCCAACCCCATCACGTGGCCGGGGTGGCCTGCGGGCCGCGTACCGCCGCCCGGGCCGGTTACCCGGTGGAAACCTGGGATTGGCGGGATGCGGTAGAAGCCGGGCGGCGCGCTGCCGGTATGCTCGCCGAGGTTTCGGTGCGCGCCGCGAACCAGGCACCCTGGCACCCGGGGCGCTGCGCGGCTATCCTCAGCGGAGACCGCGTTGTTGGCTACGCCGGGGAACTCGCTCCGGCGGTATGCAAGGCCTTGGATATTCCGGCGCGTTCGGTCGCTTTCGAAGTGAATACCGACGCCGCACTTCCGGCCACCGTGGAACCCGCCGCGGTCAAGCCGGTGTGGACCAGTCCTGTTGCTAAGGAAGATCTTGCTTTTATTGTTGATGCCGATGTGATCGCCGGTGATGTGCGGGCCGCCATCGTGGCCGCCGCGGGGGAGGCCCTCGAAGGCATTGAGCTTTTCGATGTTTTCACGGGTGATCCCGTTCCGGAAGGGAAGAAGTCGCTGGCATTCGCGCTGCGCTTCCGCACCGATCACACCCTGACCGCTGAAGAAACTTCCCAGGTACGCCACCGAGTGGCACGCCGGATGCGCAAGGACTTCGGCGCGGAGCTGAGGGCCTAATGGCGCAGCAGGAGGTGGAGCGCGTGGATGCGGGCGACCAGATGACCGCGCAATCGGTAACCGGGCAGCAAGCGACCGCGCAGCAGGTTACCGCACCGCAGGAATCGGAAGGACTCGCACCGGCCCGCCGGATTCTCATTACCGGGGCTTCCCGGGGCGTGGGCAAGGAGCTCGCTATTGGTTTAGCGGCGCCCGGGCGCACCCTCATTTTGCTGGCGACCAAACTATCGAATTTGGATGGTACCGCCACCGAATGCGAGATCCGGGGTGCTCAGGTTATTACCCTCGGGTGTGACCTGGCGAAGGAATCTTCTATCCGGGAGATGCTGCGTATCCTCCTCGAGGAAGGCGCTCCCGATATGGTGCTCAATTCCGCCGGAGTGTACGGGGAAGAAGAACTTCCTTGGGATACCAGCCTGGAGGATTTCCAGCGCACCATCGCGATTAACGTGGAAGCCCCGTTCCAGCTGGCCCAAACTTTGGTACCTATTATGCTCGAGCGCGGCGGCGGGAGAATCCTGGACCTGTCCGCCACCGCGGCATCTCATGATTCCGCGGACGCGGTATCCTATTACACCTCGAAAACGGCGCTGTTGCGGCTGGCGGCATCCTTGCATTTGGCTGGTTATCAGCGTGGTTTGCGGGTGCTTTCTCTCAATCCCGGTGCGGTGAAAACCGATATGACGGCATCCATGAAACGTTACCGGGACCGCACCGAATGGGTACCGCTTGGCGAATCGGTGGCTATTGCCCAGGCCTTCGCGGCCGGTGAGCTCGATGGGCTCTCGGGCACCCAGGTGCGGGCCGGAACCGACTCCCTGGAAAAGCTCCGCGAGCTCTCCGCGCGCGGGGTGTCCGGGCGAGCGCGCCGCCTGCGGCTCACCGGATGGGATGCCTAAAACCGGCGCGCATAACCAGCACGCATAAGCAGCGTGCATAAGCACAGCGGACTAAGGGCGGGAGCCTCCTTAAATGGAGACTCCCGCCCTTACTTATGTATCGAGACTCGCATCCTGTGCCAGCAGCCAGCCCAATGCTTATTGGGTATTAGCCCCGAATTTTTCCCCGCAAACCTTGGCTGCTTCGCCCATAATCGCTTGGTCTTCCTGCGAGAGCAAAAGGATCTGCGCGGCGATATTACGCTGGCCCTGCTCGGATAGGCCACGGCTGAGCCCTTCATCGACCGTGCACTCCACAAGCTTGGGGAGCATGGCCTTTTGAGCTTCCGGGATATCCTGCGTGTTCTTGAGCAGCTCGGACGTAGCGGCAAGCATGCCGGCGCTCACCTCATCGCGGGTAGGAGCCGGGCCGTCCGTTGCAATAGCTGCCGGACCCTTATCGGTGATCGGCGCGGAAGGCTGAGCGGGGCTCGCATCGCTTGCCGAGGGAGCTGCCGGCGCCGAGGCGGCAGCCGACGTTTTCGCAGCTGGCGAAGCCGATTCCGACTTATTACTATTACCCGAACAGGCGGCTAGGCTCATCGCGAGACATGCCACAGCCGCTGCACCTAAAAGTTTACGCATCTTCACTCATTTCCATGCGGAATAAAACAAGTAGATACTATCAGCTACGCGGCTTTCGCCCGCGGGGTTCCCGCGTGAAATCCACCGCCTCGCTCAGCCCCGGGAGTTGCGCGACCCCGCGGGAGTCGCGCAATCCCACGGGTGTCGCGCAACTTCGCGGATGCTTGCATGAAGATACGTTACGAGCTGGGCCGTCTCCCCGTTGGGCAGGGTATGACCCGGTGGCTCTTCCCGATGAGTATTACCCCTGGGGCTGCCCGGCGAGCTTCGTGGCGCAGTTATCCGTTACCTTTTGGAGGATATCGTTGTCTTCTTTAGAGACTTCATCGAATTTCTTTACGTCACCGTTGGCAATAATCTTGAGGCCTTCTACGGAGACACCTTGTTCGATAGCACCATCGGCCATACACTCGACGAAGCCGGTAACAATGGATTCGTGAAGTCCGGCTGGGAGCTTGTTACCCGCCTCCTCAATAGCGGAATTGAATCCCTTGTTAAGTCCGGCCACAACCTCATCACGCGAGGGTGCGGCATCCTTTCCGGAACCGTTCGAGCAGGCCGTCAGAGTGAATGCGGTGCAGATAGCTGCAAGACCGGCAACAAGTTTACGCATGGAATTCTCCTCGGAAGCGTGGCGATGGATGAAAGATTATCCACCCATGGCCACTCTACCGGGACATGGTTACCAGCGCGTGAACACCGGGAAGCGCAAACTATGAACGCCGCCACCCGCGCCCACCGCGGCGCTCCCCGCGATCATGCCGGTCATGGCGCCGATCCGAGCGGCGCTCAGAACGGTAATCCGAACCGTAATCACCGTCATCGCCACGGTTGAAAGAACCGCGGCCGCGCCCGCGCCGGTCTCCGCGTGCGCCCCGATCCGAACGCCCCGCGCGATCCGAACGTCCGGGGCCGCCGCGGCGGGCGGCGGGAGCACCACTGTCTTCAGAAATCCGCAGGGCACGCCCGGAAACCTGCGCTTCGGAGATACGCCGGCGGGCTTCCGGAGAAAGCGGCACCCCAATTTCCACCAGGGAGAAGGTGGGGTAAATATCGATATGGCCCAGGTCCGAGCCGCGCAGCCCACCTTCGTGGGTGAGCGCGCCAACAATCGCACCCGGACGCACCCGGTCTTTGTGCCCGACCTCGATGCGGTAGCGCTTCCCGCCCTTGAATTCGCGAGCTTCGCGTCGCTTCTTCTTGAAGGAATCGCGGCTGTCCTCCCCGGTGAAGCTTTCCTCTTCATCCGCGGAAGGCCCGGGATCGCGCACGCCCAAGGCCAGCAGCGCCACGATAATATCCTCGAGGCTCATCGGTGCGGGAGCCTCGCTCGCAGCCTCGTTTTCTGCACCGGTTTCCGTCTCGGCATCGGTATTGTTTCCGGTACCGGTTTCGTTTTCGAAGTTTTCCGTAGTATCGGTAACGACGGCGCCTTCCGAGTCAGCCGGAACCGAGCTTGCTGCCTCAGCAACGCCCTCGTCAAGCGGGAGGGTAGCGGGGGAGGCTACGGCGTCGTCGTTCTTATTCTGCTGCGCCTCCTGCTGGGCAGCCAGGAATTGCTCGAGGACCTCGCGGTAGACCCCGAGGCGCCCGGCGTCGAAACGGGTGCGGGCCTGCTCCATGAGTTTGGCGGCGCGCAGTTTCGAGACTTCCGCCGGGGTGGGAAGATCGATTTCTTCCATCTGTGATTTGGTGGTTTTCGCGATGCGGCGCAGGCGCGGCAGTTCCTTCGGCGTCACGAAGGTGAGCGAGCGGCCCTCGCGCCCGGCGCGGCCGGTGCGGCCGATGCGGTGCACGTAAGGATCGGCCTTGTCCTTATTNGACCAGGCGTTCGCGATCCTTTTGGGCGACGTCGCCCGAAAGCGCCGCGGTGGCCACCCCGCGGGTACCCAGCTCAATCGCCAAATCCTCCGCGGTGGCGCGAGTGCGCACGAATACAAGGGCGGCGTCGGCTTCAGAAACCGCAAGGACCCGAGCGAGAGCACCCACCTTGCGGCGGGCCGGAACCACCGCGAATTCCTGGGTAATATTCGCAACCGTGGAGGCCGGCGGCGTAACGGTAATTTCCTCCGGGTCGTTCAAGTGAGAATCGGCCACGCGGCGAATCGCCGGGGGCATGGTGGCGGAGAAAAGCGCCGATACGCGCTCTTCGGGCAGATCGGAGGCGATCTTTTCCACGTCCTCCGCGAAGCCCATGCGCAGCATTTCGTCCGCTTCGTCTAAAACGAAGTAAGAAACGTGATCGAGCACGAGCGCGCCGCGATCAATGAGATCCATAATGCGCCCGGGCGTGCCCACCACCACATGCACGCCGTTTTCGAGGGCGCGAAGCTGCGGGGGATAGGGCGAACCGCCGTACACGGCCAGCACTTTGGTATCCGTACCGCGCGCGAATGATTCAATGGCGTCCGCGCCCTGAAGCGCGAGTTCGCGGGTGGGTGCGAGCACCAGAGCTTGAACGACGGCGCTGCTAGTATCCACCTGTTCCAGAAGCGGCAAACCGAAAGCGGCAGTTTTCCCCGTTCCTGTTTGGGCGACGCCGATAACATCCCGCCCGCTCAGCAGCAGCGGAATGGCCTGCTCCTGGATCGGGGAGGGGTGTTCAAAACCGAGAGCATGAATAGCGGTGAGCGTTTCCTCGGAAAGACCGAGGTCAGCGAAAGTCGCCGGGGTGGCGGTGGAGGAAGAATCAGACGGCGTATTTTCGCCGAGATGTTCAGACATGGATTCCTAACATAGGCACAGGGGGCGCAAACGCGCCGCTACTAGTTTACTCCGGGGTGCAAGCCCGGCGCTGGATATATGCGGTGAGCTTGCCCTCTGTTCACGCGGCGCTGGAATCTTCGCTGAGCATATCCGAGCCGCTCAGCTGTTCCCCGCCCGGACCCACGCCGCTCAGGCGCTGCGATTCGGCAAGATTTTCCGCGGCCTCGCTGCCCGCCGGTGGCACAATGCGGCTGGCTACCACCGCGCCGGCAATGGTCAGCGCAATGGACACCGCGATGCCGGCCATCAGTGCAATATCCTGCGGCGGGGTGAGCACCGAATAAATAATCCCAATAATTGCGGCTACCAGCGAGGTTCCCATGGAATCGGCAACCTGGAGCGCGGAAGAAGTGCGCCCCTGGCCCTCTTGGGAGGTGCAGGCGAGGGCGTGTACGCTCAGCGCCGGGAACGCGAAGCCGCATCCGATACCCGCGATGGCCCACCCGATAATAACGAGGCTTCCGGGAAGAGCGTGATGCGAGCCGGCCAGCACCAGGCCAAGGCCGATAGCATCGCCAATCGAGCCCCACAGCGGCAGGCGCAGGCGCAGCGCGGCATTGGTGATCCGCCCGGAGAAATACGATCCCACCGCCCAGGTGATCGAACCGACCGACAAAATAAGACCGGCTTCCACCGGGCTCCACCCGTGCACATCCTGGAGCAGGAGCGGCAAAAACATCTCAATTGCCGTGAAGGTACCGAGGAGAACGCGGGTGGCAATAGTTGCGGGCAGCCCGCGCACCCCGCGGAAAGTCCCGCGCGGGAAAAGCGGACGAGCGCAGAAAAGCAAGGCGAATCCACACACCCCGATAATGGCGAAGGTGTGCGCACTATGCTCCGTCGCCCCGCTCATAATTTGCAGGCAAGCGACCAATGCGCCGGTCCCGAAGGCCGGAATGACCATGGTGCGAATATTCATCGGCTTCTTGACGCGATCAATATCCGGGATTTTATTCATCCCAATAAAGAAGAAGGGCCCGATGAGCAGGATGGTGGCCGGCACGAAACCGAAAATCCACCGCCAGGACATTGCCTCAACAATAATTCCGGCGAGCAGGGGGCCGAAAAGCGAGGGGAGGACCCAGGCCGCGGCGAAAGCGGTGAAGAATCCGGGGCGACGACGCGGCTGCACGCTATTGCCCACGATGGTGTAGAAGGGCACAATAATGAGGCCCCCGCCCAGGCCTTGGATGGCGCGGCCGGCCACGAAAATTTCCATGCTGGGGGAGACGGTACAGATCGTGAGCCCCACGGTGAGAAGCACGACGCCGGTGTACAGGCAAGAATGCGGGCCTTTGGAATCGGACCATTCTCCGGCTAGCGCCGTCGTCATTAACTGGGCCGCAAGTACCACGCCGAGCGCGAGGGCATAAAGGTTCTGGCCGTCAAAAGCGCGCGCGACGGTAGGCATGGCCGTGGTGACCGCCATGCTCTCAAAAGCAACGAGCGAAATAAAGCCAACGGAAAAAATACGGAAAAGGCGTTCGCGCTCCGGAGATAGATACCTGCTCATTAGATCCATTAGACCAGCGAAAGGGGGCAGAAAGGAAGAGGCGCAGCCGGGTACATGCGGTGGTGTGTGCCACCGTGGGCCACGGGTGGGGCCGCGTGGGGCCGCCTGGTGCGGTGGCAGAGCGTAATGAGATGTGTTCGGCGGGCGGCCGGAGCGTAACTTTTGCCCGGAGCGTGCCGCGGGTTCTACCATGGAGCCGGTGCTTGCTCGTCTCGCAAGCACCTTAGGACGGCCCGTCTAGCCGTTTCCCACGATAGAAAGAGTGACAAAAGCGTGTTACGTACTCGTTATGCCGGCTCGCTGCGAGCAAGTGATATTGACAGCGAAGTGACGCTGACCGGGTGGGTGGATCGCCGCCGTGACCACGGGGGTATCGCCTTCATTGATCTGCGTGATGCCTCGGGTATCGCCCAGGTGACCGTCCGTGAAGAAATTGCGCACGAGTTGCGTAACGAATTCTGCATTAAGGTGACCGGGATCGTGCGCGAACGCCCGGAAGGCAATGCGAATGCTGCCCTGGCCACCGGCGAGATCGAGGTGGAGGCCACGGACGTTGAGGTCCTCAGCCCCGCCGAAGCTCTGCCTTTCCAGGTCTCCGATCACGCCGAAGGGGCCGGCAAGGTCTCCGAAGATATTCGCCTCAAGTACCGCTACCTGGATTTGCGCCGCTCCTACGAACAGAAGGCCCTGCGGTTGCGCGCCAAGGTGAATCAGGCGGCCCGGCGGGTACTCGACGGCCACGATTTCGTGGAGATTGAAACCCCGACCCTCACCCGTTCCACCCCGGAAGGCGCCCGCGATTTTATTGTTCCGGCGCGCCTCAACCCGGGAACCTGGTACGCCCTGCCGCAGTCCCCGCAGCTCTTTAAGCAGCTGCTCATGGTGGGCGGGATGGAACGCTACTACCAGATCGCTCGCTGCTACCGCGATGAGGATTTCCGCGCGGATCGCCAGCCGGAGTTCACCCAGCTGGACGTGGAAATGAGCTTCGTTGATCAAGATGACGTTATCGCGGTGGCCGAAGAAGTGCTGCGCGAAATCTGGAAGCTTATCGGCTACGACCTGTCCACCCCGATTCCGCGGATGACCTTTAAGGACGCCATGGAAAAGTACGGTTCGGATAAACCGGACCTGCGTTTCGGGCTGGAACTTATCGACCTGACCGAGTACTTCAAGGACACCACCTTCCGGGTCTTCCAGAATCCCTATGTTGGTGCGGTGGTGATGCCCGGTGGGGCTTCCCAGCCGCGGCGCACTTTCGATAAGTGGCAGGAATGGGCGAAGGCGCGCGGTGCGCACGGCCTGGCTTACGTCACCATCGCGGAGGATGGCACCCTGGGTGGCCCGGTGGCCAAGAATATTACCGACGCGGAACGTGCTGGCCTGGCCGAAGCCACCGGCGCGAAGCCCGGGGATTGCATCTTCTTCGCCGCGGGTGAGCCGACCTTCTCCCGCGAACTGCTGGGTGCGGCCCGCTTGGAAATTGGCCAGCGGGTCGGCCTTATTGACGAGGATGCCTGGGCTTTTGTGTGGGTGGTGGATGCCCCCATGTTCAAGCCGGCTTCCCAGGCCGCCGCGGAAGGCGATGTGGCCCTCGGTTCGCGCTGGACCGCCGTCCATCACGCTTTCACCGCTCCCAAGCCCGAACACCTCGATACTTTCGATACCGATCCGGCCGGTGCGCTGACGAACGCTTATGACATCGTCTGCAACGGCAACGAGATCGGAGGCGGTTCCATACGTATCCATCGCCGCGATATCCAGGAACGCGTCTTCAAGGTCATGGGTATCGATAAGGAAGCCGCCGAGGAGAAATTCGGTTTCCTCCTCGAAGCTTTCAAATTCGGTGCGCCCCCGCACGGCGGGATTGCTTTCGGCTGGGATCGCATTGTGTCCCTGCTGGTCAAGGCGCCCTCGATCCGCGACGTTATCGCCTTCCCGAAGATCGGCAACGGCTGGGATCCCCTCACCGATGCTCCCGCGGAAATTACCGCGCAGCAGCGTAAGGAAGCCGGTGTGGATGCCACCCCGAAGGCTCGCTCCGGCGCGGTGGATGCCGCAACCGGGGCACCCCTCGCGGAGGAAGCGCCGGCGGTCGGTGATACTGCCGGGGCAGCTGCCGGAAAGTAGCGGCCCGCGGTTGCCGGGAAGTAGCTGGCAAGTTGCTGGAAAGTAGCCTCTCAGCGGCCTAGCTGCCGCGTAGGCGGTGGCCTGTAGTCGGCAGCCGCGAAGAAGCTAGCGATATGCAGGGAAGACGCCGAGCGTGCTCAGATGCGCTCGGCGTCTTTCACACCCGCGAGCAGGCGCGGATCAAGCGCGGTGGCCGGCCCGGTGAGTACCGATAGCTGCCCGTTGGGTTCGAGGATGACAGCTGCGACGTCGTCCACACACGCAACGCCGCGCAAACGCACGGCCATCATGATTTCTTCCGTGGTGGTCGAGTGCCGCCGTGCCGCGGGCGTGAGTTCCCCGCGCGCCCAAATAACGACGGGCCGCGCGTGCACCCAGGCCTCCCCGCGGTGGGAGAGCGCGATAAAGCGCAGCAGTGCTTGCATGCAGAACAGGGTGAGAAGGGCGACGACGCCGCCGGCCAGGGTGGGAGTATGCCCGAGGGTGACGCGCCCCGCGATCGCCCCAATAACGACGACGGCCGCCATATCCGAGGTGGAGAGCCGGCTCACCACGTTTTGCCCCAGGGCCCGCAAAATCACCACGAGGAAAAGGTAGATGAGGCAGGTGGCCACGGCTATGGCGCCCGCCTGCAACCAGGTGATACCCAGGAGTTCAGGTAGTTTCAGGTGATCGATCTCAGACATGCCTCCATTATGGCGCGGCGTGCCGGCCGCGTGGCGCCGATGCCGCGGTGCTCGCGCTTGCGGTGGCATCGGTGGTGCTGGCGTTTTGCGTTGTAGCGCCCGCGGGAAGCGTTACCGGCGCACTGTCCTTGGTGGCGGTTGCCGGCTCGTGGTGTTCGAGGGTGCGGTGCCCGCCTTCGGACACCCCGAAACGCTGGTAGATACGCGAAAGCCAGCGCGGCGCCCACCAATTCCACTTGCCTAGCACCGTCATGGTGGCCGGAACCAGGAGGATACGGCTGAGGCTGGTATCCGCAATCACGGTGATGGCCAGCAGCACGCCCACTTCCTTGATCGCCAGCATCTGCCCGAAGCAGAAGCCCACGAAAACCGCCACGATAATCGCGGCTGCGGAGGTAATAATCCGCCCGGAACGCTGCAAGCCCAGGGAAACCGCCCGGTCATTCGATTCCCCGGCATCCCAATATTCCTTCATGCGGGCCACCAGGAATACCTCGTAATCCATGGAAAGCCCAAAGCCGAAGGCCAGGCCGCAGGCCACCACCACCGCCGTGAGCCCGTCGGTTTCCGGCAAGCCCAACAGGCCGTTATCGAAGAGGAAAGCGGTGAGCCCAAGGGAGGCCACCAGGGAGAGCGAATTAATAATGATGGCCTTGAGGGGGATCAGCACCGAGCCGGTCATGAGGAAGAGCAAGATGAGCACGGCGAGTAGCACCACCGCGAAAGCAATGGGCGCGCCCTCGCGTAGCACCCGATTGAAATCAATCTGGATGGCCGCGCTGCCGCCCACCAGGATCTCCGTATTCGCGGCGCTTTCCGCGTGGGCGCGAATATCGCGAACGGTGTTACTGGCCTGGGCGGAGGTGGGATCCCCACCGCTGACAAATACCCCGAGGTTATGCCAGCCGTTATCCATCTTCGTGGATTCCCCGACCTTGGATACCGCCGGAAGCCCGGCAATCCACTCCGATTGCTCGCGCAGCGCGGCGGCATCGCCCTTCACCAGGACGGTAATGGCCGGCTGGCTCAAATCTGGGTAATCGCGTTTGAGAATCTCCTGGGTGGTGCCCGGCGAGGAGCTCACCGGAATATATTCGCTGGTATCCGTGCGTAAAGTGGTGTCCTTAATAGGAATAATCATGACCACGAGGATTGCCGTTACCACGGTCATAATCACCCACGGGCGGCGCTGCACCCATCCGGCAATCCGTGAGAACACCCCGTGATCGGTATGGGTATCACCCACCGCGCGCATGAGATGCCCCAGCCCGGGAATTTTCGCGAGCACAGAAGGCTGGGCCAGCCGCGGCCCGGCAATGCGCAAAAGGGCAGGTACCAAACTTACCGCGGAAATAACCGCGAGCAGCACGACGACGAAACCGCCCATGGCGATCACCCGAATAATGCGGGAATTGAAGGCCAGCAGCCCGGCAATGGCAAAAGCAATGGTGACGGCGGAGAAGATCACGGTGCGCCCGGCGGTGCGGACCGTGGTGGCCAGCGCCCCTTCCATAATGACGGCCAGGTCTTTCTTCTCCGGGCGGGCGCCCGGCCCGTAGCGTTTCTCAATACCGCGGGTGATTTCTTCCCGGTAGCGGGAAACTACCAGCAGGCCGTAATCGATGGAGAGCGCCAAGCCGATAATGGAGACCACATTGAGCACGAAGGAATCCACATCCGCCACGAAGGTGAGGAGCCAAATACCGCCTAGGGTAATAATGATGGCAACAATAGCTCCGGCCAGCGGCATGAGAGCGGTGAGGACCCCGCCGAAGACCAGCACCATGAGGATGAGGGCCACGGGCAGGCCAATGGCTTCCCCGCGCACCAGATCGTGGCGGGCCACATCGTTAATAGCGGTCATCGCGGCGTTCGCGGAGGTGGCATCCACCTGGACAGAGTGAGCGGTCGCAAAAGAATCAAGCGCCTGCTGGACTTCGGCCTCGGTGGCTTCGCTCTTCGCATCCGAGGTGAAGGTAATGACGAGGGCGAAACCGTCCGCGGCGCGCAAACCGGCCGTTTCCTCGCTCGCCTGGGTACGGGCTTGCGCTATACCTTCTTCACGCGCGGAAGCGATGACTTCTTCCTCACTGGGTTGGCCCGCCTGGGCCGCGGCCGCCGCGGCGCTTACTTCCTGGGTGGCGCGGGCCTGGGCTGCCTCGCGCGGCATACCGGCGCGCATGAGCTGCGCGGTAGCCGCCTCAATCTGGGCGGTGAGTTGCTGTTGGGCCGCGGCGGCGGCTTTCTGGTATTCCGCGCGCGCTTTCTCCTCCGCCTGGGCTGCGCCTTCCACTTCGGCTTCCCGCACGAGGGAGGGCGAGCTCACCGCGCTGGCAACACCCGGGATTTTCGCGATGTTTTCACTGAGATCAGCAATATCAGCGGTGAGTTGCTGCGGTTCGGTGGCGCCGTGGATCACGGCCACCATGCGGTAATCGCCCTGGGAATCGGTGAGTTCCAGGACGCGAGCGGATTCCGTTCCGGTGGTGAGGCCCTGGGTGGAGGACATGCGGGAGAACAGGCCTCCCTGACCGAAACCTGACAGTGCGGCGATACCGGCAACAACGGCGCACAATATCCAGGTGATGATGACTCTCCACGGGTGGCGAATAGAGGCACGCGCTAACAACTCTGTCATGCCTCTATTATCGCTCATTTTCCCGAAAAATAGCGGTTTTTAAGCCATCTTTGAACGCTTGACCTGGAGCTTTCGCGCGCGCTGCCCGTAGTGCCACCCGTACCCGCCACCAGTATCCGGTGCTCGGCCCGCACGTGAGCCGGCGCCCACCCCGCGCGTGCGCCCAAGCGCCGAGCTCGTAGACTGGGAGGGTGGATCTCTTCGAAAGTAGCCAAGTTGATGCCCGCGGGGTGCCCGATTCCGATACCGGCCCGCTGGCGGTCCGGATGCGCCCGCGCACGGCCGCCGAGGTAGTAGGTCAGGATGAGGTGCTCGCCCGCGGTGCGCCCTTGCGCCGCCTCATTGACGCGGAGGCCGGGTCTGCGCCGTCGTCAGTATTTTTGTGGGGACCACCCGGGGTGGGGAAAACAACTCTCGCGTACCTCATTGCCCGGTCCGGGCAGCGCGATTTTATTGAGCTCTCCGCGGTGAGCGCCGGGGTGAAGGACGTGCGGGCCGCGGTGGAGAGCGCCCGGCGCAAACTGGTGAGCAGCGGCACCGAAACCGTGCTTTTTATTGACGAAGTGCACCGGTTCTCGAAAACGCAGCAGGACGCGCTGCTGCCGGCCGTGGAAAACGGGTGGGTGATCCTGGTGGCCGCGACCACCGAAAATCCGGCCTTTTCCGTGGTGGCGCCGCTACTCTCGCGCTCGCTTCTCGTCACGCTACGCGGTTTGAACGACGACGATATCCGCGCCATCATCAATCGGGCCCTCACCAGTGAGCGCGGGCTGGGCGGGGCATATACCCTGGACGAGGATGCGGAATATAACCTGGTGCGCCTGGCCGGGGCGGACGGGCGGCGCAGCCTGACCCTCCTGGAAGCCGCGGTGGACGGGGCGCGCGCCCGCGGGGAACACCGGGTGAGCGTGGAGGATGTGGCGCGGGCCGCCGATGGTGCCACCGTGCGCTACGACCGCGATGGCGATGAGCACTACCAGGTGATTTCCGCCTTTATCAAGTCGATCCGCGGCTCGGATGTGGATGCAGCAATGCATTATCTGGCGCGCATGCTGGAAGCGGGGGAGGACCCGCGATTTATCGCGCGCCGCCTCATGATTTCCGCGGCCGAAGATGTGGGGATGGCCGATCCTTCCGCATTGCAAACCGCCACCGCGGCGGCCCAGGCCGTGGCGCTGGTGGGGATGCCCGAAGCGCGGATCATCCTGGCGGAAGCCGTGGTTCACCTGGCCACCGCCCCGAAATCCAACCGGGCCTACCGCGCGATTAATGCCGCGATTGCCGATGTGCGGGCCGGGAAAAGCGCCCCGGTGCCCCTGGCGCTACGCAATGCTTCCTTCAAGGGAGCTGCCGAACGCGGCTACGGGGAGGGCTACCGCTACGCCCATGATTACGAGGAAGGTATCGCCCCCATGCAATTTATGCCGGAGGGCCTGGAAGGCACCCGGTATTACGAACCGACCACCCGCGGCTACGAGGCGAATATCACCCCGCGCCTGGCCCGTAACCGCGAGGTGCTGGGCCGGGAGAACTGATACACTAGTTCGGTTGCTTTGCGAGAAGTAACACCTGGGGTCTTAGCCGATTGTGTTGGCCCCGAACCGGCGCCGCTCGGCGCTGGAACGTACATCTACAGGAGATTATTCATGGCAGGAAATCGTTCTCGTAAGGCCGTGCGTCAGTCGCGCGCCCTGGGCATCGCCCTCACCCCGAAGGCTGAGCGCTATATGCAGCGCCGCCCCTACCGTCCCGGTGAGCACGGCCGCGGCCGCACCAAGGATTCCGACTACTCGGTCCGCCTCAAGGAAAAGCAGCGCCTGCGCGCCCAGTACGGCATCCGCGAAGCGCAGATGCGCCGCGTGTGGGAAGAAGCGCGCCGCCAGGATGGTCTGGCCGGTGAAAACCTCGTGGAGCTGCTGGAAATGCGCCTCGATGCCCTGGTGCTGCGCGCCGGCTTCGCGCGTACCATCGCCCAGGCTCGCCAGGTTGTGGGCCACTCCCACGTGATGGTGGACGGCAAGATCGTCAACCTCCCCTCCTACCGCGTAACCCCGGGTCAGGTTGTGCAGGTCAAGCCGAAGTCGCAGGCCTCCCCGCAGTTCCTCGTGGCCGCGCAGGGCGCGCACCGCGATGTGCTCCCCGCGGTTCCCGAATATCTTGATGTTGACCTGGAGAAGCTGAAGTTCACGCTGGTGCGCCGCCCGCGCCGCGTGGAAGTTCCGGTCCAGGCTGATGTCCAGATGATCGTCGAATACTACTCCCGCTAAATCAGTGGGACGTCAGGAAGGGTGCACCCGGAAAGGTGTGCCCTTTCTTTATTTCGTAGCTTGGTAGCTATGTGACAGCGATGCCCGCCGCTGCTTGCAGTGCCCACGCAGGCAGCCGCGGCGTCGTCGTAAAAAATATGCCACTCCCGCCCGTGCCTCGAAAATAGCGGGCGGGAGAGCCTGTACCATAGGTGCGTGGCCGGCTCGGCCACATAAGTCATAAGGAGACAAATACGTATGCGCACCGCTGAGATTCGCCGGCGCTGGCTGGATTACTTCGCGAAGCACGACCATCATATTGAGCCGTCCGTGCCCCTCGTGTCGCCCGATCCGTCCATTTTGTTCACGATTGCCGGCATGGTTCCCTTCATTCCTTATATCGTGGGAACCCAGCGAGCTCCGTGGCCGAGGGTAGCCTCGGTGCAGAAGTGCATTCGTACGAATGATATCGATAACGTGGGCAAAACCACGCGGCACGGTACCTTCTTCCAAATGTGCGGCAATTTCTCCTTCGGGGACTACTTCAAGGAAGGCGCTATCGACCTGGCCTTCGGGCTGCTGTGCGCGCCGCTGGACGAAGGCGGTTACGGCCTGGAAATCGAGCGGATGTGGGTGACCATCTGGGAAGAAGATGAGGTCTCCTTCAACAAGCTCGTTGAGGTGGGCGTCAATCCGGCCCATATCGTCAAACTGACCCGGGAAGAAATTTTCTGGTCCACGGGCCAGCCCGGACCGGCCGGCCCCTGCGCGGAAATCCATTACGACCGCGGCCCCGAATACGGGCCGGACGCCGTGGGCGGAACCGTAGACCCGGGCGGGGACCGCTACCTGGAAGTGTGGAACCTCGTTTTCGACCAGTACCGGCGCGGGGAAGGCTCCGGAAAGGACTACCCGTTGCTCGGGGAGCTGGACCAAACCGCTATCGATACCGGCGCGGGCCTGGAACGTATCGCCTTCCTGCTCCAGGGCAAAAATAATATGTACGAAACCGATGAGGTCTGGCCGGTTATTGCCCGCACCCAGGAACTCACCGGGCGTACCTACGGCGCGAACGAAGAAGACGACGTCCGCATGCGCGTGATCGCCGACCACGTACGTTCGGCCATGATGCTTATTAACGACGGCGTGCGCCCGGGCAATGACGGACGCGGTTACGTGCTGCGCCGGCTCATGCGGCGGGCCATCCGCTCGATCCGCCTGCTCGGGGTGGATGCCGCGGTCCTCGGCGACCTGGTGGAAACCTCGAAGAACGCCATGAAGGAGTCCTACCCCGATCTGGAGGAAAACTTCGGGCAGATTCGCCAGGTGGCGGTGGAAGAAGAAGCCGCCTTCCGGCGCACCCTGGCCACCGGCGAACAGATTTTCGCGGCGGCCGTGGATAGCGCAAAGAGCGCGCCGCATACCGGCAAGGTGATTATTCCCGGCTCGGCGGCTTTCACCCTGCATGACACCTACGGATTCCCCATTGATCTCACCTTGGAAATGGCGGCCGAAAAGGGTGTGGACGTGGACGAAAAGGGCTTCCGGGCCCTCATGACCGAGCAGCGCGAACGCGCGCGGGCCGATGCGCAGGCGAAGAAAACCGGGCACGTGGATGCCCACGTGTACCATGAGATTCTCGATGCGCAGGGCGGGCCCACCTCCTTCCTCGGCTACTTCGAGAAAGCCGCGGAAGCGCGCGTGGTGGCCATCCTCGAAAACGGGGTGCCGGTGCCGGCGGTGAGCGCACCCTCCGACGCCGATGTTATTTTGGACAAGACCCCCTTCTACGCTGAAATGGGCGGGCAGCTGGCCGATCACGGCACCATTAGCGTGGCCGGGGGCGGGATGTTCGACGTCGTTGACGTGCAGGCGCCCGTCAAGGGACTGCATGTGCACCGCGGCTCGCTGACCGAAGGGACCATCGCGGTGGGCGATATTGTGCACGCGCAGATCGATACTCTGCGCCGCCATCGGATTGCCCAGGCGCATACCGCGACCCATATGATCCACAAGGTGCTCCACGAGTTCATCGGTGAGCAGGCCACCCAGGCCGGCTCCGAGGATGCTCCCTCGCGGTTGCGTTTCGACTTCCGGCACGGTTCGCAAATCCCGGTGGATGTGATGACGCAGATCGAAGCACGCGCCAATGAACGCCTCCAGGACAACCTGGAAGTCACGTGGGCCGAATACCCGATTGAAGAAGCCAAGAAACTCGGGGCGCAGATGCTCTTCGGGGAGAAATACGGCGATATCGTGCGGGTGGTCTCCATTGATGATGCCTGGTCGCGGGAATTCTGCGCCGGCACCCATGTGGCGAATACCGGGGAAATCGGGATGATTACCGTGCTGGGTGAATCCTCCATCGGTTCCGGGGTGCGCCGTATTGACGCGCTGGTGGGTGAAAGCGCCTACGCGCAGGGGGCGCGCGAACGCGCCCTGGTTTCCCAGCTCACCGCGATGATGGGGGTGCGCCCGGAGGAACTCCCCGAGCGTATCGACACCATGCTCGGCAAGCTCAAGGCGGCCGAAAAGCAAATCGCGGCGCTGCGCCAGAAGGATATTGTGGGGCAGGTGGACACGGTTATTTCCCAGGGCGTGCACCTGGGCAATCGCACCCTCTACCGCGCTCACCTGGGCGTGGTAGAAAGCGCGGATGACCTGCGGGTGCTCGCCACGGAAGTGCGCGGGCGGCTGGCCCCTTCCGATGATTTCATCGTGATTATTACCGGGATTAGCAATGAGCGGCCCCTCATCGTGGTGGCGGCGTCCGAAGCGGCGCGCAGTGCCGGGATGAAGGCCGGGGCGCTGGTCTCGCGCGCGGCGAAGATCCTGGGCGGGGGCGGCGGCGGTAAGCCGGACCTCGCGCAGGGCGGCGGCTCGGACGTGACGAAGCTGGATGAAGCCCTCGCGGTTCTGGAAGCGGAGCTGCGCGGCTAATGCGGCGAGGCGTACGGATCGGAGTGGATGTAGGGCGGGCACGCACCGGCGTGGCCAGTTGCGATAGCGACGGTATCCTCGCCACTCCGGTCGCCACGCTCCCGGCGAACGGCACGGACGTGAGTGAAGTTGCTCGCGAGGTGCGCGAGCGTGGCGCCATTGAGGTGATCGTGGGCTTGCCGCGCAATATGGATGGGAGCGAAGGGGCCTCCGCGCGGTATTCGCGCAGGTGGGCGCGGCGTTTAGCCCGGCGTATCGCTCCGGTGCCGGTGCGGCTATTCGACGAGCGCCTCTCCACCGTGGCCGCCCACGCACAGCTGCATGAGGCGGGGCGCAGCTCGCGGCGCCACCGCGCCGTTGTTGACCAGGTTGCCGCGACCGTTATTCTTAATAATGCGTTGGAAGCAGAGCGGCTCACCGGCGCACCTGCCGGCGAACTCGTGGCGGCGACAACCGAAGCGCAAAGCGAAGCGAAAGGCGATAATGAGTGACGTTTTTGACCGCTTGAGTGCGGACGACGCCGATACCCCGCGCCGTCGCCAATCGGGTGCGCGGGGGAGGTCTCACGGGGCTGGCTCGCAGCGAGGCGGCAAGTTGCGCGGCGCGGCGTCGCGAAGCGGCGAGTTACGGGGCGGCTCCCAGCGGGGCACGGCGCGCGGAAACCATCCGCACGGGCGCGGCTCGCAGGGGCGGGGAAGCTCCGGGCGGGTACCGGCCGGGCGCAGCTCATCGGGGCGAAATTCAGAAGGCCGCAATGCCGCGGAGGCGAGGCGCCGAGCCGCGGCGCGGCGCAATGAGCGGGCCCGCTTGCGTAGGCGCCGTCGTATCACCACCGGAATTATTACTGTTCTTCTTGTCACCGCGCTCACCGCGGCGGCTGTTATTTTCTTCCCGCGCCTGCTCCACAGCTCCGATACCGTGCGCGATTACAGCGGAGAAGGAACCGGCCAGGTCGTGGTGCGGATTCCGGAAGGAGCCACCGGGCGGCAGATCGCCGCGGTGCTCGCCGAAAAAAATATTGTTGCCACCGAAGGCGCATTTATTGATGTCTTTTCCCGCGACCCGCGCTCCACGGGTATCCAGGCCGGGGCCTATACCTTGCGCGAGCAGATGTCCGCATCGGCCGCGCTATCCGCGCTACTGGACCCGGCCAATGCCGCCACAATTAAGGTGACGATTCCCGAAGGCTTCACAAAATGGCAGGTGCGGGACCGGCTCGGCAACCTCATGGATATCGATGTTGGCGTGGTCGAAGATGCGATGAACGACGCCGCAGCTCTCGGGCTGCCCGCGGAAGCCGGCGGGAATGTGGAAGGCTGGCTGGCGCCCGCCACCTATGATTTCGACCCGAATACCACGGTGACCGAGGCACTCCAGCAGATGGTGGAGGTCCAGGTGGGGCGCCTGGAAGCTAGCGGTGCGGAGCGGAGCCGGTGGCAGGCGGTGCTCACCACGGCCTCTATCGTGGAACGTGAAGGGCACCCGGCTGATTATCCGAAAGTTGCCCGGGTTATCGAGAACCGGCTCGGGGATAACGCCCCGGAGGTCGCCGGGCGGCTCCAGATGGATTCCACCGTGCTTTACGGGGTGGGTAAATCCGGCGGGGTACCCACCCGGGCCGAACTGGACGCGGATAATCCCTATAACACCTACCGGGTGAAGGGCCTACCGCCCACCGCTATCGGGGCACCCGGGGTGGAGGCCATTGAAGCGGCCGTCAATCCGGCCGAGGGCAATTGGCTCTACTTCACCACCGTGAATCTGGAAACCGGGGAAACGAAGTTCACGGCCGATTACGAGGAACAGATGCGTTTCCAGGCCGAATTCCGCGAGTGGTACGCCGCGCATCCGGACGGAGAGAAAAAGGACCATTAGCGCAGCCGCGTATAGGTACGACGGCGCAAGCTGCTTTGGCACGTGCCGATTCGGCGGTGCCGGTACTTATCCCCAGGTTGCCCAAATGGCGGTGCTATCCACAGGGGGCAAGCTGGGGCTGGTTGAGGCGCTGGGTCATCCGTAATCTGAGCGCATGACCTTCTTTTCTCGCGAGCGCATCCTGCGCGGTACCCTCAGCCCACCGGTAGCGGTCGTGCTCCTGCTGGGCCTGAGCCTGTGCTGGGCAGGGCTGGGATGGTCGCGCGCGGTAGGTGCGCTTGCCAGTGGGCGCCCGGTTAGTGATGCTGGTGCTGCTGGCGCTGCTGGCGCGCTCCTGGCGGCCGGAACACTTTTAGGCGCCGGTGCGCTTGCGCTTCTTTGTGAGGGCGTGTGCGGGGCATTCCTGGCGCTTGCCGCGGTGGTGGATGCGCGGGTGCAGCTCCTTCCCGATCCGCTGCTGGCCGCGGCCGGGGGAGCTGCCCTCACGGGGATAGCGCTGCGCGGGCAGTGGGAGGATCTCGCTATCGGAGCCGTGGCCGGCCTGGGCGGCTACGTGGCGCATCGCTTCGCCCAGCTCGGCTGGGGTGATGTCAAAATGCTTATCGTGCTGGGATGGTGGACGGGCCCGCAGCTCGGGCTCACCCTACTCCTCAGTGTGCTGGGCGCGGGTATCTTTGCCGCGGTACGGGTGCTGAGCGCTCGGCTCACCCTGGCTGATGCGGTGCCGCTCGGGCCGTGGCTCATGGGCGGTGGCGCCCTCGCCTGGCTTGCCGGGCTAGGATAGGTAGGCGCCTGCATCCCGGTAGCACTGGGCTACAGCGGGCGGAACGGAACCGCTTACTCATCTGGTATCAGAACGGGTAGCGGGACCTATGAACATAGGAACGGGGAAGGACGGCGCATGATTCGGTGGTCAACAGCGGGGGAATCCCACGGAGCAGCCCTCGTGGCACTCATCGAGGGGATCCCGGCGGGCCTGAGCCTGAGTTCGGATACCATTCGCGATCAATTGGCCCGCCGCCGGCTCGGCTACGGTCGCGGTGCCCGCCAGAAATTCGAACAGGATAAGCTGCACGTTCTTACCGGATTGCGGCACGGAGCCACCCTCGGTTCACCCATTGCCCTCGTTATTGAGAATTCCGAATGGCCCAAATGGGAAGCGGTCATGTCCGTTGATCCGGTCCCACCCGAAGCCCTGCTGCGTAATGCCGGGCGGGGAGATAGCCAAGAACTTGCCCGTAATAAGCGCCTCACCGCGCCCCGGCCCGGGCACGCCGATCTCACCGGCATGAATAAATACGATCACAGCGATGCTCGGAATGTCCTCGAACGCGCCTCGGCCCGGGAAACCGCGGCCCGGGTGGCTCTGGGTGCCATCGCCCGCGAGTACGCGAACCAAAGCGCCGGAATCACCATTCTTTCCCGGGTGGTAGCCATCGGCTCCGTGAGTGACACTTCGGATACCGTTCCGGGGCCGGGCGATGCCGCGGCTCTCGATGCTTCGCCGGTGCGCTGCCTGGATGAGGCCACGGCGCAGGCCATGATGGATGAAGTTGATCGGGCGAAAAGCGCGGGGGATACCCTGGGCGGCGTCGTCGAAATTCTTGCCTACGGCGTGCCGCAAGGCTTGGGCAGTTACGCAACCCCCTACGGGCGTCTTGATGCGGAACTGGCCCGCGCCATGATGTCGATCCAAGCCGTCAAAGGCGTGGAAATCGGGGACGGATTCGCCACCGCCAGCAGGCCCGGCAGCCAGGCCCATGATGAGATTGTCCGCACGGAAGATGGCGTGCACCGCCTGACCAATCGGGCGGGTGGCATCGAAGGCGGCATGTCCAACGGCGAAACGATCCGGGTACGGGTTGCTTTCAAGCCGATTTCTACCGTCCCGCGGGCCCTGCGTACTATCGATACCGAAACCGGGGAAGCCACCACCGCGCTCCACCAGCGCAGCGATGCCACCGCCGTGGTTCCCGGAGCGGTTATCTGCGAAGCGATGATGGCCTTGGTACTCGCGGAAGCACTCCAGGATAAATTCGGAGGGGATACCCTCGGTGATACCCAAGCGGCGGTGCACGCCTACCTGAACCGCATCCCGGAGGAACGCCGATGAGCGTGCGGGCAGTGCTGGTCGGGATGCCCGGAGTGGGCAAATCGACCGTGGGAAAGCTGCTGGCCAAGGATCTAGAGCTTCCTTTCGCCGATTCGGACGCTCTTATCGTCAGCGAAACCGGGCAGAGCATCCCGGAGATTTTCCAGACGGTAGGGGAAGAGGGATTCCGGCGGCTGGAAGCCGATATTATCGCGCGCACTCTCGCGGATTTTGACGGCGTGCTCTCCCTGGGGGGAGGCGCTATTTTGAGTGAGGCCACCCGCCGGGCACTGCGCGGCTATCCCGTGGTTCTTATCGAAGCGCGGATGGATATTTTGGTGCGGCGTATTACCGGATCACGCACCCGCCGCCCGCTCCTCGAGGATAATCCGGCGGCGCGGCTGCGCGAACTGGACCGGGAACGCACTCCGCTCTACCGCGATATCGCCAGCGTGACGGTGACCTCCGACGGGGGCTCCCCGCACCGGGTGGTACGCCGGATCCGCGCGGCTTTGGAGGCGTGTGCGTCGCAAAGATGAAACTCCCCGTGTAAACTTGGGGAGGACTATTTCTGAAAGGATACCTTGTGGCAACAACCAATGATTTGAAGAATGGCATGGTCCTGGTATTCGACAACCAGCTGTGGCAGGTTGTTGAGTTCCAGCACGTCAAGCCGGGCAAGGGCCCCGCTTTCGTGCGGACCAAGCTGAAGAATGTCCTCTCCGGCAAAACTGTGGATCGCACCCTCAACGCGGGCATTAAGGTCGAAACCGCCACCGTGGACCGCCGCGATATGCAGTACCTCTACCATGACGGCACCGATTTCATCTTCATGGATGAGGATACCTACGAACAGGTTCCCGTCACCGCTGAAGTTATGGGCAATCTCGCGAACTTCCTGCTGGAAAACCAGAAGGCCATCGTCGCTTTCCACGAAGGTAATGTGCTGTTCGTGGAACTGCCGGCTTCGGTGATCCTCGAAGTGACGGAAACCGAACCGGGTCTTCAGGGCGACCGCTCGAATGCGGGCACCAAGCCGGCCACGGTGCAGACGGGTTACGAACTCCAGGTGCCGCTCTTCCTCAATATTGGGGACAAGATTAAGGTTGATACGCGCACCGGTGAATACATTTCCCGGGCGAACGACTAATGGCTAAACAGAAGAAACGCCGGTCCACGGGCCGTTCCACCCAGCGCCATCGCGCCTTGGATGTGCTTTTCGAAGCTGATGAAAAGAACATCACCTCGGAAGCGGGTATTCTCGAGCTCCTTGCCGAACGCCAGCGTGTCTCCACGGCCCAGGTTCCCATCGGGGAATTCGGCTCGCAGATCGTGACCGCTTACGCGCAGCAAATCTCGCAGGTGGATACCCTCATTGAGGCCTCCTCGGAAGATTGGTCGCTCGAGCGCATGAACGCGGTGGATCGCAGCGCTTTGCGCGGTGCGGTTGCCGAACTCATGTACCTGGGGACTTTCCGCGGTGCCGTGATCGTGGAGTGGACCAACCTAGTGCGCGAATTCTCCACGGACCGCTCGGTCGGTTTCGTGATGGGCGTGCTCAACAAGGCTGCCGATATCCGCGAACGTGAGGAAAGCGGCAGCACACCCATTCTTCAGAACGACGACGCCGCTAGCGCGGTGGAATCTGGCGAAGAAAGCGAGCCTTCGGAATCCGATGAGGCGGGCCTCATCGCCGCTATCCGCACCGGCCAGTTGGATACTCCCGAAGCCGGCGAAGTTGGCGTAGAAGAATAAGAGTTTCTCTGACAACCAGTACCTCATGGCGAGTTTCCGTGAAAATCTCACGGAAACTCGCCATTTTGTGCATGTGAAATTTCGTTACGCAGCCCCTGGTGTCCTATAGGCCACGATAGTTGTGCATCCCCGGGATCCGCGGGGTTACCGGCGGCCGTAATTGGAATTGCGGCCGAAAAGGCGGTCGAGTTCGCGCCGTTCTTTCTTCGTGGGGCGGCCGCTACCAGGATCGCGGCGCATCACCGGCAGATAAACTTTCTCCCGCACCGGGGTGAGATCCTCGTAATTTTCCCGGGCCAGCGGAGCGCTCGTCCGCTTGGTAATAATTCCGGTAACTTTGAGGATCCGATCAAAACCTTCCACCCGGTAGCGCACCACATCACCGACACGGACTTTCGCGGCGGGCTTGACCGGTTCATCGTTGATGCGCACGTGGCCAGCCTTGCATTCGGAGGTGGCGAGCGAGCGGGTTTTGCACTGGCGCACACTCCATAGCCACACGTCAATCCGGGTCGTTTCCATGGCTGTAGCCTACCCGGACGCCGCTACTGGTCGCGAACTTCGTCACAAGCCGCGGCGCTGACCTGCCGCGATGGTTTTATAAAAAAACAAGGGCGTGGCTTCTTATATTATTTAGCGCTATTTCGCTCTACGCTACTAACAAGACGAAGAAGTTTCGTAGCGTCAGCGTCGCCGTGACTGATGTTGACGGAATTGTTATGAGCACCAGGGTATATCTGATGCGCTAGAAAGGGGACACTGTGGAGGTACCACCACTTACTCCGGAGCAGCGTCTCGCCGCTTTGGATAAGGCCGCCGAAACACGGCGGCGCCGCGCGGAACTTTTGCAGCAACTGAAATCCGGACAGCTGCACCTTTCGGAGGTTTTGGCTCAGCGTGATGACCCGGTCGTTGCGCGCACCCGCGCCAGTGTGCTGCTGCGGGCACTTCCCGGTATCGGTGAAGCCAAGGCCGCGCGGGCCATGGCCGATATTGGGATCGCTCCTTCCCGGCGCGTGCGCGGGTTGGGTGTACATCAAACCGCGGCCCTCATCGCGCTTTTCGGTTAAAGGCTGAGCCCGGGCAGGACTCAACTACTCCCGGCGGCCGGCACAGAAAAACGCGAGCGAAAATTGTGTCGTAGGGCTGTGGCAGAATAAATGTCATGACACCTGAGGATCATCGCCGTATCTGCGTGCTTGCCGGCCCTTCCGGGGTAGGGAAAGGAACCGTGGTTGCGCAGCTCCTTGAGCGGGAGCCGCGCATCTGGCTCTCCATTTCTGCCACCACGCGCGCCCCTCGCCCGGGGGAACGCGAAGGGGAATCCTACTTCTTCGTGGATGATGAACACTTCGATCACCTCGTGGAAAGCGGGGAGATGCTCGAATGGGCCGTTGTCCACGGGAAGCACCGTTACGGAACCCCGCGCCAACCCGTGCTGGAAGCATACGCAGCGGGAAAAATTCCGCTTCTCGAAATCGATCTGGCAGGGGCGCGCCAGGTTCGCCAGTCGCTGCCCGAAGCTTTCCAGATTTTTCTAGCCCCGCCGTCGTTCCAAGAACTTGAGGCGCGGCTTCGGGGGCGCGGTACCGAAACCGAGGAGGCCATCGACCGCCGCCTGGAAACCGCCCGTGGCGAATTAGCTGCGCAGGAGGAGTTTGACGCCGTCGTCGTAAATGACACCGTGGCACGTGCCACCGGCGAAATCCTCGACCTCATCGCCCCAAAGCGTTAGAATAAAAGGCCGAAGCTTCACGGTGGTACCCGCACGCGGTGCCACGTTTATCCAGAAGGGAACTACATGTTCGGAACTGTTCCGGAACCCGAAGGTATTACCAACCCGCCCATTGATGATCTTCTCGCAAAGATTGACTCGAAGTACGCGCTGTGCGTGCTTTCAGCGGATCGTGCGCGTCAGATCAACTCCTACAAGCAGGAAATGGCGCGCGGGGACGGCAATATCGAGCATTACGGTGCGCTTGTCTCGGCGGAACCGGAAGAAAAGCCCCTGTCCATCGCGCTGCGTGAAATCGCCGAGGACAAGCTCGAATGGCAGCTGGACGAAAAGTAGAGCACACGCCGCGCGTCGTTATCGGCGTGACCGGAGGTATCGCCGCCTATAAAGCGGCCTACCTCGTCCGGCTTTTTGTGAAAGCCGGTGCGGATGTGCATGTTATTCCCACCCCGGCCGCCCTGGAGATGGTCGGGGCCACCACGTGGGAAGCTCTCACCCACCATCCCGTTCTGGTGCGCACCAGCGAACACGCTGATGAAGTCGCGCATGTTCGGCTCGGAAAAGAAGCCGATCTCATTGTGATTGCCCCGGCAACTGCGAATACCGTCGCGAAAGCCCGGGCAGGCATAGCCGATAACCTCCTCCTCAACACCTTGCTGGGGGCGCAATGCCCGGTCGTCATGGCACCGGCGATGCATACCCAAATGTGGGAACATCCGGCCACTCAAGAAAATATTGCGGTGCTCCAGGCACGCGGGGTGCATATTATTCCACCCGCCACCGGGCGCCTCACCGGGGCGGATTCAGGGCCCGGGCGGCTGCCCGAACCGGAAGAGATCTTCGCGCACGCCTGGGCTATCCTCACCGGCGACAACCCGGAAACGCGCGCCATGCAGGATACTGCTGAGCACGTGTCGCTGCGCGGGCGGCATATTCTCGTTACCGCGGGCGGTACTCACGAGGCTCTCGACCCGGTTCGTTTTATCGGCAACCGCTCCTCGGGGCGCTTCGGCTTGGAAATTGCGCGCGCCTTGTTAGAGCGCGGCGCGCAGGTCACCGTGCTAGCGGCCCATGTAAGCCGCGATATTACCGCACTTGCTCCGGGAGCTGAGATTGTTCCGGTCAGTTCGGCACGCGATCTTCACGAAGCGGTTCTGGCGCGGGTGAAGGATGTGGATGGCGTGGTCATGAGCGCGGCGGTGGCAGATTTCCGCCCGGCCGAAACCGCCGCGAGCAAACAGAAAAAAGACGGCAGCGGCACGCGCGTTGTCGAACTGGTGGAAAACCCCGATATTTTGGCTGATATTTCACATAAACGGCGCCGGACTGGCCAGCTCATCGTGGGTTTCGCGGCGGAAACCGGGGACGCGGGCGGAACCGTCTTGGATTACGGACGGGAAAAAGCGCGGCGCAAAGGCGCTGATTTACTTGTCATCAACCGGGTGGGGGAGAAAGCAGGATTCGGCGAGGTACCTACCGAGATCACCGTGGTCACGCCAGCGGGTGAGATCATCGCGAGCGGAGCGGGCACCAAAGCCCAGATGGCTGTTATCATTGCGGGCCTTATAGCCGATCACTTCACCACCGAGCGCGTATAGAATAAGGCTTGCCTTACCTGCCAGCCGCTGGTGACTAATACTGACGAAATAGTTTGAAATAGCGAGGGGATACGATGCATTACCGGCAACCGTTCACGTCCGAATCGGTCACGGAAGGACACCCCGATAAGGTGTGTGACCTCATCTCCGATTCCATTCTTGACGCGCTGCTCGCGTCGGATGAGAATTCGCGCGTCGCCGTGGAGACCATGGTGACCACGGGATTGGTGCACGTGGCCGGTGAAGTGACCACGGATGCCTACGCGGATATCGCTCATATTATCCGCAATGTGGTGACCGGGATCGGGTACAACTCCTCGCAGGTCGGCTTTGACGGAAATTCTTGCGGCGTGACGATTTCCATCGATGAGCAAAGCCCGGATATTGCCGCTGGCGTGAATACCTCCCTGGAACGGCGGGAAAGCCAGGAATCCGAATACGATCATTTCGACCTGCAGGGCGCCGGAGACCAGGGCCTCATGTTCGGGTACGCCTGCAATGAAACCAAAACGCTTATGCCCGCGCCCATTCTGCTCGCCCATCGCTTTGCCGAACGCCTGGCACTCGTGCGGCGCGAAGGCGTGGTCCCCGGGCTGCGCCCCGACGGGAAAACGCAGGTCACCATTGACTACGAAGGCGCGCGGCCCGTGGCCCTCAATACCGTGGTCATCTCCAGCCAGCACGATGAAAATGTGCAGCGTGACTGGCTCACGGAAACCCTGCGCGACCACGTGGTCACACCCGTCCTCGAAGAAGAAAATATCGATATTGATACCGATAAATTCTCGCTTCTCGTTAACCCCTCGGGGCGTTTCGTGGTGGGAGGACCGATGGGCGACGCCGGAGTGACCGGCCGCAAGATCATCGTGGACACCTACGGCGGGATGGCCCGGCACGGCGGTGGGGCTTTTTCCGGTAAAGACGCCTCCAAGGTGGATCGCAGCGCGGCCTACGCGGCGCGCTGGGCGGCCAAGAATGTGGTTGCCGCCGGGCTCGCTTCCCGGTGCGAACTCCAGCTGGCCTACGCGATCGGGCGCGCCCACCCGGTATCCGTGCGCCTGGATACTTTCGGCACGGAAACAGAAGAACTGGGCCGCATCGAAAACGCGGTTCAGAAGGTCTTCGATTTCCGCCCCGCGGCGATTATCGACGCCCTGGAACTCAAGCGCCCCATTTTCGCGAAGACGGCTTCCTACGGTCATTTCGGGCGGGAACTTCCCGAATTCACCTGGGAGAAAACGGATCGGGTTGAAGAACTTCTCCGCTCTATCTAGGGATGACTGAGGTAGGGCGACCTGAGGTATCTCAGATATCTGAGGTCTCTAGGCCCTGAAGTTTCGCGGCGGATTTTTCTGTCGTAGGGCCGGGATATCCTAGGTTGCATGGAGAGCACACTCTTTGATTTCGATGCCCTCCCCCTCATGGGGGAGCAGGGCGCCCTGCTTGAGGCGCGCCCTGCACGCACCCGCGTGCGCTCCAAGGTGCCCAATCCCGTGGCGCATGTTCATGTGCTTCATTCCCAACCCCATATGGACCGGGTATTTGACTACCTTATTCCCGAAAAATTCGCGGATAGTGCCCGGGTGGGAACCCGGGTGGTGGTAGATCTCGGTGCGCAACGGGTGGGCGGATTCATCGTTGCCCGGGATGCCACCACGGAAGGCAGCGGGCGGCTGCGCCCCCTGTACCGAGTAGTCTCGGAACACCCCGTTCTCACCGCATCGGTGTACTCGGTTGCCCGCACTCTTGCCGATAAATACGCCGGAACGGTTGCTGATATTTTGCGGGCCGCTATCCCGGAACGGCACGCGCGCGCCGCGAAAGAATTCTTGGCCGATGCCCAGGAGGCTATTCCTTTGGCCAGCCCGCGCCCGGCTCCTGAACCGGGGCCCTGGGAAGCCTATCGGGGTGGGCCGGAATTCCTTGCGGCGCTCGGGGCCGGGAAAGCCGTGCGGGCCTGCATGGCTGCGCTACCCGGGCCCGCCGGGGGAGTAGAGCTCCTGGTTCGGGCCGTGCAAGCAGTGCGGCGCGCCGGGCGTAGCGTCCTCCTGGTTGTTCCCACCACCCGCGCGGCACGAACGCTGCTAGCTACCCTCGCTACCCGGGTGGGGGAAAAGCCCACCCTCATGGTCTCCGAAGAATCGCATGAAAAACGCTACCGTGCTTTTTTGAGCGTGCTTTCGGGGCAATCACGTATCGTAGTGGGCACCCGCGGGGCCGCCTGGGCACCGCTCACTGACCTGGGGCTTGCCATCATCATGGATGATGCCGCCTCCACCCTGCGGGATATCCGCGCGCCCTATCTGGCCGCGCGTGACGTGGTACTGGAACGGGCACGGCGGGAAAACGCTGCGTTCCTCGCTTTCTCACCCTATGTGAGTGAAGAATGCGCGCAATTGCTATCCGAACACCGCATCACCTTGCTGGATGGTACCGCGGCAGCGCGCCGCGCCGCGCTTCCGAATATTTCCGGCCCGCACCAGTGGCCCGGGGGAGAAGCGGATCATTTACGCCTTCCCCAACCAGCGTTCCCTATTCTGCGGCGGGCCCTGGAAGATGGCCCGGTTCTTATTGTGGTGCCGCGCAGCGGGTACATCCCGGCACTGTGCTGCGCCTATTGTGGGGAGCGTGCCCTATGCGCGATCTGCGGAGGGAACTTGGCCCAGGGCAGGCCGCATGATCCTCTGCAATGCCAACGGTGCGGGGTGCGGGTCCACCCGTGGCGCTGCCAGCACTGCCACAACGGGAAACTGCGAGCTATCCGGATTGGTTCAGCGCGCACCGCAGAAGAAATCGGGCGGGCTTTCCCCGGGGTGGGCATTATTCTCTCCGGAGCCCACTCCCCGGAGGGCATTATTGGGAAGGTCTCCCAGCGCCCGCGGATCGTGGTAGCAACCCCGGGTGCGGAACCGGAAGCCGAAGGTGGATTCGCCGCTGCATTGGTGCTGGATGCACGCTACCTTCTCGGGGAAGGCCTGGGTGCTGAAACGCGTTTTATTCGGGTGCTCGCGCGGGTCGCGGCCCGGGTGCGCTGCGCGGGAGAAGGCGGCCATATGTTGGTAGCCGGGGGAGCGCCACCTGAACTCCTCAACCGGATCGCCCGATGGGAATTGGGCGAATATGCCGCTGAGCTGCTCGAACAACGGGCCGAACTGGATTTGCCTCCCACCGCAACCTGGGTGGGAATCACCGGGGCCAGTGGGGATGTGCGTACCTACCTTGCCATGCTGCGCGCCGCGCTCAATCGCGGGGAAGTCGCGGCGGCTGTGAGAAGCGCGGCCGGGGCGCGCGGTACGCAGGGAACGCAAAGTGCCCAGGATGCGTATGGTGAGCATCTCTTCACCCAGTTTTCCCCCGGTACCGGTACCAAAGAATGGCAGCCGGAGAGCGGGAAAGAAACAGAAGCTGATCTGCTTACCGGAGGAGCCTTCGAGCTAGCCTCCGGAATCGTCCTGCTTGGCCCGGTGCCGGGGGCGCGCCCGGCAGAAATCACTGTGTATGCCCGGGCAGAACTCTCCCGCGGAATCACCCTGACCCGGCAGGCACGAAAAACCTACGGCGCCTACTCCGCCCAACGCTTGGGCGGCTCACTGCGTTTACAGGTCAATCCGCCCCTGTAACGAGCCCGGATGAGATAGGCACAGAAAAGAACTAGGTAGGATTGACACGTGAGAATATTATTCGCAGGAACACCGGAGACCGCAGTCCCGGCCTTGCAACTACTGCATGATGAAGGCTTCGATATCGCTGGGGTGCTCACTCGCGCCCCGGCACCCCAGGGTCGCAAACGGGTGCTCACACCTTCGCCGGTACACCGCGCGGCAACAGAACTAGGTATTCCCGTGCTCACTCCCCGCACCTTGAAAGACGGCGCGATTCAGGAACAGATCGCTGAACTTGCTCCCGAAGCCGTCGCGGTGGTTGCCTACGGGCTCATTATTCCGCCCGCGCTACTCAACGTGCCGCGCCACGGCTGGCTCAACCTGCACTTCTCCCTCCTGCCGCGCTGGCGCGGGGCAGCGCCAGTCAATTACGCGATTGCCGCGGGGGATACCACCACCGGAACCAGCGTCTTCCAGATAGAACAAGGCCTGGATACCGGCCCCGTTTTCGCGAGTGAAGCCACTCAGATCGGGGCTGAGGAAACCGCTGGAGAGCTGCTCGCCCGCCTGGCACAATCCGGGGCGCGCCAGTTGAGCGATACCCTCCACGCCATTGCCGCCGGCAGCGCCCACGCGCAGCCTCAAAGCGGGGAGGTGACCCTCGCCCCGCAATTCGATTCTTCCTGGGCGCGGGTGAACTGGGAGTGGCCCGCCCAGCGCATCGCGGATCGCGTCCGCGCCGCCAATCCGGCCCCCGGTGCCTGGACCACTCTCAACGGGCAGCGCTTCAAAATCGAATCGGTGCGCGTCATTGCGCCCGAAACGTCTGAAACACCCGAAACACCCGAAGCCCCCGCCACACGCGTGACCCTGGCACCGGGCGAAATCGGTCCGGGCGGCGTGGTCGGCTGCGGGGAAGGAACAATCCAGTTACTGCGGGTTGCCCCGCCTGGCAAAGCACATATGGAGGCCTCTGCCTGGCTCAACGGCGCCCGGCTGGCCGAGCACACCCGTTTCGATGCCGAGGTGAAGGAGGGCCAGCATGAATGAGCGCCCCGCCGGCTGGGTACCACGCCGCCAGTCATCGAACCACGCCCGCCTCGTTGCCTATGACGCACTGCGGGCAGTCCATACCGAAGATGCCTACGCTAATCTCATCCTCCCGGGCATGGTCAGCCGGGCGCGCCTCAATCGGAGCGACGCCGCCTTCGCCACCAACCTCGCCTACGGGACCTTGCGGCTTCAAGGCCGCTGGGATGCCATGATCGCCCGCTGCTCCCAAGGCCGTACCCTCGCAGAAATTGACCCGGGTGCCCTCGATCTGCTCCGCCTGGGCTGCTACCAGCTCATCGAACTGAAAACACCACCCCACGCGGCCATTAACGAAACAGTTGCGCTAGCCCGCAATGAACTCGGGCAGGGAATCGCCGGTTTCGTCAATGCCGTGCTGCGCCGAGTCTCCGAGCGCCGGGATGCCTGGCGCGGAATTATCGAAAACAGCACCGCATCCCGGGAAGAATTCCTGGCGGTCTGGCATTCCCACCCACGCTGGATTGTGCGCCAGCTGGAAGCCTCTCTCGCGGCCGCTGGGCGCTCAACCGAAGTAGAAGCCGTTCTCGAAGCTAATAACACGCCAGCGAAAGTGGCGCTGGCCTGCCGCAATATCTCACCCGAGCACCTCAAAGCCCGGATTGAACGTGCCAAAATGACGTGGGAAGATCCCTACCTGGTGCCCAGCGCAGTGCTGCTAGCCTCCGGTGACCCGCATCGGCTCTGGCCCGTGCGCGACGGGGTCGCCGGCGTCCAAGATGAGGGCTCACAGTTGATCTCCGCTGTTGTTACCGAGTCCTCCATTTCCGGGAAGGATGAATCCTGGCTGGATATGTGCGCCGGCCCGGGCGGGAAAACCGCAACTATCGCCGCTACGGCGGCCCGGCGCGGGGCCCGGGTATTCGCGAATGAACCCCAGGCTCACCGCCTCGATCTCGTGGAAGAAAACGTTGCACCCTGGGCGGCTACCGTGGCGTTGCGGGAAGGCGATGGGCGGGATATTGGCGCTCAGGAACCGGATAGCTATGACAGGATCCTCGTGGATGCCCCATGTTCTGGCTTGGGAGCGCTGCGTCGTCGCCCTGAAGCGCGGTGGCGCAAAAAAGAAAGCGACCTGGGCGCACTCACGCAACTCCAAGGCGAACTCCTCGACTCCGCCTACCGGGCCCTGCGCCCCGGCGGACTGCTGCTCTACACCACCTGCTCTCCGGTACTCGCGGAAACCCGCGACGTCATCTCCGCCTTCCTGGAACGCACCGAAGGAGCGGAACTCGGAGACGTGACCGTCACCGCGAACCGGCGGGCCCTGCGCCCGGTCGCCTCCCGCGGAATGACCGTGCAACTCTGGCCTGATATCCATCACACGGACGCCATGTACATGGCACGCATCCTCAAACCCGCAACCGCCCCCGCGCCCGCAGCGCGGCGCTCTTGAAAGGACCATCATGGACGTGAAGATTTCCCCCTCAATCCTCAACTGCGATTTCGGGCATCTCGCTGATGAACTGGAGAAAATCTCCAACGCCGATTTCGTGCACGTGGATATTATGGACAATCATTTTGTCCCCAACCTCGCGCTCGGCCTGCCCATTTTTGAGGCGGCGGCGCAGGCAACCAGTGTTCCACTGGACGCGCACCTCATGATTGAGAACCCGGATCGGTGGGCCCCCGCCTACGCTGAGGCAGGAGCCGCCTCCGTCACCTTCCATGCCGAAGCCTGCCAAGCCCCGCTGCGCCTCGCCCGCGAACTGCGCGCGCAGGGCGCCCGCGCCGGACTCGCCCTCAAACCAGCCAGCCCAATCGAGCCGTATCTCGATATCCTCAACGAATTCGACATGATCCTCATCATGACCGTGGAACCGGGATTCGGCGGGCAGAGCTTCATCGAAACGATGATGCCGAAAGTCACCCGCACCCGGCGCGCAATTGAAGCAGCCGGCTTGGACGTGTGGATCCAGGTAGACGGCGGCATTTCCCGCTCCACCATCGAACAGGCTGCGGCTGCCGGAGCCAATAACTTCGTGGCGGGATCGGCGGTATTCCGCGCGGAGGACGCCTACACCGAAGTGGAGAAGCTCCGCGAACTCGCCGCGGGCGCGTGCCAGCACGCCTCAATCTAGGGACGCGCGCCTGCACGCAGAAAACTAAGCACACGCACGTTGCAGCACGCCGCAAATTAACCACGGGTGCGCGCCAGCACCCGAAGGGCTAATATAGAACACGATGCACCGGGGTCAGTGAAAGTCTGAACCGGCGGTAACAGTCCGCGAACCACGCACGTGGCCGATGGGGTGGAATTCCCCAACCGACGGTAACAGTCCGGATGGGAGGCGCATCGAAGGGCTCCAAGCCCTGCTTCGGCTACTCTATTTCGGTGTGCCGCGGCGTCAGCGTCTCCCGGTTTCATCATTCCCGGCCATCGGGAAGGTCAGGAACCAGGACGTGAACACTGTGCGCCGCAACTCTCACCCACGCCCGCGCTCGCCTCGCACCGCGTGGGTACCCGCCACCCTTTCTCTCCTCGCGGTTTTTCTCCTCTGGGTGGTGGTCACGCGTGCCCACCTGGTGCCCGAACATCTCCTTCCCACACCCGGCGCGGTCGGGCAGCGCCTGGCCACCGCACTCCTCGGAATCGGCGACCACCCGCCCTACCTTCTCAGCGCACTGGCCAACACCCTCACCGCGGCCCTCACCGGTTGTGCCTGGGCGGCCCTCCTCGGAATTCCCCTCGGCATCGCCCTCGCCCGCTGGCACCTCCTCAACAGCGCACTCCAACCCTTCCTCGCCGCCTCACAAGCCGTCCCCGCAGTGGCCCTTGCGCCGCTCCTCGTGGTGTGGATTGGCTACGGGATGCCCTCCATCGTCGTGCTCTGCACCATCATGGTGATTTTCCCGATTATCGTCTCGACCTCGGTGGGCGTGCACGCTATCGACCGCGACGTCATCGCCGCAGCTCGGCTCGACGGCGCCGCTGGGCTCACCCTCCTGTTCCCCATCATCGTGCCCCTGGCCGCGCCTTCCATCCTGGCCGGCCTGCGCACCGGATTCACCCTTTCCATCACCGGCGCCGTCGTCGGCGAAATGATCATCGGGGGAGCGGGCCTGGGCACCGAACTTTCGCGCGCCCAACCCACCGGAGATATCACCGGGATGTTCGCTGTCATCGTCGTCATGGCCGCCGCCGCCATCAGCATCTACCTGCTTATCTTTACCATCGAAAAACACGTGACCGCGGCGGTGCGGTAACGATGCCGTGCGGTAACGATCCGGTGCGATAACGCTCGCCGCCAAAACCCAACCCAAAGCCCCAGCTCACGCCCCAACAAGACCCCAGCGCATAGAAGCGCACCACACAAGAAAGGACACCCATGAAACGACTCATTGCCACACTCGCGGCAGCTACCCTCGGCTTGGCCGGATGTGCGGGAGGTGGCGCGGATAAAAACGGTGAAAGCACCTCGCCCGCCGCCGTGCAGCCAACTACCGCGAGCGCCTCCGCTTCCCTCACCGTTGGCCTCACCTATGTTCCCGATATCCAATTCGCGCCCTTCTACGTGGCCGAAGACCAGGGTTATTTCCGCGAGGCCGGGCTTGATATCACGCTGCGTCACCACGGCGCCCAAGAATCCCTCCTCGGCGCGCTTTCCAGCGGCAGCGAGGATGTGGTCTTCGCGGGCGGCGATGAAATGATGGAAGGCCGCTCCAACGGCATCAACGTGGTCAATTGGGCCACGATGTACCAGGATTACCCCGTCACGCTCATCGTGCCGGCTGATTCCCCGATCAAGAGCGCCGCTGACCTGGCCGGCCGCCGCGTCGGGCTGCCCGGCCCGTATGGGGAAAACTACTATGCCCTCCAGGCGCTCATGGCCGCCCACAACTGGAGCGAATCCGATATCAGCGTGAACTACATCGGTTACACCCAGGCCGCGGCCCTGGCCAGCGGGGAAGTGGACGCGATTATCGGCTTCCGTAACTCCGATGTTCCCAGCGTGGAACGCCAGGGGGTGCCGGTGCGTACCATCGAGATGCTCCCGGGCGGGCTGCCGCTCGTGGGCGTCGGGCTCGGTTCGCTGCGCCCCACCGTGGATGCGCATCGCGATGATTTCACCCGCATGCTTGCAGCTCTTGACCGCGCCGTGAATTTTGCGCGCAGCAACCCGAAGGAGACCGTGAAGATCACCGCGAAGCATGTGCCGGCTCTGCGCGAAACGGATAACGCTGCTGCGGCCGAGAAAGTCCTCGCGAATACCATTGAGCTTTACGCCGGGCGCACTCCGCTCGGGGTGCAGGATGCGCAGCGCTGGGAGGCGATGGCCGCATTCATGTCCGAGAAGCTCCTGCGCGAACCGGTTGCTGCGGCCGATGCGTTCGTGGATCTGACCGGTGGTAGCGCGCATTAAGAACGACGGCGCAGCTGCGAGCCACCGGCCCATCAGGCGCGCAGCTCACCTCGGCCGCGCCCGCGTCACCAGCTCCCTGGCCGCGTAACCAGCCGAGTTTGCTGAACCAGGTTGGTGTCAGCCGCCTATACCCGGCCACGCTTCGCTATTCTGGTAGCTAAAGCACGGTGCATAAATATAGAGGAAAATCGAAGATGTCTCGGAAGAAGATTGCGGTGATTATTGCCGGCGTTATGGCAGTAGTTTTGCTTGGGGCTGGCCTGTGGGCGGTTGTTGCCCATAACAACCGCGCAAAGGCTCTCGAAGAAGCAACGGACGCTTACACCAAGGCCGGTACCGCCCTGGAAAAGGTGGTTTCTACCGTGGATACCACTGGCTGCACCGAGAATGGCGGTACGGACGAAACCTGTAAGGCCCTGGAAAAGGCTATCGCGGATGCCAAGGCCGGGCTTGCCGAAAAGCCGGGTAAGAACTCGGATAAGGTGAAGGAAGCTACCGCCAAGCGTGAAAAGCTTGCGGGGGAACTCACCGAGCTTTCCAAGAAGGTGACTACCGAGCAGGCTAATGCTGTAGCAGCTTACCTGGATAAGGAATGCCCACTGCACCTGGATGTCGAATGTGACAGCCTGCGCAAGGGGGACTTGAAGCTGCCTGAGGCTAAGCTCAAGACCGAGGCTATCAAGGCACGGGTAGCCGCGCCGGCCCCGGTTGGGGATAGTGGGGCCGCGCCGGCCCAGGCTGATAACGGGGGCGCTGGCGCGGCGGCCCCGGCCACCAGTGGTTCCTCCTATAACGGTGGCAGTGGAAACGCTGATTCTGAGTATTCCGAGCCTGCACATGAGGCAGCACCTGCACCTGCGCCGGTAGAGGAAGCTGAGGCTCCTGCACCTGCGGCACCGGAGCGGACGATTGTTGGAGGATACTGGGAGTGCACGGCTCCCGGTGGAACATCTGATGCAGATTGCTACCTTATTGTCCAGTATTCCGACGGTACGACCGAAAAGACTAACCACTACCGCCCCAACGACTAAGGCGAAATCTTTTTCCTTACGTCTCTGCGCAGCCAAGAAGCGCCCCATTCGTATGAGTGGGGCGCTCCCTCATGAATCCGCAACGTTTGCGCACACTACATATGTGGAGTTACCCATCCGGGTGCTTGACACGACGATGAGGAAGGGATTTATTCGCCATGAGGCATAAGTTCTCTCAGCTAGGGCGCATGTTCGGCGTTTTCCTAGCAGTACTCACCTTGGGACTCGGAAGCCTGTTTGTTTCCGGTGCCGCCAGGGCTGACGGAGGTATCCCCATCAAGGGCGACGACGTTTTCTTTGATGGGGCTGGTGTTGATTTCAGGGCACCCAGTGGCTGGCGCTACCGCCTGGCCGCGCTTAAGGCACCACAAGGCGGGGACCCGAATATCCCGGCTTGGTGTATCGATCTTAACGAGATGGCACCTGGCCCCGATAAGGTAGTCCAGGTCTCCCACCTGGTCGAGACCAGGGATATTGGGCAAGATGATGAGCTTAGCTTGACTACCGCTCAGCTTGCCTGGATTATCGACCAGAACCAGATGACTAGGGACCATAATGTTTTGGCCGCTGTCGCTTATTTGGTGCATGTGAATCTGGAGTCTGGGCCTGACGCTGCTAGTAACGTGGCTCAGCTTATCCGTGACGTGAGTTCTGGTATCCCGGTTATCGACCGCCATGCCCGCAACATGGCCAATCTTGCTCGTAAGTCCGGGGTGCACTCCTACGAATCCGCTCAGGGACACGGCGAGGGCCAGATGGAGGCAATCATCGACAATATTGGTCTTCGCAACGAGGATGGCAGCTGGATTGCTGGACGTAACCTCACGGTAACGCTTTCCGGTCCCGCTATTTTCAAGGAGACCGGCACTCAGGAATGGTCGGGTGTTAGCCAGTCTGGCCCGATCTCCCTTGGGTGGAAGTCCACTGGCAACGGCGAGGTGACTGTAAGCACCAAGTACGAGATGCCGCGCGATGAGATTATCGCGATGCTGGTTCCCGGCAGCCAGACAACTACCCAGGTTCCCTCGTACCAGGACCCCAAGTTCTATATCGCTCCCGGTAACACGTGGCGTGTTCTTTTCGATTTCCAACCGACCGGCGTTTCCCAGGTAGATACCCGCCCAGTGAATCTGGATGGGAAGATTTCCGATACCCTCACGACTTCTGTTGATAAGTCGTATGGTGATGGGAAGTGGTTGGATCAGACTCCGGTGGTGTATACGGCGCGTGCCTATTATGTTGGCCGTAACGCTCCCGCGACCACGGATACCGTGCCTCAAGGGGCGGAGCTTCTTGGCGAGGTAGATACGCGTTCGCGGTAGTTGTGTAAGAACACGTGAAAAAGTGTTGGGTGGTTATGCTATAGCCAAAAGTCCGTTGAATGGGCATAGAGGAAAGATCGAAGATGTCTGGGAAAAGGGTCACGGCTATCATCGCTGCCGTAGTTATTGTGGCACTCTTGGCGGGTGGACTATGGGCGGTAGTTGCTCATAACAACCGTGCTAAGACCCTCGAAGAAGTAACTTCCGCCTACGCCAGGGCCGGTGCTGCCCTGGAAAAGGTGGTTGGTGACGTGGATACCGCTGGCTGTATTGAGGATGGTGGAAGCAAGGAGACCTGCGCAGCTCTGGAAAAGGCTATTGCAGATGCTAAGGCGGGACTGGGTGAAAAACCAAGCAAAAACGCCGATAAGGTGAAAGAAGACATCAAGGCTCGCGAAAAACTTACCGAGAGCCTTCAGGCTCTCAGTATAACACTTGCCATCCAGCAAGCGAAAGCCGCCCAGGCTTACCTGGATAAAGAGTGCCCACTTTACCTAGATCCCGAGTGCGAGAGCCTGCGTAAGGGTGACTTGAAGCTGCCCGAAATCAAGGTCAAGACCGAGGCTATCAAGGCACGGGTAGCGGGCGCTGCCCAGGCCGCTCCGGCCCCGGTTGGGGATAGTGGGGCTGCGCCGGCGCAGGCTGATAACGGGGGTGCTGGCGTGCCGGCTCCGGCTACTGGTGGTTCCTCCTATAGCGGTGGCAGTGGGGATTCTGATTATTCCTATAGCTCGGGGTCTAATTACTCCGAGCCTGCATATGAGGCACCGGCTGCGCCTGCGCCGGTCTATGAAGCACCGGAACTGGCGGCGCCGGCTCCCGCTTCTGAGTCGGATAACGGTGGATGGGTTGAGACTTGGGAACCCAACGGAACCAATGACTGCTGGCGAGGAGACACCAGCGGTAATACCTGGGCCGTTCCTTGCCCGTAACCCCTTATCGCCACACCTACATGCCCGCCCCGCACCCCTATATGCGAGGCGGGTAATCTTTTGCGCGTTCCCCCGCACACTATACGAGTGGAGCACTCGTCCGAGTGTTTGTCGCAAGTTATAGGAAGGTGTGGGGTAGATGTATCGATCCCATTCTGGGCGCAAGAAGCGCGTTTTCCGGGTCCTTACGGTGCTTTTCGTGGTACTGACTTTGGGGCTTGGTTCTTTCTTTGTTTCCGGGTTGGCTCGTGCTGACTGGGATTCTAGCGTGGGTAAAGGTATCGAGATCCAGGGTGTTGCTACCTCTGGTGTTTTGCGCCTTGGGCCTCATTATCCCGAAACCGCGAGTATTGGTGGGGTTGCGGTTGAGGATTATCCGGTTTGGTGTATTCAGGCCAAGCTTGGTGATCCGGGGCCGAACGAGATGACGAGTATTTCTACTCTTACGGAGTCGCGTCAGCTGGGGCCTTCTGAGTTGAATTTGACGACGCCGCAGTTGGCTTGGTTGCTCAATAAGTATCAGAATGAGACGCGGGATAATACGAATCTTGCGGCTTTGGCTTATTTGTTGCATATCAATTTTGAGCAGGAGTATCGCCGTCCTGGTACTGCTCAGGCGACGGTGAATGAGCTTATTGCTGCTGTGCGAGACCAGGCACCGGGTATTGAGACTCGTGCTTTGCAGTATGCCGATGAGGCCCGCAATAGCGCGGCTGTTGGTTACGAGAGTGGCACTGTTGAGGGTGATGGCCAACGTAAGGGCGTCATCAATGGGATCGGCGTGCACCCGGAGGATCGGGACACTTGGATTCCTGGGGTACAAATGAATCTCACCCTTAGCGGTCCTGCCATTTTTGACGCAACGGGAACCAATGTATGGAGTGGTGAGTCCCAGTCCGGTCCGATTTCCTTGAGTTGGAGTTCCACGGGAACAGGAAAAGTCACCTTTGATCACGAGGTAATCAATCCACCTCGTCGCACCCTTACGAAGTTTGGTGCGGATGGTTCTATCCAGGACATGCTTTCTTACGGTAATCGCCCGGCATCTGACCCAGAAACCATTACCCAGCCTGGCCCGACGTGGAGGGTTATCTTCGATTTCCAACCGACCGGCGTTTCCCAGGTAGATACCCGGCCGGTGAACCTTGATGGGAAAATTTCCGATACCCTCACGACTTCTGTTGATAAGTCGTATGGTGATGGGAAGTGGTTGGATCAGACTCCGGTGGTGTATACGGCGCGTGCCTATTATGTTGGGCGTAACGCACCTGCTACCACGGATACCGTGCCTCAAGGGGCGGAGCTTCTTGGCGAGGTAGACGTGCGGGCGACCGGCGAAGGCCAGAAGCTCCGGGCCGAGTTCACTACCCCCCAGATCTAACTTGCGGTTGACAACGCATTATTTTAAGGAAAACTAGCGCTTAGGCAGTTGTCGTTAGGCAATTGACAAAAGAGAGGGCTGCGAAATTCCACCCTCTCTTTTGTCGCCTTGGTTTAATGTGTAGTGCGCGTTGCGTATACCAACCCGCAGCCACCCGTAAGAGACTGTGCTAGCGGCTTACCCGACTCTGCGACAAATTGCCCGAGATCAGCTTCATCAAGAAGATCCAACTCAAACCATGTCGGCATATCGTCCGGCTCCCACTCTTGTGGCTGCGTATATCGCGGGTCAGAGCCCGCAGTCCACCCCGAGGGCGTATTATCGGGCTTTTTGCCAAGGTTGTGAACCATTCCAATGAGACAAGCTGTCTTGCTGTGATTGACAAACACGGCGTACTTGATTTTGTCCCAGTTTTCTTTATCTGGAGCTTGAGAATCAATAGTGATGAGCGTTCGGCCATGATTCGCTTCTGCGTTGCGGATGTGCGCTTTGATAACGTCTTCGGCGCTCAAGTCGTCAAGTTTTGCCAGTACGTATCCGACTGTGTCCATGTCTTTCTCCGGTCTAGTGTCCTGCGTCTCAACAATCGTATATGACGTACCGATTCTCAGACGTGTTCAATACCACAATGTCCACTCCCGCGATCCGTAGGGTGTTCTTAGCTATCTTCTCAAGTGTCAAGAGGAACTCAGGTGCCATACCCCAAGCACGGCTATTCTTCGCTATTCGATACCAGGCTTATCGTCGGATCGACCAGTAAGCAGGCTGGTTGTACAGTCCAGTGAATCCAGCGGGAAATTTCACGGTGGTATTTAGGGTATGAGAATCAGAAGGCACCTGCCCGCGCCCGCGTCACCAGCTCCCCAGCCGCGTAGCCGGCCGCGCCGGCCGCTAAGAAGTTCAGGGGATCTTCGGTGAGCGAGCGCCCCATCGTGGACAGCCGTACCGGGAAGTCCGCGAGGGCGCGCGCCACCGCATCCGCCTCCACGTCTACCCGCTCCAGGTGCGGGGCCTGGAAAAGTTCCCCCAGCTGCCCGGCCAGCCGCGCGCCTACCTCGGCGGGTACCGCGCGGGAGAGCGCATCCTCACCCAGCACCGGCACCGGGCAGCTCACCCGGCAGCGCGCCACCCGCCTCAAAGCAGTCACGCTGTGATGGGAAAGCCCCAGGTGGCGCTCCCGCCGATCCGCACTCGACATACGTAAGGCAGCAATCGGGATTCCCCCCAGGGGATCAGCGGCATTGAGATGTTCACCGACGCGCGTGCCAGAAAAACCCCACCGGGTATCCGTGCCTAAATTCCCCGGACCTTGCGCCATCACAGCCACATCCGCCCGCCACACCAGGCGCGCCGCCAGCAAGGCAGTGTAGATCGTGACAGCTTCGAGCTTCCCCCCGAAAGCCTGCCCGCACGAAATCGTGCCCAGGATAAGGCCAAGCTCCTCCAATTGCGCAGCGGTGCGGGAGAACCACGCGGGCAGAGCTCCGCCGTCGTCCATCACATACGCAATACGCGCCCCCGGCACGCGCGCACGCACCCCGGCAACAATGGCGGGAAGCGCCGAATGCAAATCCGCAGCCACCACCGGCATCCCGGCAATGGTATCGGCCTCGCGCAGCAGCTCGTGGTACGGGGAATTCTGTTCATCAACCCCCAGGGTGAGGTACTGGAGCGGCGTGTAGCGGGCCTTGACGATATGGCCGGGCGTGGGGGAGTCAGCGGGGAGCCGCTCCGGAATCGCGCACACAAAGAAATACCCGCCGGTGCCCAGCCCGCGCGCGGCGGCACTCGCCTGGAGCAGCACGGTATCACCGGCGGCCGGTTCGCCCACCAGATCGGGATAGGCAAGTGCCCGAGCGCGACTGCCGTCCTCAAGCTCGACCTCGGCTTCGCGCGCCCCGCGCCATGTTTTCCCCAGGGAAATAATTTTCCCTCTGCGCCACATCATCACGGCTTTAACTCTACCGTCGGCTAGGCTGGGTACGTGAAGCAGAAAGAGACACGCCGGCACCGCGAACGCCAGCTCGCGCTCCTCCACACGATTCGCCGCGGCAGTTTCCTCACCGCGGCGGAACTCATGGAGCGCATCCCGGCCTACGCCGAAGCGGGAATCGATCTGCGCACCTTCCAACGCGATATTGACGCGCTGCGCGAAGCCGGATATCCCATTATTTTTGACGACCGGTGGCGTTATTCATACGATTCCGCGGCGCCGGTGCTCGCGCGGGTCACCGGCATCGGGGCCGGGGTGCTCCACGCCCTGCGCTCCAGTGTCGAGGCGGGTGATCCCCAAGGCGAGTCGGCGCGCCTGGGGGTGGCGAAACTTCTTGCGGGCGCACCTCCGGAAAGCGGCGACGCCGCAGTCCCCACCCACCTGCGCGTCCGGATTCCGGGCGGCGCGGCAGCACGGGTGGTTGCGCGTGCCTTGCAGTACCGGCGCCGCGTCAGCTTCGATTACCGCCGGGGTGCTGACCTGGTCAAACATTATGAAGTGGAGCCGTGGAATTTCGCCGAACACTACGGCATGTTCTATGTTTCCGGGCTGGCACGCTCGCGGGAGAGCGGCGGTAAGGATTTCGGCCCCTGGGCCGAGCGAACTTTCCGCCTCAGCCGCGTGATTTCCGGGACCCTCAGCGTGGGTGAGCGCTGCGAATTCCCACGCGGGGAGGTCAGCGGGGAGCATTTCGACGTCGATATTATTCTGCATATTCGCGACGGCGCCGCGGCCGCCCTTGCCGCCCGCGGGGAGAAACTCAGCCGTGGGGATGCTCCGGCTGCAGTGGATGATTCGGCTCTCGCGGATGTGCCAGCTCTAGCAGATACGCCAGCTCCCGCACACGCACCGGCCCCCGCGGGCTGGACGGCCTACCGATTCTCCACCGTGGGCCTTAATCGTATTTTCGAATATCTGGCTTTTTACGGGGTCGATGTGCGCCTGGCTGCACCCAGCGAACTGCGTGAAGAATGGGAGCGCCGGGTGGACAACCTCATTAACCTGGGCGAATCCGCCGGACCGGAGGCGGGAGGAGCGCGATGAGTACCGATATCGTCACCACCCTCGGCATGCTGATCTACCTGCATGAACGCCCCCAGGGCGCCACTTTGGCCGAGCTCACCGCTCATTTCCAGTTCCCCTCCTGGAAGCGCACCCTCGACTACCTTTGGGATGCCAATCTGGCCGAAACCGCTGATTTTGATGTCCCCTTCGAATTGGAGCTGCCCGAACGCGGTGCTTGTGCGGGGAGTACGGCGCAGGCCGATAGCGCGGCAGATGCCTGCGCCCCGGAGCTGCCGGAAAACATGGCGGAGGCGAATACTGTGGCCGGGCCGGAGAGTCGCGTCTACCTGCGCTCCATGACCGACGACCCGGTTATTCCCTTCACTTTGGATGATGCGATGGTGGTGGCCGCGCTGCTCGATGCCGCCCGGGATGTCACCGCCCCCGGGCCGGCCGCCGCGACCCTCACTGCCACCCGCGCCGCGCTGGGGGAGGCGGTGCGCGAAGCCGGATATGACGGCGCGCTCTGGCCGCCCACCCGCCCGGCCGCCGACGCGGCCACCATGGAAGCTGTGCACGCCGCACTTGAGAGCGGTCTCTACCTTGATTTCAGCTACGAACGCGCGCTCAGCGATCCGCGTCCGCACGCGCGGGCCGGGCACGAACGCGTTATTCCCCTCGTCATTCTGGCCGGTGACGCCCCGCTACTGCGCGCCCTCACCGACCAGGGCCTGCGCCATTTCCGCCTGGATCGCATCACCGCGGCCCGCCCCGGCACGAAACTCAGCAGATCGAAACGCGCGGCCGCTCGCCGGGCGCTCGCCGAGGTGGAGAAAAACGAGGAAGCACAGCGTGCCCGCGGGGAGAATACCTGGGAGCCGAGCGGCACGGACGTGCGGATCACCGTCACCGGGGCCTCACGCTGGGTGGCTGAAACGCTGCCCGGCGCACGGCTGCGCGAAGCGAACGAGGAGCTCAGCACCGCGAACGCGCTCAGCGCCGCGAAGACGCGCGGCGATGCGAATGAAGAGCATGGCACCACGAATGAGTGCGGCCCCGCGAATGCGCGCGCTGGCGAGGAGCTGCTCACTATTGAGGTCCGGGCCCGCTCCCTTCCCTGGCTCGTCTCACTCCTCGTGCAAATTGACGACGTGATCGCCCTAGAACCACCGGAAGTTGCGCGCGCGGTGGCGGATTATTGCGCGCGTTTGCGCGCGAACGAGGGCGACGACGCCGCTATGCTAGCCAGCCGCGAAAATACACCGGAAAGTACACCGGAGGGGGAGCGATGACGGATCTGCTACTCGAGGACTATCGGGAAAGCTACGCTAGCCGCGGGATCCACCTCGATGATTTCCAGCTGGAGGCCTGCGCGGCTCTGGGGCGCGGCCATGATGTGCTGGTATGCGCACCTACCGGTTCGGGGAAAACAGTGGTGGCCCACTACGCGGTGTATCTTGCGCTAGCGTCGTCGAAAAAATGTATCTATACCGCACCGATAAAAGCGCTCTCCAACCAAAAATACGCCGAACTGGCGCGCGAGATCGGCGAGGAACAGGTGGGGCTGCTCACCGGGGACCAGAGTATTAATCGCGAGGCGCAGATTCTGGTGGTGACCACCGAAGTGCTGCGCAATATGCTGCTGCACGAATCCCCGGATATCCTTGACGTGGGGTACGCGGTCCTGGACGAAGTGCATTTTTTGGCGGATCCTGATCGCGGGCCGGTATGGGAAGAAACGATTTTGTCGCTTCCCGATCATGTGCGTTTGGCGGCGCTTTCCGCCACGGTGGCCAATACTGAGGAACTCGCGGCGTGGATGCGCTCCGTGCGCGGGCCAACAGACGTCGTCGTATCAACGAAACGGCCCGTTCCCCTCGCGCAATACGTGAATGTGGGGCGCAAACTCTTCCCGCTCTACCGCGCGAATACCCTCGAGCCCGATCCGGCCCTCGTCAATGCGCTGGATCGGCGCAGCGCGGAACGCAAGAAACGGGTCTCGGATCGCGAGCGCCGTGCCATTATCGACAAGCTCGGCGAACGGGGCATGCTACCGGCTATCGAATTTATTTTTTCCCGCAAAGGCTGCGATAAAGCGGTTGAGGCTCTGCTGCGCCATAACGAGGTCCTCACAACCCAGGTCCAGCGCGCGGAAATTAAACAAGAAATCGCGGCGCTGCGCGAAACGCTCACGGAATCGGATCGGCGGGCCGTGCATTTTGAGCGGGCAGCCGCGGCGTTGGAGCGCGGCTACGGGGCCCACCACGCCGGGGTTTTCCCCGCGATCAAAGAGCTAACCGAGCGCCTCATGGAACGCGGGCTCCTCAGCATTGTTTACGCCACTGGCACCCTGGCCCTCGGCATCGATATGCCGGTGCGCACCGTGGTGCTGGAGGAGCTTCAGCGCTGGGACGGGCACGGTTTTGTGGACCTGAGCGCCACCGAATACACCCAGCTCATCGGGAGGGCCGGGCGGCGCGGGCGCGATACCGTGGGCTACGGGGTGGTCCTGGCTGATGCGGAAACCGATCCGGAACATCTGGCCGATCTGGCTTCGGGGCGGGTGGAGCCCCTCATCTCTGCTTTCCAGCCCTCCTATAACACCGTGACGAATCTGCTGGCTCGCATGAGTTATGCGGCGGCGCGCGATCTGATGGGCCGCTCCTTCGCGCAATTCCAACGCAATGCGGAACTGGGCGGCCTGGTGGCGCGGCGCGCCCGGATTGAACGCCGGGTGGAGACCGAAGAAACCCGCTTGAGTTGCTCGCGCGGTGATCTGCTTGACTACCTGCGCCTGCGCGGGAATGCTGGGCGGGCCGCGAAAGCCGAACGTAAGGCCGCGAAACGGCGCTATCGGGAGCGCATCGCGAAGAGCTTCGCGGCTGTGCGCCAGGGCTATGTGTACGCCTACGCGATTGGCACCGATCTCGTTTACGCCCTGGTGCTTTCTGCCTCACCGGAGCGCGTGCGCGTGATCGATTGGTTCGGCGATCTGGCCTGGCTGTATGAAGATTCCCTTGCCTCGGAAATGCGGGAAATTGGCCCGGTCACGGTGCCTTTCGGGATGTCCACCAAAAAGCCGGCGGTGCGCGAGCAGATCGCCGAAGATATCCTCGACCTGGTGGGTGGGCGTGCCGATCTGGGAATCGACCGGGACCTGCTGGCATCCTGGGCGCGTTTCGCGACCCCGCGCGATCCCAAAGTCGCCGCGCATCCGGTGGCATCCTGCCCGCATCTGTACGCTCACCTCGATGAGGCCCAAACGTGGATCTCGCTGCACCACCGCATTGAAGAACTCGATCAGCGCATCGCGGCCTTCACCGATTCGGCCGGGCGGGAATTTGATGCCACGGCTGCCGTCCTACGCGAAGTGGGGGTGCTCCAAGGCGATAACGACGTGATCCGCATGGGCCCGGGCGCCGCGCAATTACGCGAGCTACATACCGAAGCTGATCTGCTCATGTACCAGTGTTTGGCGCAACTACCCGAGGGCAGCCTGGATGCACCGGCCCTAGCCGGATGGGTCTCCATGTTTTTGGTCGATGATCGGCTAGGCAGCGCGCTGCCGCACGATGCCCGACTTATTGATACCGCCCGCGTGGCGCGCGCGGAAGTCCAGTACCTGCAATCCCTGGAGCTTCAATACGGGATTACCCGCACCCCGGATCTCAGCGCGGGCTGCGCGGACGTGTTCGCGGCCTGGGCCGGGGGAGTGGGCCTGGAAGCCTGCCTGGAATCAGCCCATATGACCGCCGGGGATTTCATTTCCGCCGCGCGCCGTATTATCGACGTCCTCGGGCAGGTCACGGTAGCAACCGAAGGAACCTGGCTGAGCGATATCGCACGCCAAGCCCGTGACCTCATGCGGCGATCGGAGCTCATGTGAGCGGTGTTCTCTTGCGGCTGTGCGGCGCAATGCTGGCCGGCCTCGGGCTCTTCGCCGCTTTCCCGCCCCTGAGCTACGGGATCCTCGCACCGGTGAGTATCGCGGTCCTTCTTCTCGTTGCGGCGCACTGCCGCCCCAGCGCCGGCTTCGGATACGGGCTCCTTTCCGGATGTATATTTTTCTCCCTGCATTTTTCCTGGGCCGGGGAAGCCTCCGGGGATCTCATTCCCCAACTCGCTCTCGCTTTTTCGCAAGCACTGTTTACCGGGCTGGTGGTAGCCACCTGGAGCGCTATGTGCCGGGCCCGCTGGACCCGCTGCCCGCTCCTCTTCCTCCCCGCGGCAGCCCTGGTGTGGGCAGGCGCGGAACTGGCCCGCTCCCTGTGGCCCTTCGGTGGTATCGCCTGGGGAACTCTTGCCTTTTCCCAGGTAGATAGCCCGCTGGTGCGGCTGGCGCCCTGGGGTTCCACCATGCTGGTTTCCGCCGCGGTGGTCATCTGCGGAGCCGCCCTCAGCCTGGCCCTTATGCGAGTGCGCAGCGGGCGGCTCTTCGCGGGTGCGAGTCTGGCCCTCAGCGCCGCACTGATCTTCGCCCTACCCTGGGCCCTTCCGCTTCCCGCCACCGCGCCCACCGGCTCCCTGCGCATCGGCTACGCGCAGGGGAGCGTCCCGCGGGCGGGCACCCTCCCGGAGGGCCGGGATCAAGCCCTGACCGTCACCGAGAACCTCAGCACCGCCACCCGCGCGATTAACCCGGAGGATGTGGACCTGGTGGTATGGCCAGAATCCGCCTCTGACCACGATATTCGCGAACATCCGCGCGCCCGGGCTCTGGTGAGTGAAACCTCCACTTACCTGGGCGTCCCGCTGCTCCTGGGCACCCAAGCCTATGAGCGCGATGCCACCGGGCAGGCAGTGAGCCGCACCAATGACCTTGTTGTCTACCTGCCCACCGAGACCGGGGGAGAGGTAAGCGCTGTTTACAGCAAACAGCACCCGGTTCCCTTCGGGGAATATATGCCCTACCGGGATTTCTTCCGGAAGTTCAGCTCCGCCGTTGATTTGGTCTCCGTTGATATGCGGGCCGGCACCACACCGGCGGTTCTCGATATTCCGGTGGGGGAGCGCGCCCCGGCGGAGAGCCGCACCGGTGGCGAAACCGGCGCCACGGGCGCGCAGAACGCCACCGTCCGCCTGGCCACCCCGATTTGTTTCGAAGTGGCACTGGGCGATGTGGGATCCGAGGCAATCCGCCAGGGCGCCCAACTCTATGTGGTGGCCACTAATAATGCGTCATTCGGTGATAGCGCCGAATCCGCCCAGCAATTCGATATGGTCCGTTTCCGGGCAGTCGAATACCAGCGCATTGCGCTCCAGGTTTCCACCGTGGGAATTTCCGGCGTCGTCGAAACAAATGGTGCGGTACGTGAACGCACCGAACCGTGGACGCAAGCAGCGCATACCACCACCGTCGCCCTGCACGAAGGTCTCACCCCGGCGGCGCGTTTCTACCCGTACTACCGGGAAGGACTTCTGGCTGCGGCTGGCGCGGCTGGCGGTATAGCATGGGTGTGGTACGCAAGGCTGCGCTGGAAGAAAGGTTAGTCGTGCACGTTCTCATCACAATTCCCACGTACAACGAGGCGGAAAATCTTCCGCGGATTATCGAGCGGGCCCGGCGGGCCGTACCCGAGGCGGATATCCTCGTGGTTGATGATAATTCACCGGATGGTACCGGGAAGATCGCAGATGAGGCGGCCGAACGTGATGAGCAGATCCACGTGTTACACCGCACCGAAAAAGACGGGCTCGGGCGTGCCTATATTGCGGCTTTCGGCTGGGCCATGGAGCGCGGCTACACTCACGTGGTGGAGATGGACGCAGACGGTTCGCATCATCCCGAACAGCTGCCCTTGCTGCTCGAACGCGCCGCGATGTCCGATGCGCCGGATTTGGTCATCGGTTCGCGCTACGTGCGGGGCGGGAAAATTGACGGCTGGTCCAAGCCCCGCGAGGCGCTCTCGCGCCTGGGCAACCTCTATATTCAAGGGATGCTCGGGCTGCCGGTGCGCGACGCCACCGCGGGCTACCGCGTCTACCGCACGGATATCCTCGAGCGTCTCAACCTGGACACCGTGGAAGCGCGCGGCTACTTCTTCCAGACCGATATGACCGACCACGTGGCGCGCTGCGGGGGCCATATCGTTGAAATGCCCATCACTTTTTCGGAGCGCGAGGCGGGGGAGTCGAAGCTCTCCGGCTCGGTCTTCACCGAATCCCTCAAGCGCACCACAGTGATGGGCGTCACGCGGCGGGGGAGGCAGCTGGGCAATCTCGCGAAACGCGTGGTCACTCAGCTGCGCCGGCCGCGGGACTGAGCGCCGCGGGACTGAGCCCCACGGAATTTAGCGCCGCGGTAGTGGAGTACGGCGCCGCAAAACTGAGGCGCGCGGCCGGCACGCCGCAAAACTGAGCGCGATTAGCGATTGCGCCGTAGCCGCAACTTTCCTTCACGCAGCAGCTCAAGGCGTTCCTCCAGCAGCACCTTGAGCTCATCTTCGTTGCGGCGTTCCAGGAGCATATCCCAGTGGGTACGCACCGGCTTGGGTGGCTTGCGGTCATCCACGCCTTCGCCTTCGATGAGCTCGGCTTCCACGCCGCAGCGGCAGGTCCACGCGGTGGGAACTTCGGCGTCCACCGCCATGGCCACCCCAAATTCGTGGCCGTTCTTGCAGCGGTATTTAACCTGCTGGCGGTCCACAAAAACCACATTGTCATCAGTTTCGAGCGAATTCGCTCCGATGCGCATACCGCGCAACGAACGTTCAGCCATCGTGCCGTCCTTCCTCGCGAGCAGGCCTGCTCGCGTTACGTTTCTCCGTTTCCATATTAACGACGCCGCCGCGGGCCCCGGTGCTTACGTCCCGGAAACGGGCGCTTTGACGCGTTAAAGAGGGGCTGGACAGAATTCTGGCCACCTCACGCTACTTGCCGATAATGTACATTATGTCAAAACACGGCCGGGCGATGCCGCGCGAGGGTGCCGGTGAGCCCCACTCGTCCCCCGCTGCCCCCGCTCTCCACTCTCACATACTGTTCCACCGGTCGTTCACACTCTGGACTATCAATTTTGATTATTTAAGATATTCGGCAAAATTGCTGGCATGCCGTTGAGCTGGGCTCATATTTCCACGCCCGGGCCAGCGGCCAGCTATCAGGAAGGATATGTATGGCTGAGCAACCACGCTGGCGCCGATTCGGCGTCACCTGTGCGTGTGCCGCCCTCGTTGGCGGCGCCCTCGCTCCCGCAACCGCGGCGGCCACGGAATCAGATGGGCACGAACCCCTCGATATCCGCGCCACCGTTGCCGCGGCGGAAAGCGATCCGAATTTCACCGGAAAATGGTTTATTGAACTCAAGAGCGAACCTCTTATTCGAGGTGGCTCCTCCGCCCGCATCGCGGGCGAACAGCGGGAATTCACCCAGACGGTCGAAAATGACGGTGGTGAGGTGGACACCTCCTACCAGCACGTGTGGAACGGCGTGACCGTCGAAGCCGATTCGGTGGAACTCGCGCGCTACGTTAACGACGCTAATGTCATCGGTGTTTACCCGGTCCTCACGGTGGAACGGCCCGCCGAGGTGGACTCGAATGCGGAAATAAACCGCCCCGGCGAAACTCCCGATATGTATTCTGCGCGGGAGATGACTGGCGCGAGCGTGGCCAATGAAGAATTTGGAGTCACCGGCAAAGGCGTGCGCGTGGGAATTATCGATTCCGGCGTGGCCATTGATCACCCGGCCTTTGGTGGGAATGGTGTCAAGGGCGAGCGTGCTTTCCCCAATGACAAGATCGTGACCGGCTACGATTTCGTGGGCGATTCCTTTAATACCGATCGCAGTGACCCGAATTTCCAGCCGGTCCCCCACCCGGATGCTCTTCCCGATGATTGCGGAGCCGGCGGCGGGCACGGTTCGCATGTTGCCGGTATCGCCGCAGGTAATGACCCGGAAAGCAAGTTCAAGGGCGTGGCTCCCGATGCTGTGATCGGTGCTTACCGAGTGTTCGGGTGCACGGGTTCCACCAGCTCCGAAGTCATTCTTTCCGCTCTCGAACGCGCTCAGCGCGACAAGATGGACGTTGTCAATATGTCTATCGGCGCGGCTTTCGCCACCTGGCCCAACTACCCCACCGCGGTGGCATCGGAAAATCTCGTTGCCGCCGGCGTGGTCGTGACGGCTTCGCAGGGTAATTCCGGTGCGAAGGGCATTTTCTCCGGTAGTGCTCCGGCGGTGGGCCCCTCGGTTATCGCGGTGGGTTCGGTGGACAATACCCACGTACTACGCCCGGTTGTTATGTTCAACGGCGCGGCCGAGGGATTCGATAATGTAACGGAATCACCGGCGGTACCCACTGCGGGTAGGCTCGACGTCGTCGCCTATCCCGAAGGGCAAAAAACCGGTGCCGTTGATCTGCCTGGAACACCGTTTACCGGGAAAGCAGTGCTGGTCTCGCGCGGAACCTCGACCTTCTACCAGAAGGCGCGTGCCGCGCAGGACGACGGCGCCGCAGCGGTTATCATCTACAACAACCAGCCCGGTACCATCAACGCAACCATTGCCGGTAGTCCGGCCGTGACCATTCCGGTCATCGCGGTTACCCAAGAACAGGGCGAGCGCTTCGAAGAAGCCGCAGCTGCTGGAAACGCGAGCCTTGAATGGACGGACGCGAAGCGAGTGGCCGCCTCCCCCACCGGTGGGAAGATTTCCGATTTCTCCTCGTGGGGCCTGGCAGCGAATCTCCAGCTCAAGCCGGATGTAGTCGCCCCGGGTGGCAATATCTATTCCGCGTGGCCGGTCGATGATGAGGTGACGCCCTCGTGGAAGACGATTTCAGGTACCTCGATGGCTGCCCCGCACGTGGCCGGGAGTGTCGCTTTGCTCCTCCAAGCCAATCCGAAGCTCACGCCGGCGCAGGTGCGCACGGCTTTGCAGAATACCGCTGATCTGGTGACCGTGGATGGCAGCGCGGATGCCCTGAAGCTTGCCACGCACCGCCAGGGCGCCGGCCTCATCAACCTTCCTGCGGCCTTGACCGCCGTCACGGAGCCGGGCGCGAATGCCGGCGGAGTTCCCACCGCTATCACTCCCGCGAAGATTTCTCTGGGCGATTCTGACGTGCAGGAAACGACGACGCTCACCGTGCACAACGCCTCCGCAGCGCCTGTCACCTATACCTTCACGGCGGATACCCACGTGCGTGCCACCAGCGGGCCGCATGATCGTTTCACCAGCTACAACGGGACCGATGCCCAGGTGGCGATTAGCCCAGCGCAGGTAACGGTGCAGCCCGGGGCAGAAGCCCAGGTACAGGTTTCCGTGACCGATCCGACGAACGTGCCCGAGGGTGCGATCTACGGCGGCTATGTGGTGGTGCACGGCGATGATAATTCCACCTACCAGGTCCCCTTTGCGGGTCTCAAGGGCGATTACGAAAACGCCTTACAATTCCTGCACACCACGTGGAAGGTCAAGGACATCCGCCCAGATATCGCCCAAAAGCGCCCGGATCTGGCGAATCTGCTCGCCTACGATCCGCCTTCGCTGACGAAGCTCATTGCGTGCCCCAACCCCGCCACCATCTACAAGGGTGAGTGCCTGGATAAGGGTGCGCAGTACTCCAATGCTCCCAATTCCGAACTGTTCGCCTACGCCATGGACTACGCCAACGGCGCGGTTCCGGTAGTGGAATACCATATTGATTCCCCGGTGCAGAAGCTGGAGATCCGGGTCTTCCACGCGAACGAGGATGGCTCGAAGGGCGCCCCGGTTTCGGATAATAACGTGGTGCATAGTGAGGACGGTGTGGGCCGTACCGATCTGGGGCGCTTTGCCTGGGATGGCACCTACCTCGAATCTGCTTCGGCGACGACGCGCACCGCGGCCGCCCCGGGGCGCTATGTCTTCGAGTTGCGGGTCGTCAAAGGTACCGGCGGCGGAACGACTGAGCCGACCGGTGACACCCTTCCCGGCTTCACCCGCAGTGCCAGCGAAGAAACCTTCGTGACGGCGCCCTTCTGCGTCAAGGAATGCACGACGCCGCAGCCGACTCCCACGCCGGACCCGACTCCGAGCGAGAAGCCGGAACCTACCGCGCCCGCGCCGAGCCCGAGCGTCGAGCCGACAACTCCGGCTCCTGCACCGACTCCGAGCGTGGAACCTACGGTCGATCCGACCACGCCAGGCCCGGTGCCGACACCCTCGGAGGAGCCGACTGCGCCGGCACCGAGCCCGAGCGACAAGCCGGAACCCACGCCTGTTCCAGAACCGACCCCGGTTCCTACTCCGAGCACGGAGCCGACGGACGAACCCCCGGCACCCGAGCCGAGCGAAGATCCGGAACCAAGCGTGGAGCCGAGCGAACAGCCGAGCAAACCGGCCACTCCCCCGGCCTCGCACGGCAATACCTTCTTCGTCTCCAATAACTGGACGGCGACCGTTGCTTCCGTAGTGTTCTCTTACGGACGGGCTGGCGACGAAGTCTACGTGGGTGATTTCGACGGGGATGGCAAGGATACTTTCGCGGTGCGCCGCGGAAACACCTTCTACGTCCAGAACTCGCTCGTCGGTGGGAATGCTGAGCAGGTATTCTCCTACGGACGGGCTGGCGACGAAGTCCTCGTGGGTGATTTCGACGGGGATGGCAAGGATACTTTCGCGGTGCGCCGCGGGAACACCTTCTACGTCCAGAACTCGCTCGTCGGTGGGAATGCTGAGCAGGTATTCTCCTACGGACGCGCTGGCGACGAAGTCCTCGTGGGTGATTTCGACGGGGATGGCAAGGATACTTTCGCGGTGCGCCGCGGAAACACCTTCTACGTCCAGAACTCGCTCGTCGGTGGGAATGCTGAGCAGGTATTCTCCTACGGACGCGCCGATGACCAGGTCCTTGCTGGGGACTTCGATGGGGATGGTAAGGATACTTTCGCGGTGCGCCGCGGAAATACCTTCCACATTAGCAACCAGCTCACCGGAGGAGATGCTGAAGCAACTCTTGCCTATGGGCGCCACGCTGATGCGGTCTTCCTCGGGGATTGGGACGGCAACGGAACGGATACCCCGGCTGTGCGCCGATAGAAAGAGTGAGATCCCCCTGTATTTTCACCTTTAAAGATTAAATGGACCCCGATGTGTCGCTACTTACGGTGACGACACATCGGGGTCCTTTGTTGCATCGCTTAAAGATAAAGCTGAGAAACATTTTCTTGGTTAGTAGCTCGAAGATCACTAAAATGAAACAACCTCGCATTTGCCAAGGTCAGAGGGATGTTTATTCCGCAAGGGCAGCGTTGAGTGCTCTCGTATTCCTCGAAATCAAATGACTCTAAACAAATACAGTAAGAACTTTGGTATTGTCATCTTGTCACTATAGCTGGTGCAAAATATCAAGTCACAGTGTCAAGAATGTGCGCGTCGAAGTGTGCCCTCGGTGGCGCTGTTGAAAGGATTGCAGATGAAACTACGGGAAGAAAAAATTGGACAGGGGGTGAATCGGCTTCGCACCATCGCCGCGGGCTTGGTTTCCGGAATTATGGTTACCGGCGCTACGCTCGGCACGGCTTGGGCTGCGCCGGATAACACCGCTCCGACCCTGGAAATACAAAACGTCACAATCGCGAGCACATATCCCTTCGATCTGAAACGCATGATCGTGAAAGCCGGGGACGCAGAAGATTCTCAGCTCGGAAGTGATGACGTTGTCGTTACGAATAAGAGTGGGTTCACGGAAGGTAAAGATAAACCTAAGTATTCCGTGTATAACGAGGTTCGGGATTACACCGTCGAATTCTCCCTCACTGATAGTGGAGGGAAGACCACCAAAGCTACAGGAACGGTAACAGTCGTTCCGAAGCGCCACCTGGAGCGCTCCCATTCGTCAGCGAATGTCCTCGGTCGGGATACTAAGTACGGGAATACCCCGACCGAATCAAATGTGGCATTCCCCGCTGATCAGCGTACGCCGTATGAATTCAAGCTGAAATACGTCGATGATGAGACGAAAGAACCCGTTTCCGGGTTGAATCTCTGGTTCGAACGCAATAGCGAGATTATCGACGGAAATAAAGGGAAATTCTTCACCACTGATGCTAATGGTGAAATCGGTTTCTCAATGACTCGTGAGGAACTTGCAGCCTATTCCGTAGCGGACCAGCCCAACAAGCATTATCTGACCGGTTATGATGCCGCGACGCATATGAGGTACCTCCAGATTTTCGAGAAGTTCAATTATTCTCCGCATCTGGTGGCCATTTATGATTCGACACCAGGCCTTCCCATCGAGAAAGCGCACTATATCTATCCGGATGGCTCCACGCAGAATTTCAATATTGGTCTGTGGGGAGAAAAGCAAAATCTGGTCAAGTTCAATGCTATCGATACCGTATACGAGATTGAGGAGGGTAGTGACTTCTATACGGGACCTCAACGGAAACAGGAAGAGGTCGATAAAGCCCAGACTAACCTAAAGAAACTCGTTGATTCGTATAGCTATTTGAAGAATTCGGGTACTAAAGAGAACCCTGATTATCAGTGGACCATCATTCTTAGCGGAAACGATGCGCCTATGTATCGCGTAGCTTCCGGTAGTGTGGATACGTCCACCCCAGGCGAGTACCAGCTCACGTTACAAGCAGGTCCTTTTGCTGATTGGATTTGGCAGGACAATGAGATGGGCCTTCGTTCCTATGCGGAAGATACCGTAAAGGTTCGGGTTGTTCCGAAGCCTGTTGTGAATTTCAAGCAGCTCCTTCCCGATGGTTCTACCAAGGCCGAATCTTCAGTTAAGGTAAGTCGTAATACTGTGGTTTCCCAGCCGGGTTTCCCGACCGTTAACACGGAAGAAAAGGGTCACGTTTTCAAGGGATGGTTCAAAGATGAAAGCTTCACACAGCCTTTCGATTTCACCACCCCGATTACGGCTGACACAACTGTGTATGGACAGTGGGCTGCCGTCGCTAAGTACACGGTTGCTTTCGATACTCGTGGCGGAAACGTCATTCCTTCCCAGCAGGTTAAAGCTGGATCTCCCGCACAAGAACCTGAGAATCCGATTAAGGAAGGTCATGCCTTCATCGCGTGGTATCTCAATGGTCATCAATATGATTTCGCTACCCCGGTTAAATCTGATATTACTTTGACTGCGGAGTGGGATCAGATTCTATACAACGTTACTTACCGTTATGACGATGGGGTAACACCGGATGGTAACCGGCAGGTACTTCATGGCAAACAGGCCGAAAATATCGCACCTCCTGTTCGGGATGGATACAAGTTCATTGGCTGGTTTAAGGACGGTCAGCCTTATGATTTCTCCACTTCAGTTACGGGTGACATTACTCTCACTGGTCAATGGGAGAAAATAACAACCAAGCCTGGTGGTGATCCGGGGGCCAAGCCTGGTGGTGATCCGGGGGCCAAGCCTGGTGGTGATCCGGGGGCCAAGCCTGGTGGTGATCCGGGGGCCAAGCCTGGTGGTGATCCGGGGGCCAAGCCTGGTGGGGATCCGGGGGCCAAGCCTGGTGGGGCTCCGGGGGCCAAGCCTGGTGGCGATCCGGGGGCCCCGCCTGGTGGTGATCCNCGAAACCGGGGACTCCCAGTCCTAATCCCACAAATTCGGGTACCGACAATGCAATCAGTTCCACTTCCGCCAAAAAGCTCGCGCATACAGGAACGGCAGCAGCTGGTGGTATTGCAGGAGTTGTACTGCTTCTTGCCACCGGCCTTGCCTTCGTTCGGTTGCGCCATTGGGATAGAAAATAACTACGGAAATTAGCCACTACGATTACGGGAAAACAGTAATGTAAACGAAGCCTCTGGAAACGAAGCTATAAAAGCTTCCTCCAGAGGTTTCGTTTACGTGGTAACGGTGCCGGGTTTCTATACTGCTGAGTGACGTTGCTCGCCAGGGTAGGAAATGAGCAAGAGCTACCTGGAGCCTTGATAATAAACGAAACAGGTCCGCTGCACTTCGGCAACGGACCTGGATGGTAAAAGAATTGTGAGTTATGCACCGCGGCGGCGCTTGGCGGCCCGCCGCTGCGCCAATTCATCCACCACTTCTTCTTCAGCGCGTTCGGTGGGAAGCTCGGAAAGCGAACCCTGGATTTCACGCCAAACCCGGCCAACCGCGATGCCGAAAACAGCCTGGCCGCCCTTGACCAGGTCGATCACTTCATCATCGGAGGTGCATTCGTAGACCGAAGCACCGTCAGACATGAGGGTGATACCGGCCAGATCTTCCACTCCGCGATCCTTGAGCTGTGCGATCGCAACCCGAATCTGCTGGAGTGATACCCCGGTATCCAAGAGGCGCTTAACCACCTTGAGGACCAGGATGTCTTTAAAAGAATAGAGACGCTGGCTGCCGGAACCCGACGCATTTTGCACGGTAGGTGAAACAAGACCGGTGCGATCCCAGTAATCGAGTTGACGGTAGGTGATGCCTGCTGCCTTGCAGGCAATCGGACCGCGGTAGCCGGTTTCGGCGTCAAGCTCGGGAAGAGGATCGCCGAAGAGCATCGGTTGGGTGCGCCGATACGTCGCGTCTTTGGCGGTCGCGTCGCTCATAGTCTCTCCGTTTCGCAGCGTGGATTCTGGCCGGTTGCCAGTGTTAGCTACCACGATATAGCAGGCCGGCCAGCGGGTCAGCGCCCGGCGCGGCGTGTCTAAAGCTCAACTTGAGCTTTAGGGTAAGGTGCCGCAAGAAAGCACTGTTTACTACTCCCCTAGCCTACCGCATCCACTCCACAAATTGGCTAGTTCCCGCCACTTAAAGCCCGCGGCGCCGGCACGCTCCCACGCGGGAAGCGGCCGGCGCCGTCGTTCCCATCGCGATGTGATAAACGATACATGCGATGTTATTGTGACAGTTGAGGTACCTGAGGCGAGCATGCGAGATGCCTCGCGCGCACGCCCCAGCGCCTACCTCACCTAGCCCTCGTAGGCAGCAATCTCCGCGGCGATGCGTTCCTTGAGCGAGGCCGGCGCCCAGGAAATATCCACCGCATTGCGCGCGAAACGCTTGAGGGTCTCCTCATCTGCCCCGGCTTCGTCCGCCACGCGTTGGTAATTCTCCGCGATATAGCCACCGAAATAGGCCGGGTCGTCCGAATTGACAGTAACCTTGACCCCCCGCTTATCCAGTTCGGTGAGCAGTCCCACCTTAGAGCCGTCGGAGACCCAGGTATTGGAGATCGGGCAGGAGGTCAGACCGATACCGTGCTCAGCCATGTATTCCACCAACTCGGGCTTTTCCACCACATTCGTACCGTGGTCCACGCGGTCCACCCGCACGTCCTCGAGAACCTGACGAATATGCTCCGCTGAATCTGCAATATCAACATCGCAGTGCATCGTCAGCTGATATCCCAGCTCGCGGGCCTTCGCGAAGACGGCCCCGAACTTGGCGGGCGGGTTGCCGGTTTCATCCGAATCAAGCCCCACGCCGATTATCCAGGGGCGGTACGGCAGGGATTCCAGCAGGGTTGCCATGGCGTATTCGGCCTGGAAATCCCGCAGGAAACACATAATCAGAGCGCTGTCCACACCCAGCTGTTCGCGCGCCTCAATCTGGGCACGGCGCAGCCCGGAGATCACGGTATGGAATTCCACCCCGCGCGAGGTATGCGCCTGCGGATCGAAGAACATCTCCACGTAACGAACGTTTTGGCGCGCTACCTTGCGGAAATACTCCATCGCGAGGTCATAGAAATCCTCCGCGGTGAGCAGCACGCTCATGCCTTCGTAATAAGCGTCCAGGAAAGAGGCGAGGTCATCGAATTGGTAGGAAGCCCGCACCTCCTCCTCGCTGGCGTAAGGCAGCTCTACGCCATTGCGCGCGGCGAGCTTGAATTTGAGATCGGGTTCCAGGGTGCCTTCAATATGCAGGTGGAGCTCAACTTTGGGCAGACCCTGCACGAAGGGCGATATCGCAGTCATATTTTTCCTTTCTGCGTGGTTACGTTCGCGGGTACCCGTTACGTTACCGTGTTGCAATAACGGGATCGACGACGTCAAATTTGACGCAGTCAATGAGGCCGAGATCGGTGATCGCCCAATCGGGAATCGCGGTGATGGACAGGAAGATGAGCTGGCCAAAGGGCGAATCGAGATCCGCACCCAGCACCTCCCGGGCAGCCCGGTCCATCTCCGCTTCGGCGGTGGCCATATCTTCGGCTACCAGGTCGGCAACAATGCCACCCACCGGGAGGGGCAGGGAGGCAACAACCTCGCCATCACACACCGCAACCTGTCCCCCGCCCAGGCGGGAAACTTGATTAATCGCCAGCGCGATATCCTCCGGGTTTACTCCCGCGCACACCACATTGTTATCGTCCGGGGCCGCCGAGGTGGCAATTGCCCCGCGCTTGAGGCCGAAGCCCTGAATAAAAGCAACGGGCAAATTCGTGGTTTTGCCGTAGCGTTCCGCTACGCATACATAAACGGCATCCTGGGCAGTATCGGGTTGCACCTTGCCGTTCACCACCGGGAGTTCCACCTCAGCTCCGGGGCGCTTGAAGGCAACATCCTTGGAGAGCACGATGGTGCGCACTCGCGCCGAGGTAGCCGAATCGGCAACCCGAACTGCGATGCGATCAGCGCTGACCGGGGCGAGCTTGAAGGTATCGAGCACCGCTGCGGTGCGCTGCGGTGCATGCGGGGCGTGCACGGCGGCACCGTTCTGCGCCACGATCCTCCCACCCTTGAGGACGGTGCGGGGCCGGAAATCATCGAGGGAATCAACGAAGAGAATATCCGCGAAACGCCCCGGAGCAATCGCACCGATGCGGTCATCGAGTTGGAACATCCGCGCGGTGTTAATCGTGGCCATCTGGATCGCGGTGACGGGATCAATTCCCTTCGCAATGGCCAGGCGCACCACGTAATCGAGGTGGCCGCGGCCCAAAATATCGGTGGCCGTCACATCGTCGGTACAGAAACCAACCCGGTGGGCCGGGGCGCCCATCTCGGTGATGAGCTTAATATTTTCCTCGAGCATCGGGGCGGCGGTGGATTCCCGGATAAGGATATTGATGCCGTTACGCATCTTCTCCAGTTCTTCTTCCGGAGAATAGGATTCGTGACACAGCGTCACGCCCGAAGCTGCGTAGCCGGCTACCCGGCGGGCATCCACGAGCGGTGCGCAGCCAAAGGCGTGCAGGCGGTTTTCCTCGGCCAGGTCCATGGCGGTGAGGACTTCTTCATCACCGTATTCCACCATTTCCTGCACGGTTTCCCACAAGCCCACGCATTCGGGCATGCGCTGCACTTTCCGATGGTCTTCCACCGCGAAACGGTGCCCCACGGTAGATTCAGGAACCGTGTAGGGAGCTTTAGCGGGCGCACCCCACCACACTCGCATGGAGGATTCTTCGGCTTCGGCCAGGAATTCCTTGACGCCTTCCAGGCCTGCGGATACCAGGATCTGGTCGAGGCCGGAAATAACGGAGGTTGTTCCGTAGCGGGATACCAGATCCGCGAACATCGTCACGGAAAGCTTGGAGCATTCGATGTGCTGATGCCCGTCAATGAGACCGGGAGTCAGATAGGCGCCGTCGGCATCAATAATGGTGGTGTTCGGGCCGCGCTGCGCGTCCACGTTCCCCACCGCGGCCACGCGCCCGTAAGCGATGGCGACGGAGGCGGGGTAGGTTTCCCCAGTGAGAACGTTTACCAGAATTCCGTTGTCAATAATGGTGTCGGCGTGGGCGCGCCCGTAGGCGACATCAAGAAGCTGACGATGAGGCATGAGTTTCTCCTAAAAATAATGACGTTGTTGCGGGGTGACGGTATGCGGCCTTTAGGCAGCGGTAATGAAGGCCCGGCGGGCAGCGCGTTCGCGTTCGCGCACCGGGCGCAGAGCCAGGTAGATTAGCGCGGAGGCGATCACTCCGGCGGGAATGGACAGATCCGGTGCCGCGGCGGGCACATCCACGAGGAGTCGGGTGAGCGGGCCCACCAGGTAGCCAGAGTTTGTGAAGAGCGCTGAGCAGAGCATGCCGCCCAGCAGCGCGGCCATTCCGGACCAGCGCACCCCACCGCTGCCCCAGTACGGGCCGTGGGATTCAATGGCCAGGCCGGAAAGATGGTAGGTGCCGTGCCGGGCCACCCAATCCAGCAAATATACGGTCACCCACGGCGCCAGCCAGATGCTTAGCGAGGCGGCGAAAGCATTGAGGAGGCTGTAGAACGCTTCCTGCTGGATCGCGAAAATGCAGATGGCCACGCAGATGAGGCTATCGATGCACACGATAACCATGCGCGGAACGTGGATACCGGCGGTCTGCAAATTCAGGCCGGAAGAATAGAGGTTGGTGCCGTTTTGGAGCAGCAAACCGACCATAACAAGAATGAGGAAAGGTACCGCAAACGCCGGGCTGAGGATCGCCGGGACGGCCAGCGGATTAGAAAGTTCCACCTCAGCGGGAACCGCTACAGTTGCCATCGCGGCCCCGAGGGTCTGGAGTAGCACGTAGGGAATAAACCCACCCAGCGCCGCCCAGGTTCCCACTGCGAGTGGCGAAGAATTAGCGGGTAGATAACGGGAGAAATTTGCTCCGCTTGGCGCCCAGGAAAGCCCGCCCGAAACAATAACGAGCGAGGTTGCAGAAATCATGGTGAAGAGCGAATCGGTACCCGCGGAGGCGCCCGGCGCGGCCTGCGGAATAATGAGGGCTGCTAACACAATAAAAGCCACCGTGAAAATCATGGTTGCGTATTTTTGTGCTGCCATGAGTATCCGGTGGCCAAGAAGGGGAAGAAGAAGCTGAATACCCGCAAGAAGAACGACGACGGTAATCTGCGCGCCGCCCTCCAGGGCGATACCCGCACGAGCGAGGAGTGCCTCACAGGCATAGTAAACGAGAATGAGTCCCCCGGCTTCGAAGCCGATGAGCATCAGCCAGGACAAAACTCCATTAATACGAGCTCCGCGAGTACCGAGTGATGCTCGCGAAATGGTCATCGTGGTGGTGCCGGTTAGCGGCCCTTGAATGGAGGTTAGCGCGAGAAGCGGGTATGCGATAACGTTGCCGATTACGATAACGGCGAGCGCTTGCGTGAATGAAAGTCCGTAAAGCAGCACCAGCATGGCGCCGTAGGACACGGTAAAAATATTAGTGGTTGTGCCCGCCCACAGGAAGAAAAGATCGCGGGGGCGACCGTACCTTTCGTGGGGCGATACAAGGTCGATACCTTGGGTTTCCACAGAACCTGACATTAATTGTCTCCTGCTAGTTGAGGTGCCCAGCATGACCTGGGTTCGGTTCAATCGATATGAAGTTGTACTGCCACCCTACTCCTGGGTGGGCGGTGCTGTCTGCCCGGCGTGGCTCACTTTTGCGCAAATAGCCCCGTGAGCTGCATTTTTAGGGCCGTGAAGCGCGAGTGTATGCCGGGGATGTCCGGCGGTGCGCAACGTGTTGTCCGGTGTTACGTGATGCGATTTAGCGCAGTTCCACTTCGACGTTTTCCGTGAGGAGAGCGCCGTAAAGCCGGGCAATGGTGGTGCCATCCTCAGCGGCCTGGTTGAGGGCGCGTTCGGAGGCAACCGGGGTTTTCTTCGCCAGCTCTGTGGCCAACTGGGTGGTAATCATCACCGCCTGGGCGTGCGCGGAATTCTTGACGCTGCGAATCTGGCGCAGGTCATAGCCGCCTTCCAGCAGCATCACGCAGTAGCGCACGATATCCGCCGATTGCGCGGATAGGCGCCCGCGCGCATCGGTGGCGAGGATTCCCGCGGTGACGAGCTCTTCAATCGTGCCCAGCGCAGCCCCGGTCATATCGGCCAATTCGGCTTGAGTGATACGTTCGCCCGGTTTCGGGCGGCGCACTTCCGGTGCGGCGACGGCGCGCATCCCCCCGGGGCGGCCCGGTGCCTCAATGATGCCCTCATCGAGCTGGCGCAGCTCCTCCCGGATTTGGTCGAGGGGCAGGAAACGGTCACGCTGTTCCCTCAGGATGAAACGCAAACGCTCGGTATCCGAGGTGGAAAACAGCCGCTGATTGGTCGCGGTGCGATAGGGAGAAATAAGGTCGATGGATTCGTAATGCCGGATCTTCGAAACCGAGAGCATAGGGAATTCATCGGTGAGGGCACGGCGAACTTCCCCGATGCGCAGGGTTGGTTCGTGGCTGAGGTCATGGGGCCAGGTGCTCGGGCTGCCATCCGCCCGCATGCGGCGCGCAGCGGAAGCGGGCGGGAAAGAAGAATCCGAGGTGGCCGTAGAAGCGCGAGATATCACCGGTGTATCACGCACCGGCTCGCGAAGCATAGAAGGTCAGACGGAATTTTCCGATTTGGATTTCATCGCCGGTGCGGAGCACGGCATCATCTACCCGTTCCCGATTGACGTATGTGCCATTGAGGGAGCCGGAATCACGCACGTGGAACGTATCGCCACGGCGGAAGAACTGCACGTGTTTGCGAGAGACGGTAACGTCGTCAAGGAAAATATCCGCCCGCGGGGAACGCCCCGCATTCGTCACTTCCCCATCGAGGAGGAACCGGGCCCCGGAATTCGGGCCGGATAGTGCAATGAGGAGCGCCGAGCCGGCAGGCAGGGCATCAATGGCGGTGCATTCTTGAGGGCTGAGATGGCGTTCAGCTACCGGTTGATCGGGCTGCGCGCCAATAGCGGTGAAGCGAGATGTTTCCGTGGGCGCGGGTGCGGCCGACCTCGGATCAAATTGTTCAGCCATATGCCTCTCCTTCACTGCCCTGGAGAACTCCCTCCGGCGCCTCTTTATCGGTAACAATCCTATAACGATTTGGGGCTATAACTCTAGTGAGGCATCCGGTGCTAGGGGTATTGCGGCACTGTGCCGGACGTATCGCGGTGCTGCGTCGGGCATATCGAGGCACTGCACGAAGAGCGGGCTATGTCACCTTCTGGGATTTGTCTTTTTCTATTCGTTTGAGGTAATCTCATGTGGTCCACGTGGCGATGATCTGATGTAGAAATCATGTTATCGGGGCGGGGATAGCGCTAAGTTTTCTTATCGCTTCGGGCTATGGCGCAGTTTGGTAGCGCACTTGACTGGGGGTCAAGGGGTCGTGGGTTCAAATCCCGCTAGCCCGACGTTTTACCCGGGATGCCAGCAGTGCGTCTCGGGAATTTTCTTATACCGGGTTTCTGTACCGGCGTGCTGCTGAGTCCATTCCGGGTGGTGAGACACGCAGCGTCGTCGTACTACAACTAAAATTTTGCAAAAATGGCGAGTTTTCAGCGATTTGCGTCACACGGGACTATTGTCCGAAGAAATGCTCCACGCAAGCTGATAAAAGTCTGGGCGATTTAAGTTATGCTTGACACATGGAAAATCATCAAGATTTCAGTGGTATCCCCACTGACCTAGAGGAGCACAAGGTTGCCAGGTGGGCGTCGCTCCTCGCTAAAGCCACCTGGGTTGTCCTCGCGCTTGGACTCGTTATCGGGCTGGTCTTCTGGGCCACGGCAAGCGGAAGTACCGGGCAGGATCTTGGCGTCCTGAGCTGGTGCATCACTTTTGCCGCTTCCATCGCCTTGATGTCCATCCGCCAATTCCTGCTTTCGGAAAGGAGGTAACGGGCCATGCTCATGCAAGGTATTACTTATAACACCACCATGGCGCTCGTTGCCGGTGCGATTATGGTGCTCGTGGTTCTTTTCGCCCGCGTGGCTGCGAACCCGAATCACCGCACCCTGGCCGGGTGGGGCTGGACTTTCGTCGCTACCGGTGCCTTCCTGGGAATTACCGGTATCCATATGACCCTGACCTGGCCGCTGGCCCAGATCGACGGCGCTTTCTGCTGCTCCGTTGATAACATCACTTTCGGTGAGCCGGCTGCCTTCTACGGGATTTTGACCTTCATCGCCGGTATTGCAATTCTGCGCGCTGAAAAGCTTGCGGATAAGGGTGTGCGCCCCCTCGATCTGGTGGCCACGCTGCGTCCGCTTCTCTACGTGGCTGCTATCGGTGGCTTCGGGCTGGTGCTTTTCGGTATCGCGGGTATGCACTTCGGTATGTGGCGTCCCCCGGAAATCGAGCCGGTTGCACGCCTCATGGCCGGATCGCTCATCGAGCCGCTGCTGGTCATGTTCCTGTACGTGGGCACCGGGGTTTCGGCGATCCTCTCCCCCTTCGTTCCGGATAGCAAGTGGGTGGCGCGTATTGCCGCCATCCTGACCTGGGGCGTGGGCATGCTGTGGATCTTCCTGTCCTTCACGGTGTTCTACAGCCACGTGGGCTTCTTCCCGCAACCGGACGGTTCCTATATCTAAATAATCTCATCATCGCGCGGTAGTTTTTCACCGCTACCGCCAAAATAATCCGCGGGGTTCGGTACTACTCGTCACGAGTAGCCGGGCCCCGCGGATTGTTATTGAGCGGTACTGCTCGGACAATGAGACGAAGGTGGATAGAGCACAACACCGTTCGTGATGTCGATAATCTTCTGCGGAAAATCCCGGTAGTCGAGCGAAAGGTATTGGTTGAGGCGTCTAGGACCATCGTGAACAATACTCACAATCTCAATCGCGACGATGAAGAATTCATCGTATTGGGGATCATCCATCTCAATCCCAAGCTCGCCAGCATTATCACTTTCGAATGCCGCGAAAAAAATTCCTATGTATTCCTCACCATCGGCGAAAACGATGCGATAGTACACATCCGGATGATCCCAGTAGTACGCCTCAAGAACATCTACTTGCTCTCGTTCCTCTGGATGGGTGATGCCGGTCACTTATTGTTCCCCTTTCTCGGTGTGGCGGGGGCGATGGGAGCCTCAGTTTTGAATAGTAGGTATCTTTGCCCGAGTCAGCGAATTTGGAGGATAAACCACGGTGTTGGTCGTGATGTCGATAATTTTTTCCGGAAAGTCCCGGTAATCAAGTGACAGGTATTGGTTGAGGCGTCTGGAACCATCGTGCAAGATCTCTTGGATTTCGATATCAACAACGAAGAACTCATCGTACTCGGGGTTATCCATCTCTATCCCGAGCTCTCCGGCATTGTCACTTTCGTAGGCTGTATCGAAAACACCGATATATTCTTCACCATCTGAAAAAGCGATGTGGTAGCGCGCATTTTGATGATTCCAGTGGTATTGCTCCAGATGACCTGCCTGCACGTGTTCTTCGGGATGGTCAATTTTTGGACGCATGGTATTCCTCCCTTGGCACGGCAGAAACAATATGAGCTCCCGTCTTTGAAGGGAATGGTTTACTCATGTCTATCCTCCGAATTCTGAGCTGAATTTGGAGGATAAACCACGGTGTTGGTCGTGATGTCGATAATTTTCTCGGGAAAGTCCCGGTAATCAACCGCGAGGAAATTGCTATACCGGCGCGGGCCGTCGTGGACAATTTCCAAAATCTCGAAATCCATGACAAAGAACTCGTCGTAGAGGGGATCGTCCATTTCGATGTCGAGTTCACCGGCGTTATCACTTTCGAACGAGGTGTAGTAGACCGCCCGATAACATTCCCCATTAGAAAAACTGATCTCGTAAAACGCATCAGGATGCTGGTTGTCATAATCCCATACGTGGTGAAATTGATATTTCTCTTCGGGATGAAAAAGCCAGCCTCGCTCCATTATTTCCCCTCACGGACGGCTCGGTACAGTATGCGGCATTGTTCTTATTGGCACTATAGCGCAGTTGCGGCCAGGAAACTCCCGAAAGAGCCCCTGGCCGCCACTTTCTACGCGCCTTTCAGCGCGCGGGGATATAACAGAGTGCGGATCCGCATCCCCTACCGCCGTCTAGCTGTGCAGGAGAGCGAATTCCTCCTTGCTGGCGTAGGAGGTTTGGGTGCCGCGTTTCGTTACCGAATCGGCAGCGTACCGATTGGCCATCCGCAATGAATACTCGATATCGCCGGTGGCCACCACATAATGGGAGAAGCACCCGATAAAGGCATCGCCCGCTCCGGTGGTATCCACCGCCTCCACCGGTGTTGCCGGCAGCAGCATGTCCACGCCATCGGCCACCCAGAGCACTCCCCTACCGCCGAGCGTCACAATAACGTTGCGCATCCCCGCCTCCAGCAAAGTATGCGCGGCATTGCGAACATCCGGAATAGTTTCTACCGGCATCCCGGTGAGTAGCGAGAGCTCACTTTCATTAGGTGTGAAATAGGTGCAGGCCCGCACCCGGGAAAGCAGCAGATCCGGCTGAGCCGGCGCCGGGTTGAGAAGCACATCAATACCGTGTTTTACCCCGAATTCAATAGCGTAATAGACCGTTTCCAGGGGAATCTCCAGCTGCAAAACGATCAGTTTGCACCTGGAAATCTCCGCCGCTGCGGCATCAATATCGGCCGGAGTTAGCAAGGAATTAGCACCCTGCACAATAATGATGGAATTCTGGGAATCCGGATTGACGAAAATAGGAGCCACTCCAGATGTTGCCGCGGTACGCAGCACATAGGTGGTATCAATCCCGTTGCGCTCAAAATTCGCAACTGTATTATCGGCAAAGAGGTCATTACCCACCCGGGTCACCATCCGCACCGCCGAACCCAGGCGTGCCGCGGCCACCGCCTGATTGGCTCCCTTCCCACCGCAGCCGAGTGCAAAATCGGGTGCCTCCACTGTTTCGCCGTCTCCCGGCATACGGTTGATATAGGAAATAAGATCGACCATATTCGAGCCGATTACTGCGATATCCATTAGTGTGCCTCTTCTGCTGTATCGTTCTTCGCGCTGCGGGAATGAGAAAGCTCCGTGGCCTGCCCTTCCGGTACCAGGCCAGTATGGACCCGGAAACTCCGGGTTCCGCCAGGTTCCACCCAAATAAGAGTGCCGGCCTCCTTCGCGGCCAAGAAACCTTCGGGCCGGCTGGTTCCCGGAAGAACAAAAGCAGCCACCTGCTGGTCTAAAGTCCAGAGGATCCACCGGGTCGCCACGGGGAATTGCGCCGTCGAAAATTCTGTGAAGAAAGCGTGTCCCTCAGGGGCAGTAAGCTCAAAACGCGCGCTCTGCCCGTAGCGGGGCAGATCATCGGCGAAGTACACGATCTCCGGATTGAAGCTCTCCGCACCTTCCAAGGAATCCGCATCAATGTCACCGGCGATAATCCGGTTATTCAACTCGATCCATTCCGGCGTGGGCGTGACGTGCGCGGGAATCGAGCGGCGCAATTGAAAACTGCCCGCCGGGAGCGACTGGCGCATGACGCCGCCTGGCACGAAAGCATAATTCATATGGCACATGTACTGGAGCGGCATCGGCTGGCAGGGAGAAAGATTCTCCACATCCATACTGATGATGAAATCGGTAGCCCCGGCGCCCAGTGAAACCGTGGGCGTGGCACGGTAATGATCGCCAAATCCACGTGCGTATTCATAGGTGGAGGCGAGCCGAATAGCGCCGTCGTTCCCACAACCGTCAATCTCAATCCAGGCGCGATCCATCGCGGCACAAGAAAACTCCCCGTGCAGCACGTGAGTATCGTCCGGGCTCGGGCAACCGGCCGCGAGCAGGCCGGAATGGAAAGCGAAACAGCCGTACGTATCCGAAATCTCGCGGGCGGGGCGCGGCTGGCTGAACATATTTTTCATACGCAGCGAGATACCATCGAATTGGGCGTCCCAAATGATGCCGCCCATAAACGGAAGGACCTCGATATATCCGCGCGAATTATGCACAGTCAGCGCAGCAACGCCCGAAGGATAGCGTTGCGCGATCACGCGAAACTCGGGGGATTCGGCCAGGCAACGCGGTGCCTCGGTGAACTGGTCCTCACGCAGATTAATAGTGAACGTCATAATGATCTCCTTTGTTCATAACAGTGACGTCTCAAAAAACACGATGGTGCGCGGTTATGCCGCAGCGCCCGCGCGATCTTTACGATAAATAGAGAAGAAGTAGATGAGCACCGCCACGAAGCAGCACAGCGACACGATGAAGGATGTTTGCATCGACCCAGTCTTATCCGAGACTAACCCTTGAATAACGGGGATCACCGCGCCGCCGATAATGGACATCACGATAACGGCGCCACCGGTTTCCGTATGCCGCTTATCCTCGATGGCGTCGAGGGTACGCGAATAAATGGTGGCCCAGCACGGCCCGAAGAGCCCGGAGGTCACGATGGCGGCGTAGACCGCCGTCATATTCGGCACCAGCACCACGTAGCTGAGGGCCGCCACCCCGGCCAGGGAATACAGCACGAGCACCAGGTTTTCGTTGAGCTTCGTCATGAGAATATTAGCGATGAATTTTCCGGTAAAGAACGCCGCGAAAGCCCACACCATATAGTTACTCGCGGTGCGTTCATTAATGGAGGTATCGAGGGTGAGGGCGAGGCGAATCGTGAAAGACCACACCGCCGTTTGCATACCCACGTAGAGGAATTGGGTGAGAATCCCGGTGCCGAAGCGCTTATTGTGGAGAAGATAGCGCAGCGTTTCGCCGATGGATGCCCGGGACTGGTGGTGCGCGGCGTTGAGCGGTTTACACGACGGCAATTGCGTGAGCGCCGCCAGAATAAGTACGACGGCGAGCACCAGAATAATGAACCTATAAGGCTGCAAGGTGCGCTGGAGCATTTCCTGCGCAAATTGGGTTTTCTCCAGGCCGCTCAGGTCATCGAGCTGCTTATGCAGCGCCTCCCCTTCCGTGAAAATCAGGTATTTACCGAGCAGAATTCCGAAAATGGAACCCAGCGGGTAGAAGGTTTGGGAAATATTGAGGCGTAGGGTAGCGGTGCGCCGCGGGCCAATCATGGTGGAGTAGGTATTGCAGGAGGTCTCCAGGAAGGAAAGCCCGGTCGCAATAGCGAAGAGCGCCGCCAGGAAAACGGAATAGGTTGCCATATGGGAGGCCGGGAAAAACATCGTGCAGCCGATGATATAGCAGCTCAGGCCCACCAAGATCCCGCTTTTATACGACCACTTCCGGATCACCCGCGAGGCCGGGATAGCCAGCAGGAAATACCCGCCGTAAAAAGCCGATTGCACGAAGGCGGAGGCGAAATCCGAGAGCTCGAAAATTGATTTGAATTGGGTAATGAGTACGTCATTGAGGGACGCCGCGGCTCCCCACAGGGGGAAACAAATGGAAATAAGAATGTATTGGAGCAGCGGGGTGCGGTTGAGATAACCGTCGCGCAGCTGAAGGGAGGGATCTTTAATGAGGCCGAAGCTGGTATTGGGAACCCCGTATTCTTCTTGTTGCGGCGTTATTGCGGGCCGCATATGGGCTTCATTGCCCGGTTGTTGTGACATGAGTAGTCCTTCTTTTTGTCAATATCCGCCCGCGGGTGGTGGGCCGCGGCGTCGCTGCCACCCCACCTCCCGGGAGGAAATATTCGGTTGTTGTTGTGTTTGTTGTTGTGCCGGGGCTTACGGCCGCCCTTGGGCTTCTTCCTTTGCTTAGCGCTGTAATTCGGCGAGGATCTGGACTCCCGCGGAAGCGCCGATGCGAGTGGCTCCGGCCTCCACCATGGCGCGGAAATCAGCGGCGCTGCGGATCCCTCCGGCCGCCTTCACTCCCATCTGCTCCCCCACTGTTGCGCGCATGAGGGCGACGGCGTGCTCCGTTGCCCCGCCGGAGGAAAAGCCGGTCGAAGTTTTTACGAAATCCGCGCCGGCCCGCTGGGCGGCCTGGCAGGCACGCACGATCTCATCATCGCTGAGTAGACAGATCTCAATAATGACCTTGACCAGGGCGGCCGGTTTAGCTGCCCCCACCACCGCGGCGATATCAGCTTCCACATCTTCCCAGCGGCCATCGCGCGCGGCCCCAAGATCGATAACCATATCGACTTCGGTAGCGCCGTGCGTGATAGCGTCGCGCGTCTCGAATGCTTTGGTTGCGGAGGTACTGGCTCCCAAAGGGAATCCAATAACCGTGCATACCTTGACATCGCTACCGGAAAGCAGCTTCGCGCAGGTCTCCACCCACACCGGATTGACGCATACCGAGGCGGTTCCCAGGGCGCGGGCCTGGGCGCACAGTTCTTCTATCTCGGCGCGGCGGGCATCGGCACGCAAAAGAGTGTGGTCGATGAGCTGTGCGGGACGTGAATAATGATCGAGAGCGGGCATCATGACTCCTTTGTATGTTTCCCACCGTGACTCATGCTGATAGCCGGAAACTCCACTACCGTAGTCTCCCCTACCAGCCTCACGCTACTAATACGACACCGTTTTACGGTGTTCACGAGTGAATCTAGGTGAGAGCGCCGCCGAGTGCCACGCGCTGCCCCTTCACCGCCCCACGCACCGGAAGTGCCCATAAGCCCGCCAGCGCGCGGAAAAGTCACTGCCGCGCGAATGCGCCGCGCCGATATTGCCACCGATGTTCGCGAAAGGAACATATGTTCCGCGGGCGCGAGGAGTGCCTAGCTCATCATCGTCAAAGCCCGCGCGGTTCCCACATCGGTAACCAAGCGCGACACATAACCATTGGCCAGGGCTGCATAAATAGCCTGGAGTTTATCCGGCCCGCCGGCCACCAGGATTTTTTGTTCCTTCTCGCGCAATTCGGGCAGGCTAATCCCGGTGGCTCGATTATTGAGATCCGGGAGGCATACCCGACCCTGTGCGGTAATGAAATGGGTACAGATATCACCAACCGAGGTGGTGAGCAGCCGCGTCATATCCGCATCATCCAGGCGGAAACCCGCCAAATAAGCCAGATTCGAGCGGGCATCCCCCACCGTATAGAGAACCACCCGGGTGCTGGCCCGCTGGGTGCGGGTCGCCCGCAAACGCGCCTTGATATCCGGATCTTCACGTTGCTGGGCGCTAAGAAACGCCGGGAGCTGGAAATACACGGCCTGCCCACCGCAGGAGGCGGCGATGCGCTCCATCACCATCGTTTCATCAATGGTGCGCACGCACGCCCCAATACAGCACGTCAGCTGAATAATCGCCACGCCTTTGCGCGGGATACGGGGCATATGGCGGGAGACCGCTTCGGTGGTGCGCGAGAGGCAGATGCCGATAGCGTCGCCGTCGCGAATCTGTTCACTGAGCACTTGCGCACCCACGCGCCCGAGGGCTTCGCGCATATCCTCCGGCGCGGAACTGGGCGGGCTGACCAGGCGCACATCCAATAAATTGAAACGCTCGCTCAACCGCGCGCACAGGAACGCGTCATCTTCGCGCGGGTCGTTCACGGTAAAGCGAACAAAGCCGCGTTTGCGGGCGTGGCTGAGCAACTTGGAGATCGTGGAACGGGCCAGGTGCATGCGCTGGGCTACCTCGTCCTGGCTGAGTCCGGAGTAATACAGTTTTGCGGCGTCGAGCGCATCAATATCCCGCGCAGAAAGCCCATCCCGCGTCACAACACCAGAGTCCACCAGCACCACCTCGTCGTACCTCATCATCGCAAGTGTAAGCGAGCCTCCGCGCGCACGTAACAACGCAGGTGCCGCGGCGTCGTTCCACCCGGGACCTGTGATTACACCCGGGCGCGGCCTTAGCGTTAGGATGGAAAGCGGCATCGGCACCGGCACGCGCCACAGCTGTGCATCGGCCGATACCGCGACGGTGAGATCCCCAAGGAGAGGCGAGTAGATCTAGTGAGCCACGACCAAGATATTCAGCTCCACGACTCCGTTGACCGCACCACGGCCCGCTCCCCCGAAGATTTCGATGCACCGCTGCGCGCGGTTGTGCGGCGCCTGAGCACGATGCTCGGTCAGGAAATTGCCCAGCAGCACGGGGAAGAAACCCTCGATCTCATTGAGAAAGTCCGGGCGGCGGCGCGCGATCTCGATTCGGAAACGGCCGCCTCGGAAGTGCAGCGCTCCCTCGATAATATGTCCACGGATACCGCTATTATTCTCACGCGTGCCTTCGCGGAATACTTCCTGCTCGCCAACGCGGCGGAACAAACGTTCCGTATCAAGGTTATTGGTGATAAGGATCCGGCTGAATCCTGGGTTCCGCGCGCGATTTCCCGTATTTATGACGCGGTCGGGCTGGAGGGCCTGCAAAAAACCGTCGATTCGCTGGATATTCGCCTCGTTTTTACCGCTCACCCCACCGAAGCGCAACGGCGCGCCGTGCTGACCAAGCTGCGCCGCGTCTCCGAAATTGTGGAAACGGAAACGGAAGAAGGTAGCGAGGAACGCGCCCGCCAGGATCGCGAACTCGCCTCGGTGATGGAGAGCATCTGGCTCACGGACGAATTGCGCCGCGTGCAGCCCACTCCCCTGGACGAGGCCCGCAATGTCATGTGGTACCTGCGCAGTCTCTACACGGATACCCTTCCCGATGTCATCACGGATTTCCGCGACGAACTGGAACGTTACGGCGCCCACCTGCCCGAAGACGCAGTCCCGATCCGTTTCGGTTCCTGGATCGGTGGGGATCGCGACGGAAACCCGTACGTCACCGCGGATGTCACGGCCGATGTGTTGCGGCTCCAGTCCAGCACCGCTATCGATATTGCCGTGTGGTTCGTGAACCGCGCGATGCTCAGCTTGTCGATTTCCTCGCGTCTTTCGGGCGACGACGCCGCACTGCTGGCCTCCCTGGAAGAGGACTTCCGCTTCCCGGACCTCGTGGATGAAGATTCGCGGGCGCTCTACGCGGAAGAACCCTACCGGCTCAAGCTGGGCGCCATTCGCTCGAAACTCAATAATACGAAGGCCCGCATCACCACCGGCGCGGAGCATATTCCCGGCCATGACTACGCCACCGGAACGGAAATTCAAGAAGAATTCCAGTTGCTGCGCGATGCGCTGCGCCGCCACGGCGCGGAACGGGTGGCCGACGGGCTGCTCGCCACCGCCCAGCAGATTATTCACGGGATGGGCCTGGGGCTGGTCATTTTGGATGTGCGTGAGCACTCCGAGAAACATTTTGAGCTGCTGAGCGAATTATTTAATCGTTTCGGGGGGCTGGAGGCGGATTACGCCACGCTCAGCCGCGAGGAACGCACCGCGCTACTGGGGCGGGAACTGGCCTCCGCGCGTCCGCTGGCACCCGCGTTGATCAACACTGATGATTCGCCGCTGACGGAGAGTTCGCAAAAGACTTTCGAGGTGTTCCGGGCGATTCGCCAGGCCCATAAGATTTACGGGACGGATGCCATTACCACGTATCTGGTCTCCATGACCCACGGCCCCGATGACATCCTCTCCGTGGCGCTGCTGGCCCGCGAAGCGGGGATTATTGATCTGGAGAGCGCGGAGAAGCGTGCCGATCTGGGATTTGCTCCGCTGCTGGAAGAAGTGCCGGAGCTGCGCCGGGCCGGGGAGATCCTCGATACCCTGCTCTCCGATCCTTCCTATCGGGAAATTGTGCGGCTGCGGGGTAACCGCCAGGAAGTTATGCTGGGCTACTCGGATTCCAATAAGGATGCGGGTGTGGTGACTTCCCAGTGGGAGATCCACCAGGCGCAGCGCCAGTTGCGCGATGTCGCCGCTCGGCACGGCGTGACCCTGCGACTTTTCCACGGCCGTGGCGGTTCCGTGGGGCGCGGGGGCGGGCCCACCTACGATGCGATTTTGTCGCAGCCCTACGGCGTTCTGGATGGCGAAATTAAGTTCACCGAACAGGGCGAGGTTATTTCCGATAAGTACACCCTGCCGGCCCTCGCGCGGGAGAACCTCTCCCTCACCCTGGCCGCGGTCATGGAAGCTTCCGCCCTGCACCGCGAACCGCGTAATAGCAATGTATCGCTCAGCCGCTATGACGAAGTCATGGACTTCCTCAGCGGGGCGGCTTACCAGCGCTATCGGGTGCTCGCCGATGATCCAGATCTGCCCGAATACTTCGTGACCTCCACCCCGGTGGAATTGCTAGGTGATCTCAATATCGGTTCGCGCCCCTCCAAGCGCACCACCTCGGAAAAGGGTTTGGATGGCTTGCGGGCTATTCCCTGGGTGTTCGGCTGGACTCAATCTCGCCAGATTGTGCCCGGTTGGTTCGGTGCCGGTTCCGGGCTGCGGGCCGCGCGTGAAGCCGGGTACGGTGAGGACCTCAAGAAGATGGTGCGCAGCTGGCAGTTCTTCCGCACCACGATGTCCAATATTGAAATGACTCTGGCGAAAACTGATATGGATATTGCCGGGCATTATGTGCGCACCCTGGTGCCCGAGCGACTCCACCATATCTACGCGGAGATTCGCGAAGAATACGAGCTGACGGTACGCGAGCTTGAAGCACTGCTGGCCGAGGACGATCTTCTGGATACCCAGCCGGTTCTCCAGCGCACCTTGCGTATTCGTGACCAATATCTCAAACCGATTCATTACCTTCAGGTGGCGCTGCTGGCGCGGGTGCGCGCGAATGCGGCCGCTGTTGATGGGCTTTCCGGCAAGGCGCAATCGGCCGATGAGCAGCGTGCCCTGCTCACCACGATTAACGGCATTTCTGCTGGAATGAAGAATACGGGATAAACGTTATGAGAACCGTATAAAGCGTGCGGCGATCTCACCGCGCGGAGGAGGCTCGGGACCGGCAAAGGCGCCGGTGCTGAGCCTCATTTTTACTTTCTGTGGCTTTTATTAAGAAAAAACCTGTGTTTCGGGCGACACTGGACTTATTTTTACACTAAACTGAAACCGTGGAACGAACATATAGAAGAAGAGTGGGTAGGAAGCAACGCTTCAACGCTGACGATGTTATTCGCGCAGCGAAGGAGGTTGGCGTCTTTACCTTCACTATGAGTGATATTGCAGGCAAGATCGGGGTCGCGACCCCCGCGGTGTACCGCCTTTACGATGGCCGTCAGGACATCGTTGAGGCAGTCATTCGGCGCGCTGCCGATGAAACACCTATTGTGCACGCGGGCACCGATTGGCACGATGCCATCGAGCAGGCAGATGCCAATCTGCGGCGCACCCTGGATGATTACAACGGGCTGGGCGAGGTTCTCCTGTGCAACCCGAAGCTGACGGTGCATTTCGCCCGCCAGCTCCAGGGGCTTTCCCGGGCTCTCGAAGATGGCGGTTTCTCGCATCATAAGTCGGTGGCTTTCTCTTATGCGGCAATCGGTCAGACTATTCTCCGCCATATTATGGAAAAGGCTTTCCGTTACATGAATCCGGATCGTCTGAACGTCATGGAGAAAACCGGGCCCGATCTGATCCCCTTCCTTGAGAAGGCGGCGGAGGATCCCGAGGGCGCGCTGGACGGATACGAAGCAGTGCTGCTTCGATATCTGGAAGACCGGGAGCGCTAGGCGCGGCTTTTTGCGCGGTGGCGCGATGCCGGAACGACGACGCAGCTACCGCGCACCAACCCAATCTGTACACGGGCGGGTACCGAGAAAGCGGTACCCGCCCCTTAGTTTGCTTTCTTCAGGAAACTCGGCTAATTATTCCGTAAAATAACGGGCCGGGCCACGTACCTGAATTTCGGTACCTGACCCGGCCCAATACTTAGCTCTCTCCAGCCGTTGGCCGGTCACATCGCTGCGCGACGTGTTAGCGAGGGCCTCAAGCGTGCGGCTATTTATTCCATGCCACGTGCGATATGCGCCGCACGCCTACTTCCTGCGCGTAGCATCCGCATCGCGGCGCACCGCACCGGCATCATTGCGGCCAACCACCGCGCGCGAGCCCCACACACCCGCAAAAGCGGTGAGAATCGCGGAGAGCAGTAGGCCCACAAAGGCCCAGATAGCAACGGTGGAACCGGTATCGGTGACGTCTTGAGCAACCTCGCGGCCTTCCGCAACCAGGTCCTTGGCCTGAGCCTGCACATCTTGGAGGGTCTTTTCCGCGTTATTAAGAGCTTGCTCAGCCTTGACCTGCGCCTGGTTGTACGCTTCTACCGCGTTGTCCACGGCCTTACGAGCTTCATCCTCATTCAGGTCCGTATTGGCAGCAACGGACTTAGCCACCGCATCACGGTCAATATCCTTCGTCACGGAATCAACTCGCTGCTGGAGTGAATCGCCCAGATCAGAAAGGATCGTTTCGTAATTCTCCGGATTGACCACGAGGTCCTTGGCCGCTGCACTGATATCGTCCGTGGCACCGTCCACCTGGCCGCGCAGGTAATCAGGCTGGAGTGTTTCCTCACCGGTATCGGCAAGGATCTTCTCCGTTTGGGCTTCCACGCTATCCCACTGAACATCAAGGTTATCGGAAATAGCGCTGGCCGCCTCCGAAACGGCATTCCCGGAGGCCTGCGCCACTCCGCCTACCGCGCTACCTGCGGCGTTACCCACCGAGCCGATGGCTGAACCAACAGCTCCCAGCGCGGCGGAAATACCCAGCCACACCGCAACGGTGGCCACAATAATCGTGGTGGCCCAGGTGGTCAGGCCGTGCAGCAGCCCGCCTTTGACGGCCAGCGCGCCCGTCACGTAACCGCCTAGACCGAGGGCGATCACAATGGAGCACACCGCCCACAGCCCCATACCGAAGCCGAAACCTTCGCCGGGATTGCTGGAGGCCGGATCAAAAGTGCCCAGGCCAATCGCCGCGCCGAGGAAGCTGAAGACCACCAGAGTGGCGATCGCGACGGCAACACCGGCGAAAACGGAGCCCCAGGACATATTGGTGGCTCGGCCCGGGGTATCAGCGCCCAGGAAAGTGGAACGCCATCCCGGCTTCGCATCCTCGGCCGAGTACTGCTCGGCCGAAGCCACCCGGGCATCTACCGGACGTGCGGTAACTCGTTCGCGATCCGCGCGGGTATGCGCCGTCGTTGCTTCAGGGTAATCGCGCTCGGGAGTTGCCCCTCCGGGCGTAGTTGTATGTTCTGTCATGAGTTGATCCTTAAAACTTGGCGGAAAGCGCCATGGGTGCCGGCCTGGTGGTGTCAGCCGTGGTGGCAGAGCCGTTGAAGGCGCAGCACAGCACTCTCTAGACACCACATTAGCCACACCACACTTAAGTGATCAAAGCGACAGGGCGCATAATGTCATTCACTTCTCAATCAGAATAACTTATAATCTTTGTCTTTATTTCTCCTCACATATCGGCTAATCTTCCACAACCAGGCCGCGAAATTGGCGCGATTCCACAACGGATTCGTGAGGAACGGATTCGCAAGGATGGCTTGCGTTTCCGTAGCCGCGCCTCACGCCGCACCTCAGCCCGGCATTCTGCACCTACCGCTTGATGCTCTGCTGCACCACCGCGTACCCGTGCAGGGTCACATCCAGGCCCCGGTTCTTGGGCTGATCCGCGGTGTTATGCGGAGCGCGTTCCCGAGCCTCAGCCCAGGCGTCGTAAGATTCCTGTGCATCCCAGCCGGTCACTACGTAGTAGTCTTCCACCCCGCTCACCGGGCGCCACAGCTCGAAGAAGGAGAATCCGGGCGCCGCATCCACGGCCGCCTTGCGCGCCGCGAAACGCTGCTCAATAACCTTCTCCATTCCGGGGAGGAAAGATAGCGCCACGATAGAAACAAAGCCTGCCTGCGGGGTTTCCCCGTGCTCGACTTCGGGAAGGTTGACCACCTCAAATTCGAGCAGCTGCGCCCCCAAGTGCGCGTTATCGGGTGCCTGGCGGGCAGCATCCATTTTGCGCGGATGCGCGGCCGGATCGGTGCGCCACGCGGTGAAATCCTCCTCGGATTCCCATTCGGTGACCACCAGGTAGCGCTCCCCTTCTTCCAGCGGGCGCAGCAACCGGAAGGACAGGAAACCGGGCCGCTGATCTACGGCACCTTCGCGCGCCGCAAAACGCGCTTCGAAGTGCTCGCCAGCACCCTCTGGAACAGAAATAGCATTGATTTTCACGACGGTCATGGAGGCTCCTTCACCTAGAACAATGGGACGTGCACCATAGTAACTCTCTTGGCGCCCCATGCTCCGCATGGTGGAAACTTCGCCCTCCGCTCCCCCGCCGGTGCCACAATAGGGCGCATGCCTTCCCACGTATCAGATGTCCGCTTCGGAGCACAGATGGCCGCGGGCGCCGGCCTGGGGATGATCCCCCTGGGCATGGCCTTCGGACTTCTTGTTATCCAGTACGGCCAACCGTGGTGGCTTGCTCCCGCGCTATCCTTCTTTATTTATTCCGGTTCGGCCGAGCTGCTCGCCGTCGCCCTTATTAGTGCGCACGCACCGGTCCTCACGATTCTCCTCACCATCTTTTTCGTGAACGTGCGTCACGTTTTTTACGCGTTTTCGTACCCCATCGCGCAGCTCACCCACCCGCTTGCCCGCATGTATTGTGTCTACTCCCTCACCGACGAAACCTACGCGATCACCACCTCGCATCCCGGCGTCTGGAATCAACGCCGGCTGGTCTCCCTCCAAGCAGTACTCCAAGCGTGCTGGGTTGGCGGCGGGCTCCTGGGAGTGGCGATTGGTGGGTTCCTTCCCGGCCAGATTCGCGGCGTCAATTTCGCGCTCGTCGCCCTTTTTATCGTGCTCGCCCTGGACGCGTTCCACGCGCGCCGCGATATTCCCGGCGTGCTCGGCGCGGGCCTCGCGTTTGTGCTGGCACAGCTATGTGCGCCGAGCGCCCTGCTGCCCGTCGCGATGAGTCTTTTCGCGCTGTTCTTAGTGGTGCGTTTCGTGGTGCGCACTCGTTTTAAGAAGAACGACGACGCCGCACGTTCCCCACGTGGCGCATCAGGTGAGGAAGGTGAGCTGTAATGACCGGCTATCTCCTTGCTGTGCTGCTGGGTTCTCTGGCTCTCATGCTGTGCCTGCGCGGGGTGCCGTTCCTTATTTTGCATCCACTGCGCCGCTCGCGCCTGGTGCGAGCATTATCGGCCTGGCTCCCGGTGGGGGTGCTGGTCATTTTGGCGCTGGCAATGGTCCGCAACGAAGTGCTTCCGGTGTCTGCTGAATCTGTGCTGCGCGTGGGCGTGGCCAGCGCGGTCACGATCCTGGCCCACGAGCTTTCCGGGCGCCGCATGCTCGTTTCCCTGGCCGCCGGCACCCTTACCTACATCGGCCTGCTCGCGATCTAGAATCTGGTGTGACGCTTGCGCCACCGGAGGCGAGCGACAACTGGTGAGGAGGATCCACATGCCAGAGGCGCGCAAACGAAGTTTCGTGATCCGGCACCCCTACCTCACGCAGATTTTTCTTGCCTATGTGATTGTCTACGCCTGGTTCATTTTACGTGTTATCCACGCTGTGTTCACCAGTTCACGATATTCATCTAGCCCAGAGGAATTCATTTTTTCATTGATCGTCCTCGCTATTTTCCCCTGGGTCACCACCTACCCGATTATCCTCACGTGTTACCAGGTGATCGCGCTGATCATCGCAATACGGGGGAAGCCGCTGCCGGTTATGGAGGCAGCGCATGATGTTTGGACAATCTTCTTAGCGCTTAGTTTCCATCTGGCCCTCATCTCTATGAGATACAGCGTGGTCTTTTATGCCGACTGGTCGGTGCAGCTCGTCAACGACCAGACGCATACGCCTATCCGCACGGGTTTTCAGCCATTTCTACTGGTGCTGTGCATTGTCTGCTCGGCAGCTTTCCTCTACGTGCGGCTCAAGCCGCTCAGCGAGATTCCACCGCTTCTCACGGTTCTCTGCTTTTCGTGCATCTATCTTGGCAACGCCATTGTTATCGCGTGGACTATTCAGACATTCCGGCCTGGCGGTCCGGAGAATCTCATCCTGTTGTTGCCGGTCACGGCGGTGCTGCTGATCTCCGCAAAAACGATCATCATGAAAATCCACGAATTTCATTCCCAAGCGCACCAAGCACCACAAGCGGTTCAGGCGGCCGGATCGGGAGTGCTCGCCTACCTGGAAAAGATTCTTTCCCGAGCTCGAAACTGGCCGCTCCTCGCCCTGCTTGGCCTGGTACCCGTGCTGGGAATCTTCCTCCTTATTCTGGTGCTTTTCGGCCAAGAACCAAACGCCGCCATCAAAGCCTTCACGGAAACAAGCGATTGGACCCTTTCGCAGCGAATCTCCCCTCCCAATACCTACTACGACGAGCACTATTTATGCACCGTGGCAGCCGGCGGTCACCCGGCGATAGTCAAACCGATCCGGGATGGCGTACGCGGCGGGCATCGCATCACCGTGAACCGCCAGCTCCTCATCGCGAATGCATTTGAACAGGTCCTGGAAGAAAAGGCCCCGAAAGCGCATCGGGCAATCCGCAGTGTCTATAACCGTTATGGCTTCCCACTCTCGCGACTCGTCCGCAGCCGCTTGGCGGCGGACGCTGTATGGATCGCCATGAAACCCCTGGAATGGCTATTCCTGGCAGTGATTTACCTTGTTGACGCCCGCCCGGAGGACCGCATCGCAATCCAATACACCGGCCGCCGCCGCGAGGACTTCACTGCCGGGTAATTTCGGACGCAAGTTAAGACCAAGTTAAGACTGAACTAATAGCGCAAGGGCTCACGACGTTCAATAGTCTCGCCAGCCCCTGGGGAGGGCCTATCTGTTTTCAGAGCTGTACTGTGCTTGTCGTACACGCGAAGTACATCTCGGAAAAACATACCTTCCTCGCCGGCACAGCGGGGCGGCGAGGCAAAGTGTGAGTCCGGGACATCGCCTCCCACAGGATGTGCGTAAGAGACACAAAACCGCCCCGAAACGGTACTCTCCCGCACACTTCGTTTCCGGGCGCGGTTCACGGCAGTTCTGGGGCCGGATCACTTCGTTTCCGGGCACGGTTCATGCGACTCCGCGAATGCAGTGGGGGAGCAGATCCGGATGTCCGGATCTGCTCCCCCACTAGTTGCGCTGTGCGCGGTGGGCGCCCTGCGCTAGCTCACCCGAAGGCAAGCCGCGCGGTGGGCGCGTGGCGCACGCTGCGGTTATGCGGCTTTAGCGCTTGACGCGTGCCGAGCCGCCGCGGGCCAGGTTCTCCACCTCGGCGCGGGTGGCCATGGTGGTGTCCCCCGGCGTGGTCATGGCGAGGGCGCCGTGGGCGGCCCCGAGTTCCACTGCCTTCTGGACATCACCGTATTCCATGAGCCCGAAGATGAGGCCGGAGGCGAAGGAGTCGCCGCCGCCCACGCGGTCGAAGATCTCCAAGCCATCACGCTGGGTAGCCTGCACGAAGCCCTGATCGCGCTTCCATGCCACCGCACCCCAGTCATTGATGGTTGCCGAACGCACCTGGCGCATCGTGGTACCGATGGCCTTGAAGTTCGGGAAGGTTTCCGCCGCCTTCTCAATCATCTTGTGGAAGGATTCCACCTGGAGGTTATCGAGGTTCTCATTTGCACCTTCGATTTCCAGGCCGAGGCAGGCGGTGAAGTCCTCTTCGTTACCGATCATGACGTCCACGAAGGGCGCCAGGGACTTATTCACTTCCTGCGCGCGGGCCTTGCCACCGTGCAGATTCCACAGCGAAGGACGGTAGTTGAGGTCATAGGATACGACGGTGCCGTATTCCTTGGCCTTCTTAATAACCGCCAGCGCCGTTTCCGAAGCCTGCTCGGAGAGGGCCGCGTAAATCCCGCCGGTGTGCAGCCAGCGCACCCCGAGCTCACCAAAGAGGTAATCGAGATCGATATCCTCCGGGGTGAGCTGCGAAATCGCGGTGTGGGCCCGGTCGGAACACCCGACAGCCCCGCGCATCCCGAAACCGCGTTCGGTGAAATTGAGGCCGTTACGAGCCGACTGGCCGATGCCGTCGTCGTCGACCCAATGAATGAAACGGGTATCCAGGCCGCCGGTGAGGATCAGATCCTCGAGCAGCAGCCCCACTTCATTACGCACCAGAGAGGTGAGGATCGCGCCGCGCTTCTGGAAGGCGCGTCGCAGGCCGCGGGCCACGTTGTACTCCCCGCCGCCTTCGGAGGCGGCGAACTGCCGGGTGGTGCGGATACGGCCGGCACCCGGATCCAGGCGAAGCATCACTTCACCCAGGGAGACAATATCGTAGGTGGTTTCCTCGGCGGATTTAATCGTCAGGGCGTCGCTCACTTGCGAATCTCCTTAGCTAGATCGGATGCTTCTTGGGACAGGCGGGTGATCTCCGCGAAGTTCCCGGAGGAAATCAGATCGCGCTTGATCATCCACGAACCCGAAACGGACAGGATAGCCGGATCGGAAAGCCATTCGGCCATATTCGCGAGCTTCACTCCGCCGGACGGCACGAAGTAGGTATTCGGGAAGGGACCGCGCAAGGCCTTGACCATGGGCAGCCCGCCCGCTTCCCCACCGGGGAAGAACTTCACCGCGGTAGCACCGTACTCCAAAGCCATCATGATTTCCGTGGCGGTCTGCACGCCCGGAAGGTAGGGAATCTGGCGTTCGGCGGCCACATCGGCCACGCCGGCGCTCCAGCCCGGGGAAACGAAGAACTTCGCACCTAGGTCCGCGGCGGTTTCCGCCTGGGCCCGGGTAAGAACCGTTCCAGCACCCACTGTCATGCCCTCAACATCCCGCATGGCCTTAATGGCTTCCCCGCCGGCAGCGGTACGGAAGGTTACTTCGGCGCAGTGGATACCGCCGGCCACCAGGGCGCGGGCGGCCTCGGGCGCCTGCGCGGCGTCGTCGATCACCACAACGGGAACAATGGGGTGGGTTTCCAGGAACGGACGAACGTCTGGAAGTTGCTGAGACACTACTTTGCCGCCTTCTTCATCTTGTCGATGCCGTCCCACAGCCCGAGGAGGTACTGGGTGCCCAGTGCCCGGTCATACAGCGGGTAGCCGGGGCGGCCTTCTTCGCCCCAAATCATGCGGCCGTGATCGGGACGCACGTAAATATCGGGGCAGGTATCGTAAATGGCTTCCACCGCGGCCTGCATATCGAGGTCGCCGTCCGCGGACCAGTGGGCCGCTTCCTTGAAGGTCTTCTCCCCCAGGTACTTGACATTACGCAGGTGGGAAGCGGCAATACGGCCGCGTTCGCCCACGTAGCGCAGGATCTCCGCCACGTTATTGGAGGGGTTGGAGCCAAGCGAGCCAATGCACACGCACAGGGAGTGCATCGGGGAATCATTGAGGGCCAGGATTTCCTTGATGTCATCCAGGCTCTTGTAGGCGCGCGGAATACCGAAGAGATCCCAAGCCGGATCGTCCGGATGGCAGGCCATCTTAATTCCGACCTTTTCACAGGTGGGGATAATGCCGTCCAGGAAGTACTTCCAGTTTTCGCGCAGCTTCTCCACCGTCATGTTCTGGTAGAGTGCCATGACTTCATCCAGCTTGGCCAGGCGTTCGGGTTCCCAACCGGGCAGGGTGAGGCCGCCGGATTCTTCGGCCGTCTTATTGACGATATCCTGCGGGGTCATGCCTTCGATTTCGGAGTGATCGTAGTACAGGCAGGTGGAGCCGTCCTCATTCACGTGGGCGAGTTCGGTACGCAGCCAGTCGAAAACGGGCATGAAGTTATACACAACTACCTTGACGCCGAATTCCGCGAGGTTTTCCAGCGTGGTGCAGTAGTTCTTGATGTATTCGTCACGGCTGGGAAGGCCGAGCTTGATGTCCTCGTGGACGTTCACGGATTCGATGATCTCGCATTCGAGTCCGGCTTCGTGAACCTGATCGATGAGGACCTTGATTTCGTCCTTTTCCCAGTTCTCCCCGGCCGCCTTGTAGGACAGGGTGCCCATAATTCCGGACACGCCCGGAATCTGCTTGATGTACTGCAGCGGAATGGGGTCGTGACCTTCGCCGTACCAGCGGAATGTCATTTTCATTAGTTGATCTCCTCGTGAATAGTGGCACGCACAGCGCCGGGACCGGCAATGAGCTTCGTGAACAGGGCTTCGACCTTCTCCGCCAGCGGAGTGGTATACAGGTCGAGGCCGAAAATATTGGCATTGGACAGGATGGGCTTGAGCGCGGCGTGAGCATCAACGCTCTCACCGAGCTTAATTCCCTTGAGGTGCCCCTGGAGTTCTTCCAGCAGCGGATCGGAAGACGGCGTGAATTCTTCGCCGTCGTCCGCGATACCGAGCAGGTACCGTGCCCACACCGCGAAAACGAGCGGGATCACGCGCAGCTTGTCCATATCCAGACCGCGGCGCTGGTATTCCTGCAGCGTGACTCCGAAACGGATCGGAATCTTCTGCGAGGTATCCATAGCGATACGGGCCGGATTGTCCGGCAGCGCGCTATTGGGGAAACGTTCCTCGAGAACTTCGCGCACGAAGTCCTTCGGATCGATAATCCCCGGATCGGTTACTACCGGCATCGCTTCATCATAGGCGAGGATATTGACCATCTTCGCCAAATCGGGATCGCGCATTTCCGAATCAATGGTCGGGAAGCGCATCACCGTACCGGACACTGCCAGTGCGGTGTGGAGCGGGTTGAGGCAGGTGGTGACCTTCATCCGCTCGAACTTATCGCAGGTTTCGCGATCGGTGATGTACACGCCGTAATCCTCGAAAGGCGGGCGTTCGGCCGCGAACTTATCTTCGATAATGAGGTATTCGGTGGGTTCGGCATTGACGAAGCCGGCAATCGGGGTGCGGCCCAGGTGGTCAATACCCATATCGGTGAAGCCGAGCCCGGTGAGGTACTCCGATACTTCTTCCGAGGGGCGCGGGGTGATCTTATCGATCACGGAAATCGGGAAGGCAACCTTGGTGTCATCACTGGCCCAGTCCAGGAATTCCTGGCTGAGCGCACCGCGCTCCACCCAACCGCGGGCGATCTGCAGCACCGAATCGCGCAGCTTATCGCCGTTGTGGGAGAAGTTATCGGCGGAGATGAAGTTAATGGGTGCCCCGCCCGCCTGGTAGCGATGCGCGAGCAGCCCGGCCAGCAGCGCCATGGTGTTCTCATGGTTGGCGAAGGGATCCGAGGCGATATCCGCGCGGGTAGCTTCGGAAAGCTCACCCTGGGAATCCTGAATCACATAGCCCTTTTCGGTAATGGTGAGGGTAACCGTGGTCATCTCCGGGTTGGTGAAGATGGAGACGAGCCGATCAAAATCGCCCTCGCGGCGAGTTGCCAGGCCATCGGCCAGGCCGGCAATAACGCGGGTATCGCGCTTATCACCGGAAAGAATAACGCCCAGGGTCAACAGGTCAAAAGCTTCGAGCTGCTTTTCCATTTCAGCCGGGTTCATCGGCACCACGCCGGTGATCGGCCAGTACTTGCCGTCCGCCAGCATGTCATCCGCGATGCGCGCCAGGAAGATCCGGAAAATATTACCTGGGCCGATATGCACCCAGCGCGGGTTGGTGCGAACGCGCTCCTGAGTTGCGGCCACATCAAAAGCCGGAACTTGAATACCGGCTGCTTCGTAATCACTCGCTTGGGAGAGCGAGCTGAGATTGAGTTTCATATACATCACCTTTGATAGTTGGATCGGGACGGCTCCACGTGCGATCCACCGGCGGCCGCCCCGCAGGAGCGCCGGCGTGCGCCGTGTTCCTGCCGTGAGGTCACCCGGTGAGTGAACACCGCTCCCGATGCCACCACCCAGTATTCCTTTATACGACGACGAACCGGCCGGGCACCCCCGCACCCGAATGTTTCCTTACGTGAAACGCCCGTTCGTACGTATGAAATGATTGTACCTCATTTTCGCGCCCGGCGGCACCCGGGAGCGGGGTGTGAAGTATTCGGATTCCGGGCCTTTTCTTATTCAACACTGACCGCCCCACGCCCCCGTTTTTATGTTTCACATATTGAAATCGCGCGGTATAATTTTCCCGGCCTGCAGTTATACCCTCGTAGAGTAAAGGAGCTTGAGGTGTCCGGTACTTCCCCTGAGGAGCGCGCTCCGCTCTCCTCCATCGATCGCGCGTTGCTCGTGGTGGAGTTTTTAGCACGCCGCGGACCGGAAGGTGCCCCGCTCTCCGATATTGCAGCCGCGGTGGATTCCAATAAGGCCACGGTCCACCACACGCTGCGCTCACTGCGCTACCGGGATTGGGTGGACCAGGACGCCGATACCGGCTACTACTTCCTCGGGGACGGGGTGGACCCGATCATTCGCTACACCACCCGCACCCAATTCGTAGTGGACCAACTCCACCCCGCCCTCGTGGCCATTTGCCACCGCTATAACGAACTCGTGCACCTGGGCAAACTCTCCGGCCAGGTGGTCACCTACCTCGATAAAGTGGAGCCAGATCGCCCCATCCGGGTGGTGTCCTTTATCGGGCGTAATGCCCCGGCGGTCACCACCGCGCTCGGGCGCGCTTTGCTGGGCGCCAATAACGTAACCGGTGCGGAAATTGACTGGTACCTGAGTGTTCCCACCGATAATCCCCCCACCCGCGCCACCATCGAGGAGTGCATCGAGCACGTGCACCGCCACGGCTGGGGTATGGAAGTGGAAGAAAACGAAGCGGGTATCGCCTGCGTAGCGGTCCCGGTGGATCTGAAAAACGGCGAGCGGGTGGCCGTGTCCGTCACCGCACCCGCCGAACGTCTGGGAGCGGCAACCCGCGAAGCGGTGGCCTACGGTATTGCCGAAGAAATCAACGCTATTTCCGGTACCACCGGCGTGAGTGTTCCGGAGGTGCTGCTGCCCCGTTCCGTGCGCTAAGCGAACCGCGGGTAGCGGCGCCCGGTGGCGGGCTTCCTGCATGGTTCCTACCACCGATACAAGTACGACGACGCAGGTTAGCTGCGCCGTCGTACCACTTCCGCTACTTCTTACGCCGTTCGCGTACCCGAACCGAAATCTGGAGCGGGGAACCTTCGAAACCGAAGGTGGCGCGCAAGCGATTTTCCAAGAAACGCCGGTAGCCTGCCTCGATGAAGCCGGTGGCGAAAAGCACGAAACGCGGCGGGCGCGTCGAAGCCTGGGTGCCGTAGAGGATGCGCGGCTGCTTACCCCCGCGCACCGGATGCGGGTGCGCGGCCGCCAATTCGCTGAGGAAAGCATTGAGTTTCCCGGTGGGAATACGCTGATCCCAGGAGCGCAGCGCCGTGGTCATGGCATTGGAGAGTCGATTGGTATGCCAGCCGGTTTTTGCCGAGAGATTGACGCGTGCCGCCCACTGGATCTGCACCAGTTCGCGCTCGAATTCGCGGTCAAGTTCGAAACGGCGTTCTTCATCAACTTCGTCCCATTTATTGCAGACGATCACGAGGGCGCGCCCGGCATCAATAACCTGCTGGATCACCCGAATATCCTGTTCGGTGAGCGGCTCTGAGGCGTCGATAAGGGCGAGGGCCAGTTCCGCTTCCGCCAGCGCGCGCTGGGTGCGCAGATTCGCGTAATAATCCGCCCCGCGAGTCTGGTGCACCCGCCGGCGAATCCCCGCGGTATCCACAAAAGTCCACGGGGTGCCATCCAGCTCGATAACTTCATCAACCGGGTCGCGGGTGGTTCCGGCAATATCGCTGACCACCGCGCGGGTTTCCCCGGCCAGCTGGTTGAGCAGGGAGGACTTGCCCACATTCGGGCGCCCCACAATAGCGACCCGGCGCGGCCCGCGCCGCTTGGGGCGGGCCGGCACCTCGCGTTCTTCCGGAAGCGCACGGATCACCACGTCCAGAAGATCACCCGAGCCGCGCCCGTGCAGAGCCGAAACCGGGTAGGGCTCCCCCAGCCCCAAAGACCACAGGTAGGCGGCATCCGGTTCCTGCTGCGGGGAATCCACCTTATTGGCCGCCACGATCACGGGTTTGCGCGAGCGGCGCAGCACCCGCACCAGGGCTTCATCGGTATCCGTCATCCCGACAGTGGCATCCACCACGAAAATAACGGCATCGGCCTGCTCGATAGCAATTTCGGCCTGCAGGGCCACATCACGATCCAGGCCCGCCACATCGCGTTCCCAACCGCCGGTATCCATGAGGAGGAAGCGGCGATCCGCCCATTCGGCCTCGTAGGAGACCCGGTCGCGGGTTACGCCAGGGACGTCCTGCACCACGGCTACCCGCTTGCCAACAATACGATTCACCAGGGAGGATTTGCCAACATTCGGCCGCCCGATAACCGCCACCACGGGCAGCGCGCGGGCAGCGGCTTCCGCATCCTCAGGTTCTTCCCCAGCCAGGAGTGCCAGATCGGCCTCGTCCAGATCGTAGGCTTCCAGACCGGCGCGGAGCACGCGTTCAGCGTCGTCCGGGGTGGTCCCTTCCGCGCTCATATCGCGGTATTCCTCAGTCATTCCTGTTCCTTTCCGGAGCCCTGTGCCAGCGTGCGCACCGCGGCCACCACGTCCGCAATACTCATCTGAGAAGAATCAATTGTAACGACTCCTTCGCGATCTTCCAGGAAAGAAGCGACCGTGGAGTCCTGAGCATCGCGCTCGGTTACTTCCGCGCGGGTGGCGGCCAGGGCATCGGGTGCCGCGCTGCCGCGCACTTCCCGGGCCCGCCTGGCTAAACGTGTTTCTTCCGATGCGGTGAGGAGAATTTTTGTGGGAGCTTCCGGGGCGACGACGCTGGTAATATCGCGCCCCTCCACCACGATGCGCGGGTGCGCCGCGATAATGGCCCGCTGCCGGGCAATGAGTTCAGCGCGCACCTCAAGATTGACGGCTACCTGGGAAACCACCCGGGAGAGCTCCGGGGCGCGGATAGCGGCGGTAATATCCTCCCCTTCGCAGCTAATTTTTTGATTATCCGGATCGAGGGGCATGTCAAGTTTCATGGCCCGCACCACCGCGGTTACGGCCGCTTGGTCGGTGAGTTCCACGCCGGCATGCTGGGCGGCCCAGGCCGCGGCCCGGTACATGGCTCCGGTATCGAGGTAGCTGAGTCCGAGCTCGCGGGCAACCTGGCGGGAGACGGTGGATTTGCCCGAACCGGAAGGCCCGTCAATGGCAATGGGATAGCCCGCCGTTTCGAGGCACGGGGTGTCCATGGCTTCGGCGTGCGGGGTAGCGGCTGCCTCGGGGCCTTGCGTGCCCGCCGTGTTCATCTCACTCATGCTCTCCTCCTTCAATAAAAGCCTGCCACTGGCGCGCGGCCAGCGCCGCGCTGAGATCCCGGGCCGCGGCCGGCGCTACCGAGAGCCGTGCCCGCCCCACTTTTTGGGCCACGGAATGCTCGAGCGAAAAATCTTCAATATTCACGCCGATCTCCCCCACTTCGGTGAAGAGGCGGCCCAATTCGCCCGGGCGGTCGGGAACCAGAACGGTGACCTCGGTATAGCGCTGGGGTGCTCCCCCGTGTTTGCCGGGAATGCGCGCCACCCCGCGCCCACCTTCGGCCATCACCGCGGCAACGGCCCGCGCCAGCCCGGGTGCCTGCGCCGTACCCGCGGCCGCTTCGAGGGCACTCGCCAAGCTCGCGGTACGCTCGGCAACATCGCGAAGCACGGGAGCAACCGCCGCGCAATTGCAGGCAATAATCGCGGTCCACAATTGCGGATCCGAATGCGCCAGCCGCGTCATATCGCGTAATCCCTGGCCGGCAAGGCTCAGCTCGGTAGCTGCGGCGTCGTTCAACGTACCCGCCAGCAGGGACGACACCAGCTGCGGGACATGACTAACGAGGGCGACAGCGCGGTCGTGCGCGCTGGCCTCCACGAGGATCGGCATGGCGCCGCAATCCAAGGCGAGGCTGCGCAAACGCGCAATATCTTCCTCGCGGGTTTCCGGACGCGGGCAGATGACCCACGGGCGGCCCTCAAAAAGATCGGCGTCCGCGGCAATCGCCCCGGAACGTTCCCGGCCGGCCATCGGATGGCACCCGAGGTAGCGCTCCCGCGCCGGATGCGCGGCGAGGCGCTCCGCCACCACCGCCTTGACGGATGCCACATCGGTCACGAGCGCGGTGGGGAAACGATCCAGGGCTGCGCTCACCACCTGCGCCGTGACGTCCGGAGGCACCGCAACCACCACGAGGCTCGGCTCCCAGGCGCTTTCCGGGGGTTCCTCCCCCGCACCCAGATCGCGGGCCAGGGCCGCGGCCAGCGGGGAGGAATCCTCCAGGTACACCGGAATATCGCGCAGCCGCAGGCGCAGCCCGAGGGACGCGCCCAGCAGCCCCGAGCCAATAACAAGGACCGGACCTGCGTGCATCACATCCCTACCGAATGCATGAGGGCCGAGAGCTCGCTACCCGCGATCACCCTGCTTTTACCCGGGCGTAGCCGCCCGGCGTCGATAGTGGCGAAGCGGGTGCGCACCAGTTCCATAACCGGGTGCCCCACTTCCTCCATAATCCGGCGCACAATGCGATTGCGGCCCGAATGCAAGGTGAGTTCCACAATGGAATTGCGCGGCTGGGATTCCCGCAGCACGAATTTATCCACCCGAATGGGGCCGTCCTCCAGGGTGATGCCCTTTTCCAGCACCCGCGCGAGGCCCCGGGTGACCTGGCCTTCCACCCGCGCCACGTAGGTTTTCGGCACCTCGTAGGAAGGGTGGGTGAGCCGGTGGGTGAGTTCGCCGTCGTTCGACAGCAAAATCAAGCCTTCGGTATCTTCGTCCAGGCGCCCCACGTGGTAGAGGCGCTGCTCGTATTTCTCCACGTACTGGGCGAGGCTCGGGCGGCCCATATCATCATCCATCGTGGACACAACCCCCGGCGGCTTGTAGAGCGCCACCGTGAGCAGATCAGGTTTGACGGCGATGGGCATTCCGTCCACGTGGATGGTGTCACGTTCGGCATCCGCCCGCGTTCCCATTTCGGTTACGACGGCGCCATTGACGGCCACCCGCCCCTCGGCAATGAGCGCTTCGCAGGCGCGCCGCGAGCCCACCCCCGCGTGGGCCAGGATCTTTTGCAAGCGTTCTCTCATCTTATTTCTCTTTCCACATCGTCAAGTTCGGTTGCGTCGGGCAAGTAGGGCGCCAGGGGCGGCAGCTCATCCAGGGAATTCATCCCCATGGCTTCGAGGAAATACGGGGTGGTCGCATACAGCACCGCACCGGTGGACGGCGTGGTGCCCGCTTCTGCAATAAGACCGCGGGTGGCGAGGGTACGCACAACTCCATCAACATTCACGCCGCGAATCGCCGCGATCTGGGCGCGGGTCACCGGTTGCCGGTAGGCGATCACCGCCAGCGTTTCCAAAGCCGGCGTGGATAGTTTACCCGATTGCCCGCGGGTCACGTGGGCCAGCACAATATCGGATACCAGCGGATTTGTGTAGAAACGCCAGCCTCCACCCGCTTCGCGCAATTCGAATCCGCGCGGGCGGCCGCTGCGGTACTCCCGGGCCAGGTTCTCCAGCTCGGTGCGGGTGTCCGCTTCGCTCAAGCCCACCGCTTCGGCAAGAGTGGCGAGGGGAACCGGGGTGGCCGCCACGAAAAGCACCGCCTCGAGGGCGGTGGCGGGGCAAAGATCGGCCACGAATTCTCCTTGTAATGTTGCGGACCAGGCAGGGTGCGCGGGCTGCGCACGCCTTGTGGCCCAGTCTAGTCGCTGCCCGGCGCGGTGGTTGCTGATACCTCGCCGTATTCCGCGGCGACGTCGCCCGCCCCGGCCGCCCCGCGATCATCTAACGGGGTGGGGCGCAGCACCAGCGCACCCAGCGGTTCATCCTGCTCCGCGGCAATCGCGCCCCGGCGCAGCAATTCCAGCACCGCCAAAAAGCGGGCCACCACCACCTGCACCGATCCGGCATCCGCGCACAGCTGCGTGAACGTGAAAGACTCCCCCGCCCGGAAACGTTCCTCCAGGTAGGCCACCTGGCTGGCTACCGGAACCACCGGGGAGTGCAGGTGCTCCAGCTGGACCACCGGTTCGGAGGTATCGCGGGTAAAAGCGCGGGCGGCCAGTAGCGCCAGGTCCATAACCCCGAGCGGGAGGCGCACCTCCGGAAGTGCTTTCGCGTACATTTCTTCGAGGGGGACATCGCGGCCCACCCGCCGCCCGGTTTCTTCCAGGCGCGCCCCAAAATCGCGGGCGACCTCTTTGAACGCCCGGTATTGGAGGAGCTTGGCGAAGAGCAGATCGCGCTGCTCGAGGAGCTCCCAATCTTCTTCTTCGCTTTCGTGGCGGGGCAGCAGGCGCGCCAATTTCATATCGAGGAGGGTGGCGGCCACCACCAAGAACTCCGAGGTGGTGGAGAGATCCACTTCCGGCCGGGAACGAATCCAGGCAATGAACTCATCGGTGACTTCCGCCAGCGCCACCTCGGTAATATCCAAGTTTTTCTTGGAAATCATGGTGAGCAGCACCGAGAAGGGCCCCGAATACACATCGAGGTCAACATCGAAATCGGATGAGGCGTCAAAAAGAGTGGTCACGCCCACTCCCGCTTAGGCACTTTGGCCGCGGGCAATCACTTCGCGCGCCAGCTTCCGGTAGGCCACCGCCCCCGGGTGCGAGGGCGCATACTGGGTGATGGGTTCCCCGGCCACCGAAGCATCTGGGAACTTCACGGTGCGGGCAATATAGGTGTGGTAGACCTTTTCCCCGAAGCCTTCGTGTACGGAACGCATCACATCACGCGAATGGAGGGTACGCATATCCACCATGGTGAGAAGCACCCCGTCAATAGTGAGCCGCGGATTGAGGCGATCCTGCACCCGCCCGATTTGCTCGGTGAGCAGCGCCACCCCGCGCATGGCGAAGTACTCCGCCTCCAGCGGGATAATCACCCCGTGCGCGGCCGTGAGCGCATTAACGGTGAGCAGGCCCAGGGAGGGCTGGCAGTCAATAATAATGACGTCATAATCATCGAGGACCGGCCGCAGCACCCGGCTGAGAGCCTGTTCGCGCGCCACTTCATTAATGAGCACAATTTCGGCCGCGGAGAGGTCAATATTGGCCGGGACCACATCCAGGCCCTCCACCTTCGAGTGCTGGATAATGCCCCGCACATCCGGTTTCGCGGAAATGAGTTCGTTATAAATGGTGCGATCCAGCGCGCGGGCATTAATCCCCAGACCGGCCGAGGCGGCGCCCTGCGGATCGAAATCCACAATGAGAACGCGCCGGCCGTATCCGGCCAGCGCCGCGGCGAGGTTAATCGACGTCGTTGTTTTCCCCACCCCGCCCTTCTGGTTGGACATCGCAATAATGCGCGCCGGGCCGTGTTCCTGCAAAGGCTCCGGTTCGGGAAAATCCACGTTCTCAGTTTCAAAAAGCGCGTTCTGTTCGGTCACATCTCTAGGGTACCTAAACTCGGAGGACTTGCGGTGCCATTTCTGGCGAAGAGCGTAGAACGACGACGCCGCGCCTGCCCCGCTTCCTACTCACTGCGCAGTGCCCGCGGGTGCGAGGTGGCATACACCTCCTTGAGTACCTCGCGGGAAACCTGGGTATAAATCTGGGTGGTGGTCACCGAGGAATGCCCGAGCAGCTCCTGGACCACCCGCACATCCGCGCCGCCCTGGAGCAGGTGGGTGGCAAAAGAATGCCGCAGCGAATGCGGGGACACATGGGTGGTTATACCGGCACGCTCGGCAGCCTGGCGAATAATGAGCCAGGCGCTCTGGCGGGAAAGGGCCCGCCCGCGGGTATTGAGGAAGAGTGTGGTTACGCCTTCCCCGCGCGCGGCCAGCTCCGGGCGGGCCCGGGTGGTGTAGGCATCCAGGGCTTCCAGGGCGTAGCGCCCGAGCGGCACCACCCGTTCTTTGCGACCCTTGCCGAAAAGCCGAATCGTGGCCGTCTCCGTATCAATATCATCAGCGGTGAGCCCGAGGGCTTCGGAAATGCGCGCGCCCGTCCCGTACAGGACTTCCAGGAGTGCGTGGTCGCGCAGGCCCAGGGGCGGCGGGGTGGCCCCGGCCGCCTCAATCATGGCGGTGACCTCCGCGATTGTCAGAGCTTCGGGCAGGCGCGCGGGGAGTTTCGGGGGACGCACCCGGCTGGCCGGATTGGCCGGGCTGGCGCCGTCGTCGTATAAAAACGTATGAAAAGCCCGCACCGCGGTCACGGCCCGCGCAATAGAAGCCGGGGCCATTCCGGTGAGCGTTTCGGAAAAGGACGCGACGTCCTCTTCGCGCACCTCGGCGGGGCTGGTGACGCCGCGGGAATCTAGGTGCGCAAGATATTTACGCAAATCACGCCGATAAGCGGCCACGGTATTGCGCGATAACGCGCGTTCGACGGTGATATGGGCGAGGAATTGCGTAACCGCGCGCTGTAGGGGCGGGGTGCCGGGTTCGGCCATATATTCTCCTTCGCGGATGCGCGGTAGGCGTGCCGTGCGCACACGTTACTCGGGCGGGCGTGCCCTCGCGCAGTAGTGGCCGCGGTACTCGGGCTTTCGTGCCCTCGCGCCGGGCGCGAACGGGGGTGGGCCTCGGGCGCGCGAAACCCGCTCGACCAGTAGACTAGTGCGTGGCACATCTCATGTAACCACAACCTTATGTTAGGAGAATTCAATGGCGAAGCTCGAATGGTCGCAGCTCGATCAGCGGGCCGTGGATACCACGCGGCTGCTGGCCGCGGATGCGGTGCAAAAAACCGGGAATGGGCACCCGGGAACGGCCATGTCCCTGGCGCCGGCGGCCTATCTGCTCTACCAGCGGGTCATGAACCACGATCCGGCGGATTCTGCGTGGGTGGGCCGTGACCGTTTCATTCTCTCGGCCGGGCATTCCTCCCTCACGCAATACAATCAGCTGCTGCTGGCCGGCTACGGTCTGGAACTTGATGATATTAAGGCGCTGCGCACCCTCCATTCCAAGACTCCCGGGCATCCGGAATATGGCTATACCAACGGGGTGGAAATGACCACCGGGCCGCTGGGTCAGGGCCTGGCCTCCGCGGTGGGATTCGCGATGGCCTCCCGGCGCGCCCACGGGCTTTTCGACCGGGATACCCCGCTTGGCGAGTCCGTTTTCGATCATTTTGTGTACGTGATTGCCGGCGATGGCTGCCTCCAGGAAGGCGTGACCAGTGAGGCTTGCTCGCTGGCGGGCACCCAGGAGCTCGGAAATCTTATTCTCATTTACGATGACAACCGCATCTCCATTGAGGACAATACCTCGATTGCTTTCAGTGAGGATGTGCTGGCGCGTTACGAAGCCTACGGTTGGCACACCCAGCACGTGAATTGGATTAAGGAGGATGGCTCCTACCAGGAGGATGTCCAGGCGCTCTACGATGCGATTCTGGCAGCCCAGCAGGTCACCGATAAGCCCTCCATTATCAAGCTCTCCACCATCATTGCCTGGCCGGCGCCCACCAAGCAGAACACCGGCGCTTCACACGGCTCGGCCCTGGGCGTGGAGGAAATTCGCGCCACCAAGGAAATTCTGGGCTTCGACCCGGATATTGATTTCCCGCTGGAAGATGAAGTGCTGGCCCACACCCGCACACATGCGGCAGAGCGGGCAGCCGCGGCCCGTAAGGATTGGGATGCGCGCTTCGAAGCCTGGCGGGCTTCCCATCCGGAAGAAGCCGCGCTCTATGATCGCATCCGGGCCAAGAAGTTCCCGGAGGGCTGGGAAAAGAAGCTGCCGAGCTGGGAGCCGGATCCCAAGGGTATCGCTACCCGCGCGGCTTCCGGGGCGGTGCTCAATGCCCTGGCCCCGGTACTCCCTGAGCTGTGGGGCGGTTCGGCCGATCTGGCCGGCTCGAATAACACCACGATGAAGGGCGAACCTTCCTTCCTGCCCGCGCATCGCTCCTCGGAGATGTTCTCCGGTGATATTTACGGGCGTACCCTCCACTTCGGTATCCGCGAATTCGCCATGGGCGCGATCATTAACGGAATTACCCTCGATGGGCTCACCCGCGCCTACGGCGGTACCTTCTTTGTGTTCTCCGATTACATGCGCGGCGCGGCCCGCCTGGCGGCCATCATGAATATCCCCTCGATTTTCGTGTGGACGCATGATTCGGTGGGTGTGGGTGAGGACGGCCCCACCCACCAGCCCATCGAACACCTGTGGGCTTACCGCGCCATTCCGCGCCTCAATATTGTGCGGCCGGCCGATGCGAATGAAACCGCGGCCGCGTGGCGCGGAGCGTTGGAGAAGGTCGACGGCGGGCCTACCGGGCTCATCCTCACCCGCCAGGGCGTGCCGGTTCTGGAAGGGACCTCCACCGAAGGCGTCCTCAAGGGCGGCTACGTGCTGGCGGACTCCCCCACCGGGACGGTCGATGTGCAGCTGCTGGCCACCGGTTCGGAAGTGCAGCTCGCGGTAGCGGCGCAGAAGACCCTCGCGGAGCAGGGCGTGGGTGCCCGCGTTATCTCGCTGCCCTGCCTGGAGTGGTTCGAAGCTCAGGATCGGGCCTACCGCGATGCGGTGATCCTCCCCGATGTGAAGGCGCGCGTCTCGGTGGAAGCTGGCGCCACCTTCGGCTGGGCTGGCTACGTTGGCGATGCCGGGCGCAGCGTGGGTATCAATACCTACGGAGAATCCGGCCCCGGCGGTGAGCTCATGAAGGAATACGGGATGACCGCCGAGCACGTGGTGTCGGCAGCCCTCGAATCCATCGAAGCAGCGCGCGGGTAGCTGGCACTTAGCTGCCGTAGCCGATAGCTGGCGGCTAGCAGGCAGTTAGCAAACACCTAGCTGGCGGGAACCGCACTCGTTTCACGCTAGTCGCGTAACATCATCAAGGTCGCGTGGCCGCTGTGCCGGTCACGCGACCTTGATTAGTTGTGGCAGTTTCGGCTCCGGAGGTTATTCGTTGTCCTATAAGCCGTTTACGCGAACTGGGCGACCAGCGGCTCCCGGAGCCGTCCGCACACCGTGATGGACACAGCCGTGCCCCTTTTCGGCTCAAGCGTCTACCATAAGACAGGCGCATATTCTCGCCCGCTTTTTCACGACAGGAATTTTATGGTTGCTCCTACCTCAGGTAATCCGCTCCGTGCCGTCGCTGACCGCCGCCTCCAGCGAGTGGCCGGCCCCTGCGGCATTGTTCTTTTTGGCATCACCGGTGACTTGGCGAACCGCAAAATTCTTCCTGCTCTCTACGATCTGGCGAATCGGGGGCTGTTACCGCCGTCGTTCTCCATTATCGGAGTGGCGCGCCGTCCCGTGGACGCGGCCCGCAGTGTTGAAGCGGCCATCCGCAACGGCGCCCAAACTCCGGTTATCTCCACCACTCTGGCCCAAATCCTCGACGGTTTACGGATGGTCGAAGGCCAGTACAACGATCCGGAACTTTACCGCGCCCTCGGGGCGACCATGGCGGATGTGGATGCCACCCGCGGTACCGGCGGTAATTTCGCTTTTTATCTTTCCATTCCGCCCAGCCTTTTCCCAGTGGTGACCGAAGGGCTCGCCAACGCCGGGCTCAACCGCGGGGCACCGGGCAGCTGGCGGCGCGTGGTTATCGAGAAGCCCTTCGGGCACGATATGGCTTCCGCGCGTGAACTCAATGCTTCGGTGAGCGGGGTCTTCCCCCACGATTCGGTTTTCCGCATCGACCACTACCTCGGTAAAGAAACGGTGCAGAATATCCTCGCGCTGCGTTTCGCTAACGAGCTTTACGAGCCGCTGTGGAATTCTTCGCATGTGGACCACGTGCAAATCACCATGGCGGAGGATATTGGGATTGGTTCGCGCGCCGGGTATTACGACGGTATCGGGGCCACCCGCGATGTTATCCAAAACCACCTGCTTCAGCTGCTTGCCCTCACCGCGATGGAGGAGCCGACCTCTTTCCACGCCGATGCGCTGCGGGCCGAAAAGGAGAAAGTCCTCGAGGCTACCCACCTGTTCGGGAGCCCGGCGCAGGCTTCGGTGCGGGCGCAGTATTCCAGCGGGTGGCAGGGTGGCCAGTGGGTGCGCGGCTACCGGGAAGAAGACGGTATCCCCGCTGAATCCGTGACCGATACCTACGGGGCCATTGCCCTGGGGATTGAGACGCGGCGCTGGTCCGGGGTTCCGTTCTACCTGCGCACCGGCAAGCGGCTCGGGCGGCGTGTTTCCGAAATTGCGGTGGTCTTCCGCAACCCGCCCTTCCTGCCCTTCCCGGACGTGGCCGGCCTGGGCCAAAACACCCTGGTTATCCGGGTGCAACCCAATGAAGGTATCACTTTTAAATTCGGTTCCAAGGTGCCCGGCTCGGAAATGCGCCTGCGTGATGTCACCATGGACTTCGCCTACGGCCACGCTTTTACCGAGTACACCCCGGAAGCTTACGAGCGCCTCATTCTTGACGTGCTACTGGGCGATCCGCCGCTCTTCCCGCAAACCCGCGAGGTGGAAGAATCCTGGCGGATTATTGACCAGGTGGAAAACTATTGGGATGCTCATCCGGAGTCCCTGGAAACCTACGCGCCCGGGTCCTGGGGCCCGGCCGGTGCCGATGCCATGCTCGCCGCCCACGGCCACGCCTGGCGCCGCCCCTAGCCGGCACTCTCAGCGGCCCCCTAGGCCGGCACCCTAAGCGGCCCCTATCCCGTACCTGAAAGATCCGAGGAAGCTTCATGATTAACCATATTGCCGATACCACGTCCGCCCAGGTGGGCCAGCAGCTTGATCAATTGCGCGGAACTTCCGGGGTGGGAGCCCTCGGGAGGGTCCTCACGCTCATTATTGTGGCGCATACCGAGGGCGGGGTGCGCGATGCCCTCGAGGCGGCAGCCGGGGCCTCCCGCGCCCACCCTTCGCGGATTATCGCGGTGCTTCCCGTGGCTGGGGAAACCGCGCGCCTCGATGCGGAAATCCGCACCGGATCCGAGGCCGGCGCTTCCGAGATCGTTATTTTGCGCGCCCACGCGGGTGCCGCGGAGAATGTGGATACCCTGGTGACCCCGCTGCTGCTCCCCGATACTCCCGTGGTGACGTGGTGGATTCAGAATATGCCGGAAAACCCGGCGGCGACCGCGGCCGGCCGCATCGCGCAGCGCCGCATCACCACCACCCGCACCGCCGATCACCCAGCCCTGGCGCTCCAGCATCTTTCCGCCAATTACGTTCCCGGGGATACCGACCTGGGCTGGGCGGGCACCACCCTGTGGCGCAATTACATCGCTTCCATGGTCGATGAATTCCCGGGCCGCACCATTACCGGCGCGAAGGTATGGGGGCGCCCGCACCGTTCCTCGCTTTTCTTGCTCGCCGCGTGGCTGCGGTTGCGCCTGGATGTTCCGGTGGAGATTGAACCGCAGGAGGGCGCTCCGATTACCGGCGTGGAGATTTTCTTGAACGACGGCGCAGCTCTCAGCCTGCATCGCACCCCGGGCAATGATCACGGCATGATGCTGCGCCCAGGCCGGGCTCCCCAGGAAGTATCTTTGCCGGTGCGCAGCCTTGAAGCGATGCTCATCGAGGATCTGCGCGACCTCAATCCCGATACCGCCTACGGCGAGGTCCTCACCAAGGGACTCCCTCTGCTCGACTACTCCCCCGCGGATGTGGATGTGTAGTCCCCCGGATGCGGGTATGGAGTCTCCCGCGGATGTGGATGTGAAAGCTCCCGCGAACGCAGAGACTGTAGCCACGGGTAGCACTGCGGCATACGGCGCGTAGCATCTAGGGCAGGAAACAGGGCCGGTACGTCATCATTTACGTACCGGCCCCGCTGTTTAAGACCTATATTGACGCCTCGTGAAAACTCTGAGGGCTTAGATGCCGACCTTGACGATGAGGCCGATGAGGATAATGGAAATTCCCCAAATGAGGGCAAGCACCACGGTGATGCGGTTGAGGTTGCGTTCGGCTACGCCGGAGGAACGCATGGACGTGGAAATGCCGCCACCGAACATATCGGAGATTCCGCCGCCCTTGCCTTTGTGCAGCAAGATGGAGAGCGTGAGGAAGATGCTGGTGATGAGCATAAGCACTTCGCAGGTAATGAGCAAAGCTTTCATTTCCAGTCCTTTCGAGTGCTTCGTGCACCCGGAGAGTAATAGAGTCCTTGGTTAGTGTACCTGGTGGAACCGGGCTGCGGGAAATAAAACGTGCGGGGTGGGAAGAATCCCACCCCGCACGCCGGAGCTAACCGGTATCAACAGCTAACCGGTACCAACCGGTAGGGCCAGAGCTTTCGCTCCCAGCCCGTAGCTAAGCCATGAGCCGGTATGGATTCCGGCTCTAGCCGGTGTGGCCTTAGCCGCGGAACATCACGATCTTCGCGAATTCTTCCGCCTTGAGGCTGGCGCCGCCCACGAGGGCACCGTCAACATCAGGCTGGGCCATGATTTCCTGGACGTTAGCAGCCTTGACCGATCCGCCGTACTGGATACGAACCGCGGCAGCCGCATCCGCACCGAAGGTTTCTTCGATACGGGCCCGGATAGCGCCGCAGACTTCCTGGGCGTCTTCCGGGGTGGCTACTTCGCCGGTGCCAATAGCCCAGATGGGCTCGTAGGCGATCACGAGCTTGGCGATATCCGCGGCCTGGAAACCTGCGAAGAGTTCGTCAATCTGGGAGACGACGTACTCCACGTGCCGGCCTTCCTTGCGCACCTCAAGTTCTTCACCGCAGCAGACGATAGGCGTCATGCCAGCGCCAAGAACCTTCTGTGCCTTCTGGCCGATGAGTTCATTGCTTTCGCCGTGGTAGGCGCGCCGTTCCGAATGGCCCACGATGACGTAGCTGCACCCGAGCTTGGAAAGCATCGAGGTAGAGATTTCGCCGGTGTAGGCGCCTTCGTCATGCACGGAGACATCCTGGGCACCGTAGGCGATGCGCAGCTCATCCGATTCGCACAGGGTCTGGATGGAACGCAGATCAGTGTAGGGGGCGAAAACCGCCACATCCACATCACCGTAGGTGAAACCGGCGTCGTCCAGGGTCCACGCGACTTTTTGGACAAGGTGGGTAGCCTCAAGATGATCCATATTCATCTTCCAGTTACCCGCCATCAGGGGGGTGCGTGCCATTAATCCTCCAGAACAGCGATACCGGGCAGGGTCTTACCCTCGAGGAATTCGAGGGAAGCGCCACCGCCGGTGGAAATGTGGTTGAACTTCTCTTCGTCGAAGCCGAGGATGCGCACGGCCGCCGCGGAGTCACCGCCACCAACGATGGTGAAGCCTTCGGCATCCTGCATGGCCTGGGCAACGCCCTTCGTGCCCTCGGCGAAGGCCGGGAATTCGAAGACGCCCATGGGGCCGTTCCAGACGATCGTCTTCGAGGAAGCGATCTTCTCCGCGTATTCGGCCACGGTTTCCGGCCCGATATCCAGGCCCATGCCGTTGGCGGGCATATCGGAAGCGGAAACGATTTCGGACTCAGCGTCCTTATCGAACTTATCAGCGACGACGACGTCTACCGGCAGGAGCAGCTCCACGCCCTTATTGGACGCGGTCTCCAGGTACTCGCGGGCCTTCTCGATCTGGTCATCTTCGCACAGCGAGGAACCGATCTCATAACCCTTAGCGCGCAGGAAGGTGAAGGCCATGCCGCCACCGATAAGGAGAACATCAGCCTTGTCCAAGAGGTTCTCAATCACGCCGATCTTATCGGACACCTTGGAGCCACCCAGCACCACGGTGTAGGGGCGCTCCGGATCCGCGGTGGCCTTGGACAGCGAATTAATTTCCTTGGCAACAAGCTCACCGGCGGCCGAAGGCAGCAGCTTCGCAATATCGTAAACCGAGGCCTGCTTGCGGTGCACCACACCGAAACCGTCGGAAACGAACACATCGGCCAGCGCGGCGTATTCCTTGGCGAGAGCTTCGCGGTCAGCATCGACCTTCGAGTCTTCGCGCTTGTCGTAACGCACGTTCTGGAGCAGCACGATGTCGCCGTCGTTCAGGGCCTCGATCTTGGCCTTGGCGTCCGGGCCCACGGTGTCCTCCGCGAGGGGGACCTCACGGCCGAGCAGTTCACCCAGGCGCTTGGCTACCGGAGCGAGGGAGAATTCCGGCTTCGGCTCGCCCTTGGGGCGGCCCAGGTGCGCGGAAACGATGACCTTCGCCTTGGCGTCGAGGAGACGCTTAATGGTGGGCAGCGCGGCGCGGATACGGCCGTCATCGGTGATGCGATCCCCGTCCAGCGGAACGTTGAAATCGGAACGAACAAAAACCTTCTTGCCGGTGAGGTCACCGAGCGATTCAATAGTCCTCATATTTTTCCTTTCGCGTAGGGAAGCCCGTGCGCGCTAGCGCACGCACGGGCTTCACATCAGCTCATCGCTTGATCTTTAGAGCTTGCTCGCAACGAGGTTGGCAAGCTTCACGAGGGAAGCGGCGTAGCCGTATTCGTTGTCGTACCAAGCGCCGATCTTGACCTGGCCGTCCATCACCTTGGTGAGGCCGGCATCGAAGATGGACTGGTGGTGATCACCGATGATGTCCGAAGAAACGATGGGATCCTCGGTGTAAGCGAGGGTGCCCTTGAGAGCGCCTTCGGAGGCTTCCTTCATCGCGGCGTTGATTTCTTCCACGGTGACATCGGACTTCTCAGCTTCGAAGGTGAGGTCCGTGAGGGAGCCGGTGATGGTGGGGACGCGCACGGCGTAACCATCGAGCTTGCCCTTGAGTTCGGGGAGAACCAGAGCCACGGCCTTGGCCGCACCGGTGGTGGTGGGGACCATGTTCTGCGCGGCCGCGCGGGCGCGACGCAGATCCTTGTGGGGGCCGTCCTGCAGGTTCTGATCCGCGGTGTAAGCGTGGATCGTGGTCATGAGACCCTTCTTGACGCCGAACTTGTCCACGAGGACCTTCGCCACCGGGGCGAGGCAGTTCGTGGTGCAGGAAGCGTTGGAAATAATATTGTGCTTGGCCGGATCGTACTGATCGGAGTTCACGCCGATAACGAAGGTGGCATCTTCACCCTTCGCCGGGGCGGAAATAAGAACCTTCTTAGCGCCGGCTTCGATATGAGCCTGGCAGGCTTCACCGGTGCGGAAGCGGCCGGTGCACTCGAGAACGATATCAACCTCGAGTTCCTTCCACGGGAGGTTGGCCGGATCCTTTTCAGCAAGAACCTTAATCTTCTTGCCGTCGAGCACGAATCCATCTTCGGTTGCTTCAATCTCCACGGGGAGGCGGCCGCCGGCGGTGTCATACTTCAGCAGGTGGGCGAGAGTCTTGATATCGGTCAGGTCATTGACCGCGACGATCTCGAAATCCGCACCCTCGGCGAGGGCTGCGCGGACAGCGGCACGACCAATACGGCCGAAGCCGTTAATAGCAACGCGTACAGTCACTCTTTATCCTCCTCACGCGCCAGCTAGCGCGTTTCCAACTCGACTTCTTGTCTTTGAGAAGTCCGTCCGAGAACTTCTCTCGGAACCACTCACTATTCTACCGGTCACGTTCGGCTGGGGCTAATGCCAGTTGGAAGGAGCTTGCGAGCTTTGGCACAGAGCGAAACTTGAGAACGGCATAACACGCCCTTAGTCCCATTTTTGACTGTTCTATTTTTCGACGACGGCGAACGCGCTACCGCGCGTTAGGACATGGCCGTGTGCCCTGCCGCCCGCACTGCGGCCATCGTGTCCGGAATGCCCAGCTCCTTGGCCCGTTTATCCGCCATGGAATTCAGCCGACGCAAGCGCCCGGCCACCGCATCTTTCGTGGCGCGCGGGGTGAGTTGCTCCCCGAGCAGGTTGAGGGAATCTTCCGGGTGGGCGATACGCGCTTCGCCAGCCGCCCGCAAATTCTCCGGCACATCCGTGCCGAGAATTTCAAAAGCTCGCTTGACCCGAATCACCGCGATAACAGCGGCATCGGCACTGCGGCGCATATTTGCGTCGTCGAAATTAGCAAGACGGTTAACCGTGCCGTGGACTTCCCGTTCCACACGTAATTCTTCCCAGCGCAGCACGGCGTCATTGGCGCCCATGCGGGTGAGCATATCGGAGATCGCTTCTCCCCCGCGGATATCGATCCGGTGGGCCCCGCGCGATTCGCGTACCCGGTAGGGAATATCGAGGCGGCGGGCCAGCCCGCCCAGTGCGTAGGCCGCCTCGAGGCGCGGGCAAATAATCTCCAGGGAAGCATTGCGCCCGGGTTCCATGAGCGTGCCGCGCGCCAGGAAAGCTCCGCGCCAAGCAGCTCCCGCATCGGCTTTCGAGCCTCCCACCACCGCGGGTGGAAGCCCGCGTACCGGCCGGCCGTGCGCATCCAGGAGCCCAAGTTTCACCGCGATGCGCTCGGTGTTTTCCGAGGAACGCACCAGGAAACGCTGGCCCTGGCGCATCTGCGAGGAGACCGAGAGAAGTTCGGGTTCCACGGAGAACAGCTGGCGCACCAGTTCCCACAGGCGCTGCGCGGTGGGGCGGTGGCCCACTTCGGCCACCAGTTCCAGGGTGCGCGAACGCACGGCCAATCCCCCGCCGTACCGGAACATCGCGGTGAGTTCAGCCAGAGCGGCGGAAAGCGAGGCCGGCGTAACGGTGGCTAGCTCATCTTTCACCGTACGTGTTAACGCGGACACGACTCCCCTTCCTTCGATGGTGGGACCGCTGCTGACCGGGGAATATCCCGGTTGTGGATTCTTCCCCGTGCGGGAGCTTCCGATTTAGGAATCTCCTATGACGCCTTCGAAGGCATCCCGATAGGCAGCGGCCAAACGTAGCGCATCGTGACGTGCGCGATTATCGCCCATTCTAACCTGTCGCAGCATGAGAGTGGCCCCGATGCCTTCGGCTTCCGCGGCTACTTCACCGATATCGTCCACGCTGCGCGGATCGGCCACCACCACGTCAATGCGCAGATCAGGGGCGTGGCGGGCGAAGGAACGGATATGGTCCGCGGCGCTCATCCCCCAGGTTTCGCGCTCGGTACGCAGATTGAGGGCGAGGACCCGGCGGGCCGGGGAGCGCACCAGGGCCGCGTGCAGATCGGGAACCATGAGGTGGGGAATAACAGAGGTGTACCAGGAACCCGGCCCGAATACGATCCAATCGGCTTCGTCAATAGCGGCGATTGCTTCGGGCTGGGCGGGAGGATTCTCCGGAATGAGGCTGACGTGCTCCACTTTGCCGCGGGCCGTTGCCACCGCCACCTGACCGCGGTAGAGCTGGGGGCCGTCTTCCTCATCAATGACCCGTGCTTCGATTTCCAGCGGGATGGGTGACATGGGCAGCACCCGCCCGTCAATGCGCAGCAGCTGGCCCACCCAGTCGAGGCCGGAAACCGTGCTCCCCAATTGTTCCCACATGGAAACAATAAGGAGGTTCCCCATGGCGTGCCCGTTGAGGGGGCCTTCGGAGGAGAAACGATATTGCAGGACGTCGCGCCAGGTCTGGCCCCATTCGCCGTCGTCACATAAGGCAGACAGCGCCATGCGCAAATCTCCGGGCGGAATCACGTTGAACTCATCGCGTAAGCGCCCCGAGGAGCCGCCGTCGTCCGCAACGGTGACCACGGCGGTGATGTTTTGGGTGATGAGTCGCAGGGCCGAAAGTGAGGCATACAGGCCGTGACCGCCCCCGAGGGCGACGACGCGCGGGCCGCGACTACCGCGCCCGCCCATTATTCGCGCCCCAAATCACGGTGGATGGTGCGCACTGAGTGCCCGGCCGCCCGCAGTGCTTCGGATACCGCTTCCGCGATGGCCACCGAGCGGTGTTTCCCGCCGGTGCAGCCAATGGCAATGGTGGTGAAGGGTTTGAGTTCACGGGCGTAGCCGGCCAGGATGGTGTGGATGAGGTGGGAGTACTCGCGCACAAAAGCTTCCGCGCCGTCCTGCTCCAGCACGAAATGAGCTACCGGTTCATCGTGGCCACTCAGGTGGCGCAGCTCGGAAATCCAGTAGGGATTGGGCAGGAAGCGCACATCGGCCACATTATCCGCGTCCAGCGGCAGGCCGTATTTGAAGCCGAAGGACATAACCGTGACGCGGGTGGCTTCTGTTCCGGAGGTTTCGCCCACGAGGTGGCGGATTTTCCGGGAAAGATCGTGGACGGAAAGGCGGGACGTATCGATCACGGAATCGGCGCGGCTGCGCAGATCCGCGAGGAGTTTACGTTCCGCGGTAATGCCGTCGTAAAGCCGGCCGTGGCCCTGGAGCGGGTGGGGCCGGCGCACGCTTTCGTAGCGGCGTACCAGCGAGGCATCATCGGCATCCAGGAAGATAATGCGGTAATTAATACCACTATTCGTGAGATCGGTGAGGACTTCCAGGAGCTCAGCGAAGAATTCCCGGGAGCGCACATCCACCACCGCGGCCATCCGGGTCACTTTCCCGTTTCCGGAGAGCAGCCCGGCCAGGGCGCTGAGCAGGCGCGGCGGGAGGTTATCTACCACGTACCAGCCGAGGTCCTCCAGGGTGGCAGCCGCTCGGGAGCGCCCCGCGCCGGACATCCCCGTCACAATAATGATCTCCGGGACGTTGGCCGGCGGTAGTTCCGTGCTGCAATCAGCGGCCGGAACAATGGCGGGGATACGGGAAGTATCGTTGATGTCACGCGTGTCACTCATATCTCCATCATGCCACAACGTACGCGCCCCGCTACTCCTCCGGCAATGCTTCCTTAACGGCCCGCCGCGTCCAGTTTGCGCGAGGCCAACCCGTTATTCTTCACCCAGTGCTTCCTTAATGGCTGCCGCGAGCACCGGGCCGATGCCCGGCACTTTGGTGAGTTCCTCGATACTGGACTCCCGGATCCTTTTGACCGAGCCGAGCGCACTCAGCAATTTCTTTTGCTTGGCTGGCCCCAGCCCGGGGATGGCGTCGAGCGCGGAGCGGGTCATCGCCTGACCGCGTTTCTTGCGGTGGAAAGTAATGGCGAAGCGATGCGATTCATCGCGTAGTTGCTGGAGCAGGCGCAGCGCGGGCGAGGTACGCGGGAAAATAACCGGGAACTCCTCCCCTGGAATCCACACTTCTTCCAGGCGTTTGGCCAGGCCCACCACCCGCACATCGGCGCCGAGCTCATCAACCACCCGCTGGGCGGCATTGACTTGCGGGAGCCCACCGTCCACCACGAGGAGGTCGGGGCGGTAGGCGAAACGGCGCGGGGCAGCGGTGGGTGCGCCTGCGTCTTCCACGCCGCCGGCATCGGCGGCGTGCGCGGCGTCGTCGTTCAAACGGCGCAGCCGGCGGCGCAGCACTTCGTCCATCGCGGCGGGATCATCACTGTCTCTTTTACACCTCTAGGTGGGTATAAGAGACAGCCTTTGAGGCACCCAGCAAGTCGGGAGAGGGTCGTGGAGGGGAAGAGGGTAGGNGTAGGCGAAACGGCGCGGGGCAGCGGTGGGTGCGCCTGCGTCTTCCACGCCGCCGGCATCGGCGGCGTGCGCGGCGTCGTCGTTCAAACGGCGCAGCCGGCGGCGCAGCACTTCGTCCATCGCGGCGGTATCATCACGGGCCCCCTGGCCTTCCGGCCCGCGCACGATGAAATGCCGGTAATCGGAGGTTTTCTTCAGGCCGTCTTCGAAAACCACCATGGAGCCAACCTGCTGATGGCCCTGGGTATGGGAAATATCGTAGCCTTCGATGCGCAGCGGGGCGCGATCCAAATCCAGGCCGATGCGCAGTTCTTCCAGGGCTTGGGAACGCACTGTTATATCGGCGGCCCGCGCCAGCTTGTTACGGTCAAAAGCCTGCTTGGCATTCGCGTGCACGGTATCCGCCAGCTGGGCTTTGGGACCGCGCTGGGGGCGTTTCAGGTGGACCGGCCCGCCGCGCCGCTGGGCGAGCCAGCGTTCCAGCCCGGCCCGATCCGAGGGGAAAACCGGCACCCAAATCTCCCCCGGGATGGCCCCGGGCGGTACGTGGTCCCGATCATCAACGGAGGTTCCGGCCCGCACGGTGCGGTCCCCCTGGGTCCCCACCCCACGATAGGAGTCATATTCGGGATTGCCGTAAATATGGAGGAGCAGCGCGTTAATAATATCGGCCGGTTCGGTACCTTCGGTTTCCGTCACCCAGCCGCGCTGTCCGCGGATTCTACCGCCGCGCACGTAAAAAATCTGGACCGAGGCATCAATTTCATCGGATTCCAGCCCGATAATATCGGCGTTGAGATTGGAATCGAAGACCACAACATTGCGTTCGGTTGCGGTTTTCATCGCGGTGATTTCATCGCGTAGTTTCGCGGCCCGTTCAAAATCTTCCACGGCAGCTGCTTTTTTCATCTCCGCGGTGCGGGCGCGAATAAAATCGCTGCCGTCCGATTCCATGAATTTTACGAATTCTTCGGCGACGGCGCGATTCTCCGCCGCGCTCACCAGCCCGGCGCAGGCTCCGTTGCACAGCCCGATATGGGTGTTGAAGCAGGGTTTCCCGGTGCGCTGGCCCCGCCGAAATTCCGCATCGGAGCACGAGCGCATGGTAAACACGGGAAGCAGGGCGTCCAGCACTTTCCGGATCGCCCACACCTTGGTGTACGGCCCGAAGTACAGGGTGCCTTTGCGGTGCTTTTCCCGGGTGATATAGGCGCGCGGGAACTCCTCCCCCAGGGAAACCGCCAGGTAGGGATAGGACTTATTATCCCGAAACATCACGTTGAAGGGCGGTTCGAATTCCTTAATCCAGGAGTATTCCAGGGTGAGGGCCTCGATTTCACTACCCACCACCACCCACACCACATTGGTGGCGGTATGCACCATGGTGCGGATGCGCGGGATGAGGCGTTCGGGCGGCTGGAAATAATTCTGGAGCCGGTTGCGTAGATTCTTCGCTTTCCCGACGTAAAGAATGCGCCCTTCACCGTCCACGAAACGGTAGACGCCCGGGTCGGTGGGAATGGACGACGGCGCCGGGCGGTAGCTGCGTGGATCAGCCACGGCCGGTCACCTCCTCGTCTCCTCCAGGAGGGGGCGGAGGAATTGCCCGGTATAGGATTCGGGCACCGCGGCGATCTGTTCCGGGGTTCCGGTGGCGACGACGGTGCCCCCGCCGGCGCCTCCTTCCGGCCCCATGTCGATTACCCAATCCGCGCATTTAATGACATCGAGATTGTGCTCGATAACAATAACGGTATTGCCTTTATCCACGAGGGATTGCAGTACCAGGAGGAGCTTGCGGATATCCTCAAAATGCAGCCCCGTAGTGGGCTCATCCAGGATGTAAACAGTGCGGCCGCTGGAGCGGCGGTGCAATTCCGAAGCGAGCTTGACACGCTGGGCTTCCCCGCCGGAAAGCGTGGTTGCCGATTGCCCCAAACGCACGTAGCCCAGGCCCACCCGTTCCAGGGTGGTGAGATAGCGGGTGATATTCGTGATGGGATCGAAGAATTCCGCTGCCTCGTGAATGGTCATATTAAGAACTTCGGAGACGTTCTTCCCGCGGTACTTCACTTCCAGGGTTTCCCGATTGTAGCGGGTGCCGTGACAGACCTCGCAGGGCACATACACATCGGGGAGGAAGTTCATCTCAATTTTCACGGTGCCATCGCCCTTGCAGGCTTCGCAGCGGCCACCCTTAACATTAAAGGAGAAGCGCCCCGGGCCGTAGCCGCGCACCTTCGCCTCCTGGGTTTGGGCGAAGAGCTGGCGCACTTTATCCCATACCCCGGTGTAGGTGGCCGGATTCGAGCGCGGGGTGCGCCCGATGGGTGACTGATCCACGTGCACGACCTTATCGAGCTCCCCGGCCCCGGTGACCTCCCGGTGGCGCCCCGGAACGGTATGCGCACCGTTGAGCTGGTTAGCCAAGGAACGGTAAAGAATCTGGTTAACGAGGGTGGATTTCCCGGAGCCGGACACCCCGGTTACCGCGATAAAGGTAGAGAGGGGGAAAGACACCTCCACGTTTTTGAGGTTATTTTCCCGGGCGCCCCGCACCGTGATTTTCCGCTGCGGATCAACAGTGCGCCGCTGCTGCGGCGTCGTTATGGCACGTTTCCCGGATAGATACGCACCGGTCACGGATTCTTCGCAAGCACTCAAGCCCGCAACGTCCCCGGCGTAGACAACGTGCCCTCCGAATTCTCCCGCACCCGGGCCGATATCAATAACGTAATCGGCGGTGCGAATCGTTTCTTCATCGTGTTCGACGACGATGAGGGTATTCCCCAGGTCGCGGAGCTTGACGAGGGTGCCGATGAGTTTTTCGTTATCGCGCTGGTGGAGGCCGATAGAAGGTTCGTCGAGCACATAGAGCACGCCCACCAGGCCGGAGCCGATCTGGGTGGCGAGGCGGATACGCTGGGCTTCCCCGCCCGAAAGCGTGGAGGCACCCCGTGCCAGGGTGAGGTAGGACAGCCCCACATCCACGAGGAATCCCATCCGTACCTGGATTTCGCGCAGTACCTGCGCGGCGATCTGGGCTTGGCGCGCATCGAGTTCCACGGAGTCGAGGAAGGCTTTGGCGTCGTCGATGGCGAGGGAGCACAGCTCGAAAATATTGAGGTTTCCGATGCGCACCGCCAGCACATCGGGCTTGAGGCGGGCGCCGTGGCAGGCCGAGCAGGCAATCTCCCGCATATAGCCTTCGTAACGTTCCTTTGACCAGCTGGATTCGGTTTCCCCGTGCTTGCGTTTGACGTAGCCGAGAACCCCCTCAAAGCCGGTGGCATAGGTTTTTTCCCGCCCCCAGCGATTGCGGTATTTGACGGTGACCTTGTAGTTATTGCCTTCCAGGAGGGCCTTCCGCGCTTTCTTGGGCAGGTCCTTCCAGGGGGTATCCACATCGAAGCCGAGTTCCTCCCCCAGGGCTTCCATCTGGCGGGTGAAGAAATCCTGGTGGCTCGTCCACGGAGCAATGGCGCCCTCCCGGAGAGTTTTCTCCGGATGCGGGACCACGAGGTCCGGATCCACTTCCAGGGTGGAGCCCAGGCCGTCGCAAGCCGGGCAGGCCCCGTAGGGCGCGTTAAAAGAGAAGGTGCGCGGTTCGATTTCTTCCAGGGCGAGGGCGTGCCCGTTCGGGCAGGAACGGTGCTCGGAAAAACGCCGGGAGCGTTCTTCACCTTCGGCCGCGTCCACGAATTCCACCACCATGAGCCCGGAGGAGAGCCCGAGGGCCTGTTCTACCGAATCGGTGAGACGGCTGGTGATACCTTCGCGCACCACCAGGCGATCAACAACGACGTCGATACTGTGGCGCAGTTTCTTATCGAGGCTGGGCGGGTTATCCAGGCGGATATCTTCGCTATCGACCCGCGCGCGGGTGTAGCCGGCCTGGGCGAGATCCGTGAACACATCCGCGTATTCGCCCTTGCGGTCACGCACCACCGGGGCGAGGATCTGGAAACGGGTACCTTCCGGGTAGGTGAGGAGGGTATCCACGATTTGCTGGGCACTTTGGGCGGTGATTTTCGCGCCGCATTCCGGGCAGTACTGCACCCCGGCCCGCGCGTAGAGTAAACGCAGGTAGTCATAGACTTCCGTAACCGTGCCCACCGTGGAGCGCGGGTTACGGTTGGTGGATTTCTGATCGATGGAGACCGCCGGGGAGAGCCCTTCGATGAGGTCCACATCCGGTTTATCCATCTGGCCGAGGAACATGCGAGCGTAGGAGCTCAGCGATTCCACGTAGCGGCGCTGCCCTTCGGCAAAAATGGTGTCAAAAGCCAGGGAGGATTTACCGGATCCCGAAAGCCCGGTAAAGACAACGAGTTGATCGCGGGGAATATCCACCGTGATATTACGGAGGTTATTTTCCCGCGCGCCCTGAACATGGATAACATCACTCACCCGGCCAAGCTTACACGGTTGAACACAGGTTCGATAACCGGATGGTGCAATGTTCACGCTAGGCTGGTTCCCATGGCACGTAACCGAGCACGTCTCCTCCGCTACCGGCCCGACCCCCTGGTGGCCGGCATTATCCTCGCGATGATCGCCGGGCTTCTTATTCCGGCGCCAAGTGCGGTCCGGGCACACCTGGGTACGGTTTCCGACCTGGCGGTGGCCTGCGTTTTCCTGGTGTACGGAATGCGGCTGCGCACCCGCGACGTGCTCGCCGGGCTGCGCAATATTAAACTCCAAGGCCTGGTATTCCTGTGCACCTACCTCATTTTCCCGCTTCTCGGTTTCGCCCTCGGGCACCTGGTGGCGCCTTTCCTGGGCCCGGCATTCGCCCTCGGTTTCCTCTACCTGGCGCTACTGCCTTCTACCATCCAGTCCTCGGTCACGATGGTGTCCATCGCCCGCGGGAATGTGGCCGCTGCCGTCACCTCCGCTACGGTCTCCAATATTGCCGGGATTTTCCTCACCCCGCTGCTCGTGCTGCTTTTCCTTCACGTGGAGGGAGCTTCGGCCGGATCTATTAATTCGGTGCTCCTCAAGCTGCTCCTGCCCTTTATTATCGGGCAGTGCCTCCAGCCCTGGGTGGGTACCTGGTTCCGGGCTCACCCGCGGCTAGTGCGCACGGTGGATAACACCTCGATTATCCTCATTGTGCTGTCTTCCGTGCTCAATGCCACCGCGGAAGGTGCCTGGGCGGGAGTGACGCTCTGGACGATCCTCGGCCTGCTCGCCCTGTGCTGCGTGCTGTTAGCCGCCATGCTTTCGATTACCTGGTGGCTCGGGGGCCTGGCCCGCATGACCGTGGAGGATCGCATCGTGGTGCTCATGTGCGGTTCGAAGAAATCATTGGCAACGGGGCTCCCGATGGCCAAGGCACTATTCTCCCCGGCCACGGTCGCCCCGCTGTCCGTCCCGGTGGTTATTTTCCACCAGCTACAAATATTTGTGTGCGCGATTCTGGCGCGCCGCCTGGCGCGGCGCAGCGCCGATTAGTGCGCCGCCACAGCAATGAGCCCGGCGCAGCTCCGATTAACGGCCACTCAGCCGATCAGCTAGTACTAGCGCCTCTCGCTACCGGCACGCACCGCCTTAGTGGGCGCCGCCAGCTGCGCCGTCGTCGTCGTTCTTCTCCTTACGCGCGAGAGAACGCGAGCGCAGCAGGGACGCCACCACCGTCACCACAATAATGACCACGATGACGAGCAGCGAGCTCAGCGGCGTGAAGGAGAAGAAGCCGGTGGCAATATCGTAATGATGCAGGGCTTCAAAAATGAGTTTGAAGCCGATGAAGGCGAGGATCGCGGCCAGGCCGAAGTGCAGGTACACGAGGCGTTCGAGCAGGCCATCGACCAGGAAGAACATCTGGCGCAGGCCCATGAGCGCAAAGGCATTCGCCGCGAAAATAATGAAGGGTTCGGTGGTGAAACCGAAGGAGGCCGGGATGGAATCGAGGGCAAACATGAGGTCAATCCCGCCGATGGCGATAATGCACAGCAGCAGCGGGGTGATATAGCGCTTGCCGCCGCGCTTCACGATGTAGTGGTCGCCGTGGTAATCCTCGGCGACCGGGAGGGTGCGGCGCGCTAGGCGTACGAAGAAGTTATCGGCTTCCTCACCCGTCGGTTCGCTTTCCGAGAGCCCTTCTTTGACCTGCGAGAATGCGGTCCACAGCAGGAAGGCACCGAAGAGGAAGAAGGACCAGGCCAGGGATTCCACAATAACCTTGCCCAGCACGATGAAAATGAAGCGCAGGCACAGCGCAATAACAATGCCCCAGAACAGCACTTTTTGCTGGAGGGCACGGGGAACCGCGAAGGAACCCATAATAATAATGAAGACGAAGATATTATCGACGGAAAGTGAATATTCCACGCCCCAGACGCTGAAGAATTGCAATCCGAAGGTATCTCCGTGGCGCCACCACAGGTATCCGCCCAGGCAGACGGCCAGGAAAATGTAGAACAGCAGGAAACCGGCCGATTCTTTCATGCTGGGCTCGTGCGGTTTGCGCACGTGGGACAGCAGATCAAAGGCGAAAATACCGATAACGACGACGAAAAGCAGAATCCACTCGGCCACATGGACCGACATCTGCTCGGGCGTGCTCGTCAACGGCAGCACACCCGTGGCGTATGAAAGCATAAATACCCTCCGGATGGAATGACCGGAGGTCTCTCCCCACCCGCCGGGCGCGCGGCCGCGGCAGGTCTCCGATCCGGACGACCCGGGTGGGTCTCGTGCTGACGAATCGGTGGTTGATGGGAATACTCCCCTCCACGAGTGCACACTTTACACGATGGGGAGCACCGCCGAGTCGTGTTTCATATGTGGTTTGCGTACCGCGCGCGGTGCGCACAGGCGGACGCGCGGCTTCCGCGTGCCTCCGGTGCCGCTCCCGTGCAGCCGTTTTATTTTTGGGCCTGCTGGGAATGCCACAGCTCGCTTTTCAGATCCTTGATCTCATCGCGGTAGCGCGCCGCGAGCTCAAATTGGAGCTGTTCGGCTGCGGCATGCATCTGCGCGGTGAGCTCGGTAATGAGTTCGCGCAGCTCTTTCCCGCCCTGCGCGCGGGCAATTTCCGCTTCCGAAGCGCGGGCCCGGGCATGCGCGGGCTCCTGGCGATACCCGCCGGCGAGCAGCTGTTCGGTATCCACATCCTCGCGGGCGAGCATATCGGTCACATCCGCGATGCGTTTGCGCAGCGGTTGCGGATCGATACCGTGTTCGCGGTTGTAGGCGAGCTGCTTCTCCCGGCGCCGATTCGTTTCATCAATAGCCTGCTGCATATTCGGGGTGATGCTATCCCCGTACATATGCACTTCCCCAGAAACGTTACGGGCCGCGCGCCCGATGGTCTGAATAAGCGAGGTGGTGGACCGCAAAAAGCCCTGCTTATCGGCGTCGAGAATCGCCACGAGCGAGACTTCCGGAAGATCCAGCCCCTCGCGCAGCAGGTTAATACCCACGAGCACATCGAATTTCCCGAGCCGCAGCTCCCGCAGCAGCTCCACGCGCCGCAGGGTATCCACATCCGAATGCAGGTACTCGACCCGCACCCCGCGATCCGCCAGGTACGCGGTGAGATCCTCAGCCATTTTCTTCGTTAGCGTGGTGACGAGGACCCGCTCATCACGTTCGGCCCGCACTCGCACTTCTTCGAGTAGATCATCAATCTGCCCTTCGGTGGGTTTGACTTTAATAAGGGGATCGACCAACCCGGTGGGTCGAATAATTTGTTCGACGACGCCGTCCGCTTGGCCAAGCTCATATTTGCCAGGCGTTGCGGATAGGTACACGGTTTGGCCGATGCGGTCGAGGAATTCCTCCCATTTGAGGGGGCGGTTATCCATGGCGGAGGGCAGCCGGAAGCCGTATTCCACCAGGGTGCGTTTGCGCGACATATCCCCTTCGTACATGGCCCCAATCTGGGGAACAGTCACGTGAGATTCATCGAGGATAAGGAGGAAATCGTCCGGGAAATAATCGAGGAGGGTATTCGGGGCGGTGCCCGGGCCACGCCCGTCAATATGCCGCGAATAGTTTTCAATACCGGAGGTGGTTCCAATATTGCGCATCATCTCGATATCGTAGCTGGTGCGCATTTCCAGGCGCTGCGCCTCGAGGAGCTTGTTATGGGCGCGTAGGTACTCCAGGCGTTCGGCCAGTTCTTCCTCAATGGAGCGGATAGCGCGTTCCATGCGCTCGGGGCCGGCCACGTAGTGGGAGGCCGGGAACACATGCGCGGTATCGGTGCGTTGGATAACATCCCCGGTAAGCGGGTGGAGGAGGGAAATCCCGTCAATCTCATCACCGAAGAATTCAATGCGGATAGCCAGCTCTTCGTACACGGGGATAATCTCCACGGTATCGCCCCGTACCCGGAAGGTGCCGCGGGTGAAAGCAATATCGTTACGGGTGTACTGCATGGACACGAAGGTGCGGAGCAGCTCATCGCGGTCCAGTTGCTGGCCCACGTGGAGTTGCACCATGCGATCAACGTATTCCTGCGGGGTACCCAGGCCGTAAATGCAGGAAACAGAGGCCACCACCACGGTGTCGCGCCGGGTGAGGAGCGAATTGGTAGCCGAATGGCGCAGGCGCTCTACCTCATCATTAATGGAGGAATCTTTTTCGATAAAGGTATCGGTTTGGGGAACGTAGGCTTCCGGCTGGTAGTAATCGTAATAGGAAACAAAGTATTCCACCGCGTTATTGGGCATGAGTTCGCGGAATTCCGCCGCCATCTGCGCGGCCAGGGTTTTATTTGGCTCCATAATGAGGGTGGGACGCTGCACCTGTTCAATAAGCCAGGCGGTGGTGGCGGATTTTCCGGTACCGGTGGCTCCCAGCAGCACCACGTCCTTTTCGCCGTCGTTAATGCGGCGGGTGAGTTCGGCAATCGCGGCGGGCTGATCACCCGAGGGGCGGTACTCGGAAATTACTTCAAAAGGCTTATCGCTGCGCACAATCTCAGAATCAAGAGCCATAGTGGCGAGCTTACTAGCCCGGTCCCGGATTGCGGTATGAAATACGCCAGTGGCCGGATAACGGCCCGAAGAAATTCGGGACGGTATCCGGCCACTGGGCGCCGTCGTCGTAACAAACGACTATCGGTTGCTTTCAGCTACGTTTGCCTGTTACTGGGCGAATATAGCCGCCAGGCGAACCATAACGGCCAGGCGAACTTAGCCGAGCTGCTCAACCGTGGCGTGCAGGGTGAGCGTGGCGCTCTCCCCCGGCGCGAGCTGCGGAGCACCTTCGCGCACCCGAGTCGCTTCCACGCACACAAAATGCTTCCAGGCATCATCGGGCATATCAGCATTCGCGGCAGAGCCCTTCGTGCCCGGGTTCCACACCACGGACTTATCGGATTCTTCCGAGCTCAGGGTGATCTTACGCTTCCCGCCCGCGTCCACGAGCACGATATCGCCCGCGAAGGGGTAGAAGCGATCCACGGTCTGGCCTTCGAGCGCCTCGAAGGGCCCGGCCGGAAGCTGCGCATTATCGGCGAGGCGATCAATACCGCCCTCCTCGATACCTTCGATGCGAAGCGTTTGGGCATCCACCGCCCAGTAGGCGTGGAGAGCCAGCTCCGGCGCAATGTTTTCCGTGCCGGTATTGGTGGCGCTCAGCCGTACCCAGAAATCGCTGCCCAGGTGCACGGTGTAGGCGAGCTTGAGGGAATCACCCAGCTCTCCGCCCAGGGTGCTGCTCGCGAGAGTGAAGGTCGCTTCCACCGCGGTGGAATCCCCACTTACGGATTCGAGGGTCCAATCCTGGATGCGGGCCCAGCCGTGCAGGCCGTTATCCGAGGGGCCGAACCACGGGGCTACCACCGGGATACCGCCCCGGATAGGAGTGCCCTGCGTGAGGCCGGATAGTTCGCTCATGTAGAGGACGTCCTCGAAGCCAGCCGGTTTCCAGGAGGCAACGTGGGCGCCGTAGGGGAAAACGGTACCGGATACGGTATCGGTGTTAATCTCCAGCGCGCTCAGGTCCCCACGGGTGACGAGGCTGACGCCGGCGATGTTCTGCTCGGCAAAAGGAATGCTCTGCGTCATTTGTACTCCTTGTTTTTCTTTATGTGTGCGATGCGGGCGACCATACCGGCCGCCCGCACCTTCTTGCTCATGCCTTAGCCGAAGAACGGCGAGAGGCACATTACGTACGCCAGTGAGACCAGCGAACCGGAGGCGAGCAGGCCGCCCCACGTCTTCAGGGTGTCCTTGATGGACAGATCGAAGTATTCCTTGAAGAGCCAGAAGGACGCGTCATTAATATGCGTCATGAAGTTGGAGCCCGCGGCGGTGGCGAGCACGAGGAGCGTGGGATCCACGCCCGCCTGCATCACGCCGGTCACCGGGTCCATAACAGCCGCACCAATAATGGAGGCGGCGGTCATCGCGGAGACCACGCCCTGGCCGGTTGCCAGGCGGATAAGAACGGTAATGAACCAGGCCATGATGTAGGGCGAAACCGCGCCGGCGCTCATGAAGCCGCCGATGTAATCGCCGATACCGGAGTCGATAACAACCTGCTTGAAGGCGCCACCGGCACCGATAATCATGACAACGCCGGCAATAATGGAGACGGCCTTATTGAACTTGTCCATAACCCATTCGCCCTTGTGCCCGCGCTGAATACCGAAAAGCAGCATGGCGAGCACCAGCGCCACGGACATGGCCACCGGGGAGGAGCCGAAGAAGTTGAGCCACTGGCCCAGCGTCGATTTCGGATTCACCCAGATATTGGCGATGGTCACCGAGATCATGATGATGGCCGGGCTGAGCGGCACGATGAGGGAGACGAAGAAGGACGGCGGGTTAACCGCGGCTTCCTTATCGTTTTCATCACCGGACATGAACTTCGGCACCGGGCGCTCGAGGTTACCGAGAATCTTGGGCAGCAGCACACCACCCACGATCACCCAGAGGATGGCCATGGGAATACCGAGGAGGTAGACCATGCCGGCATCGGCCTTGTACTGATCAATGAGCGCAACCGGGCCGGGCTGCGGCGGGAAGATGGAGTGAGCAACCGTGGTGGCGCAGACGGCCGGAATGGCCAGGCGCAGCCACGGCACCTTTGCTTCCTGAGCAATAGAAATAACGAGCGGCGCAATCATGAGGAAGGCAACTTCGTAGAACATCGCCAGGCCGAAAATAAGACCGATGATGATGACGGCGATACGCACGAAGCGCAGTCCGAAGCGGCGGATGAGCCCCGATGCCAGCACGTGAGACGCACCGGAGTCCACCATGAGGCGGCCGATAACTGCACCGAAAACAACGATAATGGCGAGCGAACCCAGCGTAGAACCAAAACCGGTGGTGACGGTCTTGAGAGTTTCCATCGGGCCCATGCCGTTGCACAGCGCCACCACCACGGCGGCGAGCAACAGCGCGAGCATCGAATTCACCTTGAACACGATGTTGAGCACGAGCATCAACGCAATGCCCACGAGCAGCCAAACAATTGGCATAGCTTTTTAACCTCTCAAATTTTAGGCCCCATCGCCGCGCATCGTTGCTTCGTGGCGACGAGACGTACCATATAGCGAAACGGTCATTTCACTATCTGTAAATGGTACTCCCTCTTACGCTGAGAGTAAACACGGTGCCGGTCACCTTTTTACTTGCGTTTCTCTTGATTGTTTTACGACGACGCCGGCGCCTGCGGCGCCGCCAGCCAGCTCTCCGCGCACTGGGCAACGAGGTTCTCAAGCTCCGCGCGGCTTCCCGCATTCCAGATCCAGATATGGGCCAGGGCCCGGCGAGCCTCTTCATCTACCTGGTTGCGCATCCGGGCCTGGGCATCGGCCCGGCTCATCCCCCGGCCTCGCAGGTGCTCGATTCGTTGTTCTTCCGGGGCCGCCACGATCATGACGCAATCGACCTCGCGATCAGCGCGGGTTTCTACCAGGAGCGGCACATCGTAGACCGCCAGCTGGCCGGGGGTGGCACTGGCGAGGATATCCCGGGCCCGCGCGATGATAGCGGGATGGGTGAGGGCTTCGAGCCGGTGGCGGGCGGCCGGGTTCGTGAAGATATGCGCGGCGAGGGCCGCCCGGTTGAGGGCGCCGTCGTCGTTTAAAATATCGGGACCGAATGCGGCGGCGAGCTGCGCGAGGACGGGACTACCCGGCGCGGTGATCTCGCGGGCGAGGGCGTCGGCGTCGGCGATGATTGCGCCGCGTTTGCGCAGGACCTCGGTGACTGTGGATTTGCCGGCGCCGATGCCGCCGGATACCGCTACCCGCAGGGCGCGGCCTCGCGGGTGGGTGAAGGGGCGCAGGAGTTGTGCGCTGGCTCCCCCGATTGTTAGTGCGTTCACCGTTTCAGCTTAACAATGCGCCAGGGAGAAAGAAAACGCCGCCGGCGCTCCCCCGAAGAGGTGCGCCGGCGGCGGTACAAGGTGTTTACCCGCGGTTGCGTGCTGCTACACGCTATAGCCTGGACGTTCCCCGGCTACGCGCGGCAGCCTAGCACTACCCGCGGAAACGCGAACCTTAGTTGTTGGTCAGCTTCTCACGCAGAGCGGCGAGGGCTTCATCGGCATCCGAGTCGAGCGAGCCGCTCGGTTCGGAGGTGGAGCTGTAGCTGGCCGGAATTTCCGCGGCCGGTTCGGCAGCGGCAGCAGCCTGGGCGCCGGCGGCAGCATCGGCTTCGATCGCGGCAGCGACCTGGGCCTTGTGCGCTTCCCAACGGGCCTGGGCCTGGGCGTATTCGTTCTCCCATGCCTCGCGCTGAGCTTCGTAGCCCTCGAGCCATTCGTTCGATTCCGGATCGAAGCCCTCGGGGTACTTGTAATTGCCGTTTTCGTCGTAATCAGCGGCCATACCGTAGAGCGAGGGATCGAAGTCCTGGGAGTTCGGATCCACGCCCTCGTTAGCCTGCTTGAGGGAGAGCGAAATGCGGCGGCGGTCCAGATCGATATCGATGACCTTGACGAAAACGTCGTCGCCCACCTTGACAACCTCTTCCGGGGTGTCGATGTGGCGGGAAGCCAGTTCGGAGATGTGGACGAGACCTTCGATACCGTCCTCCACGCGCACGAAAGCGCCGAAGGGAACGAGCTTGGTCACGCGACCCGGAACGATCTGGCCGATCGCGTGGGTGCGGGCGAAGGACTGCCAGGGATCTTCCTGGGTGGCCTTGAGGGAGAGCGAGACACGCTCGCGGTCCATATCAACATCGAGAACTTCGACGGTGACGGGCTGGCCCACTTCGACAACCTCGGACGGGTGGTCGATGTGCTTCCAGGACAGTTCGGAGACGTGAACGAGGCCGTCCACACCGCCGAGGTCCACGAAGGCACCGAAGTTGACGATGGAGGAGACGAAGCCTTCGCGCACCTGGCCCTTCTGGAGCTGGTGCAGGAATTCGCCACGGGCCTGGGACTGGGATGCTTCCAGCCAAGCGCGGCGGGAAAGAACCACGTTATTGCGGTTCTTATCAAGTTCGATAATCTTCGCTTCGAGTTCGCGGCCGATGTAGGGCTGCAGGTCACGCACGCGGCGCATTTCAACGAGCGAAGCGGGCAGGAAGCCACGCAGCCCGATATCAACAATCAGGCCGCCCTTGACGACTTCGATGACGGTACCGGTCACGACACCATCAGCTTCCTTGATCTTCTCGATTTCAGCCCAGGCGCGTTCGTACTGCGCGCGCTTCTTCGAGAGGAGGAGACGGCCTTCCTTGTCTTCCTTCTGGAGGACGAGGGCTTCTACCTGGTCGCCAATTTCCACGACGTCATCGGGATTGACATCGTGCTTGATCGAAAGTTCCTTGGAGGGAATAACACCCTCGGTTTTGTAGCCAATGTCGAGCAACACTTCGTCATGGTCGACCTTGACAACGGTTCCTTCGACGAGGTCACCATCGTTAAAGTACTTGATCGTCTTATCGACGGCGGCAATAAGTTCTTCCTCGGAGCCGATATCGTTGACGGCAATCTCGGGGAGAGTCGAAGACTCGGGGGTGGTATTAGTCATTAACTGATAACTTCCGGACACTATTGTGAATATTTGCTTGGGACCGATGGATATCGGCCAGTGTGGCGGGTGCTCACACCAGTTCTCCATACTACGCGGAAAAGCTTGGCTAGTGCAAGGTATCCGGGCTGGAATCGGAGTGGCGTGAGCCCCGTTTTAGTGGGCTGTTGCGGGCGGTTCTCGTGAGTCCGTTGCGGGCTGCTCGTGTGAACCGATGTGGAGCGTTTTAGTGTGCTGCCTCACGCCAATTGGGGCCGTATCCCACCCCGACGGAGAGCGGGACCCGTAACTGGGCTGCCCCGGCCATTTCCCGGCGCACAATTTCCTCCGCGGCCTCGTGCTCGCCGGGTGCTACTTCCAGCACCAGTTCGTCATGAACCTGGAGGAGAACCCGGCTGCGCAACCCGGCTTCCCGCAGGGCTTCCACCACGGCAACCATGGCGATCTTGATAATATCCGCGGCGCTGCCCTGGATAGGCGCGTTGAGGGCCATCCGCTCGGATGCTTCGCGCAGCTGGCGGTTCGTGGAGCGCAGTTCCGGCAGGTAGCGCCGCCGCCCCAGCAGGGTCTGGGTATAGCCATCCTCGCGGGCTCTCACCACGAGGGAATCGAGGTAATCACGCACTTTCCCGAAGCGCGCAAAATAGCTGTCCATGAGCTCTTGGGCGTCGTGGGCGGAAATATGGAGCTGGCGGGAAAGCCCGTAGGCAGAGAGCCCGTAGGCCAGCCCGTAGCTCATCGCTTTAATGCGAGAGCGCTGCTGGCTGCTCACCTCGCTTTCGGGAATCCCGAACACGAGGGACGCCACCGAGGAATGCAGGTCTTCGCCTTCATTAAAGGCGGTGATAAGCGCTTCATCACCGGAAAGCGAGGCCATAATCCGCATTTCAATCTGGGAATAATCCGCGGTCATGAGCGCCGCATAGCCCTCCGAGGGGATAAAGGCGGAGCGGATTTGGAGTCCTTCGGCGGTGCGTGCGTGAATATTTTGGAGATTCGGATCCGTGGAGGAGAGCCGCCCGGTTGCGGCCACCGCCTGTTGGTAGGTGGTGTGGATTTTTCCATCCGCTCGGGTATTGCGCTGCAAGCCTTCTACGGATTGCCGCAATTTAATGGCGTCACGATGCTCGAGAAGCGCCCCGAGGAATTGGGTTCCGGCCACCGCCTTATCATCTTCCCGGGGTGCGATGCGCACGGCAAGATCAGCCAGCGCCTCCGCATTCGTGGTGTACCCGGATCTGGTTTTCCGGGTGGTGGGCAAGCCCAATTCGTCGAACAGCACCCCCTGGAGCTGCTTGGGGCTGGAGAGATTCACCTTGTGGCCAATGGCATCATAGGCGAGCCGCGCCGCGGCTTCCACCCGCCCGTCGAAATCCTTCCGGAGTTTTTCGAGGTAGGGAGCATCCACCGCAATCCCGGTGTCCTCCATGCGCGCGAGGGTGCGCGCCACATCCATTTCCAGATCAAGTAGAGCGCCGTCTTCCCCGCGCTGCGTCAATTCCCCGAGCAATTTCTCGGAAAGCGGGCCGAGGAGGGCAGCGCGTGCCGCCAGGGGATCAGCCTGCCCATCCAACCCGGGCAGCACTCCCCCGTCCCCCAGATCAACGCCGAGGTGGCGCAGCGCCAGGTCACCGAGGTCATAGCTGCGCTGATCGGGATAGAGAAGGTAGGCACACAGCACGGTATCCCGTACGACGCCGCGCAATTCGGCACCCTGCCCGCGTACCCGATGCCAGGCTTCTTTGGCGCCGTGCACCACTTTCGGGGCATCCGATTCCAGCCAGGCCCGCACCTGGGCGGTATCCTCCTCGTTCATGGTGTGCGTATCGAGAAGCAGGGCCGCGTGGGGCGTGCCAATCGCCATTGCCTCCACGCGCCCCGCACCCGGGCTGGCCGGCCCGGCAATGTCGAGGCCAAAGAACGGGGCGTCAGCGTGCTCGTCAAGCCACGCACGTACCCCGGAGGTGGTGATCTCCAGGCCGGCGAGGGTGAATCCGGCCGGCGCATCGGATTCAGGTGCGCCGTCGCGCGACGGTAATTCGCTGAGGACACGCCCGCGTAAGGTATCGAAATCGAGGGTGTCGAAGAGTTCGTGCAGTGCTTCCCGCTCCACTCCGCGCGGGCGGAATTCCTCGAGGTTCTCCCCGATGGGAAGGTCACGCACGAGGGTGTTGAGGGAGCGATTTTGGCGGACCTGGTCCAGGTGCTCGCGCAGGGAGGCCCCCACTTTTCCGCCGATGTCGTCAGCGTGGGCGAGGATGGAGTCGAGGTCACCGTAGTTCGCGAGCCATTTCGCCGCGGTTTTCGGGCCGACCCCGGGCACGCCGGGAATATTATCGGCACCCTCCCCCACGAGTGCTGCCAGGTCAGCGTAGCGCTCCGGGCGCACTCCGGTTTTCTTTTCGATACCTGCCGGGTCGAGGACCTGCATGGTCGAGCGCGGCATGGGATACAGCACGGTGGTGTGCTCATCAACGAGCTGGTAGGAGTCTTTATCACCGGAAGCGATATACACATCCGCGCCGTGTTCTACCGCCCGGCGTGAGAGGGTGGCGATAATATCGTCGGCTTCGTAATCTTCGTAGGTGAGCCAGCTGATTCCGCAAACATCAAGGACGCTTTTAATAACATCGATTTGCCCGGCGAATTCCACCGGGGTGGGGGCCCGGCCCGCTTTGTAATCGGGATAGACGCGGGTGCGGAAAGTTCCTCCCGGCAGGTCAAAGGCCACGGCAATGTAATCGGGGTGGTAGTCGCCAATGATTTTCAAGAGGGTGGAAAGGAACCCGTAAACGGCGTTGGTGTACTGCCCGCGATCAGTGAGGAAGTTCTCCGCCCGCAGGGCGTAGAAGGCGCGGAACGCCATGGAATGGCCATCAACAAGAAGGAATTTTTCGTCACTCACCCCTCTAGCCTACGCGAGATAGCAAACAGGCGCCCACCGGATTTCCGGTGAGCGCCTGCTCGCTGAAAGCGTGTTCGGCTTCCGCAACGCGTATGCGCGGTTCGTACTGCGGGTTCCACAACACGTGTGCGCCGCTCCCGCTACGAGTTCGGCGGGTACGCTCTGCGGGTTCGCAAGCTTAGTTCTTCCCGCCGACCTGTTCGATAACGGCATCGGCAACTTCGCGCATGGTCAGCCGCCGATCCATGGACGTCTTTTGAATCCAGCGGAAAGCTTCCGGTTCGGTTAGGCCCATCTGCGATTCCAGCAGCCCCTTGGCCCGATCCACNNCGCTCTGCGGGTTCGCAAGCTTAGTTCTTCCCGCCGACCTGTTCGATAACGGCATCGGCAACTTCGCGCATGGTCAGCCGCCGATCCATGGACGTCTTTTGAATCCAGCGGAAAGCTTCCGGTTCGGTTAGGCCCATCTGCGATTCCAGCAGCCCCTTGGCCCGATCCACCCGCTTACGGGTTTCAAATTGTTCGGCCATGGTAGAGACTTCGTTTTCCAGGGCTTCGATTTCCTGGTTGCGCGAAACCGCGATTTCCACCGCCGGGATGAGATCAGCGGGCGTGAAGGGCTTGACCACATAGGCCATGGCGCCGGCATCACGGGCACGTTCCACCAGGTCACGCTGAGAATAAGCGGTAAGCATCACAATGGCGACGCGGTGTTCTTCCAGGATGCGGTCCGCTGCGGTGATGCCATCCATACCGGGCATCTTCACATCCATGACAATAAGATCCGGTTCGAGTTCACCGGCCAGTTCGATAGCGGATTCGCCATCGCCAGCTTCCCCGACAACCTCATACCCGGCATCTTCCAGTGTTTCAACGATATCGAGGCGAATGAGAGTTTCGTCTTCAACGACAAGAACCCGAATGGCTTCTTTGTTCTCCGCGGATTGCCCCGCTGTGCCCTTGGCCATCATGACCCCTTCGACCGGCATGCCGGATAGATTGAACCAAATTTACTGCGTGCGATGTTGCACCTGCATCCACACCGAAGTGTTCTCTGACCCTTGAGAGATTGATGACCGGCAACGGGAATTCACGCGCCCCTTACCATGCTGTCAGACCACGCGGTGCAGAGCAAACACCGGGCCAGAGATTCCCAGCTAACTTCAAGGTTATTGCCTTCAAGCTTATCGCTGCGGTGCTCCCGGAGGGACTCGAACCCTCACGCCTTGCGGCGCTGCATTTTGAGTGCAGTGTGTCTACCAATTCCACCACAGGAGCTTGTGCATCTGCCGATACTACCAGCGGGAGAGCCCGGATCGCCCGGATCACCGCGGGTCACTGTACAAACGCAGAGAATATTTCACCATACCCGCCACCAAATTTCAAATGAGATGACGCGGAAGCGAGAGGAACGGCAGCGGGTGCCCACCCGGATTATTCCGAGCGGGCACCCGCCCGCCTATCCACTGTTCAATACCGTGCTGCTGTATCCATGGACGCGGCAGCACCTAGGAGAATACAAGCCTGCCGGATTTAGGCAACGCCCGTTTCTTCACCGATCTTGTGAACACGCAGGGTGTTGGTGGAACCAGCCACGCCCGAGGGCATACCGGCCACGATCACCACGCGGTCACCAACCTGTGCGCGGCCCAGTTCGAGGAGGCGATCCTCCACCTGCTGCACCATTTCGTCCGTGGTAGCGGCGGAGTGATCCACCGTGTAGGTTTCGCTACCCCACAGAACAGCGAGCTGATTGCGCACCTTCTCCGAGGGAGTGAAGTTGATGATCGGAAGGCGGGAGCGGTTGCGTGCCACGCGGCGGGCGGTGTGCCCGGTTTCCGTGAAGACCACAACTGCCTTGACGCCCAGGGCCTCACCGATATCCAGAGCGGAGCGGGTAAGAACACCGTTGCGGGTGCGATGTAGGGAGGAGAGCTGCGGGATCTGCTCCAGGCCGTGTTCCTCCGTGTAAGAAACGATGGAGGCCATGGTCTTCACGCACTCAATCGGGTAGAGGCCCACCGAGGTTTCCCCGGAAAGCATCACGGCATCCGCACCGTCTAGGATTGCGTTGGCACAGTCAGAAGCCTCAGCGCGGGTGGGCCGCGGGTTCTGGATCATGGATTCGAGAACCTGGGTGGCCAGAATAACCGGCTTGGCGCGCTTGCGAGCCAGGGAAATGGCTTCCTTCTGCACCAGCGGAACCTGCTCGAGGGGCAGTTCCACGCCAAGGTCACCGCGGGCGACCATAATGCCGTCGAAGGCCTGGACGATGTCGTCCAGGTTGGCCACAGCCTGCGGCTTTTCGATCTTGGCGATAACGGGGAGGTGAATACCCTCTTCGTCCATAATGCGGTGGACGTCATCAATATCCTTGGCATCACGCACGAAGGACAGCGCGATGAGATCCGCACCGTAGTTGAGGCCCCAGCGCAGGTCCTCTTCATCCTTTTCGGACATGGCGGGAACGGACACCGCCACGCCGGGAAGATTAATACCCTTGTTATTGGAAACGGGGCCGGGGACTTCCACGCGGGTGACCACGTCAGTGCCGTCCACAACTTCCACAACGCGCACGGAAACCTTACCGTCGTCAATCAACAGCACATCGCCGGGATTGCAATCGCCGGCCAGACCCTTGAAGGTGGTGGAGCAGATATCCTTCGTGCCGGGGATATCGCGGGTGGTAATGGTGAAGGTATCGCCCACGTTCAGCTGGACCGGACCTTCGGCGAAACGGCCGAGACGGATCTTGGGGCCCTGCAAATCGACGAGCACCGCAACCGGGGTACCCAGTTCCTTCGCGGCGGCACGCACATTATCAATGCGCTTTTCGTGTTCTTCATGCGAACCGTGGGAAGCGTTAATACGCGCCACGTTCATGCCGGCTTTAACAAGTTCAAGGATTTGATCGTAGGTATCCGTAGCCGGACCCAACGTACACACAATTCTAGCTCTACGCATGTTTCCTATCTTACCCGAGGGCCCTGTTTCCCCATCGGGACTCAAGGCACTCGTCCTGGTAAATATGCACCGTTATAAGCCCCGCTCGCGGAGCTCATCTTTACGCTAGCGCACGGCAAGCCCGGCGGCTTCACCCGTTCACTGAGCGGTTACCCACCTCGGTTTCGGATTCGCTTGACGCGGCTGAATCGCCTGTGCTTGCGGCCCCGGAAGTTTCCGTTTTTTCAGGTACGACGGCGGCCTGGCCGGCTGCGGCGTCGTCGTTCTGTGAAACGTCAGCTTCAGTTTGTGGTTCCGGGCGGGCCCGCAACCACACGTGATCGCGAGAAGAATCACGTAGGTAGGCGCGCCGCAAGATAACGAGGGCGATGATTCCCCCGAGCAAAACGAGCAGCGACGTCCATACATTGAGACGCAAACCGGCCACGAGATGCGCCGGGTCGATCCGCAAGTTTTCGATCCAGACTCTGCCGAGGGTGTACACGATCACATACGTGGCGAAAAGTTGCCCGGCCACCAGGCGGAAGCGTTTTTCGAGGAGAAGAAGTACGACGGCGCCACCCAGGCACCACAGCGATTCGTAGAGGAAAGTGGGGTGGAAGAGCTGCTCGGGTGGGAAGCCGGCGGGGCGGTACGCGGCATCAACCTGCAAGCCCCAGGGCAGTGAAGTGGGCCCGCCGAAGAGTTCTTGGTTGAAGTAGTTACCCAGGCGGCCAATGGCCTGGGCGATGAGGAGACCCGGGGCGAGGGCGTCGGCGAAGGGTAGCAGGCGCACCCCGTTGCGGCGGCACCCGATCCAGGCACCCACGCCTCCCAGGGCCACCGCACCCCAGATGCCCAGGCCACCGCCGCGCAGGTCGAAGACGCGCCACGGGTCACGGCCCGGGCCGAAATAGAGCTGGTAGTCGGTGATGACGTGGTAGAGCCGCCCGCCGATAATCCCGAAAATTACCGCCCACAGCGCGATGGAGAGCGTGACATCGCGGGTGGCGCCTTTGGCCACGTAGCGCCGTTCCGTGAGGGCGTAGGCAACGATGATGCCGATGACGATGGCGATCGCGTAGAACTTAATGGAGAGGGAAAACGCGGAGGTCTCAAAAAGCACCCATTCGGAATGCTCGGGAGCTGGAATAGCTGTTGGAATCATCGTGTCCCTTCCTGTCCGGGGGCGTGGGGCGGATGCCCGAGCCCGGGTGCCTGAGCGGTACCTTCGGTTACGTTAGCCGTGCGTTCGGCCGTGCTAGCCATGCGTTCGGCCGCGCTAGCCGTGCCTTCGGCCACGTGTGCGGTCCGTTTCGCCATAAGTAGCGCGGCCGGATGCCGGCCCGCGGTAGCCATGCTAGCCAGCAAACCGGCCGGGTCTGCTGTTTCAAGCAGGGCCCGCCCTACAATAACGCAGCCAGCGCCGTGCCGTGCCGCGGTGAAAACATCGCAGGGATTGCGCACCCCGCGCCGCACCACCCGCACGCAGGTGTAGGGCAGCGCCTCGAAAAGTTGCGGATAATCGGTGGCGGAGCGCGAATCAGCGATAACGACGCGCGCCGCGCAAGCCATCGCGCGCGCTATGTCACGTTCGGATTCCACTTCTAGGCAGGGCTCCATCCCGAGGGAACGCGCCCGTTCCACCAGGGCCTCAAGCTCCACATCGGCGAGAATCCGCGGGGTGAGCGAGACGGCATCCGCTCCCGCCGCGCGGGCCCGCAGGAGTTGCACCGCGGAAACGGTGACATCGCGGTAGAGCAGCCGGCCCACCCCGAGGGCGCGGGCGAGGCGCAGCGCCGGCAAACCGAGCCCACCGGGAATCACCGGGGCGGTTACCGAAATGGCGGCCGCTCCCCCGCTGCTCAGTGCCTGCGCGAAGGCCTCTAGCTGCGCCGGAGCGGGTGCGGGGCTGCCGCCGAGGCTGCGAATTTCCCCGATGACCCCGATGGGGCGCTGCGGGCCGGGCACGAGGGCACGGTAGAACTCGCGCGGGGCCGGGGCCGCCTGGGCGGCACGCCGCAGCGCATCACGCTCGAGGTCCGGGACCTGCCTGGCGGCGGCCCGCACCCGCTGTGCTACCTCATCAATAAACCACGCCACTGTGCCTCCCGGTGTCGGTGAGCTTCGCTCCGCGTGCTGGTTATGACATAGAGTACCCGCACGGTGTGACAAAAAATGACGCAGGAACAGGTGGCACCCATGAAAGAGAGCAAAGAGGGCCTGGACCTCCTCGCGGGCCTGGTATTTCGCGGGAAAGGCCGGCGAGTTTACGGCATCGACGGGCGGAGCGGATCCGGGAAAACTCAGCTATCGCGGGCGCTTGCGGCGCGGATGCGCGAGGGCGGGCTCGCGGTTGAGATTCTCGAGGTGGAGCGTTTCATACCCGGCTGGGATGGCTTGGCCCGGGGCACGCAGCGGGTGGCCCACGATATTCTGGAGCCTTTTCTACGCGGGGAGAGCGCGCGGGTGGCTCCCTGGAATTGGTATCTGAGCTGCTACGATGCACCGGTCGCGGTGCCGGGGGATGCGCGCTGCGAGGTGCTGCTACTCGAGGGGTGCGGGGCAGCTTCCGCGGCCTGCGCGCCGCTGTGCACGGCGACAATCTGGATGGAATGTGAGGATTCTCTCCGGCGGGAGCGGGTGCGGGAACGCGAGGGTGATCCGAGTAGCTGGTGGGATAGGTGGGCTGCCCAGGAGGCTGCTCTCTTGAGCAAAAGAGATGCCCCAGCCCTGGCGGACGCGGTGGCGCGCTGGGAGGCGGGGCAGCTGCACGTGGAGATGCGCGGTTGCTAGGCCGCGGTCGCGGCACTCTTCCGGTGACGCGCTAGGAGCCGCGTGCAGCGACGCGAGCTTGAGCGCGTACGGCGAAACGAGCTTTAGGCCCCGCCGGCGCGAAGCTGGGTGAGCGCCCGGCCCGTCGCCAAAATATCAACGATGGCGACCAGGTCGCTATCCCCGCGGGCCTGACTTGCCGGAATCAGAATCATGACGCGTGAACCTACCCGCTGATCAACCAGGCCTTTGCGCATCCCGTCCATCAGATCGCCCATGGCGGCACGCACCGGCCCGGAGGTCCAGCTGGAATCGACCGTTTGGCCATTCGGATCCACGAGGAAGTAGTTGAGCACAAGCTCATCCGAGGCGGCTACCTGCTCCCCGCGCCCGAGCACGAGGGGAACCACCGCGAATTCCGGGATGGGCCCGCCGCCCCCGGTGAGCACGGGCGCTACGCCTTCTCCGCTGGCCAGGCCCGGCATTCCGGCCGGTGGCGTAGCGGGCGGCGGAGCTGCGTCCCCGCGCGCATTTGTGTAGAGAATATCGACGACGACGATTTCTACCGCTCCCGGGTCTCCGGCCACCAATTCTTCCCGCTGAATCAGCAGGCGGCTTCCTTCCCGCTGCCCGGCGAGGTAGGGAGCCAGCTCCCCTACCCCTGCCTTGCTCACGGTGGCCAGGGTTATCCCGCCGGTGGCGAAACCTTCCACGGGTGCCTCGGTACGCGAGTCGAAGGAAGTGATACGGGCGAGTACCGGGCTGCCTTCCGCCAGTTCCACCCCGTCTCCCGGGCTGAGGACCTCCTGGCGGACCCCGTCCACGTGGAGGTTCCCTTCCACGGAGATGGTCACGGGTGCCCCGAAAGCGCCTGTGACATCCACGCTTTCGGGGGTGCCGGGCTCGCGGTGGCCGCTACAGCCCGCTAACGCGGTAGCGGCCACCGCCAATCCAGCCAGCAGCGCTCGGTACTTCAGGTGGGGTGTCACGCGGTGATCTCCTCGATAAGCGCCTCGACCTCGGCGTTTTCAGTGGCGAGTGGGTCGTTGAGGACCACACTGGAATTGCCATTGGCCTCCATGAGGCGCAGGGTGGACCAGTCCACCGCCACATCGCGCCGGGCTTGCCGCGCCGCACTCAGGAAACGCCCGCGCAGCACGGCCCGGGTGCTGCGCGGCGGGTCCGTNCATCGCGCCGGGCTTGCCGCGCCGCACTCAGGAAACGCCCGCGCAGCACGGCCCGGGTGCTGCGCGGCGGGTCCGTCATCGCCGCGGTAGCGCGTTCGGGGGTGATAACGCGGCGCAGGAGCCCGGATTCTTCCATCCGGTCGCGCAACCCACCTTCGGTGATATCGTGATACGCCAAATCGAGGCGTGCCACCCGGGCATCGCAGAGTTTCGCCCCGGTGCGTTCCCGGTAGCGAGTGAGGAGGGCGAGTTTAGCGGCCCAGTCGATTTCGGTGGCAATAGGGCTGGGATCGCGGTGTTCCACCGCTGTAATAGCGCGCTCCCACAGCTCGAGGAGGTAGCGCCGGGTGGGGTCAAGTTCCGCCAGGTAGCCTTTCCGATCCAGGTGGTTCATCGCGGCTTCATACATCCGCTGCTGCACCGAAATCGGGTCGGTGAGTCCGCCGCTGGCAAGTTCCAGATTGGCCCGCCCGGATAGGTCCGCGCCGGTGATCCGGATGGCGTGCATGGGATCGGCGAGTTCCAGATCGGGAAGAATCGCGCCTTCTTCCACGAGGGTGAGGAGGGCTTCGGTGGCCGCGACTTTGAGGCCGGTTGTCGCCTGGGAAATATTGGAATCCCCCACGATAACGTGCATGCGCCGGTAGAGTTCCGCATCGGCGTGGGGTTCATCGCGGGTATTGATCATGGGCCGCGACCGCGTGGACGCCGAGGAGATCGCCTCCCACATCTGGTGGGAGCGCTGAGAGAATTCGTAGCGGACCTGCCCGTCTTCCCCGCGGTGCAGGCTTCCGGCTCCCGCCACGATTTGCCTGGTCACAAAGAAGGGGATGAGCCGGGCGATGCGCTGGCGATAGTCCGGGCGCCGGTGCACCATGTAGTTTTCGTGACACCCGAAGGAATGCCCTTCGGAATCAACATTGTTTTTCAGGAGGTGGATGGCCCCGGGGACGCCGTCGTCGTTTAATTTCTCATTGGCGCGCTTGGCGAGCCGCGCGAAAATGAGTTCGCCGGCGCGGTCATGGGCGAGGAGATCGTCGATATTATCGCATTCGGCGGTGGCGTATTCCGGGTGGGCGCCCACATCCAGGTAGAGGCGTGAGCCGTTTTCGAGGAACGTGTTTGTGGACCGATGCGCGGCGAGCACCGGCGCGAAAAGCCGCTGGGCGGATTCTTCGGCATCCAGCGGTGGGCGTGTTCCGCGCCGGGCCGCGCAGGTGATTCCGTACTCGGTCTCGATGCCCATAACGCGACGGGGTATCACTGTCCGCCTTTCTGCACGAAGCCCTGCACGAAGGAGGACGCATTGCTTTCCAGCACGGCGTCGATATCGTCGAGCAGCGCGTCGATACCAAAATCTTGGTTTTGGGCCTGCGGGGCTTCCACTTCGGTGTTTTCTTCCTGGCGGCGCTGGGGCTGCAGGAATTCTTGACTGGACATTTCTTCCTTCCTCTTTTCTGGTACTGGTGCGGATAGGTGCAGGCTGCGGGTGCATGCCGGCTGCGTGACCCGCCCGAATGCGTTACCGGCCCGGGCCCGCCTAAGTAGTCACGTGACCGGGCCTAACGCAGGCCGTAGCCGGGCGGCAGGTGCCGGCCCCGGTCCGCCTACGATCCCGCCGCGGTGAGCGCGGCAATGACCTCGTCAATCGTGTGGGCGCCGGCCAGGGTTGCCCCCAGGGCCGCTTCGTTCGCACCGTTAGGATCGGGCAGGCTGAGGCGGTGGAGCTGGCCGGCGCTATTACGCAGCACCGCACTCGACCAACTTGCCGCGGCCACGTGTTCGGAGAAGCGGGAGATGAGCTGGCCGCGCAGATACGCGCGCGTCGAACCCGGTGCCTGCAGCGCCGCCGTGGCGATCTCCGCTTCGGAGAAGAGTTCCTCCACCCGCCCGGCTCCCCGCAGTTTCGCCACGATGGAGCGCTCGGGGCGCAGATCATGCCATTGGACGTCGAGGGCGCGCAGCTTATCCGAATCCCAGCTGCCCCCGCCGCGTTCGCGTAATTCATTGAGGATCTGGTATTTCGCCACCCATTCCACCTGGGATGCGGCAGAGAAAATATCACGCGAAAGCAGGTCCAGCACGCTTTGCCACCGCTCGAGAATTTCGGCAGTATCGCCGTCCACCTCACCGCGTTCGTCCAGCGCATCACGGACCGCGTCCAGGTAGATCTGCTGAATCTCCAGGGCGGTACGCGGTTCTCCTTCATGCACCTCAAGTTTGGTGCTGAGGCTCGGGTCCTGGGAGACCGTCCAGGTGAGGGGCACCGGACTATCCATAATCACGGATTCCAGCCCGAGGGGCACCGCGTCCTGTTCGAGCATCCACAGCACCAGCGAGGTGGTTCCCACTTTGAGCAGGATAGAGACATCGAATTGGTTGGCGTCTCCCCCGATGACGTGCAGGCGCCGGAAGCGCTCCGCGGCCGCATGCGGTTCATCGCGAGTATTGATAATGGGCCGATTGAAGGTAGTTTCCAGCCCGACGTCATTTTCCACGTAGTCGGCGCGCTGCGAAATCTGGAAACCGGGTTGTTCCGAACGCGGGCCGAGCCCCACGCGCCCGGTACCGCATAGGATCGGCCGGGTCACGAAGAAAGGCGTGAGGTAGCGGATGATTTCCGTGAAGGGCAGCGCCCGATCAACCAGGTAGTTTTCGTGCGAGCCGTAGGCCGCGCCTTTCCCGTCCACATTGTTTTTGTAGATCGCGAATTCGCGCCCGCCTTCGCGCAGCAGTTCTATTCCGCGCCGCGCGATGAGTTCACCGGCACGGTCCCAGAGCACGGCTTCCCGCGGGGTCGCGGTTTCCGGCGAGGAATATTCCGGATGGGCATGATCAACGTAGAGGCGCCCGCCGTTGGTGAGAACCGCGTTCGCGGCGCGCGGGCGGCGCAGCTCTGCGTCGTCGTCCGTTATAGGTGCGACGACGACGCCAGCTGGCGGGGCGGGATTCTCCGGATCATCGGTGAGTTGAGAAGGGTCCGCCTCCTCCCGGCTCATCCGGAAACCGCGGGCGTCATTGAGAGGATCCTCCCCGGTGTAATCCCAGGCCACCGGGCCGTGCGTGCCGGCCCCTGCCCCGGCGTGCCCGTAGCTTTCTACGAAATCGGCCGAAAGTACCACGGGATTGGCCCGCAGGTCGGCGGGTTCCATAATCCCGAATTCTGTTTCCAGGCCGATGACTCGACGTGCTGTCACCGTGGTTCCTCCCCCGTGTGCTGATGTGCGGATGCTGCGTTCGTAATCGCGTGAGGTGCGGGATCGGCCTGACCTGCCGCTTCAGCCCGGCACGTCGAATCGCTCTGGCGCGGACGCACCGCCACGATCCGCTCCCCGCGGTTTTTACCATTGACTTTGGCCCATTCATCCGGATTGGAAATCTGGTCCAAGTCCGAGCTATCGCGGGCTTCGGCATGCACGGCAGCGATAGCATGCTCCGCGGTAATCCCACGCACCCCGGTGGTCAAATACGTTTTGATAGCTGCTTTTTTCGCGCGATCAACGATGCCGGCCAGGAGAGCCCCGGAAACGAAATCGGCAAGATAAAGAGTTTCTTTCCGCCCCGAAGCATAGGTGACATCAACGAAGCGGTTCTCCGGGGATGCCTCGAAAACCTTATCCGCGATGAGGCGGGCCAGGTGGGCCGCGGCCCCCGCCCCGCCGCCGTAGGCTGCAATATCAGCTGGCGCGTAGGGCAGCTCGGGGGTGAGGTACTTGGAGAGAATATCCACGCTCCCCGCATAATCGGGGCGTTCGACCCGGATTTTCACGTCAAGCCGGCCGGGCCGCAAAATGGCCGGGTCGATCATATCTTCCCGGTTGGAAGCACCAATAACGATGACATTGGAGAGTTGCTCCACCCCGTCAATTTCAGCGAGGAGCTGGGGCACCACGGTTGTTTCCACATCGGAAGAAACCCCGGAACCGCGGGTGCGGAAAAGGGCTTCCATTTCGTCGAAGAAAATGACAACGGGGATACCCGAGGAGGCCCGGTCCCGGGCCCGGGAAAAGATTTCGCGGATCTGGCGTTCGGTTTCCCCCACGTATTTATCGAGGAGCTGCGGGCCCTTGATATTGAGGAAGTAGGAGGAAGCTTTGGCTACCCCTTGGGCACGCGCGGCATTCTCCGCGAGGGAGGTGGCCACCGCTTTCGCGATCATGGTTTTCCCGGTTCCCGGAGGGCCGTACAGCAAAATTCCCTTGGGCGGGCGCAGGCCGTGCTCTCGATAGAGGTCGGGTTGCTGGAAGGGTAATTCGATACTGTCGCGGATTTCCTCAATCTGAGCATCCAAGCCGCCAATATCCGCATAGGAAACATCCGGGACTTCTTCGAGCAGCAGGTGCTCGACATCCGGGCGCTCTACCTTTTCTACCAGGAACCCGGTTTTCAGGTCCGCCATGCAGGTATCCCCGACCCGCAGTTTCCCGGCCGAGAGTTTCCCGCCGATGCGCAGCACTTTTGTTTCGTCCGCGTGCACCCGCACGAGCACCCGCTGGGGATCCAGCACGAGTTCGACAGCAACGAGCTGCCCGGTATTTTCGTAGCCTCCAATGCCGACGACCACGAGTTCTTCATTGAGGCGTACTTCTTGGCCGGGGCGCAATTGTTCCAAAGCAACATACGGAGAAACAGCTACGTTCATTTTTCGGCCGCCCACGAGGGCGTCAATGGAATGATCGGAGGAATGCCCGCGAATAAAGGTGGCGAAAGTAGCCGGAGGCCGGGAGAGGGAATCAAGTTTCTCCCCCAATTCCTGGATGCGTTTCCGGGCGGCGACCAGCGAGGTGGAGAGCCTTTCATTTTTCTCACGCAAGGACGCGATTTCGGCAAGAGCCGCGCTCGACTCCGATGTGCTCATGGCTTCCTTTCTGATCGTCCCCTTATTCTAGGACAGGCCTACCTTACCGCCCACCCCGGGATATAGCATCCCCGGTGCCCTCACGGTTAGGTCACTAGTCCTCAAAGTGCTGTGCCGGCTCCGCTGCCCGCCACTTTTCCGCGTACCCCGCTTCCGCGCCTTGCCGCTGTTTTTCGGCGTACCGAGGCTCTTCGCCCTGCCGCCGCTTTTCGGCTTCACGTTCGGCGATTTCCGCCGCGATTTTCTCAGCTATCTGGCGGGAATGTTCTCCCGGGGTGGATACCCCGCTTTCTTCCACATCGGCCCGGTGCGCTAGATCACGGCGGACTTTACGAAGTTTCTTTTCCGCAATCGGGCGTTCCTGGAGCGGTTCAGCTTCCGGGTTTTCCCAGGGCATGGGTTCGGCGTAGGCGCCCTTGGCCGGGCGGGATGCCGGAGTGAGCTGGGTGGGCCCGGCTAGGCGGCGCGCCATAATAAGGAAGCCGGTATGCGCGACCATCCGGTGATCGGGGCGCACCGCGAGCCCCTCTAAATGCCAGTTGCGCACCAGTGTTTCACTGGCTTCAGGGCCGGTGAAAAGTCCCGTTGCTTTGAGATCTTCGGCGCAGCGGGAGAGCTGCGTCGTCGTTGCAACGTAAGCGAGGAAAACCCCACCGGGGACCAAAGCCTGCGCGGCCGCCGGAATGATTTCCCAGGGAGCGAGCATATCGAGGATAACGCGATCAAAACCGGCCGGGTGAGCGGCCAAAATATCAGCCGCTTCCCCGCATTCCACCTGCCAGTTTTCCGGGTGGCTCCCCCACCAGGACACCAGGTTGGCCTGCGCGATCTCCGCGAATTCCGGGCGGCGTTCCGCGCTGAGAAGAAAACCTTGAGGGCCTACCGCTTGGAGCAGGGAAATGGAGAGAGCCCCGGAGCCGACCCCGGCCTCAAAAACCCGTGCCCCCGGATAAATATCCGCAGTGTGGGTGATTTGCGCCGCATCTTTCGGGTAGACAATGGTGGCGCCACGCGGCATGGAAAGCACGTAATCGCTCAGGAGCGGGCGCAGCGCGAGGAATTCACGGCCTTCTTCGGTGGTGATGAGGCTGCCTTCCTCTTTCCCGATGAGCTCGCTGTGGCGGAAAGAGCCGCGCGTGGACTGGAAATAGCCATCAACCGTGAGATTGATGGTGTAATGCCGCCCTTTGGGATCGGTGAGTTGCACGCGTTCACCGGGGCGGAAGGGGCCTCGTCGTAGTGTCATTCCTCCAGTGTAGTTTGTCCTTCCGGCAGATTTTTCTGTCGTAGCGAGTTGTTAAAGTGGAAGCATGACTCGTCACGCCGCACTATCACCATCACGTGCCAAAGATTTCAAGCAGTGCCCGCTGCTCTTCCGTTTCCGAAGTGTGGATCGCCTCCCGGAAGCGCCCTCCCTCGCCGCGCTGCGCGGCACCCTGGTGCATTCGGTTCTGGAGTACCTGTACGCCGCACCGCAGCAAGCCCGCACCGAAGAATACGCTCAGTCTCTCCTGCTGCCGCGTTGGGAGGCGCACCTGGAAAAGTCCCCGCAGGATGCGGATCTTTTTGAGTCGGCGGATGCGCTTTCGGAATGGCTGGAACAGGCTCGCGCGCTTATTAGCAATTATTTCCATATGGAGAATCCGCGGTTTTTGGCGCCGCGGGATCGGGAAAAATTCATCAATGCCCGCCTGCCCTCCGGTTTGGCCCTGCGCGGAATCGTGGATCGTATCGATGCGGCTCCCGATGGGGCCTTGCGGGTGGTGGATTATAAAACCGGGAAGTCTCCGCATCCGCGCTACCAGAACGAAGCTCTCTACCAGATGCGTTTTTATGCGCTGCTTTTGGAATTGACGGAAGGGCAGCGCCCGGCCCGCACTCAGCTTGTTTACCTCAAGGATGGGCGCACTCTCACCTATGATCCCCTCCCGGAAGATACCCGGCGTATCGCCATGGATCTGGAGGAAACCTGGCGGGATATTGCCGCGCGCCTGGATTCCGGGGAATTCGAACCGCGCACCTCCCGCCTGTGCGATTGGTGCTATTTCCAGCAGATCTGCCCGGCCTACGGCGGAACTCCCCCGCCGCTCAGCACGGAGGGGGTGGAGCAGATGCGCACGGCACATAGTTAGCGCATGCGCCCAGGGTGCATTGGCACAGCGAACGCCACATTGGATGCCGCTCGCGCTTGCCTGACGCACCTACCTCAGGCTCTGGCCCCCGATTAGTCGGAAAGTAACTGGATACCCAGGAGTGCATCCACCGCGCGCACCACTTGCGCCGCATCGGGTGCTCCGGATGCCGCCCACTCATCCAGGATGTGCAGGGCTTGCGGGGTGTCCAGGTCATCCGAAATAGCCTCGATGAGCGCCCGGCAGGTGGGAACCAGCTCAGACTCCGCGGCCGTATTATCGCCCGGCCCAGCGGCTGCGGACTTTCCGAGCGCGCTGCGGGCTGCCTGCTGCCAGGCTTCCAAGCGAGCTTCGGCCCGCTCAAGCGCACTCGCCTGGTATTCCCAATCGGAACGGTAATGATTGGCCAGGAGCACCAGGCGAATCGCGCTCGGATGCGCACCAGCAGCGGTCAGCTCCGAAACCCGGACCAGATTGCCCAGCGACTTGGACATTTTTTCACCCTGGTAGGCCACCATTCCCACGTGGAAGTGAATATCCACCCGGCCGCGGTCACCCGTCATCTCCCGCAAATGGCTTTCGCTCATCTCGTGGTGCGGGAAGAGCAGATCACGCCCACCAGCCTGCACGGTGATATGTTCACCCAGGTAGGTACGGGCTATCAGCGCGCATTCCACATGCCAGCCCGGCCGCCAGAACCCGGGCTTCTCCCCCGCCGGCCGGAAATCATTGCCACGCACGCCTTTCCACACCAGCGGGTCAAGGGTGCGGCGCTTACCTGGACGGGTGGAATCCCCACCGTGTTCATCGAACATCCGCTCCAGATCCAAGTACTCGAAAACAGGCGCGGCGGCGAAACTCGGATCGCGGGTGAGATCAACATAGATATCTTCCGAGCCGTCCCCATTGGGCAAACGGTACGCCAGTCCACGCGCCTCAAAATCGCGGACCACCGCCTCCGCCTCATCCAAAATCTCGGAGACCGCAATCCAGTTCCTGGGCGGAACAACCCGCAAAGCATCCATATCGGAACGGAAAAGCGCTACTTGAGAATCAGCTAGTTCGCGCCAATCCACCCGGGTTTGCTCCGCGCGTTCAAAAAGCGGGTCGTCAATATCCGTGATGTTTTGGGCGTAGTGAACCGGAAAGCCCGCGGCCAGCCAGTACCGCACCAGGGTATCGGCACTCACGTAAGTAAAAGCATGCCCCAGGTGAGTGGCATCGTAGGGTGTGATACCGCAGGTGTAGAGGGTAGGTTGCCGCGTTTCCACCCGGCAAATCTCCTCATTATCGGAATCGTACAGGTTGAGGTCCGGGGTGAACCCCAGCTGTGGTACCTCTGGGCGTGTCCAAGTCTCCATCTGGTTATCCGTTAGTCTCCTACTTCGCGGGTCCTCCACGTGAGGAACCCACGCACAGTCTACCCAGTACGCCGCTCGCCCTCAGGGAACAGCAGCAGCGGGGCGAGCCGTTGCGGCGTCGTCGTTAAAAAACAGAGAGCACGCCGGTGCCGAGCAACACCACCACAAGCGCGGCCAGCACCAAGCGATAGATCACGAAAGGCAGGTACGAACGCGTGGACACCAAACGCAAGAACCACACGATCACCGCGTACCCCAAAACGAAAGAAATCGCCGTGGCAAGAATCGTGGGCCCGGCCGGAATCGAGGCGTCACCGGCGTATTTGATCAGCTGGTAGAAGCCCGAGAGCAGCACCGCCGGCACCGCCATGAGGAAGGATACCCGCGCCGCCGCCTCGCGGGTATAGCCGAGGAGCAGGCCGGTGGTAATCGTGCCGCCTGAACGCGATACCCCCGGAATCAGCGCGAGAGCCTGCCCGAAACCGAGGAGCAAACCGTCGCGATAGCTCATATCGCGCAGGTCTTTGCGCTGGCTCGCCCAGCGGTCGGCCAACCCGAGGAAAATCGCGAATAGCGCGAGCACGGCCGCGGTGATATAGAGATTACGTAGCGACGTTTCGATGGTGTCCGCGAAAAGCAGGCCGAGGAGGCCGATAGGAAGCGTGCCGATAATAACGACCCAGCCCATGCGCACATCCGCGTCCGTGCGCGCCACCCGCCCGGTCCACGAGTACAACCACTTCCGGATAATGCGCACGATGTCTTTCCAGAAGTAGCACAGCACCGCGGCTTCGGTGCCCAGCTGAATAATCGCGGTGAAAGCCGCACCAGGATCGCCCCACCCGAAAAGATCACCGACAATGCGGATATGCGCCGAAGAAGAAATCGGCAAAAATTCCGTTAGCGCTTGCACGAGCCCAAGAATGGCTGCTTCTAGATAACCCACGGGGACTAAGCATAGCGGGCGGGGCGCGGCGGCGCGGTGAGGCGTCCGGGCGGAACTGGCAGCGCGCCCCGGCGAAGTGCGGCGGCACTAGTGCGGCCCTGGCCCGGTTCTGGTCCGGTTCTGATTCGGCTCTGATTCGGTTCTGGTCCAGCTCTGGTCCGGCGCGGTGGTTTAGAGTGGAGTCATGGATTATCGTGCGGTTGGTGCCAGCGGGCTTCTTGTATCCGCGCTCGGCTTGGGAACGCTCACGTGGGGTCGCGATACCGATGAGGAGGAGGCCCGCGGGCAATTGCGCGCCTTTCTTGACGCCGGCGGCACCCTCGTGGACACCTCACCGGCTTTCGGTGACGGTGCGGCAGAAGCACTGCTCGGCTCCTTGCTCAGCTCTTTTTTCGGCGACGACGCCGCTCGCTCGCAGCTCACCATCTGCACCCGCGTAGGTTTCCTCGATAATCCGAGCGGTCCCAGCTATAGCGTGGCGCGGGCCGGGATTGCACGTTCCCTTGACGCATCCCTCGCCCGCCTCGGCATCGCCACCGTGGATATTGCAGTGGCCGGTGGCCCCGATGGCATCACCCCGGATGAGGAAACTGCGCTCGCCCTGGCCGGGCTGGTGATGCGGGGTAAGGCACGCTATATCGGGGTATCGGGATATGCGCCCTGGCGGGTTGCGGCTATGCAAACCCTGCTGCGCGAACGCCACCTACCTGCTCTCACCGTGGTGGAAGAAGAGTATTCCCTGGTGGAGCGGAGTGTTGAAACAGCCATGCTGCCGATGTGCGAGGCCATGGGGATCGGGCTGCTTGCCACCTCGGCCCTCGGGCGGGGTGTGCTTACCGGGAAATATCGGCATGCCATCCCGGCAACTTCGCGAGCGGCCTCCGATCATTTGGCCGCCTTTGTGGCGCCCTATTTGGATGAGGGACCGCGCCGGATTGTGGAGGCGGTGGCGAAAGCCGCCGAGGGCCTAAATTGGAACCCCGCCGAGGTTGCCCTGGGCTGGCTCCTGGCCACCCCGGTGAGCGCCGCCCTGGTAGGCGCGCGCACCGCCAGCCAGTTAACCAGCCTGCTCGGGGGAAACCTCGCGGGTGGCGAAGAGCTGCCTGATCTGGTGATCGAGGCGCTTAACGATATTTCTTAGCCCGTCTTAGGCGCGAGAAGCGGCGGCGTCGGCCTCATCCGCGTCGTCGCCTTCGTCGTCTTCGTCATCGAGGCCGGGGTAATCGTCCTCATCATCCTCATCGTCATCGTAATCGTCGTCTGAATCGTCATCATCGTCGTCCAGATCGTCATAATCATCGGTGTCGTAGAGGTAGTCCTCAGAATCGTCATCATCGTCGTAGAAATCGTCACTATCGCTATCGAAAACATCCAGCGGTGTTTCGACATCGAAATTCGTGAAGATGACGTCATCGTAAATGGTGTAGGCATCCGCCAGCTTATCGGCGGCTTCCAGCACCGCCGGAGCTTCCGGGTCATCAGCGGTAGTAGCCGCCTGGTGGAAATCCTCGAAAGCACCGATGAGACGGTCAAGCGCAGCGCGCGGATTCGTAGCCATGGCCCTAGAATACCCCGAAAGGCAGGTGATTCGCTAACCTTAGCGGCGCTGGAATTCCCGCGATTGGGCTGGATGCCGGCCATGCATGCACCCGGACATGCGAAAAGCCCCGAAACATAGATTTCCGGGGCTTTCTCACCGTGCGCGGAGGGGGACTTGAACCCCCACCCTCTATACGAGGACTAGCACCTCAAGCTAGCGCGTCTGCCTATTCCGCCACCCGCGCGGTGATTGTTCTTCAGCACGCCGTGCTGAGCAACAGAGAAGAATCTACCAGGCCAGTGCCCGCTTTTTCAAATTATGCGGCCGGGAACAGGTGTGATTCCACTTACGCACGGCTGGCGCGGGTTCTGGCGCGGGCCGTGCGGGTACCTATAGCGCAGGCCACGCCGGTACCTATAGCGCGGGCCGTGCAGGCACCTTGATTGCGGGCCGTGCTGGTACTTGTTCGGCCCGGCCCGCTACCGTTAAGCCTATGAGTACTCTCTTACCTGATTTTTCGCATGTGACCCCGGCATCCCAACTTGCCACGGTCCTTGATTTGATGGAGCACCAGCGCGGCGTCGTCGCCTCTCTTCTCGAGGTTACCGAGGCGCCCACCGTTGAGAATTTCTTGCGCCCCTTTGAACTCTCCGGCGCAGAGCTTGAGGTAGAAGCCTCGATTTTCTACACCTATTGTTCCTCGATTGGCGGGGCGGAGTGGGATCGGGTTGAGGCCGAGCTCAGCCCGAAGATGACCGCGCACGAGGACGCGCTGTACATGGATCCGCGGTTGTACCGGCGTTTTGAGCAGCTGTGCCAGGCGGATCTGGATCCGGAAACCGCGTATACCGCCCGCGAGCACCTCAAGCGCTGCCAACAATCCGGTGCCGGGCTCGACGAAGCCGCGCGCGGCGAACTGGCCGCTATCAATAACCGCATGGCTGAGCTTTCAACCGAGATCGGCCAGCGTATCGTGCAGGCCGGTCTGGATGACGCGGTGGAGTTCACCGAGGCGGAACTGAGCGGGCTGTCCGCTTCGCAGCGCGAAGGCCTGGCCGGGGAGGCCGCCGCCGCGGATAGCTCGGCCGCTTATCTCGCCACGCTGCGCCTGCCCACCCAGCAGCCGTTGCTGGATAATTTGGACGACGCCGCAGCCCGCGCCCGCCTCCTGGATGCGTCCCTGCGGCGTTGCGATGGTCATGACGCGGCCACCGATACCCGCGAGTCCATTCTGGAACTGGTGCGGTTGCGGGCCCGGGCCGCCAAGCTGCTTGGCTACCCGAACCATGCCGCCTACGTGGCCGCGAATTCTTCAGCCGGGACGCTGGAAAATATCGATGCGCTCCTCTCCCCCATGATGGCGCCCATTGCCCGCAATGTTGCTGCCGAAGCTGAGGAGCTGGCCGCCTTCGTCAAGGAACGCTGGGGGAAGGAGAGCTTCACCGCCAGCGATTGGGTGCGGGCCCAGAATCAGGCGCGCGCTGAAAAGTTCAGCATTGATGACGAGGCCCTCACCCCGTATCTCGAACTCGATAACGTGCTGGAGAAAGGTGTTTTCTACGCGGCCAATAGGCTCTACGGCCTGACTTTCACCCGCACTGAAGAACACGGGTACACCGATGACGTGATCGTGTGGAAGGTTGCCGAAGAGGACGGCACTTTCCTCGGCTACTTCCTGGGTGATTACTACGCGCGGCCCGGTAAGCGCGGGGGCGCGTGGATGCACGCTATCGTGCAGAAGTCCGCGGAGGGCTCCCCCGCTTCGGTCATCTGCAATAACCTCAATATCACCAAGCCGGCTCCCGGCGAGCCCACCTTGCTGAGCTGGGACGAAGTGGAAACTGCTTTCCATGAATTCGGGCACGCGCTGCACGGTTTCCTCTCCGATGTGCGCTGGCCCTCGGTGGCCGGAACGAATGTTCCGCGTGATTTTGTGGAATACCCCTCCCAGGTCAATGAGATTTGGGCCCGGCACCCGCAGGTGCTCTCGCGGTACGCGCGCCACTACCAGACCGGTGAGGTGCTGCCCGCAGCCCAAACCGAGGCGCTTGTTGCGTCGCGCGGCTACGGGGCCGGCTTCCGCATGTGCGAAATCGAGCAGGCGGTGCTTTTGGATCAGGCCTGGCATCGCCTCGGTGAAGCCGACGTGCCGGCAAGTCCCGCGGACTTCGAAGCTTTCGAGGAGAAGGCTTTGCGGGCCACGGGTGTGCAGCATGACCTGGTGCCCCCGCGGTACCGTAGCGCCTACTTCAACCACGTTTTCTCCGGTGGGTATTCTGCCGGGTACTACTCCTACACCTGGTGCGAGGCTCTGGATGCGGATACGGTGGCGTGGTTCCAGAACGACGCCGCACGCGAGGGCGATCTTGGCTTGAATCGCCAGGCTGGCGAGAAGTTGCGCCGCGAGGTGCTCGCGCGGGGTAATTCGCGTGATCCGAAGGAGTCCTTCGCGGCGTTGCTCGGGCGGGATGTGGATGCCACCGCGCTGCTCAAGCGGCACGGACTGCTGGAGAGCTAAGTACTGCGCGAGCCCTGAGCTTGGCGGCCTTTGCAGCACCACGGTGATGCCCTAGGGGCCGCATCGGAGGGCGCCTGAAAAGGCGCCCTGGAGCTGGCGCGAGGCCCGAACTGTGTGGTGGTTCGGGCCTCGCGTTTTTGTAGGCTTGCTGGCCTGCGTACACTAAAGCCATGCAGGAGTTCACACTAACCACGCCGTCGTACTTTCTTAGCGCTCCGCGCCCCGCGGATGAAACCGCGCTGGCCACCATCTGCGCGGACCCGGATATTCAACGTTGGACCACGATCCCGGCCGGCTATTCACGCTCGGATGCCCAAGCGTTCATCACTGAGTTCGCGCCGCAGAAGTGGGCAGAAGGTTCGCCGGTGTGGTTGATCCGCCGCGGGCCGGAATCCGCCCCGCTGGGCTGCGTGCAGGTGGATGTGACGGGAAACGGGCGCGTCGGCCGGCTCGGTTTTTGGGCCGCCAAAGAGGCTCGCAATACCGGGATGGTGACGGAGGCGGTGCGCACCGTCCTGGAATATTTCTTCGATAAGACCAATCTGGCGGCAATGCACTGGGATTGCGAAGTGCAGGGTTCGGATATCAATTGGGCTTCGGCGAAGGTCGCCTGGAAGCTCGGTTTTTCTTTCATCGGTATCCGCCCGGCTGTCACGGTGAATAAGGGCGAGGTTTACGGCTTGTTCCAGGCCACTCTCCAGCGCGGGGATGCCATGGAGCCCGCGCACGCCTGGTTTGGCCCCGGTGAGAAGCATCCGGCTTTTCCCGATCCGCGCCGCCCAGAGGATTTGGTGCGCCAATTCCACGAAACGTACGCGCTTCCTATTGTCACCGACGGGCCGAAAGCGGATCGGCCGCGCCTGCCGATGCGTATGTCCCTTATCGCGGAGGAATTTACCGAATTGGTGACGGCCGCCTACGGGAAGGCGGCCGGTGAACAGGTGAGCGCGGCTTTCGCACGGGCTGTTGATCTTGATGACGAAACCCGAGATATCGTTGAGATTTCTGATGCGCTCGCGGATTTGGTGTACGTGATTTACGGGATGGCCTTGGAACTGGGAATTCCCATGGCCGATGTGCTCGCCGAGGTGCAGGCCTCGAATTTATCGAAGCTCGGGGCGGACGGGCGGCCGATTTACCGGGAGGACGGCAAGGTTCTCAAGGGCCCGAATTTCTTCAATCCGGATATCCCGCGAGCTTTGGGGCTCTCCCCGCGCGATTAGCTCGCACTCCCGTCGTCGTCAATAATGGCGTCTTCAATGTAATCGCTGAGGCTGGCGGAGAGAATCTGTTGGGATAGCACGTCGATCCGTTTGGAGAGCCTGCGCCGTTCCGTAAGCCGCTGCGCGCGGGCCATGGCATCGAGGACGGGGATGGCCCGTTCGATGGAGTCGAGTTCGGCGCGCCACGCCGCGGCTTTTTCGGCAATATCAGCGGTGTTGGCCGAGGCGTAGAGATAGGTAACGTGTTCTTTGAGGATCTCGATACGGCCGCTGAGGCTGTGCGCGTCCCGCTCATTCGGCTTTTTTCCGGCAAGTTGATGCATGCGGTCCTGGAGTTTGGAAGCGATCTGCGGGTTCTCGCGGATGAGGGCGCGCAGTTGCGGTCCGTAACGCGTGATCACGAAAACGATGGCGGGGCCGATCCGACGCGCAAGCCGCAACAGTGCCCGATATTTACCCATAACCTTGTGCCTCCAGATTCTGTGCGGATGATGCTCCAGGTCGAGAGCAACTTCCGTTATCGTATCGATTGTTCGCGGCCGGTTGCGTTCTTTTCGCTAAGAGGTTTTAAGCGACGACGCCGCTGCTTCCGAGCCACCAGCTTTATCGCGCGGCTATCGGAAATCCCGGGAGGGAAGGTTGATCCCGAGCGGGATAGCTTCGATTCCATCGGCGTGGAAAACAGCGGCTCCGCCATCGCGTTCGACCATCCCGCGGATCACCAGGGCGTTCGAGGTGCGCGCAATCTCCCGATAGCGTTCCCATAGCTGCGGGGTGATAAGGACGTTGAGCATCCCGGTTTCATCTTCAAGGTTGAGGAAGGTGATTCCTTTCGCGGTATGGGGCCGCTGGCGGTGGGTAACCAGTCCGGCCACTTTGCACCTGCTTTTTTCAGGATGGGTGGATGCCGCGGTAACCGTGAGAATTCCGCGCGCGGTGAGTGCTGGGCGAATGAATTGCGTCGGGTAGGAATCGGGAGAAATTCCGGTGGCGCGCAGGTCCGCATGGGCCTGTTCCACGGCGGTGAGTTCCGGGAGCTCGGGCACCGCACCGAAAGGTTCGGTTCCGGGGATCGCAGGTTGATATGTGGTTCCGTGTACTACCTCAGCATTGCTCACTGCTTGGGCAATCCAGACGCCTTCCCGCCGGCTCACCCCCAAACTGTCTGTAGCTCCGGCGCGGGAAAGAATCTCGATATCTGCTGTTTTTAGCCGGGCACGCTGCGCTAGGTCAGCGAGGTCGCGGAAGGGCGCGCGGGCGCGGGCCGTGAGGATTCGCTGTATGGCCGCATTCCCGAGGCCTTTGATACTGCTGAGCCCGAGCTGGAGGTAGCGGTGGCTATCCACGTGGATACGCGGGTGTTCCCGTTTCGGACGATCTTGCGTATCGGGTAGTTCTTCCACTCTGGCATGTTCGTGCGAACGCGTGACATCTGCCCGCCGCACCACGAGGTGATGCCGCCTCGCATCGGCAACGAGGGATTGCGGGGAGTAAAAGCCCATCGGTTGCGCATTGAGCAAACCCATATAGAACTCTTCCGGGTGGTGAACTTTCAGCCAAGCGGAAGCATAAACGAGGTAGGCGAAGGAAAAGGCGTGGGATTCGGGGAAACCGAATTCGGCGAAGGCCGCGAGTTTCTCATAGATCTCTGCGCGCACCTCCGGATCAGTTATCCCCTGTTTTTCCATGCCTTCCATGAGTTGACCGCGCAGGCGTTCCATGCGGGCAGCGGAGCGTTTCGAGCCCATGGCCTTGCGGAGCTGGTCGGCTTGTGCGGGTGTGAAGCCCGCGGCGTCAATGGCAATATGCATAAGTTGTTCTTGGAAAAGCGGCACCCCCAGGGTTTTTTCCAGCGCATTTTTCAGGAGCGGGTGCGGATAGGTCACTTTTTCTTTCCCCTGTTTGCGCCGCAGATAGGGATTGACGGATCCACCTTGAATGGGGCCGGGGCGAATAAGAGCCACCTCGATAACCAAATCGTAGAAGCATTCGGGTTTCAGGCGCGGCAGGGTGGCGATTTGCGCGCGGGATTCCACCTGGAACACTCCGACGGTATCGGCTGCTTGGAGGAGTGCGTAAACCTCTGGATCTTCCGAGGGTACATTATGCAAACCGAGGGGCTGGCCGTTGGGTGCGAGAATTCCGCGGCGAGTGAGTTCAGTGAAGCTGATACGCAAGGCGGTGAGCATTCCGAGCCCGAGAAGATCGAATTTCACGAGCCCGGCGGTCGCGCAATCGTCTTTATCCCATTGCAGTACTGTTCTTCCCGGTTTGGAGGCCCATCCCACCGGGCATACGTCAATAACCGGGCGGTCACAAAGCACCATTCCGGAGGCGTGGATTCCCAGATGCCGCGGGAGCTGCTGTATCCGGGTAGCCAGCGCGGCGACACGTTCGGGTAGCCCGGCGGGCTGGGGCTGGGCGCCGCCGCCCGGGCTGATACTTCGATGGTGGAATGCTGATGCCCATTGGTCAATATGGTCTTCCGGGTATCCGAAGGCCCGCGCCACATCTCTGATAGCAAAGCGGGGCCGATAGGAAATGACATTGGCGACCTGGGCAGCACAAGAACGCCCGTAGCGTTCGTACACATGCTGGATGACTTCTTCGCGGCGTGAGGATTCGATGTCGATGTCGATATCGGGTGGCCCCGAGCGCCCCGGGGATAAAAACCGTTCAAAAAGCATGGCGTGTTTCACGGCATCGACCGCGGTAATTCCCAGGGCGAAGCATACGGCGGAGTTCGCGGCCGATCCGCGCCCCTGACACCAAATATTGCGAGAGTGGCAAAAGGCCACTATTTCTTCCACGATGAGGAAATATCCGGGGAAACCCAGCTGGGTAATGACCTCGAGTTCGTGCTCGATCACTTCCCAGGCACGCGGGTAGTCCGCCGGTGTTCCGTAGCGTTCGCGGGCTTTGCGCAGCACCAGTTCCCTCAGCCAGGTGGCTTCGGTATAGCCTTCCGGTACCGGGAACGGGGGAAGATTCGGCTTGACGAGGGAGAGGTCAAAGGCGCATTCTTCGGCGATGCGGGCCGCGGCTTCCAGGTAGCGTTCGCGCCCGCGGTGCAGGATGCGCCAGTCGTGGCCGGAGCGCAAATGGGCTCCGGCGGCGGGAAGGTAGGGATCTATCTCATCGAGGGTGCAGCGAGCCCGGGTGGCAGCAAATATATCGGCAATCGGGCGGTCGGCGGGATGCGCGTAGTGGACGTTTCCGGTGACCGCCGCGCGAACTCCGGTTTCCCGGGCCAGTTCTTCGAGAAGATCGCATCGCTGTGCGTCAAGCGGCCCGGCGTGGGAGGTGAGTTCCACGACGACGTTATCTTTCCCGAAGGTGCTGATAAGGAGGTCGAGTTCTTGCCGGGCGGCGCGGCGGGCCTCACTGCCGCGCTGGGTGTCAAGAATGCGGCGAAGTGTGCTTTTGCGGCAACCGCCGGTGAGGACAAGAATATCGCCATTATTGCGGGCAAGCTGAGCCAGCGTATGGTGCGCGATTCCTTTTGTACCGCTGGCGAGCATGGCTGTTCCGATAGCTCGGGAGAGGTGCTGGTATCCGGCCGGGGTGCGGGCAAGGAACACAAGATGCCCACCTTCCGGATCCGGGCCTTCGCGCGGCTGGGTGCTATCCAGCGTTATTTCGGTGCCGGTGATGGTGGGGAGGCCGGTATCTCGCCCGGCTTGTGCGAGCTGCATAACACCGGGAAAACCATCGTGATCGGTGAGGGCTAGGGCTTCGATACGCAGATCCAGGCAGCCTTGCACGAGGTCTTCGGGCAGGCTGGCTCCGTCAAGAAAACTGAAAGCCGAGTGGGCATGCAGTTCCGCATACGGGACATAGGGAGAGCTAGTGATAAGAGTGGTCATGGCTAGATGTAGCTGGCAGCAAGGTACCAGCGCTCCTGTTCTCTATAGAGAAGTACCGCCCCGGTGGTGGTGACCGCTTGGATATAGGCGCGCCGGGTAGGGTGCGCCCACCAGCGCTGTTCACTCACCCAGGGACCGGCGTAGTCGACTACCGTGAGGGAGCCTTCCACGCCGAAAAGCGCGCGGAGCGATGCGGTAGGAGGACCGGCGCTGCCCGCAGGTGAGGCAGCATGGCCCGCGGGTGAGGCATCGTGCCTTGCGGGCAAAGCCGCGCCGGTGCGGGAAGCCGTGCGGATGGTAGCCGGAAAGGGCCGCTGGCACTCCCCTGGGCAGTGCAGTGCGGTGGTTGCGGCAATAGCAAGTGGCTGCCCGCAGGTACAGAGCACAGCCACCGGATAGGGGGTGCGCAGGAACTGTACCGGGGCGGGTTCGGGCAGCCGGCCCGGCCAGGGAAGCCCCGCCCGGGAGGTATCTACCGCCTGGCCCCAGGGGATTTCTTGTATATCTTCTTCGGGGAGGCGCCCACCCACCCGGCGGGGCACCCGCACGTATTCTTCACCGAGGAGGCTTTGGAGGCGGTGAGCCCCGCGCGCGGCTGCCGCATCGCTGGTGGTGCGCGCACCCCAGAGGGGCGCCGGATGATTGCCCGCGGGGGTAATATCCCGGGCGATCAGCTCTAGTTGGGTAATACCTCCGCGGGTTTCCGCTGGAGCTTCGCTGGCCTCACGCGGCTGTGCTATCCAGGCGGAGATTTGCCACCGCACCCGATCCACCACATCTTCTTGGGTGAGGAGTTCGAGGTGCCAGCTGCGTGTCATTACTTCTCCGGAGGCGACGCTCGCCCGAATATCCAGGCGGGCGGAGCCAGCCGCACCGGCACGCATTTTTGTTTCGAGTTGCCCGGCGAGATTACGCGCGGCAAAAGCCGCGTGTTCCGCGTGGCTCAGGGGCGGATCAAAGGTAGCTACCACGGATATATCACGGGTATCCGAGGTGGCTTCGTGTGCGGGTAGGGTGCGCGCTGTGGCCAGATCCCACAGGTATTGCCCGATATTCCCGAAACGCGTGACGAGGGAGCGCTGCCCCAGCCCGATAACATCCGCGATAGTGGTAATCCCCAAGTCATGAAGTAGTTCCACGCAATCGCGGAGCGCGGGGCGGGTTGCTGACGTTGCGGTAAGAAGGAAAAGCGAGATCGGTTGGCTGGCCAATACTTGTTCGGAAGCACCCGGAGCGATAATGCGCGAGGTGCGCGCCGCCCATAGGCTAGGAAGGGTTCCTTCCGCGATTCCAACCCGGGCCTCACACCCGGCGGCATCAACGATATCCCCCACAATGCTTTCGCATAGGCGTTCTTCTCCGCCTGCGGTGCGTGCCGGGCCCGCGGCTGAAAAGATAACCACTCCCGGTTCCAGCATCGAGAAACGCGCCACTCGATTGGAGATAGCGCGTAGCACCGGGTCGAAGAAACGTAGCTCACGCGCCCCATCCCGTTGAATAACGGTGCATTGCGGGACGAGAGATTGCAGCTGCCGGATGGGCATATCCACCCGGGCGCCTTTCTGCCAGGCCCAGATATTGAGGCTGGCCACCCGGTGATGCTCCACGACCGCGACGGGATTTTCTCTGCTCACAATCCCCGCCATCTCCGCCGCGATAATGGGCCAGTGAGGAACCCAGACTGTTGCCTGGCGCATTATTCCCCACGCCTCCCCCGCGCATCGGTAACCGGTACCAAACGAAGCTCGGTTCCAGGAGCCTGGTCACCCGGGATCCGGCGCTCGGGCACCGCGCGGCGCGAAGCGACACCGTGCATAGCCGGAGCGACCTCATTCAGAACCGGGGCAACCTCATTCAAAGCCGGAGCAGCTTCGCGTGCAGATGGCACCGCCCGCAGGCCCGCGGCCGGATGCCAGCCGGTAGCATCCCACGCAATCCGCAGGCGCGCGCCGCGCGCGGAACGGAGTTCCACGGTGATATGTGCGATATGCCCGCTTCCGCTGGCCGGGCCCGTCACCGATTCATAGCGCGCCTGCACCCGATCCCGCACCTGCCAATTTTCCGCAATAAGCAGAGTTTCCCGGTTACGTGCCCGCTGCGCGAGCCGGCGCTGCTCCCGCGTATCCAGGCGCAGCGCGCTTCCCACAATCACCACGTCAAAAAGATCAATAGCGGCCGAAAGCGCCGCCCCGCTCCGGGCCGGCGGGAGGTAGGGAATAGTAACAATCCGATTGAGATCACTACCTAAACCGGCGCAGGCTTCCCACCCCATATCAGGCATCCCCAGGTAGATGCACCACGCACCTTGCGCACTTACCAGGGAGGCCACCAAGGCCAGCGCAATGCGCGAACCGCTAACTCCGAGAGTCATCCCCGGGGCTAAGCCCCGCGGGAAAAGTTGAGAAATTTCCGGTGGGAGATCCCAGCTGCTCCCGCCCGACTGCGGTTGTACCTGCGGTTGCGAACCGGCTAATCCCACCGCGGATTCCGCACGGGCAAGCGCGGCCCGCGCGGCAGCTAATTTCTGCGCACCCATAGCACCCCCCACAACACATTAGAACGGATGTTCGATTTTACGGTATGGCTTTACTCTACCGAAGGGATACGACACAAAAATCGCGCGCGAAATTCTTGGGCGAGTACCCTGGATGGGTGCTTCATATTGTTTTCTTCGAGCCGCGCATTCCCGGCAATACCGGCGCGGCCATTCGCCTAGCGGCGTGCACCGGCGCCACTTTGCACCTGATTGAACCCCTCGGTTTCGATTTTTCTGATGCGCACCTCAAACGCGCCGGCTTGGACTACCACGACCTTGCCAACCTCGTTATTCACCCGAATTTTGAGGAATTTCTCACCAGCGCGCCCGATGCTCGCATCTTTGCTTTTACGGGGCATACCCAAAATAACTTCGCCGAAGTCTCCTACCAGCCCGACGACTATCTCCTTTTCGGGCCTGAACCAACCGGCTTGCCCGCGCGCGTCGTCGCCCACGAACGTATCACCGCGGCGGTGCGCATACCGATGCTCCCCCACCTGCGGTCTCTTAATCTTGCCAATGCGGCATCCATTGCCGTGTACGAAGCCTGGCGCCAGCTCAGATACCCCGGTGCCGCCCAATTTTCCTAAAACATTTCCGGGCACACCTCAACCCGCTGCCCGCGCGCACCTTAAGCGCGCGCCGCACGCGGCCCCCAAGCTAGCGGCTGCCCACATCCAGGCGATACCCCTCCCGCCGCGCTACAGCACCATAGGACTAGCTATAAACCTTCCTCACGAAGCGCCTGATCGTAGAGGCGCTCGGCTTCGCCGAGGAGTTCCCCGGCGGACATCTCCAGCGCCCGCGCCAATTGGAGCAGCGTGCGTAGCTGCGGATTCGACGGCTTTCCGGTTTTATGATCGGAACGCCCACTTTCTAGCGATTGCAACGTGGTGCGGTTGAGATTGGCGCGCAAAGCGAGATCTTCTTGCGACATTCCCAGGCTTTCACGCCGGTCACGTACTGTTTTCGCCAAGCGCCACGCGACGAGCGAATCAATTTGGGAACTGTCCTGCACCCTTCCACTTTCGTCGTGCGTAGCACCTTCTTTCCACCGGGTATACCCGGCATTAACAGTAATTATTTTCTCAAGGGCCTGCTCTACCTGCCGTTTTGTTGCGCTCGGCTTCCCTCAGTTCTGAGTTTCTTTTAGCTCCGCGCTCCTTTAGTTTCGCGACAATCCCGCGACAATCCCGAGGCACTATCACCGCAGTCCCGCTTCACTTCCGCTCCACTCCCGCTTCACTTTCACCTTAGTCGCGGGTGCGCAGCGCCCAGCAGGCCACCGCGCTCGCCGCAGCCACATTGAGGGAATCCACGTGCCCGGCCATGGGAATAATGACCCGGGTATCCGCACTCGCGACGGTGCGCGCGCTCAGACCGTCCCCTTCCGTTCCGAGAATAAGTGCGACCCGCAAATCCGGGGCGAGCACATCAGCGCGATTCGCGAAATCGTCCAGAGTTTCGGCGTCGTCCTCTAACGCTAAAGCGGCCGTGAGGAAACCGAGACCGTGCAATTTTTCGATACTGCGCGGCCACTCGTGGATCCGCGTCCACGGCACCTGAAACACGGTCCCCATGGATACCCGCACCGAGCGGCGATACAGCGGATCGGCGCACGTATCGGTCACCAGCACCGCATCGACCCCGAGCCCCGCGCAGGAACGGAAAATAGCACCCACATTTGTGTGGTCCACCAGTCCTTCTAGAACGACGACGCGCCGCGCGCCGCGCCCCTCGCGTGCCTCCGCTAGCAGCGTTGCCACATCGGCCAATTCCGGGCGGTGCATCGCGGCCAGGGCGCCCCGATGGACTTTGAAACCGGTTACTGCCTGGAGCATCTCATCGGTACCCACGTAGATGGGCACTGCCGCTCCGTCCACTTCCCAGCCGCAGCGCTCCAAGCAGGCTTGCAAATCCGGGAGCCAGCGCGGGGAGGTGAGGAAGGAACGCGGCTGGTGGCCGGCCTGCAAAGCCCGCTCAATAACTTTCGTTGATTCGGCCATATACACTCCGCGCTCGGGTTCGAGTAAGCGGCGCAGGTGCACATCGGTGAGCCGGAAATAATCATCAAGTTCGGGAGCGGCAACGTTATCGAGGTAAATCAACACATAGCAAGCGTGCCACCACGCCGGTATCGGATACAAATGGCCGGGGCCGCCCCGCGCGTTGTGCGCAGTGGGCGGCCCCGGTCAATTATCGATATCAAGCTCCGCGACTCCGCACGCCGGTAAGCTTGTTTTTTCGCTTAGTTCTTCGGGATCTGGTTGGGATCGGAAACGGAACCGCGCGCATCATCAACAGCGCGATTGGCTTCCCCGCGTGCATCGGCCAGCGCCGAATCAATATCGGGGAGGGTGGTTTCCTTGAGAACATCAGCCACATCGGCCGCGTTCTCAAAATCGACCCCGGTGGGCCCGGATGGGCTGGGTTCGTCTCCCCCGCCGCTGCGGCCCCCACCGAAGCCCTTCTGCACCGCATCGAGCGCGGCGGTGAGCTCGGTAGGAACAATCCACAGCTTCGAGGACTGCGAATTGGCGATCTGCGGCAGCGTCTTAATGTATTCGTAGGAGAGCAGCTTCGGATCGGCATTGCCCTTATGGATCGCGTCGAAGACCTGAAGAATAGCGCGGGATTCACCCTGCGCCTTGAGGACGGTGGCCTGAGCTTGACCTTCGGCCTTGAGAATAGCCGATTGCTTTTCACCTTCAGCGGTCAAAATCTGAGACTGCTTAATACCTTCCGCGGTGAGAATCGCGGCGCGGCGGTCACGTTCGGCCTTCATCTGCTGTTCCATCGCGCCCTGAACGGTAGCCGGCGGATCAATCGCCTTGAGTTCCACGCGGGAAACGCGAATACCCCAACGCCCGGTGGCATCGTCCAGCACGCTGCGGAGCTGGTCGTTAATACGGTCACGGCCAGTCAGGGCCTGTTCCATATCCATGGTGCCGATGATATTACGCAAGGTGGTGACGGCCAGCTGCTCAATACCGGTCATCGGGTCGGCAATTTCGTAGGTTGCGGAATACGCGTTCGTCACCTGGTAGTAGATAACCGTGTCAATGGAGACGTTGATGTTATCGGAGGTAATAACCGGCTGGGGCGGGAAAGGCACCACTTGTTCACGCATATCGATGCGCTGGCGTACCGCGTCGAAGAACGGCACCAGGAAGTGCAGCCCCGGTTGCAGCACGGAGTGGTAGCGGCCCAGCCGTTCCACAACCACCTGGTAGCCTTGCTGCACCTTGATGACGGAACGGAACACCGCCACCACCACAAGGAGAAGGAGTAAGAGGAGGAGCACGCCAATAACCGTGCTCGCGTTGATATCAGCATCCATGATTTTTCCTTTGTGCCGCTAGGCGGCCTCGGTGACTTTTCGGTGGTACGTGAAGCAGATAAAACTTATGATTCCGGGGTCACGATTGCGGTGGCACCGTCAATTGCTTGCACAAGTACGACGCCGCCCTCCGGGATGCGCCCCGCAGCGGTGCGGGCACTCCATTCATCTCCGCCAATTTTCACGCGCCCGCCACGCTCGGTAATCTCCGTAAGTGCGTAAGCACGCCGGCCCACCTGCGCCTCCACATTGCCGACGGCGGCGCCGCGCGGGTTGATGTGGCGGCGCGCCCAGGGACGGGCGAAAAACAAGAGGATAAGAGCGAAAATTCCGTAGGCGATGATCTGGATCCACAGGACATCTGTTCCCAGGGCCACTCCCGCGGTGGCCAGGGCAGCTAGCCCCAGCATAAGGAAAGTGAAATCGAGGGTAAACATCTCAACAATTGCGAGTGCTAACCCGGCGATGACCCAAATTTGCCACGTCATTGTTCTCCCTTTCCTGAGAGTTCCACCCAGCCGGTTCTTCGGCTCCGGGCCTCTTCGTCCTCTGGTGCCATGCTACCGGACACCCTGCGCCTCGGATATACCGAGCGGAAAATCTACTGAGCGCGGAATAACGGATATTCTGCCCGCGAAATAGCCCGGGCTACAGATATACCGCGCCCCAGATTCCCCTAGCGGGCAGCGCGCGCGGTATACCGACCCGCGTTTTCTTCCACCCGGAGCGGATAATCAAATGCCTCCGAGAGCTGCGTGGAAGTCAGAACTTCCGCTAGCGGCCCGGCCGCCACCACACTGCCCGCTTTGAGGAGCAGCATATGGGTAAAGCCGACCGGGATTTCCTCCACGTGGTGGGTAACCAGCAGCATGGCCGGGGCGTACGCTGCTCCGGCCAGCCGCGAGAGGGTGGCCAGCAGGCGTTCGCGCCCACCCAGATCCAGGCCCGAGGTGGGTTCATCCAGAATAAGGACTTCCGGATTGGGCATGAGGGCCCGCGCGATCCCTAAGCGTTTACGTTCCCCGGACGAAAGGTGCGCAACTTTACGATCCTCGAGGTCCCGTAAACCGAGCCTGCGCAACATGGCGCGGGCACGGGCGTCATCTGCGGCGTCGTACTCCTCATTCCAGGCGGCCAGATGCCCGTAGGCGGCGGTGCGCACCGCTTGGAAAACGGTTTCACCCCCGGGGATGCGGGCATCAATCCCGGCCGAGGTTACCCCCACGGCGCTGCGCAGCTCCCGCACATCCACCGTGCCGAGGCGTTCGCCCATGAGCTCCACGCTTCCCGAACTGGGGAAGAGCCGCGCGGCGGCCACCTGTATGAGCGTGGTTTTCCCGGCGCCGTTGGGCCCGAAAATCACCCAGCGTTCCCCGGAATTAACATCCCAGGATACCGAGCGGAGGATTTCCGTAGCCCCGCGGCGCAGCGTTACATCTTTCAAAGACAGCACGTCACCCATGGTTCTAGAATAGCGTGCCGCTACGACATAACCGGTTAGCGCCGCGGATAGTTATCCACGAGTTCGCGGTAGAACTCCATGGTTTTTTCGCCGATAGCTTCCCAGGAGAAATGGTCCTCCACCCGGCGGCGGCCAGCCAGGCCCATCTGCGCGGCCCGCTCCTGATCGGAGCACACCTCGTTGAGAGCCGCGGCCAGATCTGCCTCGAATTGCTCGGGGTTGAGCGGGGTGCCGGTGCCGTCCTGAGCCTGTTCGATAGGAACAAGCAGCCCGGTGGTTCCGTGCACGATGCAATCGGGAATTCCCCCGGTTTCGGTGCCGACCACCGGAAGCCCCACCGCCATCGCCTCCAGGTTAACAATGCCGAGCGGCTCATAAATGGAGGGGGTAACAAAAGTGGTGCAGCACGATTCCAGGGCGACAATACGATCCTGGCTGAGCATATCGTCAATCCAGACCACGCCTTCACGTTCGGCCTGCAGCTTCGCCACGAGAGCCTTTGTTTCCTCCAAGATTTCAGGGGTATCGGGAGCCCCGGCGCACAGCACCACCTGGACGCCCTTATCAACCTGGCGCAGCGCGCGCAGCAGCCCCGGCACGCCCTTCTGGCGGGTAATACGCCCAACGAACATAATAGTGGGCCGATCCGGATCCAGGCCGTAGCTGGCGAAATACCGGCGGGCATCTTCTTTTTCCGCGCTGGTTTCCGGAGCTTTCCAGGTATTCAAATCGATACCGTTATGAATCACCCGCACCCGCTCGGGTGCAATATTCGGGTAGCAGCGCAAAATATCCGAGCGCATCGCGTGCGATACCGCCACGATTCCGGCCGCGGATTCGTAGGCAGTTTTTTCCACCCAGGAGCTCAGCTGGTAGCCACCCCCGAGCTGTTCACGTTTCCACGGGCGCAGCGGTTCCAGGGAATGCGCGGAAATCACATGCGGAATACCGTAAAGAATCGAAGCGATATGCCCGGCGAAATTCGCGTACCAGGTGTGGGAGTGCACCAGATCCGCACCTTCCACATCCGTGACCATATTGAGATCAACACCCATGGTGCGCACGGCCGCGTTCGCGCCCTCAAGTTCCTTGAGGTAGTCATAGCCCTCCAGCGCTACACCCGCGGGAACGTCTTTGTTCTCAGAAGGAGCGCGCGGACCATCAAAGGCACGTACGTGAATATCAGCATGCTGGGCGAGCACACGGGAAAGCTCGGTCACGTGAACTCCCGCCCCTCCGTACACATGCGGGGGGTATTCGCGAGTAAGTAAATCAATGCGCATGGTTGCCTCCGGCTTCTTCGCCGCCGTCCGCTTCCCCACGAAGCGGATCATGCGAGCGTACTACTTCAAGGGTAACCCACCACCCCCGGAAACACAGCCGCGGGCCCCATTTATCCACAGCGTGGACCGGCACACGACTTGTCCACGTTCCTTCTGGAAGCGGGTGTTCAACTTCACGTTTTACGGTACGCTGTAGTCATGAGGAGAGATTTACGCGTTCTGGCCATCGTCCTTGCGGGAGGCGAAGGCAAGCGTTTAATGCCGCTCACTGAAGATCGAGCGAAACCCGCGGTTCCTTTCGGGGGCATTTACCGGCTGATTGACTTTGCGCTGAGTAACATCGTGAATTCTGGATATCTCCAGATCATCGTGCTTACCCAGTACAAGTCGCATTCGCTGGACCGCCATATTACGAGAACCTGGCGTATGTCCAACCTCTTGGGCAATTATGTGGCCCCGGTTCCCGCCCAGCAGCGGCGCGGCAAGGGGTGGTTCTCCGGAAGTGCGGATGCCATTTACCAGTCCATGAACGTCATCGATGATGAACGGCCCGATGTTGTGCTCGTAACCGGAGCAGACAATATCTACCGCATGGACTTCTCCCAGATGATGGACCAGCATGTGGAATCCGGTTTCGACCTGACCATCGCCGGTATTCGCCAGCCGCTGGAACTGGCCCCTTCCTTCGGTGTTATTGATGTGGATGCGGAAAACCACCAGAAGGTTTCCCGCTTCCTGGAAAAGCCGCAGGATACCTCCGGTTTGGGCCTGGAAGAAGCCCCGGATCAGTTCCTGGCCTCCATGGGCAATTACATTTTCAACACTGATGCGCTGGTTGAGGCCCTCCAGAATGATGCTGCGGATCCCAGTTCCGCCCATGATATGGGTGGCAGCATTGTTCCGCGATTCGTGGAAGCCGGTAATTGCGGCGTCTACGATTTCACCTATAACCGCATCCCCGGTGAAGGTGAACGGGATAAGGACTACTGGCGTGACGTGGGTACCATTGATGCCTACTACGCGGCGAATATGGATCTTATTTCCGTTACTCCGGATTTCAACCTGTACAACGAGCGCTGGCCGATCCTGACCGGCTACACCGGGTTGCCGCCCGCAAAATTCGTGTACGGGCATCACGAACGCCTCGGGCACGCCCTGGATTCCATTGTTTCCCCCGGTGTTATCGTCTCCGGTGGCGAAGTGATCGGATCGGTGCTCTCCCCCGGGGTGCGGGTGAATTCCTGGTCCTCGGTGCGTGAATCGGTGCTGCTGGACGGCGTGAACGTGGGCCGCAATGCCACCGTTATTCGTGCCATCGTGGATAAGAATGTCCAGATCGAAGAAGGTGCGCAGCTGGGTGTCAATCACGATTATGACCGCGAACGCGGTTTCTACGTCTCGGAAGGCGGCGTGGTCGTGGTTCCCAAGAATGCGGTGGTGCGCCGCTAAGCGGTTGCGCGCCTGAGTTATTCAGTGTTTGCACCGCTTGCCTAGCTTCAGGCTAGTATGTGTGCCCGGTATCGGTTTCCGGTACCGGGCACAGCCGTACTAGGCGAGGGAAACCAACTCCAGATAGTCGTCGCTCCACAAATCTTCGTCCCCGTCCGGGAGGAGAAGCACTCGCTCGGGATTGAGCGCGGTCACGGCACCTTCGTCGTGCGTGACGAGCACGACGGCGCCTTCGTACTTGCCCAGGGCGCCAAGGATTTTCTCCCGGGAGGCCGGGTCAAGATTATTCGTTGGTTCGTCCAGCAACAGCACATTGGCGCGTGAAACCACCAGCATGGCCAAAGCCAGGCGGGTCTTTTCACCGCCGGAGAGGACGCGGGCGGGTTTATCGGCGTCGTCGCCCGAAAACAAAAAGGAACCGAGCACGGTACGTAAGCCTGTTTCGTCGAACTCCGGGGCGACGTAACGCAAATTATCAACCACAGTTTTATCCGTATCGATAAAATCGTGTTCCTGCGCGTAATAGCCCAGCTTGAGGCCGTGCCCGGGGAGCACTTCACCGGTGTCCGGGGTTTCCGTTCCGTACAGTAAACGCAATAGCGTGGTTTTGCCCGCGCCGTTGAGACCAAGAACGACGACGCGCGAACCGCGGTCGATCGCCAAATCAACGCCGGTGAACACCTCCAGGGAACCGTAGGATTTCGACAGGCCCCGGGCCCGCAGCGGTGTTTTCCCGCAGGGTGCCGGCTCGGGGAAACGCAGCGCTGCTACTTTGTCGTCCGCGCGTTCTTCTTCCAATCCCTCAAGAAGCTTCTCCGCGCGTTTCGCCATATTCTGCGCGGCAACCGCCTTCGTGGCCTTCGCGCGCATCTTATTGGCCTGCGCCAGCAAATGATCCGCTTTCTTTTCGGCATTGGCGCGCATCTGCCGGCGCCGGCGCTCATCTGTTTCGCGCTGCTTGAGGTAGGCCGACCAGCCCATCGCGTACTGGTCGAGGGCCGCCCGGTTGGCATCCAAATGCCATACCGCCGTGACCGTTTCTTCCAGCAGATCCACCGAGTGGGAAATCACCACGAAACCACCCGAATAATTCGCGAGGTAATCGCGCAGCCACAGGAGAGAATCGTGGTCGAGGTGGTTGGTCGGTTCGTCCAGAAGCAGCGTATCTGCCTGGGAAAAAAGCACCCGCGCCAGATCGACGCGGCGGCGCTGCCCACCCGAAAGGGTGCCCAGGGGCTGGTTGAGAATGCGCTCGTCCAGGCCCAGAGCCGCGGCCATTTGGGAAGCCTGGGCATTGGCGGCCCAGCCCCCGGCTGCGGTGAACTCTTGGTCCAGGCGTACGTAGCGTTCCATGGCTTTTTGCTGGCGGGTACCGGTGCATTCGGCCATATCCTTTTCCGCCTTGCGGATACGGCGGATCGTGGCGTCGATTCCGCGGGCCTCCAGGATGCGATCCCGGGCAATCTGGTTCGGATCCCCATCGTGAGTATCTTGCGGGAGGTAGGCGATGGTGCCGCTGCGGTGCAGAGTCCCTTCGTAATCAACAGCATCCGAGGTGGTGCCTTCGCCCGCCAGCAGGCGGGTCATCGTGGTTTTGCCCGCGCCGTTACGCCCCACCAGGCCCACGCGCATACCCTTGTGGACCTGAAAACTGGCGTGCTGGACAAGTTCACGCGTGCCGATGCGGATTGTGAGATCAGAAGCCGTAATCACAAGGGCTTACTTTACCGAGAAAATCGCGCGCGGGCCGCATTGCCGGTCACGGCAGCGCGCCACTGGCGTGCGATGGTCCGGTCGCCTGTGCCGCCGATGGGCCTCGGCTTGGAGGTGGTGTCACGGCTGGCAGGTGGTGTCACGGCAGCGCGCCACTGGTGCCCGCGGCTCGCACGCGGGACAATGGACAGGTGACAACACCATCTTCAGTGCCCGAACCGGATCCCGGCGAGCATCCGGAAACCCACGGCGCTTATGTGCTGCCCGTGGTGATATCCGTATGTGCGGCGGCCTGTGTATTCCTCGGGCACGGCCGGCTGCTCGTGCAACTCCTCGCCTGGCTGGGCGCGGTGGCGGGCCTGGTTCTCACCGCCGTCACGCTCTCGCGCGAACAGCGCGCCACTCCCGGGCAGCTGCGCTTCCGCAAGGTGGCCGGATGGAGCTTCCTCGCCTGCCTCATCTGCGTGATCGTGGCGGCGCTTCCCCTCGGGTACGCTATCGCGCGGTATTAACGGAAAAGGGCCGCGGGGGCCGGGCCGGGAGGGTAGGCTCGAAGCCATGAGTGTTAACGACGGCGTGCGCCTCGACGGGGCGAGAGTGCAAAATCGCGGACGTGGGCGCGGTGCCATGATTGGCGGAGGCTTCGGGCTCACCGGAATTATTATTGCCCTGGTTTGGTACATGGTCACCGGCGCTCCCCCGCCGGCTGCTATCACCCAGGGCACCTCCCCTCAGGGCAGCTCCGTCCAGCAATCCACCACCTCCGATTTCGCGGACAAGTGCCGTACCGGAGCGGATGCCAATGCCTCCACCGAATGCTTTATGGTGGCGGTAGCCCAATCCCTCGATGCATTTTGGGAAAAGGAACTGCCCCGCGCGGCGCGCACCCGTTACGAGCTTCCTGGCTTTGCGCTCTTTTCTGAAGGGGTGAGCACCGGATGCGGGAATGCCTCCAGTCAGGTGGGTCCCTTCTACTGCCCCGCCGATGGAACCGTCTACCTTGACACCACGTTCTTCGATGAACTGGAAGCTAATTTCGGGGCGGAGAACACCACCCTGGTTCAGGCCTATGTGGTCGCCCACGAATTCGGGCATCATATCCAGAATCTCACCGGGGTATTCGAGCGTGTCAATCCGCGCGATACCGGCCCGGATTCTTCGCAGGTGCGCTCGGAATTGCAGGCTGATTGCTACGCCGGCCTCTGGTTGCATCACGCCGCCAGCACGGTTGATCCGGCCAGCGGGATCCCGATTCTCCAGGCTCCCACCCGTGACCAGCTCGCCAGCGCGATTGACGCCGCGGCCGCGATTGGCGATGACCATATCCAAGAAAGCGCCGGCATGGATGTCAACCCGGAAAAGTTCTCCCACGGCTCATCCGCCCAGCGTATGGATGCACTGACAACCGGCTACGAAACAGGCGATTTCAACGCCTGCAATACCTGGCGCTAAAGAGGCGCTGGCGGAAGTGCGGCGTGCGCCCAGAGTTTTCTGGGCGCACGGGCGTCGTCGTACTAAATATTGAAACCGAGAGCGCGCAGATCATCGCGACCGTCTTCGGTAATGCGTTCCGGGCCCCACGGCGGCAGCCACACCCAGTTAATATCCACGTCGTCCACAAGATCTTCCGTGGCGATAATAATGCCGTCGGTGATCGCGTCCGTGAGCGGGCAGGCCGGCGAGGTGAGGGTCATATCGAGGTGGAGGTGGCGGCCGTTCGTGGTCACCCCGTAGACGAGGCCAAGATCTACGATATTGACGCCGAGTTCCGGATCGATAACGTCCTTCATCGCCTCGAGGACGAGGTAGGGATCAACGTCGTCTATCGGGCTATCACCGTCGGTGTAGACCACTTCGCCGATCCGTTCATCCGCTGTGGGCGCGGGTGCCTCCGGCGCGCTCGCTGTAGCGGTAGTTTCCGCTGTGGGCGCGGGTGCCTCCGGCGCGCTCGCTGTAGCGGTAGTTTCCGCTGCGGGCGGGGTGGCCTCGGGAGCAGTTGCCTCGGGCGCGGGCGGGGTTACTTCGTTCTTCTCCGTCATTGTTCCGGGGTCTCCTTCATTAGGGGCGGCGTAGCTCCCGCGGGATTCGTAGCTTCTGCTGAAGTGCTCGCGGGCGTGCCGGGTATGTTGAGGCGGTGGAGGGCTTCGTCGGTTGCTTCGCGGACTGCCATCCAGCCGAGTAGCGCGCATTTAATGCGCATGGGGAAGCGGGCTACCCCGTGGAAAGCGGCGGCGTCTTCCAGGGCGTCCGCGGCGGTATCTGAAAGTTCCGCCCCGCGGCTGTCCATCATCTCGCGGAAATAACCGTAGAGGGTGGTGAGGTTCTCGATGGAATGCCCGGCCACCAGGTCATTCATAATGGAAATTGAGGCCTGGGAAATGGAACAGCCCTGCCCCTGCCAGGCGAGTTCGGCGATCTTCTCTCCATCCGGGGAGAGGCGCACCTCGAGGGTCACCTCGTCCCCGCACATGGGATTGACCTGGGTGGACTCCCCTTGCGGCACGACGGCGCCAGCCGCCACCGGCGCCAGCTCACCTTCACCGTGGCGTTCGCGCGCCGCATCGAGAATAATCTGCTGGTAGAGCTCATCAAGTTCGCTCAACTTTTTATCCTTCCACCCAGAAATAGCCGCGGACCTGGCTCAACGCATCAAGAAACGCGTCAATATCCGAGCTTGTTGTGTAGATCCCCACGGAGGCGCGCACCGAGGCCGGCACCCCGAAGAAGTCGTGAATCGGCTGGGCGCAATGGTGGCCCACCCGCACCGCAATACCGCGCGCATCCAAGAATTGCCCCACGTCATGCGGGTGCACACCGTCCACGGTAAAAGCCGCGATCCCGGTACGTCCGGCGCCCTCGCGCGGGCCGAGCACCCGGATCCCCGGGATCTGCCCGAGCCCGGCAAGCAGCTGGGCAGTCAGCTCATCTTCGTAGCGCGCCACGTTCTCCATGCCGATGGCGCTGAGGTAATCCACCGCCCGTGCGAGCCCGACGATCTGGGTAACCGGCTGGCTTCCCGCCTCGAAACGGGCCGGCGGGCGCGCGTAACGCGTTTTTTCCATCGTGACCCGTTCAATCATCGAGCCGCCGAATTGGTAGGGCGGCAGGTCCGCGAGGAGTTCTTCGCGCCCGTACAGCACCCCCAACCCGGTGGGCCCGTACATTTTATGGCCCGAAAAAGCCGCGAAATCTACATCAAGTTCCCGCACGTTCACGGGCAGATGCGGCACGGATTGGCAGGCATCGAGAACCGTAAAAGCACCCACCGCGTGGGCCGCCTCCACGATCTGCGCCACCGGGGAAACCGCCCCGGTCACATTCGAGACATGTGTGAAAGCAACGATGCGGGTGCGCCGCCCGATGACCGCGAGGGTGGCCGGGTCAATCCGGCCCTCACCATCCAGATCAAGCCACGTGAGGCGGGCCCCGGTGCGTTCGCATAATTCCTGCCAGGGCAGCAGATTCGCATGATGCTCGGCGCGGGTCACCACGATATCGTCGCCGGCGCGCAGCAGGAAACGATCCGCGTTCCCCCAGCCGCGCCCCGCCGTGGCATTCGAGATCGCGTAGGCGAGGAGGTTGAGGGACTGAGTGCTCCCGCTGGTCCATACAATTTCCTGGGGCGCCGCCCCGATGAAAGCCGCCACTTTCGCGCGGGCCTCTTCGTAGGCCACGGTGGATTCCTCCGCGAGCAGGTGGCTCCCGCGCTTGACCGCCCCGTTGGAGCGCGTATCAAAATCCACCATCGCGTCCAGAACGGCGCGCGGGCGCTGCGCCGTCGCCCCGGAATCTAGGTACACGAGGGCCTGATCCCCGCGCATCGGCCGGGCCAGAATCGGGAAATCTTCCCGCGCCACCAGCGGGCGCACGGCGTTCACCTACTTCGCCTCCGCTTCGATGTAGCTGTCGTACCCGGAGGCTTCCAGTTCGCTGGCCAGATCCGGCCCGCCGGTGCGCACAATCTTGCCGCCGGCAAAAACGTGGACGTAATCGGGTTTGACGTACTGCAAAATCCGGTTGTAGTGGGTGATGAGCAGCAGCGAATTACCGGTGCGTTCATGCACGTCCACGATGCCTTCGGAGACCACGCGCAGCGCGTCCACGTCCAGCCCGGAATCCGTTTCATCCAGCACGGCGATCTTGGGTTCCAGCAATTCCATCTGGAGCACTTCGGTGCGTTTCTTTTCACCACCGGAGAAGCCCACGTTGAGATCACGCTTAATAAAATCGGCATCCACCCGCAGTTTTTCCGTGACTTTGCGTAGCGCCTGGGACCATTCGCGCAGCTTGGGAGCTTCCCCGTCAATCGCGGTTTTCGCGGTGCGCAAGAAATTCGAGACGGAAACGCCGGGCACTTCCACCGGGTACTGCATGGCGAGGAAAAGCCCCTCGCGGGCGCGTTCATCGGCGGTCATATCGGTAATATCCACACCGTCGAGGAGCACCTGCCCGGAAGTGATCTCATAGGAGGGATGCCCGGCCAGCGCGTAGGCCGTGGTCGATTTACCCGAGCCGTTCGGGCCCATAATCGCGTGGATTTCATTATCGCCAATATGCAAATTGACGCCGTGCAGAATCGGTTTGGGGCCTTCGGGGGTGATGACCGAGGCGTGCAGATCAATAATATCGAGAGTAGCCATTACTTCTCCTCAGGTGTTGTGTCCACGTCAATAAAAACGCGGCCGTCATTATCGCAGGTCAAGGGGTAGACGGGCACGGGTGTGACCGCCGGGAGCGTGAGGGCACGCCCGGAACACAGGTCGAATTCCGCCCCGTGTTTGGGGCATTCGATTGTGGTATCAAAAACTTCGCCGTCGCTGAGGTTAACGTCTTCATGGGTGCAGATATCGCCCACGGCGTGCCAGGTTCCGTGGCAGTCGCGTGCGATACATACGGGTACGACGGCGCCGCTAGCAGCGCGGACTTCCACACTCAGGGCGCTTTCCGGCTCGAGATCCGCGGTGGTACACACCTGCTGCCAGCTCATGCCTCCTCCCCGCTTCCGGCGTCGGCCAAATCGAGTTCGCGTTCGATAGCGTCCATGAGCTTGGTGCGCACCGAATCCACTTCGATCTGTTCCACCAATTCCGCGAAGAAACCGCGCACCACCAGGCGGCGCGCCACATCCGCGGGGATGCCGCGGGCCATGAGGTAGAAGAGCTGCTCATCATCAAAACGCCCGGTGGCTGAGGCGTGCCCGGCCCCGGCAATATCCCCGGTGAGAATCTCCAGATTGGGCACCGAATCGGCCTTCGCTCCCTCGGTAAGCACCAGGTTGCGGTTGAGTTCATACGTATCGGTCTGGGCGGCCTGAGCCCGAATCAGCACATCCCCGATCCACACCGAATGCGCCTCATCGCCCTGGAGCGCGCCCTTGTAGGTGGCTCGCGATTTGCAATGCGGGGCCACGTGATCCACGAAAATCCGGTGTTCGTGATGCTGGTGGCTTTCGGTGATATAAGCGCCCAGCAGTTCGGTATCGGAACGCTCCCCTTCCAGCTCACACGCGGTGGTCATGCGGATAAGATCCCCGCCGATGGTCACCACGATATGCCGGAATTTCGCGCCTTCACCTACCCGGATGCGCTGGGCGGAATGCTGGGAGGCGCAGCGTTCTTGTTCCTGCACGGACACAACGGTGAGATCCGCGTGCGCCCCCACCTCAATTTCCACGGTTTCCGTGAGGTCGCCGCTGCCGGTGTGCTCAAGCACCACGGTGCCACTAGCCTCCGGGGCCGCGGTGATAAGGGTGTGAGCAACGCTCAGTGTGCCTTCCCCGGTGATCATGGCGACGACGTCCGCGTGCTCGCTTCCGTCGAGAGTCACGATATGCGCACGCTGGAAAGCCGACCAGGCGAGGGCTGCCGCGCGGTCATCTGGTTTCCCTACCGTGCCCAGGCGCGGATCGCTGCGGTCCACTTCTTCCACGCGTGCCCCACCTACCACGGTGGCCGTCACGGTGGCATCGCGCACGCCCTCCACGTTATGAATGAACGGGGCAACCCGGTCCATCGGCGTGAAACGCCAGTCTTCTTCCTCCCCGGTTCCGCGCGGAATCGGGAACTCCTCCGGGTTGAAGGAGGCGAAACGGTCCGAGCGGTCGGCGTGCGCGGTATGGAATCCTTCGTCTGCCAGCACCGCCTGGGAATGATCAGTACTGACCATTAGCCCACACTCCCTTCCATTTGCAGATCAATAAGACGATTGAGTTCAAGTGCGTATTCCATCGGCAGTTCGCGGGCGATGGGCTCCACGAAGCCGCGCACGATCATCCCCATGGCTTCTTGTTCGGACAGGCCGCGTTGCATGAGGTAGAAGAGCTGTTCTTCGCTCACCTTCGTCACGGTGGCTTCGTGCCCCATTTCTACATCGTCCGTGCGCACATCCACGTAGGGGTAGGTATCGGTGCGGGAAATATCATCAACGAGGAGCGCATCGCAGACCACATTGGATTTTGAGCCGCGGGCATCTTCCGAGACCTGCACGAGGCCGCGGTAGGAGGAGCGCCCACCCCCGCGCGAAATTGACTTCGACACAATCGAGGAGGTGGTATTCGGGGCCAGGTGCTGCATTTTCGCGCCGGTATCCTGATGCTGGCCCGGGCCGGAGAAGGCAGCGGAGAGCGCTTCCCCGTGGGCGTGTTCGCCCAGGAGCACGCAGGCCGGGTACTTCATATTGAGGCGCGAGCCAATATTGCCATCCACCCATTCCATCGTGGCTCCTTCGGCCACGGTGGCACGCTGGGTCACGAGGTTGAGCACGTTATTAGACCAGTTCTGGATGGTGGTGTAGCGGCAGTGGGCATTCTTCTTCACGATGATTTCCACGATGGCGGCGTGGAGGGAATCCTCGGAGTAGATCGGGGCGGTGCAGCCTTCTACGTAATGCACGTAGGAACCCTCGTCGCAAATAATGAGGGTGCGTTCGAACTGGCCCATCGCCTGGGTATTGATACGGAAGTACGCCTGCAAGGGAATATCCACGTGCACGTTCTTCGGCACGTAAATGAAGGAACCACCCGACCACACCGCGGTATTGAGGGAGGCAAATTTATTATCCCCGGCCGGGATCACGGTGCCGAAGTATTCGCGCACCAGATCCTCGTGCTCGCGCAGTGCGGTATCAGTATCCACGAAAATAACGCCCTGTTCTTCCAGGTCCGCACGAATCGAGTTGTACACCACCTCGGATTCGTACTGTGCAGCCACCCCGGCCACCAGGCGTTCTTTTTCCGCTTCCGGGATGCCGAGCCGGTCGTAGGTGTTTTTGATTTCCGGGGGGAGGTCATTCCAATCGGTGACCTGGCGGTCGGTTGCCCGCACAAAGTACTTGAAGTCATCGAAGTTGATCCCGGAAAGATCAGCCCCCCAGGTGGGCATGGGGCGTTTCTCGAAGAGGCGCAGGGCACGCAGGCGCCGCTTAAGCATCCATTCCGGTTCTTTTTTCGCCGCGCTAATCGCGCGCACCACGCCCTCATCCAGACCGCGGCGCGCGTGCGCCCCGGCGGTATCGGTATCGTGCCACCCAAATTCATAGGCGCCGGACAGGTTCGCGATCACGTGTTCCTGCTGCGCCACGGCCTCCGCAATTGCTGCCTCGTGCCGTGTTTGTGCCATGTGTTTCCTCCCGATTTAAACGCTGTTAGCGTGCAGCGTCACCGTGCACACGTGGCTCCCGGATGCAATGGTTGCCAGGCGTTGCACGGGAACCCCGAGTAGTTCGTGAAAAGCGCGGGTTTCCGCCGCGCATAAAAAGTGATGGTGTGTGGCGACGTCGCGCAGGGGGCAGCGCCCCTGGCACAACTGGATCATCTGGCGCGGCCCATCCTGCGTGCCCGGAACATCGCGAACCGACGCGGCGTAGCCATCTTGGGTGAGGGCGCGCGCCAGGCGGCGCAGCCGCTCCGCGGGATTTTCGGTATCCCCGAGCGCATCGCGGTAACGCGCCACCAGGGAACGTTCCCTCCGGCGCGCAAATTCCTCCACCCCGGCCTCCCCCAGATTTTCACGCAGAAAATCAAGGGCTGCATTCGCCATGGTGTGATACGAGGTTGCCCCGGCGTTCTGCCCGGTATCGGTCGCCACGTAATAGCGGGCCGGGCGCCCGGCTCGTGCCTCGCGCTGCCCGGGTTTCTCGCATTCGGTGATCGCACCGGCATCTTCGAGCGCCACTAAATGCCGGCGCACCCCGGCCGGAGTGAGAATAGCCAGCTGGGCCAGTTCCGCGGCACTAATGGGCCCGCGTTCCATAATGAGGCGCAGAATTCCTTCGCGGGTTGTTTCTTCCCGGGGGCGGATCCCTGCGCTTTCTTCCGCTGCCATCTGGATCACCACCCCTTCCACTGTTCTACACCTTCACCGAGCATCCGTGAGCGCTGCTCGGAACCCTGGGCCGTAGCCTGAGGCTCCCCCGCATCGCTCACCGCTGCTTTATCACGTGCCGGCCTGCCATATCTAGGACCTCGCCATCCAATTAAACAACACGGGCGTTGCGTAATCTAGTTTGGACAGCCTAACCGGACGCGAAAAGGCGCGAGCTTGCCGGTGCCGGCCCGCCGTGCGCGCGGGTTACGCCCGTGGCTAAGCGCTGCGGGCCAGGTAGGCGAGTACCGCGGCCACCAGCTGCGGATTGCCGAGCCGCCCGACCAGTATCGCCTCGCGCACCCGGGCGAGCGGCACCCACCGCGCCTCGATTTCCGCCTCTTCATCCTCGCGGGCGAAGGCACTTGCCGCCGGGGCCGGATCGCGGGTGAGATACACCGTCATATGTTCATTGGTGAAACCCGGCGAGGTGTAGAAGCTGGTGAGGAACTCCAAGTTCCCGGCCTCATAATCCGTTTCTTCGCGGAGTTCACGCCGGGCGGCATCCGCGGGATCCTCACCCTCAATATCAAGAATGCCGGCTGGAATTTCCCACAGGAGCGAGCAGACCGGGATCCGATACTGGCGGATAAGAAGCACTTCTTCAGCTGCGCCGTCGCCGCTATTCCGCACCGCCAGTACCGCAACCGCGTCACGGTGCTCCACCCAATAGCGCTCCATGCGCGCCCCCACGCTGGGCAGTTCCACCGTGTCCTCGTAGACGTTAATAAAAGGCGATTCGAGTATGCTGCGCCGCTCCAGGCGCCGCATATGCTCGGGGCGGTACTCATCGCTGAGCTCGAGGTTCATTGTCTTTCCTTTCCTTCGCGGGGCGGGTGCGTGCAGGCGGGCGCGTGCGTCCATTCGTGCGGGTGCGTGCGCGCTGCGGCCGGGCCGTTATGTATTCGCTTCGTCGAGGGCCACGGCAATGGCCGGCATTTCTTGGGTCGACGGCGCCTCTGCGTCACGCGCCAAACGTAGCGCGCGCCGGTCCACCAGGTAGAGCGCCACTCCCCCGATGGCGAGGGTGAGCGCCCCGGCCGCGCCGGTTGCTCCCAGCGCACCCAGGGCACCTTCGCCCCACCAGCGCAATATCCCGCGCCCGGTGGCGTATCCGGCTCCGCCCGCAAGTACCGCGGCCGGAAGCACGATACGTAGGGAATAGCCCACGCCGCGCAGCGCCCCGGGGCCCACCGCGCGCCGGATCGCGAAGATATGGCCGATACCGCCCACCGTCATGCCCACGGACATCGCCGCACCAATACTGATGAGCACCTCGGTGCGTCCGCGCACCCCCAGGCCGGCCGCGCCCATGAGCACCACCACAACGCTCAGCCATGCCGCCGAATTGACGATAATGACCGCGCGGGCCGCCTCCACCGCGTAAAGCACCCGCGAGCCGTGATAAATAAAGGCGTAGCCGAGGAGGGCCGGGGCCATGGCCAGCATGGCAATATCCATATGGGCCACCGGGCGCGCCACCGCGAACAGCGCCTGGGCGGGCTCTGCCACCGCCACCAGCAGTGCCACGCACAGCAAGCCAATATCGAAAACAAGTCGAGAGGAACGGGCGGTAATACGGGCCAGGCCCGGCCGCCCGGGAATCGCGGCCGCTTCCGCCAGGCGCGGGAAAACCGCGGTGGCAATGGGGACGGCCAGCACCGCGTAGGGAACCATATAGAGCTGGTTCGCGAACGTGAAAACCGGGTAGGTTCCCACGTCGCCGCGCGCATTGGCGAAAAGCATAACCGCGATGATTTGAATCTGCTGAGCGAGCAGGCCGGCCAGCCCGGCCCCGCTCAGCCGTAGCGCCCGCCGCCCCACCCCGGGTGGGAAACGGAAGGTGGGCCGTAACGTGATGCGCCGCAGCACCGGGATGAGCTGGGGCAGCGAAAAAACCGCCACCCCGGCCGTGGTGCCCCAGGCCAACACGTAGAGGGCGGTGCGGGATATCCGGGCCGGATCGTGCTGGTTACCGGCGGCTAGTTCCGTGAAAATAAGGAACGTAATAATAACGGTGACGGAGGACAGCAGCGGGGCGAGGGCGGGAAGCACGAATTTTTTATGCGCCTGCAATAGCCCCGTGCACACCACCGAGAGTCCGTAGAGCGGTATTTGCCAGGCGAAAATCCGCAGCAGCGTGGCTGCGAAATCCACGCTGGCGGCCGGCGAATCCGCCCCCAGGAGCACCTCCATAATGGGGTGGGCGCCCAGGGTCACCAGTCCGGCCACCGGAATTCCAATGGCGAGCACCCAGGTGAGCAGGGCGGATGCGGTGCGGGAGACTTCCGCGGCGAGGGCTTTCGCCAGGAACCCGGAGACCAGCGGGATAACCGCGGCGGCCAGGGCCCCGCCGGCGGCGATTTCGAAAAGTACATTCGGGACTGTATTCGCCGTTGAGTACGATTCCCCGGCGAGTGAGTCCCCCAGCGCCCCGTTTTGCACCCAGGCGCGCACGAAGCCCATGGCACGCGAGAGCAGGGTGAGAATCGCTATGGTTCCGGCTGCTCCGAGTGCCGTTCCGAGAACTTTTTTCATGCCCGGCCCGCCTGGTCGAGGGCGCGCAGCCACGGGTGGGTTGCGATGACCCGCGAAAATGATATTTTTTCGCTCGCGATATTAAGGGCGACGACGGCGCCCAGCGCCCCGCGCCGCACCCACGGGCCGCGGCTGGCCAGTGCCCAGCCCAGGGCCGCCCCCAGCGCATTTGCCCCGGTATCTCCGAGCATGACCGTGCCGGCGAGATCCTCGGGCAGGCAGGCTGCGCCGGTGCCTACCAGAGCCGCGGCAACGGGCCCCGCGGGCGGGTAGCTGACCAGGGAGAAGGGAGCCGCGGCGATGAGGGTTCCTTTCCAGGCCCGGCCCGGCGCGAGGTCGAGGAGATTAATAAGATTCGCGGTGGCGGCAATAAGAATGGTGCGTTCGGCGTGGAGCGCAAATCGCTTGGAGGACGGCAGTCCCCTATCGGCAGGTAGCTTTCCGGCTAGCGCAGCACCCACCCCGATGATCACTATTTTCAGCGCCCCGGAGGTGAGGTGGCCCCGGGAGAGTGCCCCGAGGTGGCCGCGCAGCCCTTTGGAGGTGCGCGAAAATGCACTCTCGTAAAAATCGTCAATATATCCGGCCAGCCCTCCGCTAAGCGCCGCGATCACCGGACCGGCCGAGCAGCTTCCTCCGGAGAGCAGAGCCCCCGCCGCGCAGCCCGCGGTGGTACCCGCCACCGCGACCGGGCCTTCCCGCAAACTCACGCTCCGCCCGTCTTTCGCGGTGCGTTGCCAGGAGGACGCGGACCGCCGGGAAAGCAGTTTCTCAGCGGCACGCGCGGCGGCGTATCCGGCCAGGGCGGCAGCGCCCAGGCGCACCTGGTTCCTCCAGAAAGCAGAAAGGGTCATGCACCCATGGTACCGTTACTGCCCTGCCGGGGCCTGCCCACCTTCGGGAGCTTGCCCGCCGTCCGCGGGTGCGGGTGCCGGCGCGGGAGCCTGTTCGGGCTGCGGAGCCGGGGCAGGTTGCGCGGGCGCGGGCCCGGAAGCGCTCTGGCGCTCCCCAATTGCGCTATCTGCCCCCGGTGCTACCCCGAGGTGCACGTGCCGTTCATGTAGTTCAGCGGCCACCGCCATGGGAATATTGACATCGCCGAGCGCGGTTTGTGCCGAATCCACCGTGGAGCCGGCTTTGGCCGAGCGCACGGCTCCCAGCACGGAGTTTCCATCAGTCCCCGCGCCCACCGCTACCGCCGGGCCACGCCCGGCCATGGCCGCGAAGGCCGCCTGGTAGGTATCCGCGATATGCGGAGAGGTGGTTTCCTTCTCTGCGGGCGCCGGTGCGGCTTCCGCCGGATCAGCGGTGATAAAAACAACCACCTCGGCGGCTTCGCTCGGAGCAACCGCCACATCAATGAGCTTATTTTCCGGAGAGGTGAGAAGCGTGATGAGCGTCGTCGCCCCCGCATCTTCCGGCGCGGAACGCACCACGGTATCCACGGCCGCACCGAGAATCGCGTCCGCGGAACCGCCCGCGGGCAGATCCTTGACGTATGAACCGAGGTTACCGGAAAGCGTGGAACGGTAAGTGGCGTATTCGGTGTCGGTAAAAGCCGGGGCCAGGGTGATTTCCCCGGTGATACGCGCCCCGGCAGCGGTCAGGCTCTGCCGGGTTTTCTCCACAACGGCACCGTCCGCCCCGGCCGCCGCCACGATAGCAACGCGCCGATTCGTCAGCGTTCCAGCATTGAGTTGTTCGCCGGCACCGAGGAGCGCCGTCGACGCCGCATCGAGCTGCGCCCCGCGTTGATCAAGCTCCACGCGCATCTTATCGCGCGATTCGCGCAGGGAATCCACCTGGCCGGTCAACCCGTGCGCGATCGAATTTTGCAGCGGACCCGCCCCGAGAATCACTCCGATGGCCAGCGCCAAAAACACCGAGACCAGGGAAACGAGATGATACCTAAAATCAACCATCAGCTAACTTTCCTAGAAGAGATTACGGAACCACTCGGCAAGATCCCCGAGGCGAGTGGTGAGCACGGACAGGAAGGTTTGGCCCGCACCGGTAACGGCCAGGGCCGCGAAGAGCGCAAAAACTCCCGCGAGAATCAGGGCAACCAGCATCCAATTGGAAATCGAGGAGCGGTAGAGGCGCGAGACGCCCTTCGCGTCAATGAGCTTGCCGCCCACCACCAGACGGGTGAGGAAGGTCGAGGCCATTCCCGCCCGGCCCTTATCGAGGAATTCCAGAATCGTATTGTGGGTGCCCACCGCCACAATGAGCTTGGCGCCTTTGGAATCCGCCAGCAGCATAGCAACATCTTCGGAGGTGCCGGTGGCCGGGAAGACCACGTGATCCACGCCCAGATCTTCCACGCGTTTCTTGCCGGGGGCGCGCCCATCCCGGTAGGCATGCACCACCACTTCGGCGCCGCAGCGCAGCGCTTTATCGGATACCGAATCCATATCGCCGACGATAATATCCGGGGTGTAGCCCAGTTCCAGGAGGGCATCCGCCCCGCCGTCCACCCCAATCATGAGGGGCCGGTTCTCCCGAATATAGGGGCGCAGGGCGCGCAGGTCTTCCCGGTAGTCGTAGCCGCGCACCACCACGAGCACGTGGCGGTGCTCCATGGACGTGCGAATATCAGGGATCCCCACCCCGTCCAGGATGAGGCCCTGTTCTTCGTTGAGATATTCGAGGGTATTGGCGGCAAAAGCACGCAGTTGCACGGTCATGCCGGCGCGGGCCGCCTCGCTATCGCGGGCAATACTCTGCGCGGTTTGCAGGGTACCTTCGGCTATCACGCGCCCGCCGGCCACCACGCGTGCCCCGTCGATATCCACCCACTGGCCTTCGGATATGTCCATAATTTCCGGGCCGAGGTCATCGATAAGCGGAATACCGGCTTCTTCCAGGATCGCGGGGCCGAGGTTCGGGTAGCGCCCCGAGATGGATTTCGCGGCATTGAGCACGGCAACGGGCTGCGCGGCCACCAGGTTTTCCGCGGCGACCCGATCCAGGTCCGTGTGGTTAATAATCGCTACATCGCCGGCTTGGAGACGACGAGTGAGATTCTTGGTGCGCGCGTCCACCCGGGCCGGACCGGCCAGGGTTCCTTCCGCAACGACCTTCTTTTTTCGCCATAACTTCGATGCCACAAGCTTTATAGTGCCACATTCGCGGCCTTAAGTAGCTCAGCTGCGTGCGCGCGTGCCACATCGGTATCGCTTCCCGAGAGCATGCGCGCCAGTTCGGCTTCGCGTTCTGGCCCGCTAACGTCACGCAGTTCGGTGCGCGCGGTACTTTCTTCGAGTTGTTTCACGACGACGAGTTGGTGCTCGGCACAGGCCGCGACTTGGGCCAGGTGCGTGACCACAATAACCTGGGCGCTTCCGGCCAGTTTTGCCAGTCTTTTCCCGACGGCGCTGGCGGCACGGCCGCCAATCCCGGCATCCACCTCATCGAAAAGGAACGTGTGCCCCTGCTGGGCGCGCCGGGCCGCCAATCCCACTTCCAGGGCGAGCATGACACGCGAGAGTTCCCCGCCCGAAGCACCGGAGGCAAGCGGGGCGAGTGGCGCGCCGCGGTGGGCGGCCAGCAAAAAAGTGACGGAATCCGCACCGTTAGCGCCGGGTTCCGCGGCTTCAACTTGAACGGTGAAATGGGCATCGGGCAGGGAAAGCTCGGGAAGTTCCGCTTCCACGGCGCGGGACAATTCGCTTCCGGCGGCAGTGCGGGCCTCCCGCAGGGCCGCGCCGGCTTTCTCCATGGCGGCGTGGGCCTGAGAGAGTTCTTTTTCGAGCCGTTCTAAGGTGGCGGCCGGGTCATCAAGTTGTTCCAGGCCCGCGCGGGCTTCTGCCGCGGCCCGCAGGATTTCTTCGCCGCTCATCCCTAGGTTTTTACGCAACCCCGCCAGCTCGGAGCGGCGCGAATAAATAGTGGAGAGCTCATCTGGTTGGGCTTGGGTACCGCGGGCCAGTTCCGCAATATCCGCGTGAATATCGGTGATATCCGCTTCGGCGCTTTCCAGGCGTTCGCGGAGCTCCTCGAGCTGGGCGTTCGGCATATCAGAACCGCTTAGTTCAAGGACGTGCTCGAGTTGCGCCAACGCCACGCCCAGGGCGGATATGGCACCGGCCTCGGTATCATTCCCGCTGAGGGCTTCGGCGGCAGCCGAGTAGGCCCCGTACATTTCCACCGCGTTTTCCAGAATCCGGGCGCGCGCCCGCAGGGCTTCTTCTTCTCCGGGCTGGGGATTGACCGCCTCGACTTTGTCAAGCAAAGCGCGGTACGCCAAACGTTGCTGGGCGGCGCGCTGCGCCCCGGCCTGAAACACATCGCGAGCCTCGCGTGCTGCACCGTAGTTTTTCCAGGCCTGCTCCCAGGTAGCTTTTGCCCGCGTGATGGTGTCACCCCCGAATTCATCGACCGCGGCGCGCTGCTGGCTGGGGTTGCCTAAACGGATCTGATCGGATTGACCGTGCACGGTCACAAGCTCCGCCGCGATATCGGTGAGCACCGCGGTGGGCACCGAACGGCCCCCCACAAAAGCGCGGGAGCGCCCTTTGGCGGGGATATGCCGGGCAATAATAACGGCGGCGGTATCGCCCTCAACGTCGTAGCGGCCGCCGGCCTCGGTGATGCGGTCCAGGAGCGGGGAGGAGGCATCCACGAGGAAGGTTCCTTCCACTTCCGCCTGGGTTGCTCCGGCCCGCACCCGGGCCGGATTGGCTTTGGCACCCAAAAGCAGGGTGAGGGAGGTAACCGCCATGGTTTTTCCGGCCCCGGTTTCCCCGGTGAGGGCCGTCAGCCCGCGCCCCAGATTGAGTTCGGCTTCCGCGATCACGCCGAGATTGCGGATGCGTACCTGGTCGATCATTCGCGCACCTCACGCTCGCGCCAGCCGCGCACCGGCAGGTGGAAGCGTGCCACCAGACGCCCGGAGAAGGGTGTTTCATTCAGCCGGGCAAGCTTGACGGGCCGCTCCCCCCGCACCGCGGTAATAACAGTTCCTTCGGGCGCAACGAGCCGGCGCCGCGAATCGCAGGACACCATGGCCTCATCGCGCAAAACCCGAACTTCTAAGGTGGAGTACGGGCTGACCACGAGCGGGCGGGTGAAAAGCGCGTGGGCTGCCACCGGGGTGAGCAGGAGTGCTTCCACGCTTGGCCACACCACCGGGCCGCCGGCTGAAAAATTATAGGCGGTGGAACCGGTGGGTGTGGAGAGGAGAACCGCATCAGCTTTGAAAGCGGAAATTTCGCGGCCGTCCACCCCGATGGACGTTTCGATAAGGCGGGAGTTAAAAGCTTTTTCTACTGATACTTCGTTGAGGGCCCACTGCACGATGCACGAGCCATCCGGGCGTTGCACATGCACATCAATGGTCATGCGTTCGGAAATAACCCAATCGCGAGCAGCGATACGTTCCACCACCGCGGGTAGTTCATCGGGTTGCGCTTCGGAAAGGAAGCCCATATGCCCGTAGTTGATGCCGAGGATGGGCACATCGGTGCTGCGCCCCAGCTCCGCGCCGCGCAAAATCGTACCGTCCCCGCCCATAACGAGGATGAGATCCGCATCGCGGGCCCCCGCCAGCGTTTCGCTGGTATCCACCTGTATTCCGCGTTCTTCCAGGGCGACAATCGCATCGTGAGCGGCACGTTCCATCTGCGGTGGTAACGTGCGATTGACGACCAGGGCGACTTTTGGTTGTGCCATCGAATGCCTCCCCTCTCTTCAGGTATCCTACCCGCTACCGCGCGGGCCGTCCCTGCCCGGCCGGCCCGGCTGCCACCGCCGCCCGCACGTTTTCCTCGAGGTTCTCTCCGAGCAGATCTGGGGCATTTTTCTTCATATAGAGGAAGTATTCAACGTTACCGGCCGGCCCGGGAAGGGGCGAGGGCGCGACTGCTTGGATGGCTAGCCCGGCGGCGCGGGCGGAAAGGGCGACGTCGCATACCGCCTCCACGTGGTACTCCGGATCACGAACCACGCCGTGCGCACCAATCTTCTCCCGACCCACTTCAAATTGCGGTTTGACCATGAGCAAAAAATCGGCCCGTGGCGAACTCGCGGCGGCAAGCGGTGCGACTAGCAGTCGCAAAGAAATGAAGGAGAGGTCCCCCACAACCAGATCGGGCGCGGGGGCAACCGCCGCGGGATCTAAGGTGCGCACATTCGTGCGTTCGAGCACGGTGACGCGGGGGTCTTCGCGGAGTTTCCAGGCGAGCTGGCCGTAGCCAACATCCACGGCCACCACATGAGCGGCGCCGCGCCGCAGCAGCACATCGGTGAATCCGCCCGTGGACGCACCCGCATCCAGGGCCCGGACGCCCTCCACTCGCGGGCCGGCATCCCCGAGGTAATCAAGAGCACCGAGGAGTTTATATGCTCCGCGGGATACGTAACGATCCCGGGCGGCTTCTTTAACAAGAAGTGCCTGAGCCGGGTCCATTTGGCGGGCGGGTTTCGTGACTTCGGCCCCGTCCAGGAATACTTGGCCTTCGCGGATGAGCACCGCGGCATCCTGGCGGGAGCGCGCGAGTCCGCGCCGCACAAGTTCCGCGTCAACACGCCGTAAACGCCCCATAGCCGAGCACCTTTCTGGTTTAAACCCGCGCCCGGGAGAGGCGCCGGCCCAATTCGGCGTGAATCGCCTCCAATTGTTCAATCTGTTCGGGCAGGTCGAGCTCGGTGAGCTGATCCAGGGCTGCCTCGATATTGAGCGGTGCGCTCGGGAGCGGTGCCGCTGGCCCGGGCGCACCTGGCCCAGCAGCCCTCGACGCGGGAACCGCCGGCCGGGGAACCGCGCCTTTATCCTGCTTCGTCATCGCTGCTCCACGGTGATGTCCTCGAGAACAAGGGTCTCCCCCATACCGCGATCCCGCGCGTCCCATACCGCGTGCACCGCAGCCCGGTAGGTATCCAGACCCAGGTGTGGCCCGCGTCCATCGGAGGTGACCAGGCGGGCCGCTGCGCCGTCGTTCCCTTCTTCAACCTGCGCCCAGGATACGCCGGCCACCCAGCGTTCGCCTTCCCGGTGAATATTCGGGTAATCCTCGTTGAGGACGCGCAGGTCATCGCCGAGGTAATCGGGGCGTTCGTCCGGGGTGGCCAGCATAATATCGCGCGCGGCGCTCACGCCGGTGAGCACGTGGAGACTGGGAATTCCGGCGGCGCGCGCTCCGCGAATATCGGTATTGAGGCGGTCGCCGATGGCGAGAGGATGGGTGGAACCGAGCATTTCCATCCCGATGGCGAAAATCGCCGGATCGGGTTTGCCCGCAGATAGCGGGCTCACCCCGGTGGCGTTGACGACCGCCGCCACGAGCGAGCCACAGCCGACCATAAATCCGCGTTCCATGGGGAGGGTGGCATCCAGGTTTGTGGCGACGAAAAGCGCTCCGCGTCGGATGGCCAGGGCGACTTCCGAGAGCGCCGCCCAGTCAATGGTCGGGTAGAAGCCCATGATGACCACGTCCGGGTTATCATCGGCCGATGCGACGGGCACAAGCTCGGTCTCGCTCACCGCGCGATGCAGGCCATTACCCCCGATAACGAGGGCTTTTGCTCCAGCAGGCACCTGCGCGGCAGCCAGACGAGTGCTGGCCATCGCGGAGGTGAGCACCGTTGAGGCCGGGGCTGAGATTCCGACGGTTGCGAGGTGCGCGGCTACTTCTTCCTGGGTGCGCGAGGCATTATTAGTGAGGAAGAGCGGGCGCATTCCGGCCGCGATGGCGCGCGCGTATGCATCGGCGGCGTTCGGGGCCGGATCGGTGCCAAGGTAGAGCACGCCGTCCAGATCGAAAATCGCGCCGTCGAAATGGGATACCAGGCTCGCCATTACTCTTCTTCCGACTCCTGCTCGGACTCCTGCTCCGATGTCGCCTCAGAATCCGCACCGGTCTCAGCTTCAGCTTCGTGGGCAGATTCCTGCGCCGGTTCCGTTTCCGGTGCTACGTCAGTTTCCGGTTCTACATTCGCATCCGCATCGACTTCCGCTGCGGCCTCAACCTCGGATTCAGGCGCCGTTTCAGGCTCGGATTCAGGCGCCACTTCGGACTCCGCTTCAGGCTCCGCTTCCTCCGCGGTGAAAAGTTCGACATCACCTTCCGCGTTGTAGACGGGGTTCCAGCGCGTGCGCAGCTCTTCGGCTTCCTCCGCGCGCCCGAGTTCTTCGAGGCGATCCGCCTTGATGAGCTCAACGCGGGCCCGCAATTCCTCATCGAGGTTCTCGACCTTGATTTTCTCGAGGACAGCCAAGCCAGCCTCAGAATCACCGGCATCCGCGCGGGCCCCGGAAGTCACCAGCGCCAATTCGAGCGTGGTGGCGGTATTGAGCCGCTTGAGCGGAATCTCCGCAATGAACGCGAGAGCCTTTTCGGGCCTGCCCAACCCGCGCTCGGAATCAGCCTCGAGGGCCACATGCGAATAATCATCGGTCATGCGCCGGTAGGTGCGCAGCTCACGCAAAGCTTCGGAGTACCGCCCGGTCAGGTAGGAGGTCAATCCCAGCGCCTCACGCACAATATCGATGCGCGCGGCGTGCCGGTAGGCCGCCTTCGCGTGTTCGTAGGCCAGCTCAGGATTCTGGTCCATCATGGAACCGGCATAAACGAGGTGCCGCGCCACGTTATCCGAAACCGCCGGCGCGAGCACTTTGAGCTTACGCCGCGATTCTGCCGCGAGATCCTGCGCATTGACCGTTTCGGGGATGAAGGGATCCTTCACGCCGCCGCGACTGCGCCGATCATCGCGTCGACGCTTATCGTCCTCACGGTATCCACCGCGCTCTTCGCGCCGCCGGTCCTCACGGCGATAGTTATCGCGACGGTGATCATTACGGCGCCGATCATCGCGCCGATGGTCGTCACGTCGGCGTTCGTCCCGCTCAAAGCGCGGCTTGTCATCATAGTGGTCGCGGCGCCCGTAGCTGCTGTTGTCGCGTACCTCGTGTTCTTCGGTACGACGACGATCTTCGCGATCAGGGCCCTCATTGAAACGATCATCGCGCGGGCCACTGAATCGCTTGTCCTGGCCTCGGCGGTTATCGCGCCACTGGCCACCGCGTCCTCCGCGCCGGTCTTGACGGTCGTAGCGGCCTTCGCCGCCGCGATCCCAGGATCCGCGCGATTGGCGTGAATCGCCTAAGTCTCTATCGTCCCAATCGCGCCGGTACCCGCGGTGGTCATAGCGGTCGCGGCGATTATGGAATCCACCCTTGTGGCCCCGTTCGTCGCGGCCGTCCTGGAAATCACCACGCCGACTCCACGAAGAACGCCGGTTTCCACCGTTGCGCTCATCGCGAGATTCCCGTGATTCCCACGAGTCGCGGTCGCGGCCATAGCCACGGCCCCCACGCCGGTCGTTGTTATGACGGTTCCAGTTTCCTTCACGGTTATCCCGACGCCGTGAGCCTCCGCGGCGGTCATTCCAAGCTTCGCGGGGATCGCTCCAAGCGCGTCCCTCACCACCTTCTCCGGATTCATGCTGCGAGGGTTCGCGCCGTTGCCGTGCGGACCTCCATTGTCCTTTCGGACGGTCGTCTTCGGAGCGTTCTTCGCTCCATTCTTCGTGGTCAGACATTTCATTCCTCGCAGTTCGATTGTAAAGAATCACGATGCTGTGCTTATTTTAGGCCGACTCCAGCTCGGCCGCGCGCTGAGCAGTAAATTTTGGCGCGCAGAGATTAAAAAGGTGTGGGGTGTGTTCTATGCCCTAACAGATAAGACATAAACACACCCCACACAATAAAAAACATGGCGGCAGTGACCTACTCTCCCACACCCCACCGAGTGCAGTACCATCAGCGCAAACAACCTTAGCTACCGGGTTCGAAAAGGAGACCGGGCGTATACCCTTGCCGCTATAACCACCGCCACAACCAAACAAACACCAACCAACCACATGGTGGCCAGTCATCGCACAGTGAACGCAAACATATCAATCTCACGCAAAAACAAACAAAAGCAACCCGTCAAATGTTGATTTTGGTTATCGGTCCATTAGTACCAGTCAACTAAACACCTCACAATGCTTACATCCCTGGCCTATCAACCCGATCATCAACCGGGGACCTCACCCACCCCAAAAGGTGGAACGAGAACTAATCTCGAAGCAGGCTTCCCGCTTAGATGCTTTCAGCGGTTATCCCTCCCGAACGTGGCCAACCAGCAATGCCCCTGGCGGAACAACTGGCACACTAGAGGTTCGTCCGTCCCGGTCCTCTCGTACTAGGAACAGCCCTTCTCAATTCTCAAACGCGCGCAGCGGATAGGGACCGAACTGTCTCACGACGTTCTGAACCCAGCTCGCGTACCGCTTTAATGGGCGAACAGCCCAACCCTTGGGACCTACTCCAGCCCCAGGATGCGACGAGCCGACATCGAGGTGCCAAACCATGCCGTCGATATGAACTCTTGGGCAGGATCAGCCTGTTATCCCCGGGGTACCTTTTATCCGTTGAGCGACGNAACAACACCCCACAACACCCCATGTGCAACCCCCGACAAGTATCACACACACAAGGTTTAGGCTCCTTCGCTTTCGCTCGCCACTACTCACAAAATATCTTTTCCAGCAGGTACTAAGATGTTTCACTTCCCCACGTTCCCACCACCAACCTATCAATTCAGCTGGCAGCAACCCGGCATAACCCAGGCTAGGTTCCCCCATTCGGACACCCTCGGATCACCACTCGCTAGCCAATTCCCCGAGGCATATCGCAGGCTACAACGTCCTTCTTCGGCCCATACGCACCAAGGCATCCACCAAACGCCCTACAACACCAAAAAACAATAAACAAGAAACTCAAAACAAAATCGTTTACATTACGCAAAATCACACAACAAACACAAAAACCAAAAAATCTTTTGATATCAACGTGTTTGTTATAAAGATGCTCACGCTCACTATGCGACAACCAACCACCACACCAACACCACAACCAGAAAACAAGAACACACTCTCGTCAACTAATCGTGGGTGGTATATCGGACAGTGTCCGAATGCCTAACAGCCCGCCCAACCAACACCACCCAAGAAAACAACCCCATATAAGGCAAGCCCTCTTGAGCGTCTCTTTTTACGCGTCCCAAACAAGAAACAAAACAAAGAAGAACAAACCCCTGCGGCTCATTCCCAACAACGTTTCTTGCTAACAATCCTTAGAAAGGAGGTGATCCAGCCGCACCTTCCGGTACGGCTACCTTGTTACGACTTCGTCCCAATCGCCAGCCCCACCTTCGACCGCTCCCCCCAAAATGGTTAGGCCACGAGCTACGGGTGTTACCAACTTTCGTGACGTGACGGGCGGTGTGTACAAGGCCCGGGAACGTATTCACCGCGGCAATGCTGATCCGCGATTACTAGCGACTCCGACTTCACGAGGTCGAGTTGCAGACCCCGATCCGAACTGAGACCAGCTTTAAGGGATTCGCTCCACCTTGCGATATCGCAACCCTCTGTACCGGCCATTGTAGCATGCGTGAAGCCCAAGACATAAGGGGCATGATGATTTGACGTCATCCCCACCTTCCTCCGAGTTAACCCCGGCAGTCTCTCGTGAGTCCCCACCACAACATGCTGGCAACACGAGACAAGGGTTGCGCTCGTTGCGGGACTTAACCCAACATCTCACGACACGAGCTGACGACAACCATGCACCACCTGTACACCACCAACCAAATGCAACCACATCTCTGCGATCCCGCGGTGTATGTCAAGCCTTGGTAAGGTTCTTCGCGTTGCATCGAATTAATCCGCATGCTCCGCCGCTTGTGCGGGCCCCCGTCAATTCCTTTGAGTTTTAGCCTTGCGGCCGTACTCCCCAGGCGGGGAACTTAATGCGTTAGCTACGGCGCAGAAAACCTGGAAAGGCCCCCCACACCTAGTTCCCAACGTTTACAGCATGGACTACCAGGGTATCTAATCCTGTTCGCTACCCATGCTTTCGCTCCTCAGCGTCAGTAATGGCCCAGTGACCTGCCTTCGCCATCGGTGTTCCTCCAGATATCTGCGCATTCCACCGCTACACCTGGAATTCCAGTCACCCCTACCACACTCAAGCCTGCCCGTACCCACTGCACGCGCGAAGTTAAGCCCCGCGTTTTCACAGCAGGCGCAACAAGCCGCCTACAAGCCCTTTACGCCCAATAATTCCGGACAACGCTCGCGCCCTACGTATTACCGCGGCTGCTGGCACGTAGTTAGCCGGCGCTTCTTCTCCACCTACCCTCAACCCACCCTAAGCGGGCCTTGTTCGATAGCGAAAGAGGTTTACAACCCGAAAGCCTTCATCCCCCACGCGGCGTCGCTGCATCAGGCTTTCGCCCATTGTGCAATATCCCCCACTGCTGCCTCCCGTAGGAGTCTGGGCCGTATCTCAGTCCCAATGTGGCCGGTCACCCTCTCAGGCCGGCTACCCGTCACCGCCTTGGTAGGCCATCACCCCACCAACAAGCTGATAGGCCGCGAGCCCATCCCCCTTCACACAAAAGCTTTCCCAACACCCCCATGCGAGAGCGCCAGAATATTCGGTATTAGACCCCGTTTCCAAGGCTTATCCCAAAAAGGAGGGCAGGTTACCCACGTATTACTCACCCGTTCGCCACTAATCCACCCACAACAAGTTGCAGGCTTCATCGTTCGACTTGCATGTGTTAAGCACGCCGCCAGCGTTCGTCCTGAGCCAGGATCAAACTCTCCATATAAAAACCAGAGAGCCAAAACATCTAGCTCAACAAAAATATAAAAAACAAGAACAAAAACACCACCAACAAACAAACCAAACACCACATAAAAACACGGCATCTAGCCACTATCCATTAGAGTGCTAACTGTCCTTGCACACACCCACACAACCACCAAGAAACCAACAACAATAATCAGTCAACCTGGCCCGGTCGTGTGAACAAAAAAATTTTCACGTAAAAAATCTATTAGTCAGACACGCTATTAAGCATCCAAACACCATATCCACACCCCACACCAACCACCAATAACCATTGACTGGCTGGCCCAGAGAGAATCATTCACACTCAAGAAGAGCAACCCCGTTAGCCTACCACCGTGGCCCGATTCTTTCAAACCCGGCAACCTGTGGACTAGAACATAATCACGAGGATTCCGTGTCGCTTTGAGGCGTTTCCGGCTCTCGGCGACGGATAACAAGCTTACAAGCCCACCCCGCTAGACGCAAATCAAACCAGAGAGACACCCACCACACCCAGCCCAAACACCCGAAAACCCAGAGAAAACCACGCCCAAAACTAGGGGAAACCGGGGAAACTCCCTACATGCACAGATCATGCATTTACTCCGATTCGCGCACCCTGATACATAGAAGCGGCGGCACTACCACCGGTAACGCCGCCGCTATCTATCACGATCTATCGCGCTTCACACGCAAGAGCCGTTCTCCGTTCTTGACTAGGACCCCTTACTCCGCCACGCGGATAACCGCGAGGTTCTTCTTACCCTTGCGGAGCACCACAACGCCACCGGGCAAAACATCCTCGCTGCTGAGCACGTCCACTTCCCCAACCTTGCGGTTGTTGATATTCAGGCCGCCGGATTTCGCGGTACGCCGCGCGGCGCCCAGGCCGCGCTCCTGGCCCGTGGCCACGAAGAGTTCCGGAATGGGAGTTCCCAGGCTCGCGCTCGCCTGTGGCAGTTCCGCCACCGCATCACGCAAGGTATCCGCATCCAGAGTGGCCAAACCGTCACCACCGAAAAGGGCTCGCGAGGCATTGTCCACCCGTTTGGCCACGTCGGCGCCGTGTACCCAGGTCGTGACATCCTGCGCCAGCACGCGCTGCGCACGCCGTTCCTGAGGCCGCTCAGCGACCGCCACCGCCAATTCTTCGATTTCTTCCCGAGTGCGGAAAGTGAAGACCTTGAGCATATGCACCACGTCTTCGTCTGCGGTATTGAGCCAGAACTGGAAGAACTTATAGGGGCTGAGCATCTCCGGGTTGAGCCATACGGCCCCGCCTTCGGATTTCCCGAACTTCGTGCCATCCGATTTAGTAATGAGCGGATTCGTGAGTACGTGCACCGACTCCCCCGTCACCTTGCGGATGAGGTCCATGCCGCCCACAAGATTGCCCCACTGGTCATTGCCGCCCACTTCCAGGGTGCAACCGTAGCGGGTGAACAGTTCCAGGTAATCATTCGCTTGGAGTACCTGGTAGGAAAATTCGGCGTAGGAAATGCCTTCATCGGATTCCAGGCGCCGCGCCACGATGTCCTTGGAAAGCATGGTTCCCAGCCGGAAATGTTTACCCAGGTCACGCAGGAAATCAATCGCAGAAAGCTGCCCGGTCCAATCCAGGTTATTGACGAGCCGCGCCGGATTATCACCTTCGAAATCCAGCAAACCGCGCAGCTGCCCAGCCAGAGATTCCACCCAACCGGCCACGGTATCTCGCGAATTGAGCGTGCGTTCAGTCGAGGGGCGCGGATCCCCAATGAGCCCGGTCGCCCCGCCCACCAGCACCAGCGGATGATGCCCGGCAAGTTGGAGGTGCCGCATGAGCTTCACGGCGACAAGGTGGCCGTGGTGCAGCGAAGCCGCCGTCGGATCAAAACCGCAATAGAAGGTGACCGGACCGGAGTTCAGCGCGCTCCGCAGCGCGTCAATATCCGTATGCTGGGCAATCAGCCCACGCCATTCCAGTTCCTCAAGAACGTCCTTCACGTCTCGTGTCCTTCCGTTATGCTTCGCGCGCCACGGGCCTTTCCGTAACGTCACGTCCGGACGTTATCACGCCCGCTTTCTTCTTGCCACTATTTTTTACGACGACGCCGCATCGGTCGCGCTGCGGGCAAAGCCCTCCGCGCGCCCGATGGATTCCCGCACACTCGCCAGCTGCTCAGCAACCCGCTCCGGGGCGGTGCCGCCCGCCCCGCGCCGGGCCCCTACAGAGGCGGCCACCGTGAGCACCTCCCGGACATCCGGGGTGAGCCGCGTGTCGATGGAGCGCAGCTCGTCGTCGTTCATATCCCATAATTCGATGCCGCGCTTCTCGCAGAAAGCGACCGCACGGCCCGAAATCTCGTGGGCTTCGCGGAACGGAACCCCGCCACGCACCAGCCACTCCGCAATATCGGTGGCCAGGGAGAAACCTTGGGGTGCCAGTTCGGCCATGCGTTCGTAATTGAGCACCATGGTTTCCACCATGCCCGCGACCGCGGGGAGGAGGAGGTCGAGGGTGTCGATGGCGTCGAAAACCGGCTCTTTATCCTCTTGGAGATCGCGGTTGTAGGCGAGCGGGAGCCCCTTGAAGGTGGCCAGCAGTCCGGCGAGGTCGCCTATGAGACGCCCGCTTTTACCGCGGGTCAATTCGGCCACGTCCGGATTCTTTTTCTGGGGCATAATCGAGGAGCCGGTCGCGTAGGCATCATCAAGGGTGACGAAGCGGAATTCGCGGGTATTCCACAAAATAATTTCTTCGGAAAGGCGCGAAAGATCCACCCCGATCTGGGCGCAAATATAGCTGAATTCAGCGACCAGATCCCGCGCGGCGGTGGCGTCGATGGAATTGTGTTCCGGGGCGCTAAAGCCCAGCTCTGCCGCGATGGCCTGCGCGTCCAGACCCAGGGTGTTCCCCGCTAGCGCCCCGGCGCCGTAGGGCGAATAGGCCGCCCGCTTATCCCAGTCCTGCCAGCGCGCGATATCGCGCAGCAGGGGCCAGACGTGGGCGAGCAGGTGATGGGCCACCAGCACCGGCTGGGCGTGCTGGAGGTGGGTGCGCCCGGGCATCACCGCATCGCCGGCGCGCTCCGCCTGAGAGACAAGCGCCCGCACCACCGCCAACAGCTTGCCACTCAGATACCGGGCCGCGTCGCGCAGGTACATGCGGATGAGGGTGGCGATTTGATCATTGCGCGAGCGCCCGGCCCGCAATTTACCGCCCAGCTGCGGCCCGACTTCGGCCAGCAGGGCGCGCTCCAGGGCGGTATGCACATCTTCGTCGTCGGGGGCCGGGGTGAGTTCCCCACTGGCCACCCGCTGCCCGAGGGTGTCCAGCGCCGCGAGCATCGCGGTGAGTTCAGCCTCATCCAGGAGTCCCGCCCCGGCCAGCGCCCGCGCGTGGGCGCGGCTGCCGGCCAAATCATAGGGCGCCAGGCGCCAATCAATATGAGTCGAGCGTGAAAGTTCGGTCAGGGCATCGGCGCTGGCACCGCTAAAGCGCCCACCCCACAGGGCGAGATGTTCAGTCATTGCACCATTCTAAGCGCCGCTACTTCCCGCAGGAAGTTTCGCCACCCTCCCGCGAGAAGTTTCGCCGTTCTCCCGCAGGAAGTTTCGCCACTCTCCCGCGGCGCGTTCCGTGGCACACCCGCCCGGCGCCGGGCTACTTTTCCGCGGGAAGTGCCACGTCAAAGCCCTGCGCCCCGATGGCAGCCAGGAGTCGCCCGCGCCGCGCCACCGAACCGCTCAGGCGGGTGGGCACGTACTCGGTGAAGGGCCCGACCGGCTTTCCGTAGCGAATATCAACCCAGGGCGCAATGGCGGCGTCGTACTCCCGCAGCGATTCCACCGCCGATTCCGGTTCCTGGTAGTGGTCAGTGAATACGCGCAACTCGGCATCCATGCGGGGTTTAAGCTCCGGAATCCGCTCCTGATTGGGGTAGCCCATAATGAGGCCGATAACCGGGAACGTGAGTTCGGGCAGGTCCAGCACCTGGCAGATACGTTCGGCGTCGTTCAAAATAGAACCGAGGTATGTGGTACCCAAGCCGTGGCTTTCCGCGGCCACCACGGTGTTCTGCGCCGCGATCATGCAATCCGCAACCGCGGCGTTAAAGGCGTCGTAACTACGGGCGCCCGCGCCTTCGCCGCCCTGCTCCTGGCAGACGCGCCAGGCGCGGCGGGTATCCGCCACAAAAATCCACAATTCGGGTGCCTGGGCCACGTAAGCCTGGGTGCACACCTCCGCAATGGCCTGGCGGCGAGCCGGATCCTGGACTCGAATAATGGTGGCGTATTGCATGCCCTGCGAGGTGGCGGCGTGCAGGGCCGCGTTGACCAGGGTGGCGGTGAGTTCCTCGCCGAGGGGCCGGCCGTCGAAATCGCGGATGGTGCGGTGGTTAAGTTGCGTGCGGAGGGTCGCTGCGGCAGCGTCGCGAGCAGCATCGCCGGCGGTGCCGCTCACAACGCCGCCCGCGGGAAGCGTTTCTTCTGAAGTTTTTTGTGAAGTATCCATATGGGTACTGTCCCACGCTTGGGCCGGGGCGCAAGATGCGTCACAGCTGAGGTTCCCGGGGAATGCTGCTATGCTGGCACCCGTACCGGGACTGCTGTCTCTGCTTGCTCGCCTCCGTGCGGGCTCTTTTTGTGCATGCGCCCGGGGTGCCCGGCCTGCCGGCCCCCGCCGCTCACCTTTGTACACCACAGCATCGCAGAGTTACCGGAGCTAGTGTGCGCTCGTCTCACGGCTAGAACTATGCCGGAAACGTGCGCGTTGTTGTGAAGGATGGAATGGAAAATACGCGTTATTTCACGATTCCGGGTTCGGACCGAACGTATGACCGCAATAAGCTCCTCGTGGTGCTCATCGTTGCGCTGGTCATGTCGCTTATCCAGGTCAGCTCGGTCAATAATCTGCTTCCCATTATCGAAACGGGGCTGAATGCCGGCCGCGGCGATATCCAATGGGTGCTCTCCGGCTATTCCCTGGCCTTCGGGCTGCTGCTGGTGCCCGCCGGCCGCATGGGCGATATTTTCGGGCGCTCTTCGCTGTGGATGATCGGGATGGCGGTCTTCACGCTGGGCTCCCTGCTGTGCGGGCTGGCCAGCGACGCCCTCATCCTCAATATCGCACGAGCCCTCCAGGGCATCGGTTCGGGGATTTTCTCGCCCCAGGTCACCGGCATGATTATGCAGTATTTCGACGGGCACGCCCGCGCGAAAGCTTTCGCCTATATGGGCCTGGCCATTTCCGCTTCGGTGGCCGTGGGGCCGCTGCTCTCGGGTAGCCTCGTGCAGCTCTTCGGCCCCGTGGGCTGGCGGTGGTCCTTTATTCTCAACGTTCCGCTTGGTTTGCTTGGTTTGGGGCTGGGTATTTTCTTGCTGCCGTTCCTGAAGGAACGGCGCGCTATTGGCGACGACGCCGCCAGGATCGACGCCGCCTACCGGGCGGAAATGGAACGCCGGGGCCAACCGGTTGGCCGCCGGCGCGGGCATCGCCTCGACCTTGACCCGATGGGGATGACCCTGCTAACCCTCGCGGTGCTCTGCCTCATGCTGCCCTTTATGTCTCATTTCGCCTGGCGCTGGGCGCTGCTGGGCGCCGGGGCCCTCCTTGGCTTGGCCTGGGTGCTCTGGGAGCATTCTTATGCCAAGCGCGGGCGTATCCCCATGGTGAATTTGCGCCTCTTCCGCATTGAGTCATTCAGCTTCTGCACTTCGATTACCGCGATCCAATTCCTGGGAACCACCTCTGTTTTCGTGGTGCTGGCGATGTATCTCCAGCAGGGTATGGGATTCAATGCTTTGCAGGCCGGGCTGCTCGGCTTGCCCAATGCGATTGCTTCGGCCTATGCCTCGGTGTGGGCGGGGCGCTACGCGGTGGCCTGGGGGCGGCATGTCCAAGCCGGTGCTTTCGCGCTCGCGCTGGTCTCGCTCGCTTCCAGTATTCCGCTGGCCGCCGGGGTTGCCTACGCGGGCTGGAGTCCGTGGTGGATTTCCCTGCCTATCTGCGTTTTCGGTTTCGGGATTGGCGTGATCGGTTCGGTTAACCAGACCCAGGCAATGATTGACGTTCCGCGCGCCCACGGTGGTACCGCGGGCGGGGTCCAGCAGACCAGCCAGCGTATTACCACCGCTATTGGCAATGCCATGGTGACCGCAATCCTCTTCGCTTTCGTCAACGAGGGCACACCGCGCGGGGATGGGGCCTGGTTCACCGGTTACGCGGCTTCCATGGGAACGATCTGCGTTATCGTGGCGCTCGCCCTGACCGTCTCGATTATTTTCATGCAGCGGCCCGCCTCACCGGCGATGCTGCGCGCCCGCGAAGGGAAGTAAGCCGGACCCGCCGGCGCAGGCGCCTGTAGCGCTCTATTCGTAGCACCTGTAGGGCTCTATTCTCAGCGGGATAGCTCCGCACATCATAACGGGGCCGAGGTCGTGAATAACGACCCCGGCCCCGTTCTCTATATCGCGTATGCGCTTGATCTACGCCCTTAGTTCGGCCGCACGGGCGAAACTAGTTTAGCCGCCCTCATACGCCCTAGTTCAACCGGGCGAAACTGGTTCAGCCGCTTAGTTCAGCCGCGCCGGCGGGATAGCCACCCCGCGCCCGAAGCTTACGTCGCGGGCGGCGGCGAGCTTGGCCGGCAGCCCGGTCAGCTCGATGAAGCCCTTGGCGTGGGACTGGTCGAAGGAGTCACCGGCATCGTAGGTAGCCAGGTTGAAATCGTAGAGGGAGGCGTCCGAACGCCGCCCGGTCACGGTGGCACGCCCGCCATGCATAACCATACGAATATCTCCGGAGACATAGCGCTGGGTGTCTTCGATGTAGGCATCGAGGGAGCGCTTGAGCGGGGAGAACCACTGGCCTTCGTATACGATATCCGCCCAGCGATCCGCGACCGTGCGCTTGAAGCGGGCCTGCTCGCGATCCATGGTCACATTTTCCAGCTCTTTATGGGCGGTGAGCAGCGCCATGGCGCCCGGTGCCTCGTAAATCTCACGGGACTTGATACCCACGTAGCGGTCTTCAACCACGTCAATCCGGCCAATCCCCTGCTTTCCAGCTCGCTTATTGAGCTGTTCAATAGCTTGCAGCGGAGTCACGGCTTCGCCGTCAATCTTGACCGGAATACCACCCTCAAAAGTGATGATCACTTCATCGGGCAGCGGCGGGTAGGTCGGATCATCCGTGTAGGTATACACATCCTTGGTGGGTGCATTCCACAGGTCTTCGAGGTACCCGGTTTCAATGGCCCGGCCCCACACATTCTGATCAATGGAGAAGGGATTATGGTGGGTGGTTTCGATGGGCAAATTGTGCTTATTGGCGTAATCAATAGCGAATTCGCGGGTGAGCGCGAGATCGCGCACCGGGGATAGGCAGGCCAGATCCGGCCCCAATTGGGTAATGCCGTTTTCGAAACGGACCTGGTCATTGCCTTTCCCGGTGCATCCGTGTGCCACCGTGGTGGCCCCGAATTGCCGGGCCGCGGCCACCAGGTGCTTCACGATAACCGGGCGGGAAATAGCGGAAATAAGCGGATAGGCGTCCATGTAGAGCGCCCCGGCCTTGAGGGCCGGCATGCAGTACTCGCTGGCGAATTCATCGCGGGCATCGGCGATATAGGCTTCCACGGCCCCGCAATCGAGGGCGCGCTGGCGAATGGTCTCCAGATCCTCGCCGCCCTGGCCCACGTCCACGGCGACCGTGATGACTTCGGCTCCGGTTCGCTCCCCGATCCAGCCGATCGCCACCGAGGTATCCAGTCCGCCCGAATAGGCGAGAACTACCCGCTCCTTCGCCATTATTACTCCTTTTTCTCCCCCATCGCGAGGAGGTGTTGCCTGATCTCTACCGCGCGTTCTTCGCTGCGGGCAATAACCAGCACGGTGTCATCTCCGGCAACGCAACCGAGCACACCATCCAGGCGCGCCCGGTCAATCCCGGCGGCGAGTAGCTGCGCGGCCCCGGGCGGGGTACGCAGCACGATCTGGTTGAGAGCGCATTCGGCGCTGAGCAGTATTTCACGAGCCCACCGCGCCAGGCGCTCCCCCGTATCCATCGTCTGGTCAGCGATGCGATATGCCATCGATCCGTCCACCCGGATCTTAACGGCCCCTAAATCGTCTAAATCACGGGAGAGCGTAGCCTGGGTGACATCCACCCCGGCACGTATGAGATACTCCCGCAGTTCATTTTGGGAACCGATGAGATGAGCATCCAGAATCGAGGCGATAAGCCCTTGGCGGGCAGTGCGACTCGAAGGAATTCCGGCGGTCACAATGATCCTTTCGCATCACCGGGGCACGCGAACCGACGACCCGCGTCCCCCTTGCATTATAATCATACACGCGCATGCAAATTCTTGCATTACACGCGGCGGGTGCCGGCCCGAGTCAGGCAGACACCCGCATTAATGATGCCACGGCGCGCGCAAAGTCTCGGTAGCGTTCCATTTCCGCGCGGAACGGCGCCAGTACATTTTCGCGAACTTCTGTTTCAATAGCGGCACGTGCCCGGGTGGTCACCTGCCGTTCCAGGCGCTGCGCCCCGCGCGTGCGCGCGGCCCGCGCGATCATACTTACGACGACGCCGCATCCTGCGCCGGCCACCAAGCAGATAAGGCTCGCCCGGCGCAGCCCCAGCGGGAGGGTCACTCCCCCGGCCCCGGTGATGATTCCGGCGGCTAGTCCTAGCGCGCCCAGCACCAGTGCGGCGAAAGCAAGCCATTGGAGGGCAGTGGCCAAGCCCCACCAGCGCGGCCGGCGCCACGTCTGGCTTTCCCGCGCGATAATCCGGGCGACGCTATCGGCAAGCCGCGCGGCCTGCCGGGAATTTTCATCGCGCACCGCCCCGCGCCAGGAACGCGGGAGGAAACGGGTGGCCTGGACCGTGAATTCCGCCAGCGCTACCCGAGTTTTTTCCACCGTTCCGGAGCTGGCCACCGCATCAGAGCTGTCTGCCACGTGTGAACTGGCAACCGGATGAGACGTGGTTCCCGCTGTGGAACTCAGCACAGCATCCGCGCCGCGTCCGTTCCCACTAACGGGGCGGGCCTGCCCGCCCCATCCGCGCAGCAGCGGCCAGGCGGTGGCGCGCCGCGCTACCCTGCGGTAGGGGCGGGCGCTTTTTAAAATCTAGAAGGGTTTAAGAGAAAGGGGGGGGGCCAGCNCGGTGGCGCGCCGCGCTACCCTGCGGTAGTGGCCTGCCGCTTCGCGTGCTGCGGAGCTGAGCCCGCCGGCCCGAGCCAAGCCGGTCACGAGCTCATCCACCCCGGCAATATCGGTAAGGTCACGCGGATAGCCACCCTGGTCAATGAGGTCCTCCGTCAGCGCGGCTCCCGCGGTCCGCACATCCGCGGCGAGCTTTTCCGCCGCGGCGCTCTTCCCCGCCGCGATTTCTACGAGCGCCCCGCGGATCTCATCAATACCACGCCCGGTGAGCGCGGAGGCCACCACAATATCCGCGTTTACCCCTTCCGCGGCGAGGATACGCCCTAGATCGGCCACAATTGCTTGTTCATCGGCCGTGCCCAGGCGATCCACCTGGTTGATAACGATGAGCAGGGAGGAATGATATTCCCCCATCGCGGCCAGGAAATCTTCGTGCACCACGGCATCGGCATATTTTTGCGGGTCGAGCACCCAGATCACCACATCGGCCCGGGCGATAATACGCTCGGCCTGAGCTCGGTGGGTATCCGCCGTGGAGTCAATATCGGGCAGGTCCACGAGCACCAAGTTCGCGGTGGTATCGGGAGCTAGCTGGAGCAGAACTTTGCGTTCGCGTACCCCGAGCCAATCGAGCACGTCGGAAGCGTGACGGCCCGAGACCCCCAGAGGGGCGCGGGTAGCTGGCCGGGTGGCGGCCACCCCGGCCACCTCCTGCCCCACGATGGCGTTGAGCAGGGAGGATTTACCCGAGCCGGTGGCGCCGGCCAGGGCTACCACGGTGCGGTCGGTTCCTAGCAGCCCGCGCTGGCGCGCCCGGTCCAGCACATCGCGTGCCTGGCTGCGCACCGATTCGTCGAGGTAGTCACCGCCCAGGTCCAGGGCCTGCTCCAGGTTCTTTAATCCAGTGGGGAGATCCATCCGCGCCTCCCTTCCGCGCTGCGCATCGCCTCATCTAGCTCGTTTAGAGCTTCCGTGCTGATTCCCAAGCGTGCGATTTCCTCTCGGTAGGGTGCGGCGGTGGCCGCGAAGAACTCGTCGGCGCGCCCGAGGAGATCCTCGGTGGCGGTGGTGGCCATGCGGCGAACGGCGTCGTCGCCGAAAATAGCTTCCAAAACGCGTTGCGCTACCACGGCCGTTCCCCCGGCGATCGCGACTTCCCCGCCGGTGAGGCCGGCGGTGTGGGCGAAGACGACGAGCATAAGCGCCACGCCCACCGCGTTGATGCCGAGGGAGACGATGCGTGCGGTGAGCTGTTTGCCGCGTCCGCGCTCGGCGAGCATATCCATGAGGGAACGGCGCCAATCGCGCACCAGACCCCCGGCAGCGTCCCGGCGCGTCGCGGCATGAGGACGGGCCGCGGTATCCGTACTCCGGGCCGCCGTTCCACGCTCGGCATCTGCCGCCGACGTATTATTCCCGATGGTGGTATCCGCCCCGCGGGCTTCGACCGCCAGGACGATTCCAGCTCCGGCCGCGCTGCGTTCTAATTCGGTGGCAAGGCGGGTGGTGAGACTGGCATCCGCAGTGAGGAGCATCTCCGTGAGGGAATCTTCGATGGCCTCCCCCACGGCCTCGTCGCCCGCGTTCTGGCCAGCGGGGCGCCGCAGACTCAGCCGGTCGCGCCAGCGCGTCACACTCGATTGTAGGGCGCGGGCCCACTGCCCGCTGCCGAGCATCTCATGCCAGCGGCGCAGCACCTCGCCACGAAGCACGGTCCCATCCGCGATAGCGGATTCAATACTGGCGCGGGCTTCTTGCAGCGCGGTAGTAACATCCGCCTCTAAACGTTCGGCTTCCTCGACCTGTTCGCGGTAGGAGGCGCGCGCCTGCGCGCAGGTGTCAGCCAAGCTACCGAGCGCCCCGGCCAGAGTTTGGCGCGCCACCGAGGCGCGCGAACGTTCATCGCGGGCGAGCCCGGCGAGCCATTCGCGCAGCGGAGCCACATCGGCTTCCGGAATGCCCGCCGCCCCTGGGTACTCAGTGATCACAAAAAGCGGGGCGCTGCCCAGCCCGCGTTCCTCGAGCCGGCGGATGAGATCGGGGCGAATCGCGGCGGCATCCCCCACCGGCACCCGATTGAGCACCACGGCGATAACGATATTGCGCGCGGCTGCCTCATCCAGGAGGGCCCAGGGAATCGCATCCGAGTAGCGCGCGGCGGTGGTAACAAAAATCCACAGATCGGCGGCCTGAAGCAGCTGCCCGGCCAGCCTGCGGTTATCTCCCTCGACCGAGTCAATATCGGGAGAGTCCACCAGCGCCAGCCCGCGCGGGACCTGAGGCGATTCCACCAGGCGGATGTTGCCGCTCGCCTGCGCTGCCTGAGCGCTGCTAGCCGCAGCTGCGCCGTCGTTCACAATCTCACGCGAAAGTGCCGTGCCGCTCGTAGCCTCCGCTGCGCCGTCGTTCACAACAGTAGCTGCGCCGGTGCCGGAACGTTCGTGCGCAAGCGCTGCGCCGTCGCCGCTCAAACGCGCGAGCCCGGGGAAAATACGGTCGTCGGAAAACCACGCTTCCTCCCCGGGAGCGTGGGCGAGCACCGGGATTCGGGTGGTGGGCCGCAGCGCCGAGGACGGCGTGACCGGGGCACCCACCAGGGCGTTCACCAGGGCGGATTTACCCGAACCGGTCGAGCCGCCCACCACCGCCACCAGCGGCGCATCCAGGCAGCGCAGGCGCGGGAGCACGTAGTCATCGAGTTGGTGGAGTGCGTCGGTGCGGGCATCGCGCCCGTCGGCCGCGCCCGGGGTGGGCAGCGGGAAGCTCAGGTTTTCCAGCGCCTGGCGGACCCGCTCGAGAGAAGGCAAGCGACTCACGGCATAATCACCCGCGGGAAGCGATCTTCTTCCGGCGGAGTCCAGGTATCCGGGTCAGCGGGGACCTGGGTGCCCGAGCGCACGTCGCGGACCTGTTCACCTTCCGACGTCGTAAACCACACAAAAGGAATGCCGCGCTTATCGGCCGCCTTAATCTGCTTCCCGAATTTCGTGGCGTTATGTGAAACGTCCGCGGGAATACCGCGGGCACGCAAGCGCGCCGCGATGGTGGAAGCGTGGTGCCGTTCGGATTCATCGTTCACCGCCACGTATACGGCCGTGGGAACCTTGCGGCTCGCGCGCAGCAGATCCTGGTGCAGGAAGCGCGCGAGCAGGCGCGAGACCCCGATGGACAGGCCCACGCCCGGATAGCTGCGGTTTCCGGCCGTCGCCAGGTTATCGTAACGCCCACCCGAACACACCGAGCCGAGATCTTCGTGCCCTTCCACCGTCGATTCGAAAACGGAACCGGTGTAATAGTCCAGGCCGCGTGCGATGGACAGATCCGCGCTCACCGACCCGGGGATAAGAGAATTCGCTTCGGTCACGAGCGTTGCGAGTTCTTCCAAACCTTCTTCCAAGAGCGACGACGACGCACCGAGCGCGCGGACTTTGTCAACGAACGAGGCATCTTCGGTGGTGATACCCGCCAAACTCAACGCGAGTTTCGCCTGCTCCTCGCTTGCTCCCACGTGTTCGGAAAGCAGCTCGGTCACCACCTGCGGGCCGACCTTATCCAGCTTATCGAGGATGCGCAGGGTTTCCTCGGTGTTCTCCAGGCCAATGGCTTCGTAGAAGCCCTGGGCGAGTTTGCGGTTCGAGGCGCGCACCCGCACCCGCGGGATGGGGAGCTTACTCAGCGCATCCACCATAACGAGGGGCAGCTCAATATCGTGGTGGAAGGCGAGGGTATCCTGGCCGACCACATCAACATCAGCCTGGTAAAACTCCCGGAAACGCCCGTCCTGGGGGCGTTCGCCGCGCCAGACCTTTTGGATCTGGTAGCGCTTGAAGGGGAAATCGAGTTTCCCGGCGTTCTCCAGCACGTAGCGGGCCAGTGGCACGGTGAGATCGAAGTGGAGGCCAAGGCCGGAATCCTGGCCCTCCTCCCCCTGGAGACGGCGCAGCACATACACTTCTTTGGAGGTTTCGCCCTTGCGCAGGAGCTGATCCATAGGTTCGACGGCGCGAGTTTCCACCCCCGAAAAACCGTGCAGTTCAAAGGTGGAGCGCAGGGTGTCAAGAACTTTCTGCTCCACAATGCGGGCTTGCGGAAGCCATTCGGGGAAACCGGAGATCGGCGCAATTTTCATAGGTACTATTCTTTCACTTCATTGCGATATAGGCGCGCAGGTACGGCGAGGCTTTGAGTTCACGCGCCAGGGTGGAGGGTTTGCCGTGACCGGGGAAGAAAATCGTGGAGCCGTCCACCTCGGCAACAATGGTGCGCAAGGAGGCGCGCATCTGCGCATCGTTCCCGCCCGCGAGGTCGGTGCGGCCCACTCCGTCGCGGAAAAGCACGTCTCCGGTGATCATGAAATTCTCCCCGAAGCCCCAGTCGGGAAGCTGCGGAGTTTCCGGATCCGCTTCGAAACGCCCCGAGAAGAGGAAAACGGTTGAGCCTTCGGTATGCCCGGGGGTGGCGATGGCACGCAGGTGCACGCCGGGAACCAGCTCCGTACCTTCCCCGTAGATCGCCTCCGGAAGAGGCACGATCTTCTCCGGTTTCACCCAGGCGCGCCCCCCGGTGGCCGCCAGGACGAGCGGCGCGTAAAAAGCGTTGGCAATGGGATTATCCAGCCGGTAGGCATCACCTTCGGCGATATAGCACGGTACGCTCGAGCCGGCTACCACCCCGGCATCCCATACGTGGTCACCGTGCCCGTGGGTTGCCAGCACCGCGCCCAGGCGCAGGTTACGGGCAGCCAGGGTGCGCTCCACCCAGGGCGCGCTTCCCGCTCCCGCATCAATAACCAGGGCGACCCGGTGAGTAGGGTCGGCCATAATATAGCAATTCGCCTCCAGGGCAGTATCGGAATACCGCAAGAAAATCATGCATTAACCGTATCCTTTCTCCCGATTTTTTCCTACTGACACCCGGAATCCCTTTTACCGTGGCACAATTGTGGTATACCGTAAGAATTAAAATTGTCCCGCGGCGTGTACCGCACGCCTCTTTCTCCACAAGGAGTAACAATGTCCACAGCTCATCCCGCTCAGCCCGCTCCCGCGCCGCTGGATCCGGCCGCCGTCGCCAAAGCCCGTCCGTTCGGGCGCGTGGACGACGAAGGGAAGGTGTGGCTCAAGGATGGGGATACCGAACGGGTCGTTGGCCATTACGCGGCTTCCGGCACCGAAGATGATGCCCTGGAATTCTATATCCGCCGCTATATTGACCTGGATACCCAGGTGAGCCTGGCAGAAACGCGCGCCCACCACGTATCTCCCGAAGAAAGCCGCAAGTCGATCGCATCCTTGCGTAAGGAACTGGCTGAACCAGCCGCCGTGGGTGATATCGCGGCGCTGCGCACCCGCCTCGATAAGCTCGAAGAAGTCGTGGCGGTGCGGGCCAAGGAATACGCTGCCCAGCGCGCCGCCGCCAAGGAAGCTGCCCTCCAGGAGCGTACCCAGATTGTTGAACGCGCTGAGGAAATCGCCAATGCGAATCCGCATACAATCCACTGGCAGAATACCCGCGCTGAGCTCAATGATCTTTTTGAGAACTGGAAGCGGGCCCAGCGCCAGGGTGCCCGTATTGATCGCCCCACCGAAGAAGCATTGTGGCGGCGTTTCGCTACTGCCCGCTCCACCTTTGATCGGGCCCGGCGCAACCACTACAAGGAATTGGATGTACGCCGCAGCCAGGTGAAGGCCACTAAGGAAAAACTCATCGCGGAAGCTGCCGCGCTTTCCTCCTCCACCGATTGGCGGGAAACCGGGGATCGCTACCGCGAACTCATGGATGAGTGGAAGCGGGCCGGGCGGGCCGGGCGCCGCGATGACGATAAGCTCTGGGAGCGTTTCATGGCTGCCCGCCAGCCCTTCTACGATGCCCGGGACGCGCATTTCAGCCAGGTGGATAGCCAGTACGCGGAAAACCTGGCCGCCAAGCTCGAATTGGTGGCGGAAGCTGAGGCTCTCCTTCCCATTACCAATGTGGATGAAGCCCGCGAAAAGCTCCGTGAGATCGGGGAACGCTGGGATGAGATCGGCTTCGTGGCCCGCGGTGATATTGCCCGGACCGAGGGCCGCATGCGGGAAATTGAGGAGAAGGTCCGCGCGGCGGAAAACGACCGCTGGAACCGTACCGATCCGGAAAAGCAGCAGCGTTCTTCCGGGATGGCCGCCCAGCTCGAAGCGCTTATTGCCGAACTCGATGAGGAAATCGCCCAGGCCCAGCAGGCCGGCGATGAAAAGAAGCTCACCGAGCTGAACGAAGCACGGGCCGCCCGCGTGGCCTGGCTTGAGCAGGTCAATAAGGATCTGTAACTTTTCCTACCTGTGGATAAACGCAAGCCGCTCTCCCCGCCTGGGGAAAGCGGCTTGCGCTATTTTCTTCGCCATCGCACACTCTCGGTATGTATGTGGATGCGGTGCAGCGCCTGGATATCAATGCTGGTTTGCTGGTGGAGTATGCGCCCGGGCTGGTGTGCGCGGCTGATTGCGCCGCCTATCGGGCGCTGCGAGCCTCTCTTCTTGCCCCGCTGGTGGGGAGCGGCGCGATTGCCATTACCCTGAGCGCATTATGGGTTCATACCGGGTATTGGCCGGCGGACCGGCTGGTGCGGGTCTGTAGCGTGCGGGTGAAGTCCCGGGCTCGCCGCAAGCCGCCGCCCGAGGAACGCCAATCGATAGCCGGCTTGTGCTTGACTACCCTGCCGCGCACGATCACGGATATTTTCCACCAGGAAGAACTTCACCTCGCGATTACCTGCGCCTTGGAAGTGGCGCGGCGTCGCCTTCTCAAAGCTGATGAGTGGGACGCGGTAGCACGGAGCCTCGCCGGGAGGCAACATGCCCCCGCCCGCAGTGCCCTGCGCGCCATTGCCCTGCGCTAGGTGCGCGGGGGCTCCACCCGGCGCTGGTTGGCGGGCTTCGAGTTGGTCACCCGGTAGGCGTCGTACACGCCTTCGATTTTGCGCAGATCCGCGAGCACCCGGGCCAGGTGGTGGGGATCGGCCATCTCGAAAGTGAAGGTATTACGCACCATGCGTTCCTTCGTGGTCATCATATTGCCGGCCAGCAGATTCACCCCGTTATCCAGCAGGGCCCGGGAAATATCAGAGAGCAGGCCCTGGCGATCCAAGGCATCCACCTGGACCTGGATCACGTAGACGGCTTCGGAATCATCGGCCCAATGTACCTCAAGGAAGCGTTCGGGTTGCTTTTGCAGCTGTTCCACATTGGGGCAATCGGCACGGTGAATGGATACCCCCGAGCCGCGGGTCACGAAACCGACGATGGCATCGGGAGGAACCGGGGTGCAGCAGCGGGCCAGCTTGACCATAACGTCGCCGGCTTCCATCCCCTGGACCACCACGGCGTTATCGGTACTCGCGGTGCTCCGCCGCCGCGAAATACGGTTCGGGGTCACCGCCTCCGCCAGGGTTTCTTCCACCCCGGCCTGCCCGCCCTGGGAGGTAATGAGGTTACGCACCACGGTTTCGGGAGAAATATCCCCCTCCCCGATACCGGCGTACAGATCATCCACGGAACTGCGCCCGGCTTCCCGTGCTACTTCCGCGAGGGTGTCATGGCTCATGAGGCGCTGGACGGGCTGGCTGCGCTTGCGGATCGCGCGGGCCAACTTATCCTTGCCTTCTTCCACCGCTTCATCCCGGCGGCTCTTCTTGAACCACACCCGGATCTTGGCGCGGGCGCGCGGGCTGGCCACGAAATCAAGCCAGCCGAGGGAGGGCCCGGCATCCGGGCTTTTCGCGGTAATGATCTCAACCGTATCGCCCGATTCCAGCTTGTGATCCAGGGTGACAAGGCGATCATTCACCCGCGCACCTACGGTACGGTGCCCCACTTCGGTGTGGACGGCATAGGCGAAATCAACCGGGGTGGCACCCGTGGGAAGTTCCATGACTTCCCCTGCCGGGGTGAATACATAGACCTTATTACCGGAGATCTCATAGGAGAGGGATTCGAGGAATTCCGCCGGGTCCGCGGTTTCCCGCTGCCAATCGACCAGCTGGCGCAACCAGTTAAGCTGCGTGGTTTCTTCATCGACTTTCGCGGCCCCGCCCCCGCGCTTGGTGGCATTCGGGTTTTCCTTGTAGCGCCAGTGCGCAGCCACGCCGTATTCGGCACGCCGGTGCATATCGTAGGTGCGGATCTGGATTTCCAGAGAGCGGTTATCCGGGCCGATGACGGTGGTGTGAATTGACTGGTAGAGGTTGAATTTCGGGGTGGTGATATAGTCCTTGATCCGCCCCTGAATCGGCGTGAAAATCGTATTGGCAACGCCCAGAACCGCGTAGCAATCCGGGATGGTTTCTACCAGCACCCGCACTCCCACGAGGTCGTAAATATCCTCGAAGTCCTTACCCCGCAAAATCATTTTTTGATAGATGGAGTAATAGTGCTTGGGGCGGCCGGTGATCGTGCATTTAATATGGGAGGTCTTGAGCTCCCGCTCCAAGATCGCCTTAATTTTCGCGATATACGCCTCGCGTTCCGGGGTGCGTTCCTGCACCAGGGATTCAATTTCGGCGTAGACCTCCGGATACATGGTTTTGAAGGAAAGATCCTCAAGCTCCCATTTAATGGAATTCATGCCGAGACGATGCGCGAGGGGCGCGTAAATTTCCAGGGTTTCATGAGCCTTGGAGCGTGCCTTTTCCTGCGGCATGAAACGCCACGTGCGGGCATTATGGAGCCGGTCGGCAAGTTTGATGAGGAGCACGCGGATGTCTTTAGACATCGCGATCACCATTTTGCGCACGGTTTCCGCCTGCGCGGCTTCCCCGTATTCGACCTTATCGAGCTTCGTGACCCCGTCCACGAGGAGTTCCACGGTGGAACCGAAATTCTCCCGGACCTGCTCGAGGGTGTACCCGGTATCTTCCACGGTGTCATGGAGGAGGGCTCCCACGAGGGTGTCCTCATCCATACCGAGTTCGGCGAGGATAGTTGCCACCGCGACCGGATGCGTAATATACGGCTCTCCCGAGCGCCGCTTCTGGCCGCGGTGGCATTCCTCCGCCACGTTATACGCCCGGATAATGCGTTCCTTATCCACATTTCCCAGGGCGCGCATAAGGGGTTCCAGGGCATCAGGAACCTGGCTGGCCGTGCGTCCGGTCAACCACGATAGCCGCGATAGTACCCGCGGACCTTGCGATTCCGACATGCCCTACTCCCCTCTTGACTTAATCGAAGGTTAGCACCGCTTCGACCTGTCTACCGGCCAGACGCTCCCGGCCGCCCATGCCTGCCAGCTCAATGAGCATGCACAGGCCGGCCACAATCCCGCCTGAGCTTTCTACCAGCTCACAGGCGGCATGTGCGGTTCCACCGGTGGCGAGAACGTCATCGATGATGAGAACGCGCTGTCCATCTTCAATATTAAAGGGCTGAACTTCCATCCGGGCCGAACCGTATTCCAGTTCATAATCAACCCCGATCACCGGCCCTGGCAGGCGCCCGGCTTTGCGGATGGTGACCATCCCCAAACCCATGGCGTAGGCCAGCGGAGCGGACAGAATAAATCCGCGTGATTCCAGCCCGGCGACGGCGTCGATCTTACCTTCGTAGTGGCGCGCCAGTTCATCAATAAAGAGGTGGAAAGCTTCACCGTCAGCTATGAGCGGGGTGATATCGCGAAAGATCACCCCGGGTGCCGGGAAGTTTTCACGTTCTCGGACCCGGCTGGCCGCGAGTTCCACGAGCTGCGAAGAAAAGGCACTACTCACTTCCTGCTCCTCTTCTTGCGGCGCGGCTGCGCTGCATTACCGAGATGGTGGCCCGGTTCGAGAACCGCGGATACCACGTCTTCTTCGGCAACGCCGGCCTCAACGCGTTCGGCGCGCGCGGCAGCTACTTCCGCGTTATGAGCCTTGATGCGCGGATCGGCATTCGTCAGGGTGACGGCGAGCGGCGCGGCCAGGAAGATGGAGGAGTACGCCGAGAGCAGCAGACCCACGAAGAGCACCAGCGCCAGATCGCGCAGTGTCCCCGCACCCATGAGATACACCCCGATGAAGAGGATGGACGCCACCGGCATAATCGAGGTGACGGAGGTGTTAATGGAGCGGATGAGGGTCTGATTGACGGCGTGGTTCGTGGATTCCCCGAAGGTCACGCGATGCTGGCGCAGCACGTGTTCGGTATTTTCACGGACCTTATCGAAGACCACCACGGTGTCATACAGGGAGTACCCGAGAATGGTCAGCAGGCCGATAACGGTGGACGGCGTGAATTCGAAACCGAAGAGGCAGTAAATCCCCACCGTCACCACAAGGTCATGGAAGAGCGCAACGATGGCACCCAGGGCGTTACGCCAAGACCGCATATAGGCCCACAGGGCCAGCAGCACCAGCACGATAAAGACCACGAAACCTTGGAGGGCCTTCGTGGAAATATCCTGGCCCCATACCGGGCCGATATAGGTGGAGGTGACATTCTGAACAGAGGTGCCGTAGGCTTCGGCCAATTCCGTGCGAATAGCTTCTGTTTCCGCGTTCCCCACCCCGGTACCGTCGGCATTCGCCGAGGTCTGGATACGCAGGGAGTTCTCCCCCACCTGGGCCACGCGGGCGGCTTCATCCCCGCCGTGGCGGGCCATGATATCCGAGGCGAGGCGCTGATCGGTGGTTTGCGCTTCCGAGACCGTGAATTGGGATCCCCCGGTGAACTCAATACCCATATTGAGTCCGCGGGTGAACAGCGCGATAAACGAGGCGATCACGCAGATAATCGCGATGGTGTACCAGGTCTTGCGCCGCTGCACAATTTTGAAGCTGCGCCGCCCCGAGTAGAGATCATTACCTAAGCTGTACATCGACATTAGGCGTTCTCCTTTCCCTCGCTGCTCGCGGGGAGAGCGGCCCGGCGTTCCCGGGTGCGACGCTCGGCGAGCGAGCCTTCCCCGGGAACCTTACGGCCGCGGTACGCCGGGGTATGCGCCAAATGCTTGGCGGACATACCCGATGCCGGGTGCCCCCCGCCGAAGAACTTGGTGCGCACCAGCAGCGTCATAAGCGGATAGGTAAACATAAAGACGACGACGAGGTCGAGGATAGTAGTAAGCCCCAAAGTGAAGGCGAAACCACGCACCGAGCCCACCGCGATGAAGTAGAGCACCCCGGCCGCGATGAGGTTAACGGAGTCGGAGGCGATAATCGTGCGGGTTGCGCGCTTCCAACCGCGTTGCACCGCGGTGCGGACGGCGTGTCCGTCACGAATCTCATCGCGGATACGTTCGAAGAACACGATGAAGGAGTCGACCGTAATACCGATAGAAATAACCAGGCCGACGACGCCGGCCATCGACAATCGGTAACCCATCACCCAGGAGAGCAAACAAATAACCCCGTAGGATAGACCCGTGGCAAGCACCACCGAACCCACCGCCACGATGGCGAGGGCGTGGTACTGCCAGACGAGGTAAAGAACAATAAGCACAAGACCGATCAGCCCGGCCACGAGGCCCGCGCGCAGCGATTCGGAACCGAGGGTAGCCGAAATTTGCTGTTCGGATTGCACCTCGAATTCCAGGGGTAGCGAACCGAATTGCAACTGGTTGGCCAGCACGCGCGACGTCGTCGCATTAATACCGGAACCGTTAATAACGGCCTGTCCACCCGAAATCTGGGTTTGCGGGACCGCGGAGGAAATAACGCGACCGTCCAACACGATAGCGAATTGGTTTTGGGGACTTTGCAAGCCCACCAGCCGCCCGGTCACTTCGGAGAACTTCTGGGCGCCCTCGTTATCGAATTCCAGCTGCACGATCCACTGGCCCTGCTGCTGATCGAAACCGGAGGTGGCGCGCGTCAGGTTCGTTCCGGCGATTTCGGCCGGGCCGAGCACGTACTTATAAGGCGTCACTTCACCGGTCTTGGAATCTTCGCTTTGCCCGCAAGCCACCAGCGCGGTATCCGGGTTTTCTTCCGGAGCAGTGGCGGGGTTTTCCGCGGTGCAATCCAAAGTCAGCGCATCGTAGGTGACCCGCTCGGTTTTAGCCCAGGCCGGATCCGAGGCGCTGGTGGGCTCGCTAGGCGGAGTGGTGGAGAGCTTGCCGTCCCCGTCCGCGTCGGCGGCCTTCATGGCGGCTTCTTCCAGCGCGGTACCGGTGAGAGGCGCGGCATTCTCGCCCTCGCCCTTCATGGTTCCCGGGTTCGCCATGGCGAGCACCGGGCGCATCCGCAACACCGCGGAATTACGCACGAGGTCGAGGGTTTCCTGGCTGGGGTGCCCGGGCAGACCCACCACAATATTGGATCCACCCTGGGAGGTGATCTCCGCTTCTGCCACACCCGAGGCGTCCACGCGCTGGCGGATAATTTCAATCGCCTGATTGACATCTTCCGAGGTGATCTCGGAATTATCCGTGGTCTTCGGGGTGAGAATAAGCTCCGTGCCGCCTTCCAGGTCGAGGGCGAAATTCGGGGTCCACCGGGATTCCGATCCGGATCCCGTTACCGAGCCCACGCCCAGGGAGACGAAGAGCGCGATCGCCAAGATCGCAAGGGTAATGATCCGGCGCCAGGATAACCGGACGCCGGAATTTTTAGATTGAGACATAGTGTTTACTTCCAGGCCGAGCCCGACTCATCTTTCTTTTCACCAAAAGCCGAGTCCGTGCTCCGAGGAGTCACGTGACCGGTCACTTCCGGGGTGGCCGCGCCAGTGGGAGCACCGGTTCCCGCGGCATTATCCGCAACCGCCCCGGCCCCGGATTCTTCCGAAGCGCTCAGGCGGGCAGCTTCCGCGACATCTTCCGCCGCCGCTTCTTCTTCACTGACCGGCGCGAAGGGAATAGAGGCTTGCTCCCGAATGGCCAGGCGCGACCACACAGTTTCATCCCCGGAGGGACTTTCGAGCGTCACCGCATCCCCGTCAATCGCAACAATGCGCCCGTAAAAACCAGCGGTGGTCATGACATCCGTGCCCACCACCAGAATGCTATTGCGGTGTTCTTCAGCACGTGCCCGGGCCTTCTTATTGGACTGGGACATGAACAGCACCATCCCTACCAGAATGATGCCCATGATGGCGAATTCCACGCGAAAGCTCCTTGGAAAAGACAATAATTACCGTGCCAGTTTACCGTGCATAGCTGAAAACACCGGCGGCCGTGACGAAACTAATCTGTAGGCGGAGTTAAACCGAGGTGGCTCCAGGCCCGCGGGGCCGCCATCCGCCCGCGCGGGGTACGCACCAGATAGCCTTCGCGCACCAAATAGGGCTCCACCACTGTCTCTACCGTTTCGGGTTCTTCCCCAACAGATACCGCGAGGGTGGTCAGGCCCACCGGCCCGCCCCCGAAACGGGTGCAGATCGCTTCGAGCACCGCCCGATCGAGGCGGTCCAGCCCGGCCGGATCCACCTGGAAAAGATCGAGGGCAGCCCGCGCGGCCCGCAGGTCCAAATCCCCGGTACCGCGCACCTGCGCCCAGTCCTGGACGCGCCGCAGCAGCCGGTTGGCGATACGCGGGGTGCCGCGCGAACGCCCGGCAATTTCCTGGGCCGCATCCTCGGTAATGGTATGGCCGAGCTTGACGGCATTACGCCGCACAATACGGGCCAGATCGCGCTGTTCGTAATATTCCAGGTGCGCCGTAAAGCCGAAGCGATCACGTAAGGGAGCGGGCAGTAAGCCGGCGCGCGTCGTCGCCCCTACTACCGTGAAGAACGGCAGCGGCAGCGGAATCGAGGTGGCTCCCGGGCCCTTCCCCACCATCACGTCTACCCGAAAATCTTCCATGGCCAGGTAGAGCATTTCTTCGGCATTGCGGGCCAGGCGGTGGATTTCGTCGATGAAGAGGACGTCGTTTTCCTGCACGGAGGAAAGAATCGCGGCCAGGTCGCCCGAATGTTGGATCGCCGGGCCGGAGGTCAGGCGCAGCGCCCCGCCCACCTCGGCGGCAATAATCATGGCGAGGGTGGTTTTCCCCAGGCCCGGCGGCCCGGAAAGGAGCACGTGATCGGGGGTGCGCCCGCGTTGCACCGCGGCCTGAAGCACGAGGGAGAGCTGGTCGCGCACGGTATCCTGGCCCACGAATTCGGAGAGCTGGCGCGGGCGCAGGGCCGCTTCCGCGGCGCGTTCCGTTTCGCTGGCTTCCGGGGATACCAGGCCGGCATCGAAGGACATTTCTTCGCTCATCGGCGGGCCCCTAGTACTTGCAGACTGGCGCGCAGGAGCTGGGCCACGGTGCCCTGCGGTATTTGCGTGCGCGCTTCTTCATAAGCGGCGACGGCGTCGCTTTCCTTCCACCCCAGCCCTACCAGACCGGCAACTACGGCACTCGGATCCGCCTCGGGGCTGGCTGCTTCACCGGCGGCCACCGGAGCCGGGCCGAGCTTATTACCCAGCTCTAAAATAATACGCTGGGCGCTTTTCTTGCCGATACCGGGGACCCGGGTGAGGGCCGCCTCGTCCTTGGATTGCACGGCGGCACGCAGGGCGTTCGGGGTGTGGACGGAGAGGAGCGTGAGCGCAACTTTGGCGCCGATTCCGGAAACCGTCTGCATGATTTCGTAAACATCGCGCTCATCGGCTTCGCTAAAACCGTAGAGGGAGGGCAGGTCATCGCGGCTAGCGACCAGCGAGGTGTAGAGAAAAGCTTCCGCGCCTTCCCGCAGGCGCGAGAGGGTATCCGGCGTCGCAAAAACTTTGACGCCCCACCCGCCGACCTCCACCACCGCGAATGTGGTGGTAATACGGCTCACAGTTCCGCGAATACTTGCAATCACTCCGGGCTCCCTTCCTCATGACTCTAACCGCTAGCGGAGCGGTGCGGGGAAACCGCACCGGCGCGCCGGCTCATGCGTTCGGCTCCCGCCCACATGCGCTGCGCCGGCGTTAAATCAGCTCCTTCGGCACGCGGGAGGGTGCCGGCCCCGCCGTGCTGGCCGTTATCCACCGTGGCGTCCAGGGCGTGGGCGCCCCCGCGCCAGGCGTGGGTAATCGCGATGGCCAGGGCATCCGCGGCATCCTTAGGGCGCGGCAATTCCGCCAGACCCAAAATCCGCTGCACCATATTTTGCACCTGGAGTTTCCCGGCGCGCCCCGAGCCCGTCACCGCCGCCTTCACTTCGGAGGGCGAATGCAGGCCGAGGGGCAGCTGGGCGCGGGCGGCGGCCAGCATCGCGATACCGGCCACCTGCGCGGTGGAAGTTACCGAACGCACATTTTCCTGCGCGAAAACGCGTTCCACCGCCACGACTTCGGGGGAAAACTCCGCGATCACCGCGTCAATTTCATCCGCGATGAGGAGGAGACGCCGATGCGGGGCCAGGTCCACCGGGGAACGCGCCACCCGCATATCCACCAGGCGCACCCGCCGCGTCACATCGGCGTCAATGGTTCCCAACCCGCAGCGCGTGAGTCCCGGGTCAATCCCCAGAATGCGCACTACTCACCCTCGAGCTCGGCGAGGATGTCGTCGGCGATATCCGCGTTGGTGTAGACCTCTTGAATATCGTCCACATCGTCAAGGGCATCGGTGAGCTTAAGGAGCTTTTCCGCACCGCTCCGGTCGAGGGGAACATTGGTGGAGGGCACAAAGCGCGATTCGGCGGAATTGTAGTCAATTCCAGCTTCCTGGAGCGCGGTGCGCACGGCTACCACATCGCTGGCCGCGCAGTAGATGGTGAAGGTATCGCCGTCGTCCTCAATTTCTTCGGCGCCGGCGTCAAGAACGGCCATGAGGACGTCGTCCTCGGTGTTCTCCCCCTTGACCGCTTCCACCACGCCGCGGCGGTTGAAGAGGTAGGAAACCGAACCGGGATCCGCCAGCGTTCCGCCATTGCGGGTGAGGGCGGTGCGCACATCCGAGGCGGCGCGGTTGCGGTTATCAGTCAGGCATTCGATGAGGATAGCCACTCCGCCCGGGCCGTAGCCTTCGTACGTAATGGCTTCGTACTGGATGGAATCATCGGTTTCACCCGAACCACGCTTAACGGCGCGATCGATATTATCGGCCGGCACCGAGTTCTGCTTGGCCTTGCGGATCGCGTCAAAGAGCGTGGGGTTACCCGCGGGATCGCCACCACCGGTTGCCGCCGCCACTTCGATGTTCTTGACCAGACGCGCGAAGAGCTTGCCGCGCTTGGCGTCATTAGCGGCTTTCTTATGCTTGGTGGTTGCCCACTTGGAGTGTCCTGACACGTGTCCTCCCGAGTAGATAAAAACTTCCGGAGCCATTGTACGCGGTTCGCGGCCCGGGAACTATTACCCGGGCCGCAGCGCGCCTTAGTTTTCCTGAGGGGAGATTTTCCTGAAGGTCAGTTTTCCCGCGCTTCGGTTTCCCGCACTTCAGTTTTCTTGAGCTTGAGTTTTCCCGCGCTTCAGTTTTCCCATATCTCGCGGCAGATGCCGTCCCAGCCGTTATGCACCTGGGCCGCGAGCTCCGCGAGGCCCGCCGGGTAGACCCGCTCGCTCGGAGAGCCGATAAGTTGCGTGCCGGCGCGCCAGTGGATGGCGTCGAGGAGTTCTTCTTCCGCCGCGGTCCAGGCCCGCCCGCGTCCGGTCACCGCCGCGCGGGCGCGCTTCGCGTCGAGGCGCACCGCGAAAAATACTTCGTCCTGGTTGAGGGTGGCACGCGCGAAACGAAAAGTTGCGCGCCGGCGCAGGACCGGCCCGATGAGTTCCGTTTCAGTTACGACGACGCCGGTCTCCTCCCGAAATTCTCGTACCGCTGCCGCCCGGGGGCTTTCCGTATCTTCCAATCCCCCGCCGGGCGTGAACCACCAGCGGTGGGTGGGGTCATCCCGGTCGTGGCCGCGGATGAGGAGGACACAGCCGGCCTCATCCAGGGCGATAATGCGCGCGGCGCGCCGCGGGGTAGTGGTCATCGGGTGCTCTTATTCATCATCAATATCGATGGTTTGCGGGACCGGGGCGTGCCCGGCAATGGGGAAAATGGAGAGGACCCGGGAATTTCGTACCCGGCGAGCCTGGTCCACATGCGAATTATGGAAGGAACGCGTCATGCGCACATCGAGGCGGGCGCGCTCCAAGCGCCGGTAAAATTCGCGGGCCGCCGCATCCGTCATATCATTCGGGTCCAGCTCATCCACGGTGAGGCGCAAGGCGCGGGAAAGCTCGGATTCCACCGCGCGCCGCTCCCGGGCAGCCACTGCCGGATCGGGCAGATCTGCGCGCATATCACCGGGCAGGGCCTCCAATCCGTCCGCCACCACCGGAAGCATGGAGGCGGACAGCACCCGCTGGGCGCTATCGGTGAGGATAAGAGCCCCGGCCATATCCAGCTCCCCGGACATCGCCATATCGTAGGCGGTGCGGGCACGGGCGGCGAGGGCCTGTTCTACCGCCCGGCGGGATTTCAGCAGAGTGGTGTGGAGGCGGTCGAGGCGGCGGGCCGCCAGGGCCGCGCTGAACCCGAGCAGAAGGAGCACCACACCGGCGAGGAGGGCAAGGGACCACCAAAGATTCACTGCTCTACCTCCATCTGGGCGGTACGCACCGCGGTTTCGTACACGGCAAAGACTTGGGAGGCCACCGTGGACCAGTCGTAACGTTGGGCTTCGGCCTGGCCGGCCTGGGCCACCCGGGCCCGGCGCTGCGGATCACGCAAGGCCGCCAGCGCAACCCGAGCCAGATCCTCCGGGTCTTCGTTAGCGAAGTGGTCCCCGAAAGTTCCCCCGCCCAGCACCGCGCGGAAAGCGGGAATATCCGAGGCGAGCACGAAACCACCCGCACTCATCGCTTCGATAAGAATAATTCCGAAGGATTCACCCCCGGTATTGGGTGCCACGTAGAGGTCCACGCTGGCGAGCATCGCCGCTTTATCGGCATCGCTGACCGGCCCGAGGAAGATAACCTGAGCGGCCGCTTCCCCGAAGAGTTCCCGGGCTGCTTCCTCATCGCCTTTTCCGGCCACGAAGAAGCGCGCTTGCGGATAGTCGCGCAGGATGAGCGGGGCGGCGGCGGCCAGCACGGGCAAGCCCTTGCGCGGTTCGTCCAGGCGGCCGAGGAATCCGAAAGTGGGCGAATCGGGCGTGCCGGTGAAGCGGGCATCGCGCGGCACTTCGAAATCAGCGGTGTACACGCCGTTGGGAATAATAAAAGCGTCCCCGCCTAAATATTGCACGGTGGTGCGGCGTGCTTCTTGGGAGACCGCGATCCGCGCCTGGATTTTTTCCAGGATGGGGCGCAGCACCGGGGAGAAAAGGTCGAAGGCCCGGGAGCGATCCATGGCGGTGTGGTGGGTGGAGACCACCGGGCATTCCGCGCTCATGAGCGCGAGCATCGACACGGAGGGAACGAAGGGTTCGTGCACGTGGAGCACATCGAAATTCCCTTCGCGCAGCCAGCGCCGCACCGCGCGATTGACGCGCGGCCCGAAGGAGAGGCGCGCCACCGAACCGTTATAGGGAATCGCCACGGAGGCGCCCACCGGCACCACGTAATCGGGCAGCGCCTCGTTTTCTTCACTCGGGGCGATCACCGAAACACTGTGCCCGCGGGCGATGAGTTCCTCGGCTAGATCCCGGATATGGAATCCCACTCCCCCGGGCACGTCCCACGAATAGGGGCAGGCAATCCCGATGTTCACGGCGTTCCTTCCTTCGCGTCGTACTCTGCTTGCCGGCGCGCGAGCTCCCGGGCGGCTTTTTCGCGATTGGTGCGGTAGCGCTCGCGGTCCAAATCTGCAACGAAAACGGGCTGGAGCATATGCCAATCCCCGGGGTGTTCGGCAAGCACCTCTTCGAAAGCCGTGATCCATTCCTGGGTGATGCGCGCGATGTCCGCGTGGCGCTCGCGCGGGGAGGCCGCGGCATCCACGCGGGCGCGAATAGGTGCGCCGCTGCGCAGCACCATGCGCCACCGGGTGGGTACGGCCCGGGTACGTTCCTTTTTCACGTAGTAGGAAAAAATAGGAACGACGGCGCAGCCGGTATCTATGGCAAGAATGGCCGGTCCGGCGGCGGCGAGCATTTTCTCCCCGAAGAATTCCACTTCCACCCCGGATGCGGTGAGATCGCGATCCGCGAGAACCGGGGCCAGGATGGGACCCTGCCGGGTGTCCTCCGCGAGGCGATGAATAGCCCCGCCACCTTTGACCACGGGATAGATAACCATCCCAATATTTTCACGCAGTCGCACGAAGCGCTCGAATACCTCGGCCGGTTCGAGCTTTTCGACCAGGGTGTGCACGGGGGCGAGGAAATAGCGCGACCAGGCCCCGGCCATATCCCAATTGCCCATGTGCATGAGTGCCCCGATGAGGGCATGGCCGCGGGCGAATTCCGCGCGGGCAGAATCCAGGCCGTCCTCGATAACCCGCGCCGCGAAATCATCAGCTTCCCAGGTTCCCAGGCGCAGGGCTTCGTAATAGTAGCGCATATAGGAACGCATGGCCGCACGGCTCAGCCGGCGGGCAGCGCGCCCGCGCGCATCTGGCCGTACCCGTGCCAGGTTGCGGCGTAGCTGCTGGGTTCCGCGCAGCGGCAGGGTTCCGGCGACCGTCCCGACCGCGGCGAAGAGGCCGCGGCCCACCGGTTCGGGGAGCCGGGCCACCGCCCCGGTGGCGCGGAAAAGAAGATTGCCGAGATTCACTGGCCGCTCCCCTGGCCGGCCCGCTCCCCGGCGCTCTGTTTATCGCCACTCTGCTCAGCGCGGGACTGCCGGTAGACGGTCACCATGCGCTGGGCTACCGTGATCCACCCGGCTACCGCGAGGTAGGCCAGGGCCACCAGCAGTACCCAGGCGCTCGCCCCGTAGCCGGTGATCAGCGCCCCGAGGAGCACAATAACCAGCCGATCAGCGCGTTCGCTGATCCCCACATTCGCGGTGAATCCCACCGCTTCGGCGCGGGCGCGCGCGTAGGAGGTGCACAGCGCGGCCGGCAGGGCCGCCAGGCAGGCCAGGGCCAACCACTCGGTCAGTCCCGCGCCAGCCCCAATATTCCAGCGTACGATCCACAGCAGAATCCCGCAGAATATCGCAGAATCAGCCAGGCGGTCCAGAGTGGAATCCAGGAAGGCACCCCAGCGGGACGCGGTTCCGGTGAGCCTCGCGATTTGGCCGTCAAGGCTGTCGAAAATCACGGTGATACCGATAATCCAGGAGGCCCACACGGGGTGCCCGAGGGGATAGAGGATGAGCGCGCAGGCCACCACCGCCACGGTTCCGGTGATTGTTACCGCATCGGCGCTGATCCCCGCGCGCACGCACAGGCGCGCGATGGGACCGAAAATTGCCTGGGCCAGGGGCCGCCCGCTCCGAGAGAGCATTAGAACTTCTCCGCTTCCGGCTCGTTAGCGCGCCGTCGTACCACATCCACGATATGCGCGATCGCTTCGTCAATAGCGACCCCGTTATGCTGTTCGCCGTCGCGGAAACGGAAGGACACGGCGCCGGCATCGACGTCGTCCCCACCGGCAATGAGGGTGAAGGGAATCTTCTCCTTCGCGGCGTTACGAATCTTCTTACCGAAGCGATCATCGGAAGTATCCACCTCGGCGCGAATATGCTGCTCACGCAGGCGCCGGGCAATATCTTCGCAGTACTCGTTGAAGGTTTCAGCCACCGGCACCAGGCGCACCTGCACGGGGGCGAGCCAGGCGGGGAACGCCCCGGCGTAGTGCTCGACCAGCACGCCCAGGAAGCGTTCGATGGAACCGAAGAGGGCCCGGTGGATCATAACCGGGCGCTGGCGCGAGCCGTCCGGCGCGGTGTATTCCAGCCCGAAACGCTCGGGGAGGTTGAAATCAAGCTGGATGGTGGACATCTGCCAGGTGCGGCCGATGGCATCGCGCGCCTGCACCGAGATCTTGGGGCCGTAGAAGGCCGCCCCTTCCGGATCGGGCACCAGCTCCAGGCCGGAGGAGAGCGCCACTTCTTCCAGGGTGCGGGTGGCTTCCTCCCAGAGGTCATCATCCCCGATGAACTTCTTCGGGTCCTTCGTGGACAGCTCGAGGTAGAAATCGTTGAGACCGTAGTCCTTGAGGAGGGACAGCACGAAAGTGAGCAGGGAGGAAAGTTCCTCGCGCATCTGCTCGCGGGTGGTGTAAATATGAGCATCATCCTGGGTGAAGCCGCGGGCGCGGGTAAGGCCGTGGATAACACCGGACTTTTCGTAACGGTAGACCGTCCCGAATTCGAAGAGCCGCAACGGCAGATCGCGGTAGGAGCGCCCACGCGCCTTATAAATAAGGGAGTGCATGGGGCAGTTCATCGGCTTGAGGTAGTAATCCTGATCCTCATCCACCCGCATGGCCGGGAACATGCCGTCCTTGTACCAGGATAGATGCCCGGAGGTTTGGAAGAGCTGCCCCTTGGTGATATGCGGGGTATTGACAAAGTCGTAGCCGGCTTCAATATGACGCTGGCGGGAATAGTTTTCCATTTCCATGCGGATAATGCCGCCCTTGGGATGGAAGACCGGAAGCCCGGAACCAATTTCATCGGGGAAGGAGAACAGGTCCAGTTCGGTGCCCAAGCGGCGGTGGTCCCGGCGCTGCGCTTCGGCAATGCGGGTCTGGTAGGCATCCAGTTCTTCCTTACTCGGCCAGGCGGTGCCGTAAATGCGCTGGAGGTGATCATTATTCTGATCGCCCTTCCAGTAGGCGGCCGAGGCCCGGGTGAGCGCGAAACCATTGCCGATGAACTTGGTGGAGGGCAGGTGGGGCCCGCGGCACAGATCGGTCCACACCACATCGCCGTGACGGTTGACGTTGTCGTACATGGTGAGGCCGCCGTGGCCCACTTCCACGCTGGCACCGTCCGCATCGTGGCCCTTGGTGGTGATGAGCTCAAGCTTGTAGGGCTGGGAGGCTTCTTCCTGGCGCGCTTCTTCTTCGGTGACTTCGCGGCGCACGAAACGCTGATTTTCCTTGACGATGCGCTTCATGCGCTTTTCGAGCTCTTTCAGCATCTCCGGAGTAACCGGGTCAATATTGCCGAAATCGTAGTAGAAGCCGTCCTCAATGAAGGGGCCGATGCCCAGATTCGCATCGGGGTAGATCTGCTGGACTGCCTGGGCCAGCACGTGGGTGGCGGAATGGCGGAGAATATTGAGCCCGTCCGGGGAGTCGATGCGTACGGTTTCCACCTCGGCGCCGTCCAGCGTGGTCAAATCCGTGGCCAAATCCTTGAGTTCCCCGTTAACTTTCAGGGCGACAATCGCGCGATCCGCGGCGAAGTAGGCGGTTCCCGGGCACGGTTCGTCAAGGGTGACGAGGGTGCCGTCCACGGATAGACGTGCGGGCATAGTTTTCTCCTTAGTTCTATTTTTCACGGCATCCAGACCGGGGATGCCCGCCCACCAGGATACCTGTTTCGCTCCGGGCCCGCCCGCGCGGCTCTACCGCGAACACGGCGAAGGGGACGCACCTCACGCCTGGTGAGATGGTCCCCTTCGCTATGAGTCACGGCTGCGGCGCACACCCGTCAGCGCGAGCGATTTAGTTTTCGACCGCGGCGGCCTTCATGAACCAGCCCTGCAGCTCCAGGTTGCGAGCGACCCCGATGAGCAGGTCACCGCTGAGCGGATCGGCTTCGTCCACCTTGGACAGGTCATTCTGGATACGCCGGGAAGCCCCGTAGAGCTTCTCCGCCATCACGGTGTAGACATCGTCCACATTGAAGGGACCGGTGCCCGCATCATCCAGACCGCTTTCCTTGGCGACCGTCACGGCCCGACCATCCGGGAAGCCCCCGATGGTGGCGATGCGCTCGGCAACCTCATCAAGGTCGGTACGGGTCACGGACACAACTTCATCAAGAGCGAGGTGGAGGGCGCGGAAACGCGCACCCTGAATATTCCAGTGGTACTGCTTAGCTTGCAGGGAGAGGTCAATAAGATCGGTCAGCGTGCGCTGAAGAGCATCGATAACAACTTTTTCGGCCATTGATCCATCCTTTCGTTTACGCCTATAGGTCTACCCGCTTGATTGCGGAAAATATAGTCAGGAAGACCTAACGCGGGGCTGCGCACCGTTCTTTTTCACCCGCTTTTTCCGCACGACGACGCCGCTTTGCCGCGTGGTTGCGCGCTTTTACGCTCATGGCATGATTGCTTCCAGCTTGAGGCGGCCACCCGGGACTTTGGTCATTTACTTCCCCATCTATTCTGTTAGCTGGCTCTGGTGCGATCATCCGCTCGACACGGACAAGTATGGACGATGTGAGCGGTGGTGCCTACAAAAAGCAAGTCCACAACAGCAGACCTCACAGGATGCAACCCCACGACATCAAAACAATTTCTTAACGTAGCTGCCGTTGCACCTTGATTCCGGGCGGGCGTGGTACGGGGTGCAATAGGTGGTGAATAAATATGGTGGGCGATACTGGGATCGAACCAGTGACCTCTTCCGTGTCAGGGAAGCGCGCTCCCGCTGCGCCAATCGCCCGAGCGGATGACGGGGCTCGAACCCGCGACCTCAACCTTGGCAAGGTTGCGCTCTACCAACTGAGCTACATCCGCACTGTTTCACAGCGAGCCACTAGTTTACCCAACCGTGAGAGCCGGGTCAAAATGGCGCTGCAAGGAAATAGTGGTGGGCGATACTGGGATCGAACCAGTGACCTCTTCCGTGTCAGGGAAGCGCGCTCCCGCTGCGCCAATCGCCCCGCGAGGTGGGTACGGGATTCGAACCCGTGTACACGGCTTTGCAGGCCGTTGCCTCGCCTCTCGGCCAACCCACCGTCCGGATACGTGAGAGGAATATGGGCACGTGTGCCGCTTTGCCTTTCTTCACATCCGAGCGGATGACGGGGCTCGAACCCGCGACCTCAACCTTGGCAAGGTTGCGCTCTACCAACTGAGCTACATCCGCGTGGCCGATCAACAATCACTAACCAAGCCGCGCTGGCCAGGTTAACCGTGGCGGGAACCGCCGCGGCGACGTCGATGACATCGAAAAACTATAGCGACATTCCGCGCACCCGGTCAAACCGGGGCAGTGAGGTGCACACCACGTTAGTTAAATTTGAGTTTCTCCGCCCACCCCCTATAAGCTTGCGTGATGCACGGGCCGTTACGGTCGCCCGGGCGATTAGCTCAGTGGTAGAGCGCTTCGTTCACACCGAAGAGGTCACTGGTTCGAACCCAGTATCGCCCACCGTCTCGCTAGATTTTCAGTAGATTCCCACTTTCGTATGAGATACTCAGGTATGAGAATTTGGCCTGGACACCCGTATCCGCTGGGCGCTACTTTCGACGGCACCGGCACGAATTTCGCGATTTACTCCTCCGTGGCTGAGAAAATCGAACTCTGCCTACTTGACGATAACAACAAAGAAACCCGCGTGGAACTGCGGGAAGTTGATGCCAATGTTTGGCATTGTTACCTCACCTCAATTCGGCCCGGGCAGCGTTACGGATACCGCGTCTACGGTCCCTACGATCCGGCCCAGGGGCTGCGCTGCGATCCTTCCAAGTTCCTCCTGGATCCCTACGCCAAAGCCATCGAAGGCAATATCACCAATGCTCAGGAAGTCTTTTCCTATGACTTCAACGATCCTTCACAACCGTGCACTTTGGATTCGCTCGGCCACGTGCCGGTTTCCGTGGTTATCAGCCCCTACTTCGATTGGGGCTATGACCGCCCGCCCAAGCATGAATATAACGAAACCATTATTTATGAGACGCACGTGAAGGGCTTCACCCAGCGCCACCCGGACGTTCCCGAAGAATTACGCGGTACCTACCAGGGCCTCACCCACCCGCCTGTTCTCGATTACTTCACCTCCCTGGGGGTGACGGCTATTGAGCTCATGCCGGTGCACCAGTTCATCAATGACACCTCGCTCCAGGATCGGGGCCTGAGCAATTACTGGGGTTATAACACCATCGGATTCTTCGCGCCCCATGATGGCTACGCCACCCGCTCGCGCGGGGAGCAAGTCGATGAGTTTAAGGCCATGGTCAAGGCCTTCCACGAAGCCGATATTGAGGTCATCCTTGACGTGGTGTACAACCACACGGCGGAGGGGAACCACATGGGCCCCACCCTATCCTTCAAGGGTATTGATAATCGCTCCTACTACCGCCTGGTCCCCGATGACCCGCGGCACTATTTCGATACCACAGGGACCGGGAACTCCTTGAATATGACCTCCCCACATACCCTCCAACTCATTATGGATTCATTGCGGTACTGGGTGACGGAAATGCACGTGGATGGTTTCCGTTTCGATTTGGCTTCCACCCTGGCTCGCGAACTCCACGCGGTGGATAAGCTTTCTTCCTTCTTTGACATCATCCAGCAGGATCCCATCATTTCCCAGGTCAAACTCATTGCCGAACCCTGGGATGTGGGCGAAGGCGGCTACCAGGTGGGCGGTTTCCCACCGCTGTGGACGGAATGGAACGGCAAGTACCGTGACACCGTGCGTGATTTCTGGCGCGGGGAACCGGCCGCCCTGCCGGAATTCGCCTCCCGCCTAACGGGCAGCGCGGACCTGTATGAATCCTCCGGGCGCCGCCCCTTCGCCTCCATTAATTTCGTGACCGCCCACGATGGTTTCACCATGCGCGATCTGGTTTCTTATAACGAGAAGCACAATGAAGCCAATGGCGAAAACAACGCGGATGGCGAATCGAATAACCGCTCCTGGAATTGCGGGGAAGAAGGCCCCACGGATAATCCCGAAATCCTCGATCTGCGCGAACGCCAAATCCGCAATTTCATCTCCACCCTGCTGCTCTCCCAAGGCGTTCCCATGATTTCCCACGGTGATGAAATTGGGCGCACCCAGGGCGGTAATAACAACACCTACTGCCAGGACAATGAGATCGCGTGGATGGATTGGGATCTCGATGATCGGCAGATGGATATTCTACAATTCACGCGGGCGGCTATCGCTTTCCGCAAGAATCACCCGGTGTTCCGGCGCCGGCGTTTCGTGGCCGGTTTCGATCCTGTATGCGAAGGCTGCCTCCCGGAAATCGAATGGTTCCGTCCCGATTCTAGCCAGATGGAAGATTCCGATTGGGATTCCGGGTTCGCGCGGGCCCTCATGGTATTCCTCAACGGCGCGGGTATCCGCGAACCCGATGAGCGCGGCAACCCGATTATTGATGATGATGTTCTCCTCATGTTCAATGCTGGCGACGACGAAGTTGAGTTCGCCATCCCGGGCGGCGTCTACGACCGCGAATGGACGGAGGTGGTCAATACCGCGGCGGAGGTCAATCCCCAGATCGTTTTCGCTTCCGGGGATACCACCAGCGTGATCGGGCGCTCCCTGCGCGTTTTCGTGCATGAGCCCTCCGAGGAAGATATCGACGACGCCCTGGCCGGCGCCCAAAACTCCGCAGGCCGTGCGCTAAGCTCGAAAGTATGACCGCAATCACTGACACCTCCAGTATTCCAGCTCTACGTTCCCACGTGCCCAGCGCCGGGCGGCGCCAGCCCGTGTCCACGTATCGGCTGCAACTCGGTCCCCACTTCACCTTCGCGGATGCCACCGCCCTGCTCCCCTACCTGGTGCAGCTCGGGATTACCGATGTGTACTGCTCCCCTATCCTCCAGGCCGCCCCGGGCTCCACGCACGGCTATGACGTGGTGGATCACACCCGGATTTCCGAGCCGATGGGCGGGCGGGCCGGTTTTGAGGCTTTTGCGAATGCCGCGCACGCGGCCGGCCTCGGCATCGTCGTTGATGTGGTGCCTAACCATATGGCCATGCCCACCCCACTCTACCTCAACCGCGCCATGTGGTCCCTGCTACGTGACGGCCCCGAGTCCCCCTATGCCTCCTGGTTCGATATCGACGTGGAGTCCAGCGACGATGGGATCCTCATCCCGGTGCTCGGCGAACGGGTGGGTACCGCGCTCGCCCGGGAGGCGATTAGCCTCGATCACGTCGTCGTACCGGGTTATGAGGGCGAAGGCGCAGTTCCCGTCTTGCGCTACTATGACCACGTTTACCCGGTCCGGAAAGGCACCGAATTTCTGCCGCTGGCAGAACTGCTACAACGCCAGTACTATCGGCTTGCCTATTGGCGGGTCGCCGAGGAAGAACTCAATTACCGGCGGTTCTTCGATGTGGATACCTTGGCCGGAATCCGGGTGGAGGATCCGGAGGTATTTCAGGCTTCCCACGCGCTGCTGCTTGAGCTGTTCCATGCCGGCTTCATTGATGCTTTCCGTATTGATCATCCTGATGGGCTGGCCGATCCGCGTCAGTATATGGAGCGTTTGCATGAAGCAACCGGCGGGGCGTGGATTGTGGCGGAAAAAATCCTGGAGGGCAACGAAAAGTTGCCTTCGGATTGGAAGTGCGCGGGGTGTACCGGGTATGAGGCTTCGTGGCGTATCGGGGCGCTGCTGACCGACCCGGAGGGAGTGCGTGCCCTCACCGCGAATTTCGTGCATCTATCCCATACCACCCAGCCGTATCCGGTTCTGGAGCGCGAGGCGAAAAGCCAGATTATGCATTCCTCCCTCCAGGCGGAAGTGGAGCGGATGGCGCGGCTCATGGCGGAAGTGTGCCGCGATGATCTGCGCCTGCGGGACCATTCCCAGCGCTCTTTGTACGATGCGGTCTCCGCGCTCGTCATCTGCATGGACCGGTACCGGGCCTACGTAGTTCCCGGGGAGAAAGCGCATGCCAGCGCTGAAACTGCGCTGCTTGAAGCAGCCGAACGCGCCCGGGGCCTGCTTTCCGAAGACCGGTGCGAAACCCTGGACGTTGTTGTTGATATTTTGCTCGGGCGGGAAATCGGGTCGGCAACGAAACGCCATGATGCTTCCCGAAACGAGGCGATTATCCGCTTCCAGCAGGTGTGCGGAGCGGTTATGGCCAAGGGCGTGGAGGATACCGCTTTTTATCGCTATACCGCGCTTACCTCGGCAACGGAGGTGGGATCCGATCCGCTGCGCGCATCGCTCACCCCCGATGAGCTGCATACCTGGACCCGGCAGATGATGGCGGATTGGCCCGTGATGATGACCACGCTCACCACCCATGATACGAAACGCGGGGAAGATACCCGCGCCGCTATTGCCACCCTGGCCGATTACCCCACCGAATGGTTGGAGCTCCTGGAACGGCTGCGCGAACGGCACGCCGCTTCCCGCCCGGCGGAACTCGATGGCCAGATCGAGAACCTCATGTGGCAAACAATTATGGGAACCTGGACGGATAACGGGCCTATCGAAGCTGATCGCCTCATTGACTACCTGCGCAAGGCCGCTCGCGAACAAAAATCGTGGACCACGTGGACCGAGCCGGATGAAGCACTGGAAACCGGGCTTTTTGCCTATGCACGCTCGGTTATTTCCACCCCGGAATCGGTGGCGGAGCTCACGGACTGGTGGGAACATACCCGCCCGGCACGCCGCGCGCGTATCCTCGCCGCGAAGGTTCTGGCCCTCACGCTGATCGGGGTGCCCGATACCTATCAAGGGGAGGAAATCACCCGCAATCTGCTGGTGGATCCGGATAACCGCCGCCCGGTGAATTACCCGCGGCTCGCCAGCATGCTTGAGCAGCTGGATAGCGCCGGGGCGCTCCCCGCGCAGGCGAGCGTCGATGAAGAAAAAATGTGGGTGACCTCGCGCCTTCTGCGCCTGCGCCGGGACCGCCCGGATCCTTTTGTTTCGCTGCGTTCGGGCTACGAACCGCTGGCCGCCACCACCGGAAATATTTTTGCTTTTACCCGCACCCTGGATGGGGAGCCGGATGTGATCGTGATAGTCTCGCGCCTCACGCACCGCCAGGAGGTGGCCGGGGGCTGGGGCGATGCGCATATTGTGCTCCCGCCCGGGCGGTGGCGCAGTGTGCTGGAGGAAGGAGAGCTCGAAGGGCCGCAGCTCTTTGTTCGTGATGCCTGCGCGAATCTGCCGGTGGCGGTGTACGTTCGCGCTGATACCTGCGGGTCCGACGCAGGAGGGAGCACCGATTAATGGAACCGCTGAGCGTATGGGCGCCGGGCCGTACGAGCGTTGAGGCCCTGGTAGACGGGGAGCTCCTCCCCTTCCGGCCGGTCACCGCCGCGGATATTGCGGCAGCGCGCGCGGGGCGCGACGGCGCGGCCCTGGCCAGCGGGCCGGGATGGTGGATCCTTGATACTCCCCTGCCGGCCGGCACCCGCTACCGCATCAGTCTGGATGGCGGGATGGGCCTGCCCGATCCGCGCACCCGGCGCCAGCCCGAAGGAGTCATGGGCCCTTCCGAAATTATTGATCTCGATGCCTTCGAGTTGTCGCCTTTCCCCGGGGTGGATCCGCTCGGCAAGGTCTTTTACGAAATGCATATTGGCACCTTCACTCCGGAGGGCACTTTCGATGCGGCGGCGCAAAAATTCGGGTACCTGCGCGAGCTCGGGGTGGATATCGTGGAGGTTATGCCGATTTGCCCGGTGCCCGGCACCCGTAATTGGGGCTATGACGGCGTGGATATCTATGCGGTCACCGAAAATTACGGTGGTCCGGCGGGTTTCGCGCGTTTCGTCGAGGCCGCACACCGCGCTGGCCTGGCGATATGCCTAGACGTGGTCTATAACCATTTCGGGCCCGACGGGAATTTCTTAGCTGAGTTCGGCCCCTACACCACGGATCGCTATTCTTCGGTGTGGGGCCCGGGTGTGAACGTGGACGGCCCGGATTCCGGCCCGGTGCGGCGTTATTTTATTGACAATATGCTCCAGTGGGCCCGCGATTACCACGTGGATATTTTTCGGCTTGACGCCGTCCACGCTATCCGCGACCGCTCCAGTAAACACATTCTCGCGGAATTATCCGACGCCGCCGCGGCTTTCGCCGCGGAAACCGGCCGGCATATCGCCCTCGTGGCAGAATCCGATCTCAATGATGTGAGGATGCTGCGCCCCACAAGGGCGGGAGGCTACGGTATGGATATGCAGTGGGCTGATGATATTCACCATGCCCTGCATGTCTATGTGACCGGGGAAGATTTCGCCTATTACGGGGATTTTGCGCTTCCCGGAGCCCTGGAAAAGGCCATGCGCCGTGTCTTCGTGCACGACGGTAATTTCTCTAGTTTCCGCAAGCAGAACTGGGGCGCACCGGTACCCGCTGCCCTCGATTCGCGCCGTTTCCTCGCCTACACCGAAAACCATGACCAGGTGGGTAACCGAGCCCTGGGTGACCGCCGCTCCTCTATTGTGAGTGCAGAACACACCCTTGTTGCTGATGCGCTCATGCTGCTCTCCCCCTTCACGCCTCTTCTCTTTATGGGTCAGGAGTGGAGTGCTTCCGCGCCCTTCCAATTCTTCACCGATCACACTCCGGAGCTAGGGGAACGTGTGGATGCGGGGCGGATTGCGGAATTTCGTGACTGGAATTGGGGTGAGCACGCCGGCCAGATTCCCCCACCCCAGGCGCTTTCTACGTTCACGCGCTCGCACCTGGACTGGGCGGAACTCGAGGAGCCCTCCCATGCTCGCTATCTCGAGGCGACCCGGGAGCTCCTGCGGCTACGGCGCGAGCACCCAGATTTTTCTTCCCCCAACCGGGAGGATTCGGAGATCGTGCGCCTGGGTGAGGCGGGATATTACCGGCGCGGAGCCAGCTTCGTGGTTTTCCATATAGGCGCGGCCGACCCGCTCCCCGCCGAAACAACCGCCAATAAACAAGATGAAACACAAGCGGAAACACAAGCGGAAGAAACGGCCGCCGCTGCTGCGCATCCAACCCGGATGCAGCTGCCGCCCGAGGCGGGCCATCTGCATACACTCCTCACCTGGGGCAGCGTGAGCGTGGCCGAATCCTATGTTGATTTTTCCGGGCCCGGTTTCGCGGTGCTCAGCCCCTACCGCGCCGGCCCAGGCGGCCCCGGGCAGTCCGAACCGCACCCACCGCGGAGCGTTTGGCGCGCAGCGCCAGCTTGAGACCGCGATAGTAGCGCGGGCGCAGCGGCACGTCCCAGGCACCGGCCACCTCGGTGAACTCGGCAGCGAATTTTTGTTTGTAGCCGGTCACGCCTTCTAATTGCGGGGCGCGCTCCGAATGCACCCCCATCAGGTCATAAGCTTTCCGCCCGGTTTCCCGCAGCCACGTTATGGTGTGCAGATCCATGAACATGGAGGCGTGGCGCTGGCGAGCCTCCGCACTGGTTGCCGCGTAATAGGCTTCCCCGAGGTCATCGGTAGCCAGCACGATCTGCCAGGCCAGCGCCCGCCCCTCCGCACGCGCCACGAAAAGCCGGGCGTGGTCCGGACCCAGGGATTCCAGCATGGTCACGTATTGGCTCATGGGTGCCGCCCCGAAATCATCCCGGGTGGCCGTTTCGGTGAGAATGGCGTACAGCTCCGGGAAAACCTCCCGGGCCCGCTCCGTTTCATCGCAAAATTCCAGGCCTTCTGCCTCGGCTTTGCGTGCTTGGCGGCGCCCCGACTTGGAGAAACTCGCCCGGATCTCCGCATCCGGGCGTGCGACGTCGACCATAACGGTGCGATCATAGGTGACCGTTTGCAGTAATTCGTGCAGATCCGGGGCCGGGTGCCAGGCGTGAATCCGCATGAAGGCGAGGCTGCGATCCGCGCCCCGCACCAGCCGCGCCAGCGCGGTCCGGAACTCCAGTTCTTCCGCCGCCGCGGGCCGTTCCCCGAGCCACACCGGGCCTTTTTTCGCCCACAGGTAAGTGAAACCGCGCCCTTCCATCCGGGTCAGAGAAATAAGGGCACGCGGTGCACCTGCGCTATCGCGCCACAGGAAACGCCCGAACGGTGCGTGGCCGGGCAGGGCATCCTCGTAGCGGTCCCAGGCGGGCAGCTGCTCGAGGGGCAGGCCGTGGCCGGCAGCCAGCTCCAGGTAGGTGGTGTCATCGATCCGCGACAGCGAGAGTGTAGACATGCCGCCATCCTACCTGCGCGGCGCGCCTGGCTAAAACCCGCGCGCGGGCGCATTACGGTAATGAGCGTGTCTCAGATTCATGCACCCGAGGACTTCCTCACCGCGCTCGATAGCCTGCGCGGACACGAGTTTCGTCCCGAGCTGCACATCGTGCAGATACCGCCCCCGAAACGCATTGCTCCGTGGGCTGTTGCGCTGCAGGCTGAGATTAATGATTCGACGGCGATGGAGCCGGAAAGCTATCGCGGCGGAGCCCGCTTCGTGGTACTCCACGACCCGGCCGGTCAGGAGGCCTGGCACGGAACCTTCCGGATTGTGTGCCATATGGGGGCGCCGATGGACGCGGCCATGGCTGGCGATCCGCTGCTCGGCGAAGTTGCCTGGGCGTGGCTGGCCGATACCCTGGATGCGCACGGCGCTGATTACCACCACCTGGTCGGTACCGTCACCCGCATGTATAACGAAACTTTCGGCGGGCTGGAGCTTTCCTCCTCCCTCACCGAACTGGAATTGCGGGCTTCCTGGACCCCGAGCAGCCCCGATCTTTATCACCACGTGCGGGCGTGGGCGGATTTTATCGCGCTCGCTTGCGGTTTAGCTCCGGAAGGAACGACGGCGCTGCCAGCCCGCTAGGGGCACTCCCGCTAGGAGGTGGCGCCCTGCGCGTGGCAGCCCCGCACCTGCGTATGCCCGCTAGTATTAACCGCGGCCCCTAGTCTGAGCAGTTGTGAGGTTATGACGTCTTCTTCTATTCGCTGGAGCGAGGATCCCACCCTGATTCATGTGGATACCCCGCGCGAAGGTATCCCGCCGCTCACCACCGGCTCCGCCTATCGCCCCGCGCTCACGAGGCTGCGGCGCGGGAGTGGCCCCGTGGCCGTGGATGTGGAACGCGCCATGGGTATCCGCTATTCGGCCCGGGCCTACCTGATTCAACTGCGCCGCGAAGGTTCCGGAACCCTGCTGTGTGATCCGGTGGGAAATGAAGAATATTACCCGGAGCTGGCCGGGATTCTTGACGATACCGTGTGGATTTTGCACGCCGCCGATCAGGATTTGCCCTCCCTGGGGGAACTCGGTTTGCGCCCGGGGCCCGGCAAGCTTTTCGATACCGAGGTGGCCGCGCTGCTGTTGGGCGATGAACATATCTCCTTACAGGCTCAGCTGGCGGAGAATCTGGGGTTGCTCCTGGCGAAAGAGCATTCGCAGGCGGATTGGTCCGAACGCCCGCTCGCCGATGAGCTGCGTTCCTATGCCGCCCTCGATGTGGAATTGCTCGCGCCTCTGCGCGAGGTGCAGCTTGAGCGCCTGGAGCGGGCCGGGCGCCTGGAGTGGGCGGCCCAAGAATTTGAAGAGATCCGCACTCGGCCACCCAAAGCCGCCCCCGCGGAGCCGTGGCGGCGCGCCACCCACCGCCAAGATTTCTCTTCCCGGCGTGATCTTGCCCTGGTTCGGGCCCTGTGGCAGGCGCGGGATCGTATCGCGCAAACCACCGATACCGCCCCCGACCTGGTGCTCTCCCGCGCCGATATCGCGGCCCTCGCGCGGCGCCGCCCGCGCTCCCTGGCCGATGTGCGTACCGCCCGGCCGCTGCGCAGCGGGGGCAAACAGTACTTGGCGCCGGCCCTGTGGCAGGCGGTAGCGAAGGCCTGGGCGCTGCCGAGTTCCGAACTTCCCGAACCGGCACCGGCCCGCCCCGCTCGGCGCGCTGAGCGCGGCATTCCACACCTGCTCGATCACGTGCGCGGCGCCGTTCAGGAACGCGCGGCGGAGCTGGGAATCCGCCACGATGTGCTTCTCAAACCGGCCGTGCAGCGCGAACTGGCGCGCCTCTTGCGCCACCGGGTAGCGCGCACCGCTCCCGCCATTGGCGATGCGCTAGCTGAGCTGGGAGCCCGCCCCTGGCAGGTGGAGAATACCGCCACCTGGATTGCCGCCGCGGTGCGCTAAAACTGCCTAGCGCAGCGCCGTCACCACTTCGAAATGGTGGGTATTGGGGAAAAGATCGACGGCGCGCATGGACTCCACGCTCCGCCCGGACTCCACCATGGCGGCCACATCGCGGGCCAGCGCGGCCGGATCGCAGGACACCAGGACGATCCGGCGGGCGCGGCTGGCTGCGGCGGCCCGGGCCGCCGCGATTCCCAATCCGCTCCGGGGAGGATCGGCGAGGAGAATATCGGCGTCGCTAATATTCCGTACCGAAATAGCGGCGGTGCGGGCACGTGCCCACGGGTAGCCCCGCAGGTTCGCCCGGGCGTCTTCCACCGCGGTACGCGCACCCTCAAGGCTTTCCACCCGGCCGGTTGGCCCGGTGGCGCGGGCCAGCGGCACGGTGAGCAGCCCGGCTCCCGCGTAGAGTTCGAGGATATGGTCGCCGGGTTCAACCTCAGCCGCGCGGGTCACCAGGTCGATGAGGGTGGCCGGTGCTTCGCGGTGGACCTGCCAAAAACCGGAGGCCCGTACCCGGTAGCGGTAGCTGTTCTCTCCCACCGAGACTTCTTCGCGCGCGAAGGGGGAGCATTCCGCACCGGTCGCGTCGAAGGTGCGCCCGCCGATGCTTACTGCCACCGGGCTGGCTGAGGGGGCGAGGATACGCACCCGTTGGCCCTCGCGCAGCGGGCCGATACTGCGCGCCAAACGAGTGAGGTAGCTGCCGTCCCATAGGCCCAGCTCCTCAATCTCCTGCACCGCGAGGGGCATGGAGGTAATGGGGAGACCTTCGCGGCTACCTTCGCGGAACATTCCGAAGCGCCCCGTGCTCACGGTTACGTCGATGCGGGTGCGGCTCGCCCAGCCGCCGCTGGCGCGGTCGGATTCCAGGGCGGTGACCTCGGGAATAATGCCCTGCTCCGCCAGGTGATCGCTGAGTGCCTGCCCGCCGATGCGGCGCAGCGTGGCGGCGAGCACCTGGGTTTTCCACTCGTGCTGGTAGTCGAAGATCACGTGCCCCAGGTCCGCGCCGCCCACGCCCCCGGGCCCGGCTTCTGGCCAGGGATGGGCTTGGCGGTAGGGCGAGGGCTCGCCGAGCACCTCAATCACATCCCCGCGGGCGAAACGGGCGCGTTCCTCGGTGAGCGCTACCCGCACGTGTTCCCCGGGCAACCCGAAGCGAGCCAGGATTGCTTTGCCTTCGGCGCGCCCGATGGCAATACCGCCGTGGCCGATATCCTCCAGGGTGATATCGACGGTCGAATGATGAGCTTGAGCAGCAGGGGTGGTCACAGGTCTTCTCCCGAATGGATTTGGTAGGGAACTTGCACCAGCATGAGGCGCGAGTCATAGGACAGGTCAGCGAAAAGCGCGGGCACGGAACGGCGCAGGTACACCCGATGCCACAGGGTGGTGGAGACCACCTTCGGGGCGATAACCAGCACAATATCCTGCGGGTGGGTATCGAGAAGGAAACGAATATAGTCCACCAGCGGCCCGCGCGCCCCGCTGGTGGGATTGCCCAGCACCGTCAATCCCACCGGTAATTGGGATTGGCTCCAGGCGGCGCGCAGCGCAGCGGTACGGCTTTCACTCAGGTCCACGGTGAGGGCAGTGAGGGTGGAGGGGCGCAGCGCCCGCGCGTAGGTGACCGCCCGCAGGGTCGGCAAATTGAGTTCTTGAACTAGCACCACGGCGTGGGTGCGGACCGGTAGGCGCCGCCCGGCCCCCAGGTCCAGCGGTTTGAGGTGGGCGCTCATTTTTCCGCGCCCGCGCTGAGCGATGAGCATCCCCGCCGTGGGCACCGCCACCGCCGCCAGCGAGGTCAGCGTCCAGGCCGGCTGCATGGCCACCGTGACGAGCAAAACAAGGAATCCCGCCAGCGCGAAGAAAGCGAAACCCCAGCGCGAAGCATGCGCGGCCCGGCGTTCTTCCCGCCGCTCCGAAGTTTTGAGAATCTGCCCGCCGCGCAGGGAGAGAGCCGCGCAATGGAGCGTGAAGATAAGGAAACATACAAAGACAAGGGCGACGACGCCGGCGTGCGTCGTCGATAAAAATACCCCGAGGGCGCCGGCAAGGACCGCCACTAGCAAGACCACGCCGCTGCGGGCCCGGGAAGCTTCCGGGGCGGCCAGGCGAGCGGGCAGGGCGCCGTCGAAAGCAAGTTCCCGCAATAGGCGCGGGAGGCGTTCGTACACCACGAAAACGCAGATCAAACCCAGGAAACCGAAAGCAATCGCGGTGATAATACGCCCGGTACTCCCCCAGAACGCGGTGCCCATGACGATGCTCGGCAGGCCTACCGGGACCGTGAGAATATCCAGGCGCATTTCCAGGTAGAAGGTGCCCGAGAGCACCACCGCGGCGATGCCGGCAATGGTGCTCAGGGCGCGCGGCCCTAGGAAACGTTCCCGTCCGGTGCCGATGCGCCCGCCCACCAGCAGCACCACCGCGGCCAGGAAGCACATAATAACGAAGGTATTTCCGAGCGGGTGGATGGCTTGGGAGCCGGGGAGTTCTTCGGCGCGGTTCGTGATGAGATCGGCGAGGGAGACGGTGCCGCGGGCCTCGCGCACCAGCCCGGTCACCAGGGTTGCGATAATCACCCCGCTCGCCGCCAGCACGGCGAGCAGCGCCCCCGCCAGGGGCAGGCGCCAGTGCACCAGCGCGGGCAGGGCACACACCACCACCAGCGGGATTTGGATGAGCCGCCCGTCCACCGCCAGCGGGGTGAGGGCATTGACCGCCATGCCCACCAGCCCGGCGGCCAGCACCAGCAGCAGCGCGAACGCGGCGAAGCGCGCGGCGGCGGCAACGGTGCCGAAAGCCGGGGAGATATAGCGGGAAACCACCTGGTGGGCGGCTTTTCCGGGCACCACGCGGGAGGCGGCGATGGTGGCCGCCACCACGAGCGCGAGCACCGCGGCTCCCGCCAGCGCCATCGCACCCACGAGGGTGGGGTTCGCGAAAGGCGCCCCGCGTTGAATACTGCGCGGGAGGAGTACCACCGCCAGGCACACGCAGGTGGCCGCGCCCACGTACTGGGACATCCCCAGGAAGGATAATTTTCTCATCACTAGGATACGGTACCCGCTTTGCGGTAGCGTAATGTAGTGCACTTCGTAATTATGGGATGCGGGCGCGTGGGTGCCGCGCTGGCGCTCTCGCTTTCCGCCATCGGCCATTCGGTGGCCATTATCGACCAGGACGCCGAAGCTTTCCGCAAGCTCCCCGAAGATTTCCCGGGGCAGCAGATCACCGGCGTGGGTTTCGACCGTGATGTGTTAGCGCGCGCGAATATCGACGACGCCGCCGGCTTCGCCGCCGTTTCCTCAGGCGATAACTCGAATATCATCGCCGCCCGGGTGGCGCGCGAAACATTCGGGCTCACCAATGTGGTGGCGCGGGTCTATGACCCGACCCGTGCGATTATCTACGAACGGCTCGGAATCGCCACGGTGGCCCCGGTGCGCTGGACGGCGGACCGGGTGCTGCGCGAGCTCATCCCGCTGGGCCCCCACCACGAATTCCGTGATCCCCTCGCCCGGATTTCCCTTATTGAGGTGGCGGTGGATCGGCGCTGGTTCGGGCGCACCGTGGCGGATGTGGAAGAGGAAACCGGGGCGCGGGTCGCCTATATTATCCGCAGTCTGGCCGGGCTCCTCCCCCATAGCGACACCGTGATCCAGGACGGGGACACCCTCAAAGTGCTCGTCGCTTCTGAGAATGCTTCCGGCGTGCAACACGTGCTGCTCAAATCGGAAGGTGCGCAGTGAATATTCTCATTATTGGGGCCGGCGCGGTCGGGGTGTCGGTGGCCCGCGAACTCCTCAAATCCGAGCATTCCATTTCGATTGTGGATAAGAAGCCTTCCGCTATGCGCATTTCGAGCGCTTCGGATGCGGATTGGCACCTGGCCGATGCCTGCGAAGTTCCCGCGCTGCGCGAGGCGGGCGCCGCGGAGGCGGATATTATCGTCTGCGCCACCGGGGATGACAAAGTGAATCTGGTGGTGTCCTTGCTGGCGAAAACCGAGTTCGGGATCGCCCGCACCATCGCGCGCGTGAATAACCCACGTAATGAATGGCTTTTCACCGACGCCTGGGGCGTGGACGTGACCGTATCCACCCCGCGCATTATGGCTTCCCTGGTGGAGGATGCGGTCTCGGATGGCTCCCTCACCCAGGTCATGCGTTTCCACCGCAGCGGGGCGAGCCTGTGGCAGGTTTCGGTATCCGCCGAGGCCCCGGTGGTAGGCAGCGCCATTAGTGATATTGAGCTTCCTGCCGGGGTCGCCATTAACGCTATTATTCGCGACGGCGTGCCCCTCACGGCCGATGCCGATCTCATCGTGGACGTGGATGACCAGGTGCTCCTTATTGACGGCGGGGACGATGTGAATATGTCCGCCCTCAAGAACTATTTCCGGCCCCGCCCGGTGGCTCCCGCTCAGGATACGGAGGGGGAATCCGCCGCGGATTCGGAAGGCTCCAGGTAGGTACTGGCGGGCGGTAGACCGCGCACCAGTAGCCAGGTGGCCCACAGGACCAGGCAGAACAGCACCGGCCCGGCAATAATTTTGATAACGCCTAGCGCCGCGGTATTACCGCTGATAAAGAAGGGTAATTGTACGACGACGCGGCCAGCGAACATGGCGAGCCACAGCCACGTAATGCGGGTGTAGCGCCGGTAGGTGAGCCGGGCGGCCGGGTGGGTGGCGCTGCGCCAGCTGGCAATATCCCCGCGCAGCATCCCGATGATATAGCCCATGATGGGCCGCCGGATGAGGAGGGAAATCGTTACGCCTACCGCGTAGGCGGCGTTGGTGAGGAAGCCGGGGAGGAAATAGGTTTCCGCGCGCCCGGATCGCCAGGCGAAGAAGGCGGAGATTCCCACCACGAAGAGCCCGCCGAGGGCCGGCATCACGTCAATGCGTTGGATGAGCCGCACCAGGATGGCCAGGATCGCCATGCCCAGGGGTACGAGCACCGCCAGGGGAATATTGCGGGTGGCCAAATAAATAATGACAAAAACGAGGGCGGGAACATTGGCTTCGATAACGCCGCGCACCCCGCCAATAGCTTTCCAGGCGTCGAATTCTTCCCCGAGTACCGCGCGCAGGCCGCCGCCGGGTGTGGTGGTTTCCATGGGTCCTCCCGGCTTGTGACGTGGGCGGTACGGATGCGAGGGTACTCGCTAAAGCACCGTATATTCCGGGTTATATGCTACCAGCACGCCCCGGCGCCGCAATGGCACCACCCGGGCGCGAATGCGGTCCCCGACTCGCACGCAATCGATGGTGCGCCGCCCTTGGAAAATAAGGGTGAGGAGCCCCGCGGTGGTTTCCACGGCGATGCGCACCTCCGGGGTATGTGCCCCGTTTCCGCCGGGGGCGCCCGGGTACGTGATGGCGATAATATCCCCCGTCACCCACACCGGCGTAGCCATAGGTACCTAACTATCGAGCTAACTAGCGGATCTCTTGGATTTCCGGGCCGCGCTTGGGCAGCTCAATGCCGGTATCCGGCGTTTCGGGTTCCGGTTCGCCCTGCTGGGGAAGGGCGAGGGGAAGCAATTCACGCGGCGGGATGGCCTGAGTGCCGCGCACCACCACCAGATCATCGAGAACGCGGTGGAGTACTTCGGTGCCGCGAGCTGGGTCTACCGCCCCGCGCCCGGTCACGGCTACCCGCAGCAGCCAGCGCGGGCCGTCAATACCGATGAAGCGCACCGGCACCCGGCCGTTCTCCGCGGGCATCTGGGCTTGAATTTCCGGGCCGTACTCCCCTTCGGCTTCCTGGAAGCGCCCGCCCTGGTTGGCGATGGAAGAGATAACTTCTACGCGGATGTCCTCCCACAGACCGGTGGATTTCGGGGCGGCGAAAACCTGTAATTGCACCGCGGAATCGCCCATCATGTAGACCACGCCAAGCACGACCTGGCGTTCGCGATCAACCGAGAATTGCATGGTGGCATCGGGCAGGATCGGCAGGCGCAGGGCCCCGCCGTCAATAAGCGCGGGATTCTCCGGAGCTTCCGATTCATCATAGGGGCCGCGTGCCTTCGGGCCGGCCGCGGCATTGCCGGCATCTACGCTACCGGCATCAGCATTGCAGGCAGCGCCATCCGCCACGCCGGAGTTATCCGCGGCGAGGTCCTGGCCGGCTTCGTCACGTTCGTCCGGCTGCGATGCCGGGGCCTCGTTTTTCTTCCGCCGTGAGAACCATGCCATGCTTATACTCCTCGTCCCGATTCCTTCATTCCCTCTAGTCTACTGAGGGAGCTCACCCTCGTGGAATGCACCCACCGTAGGGATGCACTGTAGTGAGATACCGCGGCCCGTGGGCCGCGGCGTCGTCGTACTTCTTCTTCGCGTGCCGCAAACGTAACCGCCGCACGCGAGCTCGTTTCTCGCTAGCCCGCGCAATCCACGCAGACGGGTAGGCCATCTTCCACGTGATCCAATTGGGAGCGGTGGTGAACCAGGAAGCACTGCGAGCAGGTGAATTCATCATCCTGGGCCGGAATCACATTGACGGATAGCTCAACATTGGACAGGTCCGCGCCGGGCAGCTCAAAGCCCTCGGCCGCTTCGACCTCGTCCTCATCGACCGCACCGGATTGCTGATCCGAGCGCCGCCCGGCGAGCTGCTCGAAGGAATCCTCGCGGAGCTCCTCGTCTTGCTTGCGCGGAGCATCGTAATCTGTTGCCATAAAGTCACTCTCCAAAAGTGCCGGGGTCCATGCGGTGGATTCCGCACGAACCGGCGTCCACCCGCGAGAAACGGATCTTTCCGCCCTCGCGTATGGTCCTGACGGGTGGTACTGCGCGCTTAGTGTAACAGCACCCGCGCCACATGGAAACACACCCGCGCCCAATGCCTGCTTTTCGGGCCCGGAGGTGGCACCCTAAGAGTGGTACCAAGAGTAAGGGAAGAGATGAAAAAGCTGGAGCTGCTCGGCTTGCAACCCGACGGTCACAACCTCACGCTTAATGATGAGGAGGGCAATCGCTACCTGCTGCCCGTCACTGATGATCTGCGGGCGGCCCTGCGTAAGGATCCCCATCCCAGCGCTCCGGACGAGGAGATCACTCCGATGGGGCCGCGCGAAATCCAAGCTTTGGTGCGGGCCGGCCGCAGCGTTGATGACATTTCCGAGATGGCCGCGCTGCCTCCTTCGCGTATCTCCGCCCTGGCTCACCCCATTATTGCCGAGCGTAACTACACCGCGGCGCAGGCCCGGAACTACACCCTCGGGCGCGATGTGGGAGGTTTCACAGTTGAAGAACTCGTCACATCGCGGCTGGTTGCCCGCGATGTGGATACCGCGTCGATTACGTGGGATGCGGTGCGTGAGGCCGGGCAGCCCTGGGCGCTGATTGTGCGGTTTATCTCCGCCGGCCGCGAGCACGAGGCCCGCTGGTTTATTGATACGGATCGCCACACTCTCCAGGCCCGTAATGATGAGGCCTCCTGGCTTTCGGAGACCTCCCTCACGGCCGATGCCGGCCCGTGGCGCCCGGATCACACCCCCGCGGTGGTGCCGGGACCTGCGGATCCTGTTTTTTCCGGTACGACGACGCCCGCGGCGGTTCCCGCCGCGGTGGCCTCCCCGGCGGCGGCCCTCCCGAACGCGGTGGATACTCCCCCGGCGCGCGCCTCTATTGATGAGGTGCTGGCCTCGCTGGATTCTCAGCGCGGTAAGTCACGGCCCATGCCGGATGCCGATCATGATGTTGATCCCGATGAATGGGATGGGGCGCATCGGGCTCCCGAAGATGAAGAGGAGCTGCGGGCTCCGGCCACCATCGTTTCCCTGCCCTCGCGCGAGGGGCAGCTGCCCGGCCAGCGGGCGTTGCTGGAACCCGAGGAGCTGGCACCGGCCCCGGTGCTTCGCCCGGCTTCCGGTTCGGATGCGGGTGCTGGTTCTGACGCGGGTGCTGGGGCGGTCTCCGGTGCGGGCGCGGAACCGAGCGGTACGGATGCGGCTAGTGGTACAGCAATAGAGAGTCCGGCTCCCGCGCCGGCACCCACGGCGGCCTCCACACCGGCGCCCGATAAAACGGCCCCGGCTAGCGCACCGGAGAAAGCCACTCCGGCAGCTACCGAGGCGCGGCGCGGGCGCAAGCGCACGGATCGGCCCACTATGCCGTCCTGGGATGAGATCGTCTTCGGTAAAAAGGACTAGTTCAGGCGCGCTACGTGAGCTCCAGGAGCAGGGGAATCAGCATTTCCGTGGGGGTAAGCGAACCGTGGACCCCACGCATAAAGGTGGCGCCCGGCTGCATCTGCCCGGTGTGAACCACGCTGAGGGGGCCGCGCTGGAAAGCGAGCACATCGCCCATAGCTTCGCGTGCCTGCGCGGTGACCGGCCCGAACATACCGGTGGCGATGGCTTCCTTTTTTGTGTAGATCCAGGAGCGCTCCCCCAGGTAGTCCCGCCAGCGTGCCGCGACCGCTTCCGGTTCCCGGGTGTAGAGATGCACCGCGCGTTCTTCCCCGGAATACAGGTCCACGCCTTCGCTCAGTGCCGGCGTGGTGGCTACATCGATGCGCTCGCTCGGATCGACCATGCCGTGATCAGCGGTGAGGACCAGCAGGGTATCCGGGGGAAGCAGCCGGGTGAGCAGGCGGATTCCGGCGTCCAGATCTTCGAGCGCCATGGTCCATTCTTCGCTGGTGGCTCCCCAGCGGTGCCCGCGGTGATCAACTTCCCCCCAGTACAGGTAGGCGAAACGCCCGCCCTCCCGCAGGAAGCGCGCGGCTAGGTGCACCCGGTCATCAAGGGCCGGGCCCCCGATCGCGGTAAAGCCGCGCCAGGCGGCCCGGGTTAGCCCCGAACCGATATGGTCCGGATCCTGGATGGCCCCTAGCTGCTTGGCTATGCCGGGCCGGGCGGCTTCCAGGCGCTGCGCCCAGGTGGGGAACGGCTGCCATTCTTCCGGATTGAGCCCGCTATCCTCCCAGCTAATTAGGGAGAAATTGCGGCCGGTGCGCGGGGAGCGCAGGGAGTAGGACAGCATCGCGGTGCGCCCGGGGAGTTCCCCGGTACCCAGCGTGGTGAGGGCGGCCGCGGTGGTGGATGGCGCGGTGGAGGTGAGCGGTTCGCGCGCGGTGAGAGCGCGCAGAGTGGGCGCGTGGCCAATGCGCGCCGCCAGATTTTCCGCCCCTAACCCATCCACGAGGACGAGGCAGACCCGGCTGGCACGCGGCAAGTCCAGCACGCCAGCCCGCTCCGTTTCCGCCGCCGCGGATTCCATTTCGGGCAGCACCCCGCAGGCGGCTAAACATTCACCCAGGACGGCGCGCAGCGAGCGCGCGGCGGGCAGCACAGGAAGCTCAGTCATGCCTCTCAGTCTACTTTCCGCCTCGACACTCCTGCGCCGCCGCCCCGCGCGCGGCCAAAAAGCGGGATAATTGAGCAATGCCCAAGAATACGAGTCCCGCGGAACATATCGTCGATATTAACGTGTCGGAGGAGATGCGCACCTCCTTCCTCGAGTACTCCTACTCGGTGATTTACGCGCGTGCCCTCCCCGATGCTCGCGACGGTCTCAAGCCGGTGCAGCGCCGTATTCTCTTCCAGATGGGGCAGATGGGCCTGCGCCCCGACCGCGCTCACGTGAAGTCTTCGCGCGTGGTGGGTGATGTGATGGGGCGCCTCCACCCGCACGGTGATACCGCTATTTATGACGCGATGGTGCGCCTCGCCCAGCCTTTTACCATGCGCTTGCCGCTGGTGGACGGGCACGGTAATTTCGGTTCGCTCGACGACGGGCCAGCTGCCTCGCGCTATACCGAGGCACGCCTGGCGGCCCCGGCCATGGCGATGATTTCTTCGCTGGACGAGGACGTCGTCGATATGGTCCCCAATTACGACAACACCCTCCAGCAACCCGAGGTGCTCCCGGCCGCCATCCCGAATCTGCTGGTCAATGGTTCCTCCGGCATCGCGGTGGGAATGGCGACGAATATTCCGCCGCATAATCTTATTGAGGTTATTAACGGGGCGAAGCACCTGCTGCGCCACCCGGATGCGAGCCTCGAAGATATTATGCGTTTTATCCCCGGCCCGGACCTGCCCGAAGGCGGCAAAATTATTGGTTTGGAGGGCATCCGGGAGGCGTACGAAACCGGGCGCGGTATTTTCCGTACCAGGGCGACGGCGCGCATCGAAAAAATCAGCGCCCGTAAGCGCGGCATTGTTATTACAGAATTGCCCTATCTTGTGGGTCCGGAAAAGATCATTGACAAGCTCAAGGATGCCGTTAACGCCAAGAAAATTCAGGGGGTCTCCGGGGTCCAAAACCTGACCGACCGGCACCATGGCATGCGGCTCGTCGTCGAAGTAAAAAATGGGTTCCACCCCGAGGCGGTGCTCGCCCAGCTCTACCAGCACACTCCGCTCGAGGATTCTTTCGGGATTAATAATGTGGCTTTGGTTGATGGTCAGCCGCAAACCCTGGGGCTGCTGGAACTGCTGCGGGTGTGGATTAAGCATCGCATCACGGTGACGCGCCGGCGCAGTGAGCACCGTTTACGGGCAGCGCAATATGATTTGCACCTGGTGGAAGGCTTACTCATCGCCGTCCTCAATATTGATGAGGTAATCGCGGTTATTCGTTCTTCGGAGGATACCGCGGCGGCCCGCGAGCGGCTCATCGCTGTTTTTGATCTGTCCGAGGCACAGGCCGATTATATTTTGGAGCTGCGGCTGCGCCGCCTCACCAAGTACTCCCAGATTGAGCTGGAAGGGCGCCGCGAAGAGCTCGAGCGCACCATCGCGGAACTGGAAGAAATCCTCGGTTCGCCCGAGCGGCTGCGGGAGGTTGTGGCTTCCGAGATGACGGAGGTGGCCCAGCAGTTCGGGACCCCGCGGCGCACCGTGCTGTTGGAATCGGATGGGGCGGCCAGCGCGGCGGCACCGGCTGCTCTCCCCCTGGAAGTTTCCGATGATCCGACCTGGGTGCTGCTCTCGGGAACGGGGCTGGTGGCGCGCACCGCGGGCGGCGATGCTCCCGAGCGCAGCGGCCCGCGCCCGTCCCTTTTACACAACTNGCGGGCATATCGGGGTGGTGACCAGCCACGGGCGCATGATCGACCTGGATGTGCTCACCGTCCCGGCGCTTCCCGATACCGCGGGGGCTCCCTCGCTGGCCGGGGGCACCCCGATAGTGGATCTGATTTCTCTGGATTCCGGGGAGCGCGTGATCGGGCTGGCCCCGCTTACCGCCGCTGAGGGCGATCCGGTTCTCACCCTGGCCACCGCGCACGGGCGGATTAAACGGGTGAACGGCGCGTACCCGAATAAGGAAAGCTGGGAGGTTATAACCCTGGCCGAGGGCGATAGCGTGGTGGGCTGCGCCCTTGCCGGCGATACCGATCAGGTGGTGCTCATGACGAGCGATGCGCAATTATTGCGCTTTGAGGCATCACTGGTGCGCCCGCAGGGCCGGGCAGGGCAGGGTATTGCCGGGATTCGCTGCGCGGAAGGCGCCCAGGTGATTGCCCTCGGGGTGGTGCCCGGTGATGATCTTGCAGGTTCCCTGGTGGCCACGATTGCCTCGAATGCGCAGGCGCTCCCGGGTACCGAACCTGGCAGCGCGAAGGTGACGCCGCTGGATCGTTTCCCGGCGAAGGGCCGGGGTACGGGCGGGGTGCGCGCTCAGCGTTTCCTGCGCGGGGAAAATATGTTGGCGGTGGCCGCTATCGGCCCGGAGCCGCTGCGCGCCATCACGGCCTCCGGCCAGCCCGTTGAGCTGCCCGAGGTTGAAGAAAAGCGGGATGCTTCGGGCAGCGCCCTGACGGTCCCGGTGGCGGCTATCGGAAGCTAGCCGCGCGCCGGAAGATCCGGAAGCGGGTGGTGCACCACCCGGGTGCGTTCAGTAACCTCGAAACCGAAGCTTTCATACAGGCTCAGGCGCGCCGCGCTTTCGGGAGTCAGGCGGCTGCCGTCCGGCTCGTAGTGGACGGTGAGATCCAGCGTGGTGGCATCCATGCCGCTATGCGCCTGGGCGGCAATACTGGCGGCCAGCAGGCGGGCATTGACCCCGTCCGGACTTTCGGCCCGCACCGCGAGCTCATCAACATAACCCTCCCGGAATCCCAGGCCGGGCCAGTCCTGTTCATAGGCGGCGGTCATAATGCACCCGAGTACCCGGGGCCGATCCCCGCGGGTATCCACCGCCAGGAAACTCCATTCCCGGCGCATAAAAGCACATTCGATGCGCCACTGCTCCCGGGTGTAAATCGGGTAATTCAATTTATCTGCGTAAAAGGAATTGTGGGCGAGAAGCGCGGCGTCGTCCCGATCCGGGGTGAGGGGAACCAGCTCCACACCGCTATTATCCGTATGCGCGGAAGCGGGCAGGGGCAGCGGCCCGCGCGTGAGCGGGCGGCGCATTTGCAGGTAGGAGAGCCGGTCGGTGAAACCGGCGGCCGCCAGGGCCCGGCCCCGTTCCGGATCCCAACTTTCCACATTCGCCACGGCCACCGGGTGGAGGGTGCCGGCCGCCAGGGCCGGGGCGCGGCGTAATTGTTCGTCAAGCACCTCGCGGGCGGCCTGTTCACACACTTCCGGGCTGAGCTCGGGGTGCACGCTGGCCGAGAGCGTGACCGTGGGATGCGCGGTGCGCGCATCGTAAAGGCGCACAATACCGAAGGCGAGGAGGCGCTGGCCCGGTGCTGCGTCGTCGTACCACCCGAAAACGCTATGCGGAACCGAGGGCTCAAACATGAGGTCGATTTCTTCGCGCGAGGTGCGGAAACTGGAGTTCACGGCGCTTTGGTGGGTGTCCAGCAGCGTGAAAATCGCGCGGGCATCCGCCGCCGTGAGATCGCTCCACCGTATCGCGCCGTTACCCATGAGCCCTCCTTTACGGGTATGACTCTCAAGTGTAGCGAAGCGCGGGCCGGGTAACTTAGGCATCGATCTTGTCGTAGGAAATATGCTCGGCGCCTTCGACAATAAATTCGCGGCGCGGAGCCACCTCGTTACCCATGAGCACCTCAAAAACGGACTCGGCTTCCCGCAGCGCGGCTTCGTCCTCGATCCGGATGCGCCGCAGGGTGCGGTGGGCCGGATCCATGGTGGTTTCCGCGAGCTGGTGCGCGTCCATCTCCCCCAGGCCCTTGTAGCGCTGGATGGGTTCCTTATAGGTTTTCCCGGCGCGTTCGAGCTTCTTGAGTTCCCGATGCAATTCCTCTTCGGAATAGGTATAAATATACGATCCCTTTTTCCCGCCGCGGCCGGCCACTTCGATGCGGTGCAGCGGCGGCACCGCGGCGAAAACCCGCCCGGCTTCCACGAGGGGACGCATATAGCGGAAGAACAGGGTGAGCAGGAGGGTGCGGATATGGGCGCCGTCCACGTCCGCGTCCGTCATCATAATAATTTTCCCGTAGCGCGCTGCCGCGAGGTCAAACGTGCGCCCGGAGCCGGCCCCCACCACCTGAATAATGGAAGAAACTTCCTGGTTGCGCAGAATATCCGCGGGCGAGGCGCGCTGCACATTAAGAATCTTGCCGCGGATGGGTAGCAGCGCCTGGAATTCCGAAGAACGCGCCAGTTTCGCGGTGCCCAGCGCCGAATCCCCCTCGACGATAAAAAGTTCGGTGTGCTCAATATCATCGCTGCGGCAATCGGCGAGCTTGGCGGGCAGGGTCGAATTTTCGAGCGCGTTTTTGCGCCGCGAGATTTCCTTATGGACACGCGCAGCCACCCGAGCCCGCATTTCCGCCACGATTTTTTCGAGGAGCCGCGAGGTTTCGGTTTTTTGGTCGCGTTTCGTGGACGCCAGGATACTGTGGAGTTGTGCGGCGACGACGCGCGCCACGATGGGGCGCACTGCCGCCGTCCCCAGGATCTCCTTCGTTTGCCCCTCGAATTGGGGTTCGGCTAGCCGGACCGTGACAACCGCGGTCATCCCGGCCAAAATATCGTCTTTTTCGATTTTGGCATCTTTGGCGGTGAGCTTGAGGCGCCGCGAATTGGTGTCGATCAGGGCGCGCAGGGTTTTCACCACGCCCTGTTCGAAGCCGCTCTGATGCGCCCCTCCCCCGGGGGTGCGAATAATATTAACGAAGGATTCCGTGGTGGTGTCATATCCGGTCCCCCAGCGTAGGGCCACATCCACTTCGCAGGTGCGTTCAACTTCCTGGGCGCGCAAATGCCCGCTTTCCGGGTCGAGCACCTGCACGTTTTCGGTGAACGTTTCGCTACCCGTGAGGTGCATGGTGGCGGTGAGTGCCGGATCGGTAGCCAGGTAGTCCGCAAAATCGACAACGCCGCCCTCGTAGTGGAACACTTCCTCATGGGGACCGTTCTCCCCCGGAGTGCCCGCCAAGCCGCGCTCATCACGAATGGTGATGGTCAGGCCGGGCACCAGGAACGCGGATTGGCGTACCCGTTCGGTAAGCAGGTCATAGGAGAATTCTGCTTCGGCCAGGAAAATCTGGGGGTCAGCCCAGTAACGCACGGATGTTCCGGTGTTTTTCTTCGCGACTTTTCCGACTATGTCAAGTTCGCTGCCGTGGGTGAAAGCTTCGAAAGGTGCTTCCGGGGAGGGCTGGGCACCATCCTGGAAACGCCCGGGTTCCCCGCGCTTGAATTGCATCTGGTAAATCTTGCCGCCGCGCCGAACTTTCACGTCCATACGGGCGGAAAGGGCATTGACCACCGAAGCACCCACTCCGTGGAGGCCGCCGGAAGCGGAATAGGATCCCCCGCCGAATTTCCCGCCGGCGTGCAGGCGGGTGTACACAACTTCCACGCCGGAAAGTCCCACCCCGGGGACGGTATCCACGGGGACGCCGCGGCCGTCGTCGGTTACCTCAACCGAACCGTCAGCGTAGAGGGTGACGGTGATATGGGTGGCGAATCCTTCCAGGGCTTCGTCAATGCCGTTGTCGATGATTTCCCAGAGGCAGTGCATGAGTCCGCGTGAATCCGTGGAGCCGATGTACATGCCGGGGCGTTTGCGCACGGCTTCCAGGCCTTCGAGGACTTGGAGGTGACGAGCTGAGTATTCTTCGGAAGTTGACACACCGGTAGTTTACGCGAACGGCTGTTCGCGAGCCTGCGCGGCGCGCGTGAATGTATGTGAAAGTGCGTGAAAGTGCGTGAGAGTGTGTGAATCCCACGGTTCACACCAATCCCAGCGGGGCACATTAACTCAAAAGCGGCCCGGGTGGGCCGCTGGTGGTGAGATCGAAGCGAAGCTAGGCGATATTTTCGCGTTCGTCTTGAATCTCAAGGGCATCTTCACGCAGCTTATCGAGGTGCTGGGAAGCATGATGGCCGCAGAAGAAAAGTTCTCCATAAGGCAGGCGTACCCGAACGTAAGCCTGGGCTCCGCAGGCATCGCAACGATCCTGCGCGGTCAAGGGAGCTAATTCAGTCAATGTAGTACTCACATACCTATCAAAGCATAAAAGGGCGCGCTTATTCCTGAGGAGAAGATCACCCCGGGCCTGTGCTCTCGGTAAGCTGAACACATGGGTGTTTCTCAGGCGCACGGTATTTCTTCTGGCTACGCTGCCCTCGATCTGGAAACCACCGGTTTAGATGCTCGCACTGACCGGATTGTGGAGATCGGGGTGGTGCTTCTGGATGAGCAGGGCAACCCGGAGCGCGAATGGGACAGCCTGGTGAACCCGCTGCGGCCCATGGGAGCTACGGAGATTCACGGAGTACACGGTGCGGAAGTGGCACAGGCGCCGTCGTTCTCACAACTGCTCCCCCACGTGGAACGGTTGCTGCACGGGCGTATCCTCGTGGCGCATAATGCCCGCTTTGACCTGGGTTTTCTCAACGAGGCTTTTCGCCGGGCCGGAAGCCCGCTACGTATCCCGCTCAGCGCCGCCGTGTGCACGATGGACCTCTCGCGCATTTACGTTCCGGAGGGGCGCCATTCCCTCATGGCCGTGGCGCGCCGAGCCGGCATTGAGATAGAAGAACACCACCACGCCATCACGGATGCGCGCATGTGCGGGCGGCTCCTGGCGGAATATCTGCGCCGGGAGGCGCGCGGGGAGCGCTACGCCACCAGCGCGCACAGCCGAGACGGGCGGGAAATAACAGCAGCGGCGTGGGACGATGCTCGCCGCCACGCCGCTGAGATTATTTGGCCCACCCCGCTATTCGAGGTGGAGTTTCCCGGTGTGCGCCGCGCGCGCCGGGAACCTACCACGCCTGGTTTTACTCCAGGTAGTCACGCAGCACCTGCGAACGGCTCGGGTGGCGCAGCTTAGACATGGTCTTGGATTCGATCTGGCGAATGCGTTCGCGGGTGACCCCGTAGACCTTGCCGATTTCGTCCAGGGTTTTCGGCTGGCCGTCGGTGAGGCCAAAGCGCATGGAAACCACCCCGGCTTCGCGTTCGGACAGGGTATCGAGAACGCGATGGAGCTGCTCTTGGAGCAGAGTGAAGCCGACGGCGTCCGCCGGAACCACCGCTTCGGAATCCTCAATGAGGTCACCGAATTCGGAATCGCCATCTTCACCGAGCGGGGTGTGCAGGGAAATGGGTTCCCGGCCGTACTTTTGAACTTCGACGACCTTTTCTTCGGTCATATCCAGTTCTTTCGCCAGTTCCTCGGTGGTTGGTTCCCGCCCGAGTTCCTGGAGCATCTGGCGCTGGACCCGCGCGAGCTTGTTGATGACTTCGACCATATGCACCGGGATGCGGATGGTACGAGCCTGGTCCGCCATCGCGCGGGTAATGGCCTGGCGAATCCACCAGGTGGCGTAGGTGGAGAACTTGTAGCCCTTGGCGTAGTCAAACTTTTCGACGGCGCGCACCAGCCCCAAATTCCCTTCCTGAATGAGATCAAGGAAGAGCATGCCGCGGCCCGTGTAGCGCTTAGCCAAAGAAACTACCAGGCGAAGATTCGCTTCGAGCAGGTGGTTCTTGGCGTGCTTGCCATCGCGGGAAATAATCCGCAATTCACGGATATAGGCGTGGTCTTTCTCCTTATCGAGATTACCCTGGTCCAGCAGGTGCTGAGCGTAGAGCCCGGCCTCGATTCGCTTGGCGAGTTCCACTTCTTCCGCGGCGTTGAGCAGGGGCACTTTACCGATCTGCTTGAGGTAGTCCTTGACCGGATCCGCGGTAGCACCGGCAACGTGAACACGCACCGCCGGTTCATCCGAATCATCGGAATCCTTGACGGTGAAACCGCCCCGGGAATTACGCCCAGTTGTTTCCGTTTTGGCGGCGCTATCCGTTTCCTTATCGGCTTCGTCCTCTTCTTCCTCGGGCTCCTCTTCGGAGTCCTCAGAATCGTCTTCGTCGTCCTCGAGATCGTCATCTAGATCCTCGGCATCAACATCCTCAGCATCGACGTCGAAATCTTCATCCTCGAGATCCTCATGTTCTTCAGGTTCTTCCGGTTCTTCCTGCTTAGCGGTAGCACGCTTCGAGGTGGCCTTCTTCGAGGTAGAAGCCGCCTTGGATTCAGCTGCCTTGGACGTGGTCTTCTTCGCGGCAGTCTTGCGGGTAGCCGGCTTTTTAGCGGCCGGCTTCTCCTCCTTGGATTCCGCGGTGGATGCGGAAGCCTCCGTGGCAGCCGCAGCAGTTTCCTGAGCTTCGGCTTCAGCGGCTGCCTTCTTAGTGGAGGTCTTCTTCGCCGCGGTGGACTTCGCGGTGGTGGACTTCGTAGCAGTTGACTTAGTAGCGGCTGACTTCGCGGTGGTGGCCTTCTTCGCGGAAGAAGCCGAAGAAGCCGCCTTGGATTCGGCCGCTTTAGATTCAGCTGCCTTGGATTCGCTTGCCTTGGAGGTGGTCTTCTTGGTGGCAGTCTTCTTGGTAGTGGTGGCCTTGGCTGCACTGGCCTTCTTAGCGGCCGGCTTCTTCGCAGCCGTTGTGCTTTCGGAAGCAGTAGCTGCCGAGGTGGCCGATGCCGTGCGACTGGAGGAGCGAGAGGCCGCCTTCTTCTTCGTACCCGAAGCGGATGCGGAGACCGCGGTGTCCTTTTCCACGGCAGCGGTTTCTTGTGCACTGGCAGACTTTGTGGCCACGTGAGACCTTTCCCTAGTGTTATCAACGAATGCCGAGAACCGGCACGGGGTATCCACCCCAAAGAGCTACTTAGCGGAACGCGCCCGACCCGCTTTTTGTTCCCCGGCCTCCCCAACGTGCCAATCCTCACATAACATTCTTATCCCCGGCGACTATAGTTCTCCCACTTCCGCGAGCGCGAACTTTCCTGCCGGCGCGAACCTCCGCAGCGCGAACTTTCCTGCCGGCGCGAACCTCCGCCGCCACGAACTTCCCCGCCAGCGCACATACCACATTCACCCACGCAGCTACTTAGGCAGCTTGCCTGCCGGGTCCGTAGCGGTCCATAGTTTCCGGTTGTTGGTCCACAGCTTTCGGTTCAATATCCACCGAACCGCACGGTGTGGCCGCGTCACCAAGGCCGCCGCTATCCGCGGCCCCTTCACCGCCACTACGAGCTTTGGTGCGCGAGCACCTCCCACTCCCGTTCGGGCCTAGCAGCCAAGGCGGCAGCGCGTTCCATTCGGCAGCGTCTTTGAGCATGCGCGCCAGGCGCGAGCCGGGATTGATTTCCAGCGCTTCTTGAGCGCGTAGCGCTGTCATGGAGTTTTGACCCACCCACCAGGCTAAATACGCCGAGCAGGCATAGGGAACTTCCACTCCTTCCGGAGCCAGCCGAGCTAATTCATCCAGCAGTGCCATCATCCCCAAAGCCCGCACAATATTGGGGCGCTCCCCCACCCCGGTGGCAAAGCCCACCGCGGGATCAACGGATGACATCGGTAGCAGTGGATCGTGTTCAAGGGACACCTGCAAGATTTTGTCCCGAATAGGAATATGCGTGAGCCCGGCCAGCGCCCGCCCCGCTTCGCGGGTGGTGATACGCGGCGGGCCGGCTTGGCGGCGGCGCACCACCCGGGCGAGGAGCATATCCCAATGCTCTTCCAGCGCGGTGACCTCCTCCCCGCGTGCTTCTTCCAGTGCCACGGCGGTATTACGCATCCGGGTGGGACTGGCTTTGACGATATTCCGGCTCGGTTCTTGTTCCAGCGGAGCCGAACCCTTATATACAAGAGCAGCCGCTGCCTCGGTAGATTCCAGTTCTTCCCAAGGGCAAAATGTTTCTTCTCCCATATCCATAAACCCTTCATTATCAGCAATGAAAAAATCACAACTCCACGCATCGCGAGTGCCCGGGTCGCCATCCCAGAGCCGGGAAAGAGCAGCGCAGAGCAGCTCCAGGAGGGCCAGCACCGAGGCGAATTCGCGGGTGTGCGCGAAGCGAACAAAACTTGGGCAGTACACCACCGCCACGCAGCTGAACATGCGGCAGGCAGCTACCGCGTCAGTGATCTGCCGGGCAACATAGGGTGAGATAGGCCCGGCACGCAGATCCACCCGAATGAGCGGCGTTTCACCCCCGGCCACGGCAACATCCGGTCGCTGCGAAGATTCCAGGGAACCGAACCATTGCGGTAATTCCTCACCCTCCGGGCCCACGGCCCGGTGTATTTCCGGGCTTCCCCCGAAGAGTACGAAGTGGTGGCGCGGGTAATAGCCCAGCAGATGGGGAATAACAGCGAGGGCATCGCGCGGATGATGAAGTGTGATTGTGTCCATAGCGCTAGATAACCAGCTTCGGCAAGCGCGTGCTCGCGAGTGCCGGTACCCTGTGGATGGGGCGCGCACCTCACGAATCTGTGGATAAAAGAAGCGGAGTACGAGCAATGCAGTGGAGCACTCGCGATTTCACCAACGGGGTTGATAGCCGTATTGAGGCGCGTTTGGATTCGTTGCGCCGCTGGAATCAGCCCGAGGTGGAGGATTTCATCGATACGGTTACCGCGCTGGCATCCGGCGGTAAGCGGACCCGGGCGCGGCTGGTGCGGGCCGGGATGCTCGCTACTCTCCCGGATCCTACCTGCCCGGATATGGTGGCGGCAGTGCGTTTGGGCGCGGCCGTGGAGCTTTTCCAGCTCGCGGCTCTTATTCACGACGATATTATTGACGCTTCTGCCACGCGCCGCGGGGTCCCCACCGTGCATGCCGAGCTGGCGAATTATCACCGCGCATCGGGCTGGGATGGTTCCCCGGAACGCTACGGTTTCCGTTCCGGTTTGATTGTGGGTGATGCCGTGCTGGCGCTGGCGTCTCAAGAAGCGGTGAGCGCCGGGCGCACCGCACCCCTCGAGCCGTTCTTCACCATGTGTGAGGACGTTGGTATCGGCCAGTTTCTTGATATCCGTTGCGAATACACCCGCGCGGCTACCCGGGAAGATATCCACGCGATTATCACCCATAAAACGGTCTCGTATTCCGCGCTCTTCCCCCTGCTTATCGGGGCGGCGCTCGCCGAACAACCCGCCCCGGAAACAATCGCAGATTTGCGGGCTTTCGCCATGCCTTTCGGTGAGGCCTTCCAATTGCGCGACGATATCCTAGGGATTTTTGGCGATCCGGCCGTCACCGGCAAACCCGCCGGCGATGACCTCACGGAAGGGAAAAACACTTTCCTCTTCCTCGAAACATTGGAGCGGGTCAGCGAGGTGGATGCCCGGTGGCTGCGGTCCTTGCGTGGGAAGCGTCTGGAGGGCGACGACGTCGTTCGCGCTCGGGCCCTCATGGAGGACTCTGGAGCGCGGGCTCACGTGGAAAAGATGATTCGCCAACGTGAAGATAGTGCGCGGGCTATCTTGCCGCGCCTGAATGAGGCCGCCCGCGAGAGCTTAGGGGAACTCCTCCAGCGCCTGCGTTCACGCACCCACTAGAAAGCCAGGCCGGCGATGACGCGCCGGACCGCATGAGTATGCCCGCCAATGAGGGCGCCCAATGGGGTGTCGCGTAGTTCCGGTTCGAAGCGGCGTAGCCATTCCTGGGCTTCGTCGTCGTTATATCCGGCATCGCGCAGGGAAATAATGGTGCCGCGCAGCGAGGGCAGGGGCACGCGTTGCCCCTCTTTCACCACGAATTGCCCCGCATCGGCATAGAGGGCGTTATTTTCCCCGCGCCGTACCGCCAGGAAACGGGCATCGCGCAACTGGGAGCGCACCGTACGCAGATCGGTTTCGAGGTAATCGGCCAGCTCCGGAAGGCTCAACCACGTCACAGTTGTATTCTCTTTTTCCACGCTTCCCATCTTAATGCCGCGGCCGTTCAGGCGCGCAGGTGGGCAAGGGCGCGGCGTCGTCGCCATTACAAAATCGTCACAATCTGGTGACATTTTCACAACAGTGCACTATTGTCACAAGTGGAACAGCGGCCGGGGCGCAATCGAGATGTCCCCCGCACCGGCCAGGAAGTGAGAAACGGTGGGATCGAAGGCGAATCTGGCGCGTTTGCGGGCGCAGGCACCGGCCCCGCGCTACGAGCTTTCGCACGCGGAAATCGCGGCGCGTTTGAATGCGATTATCGCCCCGAGCCGGGCGGAAACGCAGAAGATGGTGCGTGATACGGCGGCGCTTATGGGCGTCAACCCTCGGCTTGCAATGGCGCATGCCTATATCGAATCCGGTTTTAATTCCCGGGCGCTTTCCCCCAGCGGGGCGGCGGGTGTGATGCAGCTGATTCCCGCGGCTTCGCGGTGGGCGGGGCGGATGGTCGGCCGGGATCTGGACTGGCTCATTCCCGCGGATAATATCACCGCAGGTATTGCGATTATTCGCTATTTGCAGCGCCATACCGCCAGTACTCACGAGGCGATTGCCGCCTACTACCAGGGCCTGGCGCGGCTGCGGGAGGCGGGGCCGTATCCCTCTACCCAAAAGTATGTGCTGCGGGTATTGCGCGCGGCCAAGAGTTTCTAAACGCGGCGTTGCGAAGCGGCGCGCTACCCTAGGTGTGTGACTATTCCTTCCCTGCCGGCCGGGTGGCTTGAGGGCCGCTACCGTCTCGACGCCCCGGTGGCGCGCGGCGGGATGGCCACGGTGTACCGCGGCTACGATACGAAGCTGGATCGCGCGGTAGCGATCAAAATTATGCACCCCGATTTGGCCGCCCTCGATGATTTCACGCGGCTTTTTCAGCGGGAAGCGCGGGCGGTTGCCGCGCTGAGCAGCCCGCATATCGTCACTATTTATGACCGCGGGGTATGGAACGACGGCGCAGCTGAGCGCGCGTACCTCGTTATGGAATACGTGCCCGGCCCCACGCTGCGCCACGAGCTGGAGCGCCTGGGTTCCTTCCAGCTCGGCACCGCACTTGATATCTGCGACCAGGTGCTCCAGGGCCTGGCCGCTGCCCACCGTGCCGGCATTATCCACCGGGATATCAAACCGGAAAATATTTTATTCGACGACGCCTGCCCGCCGCCCTCCCCCGTCCGCCTTCCACAGCTCGCGGTGACAGTGACCGATTTCGGCTTGGCCCACGCGGTAAGTGCTTCCTCGGGGGCGCTGCCGCGCTGGGGAACTCTTGCCTATACCGCTCCGGAAATTTTAGAGCAGCGGGCGGCGAGCCCGGCCTGCGATATTTATGCCACCGGCCTGGTGCTTTTTGAGCTACTCGCCGGGCGCCTGCCCTGGGCCGGGTATTCAGCCGCGCAGCTCGCGGCGGCCCAGGCCCGGGATGATCTGCCGCGCCTGGCCAGGGATAATCCGTGGCTGCCGGCGCAGGTGGATTCTTTTATCGGGGTGCTCACCGCGAAGAATCCGGCGGATCGCCCGGCGAGCGCCGTGGAGGCCCGTGAGTTGCTGCGGGGGCTGCGGGCTGGCGTCGCTGATGATGCCGCGCTGCGGCGTATTCCGGTCACGCCGCGCCGCCCGCAGCCGGTGCACCGTGAGGATGTGGCGGGGGGGCGNCTCGCCGCACGGTGCGGGAACACCGCGGCAGCGCGGCGCTGGGCGGCGGCGCGCCCGCGTGTGGCGGATTGCTGCCTGGGTGTGCGCAATTGCGCTGCTATCTGGGGCAGCCGGTGCCACCTGGGCGCTCACGGCCGGCCCGTGGGCGCGGGTAACGGTGCCTGAGCTTGCTACCGGTCTCACCCAGGCACGCAGCCAGATGGAGGCGCTCGGGCTCACGGTGGAGACGGAGGTGCGCGGCGGGAACGGCGCGGCACCGGGCACCGTACTGGGTAGCGATCCGGAGGCGGGGAGCCGAGTACGCCCGGGAAGCACCGTTGAGCTTCTCGTTGCTGGCGCGGCCCCTGATTCAACCGTTCCCGATGTGGCGGATATGGCGGAGGCAGAGGCGCGCGCCGTGCTCGAAAAAGCGGGCTTCCAGGTGCAGGTACGCTACCGGGAAACCCGGGCTGCCGCGCCGGGCACCGTGCTGCGCCAGGATCCTGGCCCCGGGGTGAGCGCCGCACCCGGGCAGAAGGTCACCCTTATTATTGCGGCGCGGTAGCCAGGTCGCGTTAGCCCGGTCCAAGCTTCGCCCCGGCACCCAGCCGCGAACGCACCCAAGCAGAGCCGTGGCAGCGCCAGGTCGCGCTCGCCCCGCCCTCGTTTTACAGGTGCACGTCACGCAGCATTTCGGCCAGCTGGTAAGCCAGCTCGAGGGACTGCTGGTGGTTCAGGCGCGGATCGACCAGCGATTCGTAGCGTTCGGTGAGGGTCTCCTCGAAGATCTCTTCGGAGCCGCCCAGCACCTCCGTCACATCATCCCCGGTCAGTTCCACGTGGATACCGCCCGGGTGGCTACCGAGCGCTTCATGAACCGCGAAGAACCCGCGGATTTCCGCCATAATATCGCTTAGACGGCGGGTCTTAATTCCATTGGAAGCCTTGATGGTGTTTCCGTGCATGGGATCCGAAACCCAGGTAACCGGGCGGCCATCACGCTGCACCGCTTCCACCAGGGGCGGCAGGGCTTCTTCTACCCGCCCGGCACCCATGCGGGTAATGAAGGTGAGTCGGCCCGGTTCACCTTCCGGATTGAGCTTATCGATAAGGGCGAGAGCGGTATCTGGCGTCGTCGTCGGACCTAATTTCACCCCGATCGGGTTACGTGCGTGGGAGAACATTTCCACGTGAGCGCCATTGACATCGCGGGTGCGTTCCCCGATCCACAGGAAGTGGGCGGAGGTGAGGTAGGGCTCGTGGGTGCGCGAGTCGATGCGCATCATAATTTCCTCGAAGGGCAGCACCAGGCCCTCGTGGGAGGAATACAGTTGTGTTTCTGCCAGCTGGGCGCCGTCGACCCCGGCCGCGGTCACAAAACGCATGGCGCGATCAATTTCGCTCGCGGTTTTTTCGTACCGCACGTAGGCCGGGTTGGCAATAAAACCGCGGTTCCAATCGTGCACGGAACGCAGGTCGGCGAAACCGCCGCGCGTGAAAGCCCGCATGAGGTTAAGAGTGGCCACCGAGTACAGGTAGGCCTCCTCTAAACGGTGCGGATCGTGGCGGCGCGCCGCGGCCGTGAATTCGTGCCCGTTAATGGAATCGCCCAGGTAGGAGGGCAAGGTAGTATCCCCAATAGTTTCGGTGGCCTGGGAGCGCGGCTTGGAGTACTGGCCGGCCATCCGCCCGATTTTCACCACCGGCACCGACGCCCCGTAGGTCAAAATAACTGACATTTGCAGGAGGGTACGCACCTTGGCGCGGATGCGATCCGCGGTGATTTGCTCGAAAGATTCGGCGCAATCCCCACCCATGAGGACGAAAGCTTCGCCGCGTTGCGCGGCCGCGATACTTTCGCGGAGCCGATCGCATTCACCCGCAAAAACCAGGGGCGGCATTTTCGCCAAGCGCTGCATAACCGCAGCGAGCTCTGCTTCATCCTCGTAATGAGGTTGGTGCAGAGCGGGCTTCTCGCGCCAGGTGTGGGCTAGCGCGGCAATTTTATGAGTATCGTCCTCAAACATAAACGAAATCTTAGCCCGGAACGGGTGCGCGGGCGGAATCGCGTCGGAGCAATGAGACGCGACCGGCACGAAAACCACCCGGCACCATCCGCGCGCGGCGCCGCAAAACGCAGACCGCACCATCCACGCGCGGCACCGCAAAACGCGAACCGCACCACCGCGGGCTCCGCACAAAAAACTCGCCCCGCACCAGGTCAACCGGTACGGGGCGAGCAATCACGTGTGGATACGGTTCAGCCGGACCACCCAGGCCCACGGCGCAGCCGCATTAGGCGTGCGGGCGGACCTCCTGGCCGATGGCCTTCATGGTCTCCATGAACCAATCCTGGGTGATATCGAAAGCCTTGTGGCCCTTCACCCGCGGGAAAGCAATATTGGTGAGGACGTTACCGTTTTCCTCATCGTGGCCGATGAGGCCGGGCTTGCCTTCCAGGGCGCACTGCACGGCCAGATCCACCATGCCCTTGATGAGGCGCAGGTCCTCAGCGTTGGCGTGCCAGGCGCGCGAGAAGTACCCGGACTTTTGTACCATGACCTTTTCCGCGCCGAGCTTCTGCGCGAATTGCTCCGCGAACCAGCGGCCCGGATTGACCTTATCGAGCTGAACGTGCCCGAAGGGATCGCGCGGCACTTCCTGGCCGGCGGCTTCCATTTCGGCCACGATTTCATCCACGCCCGCACCTTCGGAAAGGAAGATATTGACGTTGCCGATCTCATCCATGATCTTCTTGAGGCGCTCGGCTTCGCCGTTGATGTCCAGCGCCATTTCGGGCAGGAACACGGCATGTACATCCCAGCGTTCCTTGGTCAGGCCCAGCGCCGGAGCCCATTCCTGCTCCTGAACCCAATCGTGGTAGTACTTGGAGGCCTGCGCGGTGAGGTAGCCGCAATTGCGCCCCATAACTTCGTGCACGATGAGCATGCGCGGGTTGGAACGATGCTCACCAATAATATGCTGGGCGTAAAGCGAGGCTTCTTCCGCGGCGGTCCAGGCACCCAGAGACTGGCGCACCGGAATAATGTCATTATCGATGGTCTTAGGTAGGCCCACCACCACGAGGTGATGCCCGTTTTCTTCCAGGTAGGCGGCCAGATCCGCGGCGGTGGTATTCGTATCATCACCGCCGATGGTGTGGAGCACATCCACGCCATCTTCCACGAGGCGCTGGGCGGCGAATTCCAGCGGGTTCACGCCTTCTTCCACGAGGCCACGCTTGACCAGATCCTCGGTATTGGTCAGCTTGACGCGAGAGTTACCGATGGGCGAACCGCCGAAACGGTGCAGGATATGGGCCTGTTCGCGCCCTTCCTTATCGATGGTGATGTAATTCCCGGTGAGCAGCCCGTGGTAGCCATGCTGGTAGGCAATAATTTCCACATCGGGCGCAATTTCCGTATAGCGCTCAATGAGGCCACCCACGGCCGAGGACAAACACGGGGCGAAACCTCCGGCGGTCAAGAGCGCAACGCGGCGGACAGTCATCGTTAACCTTCCGTTTCTGATTGGGGGATTATTCCGCTGTTGATTATACCCGCCGCTATAGTGTCTTTCATGGGAGAAGGACCTACAGGCGAGCGCCCCGAAAATAGCTTCGATGCGCAGTGGGACAAGATCGCGCGCGAACTGGAAGCCGAAGGCGTGGGAGCGAATATCGATAGCGCCCGCGAAGGCGGCGGCGCGCTGCCTCCGGTGGATACTTCCCCGCGTTACACCGATGCCGCGTGGGCGCTGGGTGGCGGGCGCGCGGCCGGCCCGCGCGATTGGTCCCCGGCCCCGGAAGATTCAGATTTTTCCGACGACGACGCCACTTTCGACCCGGCCTCTCGCGAAGAATATTATGTTCCCCAAGCCCCTGCGCACCGCTACGCCAGTCTCGCTTGGGTGGCCACCGGGGTGCTGGTTCTCATCAGTGCACTCATGTTTATCGGCCTGCTGCCCGCTCCGCGCCTGACCGCGTGGATCCTGGCCGGCGGGGCACTGGTGGGCGTGGTGGTCGCCATTATTTTGACGGCACCCGCCCGCGAAGATACCGATCCGTACGACGACGGCGCCCGCCTCTAGCGCGCCACTTCCGCTCGAATTTGTGTCGTAGCTCCGCGCTAGGCTAAAAATCATGACAGCACGGCATATTCCGCCGCCCGGCGGCCGGATCGATACCGAACCTATTGAGGTGTATCGATCCGGCCGCCCGTTGCTGCCCCGCCAGCTGGAATTCGCGGACCTCGGTACTCCCCTGGAGGAAGTGACTTTCGTGGTGGTGGACGTGGAAACCACCGGAGGGCGGCCCGGGGCGCATTCACTTACCGAAATTGGGGCGGTGAAGGTGTGCGGCGGTGAGGTGGTGCAGGAGTTTTCCTCACTCGTTAATCCCGGGGTTCCCATCCCTGCCCAGATCACCGTGCTCACCGGAATCACCACCGCGATGACGGTGAGCGCTCCCCCGCTCAGCGAGGTCCTCCCTGCTTTTCTCAATTTTCTCGAGGCGGATGTCCCAGCGCTTGACGGTGGAGCTCCTGTTTCCGGCGGTGGGACTCCCGTTCCAAGCAGTAGAGTGCCTGCCCGAAACCGGGCGGCGGAGCCACCGGTGCTCGTGGCTCATAATGCCCACTTTGATATGTCCCATTTGCGCGGAGCTTGCGAAGCGATAGATGTGGCGTGGCCGCGGCTGCGCGTTCTCGATACCCTCGGGCTGGCGCGCCGTATTTTTACCCGCGATGAAGTCCCCAATCACAAATTGAGCACCCTGGCTGGCTACTGCCGGGCAGCGGTGCAGCCAAGCCACCGTGCCCTCGATGATGCGCGGGCCACCGTGGATGTGCTCCACGCAATGATCGGGCGGCTCGGCCCGCTCGGTGTCACCCATATTGAGGACCTGCTCACCGCATCCAATCCGGTTCCGGCCCGCCGGCGCCGCCGCGCCGTGCTCGCCGATCACGTGCCACACGGCCCGGGTAGCTACCGTTTTATCGGCCCGAATAGCGAGGTGCTCTACGTGGGCAGCTCCGGGAATATGTACCGGAGGGTGCGCCAGTATTTCACCGCCGCGGAAAAACGCCGCCGCATGGCAGAAATGGTAGAACTGGCCACCCGGGTAGAAACCACCCCCACCGCCACTCTGCTAGAAGCGCGGGTGGGGGGGCTGCGCGATATCACCCGCTTCGACCCGCCCTATAATCGCCGCTCGCGCCGCCCGCAAACCCGCACCTGGATCAGCCTGGACACCACGCCCGTGGCGCGCCTGAAAATTACGCGCAGCTGTTCGGCAACGGAAGTCGCGAACTCCCTGGGGCCTTTTGGCTCCCGCAGCGCTGCCCGGCGCGCCGCTGAACTCATCGGCGATGAAGCCGGGCTCAACCCCGCCGGCCTCAACGTGCCACGCAAAGCGGATCTGAGCGATTGCCCGTGCCGTTTCGCCTCCCACGCGCCCTGCTATCTTGCCCCGCGGGGCACCGTGAATACCGCCGCAGTGGCCATCTCCCGCGCCCGCCGGCTGTTGGCCGGCTCCCTTGCCGAAGTATGGGATCACCAGATGGCCCGCATTGCCCGCCTGGCCGGTGCGGAGCGTTTCGAAGAAGCCGGAGTGGAACGCGACCGGCTTTCGGCACTCCTCACCGCAGCCCAGCGGCGGGAATTGTTGGTTCCGCTGTGGCAAGCAAGCTGCGTCGTCGCCGCATCTAAACGAGGGGACCACTGGGAAATCATCCTCGCGAGTTACGGCAGACTCCTTGCTACCGCGACAGTCAGCGAAGCCCGCGATGTTCCCGAACATGCCGCAGCGCTCCGCAGTGCAACTCCCCTGCCTGAGGCTCCCGCCCGCGCGGCCGAGCACGCCCACCCGGAGGAAACCCAGCTTCTGGCCGCGTGGCTAGCTGATCCGCGTTCGCGAGTGCTCGCTATTGAGGGCGAGGTTCCCCTCGCGGTCCCCCTCGCCTCCGCCCACCGCTTCGCCGCTTCCTTCCCGGGCGCCGAAGAATCGCCCGACTTGGCTGAGCGCTAAACCTCCCCCATTCTCGCCACCTATGTGCCGGACACCACATATACTGATGACGTTCGCATTCAATTACTGTTCGGAGATTCCGAACATATCTCAACAGGGCGGCACCGCGATGCCGCCCAGAATTGGAGTATGAGAATGGCAACCTACACCCTCCCCGATCTTCCCTACGATTACGCGGCACTCGAACCGCATATTTCCGGAAAGATCATGGAGCTCCACCACGATAAACACCACAAGACCTATGCGGACGGTGCCAATAAAGCCCTGGAGAACCTTAGCGAGGCTCGCGAGAAGGGCGATTTCGCGGCAGTGAACCAGTACACGAAGGATTTTTCCTTCAATCTGGGCGGTCATATTAACCACTCGATTTTCTGGACCCTGCTCTCCCCCAACGGCGGTGGGCAGCCGGAAGGCGAACTTGCCGAAGCGATCAAGGATTCCTTCGGCGATTTCGCCACCTTCCAGAAGCAGTTCACGGCCGTGGCCACCGGCATTCAAGGCTCGGGCTGGGCGGTGCTCGGCTACGATTCCGTGGCCGGCAAACTGGTGATCTACCAAATGTACGACCAGGCCAATAATGTGCCCGCCGGGGTGCTGCCCGTTTTCCAGCTCGATATGTGGGAGCACGCCTTCTATCTTGACTACCTCAACGTCAAGGCCGATTACGTCAAGGCGATCTGGAATATTGTCAATTGGGAAGAAGCCGGGCGGCGTTTGACCACCGCCCAGGAGCAGGCTGCCGGCCTCCTCATTCGCAAATAAGTCACGCGCACACCGCGCCGGCGCTATTCATAGGCACGCGCGGTCTCCTTCCTAGATAGCACGAAGGGCGAGGCCACCTCTATTGAGGTACCTCGCCCTTACGCTATCCGGGGCCATTTTCAGCCCTATCCGAAACCGCCGGTAGCTACCCGGTAACTATCCGGCAACTATCCGGCAATTACCTGGTGGCGACCCAGTAACTACCTGGCAACTACACCGCGGAGAGAATATCGACCACCACGGCAATGGCCTGGGCCGGATTGTCCTTACTGGGCACGCTCAGCAGAACCCGCGAACCCACCGGCACCCCGGCCAGGGGCGCAAAAATCTGCTGGGTAGACGGAACCGAACGCGGCCCGGCCGGATAGTTCGCCGTTGTGGGCGCCCAGGTATTTTCCGCGTGGGCGTTATCCCATTGCGCGGCCGCGAATTGGAGCACATAGGTGCCCTTCTCCGGGAGGGGAGCCCCGCTGCCGCGGGCAATAACCGTGGCCTTGAGCTCCGCGGGAGCTTCCGCGCCCTCTTTCACCCGGATCTCGGTAATGGGCTGGCCCAAGTCCCCTTTGTATTCCACCGGGAGCGCATCCGCGGCAGTTTCCACCGTGGCACCGGCCTCACCCGCACTCTTCGCGTTCCAGGCATCCAGAATTTCCACGTAGAACGCGATGGTATCCGTAGCCCCGATGGAACCATCCTGGGTACCGCCCGAAGGCCCGTAGCCCCACTTCGCCGGGATGGACAAAATCAGCTTGTCCCCCACGTGGGCCTTGGCCAGAGTGTGGCTCCAGCCCGGGATCACCTGGGCGAGCGGGAATGTGGCCGGAGCGTTACGCGAATAGGAAGAATCGAAAGGCTCGTTCTTCCCCCACACTTGGCCCACGTAATTGACCTTGGCCACCGCATCGGCGCCCAATTCCGCGCCGCTGCCCTGTTCGAGCACCCGCACCCGTACATCCGCGGGAGCATCCCCCTTCGGGAACTCCAGCAGCGGTGCCTGCGCCGTGCCGCCCAGGGACGGCATGCCCTCCTCCGAGTACACGATCTCGGGGACTTCCCCGGGGGCGGGGCTTTCCACCGCGCCGCTTGCCTCAGCGCTCGCGGATTCCGAAGCAGCCGGTGTTGAGCTAGCTGCGCCGTCGTTCCCACCCGAACATGCCGCGAGGCTGCACGCAAGCAAGGCCGCCGTGCAGCCCGCAAGAATTTTCTTTCCCATCAATGTCACTTTCTTCGTCCCGTTCGCGCCGCGCGAGTACGCCGCGGCCTTCGCGTATCCGCGTTTTAGCGGCTTTCGCCCGCGCCTAGTTTCTCCAGGAGCAGCGCCTCCGCCAGAATAGCGTTACGCCAATCGCCCAGGTGCAGGGATTCGTTATGAGCGTGAGCGCGTGCATCCGGATCTTCCACGCCGGTCACCAAAATCTCCGCCTCCGGGAAGACTTCCGCGAGGTCGGAAATGAAGGGAATGGACCCGCCGGTGCCGATGTCCACCGATTCGTGGCCGAAGGCTTCACTGAGGGCTTCGCGGGCCAGATGCATGATGGGGGTATCCTCCCCGGCCTTGAAACCGGACCCCGCTTCCGCGACTTCGGTAACCACGGTGGCACCGAACGGCGCCTGCGCTTCGATGTATTCGGCCAGCAGTTCGCCGGCGCGCTGGGGATCCTGACCGGGAGCCACCCGCATGGAGAGGAAGGCCCGCGCGGAGGGAATCACGGTATTGGAGGCTTCCGCGGTGGAGGTCACGTCCATGCCGATCACGGCGATGGAGGGTTTCGTCCACATGCGCGAATTGAAGGAGCCGGTGCCCAGGAGCTGCATGCCGGGCAGAATCGCGGCATCGCGGCGCAGGTGCTCTTCTTCGTAATCGACGTCGGCATCATCCCAGGCGTCCAAGCCGGGAACCGCAACGTCGCCGTTCTCGTCGTGCAAGGTGGCGATAATCCGCGCGAGGGCGGTGACCGCATCGAGGGTGGGCCCGCCGTACTGGCCCGAATGCACGCCGTGGGTGAGAGTGGACACTTCCACACCCAAACGCACGACGCCGCGAAGCGAAGTGGTCAGGGAGGGCACCCCCACCTTCCAGTTACCCGAATCAGCCACCACGATGGCATCGGCCTCGAGGCGATCCCGGTAGGTTTCCAGGAAAGCATGGAAGGTAGGCGAACCGATTTCTTCTTCACCTTCGATGAAGAGGGTGACGTTCACGGCCAAGTCATCGCCGAGGGCCGAGATCGCGGCCATGTGGACGAGCACGCCCGCCTTATCATCGGCGGTGCCGCGCCCGTAGAGGCGCCCGTTCTTTTCCACCGGCTCGAAAGGATCGGATTCCCAACCGTCCAGGGTGCCCTGCGGCTGCACATCGTGATGCGCGTAAAGAAGAATGGTGGGCTTATCATCGCCGACGTGCTTATGGGCGAGAATCGCCGGACGGCCCTTCCCCTGGGGCGTTTCCAATTCAATAATATCGACGTCGAAACCGCGTTCGCGGGCCATGCGCGCCACGAATTCCGCGGATTCACGCACCTTCGCCTGGTCAAAGGCATCGGCGGAAACGGAAGGAATACGGACAAGGTCCTCAAGCAAAGCGCGATGGACGGGCAGGGCCTCATCCACGCGCGCAACAAGATCACTACTCATACGTCCTAGGGTACCGGGTTCGCGCCCGCGGGCGCGGCGGGTGCTGAACAACGACGGCGCAGGCCGTGGGTGGCCGGCTTTACGTGAACGGCTGCGGTAGTGTGCGCGGGCGGTAAAGGGAACGGCTACGGTAGTGTGCGCGGGTAATGGACAGGGCGGCCGCGCGCGAACGGTTAGACTATTCTCGTTCAAGGCATAGTTGGCGACGACGCAGGAGTTGAGATGGCATTCGGCCGCAAGAAAGAGGCAGTAGAAAAGGCGCAAGAACAGGCAGCCCCCGCCCCCACTCATCCCAAGGGATATACCCCGGGCAAGGGAGCCCCTACCCCGAAGCGTAAAGACGTGGAAGCGCGCCACCGCCGGCCGATTATTTCTGATAAATCCTCCATGACCCGCGAGGAAAAGAAGGCCCGCAAGGCCGAGGAACGCGCCCGTTCTTCCGAGCGCTGGGAACGCGAACAAACCGCGATGAAAACGGGGGATATTCGGAATATGCCCCTCGCTCACGCGGGCGTGCAGCGGGCTTTCGCGCGCGATGCTCTTGATTCGCGCTTTCAGTTCTCCTCGCTCATGCTGTGGCTCGCCGTCATTATGATCGCCGGTGTTTTCACTCTCACCCGCTTCCCGCTGGTCTTCAATGTGTTCGTTATTACCTGCTACGCGATCCTCGTGCTCATGGCCCTCGAATCGTGGTGGCGGGCCCGCCAGGTGCGCACCCTGGTCGAATACAAATACGGGGAGGATAAGACTCCGGATCGCCTGGTCGGGCAGATGATGTCACGCGGGTTTACCCCGCGGCGCTGGCGCATGCCACGCCCCATGGTGAAATTCGGTGAGTACCCCGAGGGTGGCACTCCCGCGGATCTCAAAAAGGCGCGGGAAGCGAAGAAAGAAATGAAGCGGGCCGCGAAGTAAAGCGAAAGGCTAAAGAAAACTAAAGATTACGCTGGGCGATGCTGGCTGGCCGGGACCACATAATCCAGGCCAGCCCGGCAATGGCCCCGAGGGTGGGAAGGTAATAATAGGTGGCACCGGCCTGATACCAGGGGCTCACCTGATGGAAAAGATCAGGGATGACCACGCCCACCACGGCCATCACAATATTGGCGCTCCAGCAGGTGGTGGCCACCCACCGCATCCGCCGCCCGTTATGGAGCGAGCCGGCGCAAGCCAGCACCCACACAAGCGCCGCCACCAGGGTGGTGGTCATGCGCCCGGGATAACCCAGCTGAAAATCTTCGGTGCCCGCAACAATGGCTCGCCACACGAAAATGGCGGCCCCCAGGCTCAGCGCAATGAGGAGGAAGAGAGGCCAGCCCACGGCGGTGCGCCTCTCGTCTCGGATCATTTCACTATTCACCTGGCTCCTCCCAGAATCCTGCACTGGCTGTGCGCCTCCTTCGCGGAGCTGACCGCGGAGACGACGTACCATCATAAACCTTTAAGCGCGCCGGTGCTCCGCGTTCCAACGGCGCACCGACTCGGGATAGCCGGTGCGATTAATTTCGTAGAAAGGTATGCCCAGTTCACGGGCAAGTTGCGCTCCGGCTGCCAGATCAGGCACCCGCCGGCGGGTCCACTCCCCGGTGCGAGCAACGAGGAGAAGAGCTGCCGGCTCACGCGGAGTTTCCACCTCAAAATAGGCTTCCACCCCCGCGCGAGTCTCGATGAAATCGGCGAAGTGTTTCGCCGTCGCCGAACGGCGAGCACCGCCGTGAGCAGCACGGGAACGGGAGCGACGCGAAAAAAGACCCATACGGTGATTTTAGCGACCCTCGCTGGGAGCGTGATGCGTCCCAGATAACACCTCGGCATGGCAGAATATAGGTATAGCGGCTCTTGTACCGCATTCCAAAATGTTGTATTGCGAAGGGAAATCCTGTGGCAGAAACGAAAGAGTACGACGTCGTCATCCTCGGTGGCGGCAGCGGCGGCTACGCGGCCGCGCTTCGTGCCGGTCAGCTCGGCCTGACCGTTGCTCTCATTGAGGCTGACAAGCTCGGCGGTACCTGTTTGCACCGCGGGTGCATCCCCACCAAAGCATTGCTGCACGCCGCTGATGTTGCCGATGAAATGCGCGAAGGCCCGTCCATTGGTGTAAAAGGTTCCTTTGAGGGCATTGATATGCCCACCTTGCAGGCCTACAAGAACGGCGTGATCGAGAAGATGTTCAAGGGCCTGACCGGCCTGGTCTCCTCGCGCGGTGTGGAGATTGTGCAAGGCTGGGGCAAGCTCGTCGCGAAGGACACCATCGAAGCTAATGGCGTGCACTACCGCGGCAAGCACGTTGTGCTGGCCTCCGGTTCCTATTCGAAGACCATCGGCCAGGAGATCACGGGCCGCGTCCTCACCTCCACCGAAGCGCTGGAGCTGGGTGAGGCCCCCGGATCCGTGATCGTGCTGGGTGGCGGGGTTATCGGGGTGGAATTCGCCTCCGCGTGGCGCTCCTACGGTGCGGAAGTCCAGATTATTGAGGGCCTGCCGCGCCTGGTTCCCAATGAGGATGCGGAAGTGTCCAAGAATCTGGAACGCCAGTTCCGCAAGCGCGGCATTAAATTCGCTACCGGAACCATGTTTGATCACCTCGAACAAACCGATCATTCCGTCAAGGTTTTCACCCAGGACGGCAAGGAATTCGAGGCGGATTACCTGCTCATCGCTATCGGGCGCGGCCCGGCCACCGCGAACCTCGGCTACGAAGAAGTCGGGGTGAAGATGGATCGTGGTTTCGTGCTCACCGATGAGCGCCTGCGCACTAACGTTGATGGAATCTACGCGGTGGGCGATATTGTGCCCGGCCTCCAGCTGGCTCACCGCGGTTTCCTCCAGGGTATTTTCGTTGCCGAAGATATTGCGGGCCTCAACCCCAAGGTGATTGACGAAACGAAGATCCCGCGCGTCACTTTCTGCACCCCGGAAATCGCCTCCGTGGGTCTCAACCAGGATAAGGCCGAGGAAGAATACGGCAAGGAAAATATCACCACTGCCACCTTCAACCTCACCGGGAACGGCAAGTCCCAGATGCTGGGCGCGGCCGGTTTCGTCAAGCTGGTTGCGGTCAAGGATGGTCCCATCGTGGGCTTCCACGCCATCGGGGCGCGCATGTCCGAACAGATTGGCGAAGGCGAACTCATGGTGGCCTGGGAAGCCTACGCGCAGGACTTCGATGGTCTTATCCACGCCCACCCCACCCAGAACGAAGCAATCGGCGAAGCGGCATTGGTCCTCGCGGGCAAGCCGCTCCACAACCACTAAATCGAGGGAGATAACTCTATGTCTGAACCGTTGAAGATGCCCGCCCTGGGCGAATCCGTCACCACCGGTACCGTGACCGCCTGGCTCAAGCAGGTGGGCGATACTGTTTCGCTCGACGAGCCGATTGTGGAAGTCTCCACAGACAAGGTCGATTCGGAAGTCCCCTCCCCCGCGGAAGGCGTGATCGAACAGATCCTCGTCCAGGAAGATGAAGAAGTTGAAGTGGGTGCCATCCTCGCCTATATCGGTGATGGCTCCGGCGTGGCTGCTTCGGCAGCTCCCGCCAGCAATGCAGCCCACGCGNATTTCGGCGCAGCTGACCACCGTGATCAAGGTGGATGTCACGAAGATCGTCAAGCTCCGGGAAGCCAATAAGGCTGCTTTCGCCGAACGTGAAGGCACCAAGCTGACCTACCTGCCCTTCTTCGTCAAGGCCGCCATCGATACCCTGAAGAACCACCCGAAGCTCAACGCCACCATCAAGGACAATGAGGTGGAGTACTTCGACTACGAGAACATCGGGATCGCGGTGGATACCCCGAAGGGCCTGTTCGTTCCGGTTATCAAGAACGCGGGCGATCTCAATATCGCCGGCCTGGCCCGCGCCATTAATACCGGCGCGGCCAAGGTACGCAATGGCGAAGCAGCGGTCGATGATCTCACCGGCGGTACCTTCACCATTACGAATACCGGCTCGAACGGCGTCATGTTTGACACCCCGGTCATCAACCAGCCCGAGGTGGCCATCCTGGGTATCGGCGCGATTATGCGCGAACCCGGCATCGTCAAGGACGCGGACGGCAACGAATCCATTGGCATTCGTTCCTACCTCTACCCGGCGATCACCTACGATCACCGTTTGGTGGACGGCGCAGATGCCGGCCGGTTCCTCAAGGAATTCAAGGCCCGCCTGGAAGAAGCCGATTTCGAGGGTGCGTTCTAAGGAACTTAACAACTAGGATCCTCGGTTCCTCTGGGTTACGCAGTGCATCTCAGGTGCTACGTAACTCAGTAACGCAACCTCAACCGCGCGCGTGATCACGCGCGCGGGAAGCTCCCCGGTTCCGGTAGTGCTATCTGGCATTCCGGATACCGGGGAGTTTTCGGTTGATAGGCAGTCCGCAGCCCCACTACTCACGCACCCCACTCAGCTGGCCTCTCCATACCGCTATGCGATAGCCTTCAAGGGCACGGGTGAAAGCCCAGCGCAACCAAAACTGCACGCCCTCGCCGGCGGCCGCGTTCACGAGCACGGGTGGGTGGCCACCACGCGCCACGGCTGCGGGCTCAGCTGCCAGCGCGCACACCGCTCCGGCTGCGGCCCAATAGTTTCCCCGCTGGCGAGAACGAGGCGGCGCTGCACCGTGACGACTTCAAGAAGGTTCTCCCCCACCCAGGAAGCTTCCCGCACCTCAGTTTCCACCTGCGCTACCGGAGTGCTCTCCAGCACCCTACGCAACTTCGCATCGGCCGCCGCCGCTTCACCATCCGGCATGTTCAAGGCGTTCAGCGCTGCTATATCACCCGCGCCAATAGCGGCATCGCGGGCCGCCACTAACTGGCGGGCCACCGCCAGAGCATCCGGCTCCGGCTCGGTATTCGCACCAGAGCCACGTGCCCGGCCCTTGCCAGACGCCACGCCATCGCCATACTCCGGCTTTTCTCCACGTACCGGCTCCGTGGGTGCCTTTTTCACCGTGGGCACTAGCGCGCCCAGCGCCATTCCTGCCAGCACGCCCGCCACTATCCCGAGGACGCATAGACGCACCAACATAGCCACCCGCCCATCGCTAGCTCCGCCTACCCCGCCTCCGTCACGTGCCCTGCTTGCCTCGCGCCGCTTCACCACTGTGCCTGCCATAGGCCTACTTCACCACCGCCGGCCTATTCCGTCCAGAAGCCATCCACAGGCAGGCCCGCCACTGCGTCGTTATCCACAAGCCGCTCACGCTTCACGCCTGACGCTTCACGCCTCATCTCACACCTCACACAGACCCATCGTGCACATCACCACGCTTGCCCTCGATGCCACGGTCACCGCGGAATCCACATCCCCACCCCCGAACAACTGTCCGCCAGCGTGAGATTGGGCCAGGCGCTCAACAAAGCCGGCGCTATCGTCTAGAATCGACGGGGACTATCGAGAAGGATCTAAAAGGAATCAGATGGCACAGGATAAGAACAAGGGCGCGAAGAAGAAGCCGGGCTTTTTCAAGACTCTGCGTGACGCATTCACCATCGCGAAGCGCACCTACAAGCATCTGGGCTGGTGGCTTGCCCTGGCCGGGCTCGCGGGCCTGGGAATCGGTATTCTCCTCGGTTTCCTCACCAAGAGCTGGATCGCCTGGACCGTGTTCGGGATCCTCCTCATGCTCCTGCTTCCCATGCTGCTTCTCACCCGGGCGGTGCGCTCGGCTAGCTACGCGCAGCTGGATGGCATGCCGGGAGCCACCTCCGCGATTCTCGATTCGCTGCGCGGCTCGTGGGTCAAGCAAACCGAACCGGTGCGTTTCAACGCCCGCCACCAGGATTTCGTTTTCCGCCTCATCGGGCGCCCCGGTGTGGTTCTGGTTGCCGAAGGCCCCATCTCGCGTACCCGTAAGCTCGTTGATGATGAGCGCCGCGCCATCCGCCGGGTAGCCCCGAATGCCCCGGTGCACGCCATTTTCATGGGCAATGGCGAAGGGCAGGTCCCGTTGGCCAAGATCGAAAAGGCTATTAAGAAGCTCAAGAAGGAAATTTCCGCCCAAGAAGTTTCTGCCCTGGCCCAGCGCCTCGAAGCTTTGGGGAATAAGGCACTCAATATCCCCAAGGGAATTGATCCCACTAATATTCGCGCTAATCGGCGGGCCCTGCGCGGCCAGTAGGCCGCGCCGTCGTCGTATATATTTCGTATCCGCCCGGGGAATTCCGCGTGAGTTCTCCGGGCGGAGGCACGCCCGGAGGTTTTTTGAGCCGGGGGCAGCACGCTAAACTACATGGGGTAACCGCACCGCTAGCCGCGCCGCGCGCCGGGAGGAGTCCGCATGTTCACAAGTGTCGCCGAAGCTGCCGAGTTTATCGCGGCAAACGAGATCGAATTTCTTGATATTCGCTTCTGTGACCTGCCCGGCGTGATGCAGCATTTCACGGTGCCCGCCACCCAGGCAACCGCCGAAAAAATGAACGAGGGCTATATGTTCGATGGCTCCTCGATCCGCGGTTTCACCTCGATTCATGAATCGGATATGAAACTGCTTCCGGATGTGTCCACCGCCTTTGTGGATCCGTTCCGCGCGGAACCCACCCTCGTCATGAATTTCAATGTGGTGGATCCGTACACGGATGAGCCTTTCGCGCGCGATCCGCGCAATGTTGCCGAACGCGCCGAGGCGTACCTGCGTTCCACGGGTATTGCGGACACGATTTCGGTGGGTGCAGAAGCCGAGTTTTATTTATTCGACGACGTGCGCTATGACACCACGGTCAATCACTCCATGTACGTGATTGATTCCAATGAGGGCTCGTGGAATTCGAGCCGGTTGGAGCCGGGCGGGAATACCGGCTACAAGATTCCCCACCAGCAGGGTTATTTCCCGGTGGCGCCGGTGGACGCAAACGAGGATGTGCGTGACCTCATGTGCCAGTATTTGGCGCAGGTGGGCTTGGATGTGGAACGTGCCCATCACGAAGTAGGCTCGGGCGGCCAGCAAGAAATCAACTATCGCTTCAATTCTTTGCGTGCCGCGGCGGACGACCTCATGAAATTCAAGTACGTCATTCGCCGGGCCGCCGATGTGTGCGGGAAAACTGCCACCTTTATGCCCAAGCCGCTTTTCGATTCGGCCGGCTCGGGGATGCACTGCCATATGTCGCTGTGGAAAGATGGCCAGCCGCTTTTCCACGATCCGCGCGGCTACGGGCAGCTATCGGACCTCGCGCGCTGGTACGTGGGTGGTTTGCTGGCCCACGGGAAGGCGCTCGCGGCTTTCACTAATCCGTCCGTGAATTCCTACCGCCGCCTGGTTCCCGGCTTTGAAGCGCCCATCAATTTGGTGTATTCGGCGCGTAACCGTTCGGCGGCGATCCGGATTCCGCTGAGCGGGAATTCCCCGGCGGCCAAGCGTATTGAATTCCGGGTTCCCGACCCGACCGCCAATCCCTATCTGGCTTTCTCCGCGGAGCTCATGGCGGGCCTGGACGGTATCCGCAACCGGATTGAGCCGCCGGCGCCCATCGATAAGGATATTTACGAGCTGCCGCCGGAAGAATACGCGGATATTGAGACGATTCCGGCCTCCCTCGATGCGGCTTTGGCCGAGCTGGAAGCCGATCACGATTTCCTCCTCGAGGGCGATGTGTTCACCGAGGACTTCATCGCCACCTGGATTAAATACAAGATGGATGCGGAGGTCACCCCGCTGCGGGCCCGCCCCCACCCGTACGAATTCGAGCTGTACTACACGCTCTAAACGGGCGCTGCCGAAGCGGCCCGCGGCGACCTGGCCGCGGTGCGCGGGCTAGCCTCGCCCGTAAAATACGTGTTCCACGGCGGCGCGGGCATGCCGCGCGGCCCGGGCGCGCCGGTCGAGGATATCGCTGGCGTGCTCAACGCCCAGGATCGCGGCCATGCGTTCGCGCTCGCGCGGATCACGCGGAATAACCTGAGCAGCGCTCCCGGTGCGGCCCGTCGCCACAAAAGCGGCCTGGCGCAGGGCGCTGGCCGCCTGCCAGCCCTCCACGAGGGCGTGTTCCTCATTCGCGGTGATCAACCCGGCAGCGCCGGCCGCCCGCAGCGCCTCCCCCGTTCCGGTCACCCGGAGTTGCGGGTAGGCCGCGGCGTACTCGAGCTGGAGGAGCTGCGCGGTCCACTCGACATCCGCGCTTCCGCCCGGCCCAAGTTTGAGGTGGGAGGCCGGGGCCACTCCCCCGGGAATCCGTTCTTTTTCCACCCGGATTTTCATGAGCCGGATGGCGGTGCGCCGCGACTCATCCCAATGCGCCGGGTAGCGCAGCGGGGCGATGAGCTCGAGGAAACGTTCCCCGAGTTCGCGATCCCCACCCACCGCGCGGGCCCGCAGCAGCGCCTGAAATTCCCAGGGCTCAGCCCAGTTGCGGTAATACTCCCCGTAGGAATCCAAGCTGCGCGCGAGCACCCCGCTGCGGCCCTCGGGGCGCATATCCGCATCCACGGCCAGCGGCGGCGCCCCGCCCACCTCCTGCTCCAGGCGCATAAAAGCACGCGCCAGCGCATCGGCATCCCCGGCGGCCTCCTCCGGCCCATCCCACACGAACATCACATCGGCATCGGAGGTGTAGCCGCATTCGCGCCCGCCCAGGCTCCCCAGCCCGATCACCGCAAAAGAAAAATCGGGATGCGGGCCATCCGCCTCGTTTTTTTCGGCGACGACGGCGCACCTGGCGGCGCGTACCCCCGCTTCCACCGCGCATTCCACGGCGTTACTTACCGCGCCCGCCACTTCTTCGGGCCCGAGCAGCCCGAGAGCCTGGGCCATGGCGGTGCGCAGCACTTCCCGCCAGCGCAACCACCGGCCCGCCCCGGCGATCTCCCCTGGCTGGCTGCGCCGCTCGAGCAGCGCGTCCAGCTCCCCGCGCAGCGCCGCCGCGCTGCGCGGGGCCAGCTCGGCGTCGTCGCCCAACCAAGCAATGGATTCGGGTAGTTCGGGGATATCGCGGGCCAGGAAACGCGAGCGGGAAAGAATGAGGGCGAGGCGGTGAGCGACGGGTCCGCCGTCACGCAGGGTGCGCATATACCAGGAGGTGGCCCCCATTTTTTCGGAGAGCACCCGGAAGGCGAGCAGCCCAGCATCCGGTTCGGGGCCTTCGGCGAACCACCCGAGCATGACGGGCAGAAGCTGGCGGGCGATGGCGGCGCGCCGGCTGGTGCCTTCCGTGAGGGCGCTGATATGGCGCAGTGCGCCGGCCGGGTCGCGGTAGCCGATACTGGCCAGCCGGGTGCGGGCAGCTTCGGGGGCGAGCGAAATATCATCAGCGGCTAGCTGCGCAGCGGCGGGAAGGAGGGGCCGGTAGAAAATATCTTGGTGGAGTTCGCGCACCTCCCGGCGTACCTGCGCGAAGGTATCGGTGAGGGCCGCGGCGTCGGGTAGGCCGAGGGAGCGGGCCAGGCGGCGCAGGTCGTCTTCGCGGGTGGGAAGCACGGCGGCCCGGCGCAGCCGCACCAGTTGGGCGCGGTGTTCCAGGCAGCGCAGCCAGCGGTAGTGGTGGTCGAGGCGGGCGGCATCGGGGCGGGAAATATATCCGCCTTCGGAGAGGCGCGCGAGCGCCGTGGTGGTGGTGGCCGAGCGGATGGTGGTGTCCACGCGCCCGTGCACGAGCTGGAGGAGTTGGACGGTGAATTCCACGTCGCGCAGGCCGCCCGCCCCTAATTTGATATGGCGGTCGCGTTGGGCGGTGGGGATATGGGCTTCCACGCGGGCGCGCATGGCTCGGGCGTCGGTGACGAAGTTGTCCCGGGAGGCGGCGTTCCAAACGAGCGGGGCGGTGGCGCGCAGGTAGTTGTTACCGAGTTCGCGGTTGCCGGCGGCCACGCGGGCTTTGAGGAGGGCTTGGAATTCCCAGCTTTGGGCCCAGGTGGCGTAGTAGTCGAGGTGGGAGGCGAGGGTGCGCACCAGGGGGCCGGTTCCACCTTCGGGGCGCAGCGCGGTGTCAATGGTCCACAGGGCGCTTTCGGGGCCGGGTGCGCTGATGTATCCGGCGAGGGTGGTCGCCAGGGCGGTGCCGATCTCCAGGGCTCGTGCTTCGCTGACTCCCGGGCGTGGTTCGGTGATATAGACGACGTCCACATCGGAGGCGTAATTGAGTTCCCCTCCCCCGGTTTTCCCGAGCGCGATAATCGTGAAATCGACGGCGTTGGCATCGGGTACCCGGGTGCGGGCGAGGTGGAGGGCGCCTTCCAGGGTGGCGCAGGCCAGGTTGGAGAGGGTGACGGCCACCTCGGGCAGGCGAGCAGCGGGATCGGGCAGGGTGAGGTCCCAGCCGGCCAGGGTGAGGATGCGGGTGTAGTAGTGGGCCCGCAGCGCGGCAATAGCATCCTGGAGGTCACTGCGGTTCTCGCGCGAATCGCTCCCGGCCTCCGGCCCTGCACCGGTCACAGGACTCGTCCCGGCGCCGGTCACAGTTCCCGTCCCGGTACCTTCCACGGCGCCCGCGAGCCAGGGTGCCAGGGCGGCGCGCATGGCCGCGCGTTCATCCGCCTCGCTCAGCAGGGCGCGTGCTTCGGCTTCTTCGGCGGTCCCGCCTAGTTCCTGGGCGGCTTGGGGGTGGCGGACCAGGTGATCGGCCAGCGCGGTGGAGAGCCCGAGCACGGCGAGCAGGCGTGGCCGGGCCGCGTCGTCGTTCCCTACGCCCTCCCGCCGGTTTAAGCCGAGCCGCGCGCAGGCCGCAAGCGCCCGGTCCGGATCCGCTGCCTGCGCGAAATCCTCCGGCTGCCAGGCACCGGCCTCCAGCTCCGCGGCGGCGCGTTCGGGGGCTGTGAATCCGCAGCGCCGGGCCCGCTGGGCGAGGGTGAGACGTCGCATACCCGCTCCCCGCGGCCCTAGCGATCCGCCCGGAAACGCGCGCGTTCCAGCGGGGTGACCTGGGCGCGGTATTCGGCCCACTCGGCGCGTTTATCACGCAGGAAGTAATCGAAAGCGTCCTCGCCCAGAATCTCCGCAACCAAATCAGAACTTTCCATGAGTTTAAGCGCGCTATCCAGGCTCCCGGGCAGGGATTCGATACCGAGCACGGAGCGTTCCATATCGGTGAGGAGGAGGACATCCGTATCGGCCGGGTCAGAAAGATCGTATTTTCCTTCGATTCCGGCCAGGCCCGCGCCCAGCACGGCCGCAAAAGCCAGGTAGGGATTGGCGGCCGTGTCCAAGGCGCGGTATTCCAGACGCGCGGATTGCGGTTTGGTGGGCTTGTATTCGGGCACCCGCACGAGGGCCGATTGGTTACGCGGCCCCCAGCACACGTAGGGCGGGGCTTCTCCGCCACCCCACAGCCGCTTATAGGAATTAACATGCTGGTTGGTGACGGCGGTGATTTCGCGGGCGTGGCGCATGAGCCCGGCCAGGAAACGCCGCGCCGTGACCGACATCCCGAATTGGCCGCGCGGGTCGTGGAAGGCATTTGTTTCGCCTTCGAAAAGTGAGAAGTGGGTGTGCATGGCCGAGCCGGGCCAGTGCGCCAGGGGTTTGGGCATAAAGGATGCTTCCACCCCGTGGCGCAGTGCCACTTCTTTAATAATGACGCGGGCGGCCATAATGCTATCGGCCATCGTGAGGCAGTCGGCGTAGCGCAGATCCACTTCCTGCTGGCCCGGGCCAATTTCGTGGTGGGAAAATTCCACGCTGATCCCCACATCTTCCAGGGAGAGGATCACATCGCGCCGGAAATTATGGGCCACCGAGCGGGTGACGTAATCGAAATAGGAGGCCGAATCAATCGGGGTGGGTTCTTCATCATCGCTGGCGCCCGGCTGGAAGAGGTAAAACTCCACTTCCGGGTGGGCGTAGGCGGTGAAGCCCAGATCCTCGCAGCGGCGCAGGGTGCGCTGGAGGATAGCCCGCGGGTCGGAGCGGGCCGGTTCGCCTTCGCGGGTGAGGATATCGCAGAACATGAAGGCGGCGTCGTCGCTCCCATCCACGCCACGCAAGACCGCAAAGGTCGAGGCATCCGGGCGCGCAATCATATCCGATTCGTAGACGCGCGTGAGGCCTTGGATGGCCGAGCCGTCGAAGCCAACGCCCTCCGCAAAAGCGTTATCGAGCTCCACGGGAGCTACCGCCACGGATTTGAGGGTGCCGACGATATCGGTGAACCACAGCCGCACGTAGCGGATACCGCGGTCGCTTATGGTGCGAAGGACGTGTTCTTGCTGGTCATCCATGGCGCTTCATCTTTCCGTATTTTTCGGGGAGGGTCCGTTAGTTTCGGCGATTTCGGTTATGCGTTCGGGCGCGGTCCGCTAGTTCCGGGCAATGCCCGTTATGTGTGCGTGCGAGTGGAAACGGGGAGTAATCCGCGCACGAAACGCCGCAGGTGGCGCCGCCGCGCGTGCGGAAGATCGTGGGCGAGCGGGTGGGAACGGAACCGGGTTTCCAGAACGCTCAAGGCTTCGCGCAGCTGGTACCAGTTCGTGATATCTTCTCCGGCCAGGTGCAGCCACGGGAGAGCAGCGCCGACGTCGCGCATATCCCGCGAGTTAATTCTCTCGAGAGAACGAACCCATTCATCGGCACATTCCAGGCCGTAGGCCCAGCCCACATAGGAGGCGAGGACCTCCGCGCTCACCCCGGCGAAACGGGGCGCCGCGGTGAGGAAGCGCCGGAAGCCTTCCACCTGATCGGAGGCCACCACCCCGTTCGGGGTGAGGGAAGAAAAGTTGAGGAGGCCGACGAATCCGCAGAACACCAGCCAGCCGCCCACGATGAGCCAGTACCAGGACAGCTGGAAAGCCAGGGCCCCGATAAAAGCCAAGCCCGTGAGCGCGATGCCCCCGAAGAAAAGCACGGCGGCCAGCGAGCCCACCAATTCGCGCCCGTGGTGGTACCAGCCGCGCCGGGAGACCACTTCCGCTTTGCTATCGCGCGCGATGGCGAGGGCGAGGCGGGTGGAGAATCCCTGTACCCGCAGCACCGGGCGGGAGGCGGCCGGCAGCCCGGCGTTTTCCATCGCGGTGCGATACGAGCGGTCATCAAAGGGTTCGGATTCCCGGAATGCTGCCGATTCGGCGCTTTCCGGGGAGGCCAGGGCGGCCAGGAAGCGTGCCTCAAAAGGTTCGAGGGTGGAGGTATCGGCTTCGGTGAGGGAGATGGTGATCATCTGGCCGCGCAGGGCCGGATCCCGGAAGAAGTCAATGGTGAGGAATCCGCGGGCGGCCAGGTCGAGGAGGGTGGTGATGGCGGCATCGTCCGCGGCGTAGTGGCGGTGCATAAAAGCCCCGAGGGCGGCGGGCATCTCCGGCGGAATAGTGCGTACCGGCGGGCGGGTATGCGGGCGGCGCCGCCGGTAATTATGGCCGGTCACCCCGGCCGGTTCGCGCGGATATACCCCGCGCGGCAGATCGGCATATTCCCGACTGGGGATGAGCGCCAAGCACATAATGACCAGGGCAGTCACCCCGATCCCTAAGGCCAACCAGAATTCCAGTGCGTTCATGGACACCAGCTCAAGCAAGGGTTCCACAGTCACCTCCTCGCACCTAGCGTACCGTGCCAACAGGCCCGCGGTACGTGCGAAGTGCGCGGGGACTCGCACGCGGCACGGTGCGTAACACCGCGCAGCGTCCGCGTTCCATCGCGGGCGCGATGATGCACCGGCGCGCGTGACCTAGTACTCTAAGCCATAGATATCGGGAGGTAATCATGACGGAGTTCTCACCGGCACGAATTCGGGTACAGCACCTGAACGAGATGGTCGCTAACGGAGAGGTGCTCACGGCACTCACCTGCTATGACGCTCTAACAGCGCGGATCTTGGACGCGGCCGGAATCGATATTTTGGTGGTGGGTGATTCCATTGGCAATACCGCCCTGGGATTCTCCTCTACTATCCAGGTCACCCTGGAAGATATTGAACGAGCCACCAGCGCCGTCATGCGCGGCACCACCCGGGCTTTTATTATTGCCGATATGCCCATGGGCACCTACGAAGAAAGCCCCACGCAGGCTATCCGCACCGCTATCCGCCTGGTGCGGGCTGGGGCGGACGCGGTGAAACTGGAAGGCGGGGAAGCTTTCGCCCCCACCGTCGAAGCCCTCACCAAGGCCGGGATTAACGTGGTGGCCCACGTCGGTTACCGCCCCCACGCCGATGCCGCCCTGGGTGGCCCGCGGGTCCAGGGCCGGGATGAAGAAGAAAGCGAGGCCATTATTGATGACGCGGTCTCGCTGGAGAAGGCCGGAGCTATTGCCGTCGTCGTCGAAATGGTACCCGGGAAACTCGGAGCAAAAATTACCGAGATTCTTTCGGTTCCCACCCTCGGAATCGGGGCCGGGTATCGCACCTCCGGGCAGCTGCTGGTCTGGCCGGATATGGCCGGGATGACCGAATGGCAACCCTCCTACGCCAAGCGTTTCGGCGAGGTGGGTGCGGCGCTGAGCAATGCGGTCACCGCTTTCCGCACGGCCGTCAAGGGCCGGGAATTCCCCGATAAGGAGCACAGTTTCTAAGCCACTACAATGGTGGCTATGAGTCTTGCAGCACGTGCGCCGCTCGGTACGGCGCGTCCCGGAAAGATTTCGCCGCGCCGTAAAGTTCCGGCTTCCATTGAACGCCCTGAATATATGTTCCATGACGGGCCGGAAGTGATCACCGCCTCGGACGTGAAAACCGAGGAGACGATTGAGCGGATTCGGGTGGCGGGAACCATTGCCGCGGATGCCATGTACGAGGCCGCCAAAGCGATCCGCCCGGGCGTGAGCACCGATGAGCTGGACCGCATCGCGCACGAATACATGATCGATAACGGGGCCTACCCCTCCTGCCTGGGCTATATGGGTTTCCCCAAGTCGATCTGTACCTCCGTGAACGAGGTTATCTGCCACGGCATCCCCGATGACCAGGTACTACGCGAGGGCGACATTATTAATCTGGATGTCACGGCCTATAAGGACGGCGTGCACGGGGATACCAATGCCACCTTCGGCGTGGGCGAGATCGACGAAGAATCCCGCCTCCTCATCGAACGCACCGCTACAGCCACCCTGCGCGGCATTAAAGCGGCACGCCCCGGGCGCCAGGTCAATGTGATCGGGCGGGTCATCGAGTCTTACACCAAGCGTTTCGATTACGGGGATGTCCGGGATTTCACCGGGCACGGTGTAGGCGAAGCTTTCCATTCCGGCCTTATTATTCCTCATTACGACGCCGCACCTTTGCACGGGGAAACTATCGAAGAGAATATGGTCTTTACGGTCGAGCCCATGGTGACCCTGGGAACTATCGACTATGAGATCTGGGATGATGACTGGACCGTTGTGACCAAGGATCGCGGGCGCACCGCCCAATTCGAGCACACCATCGTGGTGCGGGAAAGCGGACCGGAAATCCTCACGCTGCCCTCCGATCCGAATCTTGGGCTGCGGCTCTAGGCGGGTATACGCTGCGCGGGCCGCGGGGCTGGCTACGGCGCGAGCTGATATACGCGTGGGGGCGGATCCGAAAATCCGCCCCCACTGTCATCTTGGCCTATACGCCGGGTTCTGTACCGCTTGCGCGGCGGCGACCATCCATCTACGTGCGCCATTGCTGACGCACTCTAGCAATCCACCCGTGCCCTAGACGAGGAGCCTGGCGGGGCACTGTCTGATCTTGCTCCCGGTGGGGCTTGCCGTGCCATGCCGGTCACCCGGCACGCGGTGGTCTCTTACACCACCCTTTCACCCTTACCTTGCGGCGGTTTACTTTCTGTTGCGCTTTCCCGCGGGTCACCCCGGGTGGGCGTTACCCACCACCGTCCTCTACGGAGCCCGGACGTTCCTCGAGGCGCATACGCGCCGCGCGGCCGCCCGGCCAACATGACCCGTTTATGCTACCAGCCTGACGGGCGCGCGGGCGCCGCCCTACGGACACGTGGTAGCGGGCCTACGGATGCGCGCGCATCCCTACAGTGAGCGGCGGGCACCCCGGGGTTCCGACCGGGATTCCGACCAGGGTTCTGACCAGGGTTCTGATCGGAGTTCCGGCAGCATCTAAGAATGCCGTTTCTGAATGTATCTCCCCCATCGATTACCACGAGTAATTATGCAATATTGTTTCCTTGCTCACATGCAAAAGTCCGAATACGCGGGAAAGTAAGGCAAGCCGTTCCCACCGCCACAGCAGCGATTGTTAAGTCTTTGAGGATCCCTTGCCCGTAAATATTAAACCTGCTTAGAATCCAGACAACAGGCAAAACAGCGATGTTTCGCGCGTTTTCTCTGTTAGTAGGTAATGGCTGCGGGGGCCGACTTTGCGTGAGGGTCGGCTCCCGCACCTCTCTCCGTAGCACCGTGAACATGCGCCACGGGCTGCGCAACCCCGCGAATACGTGTCACACACCACCGATATCCACCACCGTAGACGCTCACCACATTTATCCAAAGGTCATGTACGAATATACGGCCTGGCTCGTAGACCTTAGCTGTTTTATAAACGCTCAAAAGTTGCAGATTAGCCGCTCCGGGTAGTACTGCACGTCTTCGCGAAGGATCCCCATGACACAGCGCATCTCCCGACTCGCCAGTACTCTTACCGTGACCACCCTCGCCCTCAGCATGGCGGGCACCGTGGCCGCCCATGCCCAACCGACCGCCGGCTCCCCCGCCCCGGGGGCTTCCTTTACCTCCTGCACGGATTCCCCCAAGGCGAAGGCCGCGGTGGATGAAGCAAAGGCCGAACGTGAGGCACTGCTCAAGAAAACGGAAACGGCGCAGCAGGAGCTCGCCGCCGCTCAGGAAGCGGCAACTGCGGCGCAGGCCGCCAAGGATGCGGCCGCCGCGAAGCTGAGTGAGGCGGAGAAGGCCGCCCAGGCCGCCGCGGAGGCACGCGACGGTGCCAAGGCCGCCCTCGATGCTTTCCAGGCGGAAGGCCAGGCCGCGAAAGATGCGCTTCCCGCGGCCCGCACCGCCCTCGAGGAGGCGGAAGGCCGGGTAGGCGCGGCGTCGTCGCAAAAAGACAAGGACAGCGCAGCGGTAACGGAAGCCCAGCGCGTTCTTGAGGAAAAGAACGCGGATCTCGCCGCAAAGAAGCAGGCGGAGAAGGATGCGCGCGCGAAGTTGGAGGCGGCGCAGGCGGCCGAGGCCGCGGGCAATGCCGAACGCGAGAAGCTCGCCGCGCAGCTGCGTGAGGTGACCGAGAAGAAGGAGCAGGCGGATGCGGACCTGGCCGCGGCACAGGCGAAGGAACGCGCGGCGCAGGATACTCGTTTTGAGGTGGTTGCGCGGGAAGCAGAAAAGGTCGCCGCCGCGCAGCGCGGGTACGACGACGCTGTTGCCGCCCTTCCCGCCGCTCAGGCCGCGAAGGAGGAAGCCCAGCAGGCGGCCACCGCAGCCGCTAACGATGTGACCGTCAAGCGTGGGGAGGACGAAGCTGCCCAGGCGAAGGCCCAGGATTCGGAAGCGAAGCTGGCGCAGGCCACGCAGAAACTCGGCGATCTTGAGAACGCCGTGACCGACCTGAAGAACCGCCAGGCCGAGGTGGAAGCCGCGCTGCCCGGGCTCGAGCAGGCGAAGAATGACGCTGAGGCTGCCTACAACGAAGCCCAGGCGGCCGAGGATGAAGCCAGGGATTGGTACGAGGCGGCTGCCGGAGATAAAAAGAATTTCACCAAGGAGGAGGTAGAGCAGTACCGGCAGGAATGGGAGGCAAAGAAGGCCGAAACCGCCCCGAAGAAGGCGGCTTTCACGCAAGCCAATGATGCCTACACCGCCAAGGCCGCGGAAAAGGATCAGCTGGCCACCCAGCTCCCGGCAAAGGAAGCGGAGCGCGATGCCGCGCAGACCGAGAAGACCGGGCTGGAGACGGCTCACGCCGCGAATCAGCAGGCCGCGCAGGACAGCGCTGCGAAGCTGGCCGCAGCGGTGGAGACTGAGGCTGCGAAGCGCGCGGCTCTCACGGAGAAGGACGCGGCGCTTACCGCGGCCCAGCAGCAGGTAGAAACGACGAAGGCTGCCCTCGCCGCGGCTGAAGCGGCGGCCGCAGAAGCGACCCGCCCGGTGGATGAGGCCCTGGCCGCGGCCCAGCGGGAAACCGCCGCGGCGCAGGAGAAAGCCACGCAGCTAGCCGCCGAGCACGCCGCACTTTCCGAGCAGATCATGACCGTGCACGTACCCAAGTGGAATGATCTGCGCCTCAAGCGTGAAGACGCACAGCAGGAGCAGACTCAAGCGGCCGGTGCGCTCGCGGAGGCAGAGGCTGCGAAGGGCGCCGCGGATCAGGAGCTTGAGAAGGCGAAGGCCGCGGCGGAGAAGAGCGCTGCGGCGGTTACGTCCGCTGAAGCTGAGCGTGACGCGGCGAGCCAGAAGGTGAAGGAACTGGAGGCGGCCGGAGCGAAGCTGGACGGTTTGCAGGCCGAATATGACACGTTGGCCGCAGCTGGGGCGCTCGCGGAGGCGGATGCTGCTGCGGCTCGTGAGCAGGATGCGGCCGCTGGCACGGCACTTGCGGACGCGACGGCGAAGGCCGCGGAGGCCGATGCTGCGGTCAAGCGTTCCGCGGATGATCTTGCCGCGCTTGATACGCGTATCGCGGCGCTGCGGACTTTCCTGGACAAGTGCGCCGCTGAGGAAGCGGAGCGGCCGGGCGCGGGCGAACAGCCCGGAGCCCCGGGCGCTCCTGAAACTCCGGCACAACCGGAACAACCGGCTAATCCAGAGCAGCCCGGAACCGGGACCGCGGCACCGAGCACGCCGGCACCGGGAGCTTCGGCGCAGAATCCTTCAGTGCAGGGCGGCAAGCATGCCGATCCTTCTGCACCGGTCGCCCGCGGTCAGCAGTCGGTTGGCAAGCACGCTGCACCCGCGGCGCAGCTGCCGAGCACCGGCGCGGAGAGCAGCGGTATCGCGGGTTCGGCTCTGCTGCTGATGCTCACCGGAGCGGGCGCGGTGGCTTACGCCTCCCGTAAGCGCGCCACGCGCTAAAAATCCGCACAACATAGAGTGCGCATAAGAACACCGTTTTCAGCTGATTTCGTGTTTCTTATGCGCACTCTGTAGCTCTGATGGTTTCGAATGCGCACTTCCTACGTCCCCGCCTGGCGATTGCTCTGGCGGGGACGGGTTGTTTTTCCGAGCTGTACTGCAGCTGTCGTACGTGCGAAGTACAGGCGTGAAAAAGAAAGCCTTCCTAGGCTTCGTCGTAATCAACCGGCACGATAATGCAGTCGTAATCCTCAGAAAGATAAATCTCATCTTCCGCGGTGGCCTTGATTTGCGCCACTTCCACCGGGGAAAGTGTGATTCCCGCCCCGGTAGCACCGTTAGGCGTCATGGTCATAACCGCGTAGCCGCCGGTGGCAACCGAGTGTTCGTACACTTTTTTGAGAGATTCTGCCAGCGGTGCATAGAGTTCCTCACGCTGGGCGCGGATTTTTTCTTGGGAAGCGGTGATGTCCGCGACCACGTCCTCCAGTTCGGAGCGCTGGGCCAGTACTTTTTCTTGGAGTGAATCGATAGCTGCACCCAATTCCCGCACTCGCTCTTCGCCACCTTCAACAGCTTCGAGCGCAGCGAATTCCTTTTCCGACGTTTCTTCCAGGGTGGTGCGCAGCGCCGCCATTTCGTCTTCCAGCACGAGCAGATCGCGGGAGGTCAGTCCGGTGCCGGCATTATATTTTTCTTCTTTGTCCGCTACCTGGCGAGCCAAATCCGCGCTGGTCTTCTCCACACTCGCTAACTCCGCCCGCGCCTGCTCCAACTGCGTCTCCGCCGCGGTTTTTTCCCGCCCGCGCGCGGCAATCGCGTTGAGGAGTTTACCCAAAGAAGCTCGCAGCGGATGCTGGGTATTTTCCCGCTCGAGGCGGTTGAGCTGCGCGTCCAAGTCGGCAACCTGAAGCAGAATAAGTTGATCGGCACGGGGTGCTTTCATCGGGTGGATCTCCTTCGACTCGCACGAAAGGCGCACGGCGCGCCTTCCCCTATTCTATGTGGGAGAACCGGCCCCGCGCAGCGAGCTCACCCACGCAGCGCAATATTCCAAGCATCCGTGGGAATCTCGGAAATATACGTATCCAGCTGCGGGAAGCGTTCGCGCAAACGCTGCTCCATCTCGCCCAGCACCGGCCATTCGCTAGCCCAGTGGGTGGCGCAGATGAGTGCGCAGCCGCCGTCCCAAATATGGTCGGTGGCCGGGTGGTGGCGCAGATCCGCGGTGAGATACGCATCCGCGCCCGCGGCTTTCGCGGCCGCTAATAGCGAATCCCCCGAACCGGAGCAGATGGCTAGCCGCCGCACCACCCGATCCGGATCGCCCGCTCCGAGAACCCCGGCCGGAGTATGCGGCAACACCTCCGCGACCCGCTCGACCAGCTGCCCGAAAGACACGGCCGCGATGCTGCCCACCCCGCCTATTCCGGATTCGGGATCCAGCGGCGCCTCAATCTCCACGTCCAGAAGCCGCGCGAGCGCGGCGGTGGAGGCCACCACGTCCGCATTGGTGTGCGCACTAAAAAGCGCGACCCGCCCGCGCACCAGCTGCGTGATCCACCTTCCCTTGGCGAACGTTCCCGCCACGGTGGAAGTCCCGCGCAAAAAGAGCGGGTGGTGAGTGATGAGGAGGTCAGCCCCGCGTTCGCAGGCTTCTTGCACGGTTGCTTCACACGGGTCGACGGCGAAAGCGACGCTGCGCACCTCGTCGCTGGGCAGGCCGGCCACCAGGCCGACCCGGTCCCAGCTTTCCGCGCATGCGGGTGGGAAGAATTCATCCATGGCCGCGGTGATATCCGCCACTGTATACGTCATGGACTCACCCTACCCTAGGACGCCGTGCGCTCCACGGTGCGCTCCCACTCCTTGTGGAAAATTTCTTCCTCGTGATCGAAAGCGGTGACCACCGATTGCACGTAGAAGTTCTTCGCGTCGCAGCGGATGCGGGTATCGGCTTCCAGGCGGACCTCCCAATCGATATCCGGGCGAGCCAGCCCGATTTTCCATTCGGCTTCGGTGCGGGCCGAAAGCGGGTCATCCCAGGAAATCCAGTAGCGTTCCACGGAATCTTCGTCGTAGTGGAGGCCGTCCGGGTAGACCCGGGTTCCTCCGTAGGCCGGATCTACCTGGATAAACGTCTCTTTCTTCACCACGTCGCGGGCGATGAGGCGTTCGGGGCGGCGCGCCCCGGCAACCCCCGCTTCCGGGTATGTCACGTCCAAACCAACGGGCTGGACCGGCCCGGCGAAACTGACCGCATCGTCGAGGGCATCGCGTTCTCCCCCGGGGCGGATCGGGCGGGCGGGTACCACCAGCGCGGAAGCCCCCAGATCCACCTCCACCCCGGCGTTTTCCCGCACCGGCCAAATCCACGGCCAGTAAGCACTGGAAAGCGCCACCCGCAACGTGTGCCCGGCCGCGAAATGGTAGCCAATACCGGTAAGCGGAATCTCCACATCCACCCACTGCCCCGCGGGCATTTCCACGATCCGCTCGCGCCCCTCGCGAGCGCTCAGATTGAGGTTCCCGCGGGTGATGAGCGTGGAGGCACCGTCCGGGGCCACATCTTCCAGGCGCACATAGATATGCCCGCGCTCCCCGCCGTTGCGCAAGCGCAACAACACCCTGGCATTACCGAGAATCTCGACCGATTCCCCCAGGTAAAAATCGCAGGTCACCGCGCGGCCATCGTCGCCGCGCTGATCGACCGGCAAATCGGCGTCGTTCCCGTACGGGAAGTACCGCCCGGCATCCGAGCCGATGTCTTGCGGCGACTTCACAAGAATCGTGCCGCCACGCACCGCACCCGGCGATACGCTCGCCTGCCCCAATTCAAAACGAAGCGGCTCAATATCCGGGGAGGGCCAGGCACGTTCCGCCACCCAGCGGCCCTCGATTTCCTCGTATACCGAGGCTGGGCGCATGGGGTCGCTGATCCAGGTGCGCAGCAGCGGCTCATCCATTGCGCCGTTATCCACGCCCTTGAGCCACCTATCCCACCAGCGCAGCGTTTCCCCGAGGAAATCAATATGCGGCCCCGGGCGCAGATCGCGATCCGGGTACTGGTGGCTCCACGGCCCGAGCAGCCCGCGCACGTTCTTCCCCAGCGCGGAAAGATTCTCCACCAGGCGCAGCACGGTATCGCGGTACGGATCGAACCAGCCGCCCACCGCGAGCACCGCCGCATCGAGTTTCGAATAATCCTCACACACCGAGCCGTGTTTCCAGTAGGCATCGCGGGTCTGGTGACTCATCCAGGTATCCACGTAGGGCTCCATATTATTGAGGCGCTCTAGCCACATGGACTTCCAGTTTTCCCCCACGGCGCGCGGGTCCGGCGGCCGGGATTCGAAAGCGAGCATGGTGGCTCCCCAGGCGTGCATATCCACCGCGAGCATCGAGCCGCCGAAATAGTGCACGTCATTGTCGTAGCGGTCGTCGGTGGAGCAGGTGGTGACGATCGCCTTGAGGGCTTCCGGCTGGTAGGAGGCGAGCTGGAGCGAATTGAAACCGCCCCAGGAAATCCCGAACATACCCACGCTGCCCGTGCACCACTCCTGCGCGGCAATCCACTCGATGACTTCCAGGCCGTCTTTGTGTTCCTGCGCATCGTATTCATCGCCCGGGACACCCTCGGAATTGCCGTGCCCGCGGATATCGACCCGGATGGAAGCGTAGCCGTGCCCGGCGTAATACGGGTGGCGTTCGTGATCGCGCGGCGCGGTCCAGTCCCCGCTGCGGTAGGGCAGATATTCGAGGATCGCCGGCACTTTTTCTTCCGTGCGCGGCATCCAGGCTTTCATCCACAGCCGGGTGCCGTCCGAGAGCGGAATCCACCCCTCGCGAATCTCAGTCTCGTAGGGAAAATCTGTGATGTACTCCATTGTTCTCCTTCCTAGGCGTCTGTGCTGTGTTGCTTCTGTGCGTGTGCTGCGGTTTTCGTGGGGCGCGTTGAGGAACGACGACGCCGCCAGCTCTACGCGACGACTTTCATACGTGAGCGCATCCACGGAGTAAGCGCCATGAGCAGCACGCCGTAACCGATAACCACCGCTCCCTGCACTCCGAAGTAGGCAGGGATGGAGGCGGCCATATTTTCGTAATCGAAGAATTTCACCACCTGGGCTTGGATTCCCTGGGCGCAGGCCATCGCCGCGAACCACAGGGCCATGGTTTGGGAGGCGAAAGCCCGCGGGGCGAGTTTCGTGGTGGCCGACATCCCCGAGGTTTGCAGCACCAGATCCCCCAGGCCGAGGAAGATATAGCATCCCACCAGCCACAGCGGCATAAGAAGAGCCCCGCGCGGGGTGAGGATGCCCGCGAGCGCCACGATGACGAAGGCGATCCCGCCGAGCACCGCGCCCAGCCCCACTTTTGCGGCCACGTGCGGTTGGCGTTTGCCCATTTTCAGCCAGATCCAGGCGAGCACCGGCCCCATGATGATTTCCACGATGGCGGTGAGGGAAATGTAATAGGAGGAGGGGTAGCTCAGGGAGCCGATGGTGTTATCGGTGGCGTTGAGGGCCACGAGGTTGAGGGTATTTCCGGTTTGGAAATAGAGCAGGTTGTAGAGGATGAGGGCGATGAGCAGCAGCGCGTAAGGGATGAGATTGCGCCGTTCTACCGGGGTGACCTTCGGGGAGCGGTACATCCACAGGAAGAAGAACACCGGCACGATCCAGGTGATCACGGAGATGCCATTGACGACGTCGCTGAGCGTGGCGGAGGAGAAGGTGGCGAAAAGCGTGGCTACCGCGACTACTCCCCCAACCAGTCCCACGAGCATCCAGAAGGAACGGTCCGCCACGAAACTGGCGCGGATGCGATGCGCTTTGGCGCGCCCGGATAGGTTTTTCCCGGTTGCCACGTAGGCGATGAGGCCGAGGATCATTCCCACCGCGGCGGAGGCGAAACCGGCGTGCCAATGCACCCGTTGGCCGAGGAACCCGGCCACCAGCGGCCCGAGGAACGCCCCGATATTAATACCGGCGTAGTAGATGGAGAAGCCGGCATCGCGGCGGCTATCCCCGGGTGCGTAGAGTTCACCCACCATGGTGGAAACGTTGGGTTTGAGGAGCCCGGTTCCCACCACGATGAGGCCCAGGCCCACCCAGGTGAAGAATTCGGTGGGGATACCCATGGCGATATGACCCGCGGCAATAACAATGCCGCCCCAGAGCACCGTGCGGTAGGTGCCGGAAATACGATCCGCAATCCAGGCGCCCGCGATGGAAAGCAGGTAGACGAGGGCACCGTAGGCGGCCACGATGGAGGATCCCACGTCCTCCGCGTAGCCGAGCCCGCCGCTGGCGATGGCATCGGTGAAGTAGAGGACCAGGATGGCCTGGAAGCCCAGGTAGGAGAAACGCTCCCAGAGTTCCAGGCCGAAAAGGGAATACAGGCCGGTGGGTTGGCCCATAAAGGAGCGGGTGGCGCGGGCGCGCCGGTCGCGGCGCAGGGCTTCCTTATGTTCCTTAATGTACTTTTTGGGATTCTCGACGTTATCGGGGACCTGCGCGGCAATCTGCGCGTGGGTGGGGAGGTCCGCGGTGGTGGTATCAGTCTGGTTGCCCTCATGGGGTAGGTCAGTCACGTTGGTACTCCTTGCTATCCGTTTTCCAGGGTAACAAGGGCCTCCGACATAACCGCTATTTGAGTACTTTTTTATCGTTTTCGCCCTACCGCCCACCCGCCGCAAGCCCTGAGCCCATAGGAAAAACTCGAATAGACATGACATCGGTCACATTGATAGGCTGTGGGGCATGACCACATGCGATATTCCCTCAATTCCCCTTGCCGATGGCGGCCAGATTCCCCTGGTTGGAATCGGCTCCCTACTGGCCAAAGGTAACGAGCTCGCCACCACGCTCGGCCAGATCATTGCCGATGGCTACCGCCTTATCGATACCGCCCAGCAGTACGCCAATGAAACGGCCGTTGGGGAAGCGGTGAAACGCTCCGGGGTACCCCGCGCGGAGGTATTCATCACCTCCAAGGTGGCCGGCGGGGAACAGGGGAAGCGCTATACCCGGCGCAGTATTGAGGATTCGCTGCGTCGCCTAGATACCGATTATCTTGACGCTCTCCTCATCCACTGGCCCAATCCTTCCCGTGGCCTGTACGTGGAAACCTGGGAGGAGATGCTCGCGGCGCAGGCGGAGGGCCTGGTGCGCCACGTGGGGGTCTCGAATTTCTTGCCCGAACATCTCACCCGCCTGCATGAGGCCACCGGGGTGTGGCCGGTGCTCAACCAGGTTCAGCTCTCGGTTGCCCTCCCGCGCACCGATCTGCGTGCTTTCCACGAGCGCCACGGTATTGTCACCCAGGCGTGGCGGCCGCTCGGCGGGCCGGAAAAGCTACTGGATCAAATTGTGGTGGCGCGCCTGGCTGCCAAGCACGGGGTGAGTGCCGGGCAGATTGTGCTGCGCTGGTGTGTCCAGCAGGGCATTGTGGCGATTCCGTCGTCGTCCCAACGCGAGCGCTGGCGGGCAAATGCCGATATCTTCAACTTCACCCTGGACGACTCGGATATGCGCGATCTGGCCGCGCTGGACACCGGCGACCTGCACGTCTGGGATGCGCGCACGCACGAGGAGTGGTAACGGAATCTCACGGCGCTCACGGCATAAAGAGTGGGCCCGACCGGATTCGAACCGATGACACCCTGGGTGTAAACCAGGTGCTCTGACCAACTGAGCTACGGGCCCGCGCGCTGCGCACTCGGATGATCCTACCCGATACGCGGCCCGCGCGCACCTTCGCGCCGAAAATACCGGCAGCGCTTCCGTTGCGACTGTCCGCCGGCGCTACCGGCCCGGCCTACCGCACGGCTCTGCGCCGAAAATACCGGCGGAACCCTCCGGCGGCTCTAGTAGCGCAGGCCCTTATTGGTGAGGCGCACGCCCGTCCAGGACTCCCCGAGGGCCACGGATGTGGTTGGTTGCATGCCCGCGGTATCGGCGGCCTCTTCAATATCGTTATGCGGCACCGCATTCGACACTCGCCCGGTGGGCACAAAGAGCCAGCAGATAGCATTTTCGTCGTCGAAATTAGCCTTGATATCCAGGAGCAAATCGGTGAGGTCATCGACGTCTCCGTCGTCCGCGCGCCACCAAGCGATGGCACCGTCCACGATATCGCGCGAATCTTCGTCCACCAGCGCGCTTCCGATAGTTTCTTCGATCTGCGCGCGGACCTGGGCGGCTACGTCGTCGTCGTAGCCAAATTCTTGGATGATGTTCCCTTTCTGGAAACCAAACGAACTCATGGCTTAAGCTCATCTGATCGCCGGCATTTTTTCAAGTTAATCTCAGCCGCGTCGCCCGTGATTTTGGTGATCATTACCGTACGACGACGCGCGCCGCCCGCTCCGCGGGCGCCGCGAAAGCCACCGGCCATGCGCCCCGTCCACCGCTCAGCTTAATTCCGCTCATGCCTGTGCGATGGCTCTCAACAACGCGGTAATATAAGAGTGCATGTGTAAGAGGTACCACAGCCGTTCTGGGACTAAAGCCGCGAACGGGTAGCCTTGACACGTCCCTATGAACTACAACCACTCAAGCAATGGAGGAGATTCCGTGGCTTCACAAGATTCTGATGATCGCATGGTGTCCGGCCAGCTCAGCCAGATCCCGGATGTTGATCCGGAAGAAACCCGCGAATGGCTCGCGTCCGTGGATGATCTGATTGAAACAAATGGTGCGGATCGGGCGCGGTTTATCCTCGCCAGCGTGGATGAGCACGCACGCTCCAAGGGAGTTTCGGTCTCCCCTGATCTCGTCACGCCCTATATCAATACGATTCCGGCGGAAGAAGAACCTCCGTACCCGGGCACCCCGGAAGAAGAGGAACTCGAACACCAATTCCGCAGCTGGACCCGGTGGAATGCGGCCGTGATGGTCACGCGTGCCCAGCGCCCCGGCGTGGGGGTGGGCGGCCATATTTCCTCCTACGCCGCCCAGGCCACCCTTTACGAAGTGGGCTTCAACCACTTCTTCCGCGGCCCTGATGCTCCCGGTGGCGGGGACCAAATCTTCTTCCAAGGCCACTCCTCCCCCGGTAATTACGCCCGCGCCTACCTAGAAGGGCGCCTGACGGAAGCGGATCTGGATTCCTTCCGCCAGGAAGCCTCCCATATTTCCGGCGGGCGCGGCCTGCCCTCCTACCCGCACCCCCACCAGATGCCGGACTTCTGGCAGTTCCCCACCGTGTCCCTCGGGCTGGGCGCCACGAACTCCATCTACCAGGCTTGGTTCAATCGCTACCTGAGCGAACGCGGCATTAAGGACACCTCGGATTCGCACGTATGGGCCTTCCTGGGCGATGGCGAAATGGACGAACCCGAATCGCGCGGTATGCTCCAGCTGGCTGCCTCCCAGAAGCTGGATAACCTCACCTGGGTGGTCAATTGCAACCTCCAGCGCCTGGACGGCCCGGTGCGCGGCAACGGCAATATCGTGCAGGAACTCGAATCCTTCTTTAAGGGCGCGGGCTGGAATGTCATCAAGGTGCTGTGGGGTTCGGGCTGGGATAAGCTCCTGGCCCAGGATAAGGACCACGCCCTCGTAGATCTCATGACCTCCACCCCGGACGGTGACTACCAGGGCTTCAAGGCGAATGACGGCTCCTACGTGCGCAATAACTTCTTCGGGCGCGATCCGCGCACGAAGGCCATGGTGGAAGATTGGTCCGATGATGAGATTTGGGCGCTGCGCCGCGGCGGCCACGATCACCACAAGATCTACGCCGCCTATCGGGCGGCCCTGGCCCATAAGGGCCAGCCCACCGTGATTCTGGCGCAAACGGTCAAGGGTTATGACCTCGGCTCGAACTTCGCCGGGCGTAATGCCACCCACCAGATGAAGAAGCTCAATAGCAACGATCTCAAGCTGCTGCGCGATACCCTGCGTATCCCCATTGATGATTCCCAGCTGGAAGATCCCTATAACGCGCCCTACTACAAGCCGGCTGAAGATCACCCGGCCATGAAGCATATGCGCGAGCGGCGCGAAGCACTCGGCGGCTACCTGCCCCAGCGCCGCACCCACCAGGGTGGGATCGCCCTGCCGGCCGATAAGCCCTTCCAGTCCATGAAGAAGGGCTCGGGCAAGCAGAAGGTGGCCACCACGATGGCTCTGGTTCGCCTGCTCAAGGACATTATGCGCGATAAGGAATTCGGCTTCCGCATGGTGCCGATCGTTCCGGACGAAGCGCGTACCTTCGGCATGGATTCCATGTTCCCCTCCGCCAAGATCTTCAATACCCAGGGCCAGCAGTACACCGCGGTGGACCACGATATGCTGCTTTCCTACAAGGAATCCACCCAGGGCCAGCTGCTCCACACCGGTATTACCGAAGCCGGTTCCCTCTCCGCTTTCGTGGCGGCCGGAACCTCCTACGCCACCCATAACACCCCGATGGTGCCCTTCTACATCTTCTACTCGATGTTCGGGTTCCAGCGCACCGGGGATCAGTTCTGGGCGGCCTACGATCAGCTGGCCCGCGGTTTCATTATTGGTGGCACCGCCGGGCGCACCACCCTCACGGGTGAAGGCTCCCAGCATATGGACGGGCACTCCCCCGTTCTCGCCTCCACCAACCCGGGCATGGTCATTTACGATGCGGCCTACGCTTATGAACTCGGCCATATCTTCAAGGATGGCCTGAAGCGTATGTACGGGGATGGCTCGGACGGGCGTGAGCAAAACGTCATGTACTACCTCACGGTCTACAACGAACCCATCCACCAGCCTGCCGAACCGGAGAATGTGGACGTGGATGGCATTATCCGCGGTATCTACAAGCTCGATGAGGCTGATGGCCTGGGCGGCCCGCGCGTCAATCTGCTCTCCTCGGGCGTGGGGGTGCGCTGGGCCCGCGAAGCCAAGCGCATGCTGCGCGATGACTGGGGCGTGGATGCCACCGTCTACTCGGTGACCTCCTGGTATGAGCTGCGTAAAGACGGCTTGGCCACCAACGAATACAACTACCTCCACCCGGAGGAAGAACCGCGCAAGGCCTACGTGACCGCGAAGCTGGAAGGCGAAGAAGGCCCCTTCATCGCCACCTCCGATTTCGAGCACCAGGTCCAGGATTCCATCCGCGAATGGATCCCCGGTGATTATGAGACGCTCGGCGCCAAGGGCATCGGTATTTCCGATACCCGCCCGGCCGCCCGGCGCTACTTCAAGATCGACGACGCCACCATGGTGGTGCGGGCCCTGTACGCGCTGGCCAAGGCCGGCAAGATCGACCGCTCGGTTGTCCGCCAGGCAATCGAGAAGTACGATCTGCATAACCCGGCAGCTGCCGAACCGGTTCCCGATAACGACCCGGAGTAAAGCGGCGCGGGCCACGCCGGCGCTCCCGGCATCACCGGGATTCCCGGCACGCCCAAGCTACGGCGCTCGGGCGCTGCACCGGCAGCGGCGCAGGCCCGGCGTCGTCGTAACTAATTGAATAGTGTTTGAGCATCCGTGCTCTCACACGTAGCATAGTGTGGCGGTCCTTTCTCACCCGTGAATAATTATCGCGAGTTGAGCTTTCGGACCGCCACACATATATGGAGGCTAGTGATTGACCGTTTATCGACTGGCGTGGAGGCATCTGCGCGACCGCAAATTCCAGCTCCTCGCGATTGCTGTGCTACAGATCGCGCAGGTGCTCCTCGGGCTCACCCTCCCCGCGCTGGGCGCTAACGTTATCGATTACGGCATTCTGGAACGCAATAGCTCCTATATTTGGTCGCGCGGGCTGCTCATGGGCCTTTTCACCCTCGCGCAGGTGCTCTGCGCTATCGGGGCGATCTATTACGGGGCGCTGGTCTCCACCCACCTGGGCCGAGAGCTGCGCCGCGAAACTTTCGCGCATGTGCAGCGTTTTTCGCCCGCGGACCAACAGCGTTTCGGGGCCTCCACCCTGGTCACCCGCACCACGAACGACGTCAATCAAATCCAAATGGTCACGCTCATGTCCCTCACCATTATGGTGACGGCCCCGATTATGGGCGTGGGCGGGGTGCTCATGGCCATCGGGCAAGACGTAGTTCTCTCCCTCACCCTCCTCGTGATTATCCCGGTGCTCACCGCAATTATTTTGGTGTGTACCGCGATGCTCGCCACACGCTACGAAACTCTCCAGCGGCGCGTGGACGCCATTAACGATGCGCTGCGCTCCCAGCTCTCCGGGGTGCGGGTAATTCGGGCCTTCCGCCGCGAAGAAGCCATGGCCGGGGAATTCGAGGTTCATAACCGCAATTTCCGTTCGATTATGCTCCAGATCGGCACGATATGGTCCGCGCTGCTACCGGCCATGAGCGCGGTCATCGGGCTAGCTTCCGCGCTGATCGTGTGGATTGGCGGGCATCGAATTGCCGGAGGCTCCATGCCGGTGGGGGCGCTCGCCGCGTTTATCACCTACCTCATGATGATTCTGGGCGCGGTCATGATGCTCGGCATGATTATTATGGTGGTTCCGCGCGGGAACGTTTCCGCCGAACGCGTCATCGAAGTCAATACCACCGTTCCTTCTATTACGGACGCGCCGGATGCGCGGGAGATGCCGCCCGGCCCGGTCACCTTCCGCTTGCGCGATATTTCCCTCACTTACGCGGATGCGGACGAGCCTGCCTTGCGCGGCATTTCTTTGTGCTTCAGGCCTGGAACGACGACGGCGATTATTGGCGCCTCGGGCTCGGGCAAATCATCGCTGGTGAAAATACTGCCGCGCCTCGTGGATGTGAGCACCGGGCGCTTCACCGTAGAAGGCGGCGCCGGGGCCGGAGCGGGTGGCGAGGCCGGCGAAACAGAATCCGGCAGTGCCGCAACGCGTGGTGCTGGAACGCGTGAGGCCGGCGCGGGCGAAGTGGATGTGCGCGATATTCGACTCGCTGATTTCCGCCGCCGGGTGGCCCTCGTGCCCCAGCGGGCTTTCCTGTTCAGCGGCACGGTGGCCAGCAATGTTGCCGGCTCCACCCGCGATATCGATCAGGAGCGGGTCATTGATGCACTGCGCTGCGCCCAGGCCTGGGATTTCGTGGAAGCCGGGGGCGGGCTGGAGATGCCGGTGGAAACCGGGGGCACCAATCTTTCCGGCGGGCAGCGCCAGCGCCTGACCATCGCGCGGGCCCTCTACCGGGCCCTACCCGATAGCTCCGGGCAGTCCGGGGCTGATCTGGTAGTTTTCGATGATTCCTTCTCCGCCCTCGATTACGCCACCGATGCCCAGCTGCGGGCCAACCTCAAGGAGCGGATCCGGGATGCGGCGGTGGTCATCATTGCCCAACGTATTTCAACGACCCGCAGCGCTGATTGCGTCGTCGTACTGGATTGCGGCGAGGTAGTAGGCTGCGGCACGCACGCCGAACTTATGGAAACAAATGACATGTACCGCTCGATTGTGCGCTCCCAGGAGCGCGGGCCGGAAGGCAGCGCGGAAGCGAACGGCGCGGAACGCGGCACGGGGGCAAGTGGGACGGAACCAAGCGATACGGAACCGAGCGGCACAGCGGCCGCAACCAGCGAGGAGGCGCGGGCATGAGAGGTGCCGGAAATATTGACGAAGCCCGCGATATCCGCGGGGCGCTTCTCACCCTTATTCGCCACTACCTGCGCCATTACGTGGGGCGGATCGTGGCGGTGCTGCTGCTTTCGCTTATCTCCACCGCGGCGGTGGTTGCCGCTCCCTTCCTACTCGGGCAGGGCACCAATGTGGTGGTGGATGGAATCCGTTCCGGCGGTGTCGATTTTCCGGGGTTGGCGCGGGTGCTGAGCCTGGCGGCCGGGTGCTATATTCTCTCGGCGCTGCTGCGTTTCTGGTTCGGTTATATTATTCGCCTTATTATTCAGGATCTCGGTTATGAGATGCGGCGGGATTGCCAGCAGAAAATTGATCGGATGCCGCTATCCGTGCTGGATAAGCAGCAGCGCGGCGATGTACTCTCGCGGGTCACGAACGACGTTGATAACGTGACCCAGTCCCTGCTGCAAACTCTTTCCGAAGTGCTCTCCGCGATCTACCAGATCATCGGGATCGTGGCGGTGATGGTCTATTTGTCCTGGTCGGTGGCGCTCGCCTCGCTGGTGGTCATCCCGGTGGGGATTATTGGGATCCTCCTGCTGCTGCGCCGCTCTCGCCCCTATTTCCGCGACCAGTGGCGCCTCACGGGTGATGTGTCCGCGGTGGTGGAGGAAAGTTTCACCGGGCTGGATGTGGTGGCCGCATACGGGCTGGAAGATGAATTCCAAGGGCAGTTTGATAGCGCGAATGCGCAGCTCTACGATGCGTCTTTCCGCGCGCAGGCAATCGCGCAAATGTCCCAGCCGCTTATGATGCTGGTGCAGAACGGTTCTTTTGCCATCGTCACGCTTCTGGGCAGTATTCAGGCGATGGCCGGCACCATGACGATTGGCGGGCTGCAGGCGATGATGCAATACACTCGCCAGCTCTCCCATCCGCTCCAGTCTCTGGCCTCCACCGCGAATCTTATTCAATCGGCGGCGGCTTCCGCGGAGCGCATTTTCGATTACCTGGCCCAGGAGGAGATGGCCCCGGATGCGAGTTCCAGCTACCGCGAGGTGGTGGCCCCCGAGGCGCGGCGAGGCACCATCGAATTCTCGCACGTGTGTTTTGCCTACGAGCCCGATACTCCGGTGATCCGCGATCTCTCGCTACGGGTAGAGCCGGGGCATTCCGTGGCGATTGTAGGGCCCACCGGTGCCGGGAAAACCACGCTCGTCAATTTACTCATGCGCTTTTATGAAGTAGACGGCGGGGCGATTACCGTGGACGGCGCGCCCATCGATTCCTTCACGAAAGAATCCCTACGGGAACATTTCGGGATGGTCCTGCAAGACACCTGGCTTTTTGACGGAACGGTCTGGGAAAACATCGCTTTCGGGAAGGACGGTGCTACGCGCGACGACGCCATTGCCGCCGCGGCCGCCCTGGGCATTGATGATCTTCTCGAGACCCTCCCCCACGGTTTTGATACCCATATTGGGGATGAGGGCGAGAATGTTTCCGCCGGGGAGAAACAGCTCATCACCATCGCGCGGGCCTACCTGGCCAATCCCGATGTGCTTATTTTGGATGAGGCCACCAGTTCGGTGGATACCCGCACCGAGGCACTTATCCAGGATGCGATGGAGCGGCTGCGCGAAGGGCGCACCTCCTTCATCATTGCGCACCGGCTCTCCACCGTCCGCAATGCCACCACGATCCTTGTTATGGAAGCCGGGGACGTGGTAGAAAGCGGCACCCATGAGGAACTGCTGGCCGCCGGCGGCGCCTACGCCCGCCTCTACGAAAGCCAGTGGGCCTGAGCTAGCGGCGGGTCGAGGCGCGTCTGGGGGGGGGGGGGGGG
>NZ_LT706966.1:1420772-1533576 GCF_900155575.1 Actinotignum timonense | reverse complement strand
CGCCCGCCTCTACGAAAGCCAGTGGGCCTGAGCTAGCGGCGGTTCGAGCCTGTGCTGGCGGCGGTGTGAGCTTATGCTGGTGGTGCGCCATGCTAACCGCGATCCTGAGATCTGCGAGCCTAGGCGACTGGAACCGCGAGCTTCTCCTCCACTGAAATTTCCCGGCTGGCAAGATACCTGGACATGAGCCGCGCTACCGCGCTGGCACCCAGGCTGAGCACCCACAGGGCAGCCATGAGAATGAGTATGCTCGGATGCCCGGCATCCTTAATAATGAGGAAGACCAGGAGGATCACTCCGAGGGCAGCCGCGATCACCGGGACGGCCTGCATGGTGGGGCGCAGCCACGCCGGTGCAGAGCGCCGGGGTTGTTCCAGCAGCCCAAACCACTGGTAGACCCCCAGGACATAAACCTGGCCGAGCGCGACCCAGAGCATGCCAAAACAGGTACAGGTCCAGATAGCGAGGCTAAATTCTGAGGCCCATTGCAAGATATCCAAGGCGTTAATGTAGAGGAGCGGATAACCAAGAAAACCACTGAGAACCGCAGCTCCCGCCGCGATCTTTCCAGCCTTATACGCGTTCATATCAGATCCCTCCGTTGAATTAGGTATTCAACCGCCACGGTGACGATCTTATGTGGGAGTCTAACGACGCCTCGGGGGGATGTATACGGCCGCACGCCTCGCTACTCAGATCTTAATCAAATTGTATCCAGCCTTAATGCTGCTGTGACCCTATGTTAATATGCCCGTGCCCGATATTAATGGGATTGTGACCGCTCCACCCCGGCGAAATCCCACAGGATCTCACCGAGCTCGCGTGCGGTTCCCACGTGCCGCCAGGCCAGCTCCCATTCGGAACGCGGGGCAGTCCCCCACTCCACGAGCACCGTGGGAAGGCCGTGCTGGCCTGCGCCGTCGACATCGTGAATACGATCCCCCACCATGAGGGCACGCGAGGTATCAATTCCCTGCGCCCGCAATTCGCGCAGCGCGGCCCCCACCACCTCAGCTTTCCCGTACCCGGGGATATCTTCGGGATCCCCGGCAATATAGCGGAAGTGCTGCGCCACGCCCTGGTGTTCCAGAATCGCGCGGGCATTCTTTTCGTTTTTCGACGTCGCAATGGCCAGCGGCACCCCGGCCGCATCCAGTTCCTCGACCAATTCGCGCATCCCGGGGAAAATCGGGGTGTCGAGCATGCGCTGTTCGTAACGCACCCGGTAGCGGCGCACCATCTCCACCGGGTCGGCCGCGCCGAGCTTCGTGAAAGTATCGATGAGCGGCGGGCCGATGAACTGCACGAAGAATTCTTCGGGGTGGTCCTCCCCCATTTCTTCGCGCAGGGTGGCCCGGAAAGTTTCTTTGACGATAGCGGCGGAATCGTGGAAGGTTCCGTCCAGATCAATAAGGATAGGGTTCACAGGTCAAGTCCGGCGGTATCGCCTGCTCCTTGTCTCGCGATTTCGTTAGTTACCAGGTCAAGTACGGTGGTGGGGCCGCGCCCCACAGGCCCGTTCACCACCACATCTAGGGCATAGCCCAGTTCATCTTCCACAATCCAGCCCTCTTCGAGGGGTTCTTCCGCGCCGGGAAGAATCAGCGTGGAGGAAAGTAGCGGTTCGCCCATTTCCGTGACCACAGCTTGGGTGATGCGGTGATCGGGAATGCGCACGCCCACCGTGTGTTTCTTCGGGTTGAGGGTCATGCGCGGCACTTCTTTGGTGCCCTTGAGAATGAAGGTGTAGGGCCCGGGCGTGAGGCTTTTGATGAGCCGGAAATCGGGATTATCTACGATCACGAGCTGCCCGAGCTGCGCGAAATCGTGGCATAGCAGGGTGAAATGGTGTTTATCACCCACCTGCCGGATGCTGCGAATCCGCTCCAGGCCCTCCTTATTGCCCATCTGGCACACAATGGCGTAACCGGAATCGGTGGGCAGGGCCACCACCTCACCGCGGCGCAGCCGATCCACCACTTTGGTGACGAGCCGCGGTTGCGGATCCTCAGGATGAATATCAATGAAGGTAGCCATAGCCCCTAGTCTAGTCGAGGCTGCGACACGAAAAAGCGGCGGTTTTGACTACTCCGCCGCGCTCACCGCCTCCCGCAGCTCCGCGAGCTCGGCCGCCCCGGCATAGGGTTCCATTTCCCGCAGGTAGGCGCGGGCTTCATTGGTGCGCCCGGCCGCCAGTGCGGTGCGCACCAGCGCCTCCCCAGCCTCGAAACTGTGGGTGGCCGGATCCCAATGGGCCAGCCCCAAACTGAGGGCCTGATCCGGGTGCCCGGCATCGCGCAGAATTGCCATGGCCCGGGCGAGGATGTGCCCATCCGGATTGCGATCCGTGGCGGTGGTGAGGAGCCGCAGGGCCCGCTCGGGATCGGACTCCACCGCAAGGCGAGCCATATGCAGCTGCGGGTACCAGGAAGCCGGTGAGCTGGAGAGTTCTTCGGCGAGGGCATAAATCGCCAGGTCCGCAGAAAGGATGCTTCCGGTTCCGATGCCCTCCGCGGTGAGCGGATCGGCGGGCGGGAGTTCACCTTCGGCCTCGCGTGCCAGGGTGACGAGCTGGGTGAAAGCCTCGACGTCGTTCGGATCCTCAGCAAGCCGATCACGCAGCGCCTGCGCGGTGGCCGTACCGGCTTCCGGGGCCCGGGTATGCTGGAAGAGTTGCTGCATCAAATCGAGGAATGCCATGATGCGAGCGTACCGAAAATAGGGAGGTCGTGCGATGGAGGTAGCGCAACTCATGTCGCTGGGCGCGGGTGTTCTGGAGCGCGAAGGCTACCCGGATGCCACCGAAAGTTTCGAGCTGAGCCGCGTGGATAGCGTGACACGCTGGGCTATTGCAGTCACCCTGGAAGATGCCAGCGGCGTGGTGGTGCCCGATAGCGAGATCTGCGCGGCGCGCACCCTCGGGGAGCTAGTGCGGCTCAGCTGCCCGGGCGCGGACCTCAGCCTCACCACCTCTTCTTCTCAGCACGACGGCGCAGCTGCGGCCCGCCCCACTCCCGCTGCCACAAGCGCGGATGCGGCGGCGGGGCCTAGCCCGGAGCAGTCGGATAAGGCGGATGCGCAGGATCAGTCGAATCAATCAAATGCACCGGATGTGCCGGATGAAAATGCCCCGCTGTCCGCGGAGGATTTGCGGGCTGCCCTGGGGCTTTAACCCGCTATTTCTCGGGCTTTAGCCCACGCGGTGCAGCCAGCGTACCGGTGCGCCCGCGCCGGCATAGCGGAAGGGCTCAAGCTCATCATCCCAGGCTTGGCCGAGGGCAATATCGAGGAGCCGGCGCATTTCTGCGGCGTCGTTCCCCGCGTTTTCCAGGGCGGCCCGCACCCGGTTTTCCGGGATCACCACATTGCCGGTCAGGTCTGTTTGGGCGTAGAAAATACCGAGGCCGGGGGTGGCGGACCAACGGCCTCCTTCGGATACCGGGCTGGCATCCTCGGTGATCTCAAAACGCAAATGCTCCCAGCCGTTGAGGGCGGAGGCGAGCATGGCTCCGGTTCCCACTTCTCCCGTCCACGAGGCTTCTGCCCGGTTCATATGCGGGGCGGCGGGTTGTTTCGTCCACTCAAAATGCGGTTCGTATCCGAGCACGCTTGTAACCGCCCATTCAACGTGGGGTTGAACGGCCGGCATAACAGAGTGAATGAATATGACGCCGCGAGTGGCGTATTTGTGTGCCATAGCATTCCTCCTGCGCTTGGGTGGCTTTCCCCGTGCTACCCACGCGGAGGGGCTACTAGAGCGATTGTAGCGCAGAAGAGACGCGCAGCTGGCGAATATCGCGCATCGCTTGCTTACGGACCTCCCGCTCCAGGCGGTCGAGGTAGAGGTGGCCGTCCAGGTGATCGCATTCGTGCTGGATGCAACGCCCGAGGAGTCCCTCCCCTTCCACGATTTTCTTCTTGCCGTCCAGGTCGATACCTTCCGCGCGGGCGTTCCAGGCGCGCTTGGTCGGGTAGTACAGGTCCGGGACGGATAGGCAGCCTTCCTCGCCATCCTGGTATTCATCTTCGGAGAGGGCCACGATCACGGGGTTGAGGATGTAATCGATCTCGCCGTCGATATGCCAGGAGAAGGCGCGCAGGGAGACCCCGATTTGGTTGGCTGCTAGGCCCGCCCGGGCGGCGTCGTTCACGTTTTCGAGGAGGTCTTCGACCAGGCGCACGATGCCCGGGGTGATCTCCCGAATCGGATCGCAGGGGGTGCGCAGGACCGGGTCCCCCACCACGCGAATCTCCCGGTATGCCATCACGAACTCCTTTATAAGATTTCTCACAGTAGTAACGCTCGCACGCCACGGCTTAGGCTTATAGCTTACAGGGCCGCGCCGCGGGGCTAATAGACAAATGGGGCTGCGGACTGTTTATTGGACATTATCGCTTAAAACCGCTTGACGATGCTCCACAATCGTTAAACCATCGAACTTCAAGGTAATACGCTTCTGGTTATAGAAGAACATATACTCGTCTATCGCCTCGCATAACTCATCGGTTGTAGCCCACTTCTTCCCGTGATAAATCTCGGTTTTCATCCGCCCGAAAAACCCCTCACAAGCAGAATTATCCGGACTACACCCCTTCTTCGACATCGACCGCGTCAACCCGTAACGCCGCGTAAGCTCAATCCAGGACACAGACCGGTAGTGGACTCCCCGATCCGAATGGATCACGAGTGGATGCTCACTCTGGCCGGCTTGTAGCTCGTTTAGACGCTGGTGCGGGAGGGTTGCCAGGGCGTTTTCAAGGGAGGAATCAGCCAACACTGAGGTTGGGTGTAATCCCCTCGTATACGCCACGACTTTCCCGTCATAACAGTCAATAATCGGGGAGAGATAAACCTTCCCGTTAGCTGCGTGGAACTCGCTGATATCCGTGAGCCAAAGCCGTCCGGGCTCATCAGCGTGGAAGTCACGCTCGACTAGGTTTTCCGGTGCCGGGCTGATCTCCCCGCCGTAACTAGAGTACTTCCGGCGTGCTTTGGCATACCTGACCGGGATTTCCTCTTCCCGCATCAAGCGCTGGATGACTTTCTCCGAGACCACATACCCAAGCTTTCTAAGCGCTAAACGGATACGCCGATACCCATACGTATACAAGCCCTCGCGCGCGATCTGAGCGATCAACTCACGCAAGCGAGCATGCTTGTCAGGCCGCTCTAGCTGTTTAGCGGTGTAATAGTACGAGCTTGCCGGCAAATCCAAGGTATCTAAGACCATGGCTAGCGGCGTGGTAGAGCGTAGCTGGTTAGCTACCCGTGTTTTCTCTCCCGCTTCACTGCGCCCGCCTGTGCGGGCTTTTCCTTTTTTTGCTAGCTCGAGCTGGGCTTTCAAGACGCGTTTCTGCACGATTAAATCGGCTACAAGAGCACGTAATTCTTCCGGGTCTTGGGGTAGCTGGGCTTCCAGTTGGTGGCGGGTTTTCGCTTTGATCTGGTCGCATTCTTTCTCGTTCATGAGTCCTAGACTGCCTTCCGCATCCCACTTTTTAACCCAAGCATAGATGTTTGTGCAGTTCACGATTCCTAGATCCTGGGCGATAGTGTAGGCGTTTTCCCCGCTGCGGAATCGCTTGCAGGCAGTTACTTTCACGTCCGTTGATATTTTCTGGTTAGGGGCGTGTTTCTTCGGTTTTCTCTGCTCTGGTTTCTCGTTGCTATTCCGGATCCATTTGTAGAGCGTGTCTCGGCCTGGGTAGCCCAGTTTACGGACTGTGGCGGTTACCGATTGCGTGCGTTGGTAGGTGGTGAGGGCTTTACGGATCTGCTCTCTCGTGTACGTACGCTTACTCATTGAACGTTCTCCTTAAAAATCTCTAGGAAACCGTCCGCACCCCCTTTTGTCTATTAACCCGCGCCGCGGGTGCCGGACAGAGCAGAACGGCGGCGAGCCTACGCTCACCGCCGTTCGTTCGCTCCCGCAGCTGGACTCGAACCAGCAACCGTTCGATTAACAGTCGAATGCTCTGCCATTGAGCTATGCGGGAATTTGCAACAGAAAAGATAATAGTCAATGGCGGGCCGTGAAGCAACTTGAGAGGTGTGCGCTCTGCCACCCTTAGCTCAAAGGGCCGCTATAGGCCGGGCTCCTGCCGTACATCAGCCGCAGCTACCTGCTCCCCCGCGCCAGCATCAGGCGCGGCCAGGTGCTGGCGCAGGGCGCGCCCGGCGAAGAACATGACGATAAGCAGGATGACTCCCACAATCGCGGCGGCGATCATACGCCGGCGCGCGATGCGCTGAATCTCCTCCGCCTGGGCAGCGTCCAGGGTACGGGTTTCCGGCGCCTCGGGCCCCCTCGGCTGCTCCGTTTCGGCCTGCGGCTCGGCATTGTCCGGAGCCTCGCGCACCTCAGGCTCTTCAGGCAGCTCCGGTTTCTCGGGTTGTGACATGGGGCTACTCTAGCCCACGCTCTGCCCGGTGAGCATGAACAGCACCATCTTGGTGGGAGCCAGGGCGCGCACCGCATGCGGGAGACGGGTGGGCAGGTGCACGAGCCCGCCGGGGCGCAGCTGCACCGTGCGCCCCTCGGTACGCATCTCCACTTCCCCTTCCAGCACCTGGATGAGCACGGGCACGGCGGCAGTGTGCTCGGAGAGCTCCTCGCCGGTATCGAAGGAGAAGACCACCACATTCGCGCCTTCAACGCGCAGCGCGGTGGTGGAAACGGTCGAGGCGGCGGCGTAATCCACCGTGGCGCCCAGATCCTCCAGGTAGGAAAGTTGCGGGGTGTTTTCACTCATCGGTTGTCCTTTCAGTTAGCGGTGGTAGCGGAAGTGCCGGCATCCGCAGAGCTGGCGATGCCAGTAGATTCGGCGGCGCCAGTAGCACCAGCAGCACCAACGGATTCAACGGGCTTACGGGCCACCATGGCCACGCCGGCCAGGTGGTGGCGATACTTGCGGAAGAGCGCGCGCATGGCCAGCACTCGCGCACGCAGCTCTTTATCGCGCAGCACGTTGCGGAGGATACGCGCCACCCCGCGCAGGCCTTCGTCGGCGAGGTTGCGGCGCAGAGAAAGCAGGGCCATGGGGGCATCCCCCACCCATTCCACCTCGAAACCGGCATCGGTGAGCACCTGCCGCCATTCGGCCTGGGTGAGCGGGCGCGCATTGACGCGAATCGTCTGCGCCAGGCCTTTGCGCAGGGTATCGGCAATGGCCGGGTCGATGCTATCCGGGGTGAGGCTCAGTTCATGGATGGCGTAGCGCCCGCCCGGGCGCAGCAGCCGGAACGCCTCGCCCACAATCGCGGCTTTCGAGTTCGCGCCCTGCATGGTGAGCATCGCTTCGCCCACGACCACATCGGCACCGGCATCGGGTAGTCCAGATTTTTGCGCGGTGGAATTAACGACGACGCCGCCCACTTTCTCCACAATCCCCTTGACGCGGGTCACCGCATTCTTGTCTTGATCTACCCCGGTGTAGGAGTGAATGGGCTCGGAGATAATGAGTTCTGCGGTCCGGCCCAGGCCGGGGGCGAATTCTACAACGTCCGCGCTGGCCAGCTGGGCATACTCAAGCATGGCCTTCGTCAAATGCAAGCCGCCGGGGCGCAATACCCGTTTGCCGGCGCGGGCGAGCACCCAGTGCCCGGCGGCGGTAGCGGTGGGACGATCAGATTGCGGAAGTGGAGCATTGTCATCGATCATGGATTCACCTTAATCCCGCGGGCCTGGTGAGAAAAGGGCGTGTCACAACGATTTCACACCAACCTGACAACTCATAAAAGCGAATAATTACCACTAGAAATCCACCCATTGCCTTAGCCACCAAGTCACCCGATGCTAATAAATACAAAACTGTTGAGAGTAAGCATCTTGAAATGCCCACAACACAACCACCTGTGGCACACCCCACATCAACTTAGACAAACGCACATCCTTGCCCTAAACGTTTAGGTGACATAGGGGGGTGCGGACGGTTTCCTAGAGATTTTTAAGGAGAACGTTCAATGAGTAAGCGTACGTACACGAGAGAGCAGATCCGTAAAGCCCTCACCACCTACCAACGCACGCAATCGGTAACCGCCACAGTCCGTAAACTGGGCTACCCAGGCCGAGACACGCTCTACAAATGGATCCGGAATAGCAACGAGAAACCAGAGCAGAGAAAACCGAAGAAACACGCCCCTAACCAGAAAATATCAACGGACGTGAAAGTAACTGCCTGCAAGCGATTCCGCAGCGGGGAAAACGCCTACACTATCGCCCAGGATCTAGGAATCGTGAACTGCACAAACATCTATGCTTGGGTTAAAAAGTGGGATGCGGAAGGCAGTCTAGGACTCATGAACGAGAAAGAATGCGACCAGATCAAAGCGAAAACCCGCCACCAACTGGAAGCCCAGCTACCCCAAGACCCGGAAGAATTACGTGCTCTTGTAGCCGATTTAATCGTGCAGAAACGCGTCTTGAAAGCCCAGCTCGAGCTAGCAAAAAAAGGAAAAGCCCGCACAGGCGGGCGCAGTGAAGCGGTAGAGAAAACACGGGTAGCTAACCAGCTACGCTCTACCACGCCGCTAGCCATGGTCTTAGATACCTTGGATTTGCCGGCAAGCTCGTACTATTACACCGCTAAACAGCTAGAGCGGCCTGACAAGCATGCTCGCTTGCGTGAGTTGATCGCTCAGATCGCGCGCGAGGGCTTGTATACGTATGGGTATCGGCGTATCCGTTTAGCGCTTAGAAAGCTTGGGTATGTGGTCTCGGAGAAAGTCATCCAGCGCTTGATGCGGGAAGAGGAAATCCCGGTCAGGTATGCCAAAGCACGCCGGAAGTACTCTAGTTACGGCGGGGAGATCAGCCCGGCACCGGAAAACCTAGTCGAGCGTGACTTCCACGCTGATGAGCCCGGACGGCTTTGGCTCACGGATATCAGCGAGTTCCACGCAGCTAACGGGAAGGTTTATCTCTCCCCGATTATTGACTGTTATGACGGGAAAGTCGTGGCGTATACGAGGGGATTACACCCAACCTCAGTGTTGGCTGATTCCTCCCTTGAAAACGCCCTGGCAACCCTCCCGCACCAGCGTCTAAACGAGCTACAAGCCGGCCAGAGTGAGCATCCACTCGTGATCCATTCGGATCGGGGAGTCCACTACCGGTCTGTGTCCTGGATTGAGCTTACGCGGCGTTACGGGTTGACGCGGTCGATGTCGAAGAAGGGGTGTAGTCCGGATAATTCTGCTTGTGAGGGGTTTTTCGGGCGGATGAAAACCGAGATTTATCACGGGAAGAAGTGGGCTACAACCGATGAGTTATGCGAGGCGATAGACGAGTATATGTTCTTCTATAACCAGAAGCGTATTACCTTGAAGTTCGATGGTTTAACGATTGTGGAGCATCGTCAAGCGGTTTTAAGCGATAATGTCCAATAAACAGTCCGCAGCCCCTAGCTTGACCTCAACGCAACCAATTGGGACAAAGGAGACCCTGATGAAACCGGCAACTCTTAAAGACGTGGCTCGGGCCGCCGGTGTGTCTATTTGGACTGTTTCCAATACGTTTTCCGGCAAAGCGCCCGTCACGCAATCGACCAAAGCCCGAGTATTGGAAGCGGCTAAAACGCTCAACTACATCCCGAACCAGACAGCACGCGCCCTGCGTCGCGAAACTCCCGGCCCAATCGTCGTGATGACCGCATCAACATCTAATGCTTACTACGTCGATATGCTCGATGGCATTCATGAAATGTTGCGCGCATCTTCCCATGGAGTACGCACAGCCGATCTTGCTCCTGAAGGCCGATTTGATCAGAAAACTGAAGATTTGGTTGTCACCGAAGCAATCCAATCGCGGGCAGCCGGAGTTATCAGCACTCTTACTTTATCTGTAGACAATCACGAGAAACTTTGCGAGTGGGGAATCCCCATTGTCTATGTCGACTCGCAAGGACCGACTGCGCCGTCCGGTTCGGTATCTGTAACCTCAAATAACGAACAAGCCGCTCATCAAATCGGTGAACATCTTAATTATCATGAACTCGACACGTGGCTTTTATTGATCTATCCCGAGCGGTGGTCGACAAGGCAAACTCGAATTAAAGGCATGAAAAACGCCGCCAAGAAATTCGGGGCAACTCTCTCGATTCTCGAATGCGCTAATGACTCACAATCGAGCGCAATTGCGTTAGAGGAATATCTCAGAAATACGAAGGTAGAGAAGCTCGCGATTATTGCCGGTAACAATCCTCTCCTCCTCGGAACCATGCACGCACTCCAGGCATGTGATCTCCATGTTCCTGATCAAGTCGCCTTAATTGCGTTTGACGAATTCACCTGGTCAACTTTCGTCAATCCTCCAGTGACGTTGATTGACGAAGATTCTCGCGATATCGGCGCAAAAGCCGCTCTAAAACCTATTCACATCATGCAAGAGCATCCGCAGGGAGCTATCCGTTACCACAACCAGGAGTCTGAGGAGGTGAACGTCAAGCTCAGAATTCGCGCCTCCTGCGGCTGCTAAACAAATTAGAAAACCAAATTGGGCTAAACCGGCCTATCTAACCAAAAGGAGATCTCAACGATGAGAACAGCAAAAAAGGCGCTCGCCTTCACGACAAGCATTCTGCTCGCCGCAACTTTCTCGGGTTGTACTTCAGGTGACTCCGCTACGGAAGCGCCGAAACCTGACAAGATCGAGAAAATCGGCTTAATGGTGCAGGACATGTCGAACCCGTTCTTCTCAGCTATGGATAAGGGAGCGAAAGAAGCAGCCGAGAAGATTGGCGCAACCCTCAACGTCCAAGACGCCAAACTTGATCTGGCGAATCAGAATACTCAGATTGACACATTCATTCAGCAAGGCGTAGACCTTATCGTTGTCTCCGCCGTTGACGAGTCCGGCCTCCAACCCGCCATCGAACGTGCGCGACAGGCAGGGATCTTCGTGGTAGCTGTTGATACTCCTGCGAAGGGCGCGGATGCCATTGTTATGACCGATGCCGTTCAGGCTGGCGAAATTGCATGCACCTATCTATTCGAACAGATGGGTGGCAAGGGAAATATTTTGGTTGTTGATGGCACACCTATCCAGACGATCACGGATCGCATTAAGGGCTGCAATCAAGCAATGAAGAATTTCCCCGGCATCAAGGAAGTCGGGCACCAAAACTCGCAAAATGACCGCGCCACCGGTCTCTCCGTCACTACCGACATGCTTACTGCAGCCAGCGATGTCCAAGGCATCTTTGGAATGAATGACCCGTCCGCCCTTGGTGCGACGCTTGCCGTGCAGCAAGCTGGACGTACTAATGAAATTAAGGTGGTAGGAATCGACGCTTCTCCCGAAGGACTCCAGGAACTCCGAACCGCTGGTTCTCCCTTCGTCGGCACGGCCACCCAAGAACCCGCAAAAATGGTCGAAAAAGCAATCGAGGTTGGGCAGCAGCTTGCTCGTGGAGAATCACTCACCGAAACCACTATCCTCATCCCCTCGCAAATCATTACCCGGGATGCGGTAGACGAATACCCGGGATGGTAGAAATGACTCTTCTCAAGCTCGAAGGGATCAGGAAAAGATTCGGCGCTACCCAAGCGCTTGGAGGAGTTTCCTTTGATCTGAACGCCGGAGAGATTCATGCCCTCATGGGAGAAAACGGCGCTGGCAAGTCAACGTTGATGAAAATCCTGGCGGGGAATCTTGCTGCCGACAGTGGAAAGATCTTCGTTGACGGTCAGGAAGTCCATATCTCATCTCCTAACGATGCGCGTAAACATGGAATCGCAATCATCCACCAAGAGATCAATACCGTCCCAAATCTGACGGTAGCCGAGAATCTCTGCCTCGGCGTTGAACCACTCAAACACGGGATCCTTGACCGTGAAAAGATGCGTTCGGATGCACGCGCTAAGTTATCGGCTATTGGAGTGGACATCGACGTGAACAGGCCTCTCGGCTCGTTTTCCATCGGTATGCAGCAGATGGTCGAAATTGCTCGTGCTGCTGCCGAGGATGCCCGCATCCTCGTTCTCGACGAACCAACTGCCGCGCTTTCCCGAGCTGAAACAGAGGATCTTTTCAGAATTATTCGGGAACAGCAGCAAAACGGTGTCGGCCTTATCTACATCACTCACCGCATGGAAGAAGTGTGGAAATTGGCTGATAGGGTGTCCGTTCTTCGGGACGGAACGTCCGTCGGAACACAGCTTCTAGCCGAATTAACACCTGACGAAATCGTGCGAATGATGGTCGGTAGAAAAATCGGTGATCTCTACGAACACGCGGACCGTGCATCGGGAGAAGTGGTGCTTGAGGCAAAGGATCTCAAAGCGCCTGGAGTTGACGACGTTTCCTTCAAAGCTCGCGCCGGTCAAATTCTTGGATTTGCAGGCTTGGTCGGTGCCGGGCGTTCGGAAACCGTCAGGCTACTTATGGGAGCAGATCCCATGAGTAGCGGAACGTTGCTACTCAAAGGCGAAAGATATCATCCTAAAAGTCCCAAGGAGGCCCTGGAATCTGGCATTGCCATGGTGCCGGAATCAAGAAAGGAACAAGGTCTGTTCTTGGATCACACAACGGCATCGAATATCTCGATTGCCTCTCTGGGTGACTTCACCAAACTCGGCGTACTCGCGCGAGGCGCAATTCGAAAGAAAGTTCGCCAGATCATGGAAGTGCTCAATATTCGAAAGACCTCCACAAGTCTTCCGGTAAGAGCTCTTTCGGGAGGAAACCAACAAAAGGCACTTCTCGGCCGCACTCTCATGGCAGGTGCCGATCTTTTGATTTTCGATGAACCTACGCGCGGTGTTGACATCGGGGCGAAAAGGGAGATCTACGAAATCATGAATGATCTGGCTAAAGAAGGTAAAACCATCATCATGGTTTCTTCTGACCTCCCTGAAGTTCTGGGAATGTCTGATCGCATCATCGTTATGCGAAAAGGAAAAGTCGTGGGAGAACTCGATGCACGAGATGCCACAGAAGAATCGGTCATGAGCCTCGCGACCGGAGCAACAAAGGAACAAGCATGACTATAGAAGCTGCACCTCGACGGAAAATGAACTTCGCTGCGTGGTGGGATAAGGTTGGGATTCTCGCGGTCCTCGTCCTTCTCGTCGTGATTATGGCGCTCATCGCCCCGAACTTCATGTCGATGAACAATCTCATGAATATCGCCCGTTCGATCTCTATCAACGCGATCATTGCGGCCGGTATGACCTTCGTTATTATTACTGCCGGCATTGATCTCTCTGTCGGATCAATCGTTGCCGTATCGGGTGTAACCGCAGTACTGGCTTGTATCTCCGGTGCTCCAGCCATCGTCGGGATAATCGCTGGCATTCTTGCCGGTGCAGTTGCGGGATGGGTAAATGGTGCCCTATCGGCGTATCTAGCCCTCGCGCCCTTTATCGTGACGCTCGGCATGATGACATTCCTCCGTGGCCTCGGATACACACTGACCGGCGGCCAACCCATCGTAGATAACAAGCTGGCTTTCAGAGATCTCGGAAACGGATACATGGCTGGAATTCCAGTTCCCGTCATTGTAATGATCATTGTCTACATCATCTGCTGGTTCATCCTCGAACGCACGAAGTACGGCAGGCATGTTTACGCAGTCGGCGGCAATCCCGAGGCAGCACGGCTCGCTGGAATCAACGTGAAGCGTGTACTCACATCTGTTTACGTCATTGCAGGGGCACTCTCAGGGCTTGCGGGTGTCATTTTCGCCGCACGCGTTGTTTCCGCGCAGCCGACCGCTGGAACCGGATACGAACTTGATGCTATTGCCGCAGTTGTTCTAGGTGGAACATCCCTTGCCGGTGGTAAGGGCAAGATCATCGGAACCCTCATCGGTGCGATCATTCTCGGCGTGCTCTCGACCGGCATGATTCTGATGAATGTCCAATTCTTCACTCAGCTACTAATTAAGGGCGTCGTCATTATTCTCGCCGTCGCCATTGATTCCCTCAAGCAGAAGAGCACCAAGGCAGGAAAGTAGATGAAGACCCATAAAGTAATCAGTAGTATCGAAGGAAAGCGGGCATTCGAGCCGATTTACTTCGATGAACCACAAGTGCTCACAGAGTCTTTATGGCTAGCACGAACCAATACTGGAGAGCAGATCCTTTGCCAGCGATTGGTTGATCAGCCGGCTCCACAAGAGGCCACCAGATTTGTCACTACACTCAGTTTTGAGGGCGAGGCAAGTTTCACACTGGATGAACCAGTCGAATCCGGAGAAGGAATCACAAAAGGACCCGGTACTGAAGTTGACTCATGGGCCCGCGTTAATACCGGCTACTTCGATATTGATGTATGCACGGGTACCGCCGAGGGCACTGGTGCCTCAAAGTGGGGGCTCAAGCATTTCCGCACCCTTGATGAGGGTATTGATCTCCTCCCCTCTGGAAACAATGCGATTGGTGGATTTTACGGCCCGTTCTTCACTCCTGAAAACGGACTGATCAATCCGCCAGAACACACAAAGGTGAAGATTGAGATCCGTGAAGACGGACCGGTCTTGCTTTCTTTCAGAATGCTAGGTGTGATTCCCGACGGGCTCCTCCCAGAGCTCAGGGGTAAGAACTTCTCAATCGAGTGGGCTTTCACTTATAGGACGCCTTGGTTCAGCCGTCGTTATTACGTAGATGATTTCCAAACCGTGATCAACGGGCGTTCTGTAACTAACAAGATCACCGTTGGGGATGAATTCGAGGCCGGGCAAGGAAAGCTGCTCTTTGATCGGTTTGCGTGCTACGGTGGATCCCGATATCGCAGCGGCGATCCTTATGCTGGACACCTGGCCGACATGGTCGAGCAGACCATTTCTGACGGTACATTGCCTCAGCGCAAGAAACTTGAAGAGTTTAAGGCCGTCCTAACGGATGATATTGAGAACGCCCATTGGGATTTGTACTGGCGCCTATTCTCGACTTTCGAAGGTGCTTTAACGGACGAAACGATCCGCGACCGGCTGGCAATTGTTCGCGAGAAATCGTTTGTTGATGCAGAGCTGCGTGATTGGCGAGTCGATTCTGAACCTATCGACGTCCAGAAAGAGGAGCACGAGACTATCTTCCCCGGAGCTTCCGATAAGACAGTCGAATATGACACATCTACCGGTCGTGCAATGATCTGGTATACCTCGAAGCCATCGGGAGGCTTCCAGATCGTGCAGCGCAAGCAGTCGGGATGGGGAAACTGGGGTACCAACCTCGAAAACGAATGCCCGGAGCTCCCTGTGGGTGTCGATATCAAAACGGCATACGGCAAATTCGCGTCTAACTGGAAAGATATAGCCGACCAGTTAGAAACTCCTCCGGAAGTACTTTAGGACCAGAGAATCCCGTATGGCACTTGCCGGATTTCTAGATGTCCCAGAGTAGGACAGCACGGTTACCGTATACAAAGCTGGGTGGCTGGCGCGATCATTCTCGCGTTAGCCACCCAGTTCCCTTTTACCAAGAAACTGATTCCTCCAGGTGTGATTCACGCCGGGAAGTTGAGTGGGAGGGTGAGGTCGTATTGTTCCGCGTCATACAAATGGTCGGCTAGATCCACGACCCGCCCGGATTCATCATAAGCACTACGCCGCACCCGTAAGAGAGGTGCCCCGGATGCTACGTGTAAAAGTTCTGCTTCCGTAGGCGTCGCGCTACGCGCGCTAATACGCTGGACCCCACCACGTAACACGATCCCGTGGCTCTTGAAGAAATCATAGAGACCACCCGATGATATCGCGGTAAGAGAGGGCGCTAGATCGGCTGGGATCCAGTTACGCATAATCCCCATACGGTTCCCCTCCGCCCACCGCAACCGCTCTAAAGCCACGATCTCTTTACCTTCTTGGCAATGCATATCGCCAGCTAGACCACTATCAGCAAACACCACCCGATACTGGAGAACATCCGTGCGTGGTTCACGGCCCGCCGCCCGCAAATCATCGGAAAGACTCGCCAGGGAAGGATCCCGTTGGAAAACCCGTGGCATCACCCTGGTTCCCACGCGCGGACGCCGTGAGAGTTTGCCTTCATCAGTCAACACTTGCAACGCCCGCCGTAGTGTAGGACGTGAGACTCCCAGCCTGCGTGACATAGATACTTCGTCTTCAAGGAGCTGACCGGGTAAAAGCGCGCCGGAGTCAATCAGGCTCCCTAATGATTGCGTGATTTGTTGATGCAAAGGAAGCGAGGAGCGAGAGTCGAAAACAATCTGCGGAGCAACCGGGATATCCAGCTGATCCGGGTTGTCTTTCCCACCCAGGTTTGACATTAACGTGACCCTCTCACTCTTATTTGTTCACCCAATTGTAAACATAGCGGACAATAGTGAGATTAGCTAGTGTTTCTCTCATTTTATCGCTTCGATGCTGTCCTATATGGCCGTGTTCATTCAAGTTTGCTGGCCGCCCTGGCTGGTCTTTTGTGTTTACAAGTGGGTGGGGTGGGGTTATTTTGGAAACCAATGAGACACCCCGCTGGTGGGGTGCTGGTTTGGACTCACAAGGGAGTGATACGAATGGATATACCTCATTGGATTAATGGTGGCCTCTATGCGGGGCAACCTGAGGGAAAGATTGAGGTTGATGACCCGGCGAGTGGTGAGATTCGCGGGTATTTGTTACAGGCAAGCCGTGAAGATCTTGACTACGCGGTAGGGGTTGCTGTTAAAGCTCAAAAAGCTTGGGCTCGTACCTCGTTGGCTAAGCGTACCGAGATCATGTATCGGATGCGTCAGCTTGTTTTGGATCATCAAGACGAGATCGCTAAAGCGATTGTGGCTGAGCATGGTAAGGATTATTCGGATGCTATCGGGGAGATCCAGCGTGGGCGGGAGACCCTTGATTTTGCTTGCGGGATTAACGTCGCTTTGAAAGGTGAAACCTCGTCGAATATTTCCACCGGGGTAGATATTCACACGCTACGCCAGCCCCTGGGTGTTGTTAGCGGGATTTGCCCGTTTAATTTCCCGGTGATGGTGCCTATGTGGATGCACCCGATTGCTATTGCTACCGGGAATGCTTTCATTTTGAAACCCGCACCGGCCACGCCCTCGGCTTCTCTTGTGATTGCGCGTTTGTATAAGGAAGCCGGACTGCCGGACGGGGTCTTCCAGGTTATTTCCGGGTCGAATGATTTCACGATGGCTATGATTGACCACCCGGATATTAGGGCTGTTTCTTTCGTGGGTTCAACCCCGGTTGCGAAACTGATCCAGGAGCGTGCGGTGCGCGCGGGTAAACGTGTCCAAGCATTGGGTGGGGCTAATAACCACGCGATTGTGATGCCCGATGCTGATATCGAGTTCGCTGGTAAACACCTCTCAGCAGCGGCTTTCGGCGCGGCAGGTGAACGCTGCATGGCCCTGCCCGTTGCTGTCGCGGTGGGTGGGATCGGTGAAAAACTAGCGAAAGCAGTCAAAGAACACGCCGAGCTTATCCGGGTGGGTTACGGCCTGGACGAAGGCGTCCAAATGGGCCCGGTTATCAACGCCCAATCAAAACAACGCATTATTGATGCGATCAATGATGCCGAAGAAAAAGGCGCGAAAGTCATTCTTGATGGCCGCACGCTTCGCGTGAGCGGGCACGAGAAAGGGTATTTCCTCGGCCCAACTATCTGCACGCACGTCCCCCAAGACTCCCTCCTCTACAAGCAAGAAACTTTCGGTCCCGTCCTGGCAATCGTCGAGGTAGACACCTACGAAGAAGCCATCACTCTTGTTAATTCCTCGCCGTATGGCAACGGGGCAGCGATCTTCACGAATGATGGTGGTCTGGCACGTCGTTTCGAACTGGAAGTTGAAGCTGGCATGGTCGGTATCAACGTCCCCATCCCCACCCCCGTGGCCTACTACTCCTTTGGCGGATGGAAAGACTCTCTCATGGGAGATACCCATATCCACGGGCCCGAAGGCGTGCGCTTCTACACGCGCGCGAAGGCCACCACGGTGCGTTGGCCTTCCGAGGGCACCTATGAAGCAACAATGTCGTTTGAACGCACCGAATAAACAATAAGGTAAGGAAGTGATGGACATGGTCGTCCATGATGTACTAACAATCGGACGCTGCGGCGTCGATATCTATCCCCTACAAACTAATTGCACCCTCGAAGAAGTCACAACGTTCGGGAAATTCCTGGGAGGATCGCCTACTAACGTTGCGGTAGCAGCAGCACGCCTGGGAGAAGACTGCGCCACCCTCACCGGGGTAGGTGATGATCCTTTCGGGCGGTGGGTCCGCCTGGAAATGCGCCGGCTCGGCGTATCAGATGAATACGTGATCGTTGACGATACCCTGAACACGCCTGTTACTTTCTGCGAGATTATCCCACCCGAACATTTCCCGTTCTTCTTCTACCGTGAACCCTCCGCCCCTGACCTCCAGATCAAGGACAGTGATCTGGATGAAGACCAGGTACGCGAGGCTAAACTCTTGTGGGTATCCGGGACGGGCCTGTGCGAGGACCCCTCGTATTCCACCCATATGAGCGCGCTTGCCATGCGGGGGCGTAAAGACCATACCGTTTTCGATATGGACTGGCGTCCAATGTTCTGGGAGTCAGTTGATCTGGCACGTCAGCGTTATGCGGAAGTTCTTGAGTATGCGACAGTCGCGGTGGGTAACGTGGAAGAATGTGAAATCGCGGTCGGGGAAACTGATCCACACGCGGCTGCAACAGCACTACTGGAACGCGGGGTCCAGATCGCTGTGGTCAAGCAAGGCAGCAAGGGCACCCTCGCGAAATCGAGCGCGGAAGAATTCTTTATCCCCGCGATGAACACGACCGTGGTCAACGGGGCTGGAGCCGGGGATGCTTTCGGTGGGTCCCTTGTCCACGGGCTTTTACAGGGCTGGAGCCTGGAGAAAACAATCCGGTATGCCAACACTGCCGGCGCGATCGTGACCTCGCGTATCGAATGCTCTACCGCGATGCCCACCCAGGATGAAATCGAGCAAGTACTGGCCGCTAACCACACCGACGCGCTACTCGATACACCCAAATCAGTAGAAAGCAACCAGTAACCATGGATATTGCCAGGCTTATTGCAGGACGGCGTTGCCCGGGCACTGCTCACCAAGCCTTGCTCACACGCGAGCAACCCGCCAGCCTCCTACCCAATGGGAAATTCCTTATCATGGCCGCTGACCACCCCGCCCGGGGCGCGTTCGCGGCTGGCGCTAACCCCCGCGCTATGGAAGACCGTTTCGACCTGCTCGCACGCCTGTGTGACGCGCTTGCCGTGCCCGGGGTTTCCGGCCTGTTAGGAACAGCCGACATCATTGAAGACCTCGCACTCCTGAGAGCCCTGGACGGCAAATGGGTATACGGGTCCATGAACCGGGCAGGACTGGCCGGCGCCGCGTGGGAACTCGATGATCGTATCACGGGCTATACGGCCAAAGGGATAGCTAAAGCAGGCCTGCAAGGAGGGAAAATCCTGCTCCGTATCGCCTACCAGGAAACACAAACCGTTGGCACGTTAGAGATGGCCGGGAAAGTAGTCACCGACCTTGCCCGGCGCCAACGCATCGCCATGGTCGAACCCTTCATCTCACGGCGTGAAGGCAGCCAGGTCGTCAATGATGTTTCTACCGATGCTGTCACCCGCTCGATAGCAATCGCTTCAGGTTTGGGGGCTAATAGTTCCTACACGGTCCTCAAACTCCCCGATACCCCAGACCTGGAACGCTTCGCTCGGGCTACTACCCTACCCATCGTTATCCTCGGCGGGGAAGTCAGCAACGACGCTGCTAAAACCCTGCACAGGTGGGCTCTCCTCTTGGAGATCCCTAACGTGATCGGCCTGGTCATTGGCCGGTCATTGCTCTATCCACAATCAGGCGACGTTCAAGGCGCCGTGGCCAACGCCGCCCAGCTTCTCTCCTAGAGAAGCCCACATATCCAAGGAGCACTCATGACTCTCACAACAGGAGGCCTCCTCGGTATCGCTCTAGCAGCGATAGCCGTTTTACTCTTCCTCATCATCGTATTCAAAGTCAACGCCACAGTTGCGCTTATCCTCGTATCAGCTCTGACTGCTATCGCTACCGGAGTCCCAGTCAGCGAACTATTCGATATGCTGCTCACCGGGTTCTCAGGCACCGTTGGCAAACTCGCTCTCATTATCGGGTTCGGAGCAATCATCGGGCGTATGCTCGAACAATCCGGAGGCGCTGAAGTACTCGCCCAAACCCTGCTACGTTGGTTCGGTGAGAAACGAGCACCCCTCGCCCTCTCGGTAGCCTCGCTCTTGTTCGGCTTCCCGATTTTCTTCGACGCCGGGCTCATCGTCATGTTCCCGATCATCTTCTCCGTTGCCCGCCGCCTGGGCGGACCAGTCTTGCTGTATGCCCTACCAGCAGCCGGCGCATTCCAGGTCATGCACGGACTCATGCCACCCCACCCCGGACCAGTAGCCGCCGCTACCACAATGAACATCAACATCGGGACCGTGCTCCTGGTTGGTTTGATCGTCGCGATTCCCACCTGGTACCTGGCCGGCTACCGCTTCGCATTGTGGCTCTCCAAGCGGTTTGATGTTCCCATCCCTAACGTTCTCGGATCGAAAGAATCCGGGCGTGAACTACCCGGGAAAGAACCCGCCTTCGCGACCGTTCTCTTCATCCTCATGCTCCCGATCTTGTTGATTACCGGTAACACGGTCACCAGTACCCTTCAATCAGCTGGAATCATCCCGGAAAACGCTGCCTGGGCAAGCGCCCTGAAATTCTTCGGTGAAACCGCTGTCGCCCTGTTCGTTACCGCACTCGTAGCTTCAATCATTTTGGGTTATGTACGTAAAGTACCCTGGAAGAATATCGATAAGATCAACGACGCCGGGTTCAAATCAGTAGCCGCGATCGTCATGGTCGCCGGTGCTGGTGGCATGTTCGGTTCCGTGTTACGCGAAACCGGTATCGGTACCGCGCTTGCTAACACGCTAGCCGATCTTGGTATTCCCTTGCTCCTGGCTGCCTACCTTATCTCCCTGGCACTACGAGTCGCGCAAGGCTCAGCAACCGTGGCCATCCAAACCACCGCGGCCTTGCTCGCGGCTACCGTGTCGGGTGCCGGACTCAATGACATCCAAACCGCGCTCGTCGTGGTGGCGATGGGAGCAGGATCCTTCTTCGCTTCCCACGTCAACGATTCCGGGTTCTGGCTAGTAGGTGGCTTCCTGCAAGTAGATACGAAAACGAATCTGAAGATGTGGACCACGTTCACCTCAGTAATATCCCTCGTATCCTTCGGTTTCTGCTCCCTGGTCTACCTCATCGTCTAGAAAACTCAAACTCACAAAACCACGTGTACGCACCCGCGGGCTGGATCTACACCCACCACGGGTGCGTACATGTTTAACTTCCTCACGCACCCCCCTGAATGAAATGCTTCCGTGGGCGTCAAGCACGAGTTAAATCCGCGCGTCTTACGCGATTGTCAAACGCAAGTTAAAACTGCACGCCTAGCGCAATACGAATTGCATGCCTAGCGCAAGGAAAATGCACACCCAGCGCAACCAAAACTGCACCCCCTCACCGAACAGGCAATCTCGCCCGGCGCCCAAGCATCCCTACCGATACCACCACTCAACACTCGCCGGCGGTCGGCGTTACTGCCACCCCACAGGCCGACCACTGGCCGGGTAACCGTGTCAAAAGTAGGTGGATATATTGTCGAAGAAGCTACTGGACTCCTCGTCTAAAAAGTCAATGAACTCCAAGTCCAAATACACGAAAATCCCACGTAGCTGGCGGAACTATGACGCGGGACATCACATAGTGCCCCCGGCAGGACTTGAACCCGCGACCGATGGATTATGAGTCCACTGCTCTAACCTGCTGAGCTACGGGGGCAGCGCGTAAATTCTAACAGCTCCTAATTGGTCTGAGCCCCAATCATCAGGCTCATCTTTCACATCCAAGAAAACAGGTAGAATACAAGGGCGTTCCGGCCTTTAGAGTGCGTCAGACCGGAACGCCCAGCTTTTGAAAAATAGAAACTTGTCGGCTAAATCTATGCGCGTACGTCGCGCAGCAGCGTCGCGATTTTCTCCGAATCCTCCGCACTCAACGGGACCTGCGGGGCACGCATCAACGGCGAGCACTCCACCCCGCACAAACGCACACCCTCCTTAATCGCAGCAATGAAAATATCACCAATCTCATACACCGCAGCCAAACGCGTAATCTTTTCGAGCTCCGCAGCCGCGCGCGTAACATCCCCGGCCTCATACGCCGCATGCATCGCCGCAAACACCTCCGGAATCAAATTCGTCAAGCCAGAGAGCACCCCGGCCCCGCCACACACCCGATTCCCAATGTAATACTCATCAAAACCAGAAAGCACCGCGAAATCCGGGCGCACCTTCCGCACCTCGCGAATCACCCGCCGCGTATGACTCTGGGTATCCACCGTATCCTTGAGCGCCACAATATTTTCGTGCCGGGCAGCCAGCTCAGCCACCAATTCCGGAGTTAAATCCGCACCCGTGCGCTCCGGGAAGTTATAGAGCATAACAGGAAGGGCCGTCGCGCCCGCAACAGCGTCATAAAAATCAAGCGCCCGCCCGTGCGAATGCCCGAAATAGAACGGCGGGAGGGCCACCACCCCATCCACACCAGCCGCCTCAGCAGCCGCGATATTCTCCAGCACCTCACCCAAACGCGCCGCGCTCACACCGGCCAACACCTGGAAACGCCCCGCGGCCTGCTTGACCGCGAACTTCAAGAACTCGGCCTTCTCCTCAGTGGAGAAAGAGAAAAACTCCCCAATCGAGCCGAAGAAGAGCACCCCGTTGAGCCCGGACTCGGCAAGACGATCAATATGGGCAGCCATCGCCGGATAATCAATCGCACCCGAATCGTCGATCAACGTGACCGACGGGCAATACACACCAGAAAACATTCCAACCCCTTCCAGGTTTGGGCAAATAAAAGCTACCCATTTCCATGTCTCACGCATCATTGCGACTTACTTCGAACGATAACAGGAGGAATGCGAATCCATACCCGCGCAAAACACTAGAAGACAATAGGGGCTGCGGACTGTTTATTGGACATTATCGCTTAAAACCGCTTGACGATGCTCCACAATCGTTAAACCATCGAACTTCAAGGTAATACGCTTCTGGTTATAGAAGAACATATACTCGTCTATCGCCTCGCATAACTCATCGGTTGTAGCCCACTTCTTCCCGTGATAAATCTCGGTTTTCATCCGCCCGAAAAACCCCTCACAAGCAGAATTATCCGGACTACACCCCTTCTTCGACATCGACCGCGTCAACCCGTAACGCCGCGTAAGCTCAATCCAGGACACAGACCGGTAGTGGACTCCCCGATCCGAATGGATCACGAGTGGATGCTCACTCTGGCCGGCTTGTAGCTCGTTTAGACGCTGGTGCGGGAGGGTTGCCAGGGCGTTTTCAAGGGAGGAATCAGCCAACACTGAGGTTGGGTGTAATCCCCTCGTATACGCCACGACTTTCCCGTCATAACAGTCAATAATCGGGGAGAGATAAACCTTCCCGTTAGCTGCGTGGAACTCGCTGATATCCGTGAGCCAAAGCCGTCCGGGCTCATCAGCGTGGAAGTCACGCTCGACTAGGTTTTCCGGTGCCGGGCTGATCTCCCCGCCGTAACTAGAGTACTTCCGGCGTGCTTTGGCATACCTGACCGGGATTTCCTCTTCCCGCATCAAGCGCTGGATGACTTTCTCCGAGACCACATACCCAAGCTTTCTAAGCGCTAAACGGATACGCCGATACCCATACGTATACAAGCCCTCGCGCGCGATCTGAGCGATCAACTCACGCAAGCGAGCATGCTTGTCAGGCCGCTCTAGCTGTTTAGCGGTGTAATAGTACGAGCTTGCCGGCAAATCCAAGGTATCTAAGACCATGGCTAGCGGCGTGGTAGAGCGTAGCTGGTTAGCTACCCGTGTTTTCTCTACCGCTTCACTGCGCCCGCCTGTGCGGGCTTTTCCTTTTTTTGCTAGCTCGAGCTGGGCTTTCAAGACGCGTTTCTGCACGATTAAATCGGCTACAAGAGCACGTAATTCTTCCGGGTCTTGGGGTAGCTGGGCTTCCAGTTGGTGGCGGGTTTTCGCTTTGATCTGGTCGCATTCTTTCTCGTTCATGAGTCCTAGACTGCCTTCCGCATCCCACTTTTTAACCCAAGCATAGATGTTTGTGCAGTTCACGATTCCTAGATCCTGGGCGATAGTGTAGGCGTTTTCCCCGCTGCGGAATCGCTTGCAGGCAGTTACTTTCACGTCCGTTGATATTTTCTGGTTAGGGGCGTGTTTCTTCGGTTTTCTCTGCTCTGGTTTCTCGTTGCTATTCCGGATCCATTTGTAGAGCGTGTCTCGGCCTGGGTAGCCCAGTTTACGGACTGTGGCGGTTACCGATTGCGTGCGTTGGTAGGTGGTGAGGGCTTTACGGATCTGCTCTCTCGTGTACGTACGCTTACTCATTGAACGTTCTCCTTAAAAATCTCTAGGAAACCGTCCGCACCCCCATAAGTACCGTAGGAAACATCGCTGACCGGCGCGCTGAATCATTGAACACGCCGGCCAGCGATAGCCCTACGTTAGGACCAATTCAAATTATTGAATTTACACTACAACAGGAAGAGTCCAAGACCCCAAACCAGAACTAGCCCAACAATGGAGATCAAACATGTCATCACTGTCCAGGTCTTAAACATCTCGGGAAGAGTGAACCCGAAGTATTCCTTTACCAGCCAAAGGCCCGCATCGTTTACGAAGGAGAAAATAAACGACCCAGCACCGATTGCAAGGACAAGAAGACCTGTTTGGATCGGATCATAAGCAAGCGCAGTGGCTGTCGGCTCCAGAATGCCGGCCGTAGTAATGGCCGAAACGGTCGAGGATCCTGTAGCCACACGCACGAACACCGCAATCACCCAAGCGATCAAGATGATCGATATATTTGTGTTTTCTACAAACTTAGTGATCATATCTCCAATGCCGGTATCAATCAGAAGGTTCTTGAAACCGCCACCAGCTCCGAGGATAAATACAATTCCAGCAATGGGACGTAACGATTTCCCGGCTTCATCGTTGAGCTTTTCCCACGGGTACCTTGTCGTAACGAAAAGCGTGAGAGATGCAAATACCAGTGAAATCAGAAGGGCAATCTCGGGATTCCCGATAAACTGCAAAATCTGAGCACCCATTTCCTTGGAATCGTGAAGGTCAGGGCGGACCATCATGATAATTGAAGTGATCAAGAGAAGAATGGCCGGCATGGTGACACAAAGCAGAGACAACCCGAAGGAAGGCTTACGACGACCTTCAACACCGTCCTCTTTATCCGCCATAGCGAACGTGTCCGGCGCACCACGCGGCACGATACGCGTCGAGTACTTCGCGAACAGCGGTCCGCAGATAATAACGAGAGGAATAGCAAGGACAATGCCCATACCCATCGTGATACCCATGGAACCATTCTCAAAGGTTTGGAGAGCGGCGGTGGGCCCGGGGTGTGGAGGAACGAGTGCCTGCATCGCACAAAGGCCCGCCAGGGCTGGCATCGCGATCATCATAAGGGGCATCTTAGATTTCCGCGTAACCATGATGATCACCGGAGCCATGATGATCAGTCCAACATCAAAGAACAGGGGCAACCCAATAAGAGACCCGATGAGAGCCATAGTCCAAGGGAGCATCTTGCGAGACGACTTCGAAATCAGAACGTCAACTAAAACGCCGGTCGCTCCCGTTACCATCAAAACCGCACCCAGCATTGCACCGATACCGACTAAGATACCGACACTTTTAGTGGTGTCTCCAAAGCCGTCAAGGAAGGCGTGGACGGTGTTCATCAGCCCGAACCCGGACCCAATTCCGGTAATCAGGGCCGCAAGCATAATCGCGAGGAAGGGGTGAACTTTCGCCCAGCTAACCAAAATAATGAGGATGGCAACGCCGGTTACGATACTGATGAGAAGCGCTGCCGGGTTAAGACTTACTTCCGGGATATCGCGAGCGAAAGGTAAAAGTCCCTGGGGTATTGAGCTTTGTAGCTGACTCACACCTACAAGTAAAGCATTCATCTATATTTCCTTTTTCTGACGAGTGCAGCGTCCGCACTGCCGCACGCGGGGAATCCAAATGGATTACCAATAGCAAGCAGCGACAGCTATTTATTTAGCCCGCGTGCGGCAGTGGAACGTGGTTTTCCCGGGAGAATTAGCCTCGGTAGAGGTACTTTTCAGCGGTTGCCTGAGTCATCTCAGCACCGTTGCCGGGAGCCGTTTGCGGCATATAGTTGCCATTCTTGATAACTGTCGGGTGCACAAAGTGTTCATGTTGGTTATCAACGTACTCAATCAACCGGTTCTCCATAGTTCCGGATACCGCGACGTAATCAAACATCGCAAAGTGCGCCACAGCTTCGCATAGGCCAACGCCGCCAGCGTGCGGGCAGACAGGCTTATTAAACTTCTTGGCAAGCAGGTATTCGATAACCAGTTCCTGCGGGCCCGCAACACGGGTTGCATCAATCTGCATGATTCCAAACGCATTCATTTGGAGATACTGCTTGAACATGATCCTGTTCTGCATATGTTCGCCAGTTGCTACAGGAATCGGATTAATAGCGCGTGCAATGGTTGCGTGTCCCACCACATCATCCGGCGAAGTCGGCTCTTCAACCCAAGCCAAATCGAAATCATGGAATTCGTTAATCCAAGAAATCGCATCAGGAACGTCCCACACCTGGTTAGCATCAACAGCCAACTTTACATCGGGACCAATCGCTTCGCGAGCTAACCCAAGACGCCGAATATCATCCTCGACGCGGCGCCCCACCTTCAGCTTGATAAGCTTAAACCCTTTTTCTTGAGTCTCTTCCTTACACAGCGAGACCATCTTTTCATCTGAGTACCCTAGCCAACCCGCGGCAGTGGAATACCCGGGGTAGCCATTTTCAAGAAGGTTGGCAATTCTTTCTTGCTTACCACGCTGACCGTCCTTTAGGAACTCAATAGCTTCTTCAGGACGAAGCGCATCAGAAAGATAACGGAAATCAAGAGTTGCGACCAACTCTTCCGGTTCCATTTCACCCAGCAGGCGCCACAGAGGCTTTCCAGCACGCTTGGCTTTAATATCCCAAAGCGCTGAGAGCAATGCACCGATAGCCATATGCTCCACGCCCTTCTCGGGACCAAGCCACCGCAGTTGGGAATCCCCTACGAGCAGATCCCACGCGAGTCGCATATTGTCGAGCAGCTCTTCAACATTACGCCCGACGAGCGTGTGAGCCATAGAGTTCATTGCCGCGCAAACAACATCATTTCCACGACCAATGGTGAACACAAACCCAACACCGATAATTCCATCATCAGCATCAGTAGAAATCTCCACATAAGCCGACGAGTAGTCAGGGTCGGGATTCATCGCATCCGAGCCAGAGAGCGTGTTAGATGTGGGGAATCGAAAATCGTACGTTTTTACGCCGGTAATCTTACTCACGAGTAAACTCCTTTGTTTTAGTTACCCACCGTGGAAGTTCCACGTCATGAACCCTAGTCCCATTTGGGGAACTATCCTAGGACCTTTTGCGACCAAGATTTGCACCCAGTGCGTAAAACTGCACAAATACGCGGGTTTAGTATTTAGGTATGACACCCTTCACACATTCTCATAATCTCGCCAAAGCTACAGGAAATAATAATTTCAGGTTCAAAACAAATGCGGGGCGACTCTTCCCGCATGACTTTGAATCGTTTCCGGTTCCTCAAGGCTCCTTACGAGAGGAGGCGCACAAGCAACAGTCAACCATCTACAATTGAGTTCCATAAAATGGAACTGGTGGTCCGTATCGATCTAGAAGAAGGTTCTTCTCTTGAGTACCAAACAGAGCCCGAGCGCAGCCGATAAAACTCTCATTGTTCTTCAGGCAGCACTGCAACACCCCCGTTTTACCGACATCGTTAACGCGACCGGCCTGGCAAAATCTAGTGTGCATCGCCTTCTCCAAACTTTGGTGAAGTACGAGTTCATTGCGGTAAGCCCTGACGGAAACTATTACGCCGGACCGGCTGCTTTGTCACTCGCCGCAACAGCATTCGAAAGAATCGACATCTCTCAACAAACGAAACCCTACATCCGACAACTTGCCCGCGAAGTTGGGTGCCAAGTGCACATTGGGGCGAGGAACGGTAAAGATGCCGTTTATGTTGCCATACAAGAAACTGATACCCCGTACCGCATACCATCACGAATTGGGGATCGGCTTCCTCTCCATTCAACTTCAATTGGTAAGTGTTTCCTCGCCGAGGAAGAGGATGAGGCGATCATTCGTTACGTGGCAGAGATGCAACTCCCTAAACATACACCCCGAACTATTTCGACAACCGCTGAACTGATAAAAGAAATCGACACAGTTCGTGACCGCGGGTTCGCTATTGACGACGAAGAGAATGTTCCCGGAATTCGATGTGTTGCCGTCCCTATTCGCAACCATCTTGGACGGGTGAACCATGCATTATCAATCACGACTTTAACATTGGAGAAAAGCATGGACGAAGTCATTGCCTTGGTTCCTCAAGTTAAACAAACCGCAGCAAAGATCTCGCGTTCTCTTGGTGCTAAAGAATCCTGAGAATAATCAACCGAGTATTTGGAGTGAACTACCCCAGCTCCATGCGCTCCTCACATGTGCGGCGCTGCGCCTCGAGTTCCATGAGGCGGGCGAAGTGCTGCTGGTAGGCGGCATCTTCCGGATTGGTGCGCTGGAGCGCGGAACGCACGTCCTCGATTTGGCGTAGCACACCTAGCCGAATGAGCGCGAGGGCAATCCCCCACACATAGTGCGGGAGGCGCTGCACATCGGTCTCCGGGAGCGGCTCGGCGGCGAGCTGGGAAATCACTCCGGCTAGCTCCGGGCCACCGGCCGCAATCACCGCCTCCACGTAAGCGGCACTCGCCTGGGGCTCGGCGTGTTCTACGTCCATACCCGCGCCGGTCAGCTGCGCGAAGCGCTCGGCAAATACTCGGGTTCCGCCCGCCGCCCGAATCGCCGTATGAATGGCGTGGTGCACCGGATGGGTGAACGTATGCGGAGGCAGATTATCCATCTCCGCCCGTGCCGCAAAAGCCGGAAGCTGAAGATAAATCTCCAGCGCAGCCCGCTCGACTTTTTCGGTAGGGTCACGCAGCTGCGACACCGGCGGCAAGGTCGCCGCCCGGTGGGTACCGGCATCGGCCGCACTCCCCTGCACTGTACCCGTCCTTTGCGCTGCCGCCTGGTACGACGGCGCATTCCCCGGCTGCACCGCGACTCCCGCCTGCTGCGCACCGCCGGCCGCTAGCGCCCTCGGGGTGTGCTCGCTGGCTGCCTCCAGCACCGCGCGCGCCTGGGCTCGCCCCTGGCGCCCGGCTTCCGCCACCGCCTGGCGCACCACGTGCTCATCCATGCCGAGCCAGCCGGCCAGATTCCGGGTGTATTCCCCGCGCAGTACCCGATCTCTAATCCCCGCCACAATCGGCGCGCTCACCCGTAGCCCGGCGCTGCGGCCCTCCGCGGTGGTGAGCGGAAGGTCCTCAATCAGGGAGCGAATCGCGAATTCGAAAAGGGGGCGCCGCCCGGCGATTACCTCGCGCAGCGCCTCATCCCCGCGCTGGAGCCGCACATCGCAGGGATCCAGATTATCCGGCGCAATCGCCACGTAGGTTTGGGTGGCGAAAGCCTGATCTTCCCCGAAAGCACGCAAAGCTGCCTTCTGGCCGGCACTATCGCCGTCGAACGTAAAAATAACCTCGCCGCCGTAAGCCTTCCCGGAGGAGAGCACCACCCCGGCGGCCGGATTGGCGCCGTCGCCCAAAAGCCGCCGCACAATTTTGACGTGCTCCGCCCCGAAAGCTGTACCACACGTTGCTACCGCCGTGGTGATTCCGGCCAGGTGCGCGGCCATGACGTCCGTATAGCCCTCCACGATGACCACGGAACGCGAGGTCGCGATCTCCTTTTTCGCGAGGTTGAGGCCGTACAGCACCTGCGATTTTTTGTAGATCGGTGTTTCGGGGGTATTGAGGTATTTCGGGCCGCGGTCATCCTCCCCGAGGCGGCGCGCCCCGAAGCCGATAGGTTCGCCGGTGATGGAGAAAATCGGCCACATGAGCCGCCCGCGGAAACGGTCGTAGAGCCCGCGGTTGCCCCGGGTGGCCAGGCCCGCCGTTTCGATTTCCCGGTCGGAAAAGCCGTGGCTGCGCAGGTGCGTATAGAGCGCGTCCCAGGAGTCCGGGGCGTAGCCGCATTCAAAATGGTCAACGGCCGCCCGCTCAAAACCACGTTCGGCCAGGAGCGTGCGGGCCGGGGCCGCCGCCGGGGTATCGAATTGGGCGCGATAGAACTGCACGGCAACCCGGTGCGCATCGATGAGCCGCCGCTTGGACGGCTCCCCCGGCCGCCGTTCACGCGCGCCCTCGTAATGCAGCTCGATTCCGGCGCGCCGCGCCAGCAGCTCAACCGCCTCCACAAAATCAATACTTTCGGCCCGCTGCACGAAAGCGAAAACGTCGCCGCCTTCCCCGCAGCCAAAGCAATGCCAGCGCCCCAGGTTCGGGCGCACGTGGAAGGACGGAGTTTTCTCGTCATGGAAGGGGCACAGGCCTTTGAGGGAGTCCACCCCACCGGGGCGCAGGACCACGTACTGGGAGGCGACGTCGTCGATCCGCACCGCGGCGCGCACCCGATCGATGTCTTCCCTTTTGATGAGCCCGGCCATGCCGCCTAGTCTAAGCGAGCCCGCCGCGCAGCGCACGCTCGAACCGTTTCACGCGCTCACCGCGTTCCGCACGCGCGAACCGCGGCGCACGCCGGGGCCGCGGGCGCCGGAACATCAGTGCCGGAACATCAGTGCCGCAGCATCCCGCACAGGTGCGCGTGCCACTGCCGCGCCGAGAGATCGGTGAGCGAAGCAACCTGGTCAATCACCAAACGCAGCCGCGCGTCCTTATCGCTGCTCGCCCACAATTCCGCCAGATGCGGCTCCAACTCATCCGGATTCTCCAAGAGCGCCTCGACGAGGTCGAAAATAATGGCGCGCTGCTCCACGTAATGCGGTTCGTGTTCGCGCGGAGCCATAACATAGGCCACCGCGATCCCTTTGAGAACCGTAATTTCGGCAAAAGTTTCTGGTGGTACGACGACGTTACCGTTGTAGCGCACCAATTTGCCATGCCCGGACTGCGCCCAGGTTGCCTGGCATACGGCGGAAACAAAACGGCCGATGAGGTCGGAGGTGAGGTCCTTCATGCGGGCAAAATCACGGTAGTTGCCACCGAAGTGCACCGGCCAGGCTTCTTCGCGCAGCAGGCGGTCAAGCGCATCAGAAAGCTCGCCCGCGCTCGGTTCGCCATACCAGGCCAGGGTATCCTCCACGACTTTCTGGCGCTCCCCCGGGTCGGTCAGGCAGGACGGGTCGAAGAATCCGCGGGCGATCGCATCTTCAACATCGTGGACGCTATAGGCAATATCATCGGCCAGATCCATGATTTGGGCTTCGACGCAGCGGTTGTGCCCGTGTTCTCCGTGGATCCACTCGAAAATATCAGCATCATCGCGGTAGTAATTGAATTTCGGGGTGCCGCCCGGGCCTTCGTTATTACCCCACGGGTATTTGATCACCGCATCCAGGGTGGCGCGGGTGAGGTTGAGGCCCGCCGGGCGCCCAGTGCGGGTAGTGCGTTTCGGTTCCAGGCGGGTGAGGATGCGCAGGGTTTGGGCATTGCCTTCGAAACCGCCGATCTCCTCCCCCACTTCCGCGAGGGCCCGCTCCCCGTTGTGCCCGAAGGGCGGGTGCCCGAGGTCATGGCACAAACACGCGGTTTCCACGATATCCGGGTCGCATCCAAAGTTTTTCGCCAGCGAGCGCCCAATTTGGGCCACTTCGAGGGAATGGGTGAGGCGGGTGCGCACAAAATCATCCGATTCAGGCCCGAGCACCTGAGTTTTCGCGCCCAGGCGGCGCAGCGCCGAAGAATGCAGCACCCGCGCGCGGTCGCGTTCAAAATCGGTACGCGAACGGGATTTGGGTGGTTCATGCACCCAGCGCTCGCGGTCATCCGGCCCGTAAACTTCGGCCGCCCCAAATAAATCCGTCACAGCTAGAGGGTACCAAGCCCGCGGGCGGTGCGGTGGCGGCGAGCGGTGCGGTCGTGACGGGCGGGGCACCGGGCCTGAGGCAAGCGCCGCGGCGTGGTTGGTTTAGCCGCCGGAAATATCGAGTTCGGCTTCGTGGATTCGGGCCGCTTGCTCCGGGGTAAGCTCGCGCGAATCGAGCCAGCCATCGGGAAGATGCGGGCGTTTTTCCCCGCCTGCGCGCCCGCGTTTACCTTCCGCAGCCGCCGGATAAGGCTGATCCAAGTCCAGGGCCTGGAGGCGTTCGTGGAGTTCCTCCAGGGTGGAGACCAGCCCCAGCGAGTGGCGGGTTTCCCCACCCACCGCGAAGCCCTTGAGATACCAGGTGATGTGCTTGCGCAGCTCCCGCATGGCTTTATTTTCGCTTCCGAAATGCTCCACCGAGAGGCGGGCATGGCGCTCGATCATCGCGGCGACTTCGCGCAACGTGGGGCGGCGCTGGGCGCTAGCCCCGTGCATGAGAGCAGCCAGATCATAGAAAATCCAGGGCCGGCCCTGGCAGCCGCGCCCGACAGCCACCCCGGCGCAGCCGGTATGGGCGCGCAGCGCGGCGGCATCTGCGGCGTCGAAAACATCACCGTTACCAAAGACGGGCAGGTCCGTGGAGTCTACGAGCTCTGCAATAAAATCCCAGTTCGCGTGGCCGGCGTAATGCTGCGCGGTGGTGCGCGCGTGCAAGGTGAGCCCGGCGACCCCGTAATCTTCGGAGATGCGGGCCACGTCCCGGAAAGTTTCGTGGGCGGCGTCGATCCCGATCCGGAATTTCACGGTGATGGGTACGGCGTGATCGCGCCCGCGGTTCGCGGCGCTCGCTGCTGCGGTGGCCTCTCGCACGAGGTCCTCGTACAAATCCAGTTTCCACGGCAGGGCCGAACCGCCCCCTTTGCGGGTGACTTTGGGGGCCGGGCAGCCGAAGTTAATATCGATGTGGTCCGCGCGGTTTTCCTCGATGAGGAGCCGCACCGCCGCGGCCACCACCTTGGGTTCCACCCCGTAGAGCTGGATGGATCGCACCGGATCGCTCGGATCGGGCTGGATCATGGTCATGGTTTCCGGGGTGCGTTCCAGCAGTGCCCGGGAGGTAATCATTTCGCACACCCACAGCCCGGCTGGGGCGTAGGAGCCGGGCGCGTGGGGTTCTGGGGAGGGCGCATCCGGTGCACTGCTGGCCATCGCGCGCCGAATTCCCGCTTCGGCTTCTTCACGGCAGAGCTGGCGGAAAGGCGGGTTGGTCACGCCGGCCATCGGCGCGAGCATGACCGGCGTGGCCAGAGTCAGATCGCCCAGCTGAATCGCCGGCCATGCGGCATTCTCCGCCATATGCTTCCCTTCTTCCCTTCCTGCGTCATGGATGAGGGTACCGCACGGCCAGCAGCGAGAGTTATTCCGTGAGCTAAACACCCAGCTATATGACCTGCATCACGGTAGGCTGCAAGTGAACTCGCCAGAGTTCCCAGGCAGATTGCGTTCTTCCCGCACCGCCCACGCCGCGTAGGGGCCAAACTCTCCGGCCGTGGCTGGGAAGTAGGTGTCACCACCACACGTGAGCAGTTAGCTTCGGCTACCTGGCCTCGGTTCTACATTTTCTATCAGGAAGGCACACCACATATGGCCGAGAACAAGAATGTTCAGGATCTCCTGAACGCCACCGCATTTGATTCCCATAACGATAAGCTCGGCGGAGTAAAGGAGGTATTCCTTGACGCCGAGACGGGCCAGCCCTTCTTCGTGGAAGTGGGCCACGGGCTCTTCGGTATGTCCTCCAGTCTCGTTCCGCTGCGCGGTTCGCACCTCGAGGGTGAAGAACTCCACCTGGCTTTCGTCAAGGATGCGATTAAGGATGCCCCTGATTTCGATGTGGAACAGGGCATCACCCCCGAAGAGCAGGACCGCCTGCTCGCCCACTACCACCTCACGGATGCACGCGAAGGTGACCGGTACTCCACCGAGGTTCCGCCGGTAGGTGCCGGTGTACCGGAGACGGCCGGCGGCGCTTCAGAGGGCACACCCCGCACTGCGGCCGAGCATCCCGCCCCGGTAACTGACGCGGATGATCATTCCGTGGTTCGTTCTGAAGAGCGCCTCAATGTTTCTAAGGACAATGTGGCGACCGGTACCGTGCGGCTGCACAAGTACGTTGTGCATGACACCGAAACGGTGGAGGTGCCCGTGACTCGCGAAGAAGTGCGGGTGGAACGCACCCCTATCAAGGAAGGTGAAGAGTACGTTGGTGAAATTTCTGAAGGGGGCGCCGCTGTCACCCTTCATGAAGAACGCGTCAATGTAGAGAAGGAAACCGTACCCGTTGAGCGGGTATCTCTCCATAAGGATGTCGTGCAGGATACCGAAACGGTCTCCGAAGATGTAGCCAAGGAACAGATCGAAATCGAAGATAAAACGGGTCGCTCCACCAAGTAGTAGGCTCGTGAAAAACCTGGCCTGCTAGGCAGACAGCCAGGCAGGAACGTGAGCCGCGCAGGCACGTCAGCCGCGCAGCGAAGCTAGGGAAAGAGGAAGAATGGCTGAGGTAACCGTCCGCGACATTATGGATGCCACCGCTTATGACCGCTCCGAAGCGGAGATTGGGCCGGTGCGCGAGGTTTTTCTCGATGATGCCAGCGGGCAACCCACTTTCGCTCTCATCGGGCGGGGATTATTCAATCTTCGCTCCGCCCTGGTTCCGCTGCGCGGTTCGCGCCTGGTTGAGGGCAGGCTCATCCTCTCGGTTTCCGCAGAAGCAGTGGCCAGCGCTCCGGCCTGGTCGGTGGAGGACGGCCTGACCGAGGACCAACAGCAGCGTATTTACGAACATTTCGCCCTCACCGATATTGCCGACGGCAAGGAGCACGCTACTGACGCTTAGGAACCTGCTTTCCGCAGGAACCAGATCTCCAAAGGAACCCGGTCACCAGCACATCTCACCGCTGCTTGGCCACATAGCGCCGGGCAAGATTGCCTGTTCGGTGAGGGCGTGCAGTTTCGGTTACGCTAGCCGTGCAGTTTTAACTTGCGCTTGACAGACAGCATGTTAAGGGCAAAGAACCAGGCGAAGAAGATACACATGCCCCGTCATACTGGGGCACCGCCGGTCTGGTAAGCGCTCTGTCACCATAGTCAAACCTGGTAATCAGAAGCGCCCCCCTTGTGTCCGATAACGACAGGCAGGACGTAATAAGCTAAATTTGAGGTGTGGGAACTGACATGCTCGTGACACGCGGAGCACTGGCGTACCGGGAATTTCTCGCAGCGAACCGTAAATTTGGAACTCTATTCCAGTCAGATTTCCGGATCTGCCGCGAGTAAACAACCAGGTCAGGCAGGCTCTTCCCCGCGTACGTGGGGGTAATTCTGGATTCAGGAAAAAGTGGTACCGGCGCTTAAGCTCTTCCCCGCGTACGTGGGGGTAATTCCATGGGTAAATGATTGGAGTGAGGGCGCCGAAACTCTTCCCCGCGTACGTGGGGGTAATTCTGATGATCCTACACGCAGCGCAACCCCTCACGCCTCTTCCCCGCGTACGTGGGGGTAATTCCGGCCTGGCATAATCCCGAGGGGTAGTGAGATCCTCTTCCCCGCGTACGTGGGGGTAATTCCAAGGAGTTGCGCCTCGATCTGGAAACAGCAATCTCTTCCCCGCGTACGTGGGGGTAATTCCGCCATCGAAACGGTTAAGGGATTCTTTAGCGACTCTTCCCCGCACGAGCGGGGGCAACTCCGCTGCTACCCCACACCACTCACCTAAAGTAAACGACGTGCAATTTCGTTTGCGGCAGATTGGTAACTTCACCAACCCCGAGATCTACAGCTTCAAGCCGTGCCACTCATTGCGCGGAAACGCTACCGCACCAGCCCTTCGCGGCGCCGTGCAGCAGACATCGCCCGCTGCGCCTCCCGGTCCGCCTCGCGCCGGCGGATTGTTTCGCGCTTATCCCATTCCTGCTTGCCCTTGGCCACCGCGATTTCCAGCTTGGCCAGCCCGCGCACGAAATACAGCTCGAGGGGCACAATCGTATAGCCCTTCGCCTCGACCGCCCGCGCCAGCTTCTCGATCTCCGATTTGTGCAGCAGCAGGCGGCGCTTGCGGGTAGGCGCGTGATTCGTCCACGTCCCCATCGCGTAAATCGGGATATTAATCCCGTGCGCGTACACCTGCCCGCGATCCACCTCAATCCAGCCGTCCACCAGCGAAGCACGCCCCATGCGCAGCGCCTTCACCTCGGTCCCGGATAGCGACATCCCCGCCTCAAAGGTGTCCTCGATGAAATAATCGTGGCGCGCCTTCTTATTGCGCGCGATCACCTGATGCGCATCGGCCGCGGCTTTCGCCTGCTGGGCCGCGCTCAGCTTTCCTTCTTTTTTCTTCGCCACGCGGGCTTCTCCGTTCTAATCCTTGAGTTCGCGCTGGTCAGTGATGAGGAACCATACAAAAATCAGGGTTCCTGCCAGCAGCACCACCGCCGGCGCGCTCACGTCCAGCAAATGATCGGTGAAGAACGACGGCGCAGCTGCCGCATCGGTATTCACCGTCAAGGTGATAATCAATCCAATAACAAAAGTAGTCACGCCGGTAGCTACCCCGGCTACCGCGATTCCCCGCCGCGTGGCAATCGTATTAATCATGCGGCGTACCATCGCCAGCACAATGAGCGCCGCGAAACCGACCGCGAAAAGCAGCGTTCCCACCGCGTAAGGCGAATCGGTAATAGCAGCCCGATCCCACACAAACCAGGCAAGCACCAATCCCAGCACCCCTGTGAGCACTTCGTAGGCGGTGGCTTTGCGCTGCCCGCGCGCGTAACGCTTCTCTAATTGCCGGCGCGAATACTCGCTCACATCAGTTTTCTGCTTCTTCTTCGCCGGCACGGATGCTTCCGCGGAGGCCGAAGCACCTGCGCCCGCGCCAGCCGAAACTACCTTCTCGGTTTCCCCGGGCTGGGTAGCGGCACCGGGCTGACTAGTCGTCCCGGCCGCCCCAGCCGCCCCGGGCTGGGCAGCTTCCCCGGCCGGCTTCTCCGCACTAGGCAAGCTGCCCGGCCGTTGCGGCGTCGTCGTACTAGAAACGCCCGGCGCGGTGTCACGTACGGTTGAGGCTGCGTCGGTGGTGGGAGCGGGATCGGTTGAGCCGTGTGCTTGTGTCATGACATCCTCTTCGTCAACTTCGCGTCAGGCCCCTCCTGGCGCCGGGCCATTCGGCCGCGGCGAGGCGAACGGGTACGCCGCGCTATTCGTAGAATCCGGGCAGGGACATCGGGTCGATGACCACGCCGTCCTGCCACACCTCAAAGTGTACGTGGCAACCGGTGACCATGCCCGTCATGCCGGTCCAGCCGATCACATCGCCCTGGCCCACGCTCTGCCCCACGGATACATTGAAGCCGGAGAGGTGGTTGTAGACCACCACGTAGGACGAACCGTTGATATAGCCGAGGTTGAGAATGACCTGGTTGCCGTGCGTGCCGTTGCCGGAGGCCGGGCGCACCGCCGCGACCACCCCGGCGGCCGCCGCGTATTGCGGATTACCGCAGGCAGAACGCAAGTCCACGCCCTCGTGCATCCACCAGCCGCCGTCGAAGGGATAGACCCGCATCCCGAAGGGCGAAGTCACGTACAGCGGGGCCGGAACGGGCGGAATGAGCGCGCCCGAAGCTGCCGGGGGCGCCGCCGGGGCACCTCCCCCACCGCCCTGAGCTGCCGCTTCCGCGGCGCGCCGCCGGTTTTCTTCATCAATGCGCGCGATCTGCGCGGCGGTATCATCGCGGGCCGCGTTCATGGCCGACAGCGAGTTCTGGAATTCCCCGCGCCGGGCCTCCAAAGCCTGAGATTGCTGGGTGACGGAAGCTTCCAGGTCCGCGAGCTCCTTGGTGCGGGCCGCGGCCTGCGCTTCTTTCGATTTCTTTTCCGCCACCGCGGCATCGGCCTGGCTCTTGAGCTGGGAGATCTCCCCTTGCACGGCCTTTTGCCGCTGGGCGCGGGTCCGGTTCGCGGCCGTTGTTTGGGTGACGTCGGTGAGAGTTTGGGATTGCACCCGGGTAATCGCCTGGTTCGCGGAGAGCGCATTGAAGAAATCCGCGCTCGACTTCGCACCGATCAGAAGCTCCACGGTGGAAACCCGGTTATCGCCGCGGTATTCGGAACGCGCAATCTCGCCGAGGTTATCGCGCGTTTCGCTCAGTTTCTTCTCCCCCTGGGCAATCGAGGTGGTGATGGAATCGAGCTCTCCCTCGGCCGCGTCCAGGCGCGCACCGATCTTTTCCTGTTCGCGCTGGGCTGCTGCGGCGTCGTTCTGCGCCTGCAATAACGCGGCCTGCGCCCCGGGGACCTGCGCCTGCGTCTCCTGCAGCTTGAGGTAGACGTTCTGCAAATCCACGTCCACGCCCTCGAGGGAGGAACGCAGATTCTCAATTTCAGCTTCCTGCTGTTCTTGCTGGCGGACGAGGTCGTCGCGGTCATCGGCACGCGCCGGCGTCGCTAACCCGGCAACGCCCAGCGCCCCCGCAGCCAGCGCTCCCAACCATCGTCTGCTCCCGATTCTCACCGGTTCACCTTTCCTATGTATATCTGTTCCAGCGGCCGTACCGTCAGGATTGGCGACGACGCCGCGGCGCCGTCGCCCCACTTTCACTACACGCGTGCGTACCTGCGCAAAGCGATCCAGGATGCCAGGCCGGACACCACCACCGAGCCGATGAGCAGCCAGGGTGCTACCTGGAGGGCTTCGCTCACGCCGATCACGCGAATCCACGGCAGAGATTGGGAAATCCAGTCCTCGAGCAGGAATTTCGCTGCCAGCCACAGCCCGCCGACCGCGAAAATCGCGCCGACGAGCGAGGCGATAATTCCCTCGAGAATAAAGGGCAACTCGATGAAGAAATTCGAGGCGCCCACGTAGCGCATAATCCCCGTTTCGTTACGCCGCGACATTGCCGAGAGGCGGATCGTGGTGGGGATGAGGAGGAGCGCCGTGAGGATCATGACCGCGGCCAGTCCGCCGGCAATCGCGGTGAAGCGGTTGAGGGTGGCGAAAACCGGCTCGATTTGTTCGCGCTGGTCGTACACGCTCTGCACCCCGGGGCGGTTGCCGAGGTCTTCCACGAGCACCTGGTACTTTTCCGGGTCGTGCAATTTGACGCGGAAGGAAACCTGCATCTGGTCGGCGGTCACCGTGTCACGCCACACCGAATCGCCCATTTGTTCGCGGTAGTTCGCGAAGGCTTCTTCTTTGGTTTCGAATTCGTAGCGCTCCACTTGGGAGGCGAGCGGTTCGGTGGTCAGGGCGGTATCGATGGCCTTGATTTGCTCGTCGGTGGCTTCGTTACCGGCGCAGGGTTCGGTGGCGTCATTCGCCGCGCACATAAACACCGAGACTTCCACCTGGCTGTACCAATCGGCACGCAGGTGGCTGATCTGGGTTTGGAGCAGCGCGGCCGCGCCCACGAAAAGCAGGGAAACGAAAGTGACGAGGGAAACCGAGGCAGCCATCGCCTTGTTATTGATAAGTCCCTTGAATGTTTGGGACAGGACGAAACGACTGCGCATTAGTGTTGCCCTCCTCCGTACTGGCCGCGATCCTGATCGCGGACGATCACGCCGTTGGCCAGCTCAATAACGCGTTTACGCATCTGGTTGACCACGGTGGCATCATGGGTGGCCATAACCACCGTGGTTCCCGAGCGGTTGATGCGATCCAGGAGGCGCATAATCGACAGCCCGGTGTTTTGGTCCAGGTTGCCGGTCGGTTCGTCGGCGAGAAGGATTTCGGGGCGATTGACCATGGCGCGGGCGATGGCCACGCGCTGCTGCTCCCCGCCCGAAAGCTCGTTCATGCGGCGGCGTTCCTTGCCGTCCAGGCCCACCATTTCCAGCACTTCCGGCACTTCGGTGCGGATGCGGTGGCGGGGCGCGCCGATGACCTGGAGCGCGAGCGCCACGTTATCGTGCACGTTCTTATCGGGAAGGAGCCGGAAATCTTGGAACACCGTGCCGATGCGGCGCCGCAGGAAGGGGACGCGCCGCTGGGAAACAGTGGCGAGATCCTTGCCGAGCACCTCGATTTTTCCGGATGTTGGCCGTTCGGCAACGTTGATGAGCGAAAGCATCGTTGATTTTCCCGAACCGGAGGGGCCCACGAGGAAAACGAATTCGCCGCGGTCAATATCCGCGCTCACCGAGTCCAGCGCGGGTTTCGCGCCCTTCTGGTAGAGCTTCGTCACCTTGGTAAATGTGATCATAAACTTGCCCTTAGATTACTACTATCGTGCTTTACCCTACGGAACAGGCCGTAAAATCGCGCGGGACGCGCCGCGTACCCGGGGAAATTCATGCGTTTCCTCCCCCGCTTTCCCCACTTAGTCACCGGTTTTTTCGCCTGCCTTGTCGCTGGTCTTGCTGCCGGTTTTGTCGCTGCTCTTTTCGCCGGCTTTTTCTCCGGCTTTTTCGCCGGTGGCGCGCCAGCGGATACCGGCATCGATGAAACCGTCAATATCGCCGTCGAAAATCGCGTCGGTATTCCCCGATTCGTACCCGGTGCGCAGATCCTTGACCATCTGGTAGGGCTGAAGCACATAGGAACGCATCTGGTCGCCCCACGAGGCTTTGATATCTCCGCGCAATTCTTTCTTTTCGCGCGCTTCCTCTTCCTGTTTGAGGAGGAGCAGGCGCGATTGTAGGACCCGCATCGCGGCGGCGCGGTTTTGGATCTGCGATTTCTCATCCTGCATGGAGACCACGATCCCGGTGGGAAGGTGGGTGATGCGCACCGCGGAATCGGTGGTATTCACGGACTGCCCGCCCGGCCCGGAGGAACGGAACACATCGATGCGAATATCGGTATCGGGGATATCGATATGGTCGGTTTGTTCGATCAGCGGAATAACTTCGACGGCGGCGAAGGAGGTCTGGCGCCGCCCCTGGTTATCGAAAGGCGAGATGCGCACCAGCCGGTGGGTCCCGGCTTCCACCGAGAGCGTGCCATAAGCGTAGGGAGCACTCACCTCAAAGGTGGTTGATTTCAGCCCGGCTTCTTCCGCGTAGGAGGTATCGAGCACCTTGGTGGCGTAGCCGCTGCGTTCAGCCCAGCGCAGGTACATGCGCTGAAGCATCTGCGCGAAATCGGCCGCGTCCACTCCCCCGGCCCCGGACCGAATCGTCACCACCGCATCGCGCTCATCGTATTTGCCGGAGAGCAGGGTGCGGATCTGGAGTTCTTCCAGCGCTTTTTCGGTGCTCGTCATCTCTTCGCCGAGCGCTTCGTAGAGTTCCCGAGCCGAAGCCGGATCCGAAAGTTCTTCTTCCTGCGCGATCTCAAGGAGCGCACCAGCATCGTCAATACGGACGCGCATTTTCTCGAGTTTCTCCAGTTCGCTTTGGGCATGGGAGAGTTTCGAGGTGACCTCTTGGGCGCGGGCAGTATCATCCCAGAGCCCGGGCGCGGAGGATTCTTCCGTCAGCGCGGCGATACGCGCGGTGAGGCCCTCCACATCGGTCACCGCTTCGATTTGGTGAAAAACACTGCGCAGATGGTCAAGACGTTCGGAAAAATCACTCACGGCATAAGGCTACCTCAGGTCAAGGCGCGCCCGGGCCTGCGCACGTATCGGCACGGGAAGGTCCAGTACCGGAAGCCGCACCGTTTTTTCCAGGGCGACGACGACGCCGGCGCTATCCGCGCCGGTATCTGGCAGCACGCGCTCCGCGGGACATGTTGCAGCGGCGAGCTGGCGCACGGTGGCCGGGCTGGGATGGCAATCGCTCAGGGTGGCGCTGCTGAAATAACATTCGCGGGTGATCTCTTGGCTGATCGCGAGCGCGGCGGAATCGGCTTGCCCCTGGAGTGTGTGCCGGGCGGTGAGGACGGTGGCGAGGTAGACGAAGCCTAAGCACAGCACGGCACTGAGCGCCCAGGTTCCCAGGCCCAGGATGAGGATATTGCCGCGTTCCCGGGGTGCTGCTCGTGCCCGCAGTGCCGGAGATTTCACCAGGGTGTGCACGGCCGCGCCTCTCGGAAACGATCCACGCTTGTTCACGGCCGCGCCTCTCGAAAACGGTCCACGGTTGTTGAGGCGCTCTGCTCTATAAGAACAGTGCGCCCAAAATAAGCGAGCGGAACCGAGACCTCGACCGTGACGGTGATACGTGCTCCCGGGCTTAGGCACGGGTGGGCGGAACAGGAGATCCGCGGGGGCGCACCGCTTAGGGCGGCGCCGCTAACCGCAGCATCGCTTACCGCGGCGTGGACAACCGCCCGTGCTCGCGCTGTTCCGCTGGCTGTGTTGTCCGCGGTTGCGAAACTGCGGGCTGCTTCCTGAGCTGCCTGCGCGGCGACCGCCCGGGCGCGGGTAATCCCGGTGCTTTCCACGGTAAACATGAGGAGCGGGAGAACAAGCATGACGAGGATAGCGAGGGCTTCCAGAGTGCCGTTTCCCTTTTCGCGGATGCTTCGGTGGTTCACCTGGTTTTTCATAACCGTGCTCCTTTCGCGGGTGGCGGGTGGGTGTGCGCCCCGCGAGCGGTGAGGACGTGTGCGTGGGATCGCAGCTTGACCGGGTGTGTTCCCAGGAGGGAGGAATATGTTCCGGTGATCTCGACTCGTAGGAAGTCCTCTTCCCCGATGCGGATCGTGCTCGCGCTGGCTGCGCACTGGCAGGCGGGGACCCGCGCGGTGATGTCCGCGGTGGCCTGCGCGGCTATCTCGGGCAGGCTGAGCTGGCGTACCGCTCCCGCGCGAGCGGCCCGTACTGCGCAATCACGTATCTGTTCGATTGCAAAGACGCGGGATCCGAGAACCGCGAGCGCCAGGGCAGCTAGTACCACCACCCCGGCGAGCAGGCAAAAATCGACGACTGCACTGCCGCGTTCGGAAGTGGGAGCACAGGGATCACGTGTCTTTCTCATGAAAAACTCGAGATGCGTTCGATGGCGGTGGAGAAGAGATTCGTGAGAGCCGGGCCGGCTACTGCCCAGATGGCGAGCACCAGGCCGACGGTCATGAGGGTGACAAGTACCCAGCCGGGCACGTCTCCGCGTTCGCCGGAATCCGGAGCGGTCCACGTTGAGTCTGGTAGATCAGAGTGGATAAGCGCGCCGTGCGTACTCACTGACATAAGTAGTTCCTTTCGCTAGATAGGTTGGTTGTGGCGGTGGTTTATGGGGAGGTGAGAGGAAGGAAGGTGAGTCGGGCCAGGCCCGGGTAGAGGGCGATGACCACGATGAAGGGCAAAATGAGGAAAACAACGGGAATCATCATGAGGATTTCGCGGCGTCCTCCGCGTTCAAGGAGTTGGCGGCGCGCGTAATCTCGTGCTTCTTCGGCCTGTACCCGCAAGGTGTCTGCGAGTGGGGAACCGTGGGCGAGAGCAGCAAGTAAGGCTTCGCATAGGCTTTGCAAGGCCGGGTTGTGTACCCGTTCGTTGAGGCGGCGCAGGGCCGTGGTGAGCGGGTCACCGGCATAGACATCTCCGAGGGTTCGCCTCAGTTCTTTTCCCAGGGCTCCGCCGGCAAAGCTCGCAACGTATTCGATAGCTCCCACGATGCTGGTGCCCGCCCCCACCGCGATGCTCAGGAGGTGGGCGATATCAGGAAGTTCGGCGGTGATAGCGCTGTCGCGGCGGCGCAGGCGTGCGGTGAGCTGAGAGTCCACGGCGAGGATGGCACCAATGAGGAAGAGCACGGGGCAGGCGGCCGCGAGCGCCGCGGGTAATCCGCGGGCCAGGCAGGCTAGCCCGAGCGCGATACCGGCTGCTCCGGCGAGTACTCCCGCGCGTAATTGGGCAAAGCGGAAGTCTGCGACGTCGCCCTCCCCTAAACGGTGGAGACGGCCCGTGACCGATGCATGAGTGGAACCGAATTTTTCCGCGCCGCGCAGCACCATCCGGATGATGCGATGGGGCAGGCGCGGGCGGGCACCGCCCAGGTAGGGCGCGATGCGTGAGACCAGTGCGGGGCCCGGCCAGAGCCACCACCAGCCGAGGAGCACGAGGCCCGCCGCGCAGAGACTCCCGGTCAGTGCGGGGAGGGGTGCGGGAACGAGCATGGGAAGGGGAAGAAGCATAGGAGCGGTCCCTTCCTATACGGCGGCGCGTCGGGCGCGACTGGGACGGGGAGGCGAGTGCTGGCCGGCCATTGCGGCGCCTGGCACAGCAGCCGCCGAGGCTCCCGGCGGGGCTTCCGGTGAGGCTCCCGGGGATACTCCCGCTGAGGCTCCCGGCGCTGATCCCGGCGCAAATCCCGGGGAGCCGGCCAGGACTCGTTGTTCTTCGGGGAGTCGGCCCAGGTGGAGCATGAGTCCGTAGGCGAGCAGTGTGGCGGCCAGGCCAACCAGCAGGATGAGGGTGCCGGTTGGCGAGGTGAAGGCGTCCATCGTGCCCGGCCTGGTGGAGAGCAGCAGGAGGACGAGCCACGGGGCGAGTGCGGCCACCCGTGCCGCGTTAACGGTCCAGGATTGCCGGGCGAGGAGTTCGCCCCGGGCCCGGTTTTCTGCTCGCAGGGATACCGCGAGGGATTCCAGGACGCGGGGTAGATCGTGGCCGCCGTGGCGCACCGCGAGTCGGAGAATTTCGAGGACCCGGTCTGATACCGGGTCGTGGAAGGAATCTTTGAGACGGGTTAGGGAGGTGTCAAAGCTTCCGGCTGTTTCCAGGTGGGTGGCGAAGGAGCGCAGCGCAGGAGGGGCATCTGGCCGGGTGGCGAGATAGAGAAGAGCTTCGGGGATAGTGCGCCCGGCCCGGAGGGAGGACAGCAGCTTATCGATGCGGTCGGGCCAGGCGAGGCGCTGTATATCCCTCGCTTTCCGACCTGCGTGACGGGCATGCCAGACCGGCAGCCAGAGCCCTATTACTCCCCCGGCGGCGACGAGGAAAGGATGCCCGGTGCCGAGCACGGCAGCTAAGGCCAGGCCGAGGCCGCAGCAGATACTTATCCCGAGCCGGCGCCAGGAAATCGCGACGCGAGCCGATCCGAGGCGCCCCGGCAGTCCCGACCAGCGCGAATCGCCAGCGTAGCGCGGGCGATCCGAACCGCCCACCACCGCCGAACCGCACAGAGCGCGGATAACCGTGAGAATCCCGGTGGTGAGTAAAGCTCCAACGATCAGTCCCATGATCAGCTCACCGCCCGGGTAAGAATACTTCCATCTGGCCCAAGGCCCATGACCTCCAGGATTTGAGCGACCTTACGCTGCCCGCTGGCCGCCCGGCTTACGTGGATGACGAGGTTAATAGTGGCGGCAACAGTGGGCGTCACAAAGTTCGGGGTGATATTTTCACCGGCGAGGAGCGGGAGGATCTCCAATTTCGTGAGGGCTTCCCGCGCGCTATTGGCGTGAATAGTGCAGGCCCCGGGAATGCCCGCATTGAGGGCCACAAGAAGATCGAAGGCTTCCGCACCGCGTACTTCTCCGATAACGATGCGGTCCGGGCGCATGCGCAGGCTTTCGCGCACGAGGTCGCGGAGCGTCACCGCGCCGCGCCCTTCCAGGGACGGCGGGCGCGTTTGCATCGCAACAACATCGGGAAGGTCGATACCCAGCTCAAAAACTTCTTCCGCGCTGATAAGACGCTCAGTTGTTGCTATCCCTCCGAGGAGAGCACGTAGGAGGGTGGTTTTGCCAGCCCCGGTTGATCCCGATACCAAAATATTGCGCCCGGCGCTCATGGCTGCGCTTAGGTAGTCTGCTTGCGCTTCTTCCAGCATCTGCACATTTACCAAATCGCTGAGCTGGCGGGCCCGCACCGTGTATTTTCTGATATTGATCGCCCAGTGTCGCGCGGTGATATCGGGGATGGCCACGTGGAGGCGTTCCCCGGTAGGCAGCTGGGCATCAACAAACGGGGTGGAAAGGTCCAGGCGCCGCCCGGAAGCGTAGAGCATCCGCTCCACCAAGGTGTGGATCTCATCTTCGGTCATCGTGAGATCAATACGAGTGGAAACACCCGAGCGGGCCACAAAGATCTTATCGGGCGCATTGATCCAGATTTCTTCTACCTGTGGATCGTCAAAGAATTTCTGTAGCGGTCCGTATCCGCTCAGCTGGGAGATGAGGTGGGAGCGTACGCTCTCCGTATCCGCCAGGGCCGCGTGCTCCCCGCGCACTGATTCGTCATTAAAAGTACTAAGGGTTTCTCCCACGATGTTTGCCAGGAAGGCGGCATCACGGCGCGGATCAATTCCGCGGTGCCGAATCGTTGCCCGAACTCGCTCTTCTATGGCCTGCCGGTTGGCGGAGGCAGGGCGATAGGCACGACTGGCCACGTGCGCTGAGCGAGCCGAGGCGAGGCCCGCGGGCCCCGGATATGCCGTTTCGTGCATGGCGCCTCCTTTGGATAGTCGGGTGGTGATCGTGGTGAGCTGCTCTCACTGTAGGGTCTCCCGCGTGTGGGAATAGCACCTAGCCGGCTGGCTGTGGATAGGGGATGCATTTCGCGATCATGTGGATAGTTCCGGCGGCCGGTCTATATCCGGGCATAGCGACAGACCTATCTGGACGCAGCACCAGACTTATCGGGCCGTGGCAGCCGGCCTATATCCGGGGTGTAGGCAAGCACGTGGCTGAGTTTTCGGATAAATTGAGGGGGTGACTACTTCTCCGCTCTATCTTGCTGCGCTTGCCGTCGGGGCTCTCGGCGTCGAGATTGTCTCCACGCGCCAACCGTTTGTTGAGACGGAAGATTTTGTTTCCGGGTGTGTCCTTGATTCTCAGGGGCGCCACTGGATGGTCAAAGTTCCTCAGAATGGCACGGCGGCGACGTCGCTAGAAGCCGAAGCGGCTCTGGCTCCCCAGCTTTTGGAGGAATTGCGGGCCGGTCGCCTGCCTTTCGATATTATGCGGCCGGCCGGTTTTGTTGATGCTGATACCGGGGGTCGCGCGGTGGTCTACCCGGAGCCTTTTGGGCGGGCGCTGGTTTTCGAGGCTCTCGGTGAGGAAGAAGTGCGGGAGATGGGCCGTACTCTCGCCGCGATTCACAGCATTGACCGGGATGTGGTGGCTCGTTCCGGGTTGCCTGTTTATACGGCTGGGCAGTGGCGCGCGCGGGTGCGGGCCGAACTGGAGGCAGCAGATCAGGAAACGTCCCTTCCCACGATTTTGCGCCAGCGCTGGATGGATGTGCTGGATAGTGATGAGGTGTGGGATTTTGAGGAAACGGTTGTCCACGGTGATGTGGCGTCCGATAATTTCTTGTGGTCGAATGGCTCGGTTGCGAGCGTGCTCGGTTTCGGTGAGGCACACGTGGGCGACCCGGCCCGGGATTTAGCGGCGATGCTTGTTCTTGATGATGAACAGTGGCCGAGTTTTATTACTTCTTATGAGAATGCGCGCTCGGTTGAGCTGAGGGAAGCGGATTACACCCGTATTATTTTCACGTCGGAGTTCGCGATTATTCGCTGGCTCATGTACGGGATTCGTACGGGCAGCATGGAGATTAGGAACGACGCCGTCCAGATGCTCGGCGCGCTGGCCGAGGACGTACGTGAGGCCCCGGATTTGCTCCCCGCTACCCCGGCATCGGAGCCGGCTTTCACGGAAAGTGCTTCCGATGCCGAGGCGAGCGGTGCGGATGAGCTGACCGGGGAGACCGCGGTTACTGCTCCTGATTGGGCAGACCCGCACGAAGCAGAATTTCCTCCTCGCTGAGCTTCCCAGCCCGTAGTTCTTCAGCCCTATTTCCCCGCAGGTAGACGAAGGACGCATCAATTTCCGCGAGGGGGATGCTGTGGGCCCGGGACCAGGCAAGCCGGTAGAGGGCGAGCTGGAGTTCCCGGGCAGCCTTCGTTTCCCCGTAGGGGCGCCGCCCGGATTTCCAGTCCACGATAGTCACCGGGGCACGCCCGGGTACCTGTGAGGTGTCGAAAACAGCGTCGAGTGCGCAGTGGACAACATGCCCCCCGATGACCACGCCGAGTTGCTGCTCGATGGCGAGCGGCGGGTAGCTAGCCCATTCGGACGCTTCGTAATTCTCATACATACGCGCAATTTCTTCTGCGCTGAGAACGGGATCATGATCGAGCGGATCCTCGCTATCAATATTGAGCACGGCGGCGCTCGCGTAACTATCAGCGATTTTTTCGTGCAGGATCGTTCCCAAACGCGCAGCTCGCGAGGGCTGGCGGGGAACCGGGCGGCGTTTATTGAGCAGGTATTCTTCGCGGTGTTCAGCCCGGTAGACGAGCTCGGTGGCGGTGTAATGCCCGCCGGCCTCGGTGTACTCGGACGTTTCGGCTTGCTGTTTGCGTGCAATAAGCCGGCCGATGACCTGGGTGAGTTCGGCGCGCTGGTCAGCATCGAGAGTTTCCGCCTCGATAGGGAGGCTGCGGGCCAGGTCACGCGGCCAGGCAAGCAGATCGGGCGCCTCGAAATAATGCGGTACCGGTTCGAGGACCGGCGGGTACACAACTTTTTCGCCGAAAATGTCGACGAGCTCATCCACGCTCAAGCTGTCCGGTGCAATATCCGGGAATCCTTCCGGCAGCTTCACGGAGGAAACCGTGGCGGGCGAGGCAGCCAGCGTGAGCTCCCCGCGGGCGGCAGCTTCTCGCACCGCGCTCAGGAAGCAGGAGGGCGGCCGTGTTTCAACGCCCAGCGCGTTATCGCCCCCATCTTCCGGGGTTTCGGCGGCGTTTTTCTTTGCTTGCTTTTCTGCTTTCTGTACCCGGCCGGACACATCTTTATCATCTTGGAAACAGTATCCGGCTAGCAGGAGCTCCCGAGTGGATCGGGTAAAGGCCACGTAGGCGAGGCGCCGCATTTCTTCACTTTCGTGGTACGCCAATTCGTCAAGGAACCGCGCGTAAGTATTCGCGACGGTGATTTTATCGAGATTGCGCGCTCCGGCCAGTGTGAATTGGGGTAGGTACGGATAGTCGGTCCGCAGGGGGTACGGGAAAATACCGGTATTGCGCGGCCAGGCTTTCACTCCTTCGGTCACTTCGGAGAACTGGCCTTTCACGAGTTCAGGTACGACGACGAGGTCACGCCATTCCAAACCTTTGGCAGCATGAACGGTCATCAATTGGATAACCCCGGGGGTAACATCGACCGCGCTCTCTACCCGCGGAATATCTGCCCCGGATTCTTCTTCCCCGCCGTGTTCTTCTGTTTCCACCACATCGAGCCATTCCACGAATTCGCGCATGCCCCGCTGGCTATCACCGTGCGCATAGGTGCGGGCCAGGGAGATGAATTGGTCGATGGAGGTACGGACTCGCTGCCCGCCTTCACTGCGGGTAGCAGCCGCGGTATCCAGGCCGAGCAGGTGAACGGCCCGATCAATCTGATCGGCCAAAGCGTTATGCAAACCGGAACGCAAGGACGCGAGGGTGGCATTCAAGCGCCGCAGGCGTTCCCAGCCAATGCTGGAGAATTCGCCGCGTGCGGATCGGGCTGCTTGCCTGAGCTCAGCTTCGCCCGTTCCCGCCAGCTCCGCCGCATCCGCGCGCTCACCTGGGCACTCGCCCCCGTGTTCACCCGAGTTGCCATCCGCATGCGCATCGAGATGTCCATCCCCATCCTCATACATGCCAGGGGTGCTTGGGGTGCTCACCAGGAGCATAAGCGCGTGGAGCGCCTCGCCCAGATTGGCTTCGTCACGACTGTTGAGAAGGGGTTGCGCGGTAGCCAATTCACCCGCGGCGCCAGACGCGCCCTCGTGGCCGGGTGCGGCGTCGTCGTTAATAAAACTGGCACGCACGTCGCTATCGACTTTGGTGACAGCCGCGGCCGCGTAGCGACGCGCCCAGCGTGAGAGCGCGCGGATATCCGCCACCCCAATATTCCAGTGGGCGAGTAAGCGCGCGAGGAGGTCGCCGCGGGCCGGGTTGGCGGCCAGGCCGAGGGCGGCCCGCAGGGTAATGATTTCCGGGCGCGCCACCAGCGATTCCCCGCCCACGATCTCAAAGGCGAGGGGCTGAGGCGTGGCACCGCCAGGGTGAGCGGCAGATTCCCTGGCGAGCTGGCTGTTGAGTTCGCGCAGTGCGGCGGCCATCATATCGATATAGGAGCGTTTGCGGCACAGGACGGCGATCTCGGCCCCGCGCGGTGCTTCACCGCGAGCGCGCCGCTCTTCGTTTTCCGCGGCCACCCGCTCGCGTACCGCGAGGATATGCCGGGCGATACTCCGGTAGGAGTCTTCGCGAAGGAGGGTACGGATTTCGCTGACGCGCCCGGCTCCCGCTCCGGGGCGTTCACGCAGCCGCAGTGGCGCGATATCGGTACTTTCCCCCGCGCTCCCCGCGGTTCCCGCGCTTGTTGGGGCGGGCCTGAATTCGGGTGGGAAATTCGGGTGGTCACGATCTTCGCGTAGGAACGTGTCGCGTTCTAAGGGAGTGGCGACGGCGTTGCCTGCGGCGAGCACGGCTCGATCATTACGGAAAGCGGTGGAGAGCTGGAGTTTCTCTACGTGCCCGAAAATGCGGGTGGTGTGACGTGCGAAGTTGGTCAGGGCGGCGGCGCTGGCGCCTCGCCACCCGTAGATGGCCTGGTTCGGATCGCCTACCGCGGTGATGGATAGGAAGCCGTCTCGTTTCGCGGTGAGGGCGCCCAGGAGGAATTGTGCTTGGTTTTCGTCGGTGTCTTGGTATTCGTCGAGCAGGATGAGGCGATACCGGGAGGAAATTTCCTTGGCGATTTGGGGATAGCGGGTCATGATGCGCCCGGCGATAGCGACTTGGTCGGCGAATTCGGTGACGTTGAGTTCTTTTTTGAGCTGCAGGTAGGACTCCACTAGCCCAAGTACGACCTGTTGTTGTTTGGGTACTGCCGCTCCCCCTTTCAAATTGGTGAATTTCTTGGAGGCATCCGGGTACCAGCAGCGCGCGCTCATGATGCGTGTTGAGTCGGCACACAGAGTTTCCAGGGCGTGATCTTGGGCGGTGAGGAAAGCGCGGGCTTCTGCTAGCTCCACGCCGTTGGTGAGGATTCCTTGAGCGAAGGTGAGGGCGTCGTTGATGAGGCTGGAGCGGCTGCGTTCGGCCAGGACCGCGGTGCTAGCGCTGCTGGGCAGGGCGCTGACGACCTGGTCCATGAGCTGGACGCGTTCGGCATCGGTGATGAGGCGGGCGGTGGGATCGGCTCCGACCAGCATGCCGTAGGCTCCGGCGATGTCGTTCGCGAAAGAGTTGTAGGTGGATATGACGGGCCGGCGCATGGCGCTCCCCGCGTTGCTTCCTTCCGGGGCGAGGAGGCCGAGTTTTTCTAAGCTGGTGTTAACTCGTTCAGCTAGTTCTCCGGCGGCTTTCCGGGTGAAGGTGAGTCCAAGGACTTCATCCGGGCTCACGTTGCCGCAGGCGAGGTGGTAAGCGATCCGGTCCACCATGGTTTTTGTTTTGCCCGATCCGGCTCCGGCAACCACGAGTATGGCCGGGGCGGTGGAGGTGATGACCCGGCGTTGTTCCGCGGTGGGTGGGTGTTCTTGGCCGGCGAGGATGCGGTCTAGAGCGGCATCGGGTTCCGCTGGCGTCTGTGCTTCAACGTATTCGTGGGGTGTGGGTGTCATGAGAAAATCCGTCCTTCTTGCGTGAGGGGACTAATGGATTGAACCCGGTCATTGGCTTCTTCCAAACTGGGCGAGACCGGTACGAAGCCGCTCACCGCGATCTGGGCGGCGCTGCGCACGCGATCTTCCGCTCGAGCTGCACTCACCTCATCAAGGGGTTCTTGGGTGAGAACGGAGGGGCTGTGCTGTTTCTTCAGGAAATTGTGCGGGTGGACGTACACGAGTTCCGCACCGGCAGGCGTGTGTTTTTCGTTGAGTGCCCACTGGTAGACCTGGAGCTGGGCGTGGTCCTCAGCCTGTGCCTCGCTAGGCTTATATTTTCCGGTTTTCAGGTCAATGACCCGGGCGCCTTCCCCGCGGTTGACGAGGCGGTCAATGGAACCGGATACCCGTACGGGCGGGGTGCCGGGAAGCTCGCGACTAATCCGGTGTTCTACGCCTAGCAAGGTGTCATCCCGGTGGGAATCAAGGTAAATATAGAGGTTATCGACCATGTCACTGGCTTGGTCGAAGAGGAGTTTGTCGTAATGGGTGGGAGTTTCGGATAGTTTTTCAGGCCAGAGTTCTACCAGGCGGGCGTGCATCTGCTCCTGGTTGGGTTCCTCAGCGAATTCTTCCGCGATGCGGTGAACTAGGGTTCCGATGGAGGCGCTCTCAGTGCCTTCTTCCGAGCGCAGGCCCACCGCGGAACAGAATCCGTCAAGCGGGCAGGCAAGGAGGGATTCCACCGCTGAGGGACTCACGTAGACCGGGCCGGGTACCGCTGCTTCGGTTGAGGTGGCGAGCTCATCCATCCAGGTGTGCGGATCCGCCGCGCTAAATCCGGCGCCACGCATTTTCTCCAGAGCCGCCCGGGCGAAATCGCTGGATTCTCCCCCGGCACGTAGTGCCCGGCGCAGTACCCCAACGGTTTCCTCACTGCTGAGGAGCGCGGGTGGGATCGGTTGGGCAACAAGGGGCCGGCGCCCGAGGGGAAGGGCCATACCCCAACGCGGATCGCTGAGCGAGCGCACGGTACGTGGAAGATTGGGACCGCTCCCACCGGCTCCCGTTCCTACTCCTGCACCCGTGCCTGCGCTAGCACCTGCTCCGGCTGAGTTTTCCGAGATATCAAAGCCGAGCAGGGGGAAGAAGCGCGAAGGGGTATCTCCCATGCTGTCCGTGGTGGTCACGAGGAGACTGCGCCGGGAGCGCGTAACCGCGAAATGTAATTGGCGTAGTTCATCAGCGATGACCGTGGATGTGGAATCGCGATAGACCGCACCTCCGCCAGCCGTGGCAGCCGAACTGACCCCGGAGCCCGAACTGGATCCACCGGCGAACCTTCCGGTCACAAGTTCACTCAGGAGTCCGGTACCCGTGAGGGCATCACGCGGGCGCGGATTAGGCCATACGCCATCCACCACGTGCATGAGGACAATATGGTCCCATTCGCGCCCTTGGGCTCCCGCGGGAGTAAGGAGGGAAACGCTATCAGCTTCCGCCCCACCCCGCGCGATGGAATCTTCGGGGAGTTCTTGGGAGCTCACTTCTTCCAGGAGAGTATCCACCGTGACAGCCGGGTCACGATCAGCCATGCGTTGCGCCACCCGGAAGAGGGAAATAACCGCATCGAGATTCCGGTTGGCCCGGTCGGCATCCGGGCCGTGCCCGAGGGCTAATTGTTGCCATTCTTCGGATTTTCCAGCTCCCTCCCACGCGGCCCACAGCACTTCTTCCGCTTGCATGGCGCAGGCCTCCCCCGCTTCCCGAATCCGGGCGAGTAGAGCGCGCAGGGGTTCGAGTTCCGCTGCGGTAGGCCCACCGCTCCCTAGGACTGCTCCGGTAAGAAGTTCCGCTTCACTGCCACGCTGCCCGGAGAGGAGGGCTTGGGCACGCAGCCACCTGCCTACCCTTTTGATTTCGAGGGGGTCCATTCCGATGATGGGTGAGGCGAGTAATGCCGGGATATTAACGCCCTCCGGGGTGGCGAAGGCGTGCGGGCCGCTGGTGAAGGCAGCGCGGATGAGGTCAAAGAGTGCGGCGACTGCCGGTTCGCGATGCAGGGGCTCATCACTAGCCAGGGGCGCTACCGGTATTCCGCGCCGCACGAGTGCATCGCGGATCAGCCCGTGTTCACTGCGCGCACGGGTAAATACCGCCATCTGCGCGTAGGGGGCACCGGTGCGTAGATGTACTTCTTCCAGGTAGGAAGCCACGTAGGCGATTTCTTCTTCCATGTGGGCGAAGCTGGCCCCGCGCAACGCATCATTCCACGGATCGGTTGGCCCGCAGGGCAATTGATCGGATATATGCGAACTTGCCGCTTCTGCATCCACCCTGGCGCCGTCACCATTGCCACTGGTATGACCGCTGCCATACTCCGAGAGCGCCGGCCCGGCAGCGCGGTGGGCATGCACACCCCCGCCCACCGGGAGGGCCTGCTCGATGCGCTGAGCTTGGCTAATAAGAACGGAACCACCGCGATGCCGGACGTTGAGGTAAACAAGATCAGCATCCAAGCCGCGCGGAGCGGGATAAGCAAGATCACCCGGGAGGGAATGCACCCCGCCGCGAAATCCCTGAACCGCACTATCGGGATCACCGGCCACGATAATCCGGGTTCCCTGATCGCGCATTACCCGCAAGAGGGGAAGCATGGACCGCGGTGCGTTCTGGGCATCATCAACAAGGACCATTGCCCAGCGCGGGCGCGGTACCGGGACCGTGCGGCCCGCTGCCGCCAGGTGTTCTTCCCAATCCGAGAGCATATGGGTAGCCGCACCGACGAGCTGGCTGTGATCAAGACGATCCGGGCTAGCGGCCGAACCTGCCAGCGCATCCCCCAAGGTGCGCACCTCATCGTACCGGCGCATAAGCGCGCCGGCCAGGCGCCACATCTGTGCTTGGAGTTCGGGCACGCTCCCGTTTTCCGCCCAGGCTTCCAACTGGCCGGCATCCAGACCGAGTTCGCGAGCGCGGGTAATAAGGTTACGCAGCTCTTGGCGTAATCCGGGAAGATCACGCACATCCTCGGTAACAAAATCAGGGAAATGGATACCCGAGTATTCATCACTGAGAATCTCACGCACGATGCGATCCTCATCAGGACCGGAGATCAATTCGGGTTTTTCCCGCCCCAGGGCTTGGGCATAGCGCTGCACAATGGCGTAGGCGAAGGCAGAAAGGGTACGGACCTCCAGGTTTTCGGGGCGCACCCCGGCCGCCAAGGTGAGCAGGTGTTGGAGGCGCGCTGCGGCGCGCCGATCCTGGGTGATGACCGCAATATTTCCTTCATGGAGAGCCGCGCGGGCAATATGGGCGAGGACGGTGGTTTTCCCACTTCCGGGCGCACCAATAATGCTCAGGGTGCCCGGGGCTAATCCGCCCGCAGACCGTGCCAGAGCCGCGCTGACCGCTGCCTCTTGTGAGGCATCGAGTTGTTCGACGATCCTGTCCACCACGATCCTTTCTTCGCAGGTGCGTTGTTAGGATTAACCATACGAGAGGCTTACGACAAATTTTTTTGTCGTAAGGGGCCGCTACTGTGGAGGCATCGCGAACGCTACTGCGGAAGCATAGCGAAGATGAGCTATTCAGGCTCTTTCACGGCGGTGCCTTACGGCCCCGCATCCCTAGAGTATTCAAGGAGAAAGATATGGAAATCGTTATTGGTTTTCGTGAAACTACCCGCGATCTGATTTTGGAAACGGATGCCTCGGTTGAGGAATTGCGCGCGCTTGTCGATGCCAGCCTGGGTGGAGAAGGCAAGCCTTTGCGTATTACCGCGAAGAAGAATCGTGAGGTAACCATTCCCGCCGATGCTATTGCTTTCGTGGAAATCCGCGAACAGGATACCCGCCGGGTTGGCTTCGGTCTCTAGGAAATTCGTGGTGCACGGGAGGTCGCGGCGGCCCGGCCGGGTTCGTGCCGTAGAATAGCCGGGAGCCTGAGGCCGTGTACGCCGCCTCCAGGCGTGATTGATATGTGTAGCTGCCCGGTCGCTGGGGATTGTCGCGATCGGCTGCTACCTCGGGTGGTGTGCTCGGTCGCCGGTGCGTAACCGGCTGATGTGGCATATATCGCAACTGCTGCACCCACCCCTAGCTCGTGCCCCTTAGCGCACGCAGAAAGGACAGCATATGGCTTCCGGAGTGATTGATTCCTCCCGCGCTCATGAACCCACCGATACTTCCCCCGCCGCGGATATCACCGGCACAGGTGAAGGCCTCGAAACCAAGTCTTTCGCGGATTTCGGAGTTTCCGAACCTATCGTTCGTGCCCTGGAAGAGCACGGCATTACCCACCCGTTCCCGATCCAGGCACTCACCCTTCCCGTTGCCCTGACCGGGCACGACATTATCGGGCAGGCAAAAACAGGCACCGGGAAAACTCTTGGTTTCGGTATCCCGCTCCTCGAAGTCTCGATAGGTCCGGGAGAAGAAGGCTGGGAGAATATCCCGCCGGCAGATCAGGGTAAGCCCCAGGCACTCGTCGTGCTTCCTACCCGTGAACTGGCCAAACAGGTTGCTTTGGAGCTGCGTAACGCCGCTGCCCACCGCAGCTTGCGTATCGTCGATATTTACGGCGGGCGCGCCTATGAACCCCAGCAAGAAGCGCTGGCCAAGGGCGTCGAAATCGTGGTGGGCACCCCGGGCCGCATCATCGACCTCATGAAACACGGTACCCTCGTGCTCAGCCGGGTTCGCACCGTGGTCCTCGATGAGGCCGATGAAATGCTTGACCTCGGTTTTTTGGACGACGTCGAAAAAATCCTCTCCGCCGTTCCACCTACCCGCCACACCATGCTTTTCTCGGCAACCATGCCCGGTCCCGTCATCACCATGGCGCGCCGCTATATGACGAAACCGACGCATATTCGCGCCCATACCCCCGGCGATGACAGCGCCACCGTGAAAAATATTCGCCAGGTTGCCTACCGCGTCCACGCCCTGAATAAAGACGAAGTGGTTGCGCGCATCCTCCAGGCCCGGGGCCGGGATCGCTCCATTATTTTCTGCCGCACCAAGCGCAATGCGGCCCGCCTGGCCGATACCTTGCGCGACCGCGGATTCGCGGTGGGATCCCTGCACGGGGATCTGGGCCAGGGAGCCCGGGAACAAACCCTGCGGGCCTTCCGTAAAGGCAAGATTGACGTGCTTGTTGCAACCGATGTTGCCGCCCGCGGTATTGACGTGGACGATGTCACCCACGTCGTCAACTACCAGTGCCCCGAAGATGAAAAGATCTACATTCACCGTATTGGGCGCACCGGCCGCGCCGGAAATAAGGGCACCGCGGTCACCTTCGTGGACTGGGAAGATATGCCCCGCTGGTCACTTATCAGCAAGCAGCTCAACCTCGGGATGGCCGATCCGGTAGAGACCTACCACACCTCGGATCACCTCTACACCGATCTTGATATTCCCACCGATGCCGGCTCCACCCTCCCCGAATCCCAGCGGGTGCTGGCCGGTCTGGATGCCGAAGAGATTGAAGACCTGGGTGAAACCGGGCACTCGCGGGGCGGGCGCAGGAATTCTCAGCGTCGCTCGGCCCGCCAGGGCGGGCGCCGCGGCCCGCGCGAACGCGGGAGCGAACGGCGTTCTTCTTCGACCCGTGGATCGCGCCGTGCCACATCCACGGCCACGAAGACGGAGGGGCAGCGCTCGGGAAGCGGGCGTCGTCGTACTGAAGAAAAAGAACAGCACAGTACTTCCGGGCGTACCCGCCGCAAGCTCGGCACCCCTCGCACGCGGGCCGAAACTCCCGCGGCTAGCGAGCAGGCAGGAACGCAGCGGCGGCGTCGTAAACTCTCCCGCAAACTGGACTAAGGCGGATTAACAGGCTCAGGCGGGCGCCTCCATATTTCCCGGAGGTGCCCGCCTGGACTTTAAGAATTGCGCGGAAAAAGAACCTACGCGGCGCCCGGCCACACCGAAACCGCACCGGCAATAATAAGCTGCACCGAAATAGCGGCCAGCAGCATCCCGGCAATGCGGGTGAGGAACACCGTGCCGCCTTCGCCGAGGAGCCGGTGCATGGGCGAGGCGAAACGCAATACCACCCATTCAATGATGTGCAGCAGAATAAAAGCCGCGATAATCGCGAGGATGCCGCCCAGGGTATCGCCGGATTCCTCCACCTTAATCATGATGGCAACGATCGCGCCGGGCCCGGCCAGCAGCGGAATTCCCATGGGCACCAGGGCGATATTCACCGAGGAAGCCTTCGCCTCTTCTTCTTGCGGATTGGATTCGTCCTGCATGAGCTGGAGGGCGACGAGCAACAGCAAAATACCGCCCGAAATCTGCATGGCGGCGGTGGTAATACCCAGCAAATCCAGAATGTATTTACCGAAAACCGCGAAAATCGCCAGCACAATCGCGGAGGTGAGGACCGACTGCCAGGCCGCGCGATTGCGTTCCTTATTGGTATTACGCGCGGTGAGCGCGATGAAAACCGGGAGGTTACCTAGCGGGTCGGCGATAACGAACAGGGTCATGAAGGTGGACAAGAAGATCGTGACATCAAAGACGGCCACGGGGCAGTACCTCCTGATTCTCCCCGGCGACCAGGTCCTCCACATCCGCAGGAGCGGTTTTACACCGAGCCGGACTTATAACGACACCATCCTAGGACATCCCCGCGAGAATCGAAAAGACATCCTGAAAATGTTCACGGCCGCGCCCGCGCCGGGTAGGAATGGCGCTCGCAGGTACCCGGCTCCCGCCGGAACGCTACGGCAGTGAAGCGCGTTTTAACCTAGCACAGGCAACGCGGTACCGTCGACCAGCTCGGCGATAATATCCGGGCTCGTGGTGTACTGCCCGAGCCGATTCGTTTTCCCGCGCCCGTGGTAATCACTCGCCCCAAAACCGCGCAGTTGCAAACGCTCGGCAATGCGTTCCAGGCCCGGCACCAGCGCCGGATCGTTTTCCGGATGGCGCAGCTCCACGCCGAATAGCCCGGCCGCGGCCATCTCCTCAAAAGCGCGCTCGGGCACCACTTTATTGCGCGCGGGGGCCACCGGGTGGGCCAGCACCGCTTTCCCGCCCGCCGCCGTGATCATCCGAATGGCCTCGCAGGCCTGCGGCGCGTAATGCGACACATAGTAGGGTCCGTGCACGGAAAGATAGTGGGTAAAAGCCGCGCTCCGGGTGGGAACCACACCGGCCGCCACCAGGGCGTCGGCAATATGGGGCCGCCCGACGGTCGCCCCCGGAGGCGTATGAGCCACTACATCATCCCAGGTGATAGGCACGTCCGCGCTGAGCTTCTCCACAATGGCGCGGGTGCGGGTGAGCCGCGACGCCCGCGTGGTAGCGATATGCTCCTGGATCGCACGGTCATGCGGATCGAAAAGATACCCGAGGATATGGCAGGTGATCCCTTCCCATTTCGTGGACAACTCCATGCCACGGATAAGTACGACGGCGCAGGAGGCCGCCGCAGCGGCGGCCTCCTCCCATCCGGCCACCGTATCGTGGTCGGTGAGCGCAATTCCGGTCAGGCCGATACTCCTGGCTTCCTCCACGAGTTCGCGCGGAGTGACCGTGGAATCGGAGGCGGTGGAATGAGTGTGGGTATCGATAGCCATGTTCTTCAGCTTAGTCGGGGCCGGGCGGGGCGCGGGTAGCAGCCGACCGGGGCACGGAAAAAGTTCGCGGGGCTTTTTATGTCGGCAAAGGGTGCGATAATGGACGGTATGACTACCAAGGGACAGCACGATCAGGATACTGCGCAGCAAAATTTGCGCGCCCGCGGAAATAACCGTTCTCAGCAGCCCAGTAACCTCGAGTTTCGGGAGTTCATGGGCTCGGATTGGGGGCCCCGGCCCGAACCGGCACCGCGCACGGAAGTGGCAGATTATTTACCGGCCCGCCACGCCGCCCTTTCCGCGCTTTTCCCCGGTGAACGCCTCGTGATCCCGGCCGGGGAAACGAAAGTCCGCGCTAATGACACCGATTACCGCTTCCGCGCCCATTCTGCTTTCTCGCATATGACAGGCCTGGGCGGGGAACAAGAACCCGGCGCGGTCCTTGTTTTCAATCCGCGTGAAGAAGGCGGGCATGATGTCACCCTCTACTTCTACCCGCGCGCCTCGCGTTCCTCGGAAGAGTTTTATTCGGATCCGGCCCACGGGGAATTCTGGGTGGGGGCGCGTCCCTCCCTGGAGGAAGTCAGCCGCGCCACCGGCTTGGCCACCGATTCCCTAGATAATCTTCCCGATGCCCTCGCGAAGGACCTCGGGGAAGGCCAGGTGAGTATCCGGGTGCTCGCCGAAGCATCGGAGCAGATCACCGCGCAGGTAAGTGACTTGCGTGCCGCGGCCGGGCTCTCGCAGGATTCCGCCCAAGATGTGGAGCTGGCCCAGGCCCTCTCCGAACTTCGCCTCATTAAAGATGATTTTGAAGTGCGGGAAATGCGCAAGGCGGTGGCAGCCACCTACTCCGGTTTCGATGAGATTATTCGTAGCCTGCCGCGCGCGGTTGCCCACCATCGCGGGGAACGCGTGGTGGAAGGGGCGTTCTTCGCCCGCGCCCGCGAAGAAGGCAACGGCCTGGGATATGACACCATCGCCGCCTCCGGCAACCACGCCAATACCCTCCATTGGATGACGAATGATGGCGAGGTCCGCGAAGGCGATCTCATCCTCGTGGATGCCGGGGTGGAACTCGATTCGCTCTACACCGCGGATATCACCCGCACCCTCCCGGTCACCGGCACCTTCACGGAAGAACAAGCGGAGGTCTATAACGCCGTGCTGGAAGCTGCTGAGCGCGCCCTGGAAGTGGCCGGCACCCCCGGCGTGAAATTCAAGGATGTGCACGCTGCCGCCATGGAAGTTATTGCCGCGTACCTGGAAAAGTGGGGTATGCTCCCGGGCACTGCCGCGCAGTCCCTAGCCCCCGAAGGCCAGTACCACCGGCGCTGGATGCCGCACGGCACCTCCCATCACCTCGGCTTGGACGTGCATGATTGCGCGGCCGCCCGCCGGGATATGTACCTGGATGCGGAACTCAAACCGGGGATGGTCTTCACCATCGAACCGGGGCTCTACTTCCGCGAAGATGACCTTAAGGTTCCCGAACGTTTCCGCGGCATCGGGGTGCGTATCGAGGACGATATCCTCATCACAGAAAACGGCGCTGAGCGCCTCTCAGAAGATATACCGCGGACCATCGCTGATATCGAAGAATGGTTCACGCGGGTGCAGCGCTAATGAAAACCTCGCAAAATTCTCGCGTTTTTATTGGGCGGCTGGCCGGTACCCCCGTCTACGATCCCATTGGCGACCAGGTGGGTACCGTCCACGATGTCGTCGTGGTGTTCCGCGTCAAAGGGGTACCGTCCGCGGTTGGGCTCACCATTGATGTGGTGGGCCGGCGGCGGGTCTTCCTGCCCATTACCCGCGTCACCTCCATCGCAAACGGCCAGGTCATCATTACGGGTGTGCTCAATATGCGGCGCTTCCAGCAGCGCAGTTCGGAAACACTCGTCATGGCCCAGCTCATTGACCGCGAAGTGGTGGTGCGGGAAACCGGCACCCGCATGAGCGTCGTGGACGCGGCCATTGAGCCGCTGCGCGGGCGCGAATGGGGCCTCACCCAGGTGTATGTGCGCGGAATCGGCACGAATTCGCGCCATTCGGAAATCCTCAAGGTGAGCGAAGTGGCCGGCCTGTCCACCGCGAGCCACACCCAGGGAGCCGCTTCAATAGTCTCCCAGCTGGTGGATCTCAAGCCGTGGGATATTGCGGAAATTTTGCGTGATTTACCCGAAGAACGCATGCAATCGGTCGCCCGGGAGCTCACGGACGAAAAGCTCGCGGACGTCCTGGAAGAACTCGGTGATGAGGACCGCGTCACGGTATTGGCTGGCTTGGATGTGGAACGTGCCGGTGACGTTCTAGACGTGATGCAGCCCGACGACGCGGCCGACCTCATGGCCGATCTGCCTTCTGAAACGGCCGCGATCCTCCTCGACTCCATGAGTGAGGGCGAAGCGCAAGATGTGCGCCGCCTCCTCACCTATGACGAACGCACCGCCGGTGGTCTCATGACCCCCAATCCGGTGATCCTCGGCCCGGATGATACGGTCGCCCAAGCCCTGGCCGCAGCCTCCCGCCCGGATATTCCGCCGGCGCTGGCCGCGGTAGCTTTTGTGTGCCGCCCGCCTTTGGAAACTCCCACGGGGAGGTATCTGGGCGCGGTACATATCCAGCGGGCGCTGCGCGAACCCCCGACCACGATGCTGGGCTCTATTCTGGATCGCAATACCGAAGGTGTGGATCCGGAAGCCCCCATCGGTTCGGTCACCCGCGAATTAGCCACCTATAACCTCACCGCTGTCCCGGTAGTAGACCAGGGGCTCCTCCTCGGGGCGGTCTCCGTTGACGACGTGCTCGACCACCTCCTCCCCGAGGATTGGCGCGATATGGATGATTCCTGGGAGGGCGCGGATTCTGAGAGCGCCGCCGCATCCACGACGAACGAGGTGAACCGTGGCTAATGATTTCAATGAACCACTCGAACGCCGCAGCCGCTTGTTTCGGCGCCGACGCCGCAAGGACCCGGAGGCTGCCGGGCGCGCCGCGGAAAGCATCGCCCGCTTCCAGGGCACCGCGAGTTTTCTGGTTTACCTGACCATTTTCGTGGTGGCGTGGCTGGCGTGGAACACCATGGCCCCCGAAAAATGGCAATTCGATTCCGCTGAATTTGGTTTCACCGCGCTCACGCTCATGCTTTCCTTGCAGGCCTCCTACGCCTCGCCCCTCATCCTGCTGGCCCAGAACCGCCAGGATGCCCGGGATAAGGTGAGCGCTGAACAGGATCGCCAGCGTGCTGATCGCAACCTAGCGGATACCGAATACCTCATGCGTGAAATTGCGGGTTTGCGCGATGCGGTCGGCGATATGGCCACCCGTGATTTTGTGCGTTCGGAATTGCGCGATTTGCTCCACGAGCTTGATGACCGCAATATTGACCGCGCTGCCGAACGCGAAGAACGTATCCGCGAATTGCAAGAAGAACTCGATGCGGTCAAAGCCCAGCGCGAAGCCCGTGATGTCCCGGTTGATCCGGGAGATGACCACGCCCGCGCCGCGCTTGACCGCCCTAGGGAGGAGCCCGGTGCCCACGAGTGATCCTGTTTCCGATTCGGTGCCGCGCTCACCCGCGGCCACTGCCCTCACCAAGGATCGGGTGCTAGAAGCCCTCTCCGGGGTTATCGACCCGGAGCTACGCCACCCGATTACCGAACTGGATATGATCCACGGGCTGCGGGTGAGCCCCGAAGGTGATGTCACCCTCACGGTGCTTCTCACCACCGTGCACTGCCCGCGCCAAGACGTTATCGAAAAGGAAGTCCGCGAAGCCATCTCCGCGCTTGAGGGCGTGGGTACTATCACCATCACCATGGGTGCCATGACCCCCCTCCAGGTGCAACACCTCCAGCAGAAGCTGCGCGGGGGGCGCACCACCCGGGAGATCTCTTTCGCGCGCCCCGACTCCCCCACCCGCGTTATCGCGGTGGCCTCCGGAAAAGGTGGGGTTGGTAAATCCTCCGTTGCGGCGAATCTTGCGGTTGCCCTGGCCGCCACCGGCCAACGCGTAGGCCTCATCGACGCCGATATTTACGGTTTTTCCATCCCCGGGATGATGGGAGTGGATACCCCCGCCCAGCAGCTCAACGGCATGATCATCCCCCCGGTCGCCCACGGCGTGAAAGTCATGTCCATCGGTATGTTTGTGCCCGGGAATACCCCGGTGGTGTGGCGCGGCCCCATGCTCCACAAGGCTCTCGAACAATTCTTCGCGGACGTCTACTGGGGAGATCTAGATTTCGTTTTCCTCGATTTACCGCCGGGAACGGGCGACGTCGCTATTTCTTTGGCTCAGATGCTGCCCCGCGCGGATATCCTCGTTGTCACGACGCCGCAAACTGCCGCCGCGGACGTGGCTGAACGGGCCGGTGCAGTTTCTAAGCAAACTGAGCAGACCGTTATCGGCGTCGTCGAAAATATGTCCTACCTGGAACTACCGGACGGAACAAAAAATACTATTTTTGGTTCCGGTGGCGGGCAGCTCGTCGCTACGAATCTCAGTGCGACCCTCGGGTACCCGGTTGAGCTTCTCGCCCAGATTCCGCTGGAGCCCGCGTTGCGGGAAGGCTGCGACGCGGGAACACCGTTCGTCCTCGATATGGTGGACTCCCCCGCGCGTGATATTCTGCGTGGCCTAGCAGCGCGCATCCAAGAGCTACCGCGGCGCGGGGCGCCAGCTGACTAGCGTGCATGCGCTCCGGCCAGCTAGCCCGGCGCGCATACCCCGCGTCATGGCACAGCGCACTATGATAGAAACACTGCTGCGCACTATCCCTGTTTTGGAGGAGGCTTATGTCCGATCGGACCCTGGCGTGGACATACGCTGAAGACGCCGTTATCGAGGGGGATATTACCCGGGCGGCCCGCGCCACCGCCGCTGAATTCTCTATTCGCTGCGTGAGCCCGGCCTGCGGGAACTTCCTCACCGTGCTGGCGGCCTGCGCGAAGGTCACGAACGCGGTGGAAATCGGGACGGGCAGTGGAGTTTCCGGCCTCTACCTACTGCGGGCCGGGGATATTCACCTCACCACGATTGACGTGGAGTCCGAATCCCAGCACGTGGCCCGCTCGCTTTTCGCTCGGGCCGGGGCCCGCCCCGGGAAAGTACGCATTATTAACGGGCGCAGTGCAGATATTTTGCCGCGGCTAGCGGCCCGCTCCTACGATATGGTTCTTGTCGACGGCGATCCTCTCGAGGCTGCCGGCGACTGTGAAGAAGCCTTGCGGATTTTGCGACCTGGTGGCCTCCTGGTGGTGGCTGGCGCCCTCCAGGGCGGCAAAGTGGCTGATCCGGCGCGCCGCGAAGAACCCGTCGTCGCTATACGGCACCTCATTAAGGCGCTTATGCGCGCCGAAGAACTCGATAGCAGCCTGGTGCCCCTCGGCGATGGCGTGCTGGTTTGCCGGCTGCGCTAACCGAACCGCCCTCCGGATCTAACCGGGCATGTTTGAGCACGCCGGTTTCCGAACACATACTATCCGCTGGTTCCTGAACACATAGTTTCCGCCGGTTTCCGAGCACTCCGAACACTCCGGACGCATAGTATCCGGGGGCCGCGCCCGCTGGCTGGCCCCCGGATAGGTAGTAGGTACAGGTACGTTGGTGGTGGTTACTTCTCCACGCTTGCGAGAGCTTCTTTGAGGCTGACGCATTCTTCGTCGTTGAGTTCCAGGACGAGGCGTCCGCCGCCATCCACCGGAATACGAACCACGATTCCGCGCGCTTCACGTTCGACTTCCAGCGGCCCATCACCTGTGCGTGGCTTCATAGCTGCCATAGTGGTTTCCTTCCTGTTCGCCGCAACTATGCGACTAACGTCACCCCTAATTCTACTAGAAGTCTGCCACCTGTTCGCGGCGAGCTTGTCGCGTGGCTTGTTCCGCCGTGAGGGAGCGCTGACCTGCGATAAGAGCATCCACAGCCTCGCGAGCGGTATCCACCACGGTGAAAATATTCGGATCTGCGGGCGAAATCATACCTTCGCTGACCAGGCGCCCGCGGATCCACTCCACAAGGCCACCCCAGAAATCACTGCCCACCAGCACCACCGGGAATCCCGCAACTTTACCGGTTTGTACCAGGGTGAGTGCTTCGAAGAGTTCGTCGAGGGTGCCGAAACCGCCCGGGAGCACCACGAAACCTTGGGAATACTTGAGGAACATTGTTTTGCGCACGAAGAAGTAGCGGAATTCAATGCCGAGATTGACGTATTCGTTGAGGCCCTGTTCGTGCGGGAGTTCGATCCCGAGGCCGATGGAGAGGCCGTCATTAGCTGCGGCGCCCTTATTGGCGGCTTCCATAATCCCCGGCCCGCCCCCGGTAATAATCCCGAAGCCCTGCTGGCTGAGGATATCGGCGGTTTCTTCGGCTACCCGGTAGTAGCGGGAGTCGCGCCCGGTGCGCGCCGAACCGAAAATCGAGACGCAGGGCGGCACGTGGGCGAGCGCCCCGAACCCTTCCACGAATTCGGATTGGATGCGCAGCACTCGCCACGGGTCGCTGAGAGTCCAGTCCCCGTTGCTGCGGTTGGAGAGCAGCTTGGTATCCGCGGTGACGGGCGGAATCTGGGTGCCGCGCCGGGTTTGCGCCCCGCGCCGATAGTCGCGTGTGTTCATGGTTTCTATTGTCCTTCGCTGCCTGCGCGCCTTCCACCCCGCTACGCGGAGCGGAAAACTATCTCAGATCCGCTAGCCCGGCCGCGTCCAGACCGTCCACGGCCTTTTTGACGTCCTGTGCTTTCTCCCGCGTGGTCACCAACACTGCGTTTTCGGTATCAATAACGACGGCGCCCGGCACCCCCACCACAACAATGGGCTTCGCCGAGCTGTACACCAGAGAATCCGGCGCATCAATGGCGAGCACCGGAGCGCCCGTGTTTCCCGGGACCCGCTGGGTGGTGAGTTCGCCGGCGGGGATGCCTTCGGCGAGGGAATCATAATCCCCCACATCAGACCAGCCCATATCAGCGGGAACCACGGCCACCCGCCCGGCCGCCGCGGCCGGTTCAGCTACCGCCCGGTCAATGACCTCCTTCGGGATAGAGGCCCATATCTCTTCTACCTGCGCGGATTGCTGGGCCGAGTCCAGATCCCACAGCTGGGCTAGCTGGCGAAGCGGAGCCGCGATATCAGGGCGGTATTCGGTGAGCATATCCATAAGGGTGGCAGCGCGGGCCACGAAAATCCCGGCGTTCCAGTAGTAGCCACCCTGCGCGAGGTAACTTGCGGCTGTATCCGCATCCGGTTTTTCCACGAACTTTTCTACCGCTAAGGCAGCGGTATCGCCCGCGAGCGGCCCACCCTCGAGCGATTCGCCACCAAGCAATCCGCCGGCGAGCGGCCCACCGGCGCGAATATAGCCGAACCCGGTGGCCGGCCCGGTCGGGGTAATCCCGAGGGTAACCAGGTAGCCGTGCTCTGCTGCGTGCAGCGCGGTGCGTACTGCAGCGGTGAAGGCCGCGGTATTGGAGATGCGGTGATCGGCCGCGAAGGAACCGACCAGGGCATCCGGGTCGGAGCGGTGAGCGAGCGCGGCGGCGATACCGATGGCAGCCATGGTGCCGCGCGGGCTCGGTTCAACCACGTAGTGGAGGGGCGTGTGGATATCGACGAGTTGCTCGCGAACGGCCGCGGCGTGGGCAGTGCCCGTCACGGTGTAGATACTGGATGCGAGCGGGGCGAGCCGGGTCACTGTATCGTGAATCATGGTGTGCCCGGATCCAAAATCGACCAGAAATTTCGGGTGGCTGGCCCGCGAGAGTGGCCACAGCCGTGAGCCGGCTCCCCCGGCGGGAATAATCGCATGGAATGTCACGCCTAGCTGTCCTTTCGCTGCGAGCGGGCGAGTTCGCGTTGCCCGTTCACGTAGTGTGCGCGAGCTTCCTCAGCTTTGAGCTGTGCCTCGCGCGCCTTTGATTCTAGCTTTTCGGCCCGGCGGCGAGCCAGGTTCCCGGCCAAACCACCCCATTCGGGCAGTTCTTCTTCCTCATCTTCGGTGGCGTTATCCGGTTCGGGCAGCAGGGAACCCGTGATGGGATCATGCGGCCACGTGAGTGTTTCCGGAACGGAAAGGGTGACGTAATTGGGAGTGGTAGTGGCCCGCAGTTCTTCCGGGTCCTGTGCCACGTAGGCCCGCGGTGGGTTCGCCATATAGGCGGAGACCATGAGAACGATACGCGAGGCGAGGTTGAGCCAGAGCAGCAAGGTGGCGATAGCGGCGAAGGGCGCGAGGAGCGGGTTCCCGGACACGCTGGATACCGCGGAGGTACCGACCACTCGAATGATGGAAAGAAGGAGCGCACCGAGGGCCGCCCCCGTAATGAAATCGCGGCGGGGTACCCGAATCCCGGAGGTGAAGCGAATAATGAACATGATGACGAGGGCATCGACGGTGGCCGCGAGCAGGAAGACCGCGATTTTGGTTCCGAATTGCACGAGGGCTCCGTCCAGCCCCAGGTGGGTGAGGAGCAGAGTTCCTACCGAGCCGACGAGAGAGCCGATAATCGCGGAGGTGAGGATCCCCAGGGCGAGCACTACGAATCCGGCCAGCCGGAAGAGGATACTCACCGCCCCATTTTCGGTTCGCTGATTCACGCCGAACATGGCTCCGATGGCGGTGGCGAGCCCAGCCATAATGGACATCGCTGTCCACAACAGCACAGCTCCCGCAATGACGGTTGCCACTACCGAGGTTCCCGAGAGGATGAGGTCATCGGGGTTGATGAGCCCTTCCCCGGAGGAGTCTTGGAGGATGCCGGGCAGGGCCGCATTGACGGCATCGACCACGGTTTCCCGCAGCTGCGCGTTCCTGCCGAGGGTGGCCATAAACACGGTCCAGGAAATGGTGAGCGCCGCGGTGATGGCGAAAAGCGCCGAGTAGGCGATTCCACCGGCGAGCAGGCCCCCGCGGGCTTTACCGTAGCGGCCAATCCCCCGCATAATGCGCGTGCCTTGCACCCATTCAACCAGGGATTTTCCTTTATGTACGACGCCGCCCATGCCGCTTTCCGCCACCCGGGCCCCGCTGGGTGCACCCCGCCGGGCGGCTTGCCGCCCGCGCTGATCCACCCCGAAAGCCCGGGAAGTCCTATCCATCACTGTGTTCTGCTGTGTCACATAGCCATGGTACGTGAGGCCTACGACAAAAACAGAAGTTTTTGATTCCTCAACGAGCTTAGCTCTCGAGTTGGTAGTCAACCGTGAGCGGAGCGTGGTCGGACCAACGCTCGGCGTAGGAGGCTGCCCGCCCGATGGTGAAGCTTTGTGCGGTGGCGGCAAATGCGGGGCTGGCCATGTGGTAGTCGATACGCCAACCCACGTTGTTATCAAAAGCTTTGCCGCGCTGGCTCCACCAGGTGTAGGGGCCTTTGCCTTCGTGCCCGTTGTGCTCCAGCAGGGCGCGTTGCACATCTACCCAGGGCCCACCGAACCACCGATCCAAGTAGGCGATTTCATCGTCGAGTACCCCGGAGGTGCGGTTGTGGTTAGACTTCCAGTTCTCAATATCAGCTTCGGTGTGAACGATATTGAAATCCCCGGCGACCAGGGTGCGTGCGGCCGGATCGAATTGCGCTAAGCGGGCGCTTACCCGTTCCAGATGCGCGTATTTTGCCGCCATCTTTTCTGGATTATCCGCCACTCCTGAATGCAGGTAGGCGCTCACCACCCGCAGCTGGTCATCCGGGAGTTCCACTTCAAGCCAGCGCCCGCTATCCACCGGCGCTTCTTCACTGACGGGCTTTCCATCCGCGTCCACGCCCAGGTGATCCCGGATCTCACCCACACCGATGCCTTCCCGAACCGCGACCGCGACTCCGGCCCGGCCTTTGATATCGGAAACGGCCGTGTAGATCCGGTAGCCGGTGCCCGCGAAAATATCTGCGGTGATATCCGCGGGGGCACGCACTTCTTGAAGCAGGATGATATCCGCGGCGGTGGCTTCTAGCCAGGCCGCGATTCCTTTACGCGCGGCCGCGCGAATTCCATTGACATTGACGGTGCTTATCCGCATCTCATTCCCCTTCATGCCCTGCCCCGGAGCGCTCCGGGAGGATCTGTGCTGCTGCGCGCTCTCCTGCCAAGCCCTGCTGTTCGGTTGCGCGCTGCGCCGGCGCGTCCGGGCCGGCTGCGCCGCCTACTGCACTGCGCAGCTTCGCCCCATCCTGCTCCGCAGCGCAGCGTTCGGCCATATCCACGACGTTGCTGAGCAGCATGACGCGGGTCATCGGGCCCACCCCGCCGGGATTGGGTGATACCCAGGATGCGTGATCGCGTACGCCCGGGTCCACATCCCCGAGGGTGCGCCATTTTCCTTCTGCGGTGCGCTCCCGGGTCACTCCCACGTCAATAACGACGGCGCCGGGCGCCACCCATTCCGGGCGGACGAAACCGGCCTGGCCCACCGCGGCAATAATGACATCAGCGCGCCGGCACAGCTCGGGAATATTCGAGGTGCCGGTGTGGCAGAGCGTGACGGTAGCGTTGATGTTCTTCCGGGTGAGGAGGAGGCCGATGCTTCTTCCCACCGTGATTCCGCGCCCGAGGACCACCACGTGTTTGCCGGCAAGGCTGAGCCCGTGGCGTTCGATGAGCTCCACGATGCCGGCCGGGGTGCAGGGCAGCGGGGAGGTGAGCTGGCCGCTCACGCTTGCCACCAAGCGCCCGAGGTTGATCGGGTGGAGCCCGTCGGCATCTTTATCCGGGTCAATCGCTTCGATGAGGCGGGCTTCGGGAAGCCCGGCTGGGAGCGGCAGCTGGAGGATGTACCCGGTGCAGGCCGGGTTGGTATTGAGATCGCGCAGCGCAGCGGCCACTTCTGCCGCGGTGGCGCTCGCCGGCAGTTCCACTTGCAGAGAGGCGATACCCACCTCCGCGCAATCGCGGTGTTTGCCGCGTACATACGCCGCGGAGGCCGGGTCATCACCCACCAGCACGGTGCCAAGTCCGGGAGTGTATCCGCGAGCGCGCAGAGCTTCCACCCGCACCCGCAGTTCATCTTTGATAGCGGAGGCAACCGCGCGCCCGTCCAAAAGTTGCGCTGCCATTACTCGCCTTCCCCGCTCTGTGCACAGATGCTTCCAGGGGCGGCACTAGCTGCGTGCCCGCCGCAGCAGCCGTTTCCGGATGCGCCCGAAGTGCCCGATGCGCCCGGAGCACCAGAACCGCCCCCGACCTGATCGAGGCCGGCGTAGAGCGGGAAACGGTCCGCGAGGGCGCGCACCCGGGCACGCAGCTCCTCCACCGGTGCGGAGTGCCCGCCGATGAGGGCGCGGGCGATAATATCGGCAACTTCCGTGAATTCTTCCGGGCCGAAGCCGCGGGTGGCCAAGGCCGGGGTGCCGATGCGCAGCCCGGAAGTGACGAAGGGCGGGCGCGGGTCATAGGGAACCCCGTTGCGATTGACGGTGATACCGATGCTGCCCAGGAGGTCCTCCCCTTCTCGGCCGTTGATCGCGGCATTGCGCAGGTCCACGAGGACCAGGTGCACATCCGTACCCCCGGAAATAATCGAGATGCCGGCCTGAGCCACATCTGCTTCCGTGAGCCGCGCGGCCAGGATCTGGGCGCCTTCCAGGGTGCGGCGTTGGCGCTCACGGAATTCTTCCGTAGCCGCGTAGCCGAGGGCCACCGCTTTCGCGGCAACCACGTGCATGAGCGGGCCGCCCTGGTTGCCCGGGAACACCGCGGAATTAAGCTTTTTACCGTATTCTGCCCCGCGGGCGGAGAGAATCATTCCCGAGCGGGGCCCGCCCAGGGTTTTGTGGATAGTGGTGGTGACCACATCCGAGTACGGGAGGGGATTGGGGTGCAGCCCGGCGGCAACCAGGCCGGCGAAATGGGCCATATCCGTCCACAGCACCGCGCCCACTTCATCAGCGATGGAGCGGAAAGCCGCGAAATCTAGGTGGCGCGGGTAGGCGGACCACCCGGCGATAATCATGGCGGGGCGTTCGCGCAGCGCAGTTTCACGCACCTCATCCATATCGAGAAGATAGGTTTCCGGATTGACGTGGTAGGCGGCTACCTCATAGTTACGCCCGGAGAAATTGAGTTTCATGCCGTGGGTGAGATGCCCGCCCTGATCGAGGGCCATGCCCAAAACTTTGCCCCCGGGTTTCACCATCGCGTGGTACACGGCGGCATTCGCCGAGGCCCCCGAATGGGGTTGCACGTTCGCGTAATCAGCCCCGAACAGGCTTTTTGCCCGCTCAATGGCGAGGGTTTCGGCCTTATCCACCCATTCGCAGCCCCCGTAGTAGCGCCGCCCGGGATAGCCTTCCGCGTACTTATTGGTGAGAACAGAGCCCTGGGCTTGCAGAACCGCGCGGGAAACGAAATTCTCCGACGCGATCATTTCCAAGCCTTCTTGCTGGCGGCGCAATTCCCCGGTGAGAATCGCGGCAACTTCCGGGTCCGCCACGGCCAAAGGTTCATCCAGTGGTGTACTCATGTCTCTCCTCCACACCTTCCACGCCTTCGCTGTTAGGTCGACAGTCTACCGCGGGGGTGCGACACAAAAATTGCAGCGAAACTTTCCGGACCACGCGGGCCGTTGCGGCGTCGTCGTGCTGCACGCGGATGGGAACGACGGCGCACGGCCCGCGAGCAGCGAGCACCCGCGCAAAAGGGCCGCGCTTAGGAAATCTTGGGTGCGCTTAGATCGGCGTGCGCCAAATCCGCGGCGGGGCTCTTCGTGACGAGTTTGTGGCCCCACCACAGGGCGAAGAACAGCGGTAATCCGATATAGGAGGAGAGCAGGTCGAGGGCGCCACCGCCGGAGGTAATAATAAGGTAGCTCTGCCCCACAATCACCACCGCGCACATCACCAGCGCCACGATGGGGCCGGCCGGGTAGAACCGCGCTTTGAAGGGGAGTTCGTCGAGGCTGCGGCCCTGGGCTATGAAGGCGCGGCGGAAATTGTAGTGGCTCCACGCGATGCCCATCCAGGTGATAAAACCGGCCAGCCCGGAGGCGTTAACGAGCCAGGCGTAGGCTTTGCCGTCGCCCATGAAGGAGGAGATGAAGCAGGCGGTGGCCACCAGAATCGTGATGATCATGGCGTTGAGCGGGACGCCGCGGCGGGTCAGGCGCGCCAGGAATTTCGGGGCGCTGCCCTGCTCGGCCAGTGCGAAAAGCATGCGGGTGGATACGTAGAGTCCGGAGTTCCCGGCGGAGAGCACCGCGGTGAGAATAACGGCGTTCATAACCGCGGCCGCGAAAGCCACCCCGGCGCGCTCGAATACCAGGGTGAAGGGCGAGACGGCGATATCGGAGATGTCGGTGCGCAGCAGATTCGGGTCGCTGTAGGCCACCAGGGTGCCCACCACCACGATCGCGCCGATGTAGAAGATGAGGATGCGCCAGAAAATTGTGCGGGTGGCGCGCGGGACGGTGGTGGCGGGGTCGCGGGCCTCCCCCGCGGCGATGCCCACCATTTCGGTGCCCTGGAAGGAGAAACCGGCCACCATGAAGACCGCGAGGATGCCCGCCCCGCCGTTCACGAAGGGCGCCTCGCCTTCCGTCCAGTGCGCGAGCCCCGGGCTGGCCCCGAACACGCCGGCGATCATGAGCAGGCCCACCGCGATAAAGGCCAGGACGGTCACCACTTTAATGAGAGCGAACCAGAATTCGCCTTCTCCGTAGGTACGGACCGAGAGCGCATTGAGCAAAATGAGGAGGGCTAAAAAGACCGCGGACCACACCCAGCCGGGGGTGTCCGGGTACCAGTACTTCATGACGAGCGCCGCGGCGGACAGCTCGGCGGCCACGGTGATTGCCCAGTTGTACCAGTAATTCCAGCCGGTGGCGAACCCGAAGGACGGGGAAACGAAACGCCGCCCGTATTCTTCGAAGGAGCCGGCCACCGGCAGGTAGGCCGCCATTTCGCCCAGAGATTGCATGAGGAGGTAGACCATCATCCCGATGAGCCCGTAGGCCACCAGGGCCCCGCCCGGGCCGGCCTGGCTGATTGTTTCGCCCGAAGCCACGAAGAGCCCGGTGCCAATCGCCCCGCCCACCGCGATCATGGTGAGGTGGCGGGCGTGCAGGCCGCGTTGCAGCTGCGGCTCGGCGGATTGCTCAGCTTGTCCAGCTTGCTCTGGTGCCACGTTTTCTCAGCTCCTTCATCGCGGCGCCCCTGTGGGCGGGCCCGCTCCCCGCGGTGGCCGCGCCACCGCCTCAGTGCTTCGTTCGTACCGGCACACGGTAGTGTACGCTGCCACCGCGGCGCTATTGCTTCTCACACAGCGAGCCGCGGGTCTATTTCCGGCCGGTTCGGGGTGTAGTGGCGGCTTCTTCGGGGTGTAGCGCGGTTTAGCGCCGGGTGTAGCTGCGGGTTTAGTGCGCGCTTGCGGCCCGCCGCGCCCCGCTATTGTTCTGATATTCAATAAGAACGACGGCGCTGGCCACGTTGCCATCATGACTCATCGACACATGAATATTCACGCTCCCGAGGGTTTTATGGACCGCCCCGGCTATCGGTGCCCCGAGGATAATCGCGGGGCGCCCCCAGCGGTCATTGGTGACTTCGATAGCATCCCAATGCCCCTCGGGCAGCACCGGCTGAGAACCGTACAGGGCCGCCGACCACGCTTTAATAAAAGCCTCTTTAGCCGCCCAACGCGCCGCCAGATGCGGGGCGAGCTCCGCGGCCGGGATAACGGTCTCAAATCCGGCTTCTTCCGCGGCCGGGGTGGCGAAGGCGCCGGCGGCCTCGGTGCGGGTGTGGCGCTGAGCCCGGCGGATCGCGTAGCGCATTTCCCGCGCGGTAAAAACATTGCGGAAGCGGGAGCCGGGTAAATCCAGCTGCTGGGCGAAGGCATCGATGGCCACGGTATCGGTTCCAATTCCCGCTATCACGGAGCACTCCTTCCCGGTGACGTATCCGTTTGGCCAGCTCAGAGCCAAAGTGGCGCCGTCGTTCCCTATGACTTTAGCTCCCGCGTGACTTTTCCCTTTTATGGTAGACGAGGCCGCCGCTCCCTGTCTGCTCTTCCCGAATTTTGCTTTTCCTCTACCATTCGCCGCTGAGCTGGAGAAAAATAGTCCCTATGGCATCGATAGAGACAACCGGTATCGAAATAGTCGACGATAGTGAGCGCACCGCGAAACCCCGGCATCTGTTCCTGCCGTGGTTCGCCTCGAATATCTCCGTTTTCGGGATGAGTTACGGGGCGTGGGTGCTTGGATTTGGTATTTCTTTCCCGCAGGCGCTGGTCATCACGGTAATCGCCGTGATTCTGTCCTTCGCTATTTGCGGGGTAATCGCGCTGGGCGGCAAACGCGGCTCGGTGCCCACGATGGTCATGTCGCGCGCGGCTTTCGGGGTCAGCGGCGCGAAAGTTCCGGGCATTATTTCCTGGCTGACTTCCATCGGCTGGGAGACCTCGCTGGCCATTACCGCAGTTCTAGCCACTAATACCGTGCTGGCGCGGCTGGGCTGGGCCGGGGAAGATTCCACCACCGTCAAAGTGGTGGCGGCGGCCATTGTTGCCACCCTCATCGTGCTGGGCGCGGTGGCCGGGTATCACATTATTATGAAAATGCAGGCGGTTCTCACCTGGATCACCGGCATCACCACGATTATCTATATTATTTTAGTTTTCCCACATCTCGACGCCTCCGCGCTTTTCTCTCACTCTTCGGGCTCTGTCGCGGCCATGCTCGGCGCTTTCGTCATGGTGCTCACCGGCATGGGCCTGGGCTGGGTGAATATCGCGGCGGATTGGTCGCGCTACCAGAGCCGCGAGGCGCGCGGCAGCCATATTATTTTCTGGAATACCCTGGGTGGTTCCCTCGGCCCGGTGGTCCTCATTAGCTTCGGGCTGATGCTGGCCGGTTCGGACGACGCGCTCTCCGAAGCCATCGGCGCCGACCCGGTCGGGGCGCTGGCCACCATCCTCCCCACCTGGTTCCTCCTCCCCTTCCTCCTCACCGCGATTCTTTCGCTGCTCTCGGGCGCGATTAACGGTATTTATTCTTCGGGGCTCACCCTCCTGACCCTGGGGATTCGGATTCCACGCCCCCTCGCCTCCCTCATCGACGGCGTGATTCTCACTGTGGGAACTGTTTACGTCACGTTCTTCTCGCCGACCTTTATCGGCCCCTTCCAGTCCTTCCTGGTCACTTTGGGGGTACCGCTTGCCGCGTGGACCGGCATCATGATGGCGGATATTACTTTGCGTAAGCGTGATTACGACGACGCCGCACTCTTCTCCCCCACCGGCCGCTACGGCAAGTACAACGCGACCTCGCTGGCCATCCTGGCGGTGTGCTGCGTGATCGGCTGGGGTTTGGTAGTCAACGGCTTCTCCGATGCTCCCTTCAATGATTGGCAGGGCTACCTCCTCCCCCTCATCGGCGGGGTGGACGGGCCGCTCGGCTCGGGTAATATCGGCGTGATCCTGGCTCTCATTATTGGTTTCGTGGCCTACTACGGGCTGTGCGGAGCGCGGGTGCGCCGCCAGGAAGCGGAGATGATTTAGCGCTCGTATACACAAGTGGGGCGGACATTATTTATGCTGTCCGCCCCACTTTTATAATTTTACTTTTCTTGATATCCGCAAGATATCCTCGTTATTGCTACTTTTTGACCACCACTACGATAGCCCAGATGGAGAAGGCAATATTCACGATGGTGGCGAGGACGAAGAGAATAAAGCCAATACCGACGCTGGCAACCTCAGAGAATTCAGAAAGCTTGGACAGAGCGTTCATGCTACCGATGAATAGCAGAATCCCGAAAAGTAAACCCACCCCGCCGGCGGTGGCCATGGTCCACTTCTTCTTGATCACCAGAGCGAGCGTGGAGAAAACAGCTGCAATGAGGTAGCAAAGAATAATCACCCACGCCGATTCGGAATCCCCCGTCATCATGCTGGCGGAAAAACCAAAGGCCGAGGCGAAGGGCAGGAAAACGCTGAGCATCGCGAGCACCTGGGCGCCGATGAGCACCGCCGGAATAATCACATTCCACTTGGAAGCGCGCCCCGCGGAGGCAGCCGCGAAGCTCTGGCGCATCGCACCGGCCTGCTGGGCGACCGCCGGAGCCACCCGGTTACTCACGAAATCCTTGGCCCCGGTGGCGAATTGCTTGAGGCCTTCTTTCATATCCCCCACGGAATTATCCGCAGCGCCCGGCCCGGCTACCGCGCCCTGGGCGACGGCCTCCTGGTATTCCCGCAGGGTGGGTTCGCGGCCGTTATCCAGCTGGAAGCGAGCCTGCCACTGCTCGGCGGTGAGGGGCTGCGGGGCCTGCTGCGCGTGCGCGGCGGGCTGCTGGAACTGGGGTTCGGGCTGCTGATATTCACCAGCCGGCTGCGCCGCGGCGGGCTGTTCTTCCGGCTCTGCGGCCGGCTGCGCTGCCGGTTGCTGGGTCTGCGCAAACTGCGGGGCCTGCTGCGCCTGGGCTTCGGCCTGGCGTTCGCGAATCCAGGACACCAGTGCCGGGTAGCACTGCGGATGAACCGCGATAGCATCCCACAGGTCGGGGCGCTGGGCCGCAATATCGGCAAGATCCCGCGCGGTAATCTGCGGGTCGCCTAAGTTTTCGAGGGTCATTGTGCGCGGATCGTACATCATAGCGGTTCCACTTTCTCCCATAGAATTTCCGTACCGCAAAAACGCGGACGAAAACCCCGTGTAGCTACCAATACTTTCTACGGTTAATATACGGAGTTTTCTCCTGTAGCAACAGTATCCCAGTTACCCTAGGTACGTGGGGTTTATGAAAAACTCTACAGGTACGACGGCGGGGCTCATCACGCGAGTTCCACCTTCCACGTCACCGTACTCCATCTGTGAGGAAGGACCTCTTATGACTAACGGACCTGACCAGTTCCCACCGTCCACGCCGGTGCCCCCGCCTCCACCTCCGCCGCCTTCCGCGCCAACGCCTTCCGCGCCGAGCCCCGCGGAAGCGGAGCTGACCCGGACGATTCCGCCCGTCGAGGAGGCGCCGGCAGCCCGGCCCGAGGCTACCCCGGCGCATCCGCTCGCGGTCCCGGTTCCTCCCCCGCCTCCCGCGCCACCGGTCTCCGAGCCGCCGGCCCCCGCGCATGCCGCAGATGAGCAGCCCGAAGCCGATTTCTCTGAGGCCAACTTCTCCGAGGTCAGTCAGCCCGACGAGCACCATACCGAAGAAGCTACCCCGCAGCCCGATCCGGAAGCCACGCTCGCCGCGGAAATCCCCGCGGCGGATTCGCCCGCGGCAGCGGCGCCGTCGCCCCTATCACCAAGCGAGCCTGAAGCGTGGATCACGGCCGATGTTGATGCGGGCGCGCCCACCCGTACCGCGCTTCCGCGGATGCTCGAGGATATTCCGAGCGCGGCCAGTGCCGCCGCGGCCTCGGATGCGCTACCAGCTCCGGATACGGTACCGACCCCGGGTTACCCGCCCGCTCCCGGCTATGCGCCGCAGCCCGGTTACGGCGCCACGCCGCAGGGTTACGCGCCTCCGGGCGGGTACGGCACCGTGCCGAGCCCGGCCGCCGGCCCCGGAATGCCAGGCGGAATGCCGGGCGGAATGTACGCCGCCGCCCCGGCCCCGGCGCTTCCGCGGGAGAAGAAATCCCATAAGAAATTGTGGATCAGCCTGGTGGTTTTGCTGGTGCTCGTCGTGGCGGGTGTTATTGGTTTTAAGGTGACGGCCAGTAAATTCGCGCCGGAGAAAACGGCCGAGGCGTATCTCTCCGCGATTGTGGACGGTAAGGCCAGCGCCGCGCTCGAGGTGTACGACCCGAATGTGCGGTCCGGGGAGCGCCTGCTCCTCAGCGACGAAATTTACAGCAAGGCGACGAATCGGCCCACCGATTTTGAGGTGATTTCCGCGTTTAAGCAATCGCAGCCGGGCGGGAAAAATACCGTGCACGTGAGCGCGGAATTCACCATCGATATGAAGAAATATCCGGTTGATCTCACGCTCAGCGAACGCGGCAAGAAATTCCTGTTCTTCTCCGAATGGCAGGTCACTGATGCGCCGCTGGGGACCGTGGAGCTACGTTCCGCCACGCCGCGGGTGAGTATTAATGGGGTCTACGTCGATCTTTCGACCACGGTGGACCCGGCCACGAAGGGCGAGCGTGCTAGCGAGTACTATTCGCTGCCCGCTTTCCCGGGGACCTACACGGTGGGTGCCCAGGGCGGTGACACCTTCGTGACTTTCGGGGAGGCGGAGAGTGTATCCGTCCCGGTTATTGGCCCGGGTTCCTCGGCCGCTATTGAACCGAGCTTCACTCCGGAGGTGGCCGCGGAAATCCAGAAGCAGGTGAATGCCCGGTATGAGGCGTGCATGCCCGCCGATACTTTCGAGGTGAAGGACTGCCCCGAATTGAATATGAGCGATCCTGTTTTCCAAGCGGTGACGGAGATTCGGCGCTCGTGGAAGGAAGAACCCAAGGTTGAGGTGGAGGCCTCCAGCCTGCGCTACGAGGATGGCGCCTACGTGGGCACCGCCAAAGTCAAGGGCAAGGCCGTTATTAATTACAAGCAGCGCTACAGCGAGAAGGATCCCTGGAAGGAATCGGAGTGGCCGGTCAATATCTGGGTGAACCGCACCCTGCGCTTCGAAGTGAAAGACGGGGCGATCACGGTGGATTTCTCCAAGGATAATTACGGCTGGTAAAAGCGGCTCCAGTTACTAAGCGCGCTAGACAGCAACCGGGGCGGGGTGGTTCGTGATGAACTACCCCGCCCCGCTCTTATGGGATGGATCCGCTCTGCTTTAGCCTGCTTTAGCTCTGCTTTAGCGCAGCTGGTACTTTCCGTTCACCAGGCGGTAGCGCGGATCGAGGAGCAGCGCTGCTTCGCCTTCGTGGCGGTCCCCCGCGAAGCGCTCATCCACCGAGGTTTCGGTGTAGAGCGGCGCGTGGCCAACCATTCCGGCAACCAGGTGGCGTGCACCTTCCAGCAGGCGCATATCAGCGCTCTCGCACCACAGCTGGGCTGCCTTCGCGCCGTTGGTGCGCGCGATAGCTGCCTCGAAAGCCGCCGGGTGCACGAGCATCATGAGCGCGGAAACATGCCCGAAGCCGAGCGAGGTCAGCACGGCCGCCTTGATATCGCCCACCTCGAGGACCTCGCGCGGCCACACCAGGTAGCTGCGTTCCTCGAAAGCCGGATCGGAGCAGTCCAGGGCCTTATTCCCCGGGATCTTCCCGGTGGCGAACATCTGGGTGATGCCAGCCATCTGGAAGAGCGCCGCCCCGCCCTTGGAATGCCCGGTCAGGGTCTTCTGGGAAACCACGTAGAGCGGGTTGCCCGCGCTGCGGCCCAGCGCCGTGAAGAGGCGGTCGTGAAGTTCCGCTTCGTTCGGGTCATTCGCATTGGTGGAGGTGTCGTGCTTGGAAAGCACGGCGACGTCGTCCACACTCACGCCCAGATTGCGCAGGTTCGTGGCCAGCACGGAGTTCTCTCCGCCCATGCCGGCGGCCAGCGCTCCCAGGCCCGGTGCCGGAATCGAGGTTTGGATACCGTCCGCGAAGGAGCGAATATAGGCCACCACCCCGTAGACGGGCAGCCCCATCTGGGCGGCCACGTCACCGCGGGCCAGCAGCACCGTGCCGCCGCCGCAGGCTTCCACGAAGCCACCGCGGCGCAGATCGCCAGCGCGGGAGAAGAAGCGCGGGTTGATGCCCTTCTTCGCCATAGCGGCAGAATCCGCCGTCGCATTCATATCACCGAAACCGATAAGGGACTCGACCTGCACGTCATCAATCGCGCCGGAGACCACGAACTGAGCCTTGCCGGTGGCGATCTTATCCACGCCTTCTTCCACGGACACCGCGGCGGTCGCGCAAGCGCCGATCGGGTGAATCATGGAACCGTACCCGCCCACATAGGCCTGCATGGTATGCGCGGCGATCACGTTCGGCAGGGTTTCCTGGAGGATATCCTGCGGGTAATCCTTACCCAGGAAGCGATCCACGTACAGGCGGCGCATGGAGGTCATCCCGCCGAAGCCGGTGCCCTGCGTGGAGGAAACATCCACCGGATGCACGTATTCGAGCAGCTCCGCCGGGGAGAACCCGGCCGAGAGGAAGGCATCCACCGCCGTCATGAGGTTGTAGATAGCCATGCGGTCCGCGCTCTCCACCAGCGATGCCGGAATCCCCCACTTGGCCGGATCGAAATCGGTGGGGAACTGCCCGCCCACGCGGCGGGTGAGGGTGGTACGGCGCGGCATGTAGGTCAGTGCCCCGGCCTTGCGGGTCACCCGCCATTCGCCGTCTTCCTCGAAGAAGCTGGTGAAGCTCGGATCCGCTTCGGCGTGGGCGAGGGCTTCCGCTTCGCTGCCCACCGTGAAGGTCACGTCCTTCTCCAGGTAGACCGGGGCGATATCGGTGGTTCCGATATCGGCCAGCGGCCCGTCATCCACGAAGGCGCGGATACCCGAACGCGCCACAACTTCATCGCGGTAGCGTTCGAAAATATCCTCTTCGGGAACCAGCTCGCCTTCGGGGGTGTACCAGCCCGGCTTCGGGGTGTCGAACCAGGTGAGCAGGCCCATCATCCAGGCCAGCTCCAGCACCCCGGCAGGGGTGAGGTCCACATCGCCGTCGCTTTGAATCCCGAGTTCGGCTTCCCACCGGGTACGCGAGCTGCCCCACGGGCCGGTTTCGCCCAGCCCCACGATGACCACGAGGTCCTCGGGCTTGGCGCTGCCGCTCCCGAAAGCACCCAGGTCCATGGTCGGCTGGTGGATGCTCACCGGGCTGGGCAGGGCCCGCACGCTCGGTGCGGCCTGCGCTGCCGGAGCGGGGGCGGCCGGCGTGATGCTCGCGGCCAGTTCGGGCAGGTTAATATCACCCAAGCCACCGGTCATATCGTGAATGACCGGCGCGGTGCGGGCAGCCGCCACCGATTCGGGGGTGAAGAGGGTGAGCAGTTCGCGCCCGGCTTCCGCCGTGGACCAGGTATGCACGCCCTTGGCTTCCACGGCTTCCACCAGCGGATCGTTCCCACCCATGAGGCCGGTGCCGCGCACCCACCCGATCTTCGCGTGCGCGATGGTGGTGCGCTGGCCCCACGGCTCCACGCGCCACTTATTGACCACGGCATCGAGCGCGGCCTTGACTTCGCCGTAGGCGCCGTCCCCACCGAAGGAGCCCCGGTTCGGGGAGCCCGGCAGAATCACGTGCATGCGATGGTCGATGGCGGCGTCGGTGCCCAGGCTTGCGAGGGTGCCGATGAGGCGCTCCACGCTCCACAGCAGCACGCGGGCCTGGTTTTCCGCTTCGGGGCCGGCATCGCTGAGGTAGCCGCTCACCCGCGGCGCCGCGAAGGGCACCAGGAGGTCAGGAATGAGGGCCGGCTTGACGAGCTTCGAGGTGGCACCCACCGTTTCGCGCTGTTCGGCGCCGATCCACGCGGTGATCGCGTCGACGTCGCGGAAGGAAGCGAGGTTGGCGGGGATGAGCCACAGTTCGGCACCGTTAATGGCGTTTTCGCGGTAGAGCTTCTTCGCGAAGTTCAGGCGCGTGGTGGAGATACGCGAGGAAGTGGCGACGACGGTTGCCCCGCCGGCCAGCAACCCGGCCACCACCGCACCCGCGATGGAGTTCTCTGCCATACCGGTCACCACCGCGACCTTCCCGGCGTAGATTCCCGGGGTGGTATCGCGGGCAGCGCGGGCGATCTTCGTCAAGCGCGCCGCGAGCTTGGGATTGCGGGCCGCCTGCCATTCGGCCTGGCGGGCCACTTCTTCCCCAACGCCGGTGAAATTGGCGTTCACTTCGCGCCCGAAGGCGATCTTGGCCACGTCCTCGCGGGCGGTGGCCCAGCGGTCGCACAGGCGTACGGCCTGGGCCGGGTCGAAGCGCGGGGTCACGAAGTCTTCCCAACCGCTGCCCAGTTCCGCGCTCATCGCTTCGCGCAGGGCCAGGTCATCAGCGGCCGCGGGCGCTTCCGGGCGCTCGTTGTGGCCGAGGCGCGCGAGCAGATCGCGCGCGGTTCCGGCCANCGCGAGGGTGCGGGTGGCCATATTCGCCAGGGTCGGCGAAGCAGCCAGGCCGATTTCCACGATATCTTCCACCCCGGCCTCAATAAGGTAATCCTGGGTTTCAATCCAGCGCACCGGGGAGGCAAATTGCCAGGCCAGCAGCTCGATGAGGAGCTCGCGGGCGGTACCCACCCGGTCGCGCTCCACGCGCGCGGCCAAATCATCGCGAATCTCGCGTACCACCGTTGAGGGGACCACCTCGAGGATGGCATCGCAGAATTCTTCCGTCAGCTCGAAGGGGCGGGCCACCAGGTTAGGCAGGTAGCGCCCTTCAAGAATTTCGAGCTTAATATCCGCGGGAACAATGGCACGCAGGGTATCGCCAAATTCGGCTACGCCGGTGCGCAGCACGCTGGAATGGAAGGGCACATCAATACCGGGAACCAGCATGAAGGGGCGCTTGCCCCCGGCCTGCCGGGCCCGCTCATTGGCGTCCTTTTCCAGAGCTTCCAAGCCTGCCACGGTTCCGGCCACCGCGTACTGGGCGCCAGCCAGGTTGTAATTGACGATCTCGAGGAATTCCCCGGAAGCGGCAGCTACCTGCGCGACGTAGTCGCGCACGGCGTCGTCGCCCACCCCAAATTGGTTGGGACGCAAGGCACCCATGCGGTAATTCGAGCGGCCCTGCTCATCGCGTTCCACCAGGTGATGCATGGTGGTACCGCGCCGGTACACGATTTCCAGCACGTCCTCGAGGCTGAAGACCTGCGAGTAGGCGGAAAGCGCATTGTATTCGCCCAGGGAATGCCCGGCGAAGTAAGCACCGCTTACCAGTGAACCCTGTTCACGCAGACGCGAGGTCTGGGCGAACGCCACGGTCGCGAGCGCCACCTGGGTAAATTGGGTGAGGTTGAGGACCCCGTCCGGGTGGCGGAAGATCTCGTCACGCACCCGCAGCTCCACCGGGTTATCGCGCACCACCGCGAGGATGGAGAACCCGAGGGCGGAACGGGTATGCCGGTCGGCGCGTTCCCACACCTCACGCACGGCAGCCGAAGCGGCCCGGTCATCGAGGGTCATGCCGCGGGCCTGGATGCCCTGACCCGGGTACACATAGGCGGTACGCGGGGCGCTCACGGTGCAGGAAGCCTGGGAGACCACGGTATCCCCGCAGCGGGCGGTCACGTCGAGGGCGAGCCCGCCCCCGCGCACCCGGCCCACGCGCTCCACGGTAATATCCACCGCGTCACCCAGGTTCACCATGCCGAACATGCGGTAGGTCCACCCGGTGATATGCATGGGGGCGCGCCCGGCCACCGGATCGGCCACCGCGTGCTGGGCGGCGGCGCACAGCCACATGCCGTGCACCAGCGGGGCATCCATTCCCGCCACCAGCGCGGCGTTGCGGGATACGTGAATCGGGTTGAAATCACCGGAAACAATAGCGAAGGCCGTCATATCGGTGGGGGCCTGCACGGTGACCTTGCGCAGCACCGAGCGCGGGGTGTCGATAATATCGGCATCCACTCCCCCGCGGGCGGCCGGCTCGGAGGGCAGTTCCGTGGTGGTGGCGCGCCCGCGCATGGCGAAGCGTTCCTGGAATTCCAGCACCACGGTGCCATCCTCGCACGCAACATTCGTACGGATGGTCAGCACCCGGCCGGCCGAAGATTCGGCCACGGATGCCACCCACGAGCGCGCGGTGAGCTGCCCGGCTTCCAGGATCTCCTCCACCGGCACATTCACCTTTTCCAGGTGATCAAGATGCACGCCGGAGAGCAGTCCTTCAATAATCGGGTAGCCATCGGCTTCGCCCGAACCCATCGCGGAATAGATGGTGGGCCAGCACGAACCGAGCAGCGCGGAGGGCACGGCCGCCGGGGTGCGCCCGGCCGGCGCGGTAATCCCCGCGTGCAGGGTGTTGATCTCCGGGGAGACCGCGAAGGTGAGGGTGGCAACGCCGTCGATCATCTCGGGTTGCTTCGTGATGGGGGTGCCGCCCAGGGTGGTGGTTCCCACCCCGGACATCGCGGCGAGCACCTCGCGCATGGCCGCTTCCAGGCGGGCGTCATCCACCACGGGCAGCCCGCCGGTGGCTACCGATTCGGGCAGCAGCAGCGGGATGCGCATATGCCGCACCACGTGCTGGTGGGCCTGGGTGCCATCCCAGAGGGTATCGAGGGGCACGAAGATTTCCAGGCCCTCCGGAGTATCGCGGATTTCCGCTTCCGGAATGAGGTGGGCCGGGTTGGTGGCCAGGTGGCCGTGCCACACGATGAAGGGGGTTTCCCGCAGGAAGGTTTCGCGGTCGCGTGCCGCGCGGGAGAAGGCCGGCTGGGCCTGCGCCCCGCCCGCACTCACTCGTGCCACGGCGTCTTCTTCGTAGCGGCCCAGGATATCGGCGATGGGTTCATCGACCTTGGTGATGGCGGCCACCGAGGTGGGGCCGGGAATAATACGGACCTGGTCCGCGGTGTAGCGCGGGTTGTGGGATTGCCACAGGGAATCCGAACCCCAGAAACGCAGCACTTGCTCGTTAATAACCGGCACGAAAGGCACCGGCTTGGGGTACTTGGAGGCCAGGGCCACGAACCAGGCTTCGTCCTGGGCGAGCACGGTGTGTTCTTCCGCACTCGGGTAGGCGGCGAGGAAGCGCTGGAGCGCTGCCTGCGGATCGGCGGCGGCATCGGCCTGGGTGGGGAAGAGCGTGGGAACATCCCCGCTTTCCGCTTCGCACAGGCGCGCTTCGAAACGCTGGAGCATTTCCCAGAAGCGGGTTTGGGTGGGTTCGTCGGCCCAGGGCACGGTCAGTTCCACGTAGCGGCGCAGCGCCTGCGCGTAGGTCATCTGCGCGATATCCCCGAAGTAGGGTTTCGCGGTGGCGTTGATCGCGGTAATGATTTCCTCGCGGCGCGCGGCGATGGCTTCGGCGTCCCCGTCCACTTCCACGAGGAGGCGGGCAGCGCGGGCGGCCGCGTTTTCCACATTGTAAATATCGGCGTGCAGGGAGGACTGGGTGGAACAAATACCACCGCGGGTGGAGCCGGCCGCCACCCAACCGCCGTTATCGTCCGGGCTCACGCCGGGCGTATCAACGAGCAGCTGCTTGACGTCGGGATTCGTTTTCGCTTCCTTCGCGGCCATGGCCGCGGTTCCGATGAAAACGCCGTCCACGGGCATGGGTCGCATACCGTAGGCCTGCGCCCACGTTCCGGTGAGGAACGACGACGCCCGCTCGGGAATGCCCAAGCCGCCACCCACGGTAATAATGAGGCCGGCCTCACGCATCTGGCCGTAGGTCGCGATGAGCAGGTCTTCCAGGTTCTCCCAGGAGTGGTGCCCACCGGCGTGGCCGTCTTCCACTTGCGCGATCAGCGGGGCGCCCGGGCAGGCCTTGGCGATCTCCACGAGCTGGCGAATCTGGGCCACGGTGCCGGGCTTGAAAGCAATATAGGGGAAACCTTCGGCGCGCAGGCGCGCGATAAGTTCGAGGGCTTCGTCCTTTTCGGGAATGCCGGCGCTAATGACCACGCCGTCCAGGGGTGCCCCGGCGGCGCGCTGGCGGGAAACCAACCGGCGCGAGCCAAATTGGAGATCCCACAGGTAGCGGTCCAGGAACATGGTGTTGAACTGGGCTACCCGGCCCGGTTCCAGGTGCTCGCGCAGGGTGGAGAGGTTCTCCGCGAGGACTTCTTCGGAGACCTGCCCGCCCCCGGCGAGTTCGGTCCAGTAGCCGGCGTTAGCGGCGGCCGCCACGATTTCCCCGTCCACGGTGGTCGGGGTCATCCCGCCGAGCATAATCGGGCTGCGCCCGGTCAGCCGCGAGAAAGCGGTATCCAGGTAGGTGTGGCCCTTGATCTGGCGCAGTTGCGGGGCGTATTCGGACCAGTCGCGGGTGCGGGTCACGCGCGCCACCCCGGTCACCAGGTCATCGCGGGCCGCGGCGGTGGAGGCATCCACGTAGCTCACCCCGGTTCCGGCCAGGTTTTCCAGGGCGATGGTCTTGAGGTTCGGGCCCGGGCCCAGGTCCACCACGAAACCGGCCGGGGTTCCGCCCTGCCCTGCTTCGTCCAGGGCCGCGGCGAATTCCGCGGTCCAGTCCAGGCTGGCGGTGAGCACGGCGCGGGCCAGCTCATCGCTGCGTTCCACGTTAAGGGAGCAGCGAGCCGCCCAGGCATCCACGAGGGCCACGGCCGGTTCGAGGAGCGGGGAATGGAAGGGGGCTCCCACGTTGAGGAATTCGCAGACCGGGTGGAGGGCTTCCCCGCCGGTGAGTTTATCGGCGCGGGCACGCGCTTCCCGTTCGGCTTCGCGTTCGATGAGGGCTACCAGGGCGGTGAGGGCGGCCGGGCGCCCGGAGACCACGCAGGCTTCCCGGGAATTAATAATGGCAACATCCGCATCCGGGACCTTGGCGGCCAGGCGGCGCAGCAGCGGGGCACCCACGCCCCGCACCGAGAGCATGGGGCTGGCATCCTTGCTGGCGGTAATTCCGAGTTCGCCGCTGATCTTGGAGGCGGCCGCCCCGATGAGGCGGGCAAGGGCAAAAATACTGGCCGGATCGCTGGATTCCACCATGGCGGCGGCCAGCACGCCCTGGGAATGCCCGATGGTGGCGGTGGGGCGCACCGCCAGGTCGCGGTAGGCCCCGTACTGGCTGAGCAGGATACCGGGCACCGAGGTGTGGGGGGCACGCCCGGCGCTGGCCGGGCCGCGCAGCCCGAGCAGGTCGAGGCGCCCGGCGGAAATCACGGTGAGTTCGGGGAGCACCGGGGCGAGGATCTCCTCGGCCGCCGCGTCCACCCCGGTCAGGTCCGCGCGCAACCGCGCGGGGGTGAGCAGCTCATCTAATTCGGCGCGCCAGGGGGTGCCCTGGCCGGCGAATTGGAGGATCCACGGGGAAGCCGGCGGGGTGGCCGTCAGGGATTCATACACGCTGGTCATAGTGTTCTTTCTGCTAGATGCGGGAGGTCCCGCGAGGCAATTCTTGAAAAATGGAAAGATCGAAATTGGGCTCTGGGCGCTGTGGTCTGGGCCCAGGCTCTACGCGCCGGAACGTTCCGGATGAACGCCCGCGCGCTTGGGGCGAGCCGCTACATGGGAATATTCCCGTGCCGGCGCTCGCCCGGATGCGAGCAGTCTTTGGTGGCGAGGATGCGCAGGGATTCAATGAGCACCCGCCGGGTATCTTCGGGGGCGATAATGCCGTCCAGCTCCCCGCGTTCCACGGAGAGGAAAGGATTGACATTCTCGCGGGTGTACTCTTCGATGAGCTGCTGGCGCACCGCCGCCACATCCTCACCGTTCTGTTCGGCTTCCCGCAGGCGCCGTCGCCCTGTAATAGCGACCGCACCCTCGGCGCCGAGCACCGCAATTTCCGCACCCGGCCACGCGAAGTTGAGGTCCCCTCCCAGGGATTTCGAACCCATCACGATATAGGCGCCCCCGTAGGCTTTCCGTAACACCACGGTCACGAGGGGCGTCGTCGCATTGGCATAGGACCAGATAAGCTTCGCGCCGCGGCGAATAATCCCGGCCTGTTCCTGTTCGGTGCCGGGCCGGTAGCCGGGCACGTCCACGAGGGTGATAACAGGCACGTGGAAAGCATCGCAGAATTGCACGAAACGCCCGGCTTTTTCGGAGGCGTCCACGTCCAGGGTGCCGGCATCCACGAGCGGCTGATTGGCCACGATCCCCACCGATTGCCCGGCCAGCGCCGCGAATCCCACCACGATGGAGCGGGAGAAATGCTCCTGGACCTGCACGAATTCCCCGTAATCCACGAGGTTCGCGATAACGTCGAGCATATCGTAGGGCTGCTTGGTGGAGGCGGGCACCAGATCGGAAAGGTGCCGGGCGCACTGGGTATCCGTGGCCGTTTCCTCGTAATCCCAACGCGGCAGCTCCGCGTCGCAATGCGCGGGCAGATAGGTGAGGAGGGTGCGGGTGTAATCGAGGGCATCGTCCTCATTCGCGGCCAGGTAGTGGGCCACCCCGGATTGGAAATTGTGGAGAGTGGCCCCGCCCAAGTCATCGAAGGAGACCTCTTCCCCGGTGGTTGCCTTGACGACGTCCGGTCCGGTCACGAACATATGCGCGTTATCGCGCGTCATAATAATGAAATCGGTGAGGGCCGGCCCGTACACCGCGCCGCCCGCGCAAGGCCCCAGAATAACGGAGAGTTGCGGGATAATGCCCGATGCCGCGATTGTTTTCTTGAAGATACGGCCGTATTGAGAAAGGGCGACGACGCCGTCCTGGATGCGGGCGCCACCCGAATCAAGCAGGGAGACCATGGGGATGCGCAGCTCAAGGGCTTTGTCCATGAGGGCAACGATTTTATCGCCCTCAGCTTCGCCCAGGGTGCCCCCGGATACGGAGAAGTCCTGGGCGTATACCGCCACGAGTTGGCCGTCCACCTGGCCAATTCCGGTCACCACCGCGGCGCCCCGGAAGCCGCGCCCCAGGTTCCCGCCGGCGAACTGCCCGATTTCGGTGAAGCTGCCCTCATCGCACAGTAGGGCGATGCGCTCCCGGGCGGTCTTTTTGCCGTGGGCGTGCTGGCGCTTAGCGGCGCGTTCCTCGGCCTGGCGGGCCAGGTCGTTTTGGTACTGCGCGAAACGCACCCGGTCCACCTGCTGGGCGCTGTGATCCAAGGTTTGCCATTCGTGGGCGGAACGTAATTCAGTCAGCGACATGATTCTCCTTCGCTACTTTCGGGCAGGGGCTCACGTGGTGGCGCATAATCGCGTGCGGGCACGGACGCATAACGCGCGGGCAGGAACTGGGCTGGTTGCTAAGCATCGGCACCCACCACCCGCACGAGGGGTTGGAAGGCCGCCACGGTGGCCCCGGCCCGCACTTCCACGTCGGTCACTTCGCCATCGCGCGGCGAATACACATAACTTTCCATCTTCATGGATTCGAGTACCACGAGCAGATCGCCTTCGTGGACCTTGTCCCCCGGTTCCACCACCACGCGCACCACAATCGCCTGGATGGGCGAGTTCACCATTCCGCTCGGATCGGTCAGATCCTGGGCCGGCATCGCGGTGCGGGAGGCCGCCTGGGAGCGGCGCGGTTGCAGGGTGCGGCGGGCCACGTGTGAGCCGGTGGCGATGAGCGCGGCCGGGAGGGTCATGCGCATGCGCCGCCCATCCACTTCAATAACGAAGGTGTGGCGCGGTTCTTCATCCTTGACGGGTGCCGGGGTGCTGGCGGCCTGGGTATTTTCGTAAGCAGGGAGCACGGTATCTTCCAGCCAGCGGGTAGATGGAATATGCCCGGCGAATTCTTCCATGGCCAGCACATCGCGGTACATGGCGCAGGGTGTGGCCACCCCGGTAATCTGCAATTCCGCGAGGGCGCGGCGCGAGCGGGCAATGGCCTGCTCGCGGTCCGGGGCGGTCACCACGAGTTTGGCGAGCATGGGATCGAAATCGGCGGTCACAATATCGCCTTCTTCAATCCCGGATTCGATGCGCACCCCGTGGCCCAGCGGCCAGCGGATTTTTTCAATAGTTCCGGTGGAGGGCACCATGCCGGTGGCCGGGTCCTCGCAGGTAATCCGGAATTCGAAAGAGTGGGCGCGCGGGGCGGGAACTTCGGAGAGCTCCGCGCCGGAGGCAATGAGGATTTGTTCACGCACCAGGTCCATTCCCGTTACTTCTTCGGACACGGTGTGTTCCACCTGGAGGCGCGGATTCACTTCCAGGAAATTGACCCGCCCATCGGGTTCCACCAGGAATTCACAGGTACCCAAACCCACGTAATCCACCGCTTCGAAAAGCCGGCGCGACCATTCGGTCACGATCGCTTCGGCGTTGCCGGGCAACAGCGGGGCGGGCGCTTCTTCGATGAGTTTCTGGTTGCGGCGCTGGGCCGAACAATCACGAGTGGAAATCACCGCGAAATTCCCGTGGGAATCGCGCGCCGACTGCGTTTCAATATGGCGGGCGGTGCGGATAAAACGCTCCACAAAATAGGAATCCAGATCCGCCCCGTGGGCCGCGAAGAAGCGGTCCAGGTCAGCGGCTTCATTATGGATGGTGATACCGCGCCCACCCCCGCCGTCGGCCTTCTTCGTGACAATCGGGAAACCGAAACGCGCCACGAACTCGTCCACCCCGGCACGCCCCTGCACCGGGTCAGAAACGCCGGGCACCGGGGCCACGCCCACCGATTCGGCCAGCCGGCGCGCCTGGATTTTATCGCCGAGGCGGTGGAGCACCGCGGGGGCCGGGCCGATCCACGTGAGGCCCGCCTCAATAACCGCGGTGGCGAATTCGGGAACTTCGGAAAGAAAACCGTAGCCGGGATGCACGGCGTCCGCGTGGGAACGCTGCGCAATCGCGATGATTTTCTCAATATTCATATAGGTATCGGCGTAGGCGGTGCCCTCCAGCGCGTAGGCGCTATCGGCATCCTCCACGAATTGGGCTTCGCGATCAGCGTCCGCATAGACCGCCACCGCTTTCATCCCCATATCGTGGGCGGTGCGGATCACGCGCTCGGCAATTTCGGAGCGATTGGCAACCAGAATTTTTTTCATCACTACTTTCCTTCCGAGGGCGCAACCCGACCCAGGAGCGAGACTTCTCCGGTGGAAATACGCACGTCACCGGCAGTGGTGGCGACCACGAGGGCGCCGTCGGCTAAAATCTGCACCCCGCGCCCGTGCACCGGAGTATCGCGCGGGCGGTTGACGGTAATGCCCTCGCGCAGGGTTGCGCAGGTGGCATTGAGTTCGGCTAAGAGTCCCGAGCGTTCGGCCGCACTTGCGGAGCGTTCTGCCGCGCTTGCTTCTGCGTCGGTCGCCTCTGCATCGCTCGCTTCCAGGTGACACGCGCGTGTTTCGGGTACGACGGCGCCGCTAGCTGCCGCATTACCTATTCCGCTCTCACAGGCGCTCATGAGGGCGGCCAGCCGGGCCCCGAGCTCGCGCAGGTAGGCGGCGGCCACCTCATCGCGGCTAGGAACCGGGAAGCCGGCGGTGGCTAGCGAAGCCGAGGTGGGGGTAGGAAGTTCCTCGGCGCGCAGCCCCAGATTGATTCCCACCCCGAGCACCACGCCGATATTCCCGGCCGCATCCGTACTCACAACTTCACCGAGCAGCCCGGCCAGTTTCGCGGCGTGCAGGCGGGTAACAATATCATTGGGCCAAGAAATCGCCACGTTGGCCCCGAGCTTTTCGAGGGCGGCGCGGGCGGCCAGGGCCCCGGCGAACGTCACCCAGCTCAGCTCCGCGCGCACTGATTCTGGCACTGCGATGAGCACCGAGAAAAGCAGGGAACCATCTTTGGTGGCGAACCAGGAGCGGCCCATCCGCCCGCGCCCATCGCTTTGTTCATCGGCGATGAGGCCGCACACCAGCCCGGGTGCGGGCATGCCCCCGGAACTGAGCCAGAGTTCGGCCAGGTCATCCTGGGTGGATGTGGTCAGATCGGTATGCAGGAGCGCGGCACCGGGGAGCCCTACCTCCCCCAGCGCGCTCGCGGTACGCGGGAAGAGCACGTTTCCTGAATGCACGTTGCTCACCTCAGCCTTCTTTCCGGCGGGCACTCCGCCGCTAACCTACTAATGCGTAACCTTACGTAATCGTAACTTACGGATTCGTAACATACGCGCTCGTTCGGGGCGCGCCGCCGTTAGTCCCCTCACATCAGCGCCGCACAAAGCCCGAAAATACGCCAAAGCGGCCGTTATCTACCCGCATATTCACATTTTTATACATGCACACGTATATTTACTGGCTATACTTGGGACTGTTCCGAGTAATTTCCACCCGAACACTGAAAAAACATTCACCGTAGGGGAAGAAAATGAAGAAAACAATCGCGCTGCTTGCTGCCGGCCTCCTCACGCTGGGCGCCTGCTCCAATGATGAGGCTGCTTTGACGGATTCCACCGCCGCGGCCGATCCGGGTGAGTCCGGTTTCGCTGTTGATGGCATCGCGGCAGATTCCGCCGTCGCTGCCCTAGTTCCGGCGGATATTACCGCACGCGGGCAATTACGCAACGGCGCGTCTACCGATTACGCCCCCGCGGAATACCGCAAGGCAGACGGGCAGACCCCCACCGGTTACGATATTGACCTCACGCGCGCCATCGCGAAAAAGATGGGACTCGAAGACGGCACCACCACGCACGTGGAATTTGATTCGCTCCTCCCCCAGATCGGAACCAAATTCGATGTGGGCCTGTCCACCTTCACCGTCACCCCCGAACGTGAAGAAGCTTTCAATATGATTACGTATTTCGAGGCGGGTTCCGAATACGGAGTGCCGGCCAAGTCCAGTGATTTCACCCCGGATAACCCTTGCGGTTTCACCATCGGCGTGCAAACGGGCTCCTCCCAGGAGGAAGCCCTCAAGGAAGCCACCGCCGCGTGCGAAGCGAAGGGCGCCAAGCCGATTAAGATTATGTCCCTCCCGGATGTGCCGCAGATCGTGACCCGGGTGGTTTCCGGCCAGTACGATGCTATTTTCGCTGATTCCCCGGTGCTCGGTTACGCGGTGGCTCGTTCGAATGGGCAGCTGAAGACCACGGGTGATATTTATGATTCCGCCCCGGTGGCTATCGCGGTGGCCAAGGACAATCCGGAGCTCGCCAAGGCGGTGCAGGCCGCGCTGCAATCCCTGATGGATTCGGGTGAACTCAAGGAGATCTTCGCGCATTACGGCATTACCGAAGGCGTGCTGAGCACCGCCGAGATCAACCCCCAGGTGCAGTAATGGAGAAGATTCATCCGCAAGCCCGCGTGAAGATGAGCAATATTGTGTGGCTCATCGTCATGGCGGTGCTCGGGGCGATGGCGCTCAATGCGCTCATCACCAATGACGCTTTCCACTGGGATGTGGTGGGGCGTTATCTTTTCGATTGGCGGATCCTGCGCGGTATCGTCTACACCCTGGTGCTGACGGGGCTCGCCATGGTTATTGGCATTATTTTGGCGCTGACCATGGCGGTGCTGCGCGAATCAAGTAACGCGGTGCTGCGCGCGGCTGCCCGCTTCTATATTTGGTTCTTCCGCGGCACCCCGATTTACACCCAGCTCATGTTCTGGGGGCTGCTGCCCTCGCTCTATCAGAAGCTCTCGCTGGGGATTCCTTTCGGGCCGGAATTCTTCACGTTCCAGACCGACCGGGTCATCACCCCGTTTATCGCGGCGATTATCGGGCTAGGCCTCAACGAAGGCGCCTACCTGGCGGAGATTATTCGCTCCGGTTTGGGTGCGATTGACCCGGGGCAGCGGGAAGCCGCGGTGGCGCTGGGAATGCGTTCGGGCACGATTATGCGGCACATTATTTTGCCACAGGCCATGCGTATTATTATTCCGCCCACCGGGAACGAAACTATCTCGATGTTGAAAACAACGTCGCTGGTACTCGCCGTTCCTTTCACCCTGGACCTCACCTTCGCGGCCCAGGATTTGGGTTCGAAAACCTACCTGCCGTTCCCCTTCCTCGTGGTCGCGGCGATCTGGTACCTGGTTATTACCTCGCTGCTCATGATGGTGCAGCATCGTATTGAACGCCATTTCGCGCGTGGTTTTGACGGACGTACGGCGACGACGGCCTTCCTGGACGTCACCCCCTAAGGAGAACAATGACTCACGCCATGGTGGACGTGTGCGACGTCTACAAATCTTTCGGTGATCACACCGTTCTCAAAGGTGTTAATCTCACGGTGCAGCGCGGTGAGGTGGTGGTGCTGCTCGGGCCTTCCGGTTCGGGTAAATCCACGCTGCTGCGCTGCCTGAACGAGCTGGAAACTATTACGGCCGGGCGGATCTACCTGGACGGGGAGCTGCTGGGGATGACCGAACAGCCCGCCCCCACCGGGTGGCGCGGAATGCTGGCCCGCCGCTCCGGTGCCGTTACTTCGCAAGGGACCTGGCTGCGGAAGCGCACCGAGGCGGAAGTAGCCGCCCAGCGCGCCAAGGTGGGGATGGTGTTCCAGCGTTTCAATCTTTTCCCGCATATGAGCGCGATGGAAAATATTATGGAGGCGCCCGTCCAGGTGGCGCACCGCCCGGAAAAGGAGGCGCGGGCCGAGGCCCTGGAGTTGCTGGAGCGGGTGGGCTTGCGCGACCACGCTAATCATTTCCCGGCTCAGCTTTCCGGCGGGCAGCAGCAGCGGGTGGCTATTGCGCGTGCCCTGGCCATGCACCCCGAGCTCATGCTTTTCGATGAGCCTACTTCGGCGCTCGATCCGGAGCTCGTGGGTGAGGTGCTCTCCGTGATGCAGGATTTGGCGCGCGGGGGCATGACCATGGTGGTGGTCACCCACGAAATCGGTTTCGCCCGGGAGGTGGCCGATAAAGTGGTGTTCCTTGACGAAGGCATGATTATCGACGAGGGCACCCCGGCGCAGGTGATCGATAACCCGCGCTCGGAGCGCACCCGTGATTTCTTCACCAAGGTGCTTTAAACGCAAGTACAAACGGTGCCGGCCACTCCCGTTATTGGGGGTGGCCGGCACCGTTTGTATGTACTGTGCGCTAACTCCGGTGTGCGGCGCTAGTGCCGCACGGCACTACTTCCGGTGGGCACGGTAGTACTCAATGAGCTGGCGGGTGGAAGAATCCTGTGCTTCCAGGGCCGCCGCGTCCCCGCTAATCGCCGGGGTGAGTTCCTTGGCCATCTGCTTGCCCAGTTCCACGCCCCACTGGTCGAAGGAGTCAATGCCCCACACCGCGCCCTGGGTGAAGGTGATGTGCTCGTAGAGCGCAATCAGCTGGCCAAGTACCGAAGGCGTGAGGGCCGGGGCCATAATCGAAGCGGTCGGCTTGTTCCCGGGGAATTCCCGCGCGGTCACGATCTCCTCCGGGGTGCCTTCCGCCCGCACTTCATCCAGAGTCTTCCCGAAGGCCAGAGCCTTGGTTTGCGCGAAGAAGTTGCCGAGGAAGAGCTCATGCTGATCGGCCTCCCCATCCACCAGCGCGAAAACAGGATTCGCGAAGGCGATGAAATCAGCGGGGATGAGCTGGGTGCCCTGGTGGATGAGCTGGTAGAAGGCGTGCTGACCGTTGGTGCCCGGTTCGCCCCAGAACACTTCCCCGGTGTGGGTGGTGACCGGGCTGCCGTCCCAGCGCACCCGCTTGCCGTTGGATTCCATGGTGAGCTGCTGAAGGTAGGCCGGGAAACGGTGCAGGTACTGCGCGTAGGGCAGCACCGCGTGGGTGGCCGCCCCGAAGAAATTGACGTACCAAATATTGAGGAGCCCCATGAGGAGGGGCACGTTTTCCGCGGCCGGTGCGGTGGCGAAATGCTCGTCAATCGTGCGGAATCCGGAGAGGAATTCTTCGAAATGTTCCGGTCCGATGGCAATGGCGAGGGAAAGGCCGACGGCGCTATCCACCGAATAGCGCCCTCCTACCCAATCCCAGAAACCGAAGGCATTGGCGGGCTCAATTCCGAATTCCGCTACCTTCTCCAGGTTGGTGGACACGGCCACGAAGTGCTTGGCCACCGCACCGGGATCTTGGATGCCGCGCGCGGCGAGCTGGGCGAGGAACCAGGAGCGGGCCTGGCGGGCATTGGTGAGGGTTTCCAGGGTGGTGAAAGTCTTGGACGCCACGATGAAGAGCACGGTTTCCGGGTCCACCCCGCGCAGGGTCTCCCCCACATCGGTGGGGTCAATATTGGAAATGAAGCGGCATTCCAGCCCGTCCTTGACATATGGGAGCAGGGCTTCGTAGGCCATCACCGGGCCCAGATCCGAACCGCCAATGCCGATATTGACCACGGTGGTGATGGCCTTTCCGGTCACCCCGCGCCAGCTGCCTTCGCGTACCTTGGTGGCGAAAGCGTACATCCGCTCAAGGACTTCGCGTACATCAGCCACCACATTGTGCCCGTCTACTTCCACGGTGTCATCGGCGGTGCGCCGCAGTGCGGTATGGAGCACCGCCCGATTTTCAGTCACGTTAATCCGCTCGCCGCGCAGCATGGCATCGCGGCGCTGAGCAACCCCGGTTTCTTCGGCAAGTTCCAGCAGTGCATCGCGAACGTCATCATCCAAATAGGATTTGGACAGATCCACGAAAAGATCGCCGGCGGTGAAACTCAGCCGCTCGGCACGCTGGGGATCCGCAGCGAAACGGGCCCGGAAATCAGCGGTGAATCCGTCATGAAGGTCATGCAGCCGCGCCCAGGCGCGCGTGGTTGTGGGGTCAATGGGGTGCGACATGGTTATCCTCATCCTCGAAGTAGTCTTTATCTCGTAGTGTAATCAACTTTGCGGCCTGGCGGCGCTCCGCTACCACATCTCGCGGGCGCGCCGCCGGACTCTAGCACCACACATGAGCCCACCATCTTTGACACAATGATCTTCGGAGGAGGAACCATGTCAGATCACGCAGATCCCGTATCCCTTGCCATTCTTACTTCGGGTGGGGACGCCCCGGGCATGAACCCGGTGGTGCGCGCCGTGGTGCGTACCGCTTTACACGTGGGCGCCCGCCCTTTCGCGATTCGCGAGGGGTGGCGCGGAGCTATCGATAATCTTATTGAGCCGCTGGTCTGGAGCGATGTGTCCTCCATTCTGGATAAGGGTGGCACGGTTATCGGCTCGGCCCGCTCCACCGAATTCCGGGAGCGGGATGGCATGCGGAAAGTGGCCGCGAATCTGGTACGGGCCGGAATTGACCGCCTCGTGGTTATCGGCGGGGATGGTTCCCTCACCGGTGCGGATACTCTGCGCGAACGCTGGAGTGGACTCCTCGAAGAACTGGTAGAAGCCGGGGAGATCGAGGCCGATCTTGCCGCGCGCCACCCTGAACTCCATATTGCCGGGGTGGTGGGTTCCATCGATAACGATATGGTCGGCACCGATATGACGGTGGGAACCAATTCGGCCCTGTGCCGCATCATTGATGCCATTGATGCTCTCACTTCCACGGCCGCTTCCCACCAGCGGGTCTTCGTGGTGGAAGTGATGGGGCGGCGCTGCGGCTACCTTGCCCTCATGGGTGCAATGGCCGGCGGCGCAGATGATGTCATCATTCCCGAGCTTCCCCCCGAAGATGGCTGGGAAGATGCCATGTGCGAAAAGATCCGTTCCGGGCGAGCGGCCGGGCGCCGCGATTCGATTATCGTTGTTGCTGAAGGCTGCATGGATCGGCACGGTGAAAAGATCACCGCCCAGCGCATCCAGGCCGCTATTAAAGAACGCACCGGAGAATCCCCGCGGATCACCGCCCTCGGCCACGTGCAGCGCGGTGGCACCCCGTCCGCTTATGACCGCTGGATGTCTACCCTGCTCGGCTACACCGCTGCCCTAGAGGTGATCCGGGCCGAACCGGGCGAAGAATCCTGCATTATCGGGATTCGTAATAATCGGCTCCAGCGCCTGCCGCTGGTGGAAACGGTTGCTAATACCAAGAAGGTCATCGACTACCTCGAAGAGGGCGATTACGAGGCTGCGGTGCGCTCGCGCGGCACCAGCTTCTCCCGCATCAAGTCCCTTTTCGAAACGCTGTCTTCCCCGCTGGGTGAAGATCGCTACTTCAAGGACGGCTGGCGCCCGCGGGTGGCCGTGCTCCACGCCGGCGGACTCGCCCCGGGAATGAATGCGGCCGCGCGTAGCGCGGTGCGGCTCGGCCTGGATCGCGGTTTTGAAATGCTCGGTGTGGAGGGTGGCTTCCCCGGCCTCATCCGCGGGGATATTCGCCCGCTGAGCTGGGGCGATGTGGATGGCTGGGTTTCGCTGGGCGGCGCGGAACTGGGTACAGCCCGCTCGGTCCTCGGCATCGAGGATTACTTCGGGCTGGCGCGCTCCATTGAAGCCAATGGACTGGACGCGATCATCATGATCGGCGGCCTGGCCGGCTATGAAACCGCGTGGAATATGGCGAAGGAGGCGGACCGCTACACGGCCTTCCGCCTCCCCCTCATCTGCGTGCCGGCCTCGATTGATAACAATCTGCCCGGCCACGATCTGTCCATCGGGGTGGATACCGCGCTCAATACCAATGTGGAGACCATCGATAAGATTCGCCGTTCCGCTTCCGCTTCCCGGCGCTGCTTCGTGGTGGAAACCATGGGCCGTAAATGCGGTTACCTCGCGCTTATGAGCGCACTGTCCACCGGGGCCGAGCAGGTCTACCTCCATGAGACCGGGGTGGATCTGGCGATGCTCACGAAGGAAAGCGAGCGCATGAACCGGGCCTTTGATGGCTCGCGTTCCCTCTACCTGGCTATTCGTAATGAGGATGCGTCCAAGTACTACACCGCGGATCTGCTGCGGCGGGTCTTCCAGCAGGAGGGCCACGGGGCTTTCTCGGTTCGTTCCACGATTATTGGCCACCAGCAGCAAGGCGGTATTCCCACGTCCTATGACCGTACGCTCGCGGTCTCGCTCGCGGCCCTCGCCATTGATGAGGTAACCGCGCAGCTGGAGAAGAAGGAGCGGGTGGGCGCGCGCTATATCGGCCAGCACAATGGCAAGCTGGAGTCCCATCCGATTATGCGCATGGACGAAGAGATGGATATGAAAAACCGGGTGCCGCTGGATCCGTGGTGGATTTCCGCGCTCCCCGTGCTCTACACGGTGGCGGCCCGCGAGGATACCACCCCGCTGGAGCACCTGGCGATTTACGACGATAACCGGTAGTCGCGTTTTCTTATAGCGCGGTGCTTGCGCCGCGCGCGGTGGGGGCGACGACGCCGCTAGCTGGCAGCGCCCCCACCGGCCGCGGCTGCGCACCTACGTGGTGACGGTCCCCACCCAGGAAACCCGGAACGCCTCTCCGCGATTTTCAACGCGGAGATCGATGCGCGCCTCGGCCCGGTCGCATTTTATTAGCGCGGGTGGTTCACTCTTCAAGAGCTTGGAGAGCGGTGGCACGGTGATGCCGCACTACGGATCGCACCTGGATCTGTTCCCAATCCTCGACGCCTTGGTTGAGCGCTTCGCGTGCTTGTGGTGTGCACGCTACCCCGAGCTCGTCAATAACTAAGAGGAGGATTTCTTCCAGGCAGGGCCGGAACCAGCGCCGGCCCATCGTGAAATGAATATCAGCAACGTGGGGAGTACGCGCTTCATTCTTGATGCGCCGGCGCGACCGGCCGGAATGAGTCCCGCCTAGGACTAAAGCGTGTGTCCATTCATCGCGGTGGGAATGGATCTGGATATGGGCGCAAGGAATATTCGAACGTGGTGAGCGAATATAATCCCAGCGCACCAGCGGCTCGCTGCTTTTCGCTCCTCGGATGACCGAGAACGTTGACTCATTAACTCTGAGTAAACCGGTTTCCGGATTAAGGAAAAGCTCGTAATCGAAACGGACGATAAGGAAACGTTCGACGCGAATATCGCCAAACAGGCTTATTGCCGGTGGGTTTTCTTTTCTGAGTGCTTGCCTCACTATCGAAAACCCGGGGTCAATTAGCTCCCCAATCCGCTGTAGATGTGCCGCAAACGCATCGACTCGCTCATCCAAGTGTTCGTTCACCACGGCACAACTCCTCGAAGCGATCTAAGCCTTTCATTTCAACATAAGCATCAGACTCTTTTGGTCCAAGCTGGTAGTTATCGGCGCGCCAGTCGAATTCTTCCCGGGTCATTCTGACCTCGCGCAAGATTTCCTCCTTGCGCTCGAGAATCTCTTCCAGCGAATCGTAAACACGATCCGGAAAATACAACCGGTCCTCGTAAATATCCTCGTAAATATCCATGTGTCTCACTCCTTCAATCGCCTCATGGCGGAGTAGTTGCTTGTGCTTATTCGTTATTTTCGCATGGTGCCAAGCCACGGCCTAGGAATTCCTTAGCTGCCTCAGCACTGGGGTACCGGAAATCTGGGCTACTTTTCGAGTGTTGCCAATACTCGGGCTGCGGTGGCGGGCTTGTTACGGATCACGGCTTCCAGCTGGATTTCCTCCCAATCCTCGATGCCTTGGTCGAGTGCTTTGCGTGCCCGGGGTGTGCACGCTACCCCGAGCTCGTCAATGACTAAGAGGAGGATTTCTTCCAGGCAGGACCGGAACCAGCGCCGGCCCACCGTGAGATGAATATCGGCAATGTGGGGCGTGCGGGCCTCGTTCTTGATGCGCCGGCGCGACCGGCGGGAATGAGTGCCACCCAGGACCAGGGCGTGTGTCCATTCATCGCAGTGGATTTTTGATCGTCTGTTTTATCAGCGAAAAGCCGGGGCGATCAGCTCCCCGAGCCGCTGTAGATGTGCCGCAAAATCATCGGCACGCTCATCCAATAGTGCGTTCACCACGGCAATACTCCTCAAAGCGGTCCAGGCCTATCATCTCGAAATAAGCGTCGGACTCTTTTGGTCCGAGCTGGTAGTTATCGGCACGCCAGTCGAATTCTTCCCGGGTCATTCTGACCTCACGCAAGATTTCCTCCTTGCGTTCGAGGATTTCTTCCAGCGAGTTGTAAACACGATCCGGAAAATACAACCGGTCCTCGTAAATATCCTCGTAAACATCCATATGTCTCACTCCTTCAATTGTGTAGTTTCGGGTGGTTTCCCGTCCTTCTCCGTCATTCTTGCATGATACGGAAGCACAGCAAAGAGCCAGTTACAACTCTGTGGACAAAGGGGACATTTCGCGATTCTGTGGATAACTTCTAGCCGGCTGCGCTCCCGCCGGCAGCGCTCCCATCGGCCGCGGCTGCGCGTACTGCTTCCAGGAATATCTCCCCCACCCGGCTCAGGCGTGCTTGTTTATCCCAGGCAAGCACGCAGGTCAAGCCGACCAACCAATCCAGCGGGATAAACACCAGGCCCGCACCGGCAGCCGCCACTCCCGACCCGGCACCAGCGTTCCCGCCCAGCCCCGCGTTCCCGCCCAGTGCCATATTCTCCAGCACGATAGCCTCACCAACCCCGGCCTCGACCATCACCCGAGCCCCGCGGCTCGTCCCGTAACGGCCCACTACCGTCAGCTGGTTTTCCTTATCCAACCAATACCCCAGCTCCCGGCTACGCTCCTTCGGCATAATCAACGACCGCTGAGTAATATCCGCCCGGCGAACCGTCCCGCGCCCCACCACGTCACTATCCGTACGCACCAACAACCCCCACCGGTCCTCACCGCGAAGCGCGAGAGTCTCCCAGGCCGTGCAATCCCAAGAATCATCGAGCACCGCGAAAGACGCAGTCCCCTCACCGATCATCCGGGTAGCCGCTTCACGCCCGCAGAGCGTGACCTGGAAACTAATGCCCGGGTATCGTGCCCGCACCTGACCCATCACCGGCGCCAGGCTATCTAAGGCGCTGCTTTCCCGACCCGCAATCACGATAGTGCCCTGCGGGTTATCCTCCAGATTCTGAAGCTCGGCCACCGTGCTATCCACGAGCCCGAGGATCTGGTGGCTACGTTCCACCAGGTAACACCCGGCTTCGGTGAGTTCCCTCCCGCGCCCGACCCTGCGGGTAAGTTGCTGGCCGACTTCTTCTTCCAAAAGCTGGATACGTTTCACGACCGCCGCGGTCGTACACCCGCACTTGCGGGCCACCGCGTCCATGGTCCCCAGTCGTGAATAAAGAATGAGGGTTTCTAATAATTCCAGTCTCACACCGGTACCTCGTTGTATGTCGTGATGCTAAAGGTTGAGATAGTTGAGTAATGTACGACGCCGCAGCTCCCCGCCGCGTGCTGTCGGTTAGCGGAGCATGTGCCGGGGCAACATATCCCGCCTGGAGTCCTCCCCACGCCGGGCGAGCGCGGACCTGGCCACCAGGAACGCAAACAGCAAAGATATAAGGATGGCGAGCACGAAAAGGGTCATCCACCACGACCATTGCAACCCATCCACCGCCGGCACCTCCACCGGGTCAGGCAACACCCGCTCACCCGTCACCAACAGGCGATGCGAATTCACCCCGTACGGAGTACACGTTAGAAGAGTGGCTAGGTCACGCCCCGGTACACGTACCAGCAGGCTTGGGTCGTGAGGGTCGACGACGTCTACTCTGACCACGCGATACCCAAACACTTGACCCTGGATTTCGAAGAAGAACTCGTCCCCGATACCCAGATCAGTGAGCCGGTCGAACATGGTAGAGGTCGGTAGGCCAGTATGAGCCGTCACCACACTATGCCGGTTTATACCGCCTACCGGTATATCGGTCCCGAACATATGCCCTGCACCCCGCTGGAGGGTTTCCGGGGAGGTCCCGTGGTAGATCGGGAGTTTCACCCCGATCTTCGGGATTTTCACGATCCCCATAATTCCATCCGGCTGATCAAGAACCCGAGCATATTCCTGATAGGCGGGTAGGTCGGTGGCAATGTCGTCAAGATAAGGGTCAAGAACCGCCATCCCCTGGTGGCTCGCGTTATAGGCGTGAGCACGCTCAATATAAGAGTTGCGTAGTTCCTGGGATTGGGTATTCACTTGGCCCTCGTAGGCACGGGAGACTACTTTGGATTGCCAGTTATTCCACACCGTCGAAGTAACCGGATAAGCCAGGCACAGGATCCCGATGAGGATCATGGCCAGCGGGGAGAGCCGGCGTTTATCCTCTTTCGGGTCGGTGTAGAAGAGCAGGCTCGCCAGCCCACTTTCCTCACCCACGCGCGCCGCCCGCCGCCCGCGAGCCACACCAGCGGCAGGGCCGCGCTGCGCCTTGGGTTCCACATGATGTGCTGCTGGAGCAGGTTCGGGTTCCACATGAAGTGCCGTCTTAGGCACCGCATTGGATTCCACTCTGGGTTCTGCCCTAGGTGCCGTCCTGGATTTCGTTTCGGGAGCTGGGGTGGGTGTCGGGGTATTGAGGGCACGCCGCCCACGCACCGGGCCCGTTTCACCTGTCACGTACCTACCCCCTCCCTGGCGTGGCCTTTCCTTGCGCTAGCCGTGCAATTCGTATTGCGCTACTCGTGCAGAATTAACTTGCGCTTGATAGATTGTGGGGCCAGTCGGACTGACCGGCCCCACAACCTTCGTTACCTACTCAGGCTGGCAAACCTGAACCGTTAGTTTTTCCTGTTTAGGCGTTGTTTTTACGCGAACGCAGGTGCGTCACCGCGCCACTCGCCACTAGGCCAGCACCAAGGAGGGCGAAGATACCCACCCCGATAGCACCGGTCTTAGGCAGGTCGAACCACTTACCAGAGTCCTTTGTCGGCACGTTCTTAATACCGGTCTTGTGAACCTGGTCAGGGGCATCGGTTACGGTTACTTCAGTGATCTCATCCGAGCGGATGAACTTCGCGGGGGCTTCCACCTCAACCACGTAGAAAGCCTCACCCTTCTTCGCCTTAAACTTCGGGGTCAAACCATCATCGCCGGTCACCTTGGTACCGAAACCAACCGAAGCACCGGTGCACTGGGCGCGATCCTTCTGGGCCACACACTTCTCTGCATCTGCCTTGCTGGCGAAGGCCACGAACTTCGCACCCGCAAGCACGCTTCCATCCGACGCATCAGTCTTGGCGATCTGGAAATCATAGAACTCAATAGTCGGGAACGGATTCGGGCCAGGACCCGGCTCCGGGCCAGGGCCAGGGGTCGGCCCGGGTTCGGGAACAATCGGGCCAGGGGTCGGCTCACTATCCGAGTGCCCGGGGATGAAACCAAACTTATTGGAAACCGAATCAAGAGCAAGATCAGCCTTGAGGGTGAAGGTCAGGTCCACGGTCACCACCGGAGCTTCCGAAGCAGTCGCCTTACCAGCAATAGTGGTCAGACCCTCGTCGGTGAAGTTCACCTGGAGGCGAGTACGCCCAGCTTCCACACCATCAGTAGAGGTAGCAAGGTTGTACTGAGATTCCGCAATTACTTCGCCGTTCACTTTGACAGCCTTGACCGCGGTCTTATCAATCACGGTGTAAGCATCAGTCATCGCATCGTCGAAAACCGCGAAGCCCTTGATATCAGCCCCAGTGATTGGGCCCTTCTTATTCAAAGTCGCCGAAATCGTGTAGGAAACATCATCGCCCGCACCCACAACCTGTTCGAAAGCACCAGTCTTCTTCACCAGGTCACGAACATCCGTATTCTTTGGGGTGACCGAAACATCATAGGTGTATTTCTGGTCAGCGGAAGAGGTGCCGGTGATTTCCGGGACCGTCATAAAGAACGGCTTAATATCCGAGGTATACCCAGCCGGAACCTCAGACTCCACAACCTTGTACAACCCGAGCGGCAGGTCCGCGAAAACAGCCTGCCCCTCGCCGGCGGTTTTCATCTTGTGAACGACGGTCGTGCTGAGCTTAGCCTTCGGGTTATCAGGATTCGCGTTCAGGTCCTTGATTGAACCCGCCACGGTTTCCCAATCAGCCATTTTCTTCATATCACCAAGGGTGACATCCCCAAGGGCATCCACCTTCGTGACCGTGAACTCGGCCCCGTTAACCGGCTTCTTCGTTGCGGCGTCCTGCTTCGTGATTGTAATCGACCCCGTTGTAGGAGCACCCGTAGCCCACGGCGCAACCGGATCACTTGTCGGTGCGGCGTTAGCTGCCCCGATACCCATTCCCGTCAGTGCCAGCGCACACGCCGCCACCAACGCTCTTAATGACTTCTTACGAGCCATACTTTTTCCTTCCCAATAATTTCAGCACCACAAGAAGTACTGACCAACACGCCAGGCCAACGCCAAGCGCTTATCGTTGAACTTGCTAAAAAACCTGCCCCTCATTCGGGCCTACCCCATCGTTTTCCCGATACCGGGTAAGGGATGGGTGTATCGGTTCACGCGCGGCGGCCCACCCCCTTCTTCCTACGGGTCTGAGCCCACCACCAGCCACCGGTGACCCCCACGATCAGGAGCGCACCCAGGCCGGCCGTACGGTTCATTCCAGCCCCACCCGTCTTCGGAAGCGCGGGCTGCACAACCTCCACACTCAAAGGCTTGCGCGCCCACCCCACACCTTCCACAGCGTTAGGCCCATTAGCCGCACCGGTGAGCGGGTCGATAGTGATACCGGGTTTCGTGGCATACACCCAACACCGATACGTGCCGAGCTCGGCCTGGGTGGCATTACCATCCACCTCACCAACCGTCCGGGCACCATTCCCTGCAAGCTCAACGCCATCAGGTGCTTGCTTCACGCGCACCAACTCCACACCCACAGGCAAGGCATTCTGATCCGTATCAGCCTGTCCGTCGTGTTTCGGGGCGCACACGGTTTGCAGGCTGATCAGCCCCGCATCCGTCGTAGAGGTGGCCTCCACGCTTAGCGGCTCAAGAACCGGTTGGCCCTTCACCACTGTGAGGGTGTCTTTAGAAACCGTGAGGGCAACATTCACGCATTCCCCAAGCTCGCGCTCATCCATATCCCGCTCACGCGTCTCAGTCTTCTTCGAAGCCTTCGCGGTATCCAAAACCCACTGGCGTTTACCCGAGTCCCACTTAGGCGGGGTCGTCGTCACCGTTCTGGATTGCGTAACCTTGCGGGTGTTGCAGTCTTTGGAGCCGTCTACCCAATCCGAATGTGTGACTTGAACCGGGAGCCTCGGAGTACACGCCTGATGCTCAGCGTCATTCATATCCCGCTCACGCGTTTCAGTCTTTGTCGACGACGCAGCCGTGTCCAAGACCCACTTCCGCTGGGAAGAGTCCCACTTAGACGGGGTCGTCGTCACGGTACGCGACTGCGTGACCTTGCGGGTGTTGCAGTCTTTGGAGCCGTCAACCCAATCCGAATGCGTGACTTGAACCGGGATCCGAGGAGTACACGCCTGATGCTCGTCATCGTTCATCTCCCGCTGGCGGGTTTCAGTCTTTGTCGACGACGCAGCACTATCCAAGACCCACTTCCGCTGAAAAGAGTCCCACTTAGAAGGTGTCGTCGTCACGGTGCGAGACTGCGTGACCTTACGAGTGTTACAGTCCTTCGCCCCATCAACCCAATTAGTAGCGGTCACCTGAGCCGGCGGCTGCGGGCTACACGCCTTGTGCTCACCGTCATTCATGTCACGCTGGCGCGTCTCGGTCCGCTTGACCGCCTTACCGGTATCAGGCACCCACTTGCGCTGCGACGAGTCCCACTTATGCGGGGTCGTGGTCACGGTGCGCGACTGCGAAACCTTCCTGGTGTTACAGTCCTTCGCACCGTCAACCCAGTTCGTTGCCGTCACTTGGGGATTCGGCTGCGGCGTACATGCACGATGCTCGCCGTCATTCATCTCGCGTTGACGGGTTTCAGTCTTCTTGCTCGCTTTCGCGGTATCGAGGACCCACTGACGTTTACCCGAGTCCCACCGATGCGGAGTCGTTGTCACCGTGCGCGACTGCGAAACCTTGCGGGTGTTGCAATCCTTCGCACCATCAACCCAATCCGTCGAGGTGACTTGGGCCGACGGCTGCGGTGTACATTGCCTATGCTCGCCGTCATTCATATCCCGCTGACGCGACTCGGTCTTCTTCGAGGCCTTGCTTGTGTCGAGAACCCACTTACGCGAACCAGAATCCCACTTATAGGGCGTTGTCGTCACCGTCCGGGACTGCGAAACCTTCCTGGCGTTACAGTCCTTCGCACCATCAACCCAATCCGTTGCCGTGACTTGGGCAGGCGGCTGCGGCGTACATGCACGATGTTCCCCATCGTTCATATCCCGCTGACGCGACTCAGTCTTCTTACTTACTTTCGCGGTGTCGAGGACCCACTGACGCTTACCGGAGTCCCACTTATATGGAGTCGTCGTCACGGTACGCGACTGCGTAACCTTCCTGGTGTTACAGTCCTTCGCGCCATCAACCCAGTTAGCAGCAGTCACCTGCGGATTCGGCTGCGGCGTGCATGCGCGATGCTCGCCGTCATTCATATCCCGTTGGCGGGTCTCGCTCTTCTTCGAAGCCTTGGCGGTGTCGAGGACCCACTGACGCTTACCGGAGTCCCACTTATACGGGGTCGTCGTCACGGTACGCGACTGCGACACCTTACGGGTATTACAGTCCTTGGCCCCATCAGCCCAATTCGTCGCGGTGACTTGAGCAGGCGGCTGCGGAGTGCATTCACGATGTTCCCCATCGTTCATATCCCGTTGACGCGTCTCAGTCTTCTTGCTCGCTTTCGCGGTGTCGAGGACCCACTTACGCTTGCCGGAATCCCACTTATAGGGTGTCGTCGTCACGGTACGCGACTGCGACACCTTACGGGTATTGCAATCCTTGGCACCATCAACCCAGTTAGTTGCCGTCACCTGAGCCGGAGGCTGCGGACTACACGCGCGATGCTCGCCATCATTCATATCACGCTGGCGCGTCTCGGTCTTCTTAGACGCCTTGCTCGTGTCTAGAACCCACTGGCGTTTACCCGAGTCCCACTTATGCGGGGTCGTGGTCACGGTACGCGACTGCGAAACCTTCCGAGTATTACAATCCTTCGCGCCATCAACCCACGCAGTTGACGTCACCTGGGCCGGCGGCTGCGGCGTACAAGCACGATGTTCCCCATCATTCATGTCACGCTGACGCGACTCAGCCTTCTTCGAAGCCTTGGAGGCGTCGAGAACCCACTTCCGCGCGGAAGAATCCCACCGATACGGAGTCGCTGTCACGGTCCGGGACTGCGTGACTTTCCGGGTATTACAATCTTTCGCACCATCAACCCAGTTTGTAGCAGTCACCTGCGGCTTCGGCTGCGCAGGCTTTTCTTTTACGGTTACGGTTGAGGGGACAAACTTTAATGAGTAGGTAGAAAGCGCCTCGCGCTTGAGGCGCAGTCCTCCCTGGCTGATCGGATATTCACCCGGGCCCAAACCATTTGAATATGTTGTTTCCAGTTGACCTTCGAGTTGGTTTTCAACACCCGCAGGCAACACGGTATACGTCAGAGATGGTAGTTGTTCGTCGGTGTAGATGGTGATCGGGTTCGCACTCACCATAATCCTGTCACGGTCCGCCGGACGAATGGAGAGTGTCTAATGGTTTGTGTGTGAGGGTGAAAACCACCTAGGAGATAAACCAGAATGACTACCGTGAAACAAGACCCTGAAGACAAGCAGCGTATCGATGCCATCGAGAAGAAACTCCTGGCTAACCCGCAAATGGCCGAGCTGATCGGCGAGCTAGCCACGTCTACTACTAACGCTAACGACCTGGTACGCGGCATGCTCCAAGCCTCGATCACGCGTGGCCTTCAAGCCGAGATGGATGCCCATTTAGGCTACGCACACTCAGACCGTAAAGCCAAAGCCGAAGCCGGCGCCGAGAGCATGGGGAACTACCGTAACGGTAGCTACCCGAAAACCGTGGCCACGAACTACGGGATGATCACCGTGGATATTCCCCGTGACAGGGCCGGCACGTTCCGCCCGACCATGGTCCCTAAAGGCGCGCGGCGCCTGACAGACGTGGATGACATGATCGTGAGCTTGTATGCCGGCGGGATGAGCGTACGCGATATCCACCACCNCGTTCAATAAGGAATAGGAATGAGTACGACTGCATAGTCGCTTTCTTGATTTACCTTAGCTAATTTCTACAGTTTCCACCACGGGTGACGTTCAGGATAATTCCAGCACGAACCACGCAGTAGTCAGACTTTTCCGCTTATTTATGCGGCAATAGGTAGCTACTTGTGACTAAAGTCTCGAGCGGAAACGTCTTTTGTAACCAAAATTCAACAGAGCGAAAACGAGCCCACCATAGCTCGATTACTTGCCGAATACACCGTCGATTTATACATAATAATTAGTTTTCTATGCGGCCTAACAGTGACTATTTCTATCTATTATTTTCACTGTCGCGAAAACTGGAAGCATATACCACCCCGTAAAAATGCTATTTTTTAGCGTTCATGCACCGCCAGACCAAAACGCAGTTCAGCTCCGTGAAGGTATATCCAGAATTCAACGGCGCCACGCCCGCTGGCAGCAGGGGCTTCCGGCCGCCGCCGGCGGATCTCGCTCCCCGCGCGATTCGGCTACCCGCGTGATCCGCTAGGGCACCAGCTACCGCCCGGCTTCGCTGTGGCCTTCCATCCGGGCCATGGCGATGTCCTCCGATTCGGTCACCTGGTCCACCCGCACCCGGTCGATGCGCCGCCCGTCCAGGGACTGTACGGTGAGCTCCACCGCGCCCAGCCGGGTGGAATCCCCTACCTGCGGCATGCGCCCCAGCTGGGCGATGATATAGCCGGCCAGGGTATCGAAAGGCCCCTCGGGGAGCTCCACCCCGAGCATTTTGAGCACCTCGGGACGGGTGGAGAGCCCGTCCATATCCCGCACTCCCCCGTGTACCTGCACCTTGGGGACCTCGCGGTCGTATTCATCGCGGATTTCGCCCACGAATTCTTCCATCACGTCCTCAATGGTGACGATGCCGTCCGTACCCCCGTATTCATCCACCACGATGGCCAGATGAGCGTGGGCTTTCCGCAGATCTGAAAGAGCCTCCAGCACATCCTTACCCGTGGGGAAGAACGTCACCGGGCGCACCAAATCGCTCACCCGTTGAGCCGTGGGAGCGGGAGCGAGCATATCGCGAATGTGTAGGAAGCCGATCACGTCGTCGTCGTTCCCACCGCGGCGCACCGGATAACGCGAGTGTTCCAGGGCCGTAACGAGGGGGCGTGCTTCGTCGAGGGAAAGTTCCGCGTCCAGGAATTCCACTTCGGTGCGCGGCGTCATAACCTCCTGGACGGTGCGGTCCGAAACGGACAGCATCGAGACGACCATATCGCGTTCCTCGGTGCCAATCGTTTCCTGGCTGGCCACGAAGGCACGCAGCTCCGCGACTCCCATTTCTTCGCGCTGCTCTTTCGGGTCGCGGCGCAACAGCCGCAGCACCCCGTTCACGCTCGCGCCTAGGAACCAAATGACCGGGCGCAGCACCGCGGTAATAAAAGCGAGGGGCCGAGCGGCCAGCGTGGAGATAGTTTCCGCCGATTGCAGGGCGATGCGCTTGGGCACCAGCTCCCCGAACACAATGGAAATATAGGAAATCACGAGCGTGGTGAGCACAAAAGCCAGGGTGGTGGCCCCGTTTTCGGACATCCCCCAAGCTCTGAACGTGGGCGCGATCTCCGGGGCGATGGAGGCCGCACCGAAGGAGGCGGAGAAGAACCCGGCCAGGGTCACGCCCACCTGAACTGCGGAAAGAAACTGGTTGGAATCCGAGGTTAGGCGCTGGATCGTTTTCCCGGAGGCGGAGTTCTCCGCCATCTCGTCGATCTGCGTTTGCCGCAGGGAAACCAGCGCGATTTCCGAAGCGGCGAAAAACGCGCCGATCAGCGTGAAAACAACAACCCAGATAATGTTCATAGCTAAGGGACTCACTCCACCAGTATGGACGAGCCCGCGCCCACCAGGCCCACCGCGTCTCAGAAACAAGCGGCAAGCGAACACGGGAGGGGTGCAGTGGCACAGCGACGGCGCAGCGCCTGCGTGGTGGCGTGCCAGGGTGCTGCGGCGTCGTTCTTAAATAACGGGGGGCGTGAGGGCGAAACGCGCAAGGAAAAAGAGGGCTGCGGCCAGGAGGAGGAGGGTGGCGGCGTCGGTGATGCGCGAACGCACCGAGGGGACGTAGCCGGTGGGTAGGGTCAGGCGCGCCACCGCGAGGATCACGAAACTGCCCGCGAGCGCGAGGATGGCTACGCGCGGGTCGGCGAGGAAGGCGAGGGCCACGATGATGCCGATCCAGGCCGCGCAGGCCCAGTAGACCAGCGGGTGGGAAAAGTGCGCATTCACGTGAGCCAGTATAGCCCGCGCCCGGGCGGACGCTCGCGGCCTGCGCGGTGCTACCCCGGGCATGGGGTGCCCAGCCTGCGCGGGCGCCCGCCCGCAGCTACATGGTGAAGAGGTGGAAGAAGGCGCCGATAAAGCGGATGTCTTCAACCGTATGCGTTTTGAGATTGACGGTGAGGAGTAGGGCCACGATCCCCCAGGCCACCGTGAGGCTCACCCAGGCCCAGCGCCGTATCCGGTAGCGGCCTGTGCCGCGCGGCAGGGCGTGGCGGCGGGTATGCAGCGCGTGCCGAGGCACGTAGCGGGGGCGGCGCACCAGGGCTCGCCCGCGCACAATACTCCCCGCGGCCAGCAGCGCGAAGAGCAGATAGGCGCCGGCGACGGTGGTTTTTTGGGTCATCCACCCGCGGGTGGCCACCACGCTTTTCGCTCCGCCCGCCCGATCACCATTCCACCACTCCAGCGCCCCGGGCAGCTGTTTTTTCCAGGTGTCCCAGGAGTGCCCGCCGTTCGGGTCCAGGTGCACGGTGGTTTTCAGGCGCGGGTTCTTGACTTCCTCCAGGCCGCGCGCCAGTTCCACCGGGTCGTTATCGGTGCGGGTGCCGGTGAAGTACATGGACTGCGGCCAGCTCGCTTTTTTCATGAGGTTGGTGACGGTGAATTGTTCGCGCAGGCCGGGGGCTTGGGTCAGGCCGATAACCGGCACGTTGTACCCGGAAAAGGAAATCACCGAGGCGAAGGTTTGCGGGTTGTACAGCCCGAGCACCGGCGCGCACCAGCCCCCGTAGGAGGCCCCGGCAATGGCCCAGTCGCGCCGATCCGCGGAGACGGAAAAATTCTTGCGCACCATCTGCACAACATCGCGGTTCACCCAGGTTCCCACCGCGGGCCGCCCGGATAGATCCACGCAATCGGGCTGCTGGTTATCCACATTGAGGGAGGGGACCACCACGATCGTATCGGGCGCGCTCGCCGGCATCGTATGCTCCAAATCCAGCACTCCCGGAATTTTCTCCGTCTGCGAGGGAAAGCCCTGGATCATGACGATCACGCGGTAGGTGCGCTCCGGGGAATAATCCGGGGGCAGGTACACCCATACGGGCAGCTCAAGGCCGGATTCGGGGCCGCGGAAGACGGTTCCCACCACCCCGTGCCCGGCCGGGGTGAAATCGGCTTTCCATTCTTTGCCTTCCGGCATGGGGATCTCACCGGATTGCCCGGCGTATTTGGGGAGCTCGCTCGTCACCGCGGTCACGGAAGCCTTGCCGCCGCTTTTCGTGAAAATGGTTTTGACATCGCTCCACGTGCTTGCGTACTGCAAGTTGAGGTTCATGCCCACCCCAATAGCGACGACGCCGCATACGGCTGCCACCACCATGGCAAGCACCGGAATCGCGGTAGCCAGGCGGCGGGTACGCGGGATGGTGCGCACCCCCAGCGCCAGGAAAGCCAGCGAGCAGAGGCCGGCAGCCAGGAGCGCCCCGTGCGTATTGGGTTGAAGCATAGGCAAAATTTTAGGCCGCTCGGGCACCTCCGCGCGCCGTTATTTCACTCTATGCCCAGCTCTCCTGTTATTTTTCCTCACTTTTCCCACGCTCCTCCCAGTCAGCGGCGGCCGGCTGAGAAGATGCTGGTTCCGCAGCGGTCGCGGCGGTAGGAGCCGTGACCGCGGCATCCGCTGTGGTGGCGGAAGTGGGCGCTGCGGGGTGGGCGGCGTCGTCGTTCTGCTGCGGGGCGGGGCGCAGGGCGCGCCGTACCCGGTAGCGTTCCCACAAGGCGCGCACCCACGCCCAGAAGTCGCGCGCGCCGTAACCGAGCGCGAAGGGTAGCAGCACCGTGAGCGCCACGCAGCCGGTGAGGAGCGGGGCGCGGGTGCCGACCTCGAGCATGCGGCCCGGGCCGATCCCGCCGGTGGCGAATTGCCCGGCCAGGGCCACGAGCACCAGGAGTTCCAGGGCGCCCACCGCGGCGCTCACCCAGTCGCGCGGGAGCAGCGAGCGGATAATTCCCCAGGCCAGGCCCGTGAGGATGGGGATGATGAGGAGCCAGGCGGGGCGCAGGGCCGGG
>NZ_LT706966.1:1413858-1420754 GCF_900155575.1 Actinotignum timonense | reverse complement strand
GCTCCGCTCAGCGTGGCGATGGCTACGTCCCACCAGTCTTCCACCACGATGGCACGCAGGAAACGCACCGTGAGCCAAGCGATAAGTGCGGTGAGGAGCAGGGGCATGAGGCCGATATGCCCGCCCGCGCTCACCAGCGGCGTGCCGAGGGCGAGCAGCCACAGGGAGCCGCCCAGGCGTGCCGCGCCCTGCCAGGTTACGTCCCCGAGCAGCGGGGAGGCCGCGGTGAGGGTGTATCCGAGCAGGCAGATGAGCACCACCGTGATCCAGGTGAGGACCACGGGCTGGATAACGGCCAGGGCGAGCGCCACGCGGCGCGAATACGTTAACATCCCTTCCATGGTGGCGCGCGATGGGTGCCGGGCCGCGGAAGATGGCCCGGCGTGTTGCTCACCGCACCATATCGCGCGGCCGCAGCGTGCTCGCGGCGGGGCTTTCGCTCCGCCGCACGCGCGGAGCCTGCGCTCCGCTACGCGCAGCGGCACCTTCGCGGCGCTTAGCCGAGCGCGCCCTTGAGCTCGCTCACCCGGCCGGCGATATCCGCGGCGATCTGCTCCGCGCCCTTTCCGGCCGCCGCCAGTTCGTGAATCCGGGAAACCAGGGCCGATCCCACGATCACCCCGTCGGAGAGCGCTCCCATGCGGGCGGCCTGCTCCGGGGAAGAAATCCCGAAGCCAATCGCGCAGGGAGTATCCGTGACCGAGCGGATCTTCTTTACGATGGCCCCCACATCGGTGGTGATATTCGAGCGCATGCCCGTCACCCCCATGGAGGAGACCACGTAGAGGAAGCCGCGCGCGGCCCGCGCAATCGCTTCGATCCGGTCCTCGGAGGTAGGCGCGATCAGCGAAATGAGATCAACGTTATGCACAGCCAAAGCCCCCTCGAATTCGGCCTTCTCCTCGAAAGGCACATCGGGGAGGATCACGCCGGAGACCCCAACTTCCGCGCAGCGGCGCGCGAAGCGCTCCGGGCCGTAGGAGAAGACCACATTAGCGTAGGTCATGATGACGAAGGGGCACTCCAGATCCGGGCGCACCTGGCCGATCATCTCAAAAATTTTGTCCGTTGTGGCTCCCCCGCGCAGCGCCCGCTCCGAGGAAGCCTGGATGACCGGGCCCTCGGCGGTCGGATCAGAGAAAGGCACGCCGAATTCGATGAGATCTGCACCGGCCCGGCCGGCCGCGCGGATAATGTGCGCCGTCGTACCTAAATCTGGATCCCCGCAGGTGAAGAACGGAATAAAAGCTTTGCCGCGGGAAAAAGCCCGGGCGATGGGTACCTGTTTAGTCATGGATATCTTCTCCCCGGTAGCGCGCGATGGCCGCGACGTCCTTATCCCCGCGGCCCGAGAGCGTGACGATAATAATCTTGCCCGGCATCTCCGGGGCGATCTTCATGGCGTGCGCGAGGGCGTGCGCCGATTCAATCGCGGGAATGATCCCCTCGGTGCGCGAAAGGTATTCGAACGCATCCACGGCCTCCGCATCGGTGACCGGGACGTATTCCGCGCGCCCGATATCGTGCCAGTAGGCGTGCTCGGGGCCAATCCCCGGGTAGTCCAGGCCGGCCGAGATGGAGTACACCGGGGCGATCTGCCCGAATTCGTCCTGGCAGAAATAGGATTTCATGCCGTGGAAAATGCCTTCGGTGCCGGTGGCGATGGTCGCGGCGGTATCCGGGGTATCCACGCCCCGCCCGGCCGCTTCCGCGCCGATGAGGCGCACGCCCGCATCATCTACGAAGTTGTAGAAAGAACCGGCCGCGTTCGAGCCGCCGCCCACGCAGGCGATGACGGCATCGGGCAGGCGCCCCTCAGCTTCCAGGATCTGGGCGCGGGCCTCGCGGGAAATAACCGCTTGGAAATCACGCACGATCGTGGGGAAGGGATGCGGGCCCATAACCGAGCCGAGGCAGTAGTGGGTATCGCTCACCCGCCCGGTCCATTCGCGGAAGGCTTCGCTGGCGGCGTCTTTGAGGGTGCCGGTCCCGGATTTCACCGCGACCACATCCGCGCCCAGCAGGCGCATGCGGTACACGTTGAGGGCCTGGCGGCGGGTATCTTCCTCCCCCATGAACACCACGCATTCCATATTGAAAAGCGCGGCAGCGGTGGCGGTGGCGACCCCGTGCTGGCCGGCCCCGGTTTCCGCGATGAGGCGGGTTTTGCCCATTTTCTTGGCGAGCAGCGCCTGGCCGAGCACGTTATTGATTTTGTGGGCGCCGGTGTGGTTGAGGTCCTCGCGTTTGAGGTAGATTTTCGCGCCGCCCAGGTCGCGCGTCATCCGCTCCGCGTAGTAGAGGAGGGAGGGCCGGCCCGCGTAGTTATTGAAAAGATCGGTGAGTTCGGCGTTAAATTCCGGGTCGTCGCGGTAGTGCCGGTAGGCGGCGTCCAGTTCTTCGATGGCCGGCATGAGAGTTTCCGGGATGAACTGCCCGCCGTGGATGCCGAAACGGCCCGGGCGCGCGGTAGCGCCGGCCGGCGGCGTGGAGGTTCCCGAGGTGGAGCTTTCCATCGTGTGTCCTTCGGTCATGGTTACTCTTTCTCCTGTGCGGGGGCGACGACGCGCGCCGCGGCCTGGCGCCACTGGGCCAGGACTCCTACTTTATCGGCGCTGCGCATGAGGGCTTCGCCCACGAGCACCGCGTCGGCACCGCCGGCCGCGAGCGCTTCCACGTCCGCGGCCCNCCCAGGCCAGGCCCGTGAGGATGGGGATGATGAGGAGCCAGGCGGGGCGCAGGGCCGGGTCGGGCAGCAGGCCGAACACGGGAAGGCCGGGGATGGGGGCGAAACTGCCGCCCAGGGCCGAGAAGACCGCGCCGCTGCCCACCGTGAAACCGGCGCCGGTCACGTAGGCCAGTGCCCATACCGCCAGCGCGGGAGCGAAAAGCAGCTGGGTGAGGGTGAAGAGAATCGTGCCGGTGAGATCGGTGAGGTAGGCGGCGTGCAGGGCCTGGGCGCGCCCGAAGCCGAGCACCACCGCGGCAAGAACCAGGAGGAGGCTCACTACCGCCAGGGTGGCGGCGAGCGGTGCAATGAGGCGCCAGCCGCGTTCCAGGATGGCCACGCCGGGCCAGGCCGGGCGTTCCAGCCAGGCGCATTGGCTGGCGGCGAAGCCGAGCACCGCCCCGCCCACGAGGGCGTGGAGCAGGGATGATTGCGGGAGGGAGAGTAGGCAGATCACGCCGGCGCTGCCCGCTCCGCTCAGCGTGGCGATGGCTACGTCCCACCAGTCTTCCACCACGATGGCACGCAGGAAACGCACCGTGAGCCAAGCGATAAGTGCGGTGAGGAGCAGGGGCATGAGGCCGATATGCCCGCCCGCGCTCACCAGCGGCGTGCCGAGGGCGAGCAGCCACAGGGAGCCGCCCAGGCGTGCCGCGCCCTGCCAGGTTACGTCCCCGAGCAGCGGGGAGGCCGCGGTGAGGGTGTATCCGAGCAGGCAGATGAGCACCACCGTGATCCAGGTGAGGACCACGGGCTGGATAACGGCCAGGGCGAGCGCCACGCGGCGCGAATACGTTAACATCCCTTCCATGGTGGCGCGCGATGGGTGCCGGGCCGCGGAAGATGGCCCGGCGTGTTGCTCACCGCACCATATCGCGCGGCCGCAGCGTGCTCGCGGCGGGGCTTTCGCTCCGCCGCACGCGCGGAGCCTGCGCTCCGCTACGCGCAGCGGCACCTTCGCGGCGCTTAGCCGAGCGCGCCCTTGAGCTCGCTCACCCGGCCGGCGATATCCGCGGCGATCTGCTCCGCGCCCTTTCCGGCCGCCGCCAGTTCGTGAATCCGGGAAACCAGGGCCGATCCCACGATCACCCCGTCGGAGAGCGCTCCCATGCGGGCGGCCTGCTCCGGGGAAGAAATCCCGAAGCCAATCGCGCAGGGAGTATCCGTGACCGAGCGGATCTTCTTTACGATGGCCCCCACATCGGTGGTGATATTCGAGCGCATGCCCGTCACCCCCATGGAGGAGACCACGTAGAGGAAGCCGCGCGCGGCCCGCGCAATCGCTTCGATCCGGTCCTCGGAGGTAGGCGCGATCAGCGAAATGAGATCAACGTTATGCACAGCCAAAGCCCCCTCGAATTCGGCCTTCTCCTCGAAAGGCACATCGGGGAGGATCACGCCGGAGACCCCAACTTCCGCGCAGCGGCGCGCGAAGCGCTCCGGGCCGTAGGAGAAGACCACATTAGCGTAGGTCATGATGACGAAGGGGCACTCCAGATCCGGGCGCACCTGGCCGATCATCTCAAAAATTTTGTCCGTTGTGGCTCCCCCGCGCAGCGCCCGCTCCGAGGAAGCCTGGATGACCGGGCCCTCGGCGGTCGGATCAGAGAAAGGCACGCCGAATTCGATGAGATCTGCACCGGCCCGGCCGGCCGCGCGGATAATGTGCGCCGTCGTACCTAAATCTGGATCCCCGCAGGTGAAGAACGGAATAAAAGCTTTGCCGCGGGAAAAAGCCCGGGCGATGGGTACCTGTTTAGTCATGGATATCTTCTCCCCGGTAGCGCGCGATGGCCGCGACGTCCTTATCCCCGCGGCCCGAGAGCGTGACGATAATAATCTTGCCCGGCATCTCCGGGGCGATCTTCATGGCGTGCGCGAGGGCGTGCGCCGATTCAATCGCGGGAATGATCCCCTCGGTGCGCGAAAGGTATTCGAACGCATCCACGGCCTCCGCATCGGTGACCGGGACGTATTCCGCGCGCCCGATATCGTGCCAGTAGGCGTGCTCGGGGCCAATCCCCGGGTAGTCCAGGCCGGCCGAGATGGAGTACACCGGGGCGATCTGCCCGAATTCGTCCTGGCAGAAATAGGATTTCATGCCGTGGAAAATGCCTTCGGTGCCGGTGGCGATGGTCGCGGCGGTATCCGGGGTATCCACGCCCCGCCCGGCCGCTTCCGCGCCGATGAGGCGCACGCCCGCATCATCTACGAAGTTGTAGAAAGAACCGGCCGCGTTCGAGCCGCCGCCCACGCAGGCGATGACGGCATCGGGCAGGCGCCCCTCAGCTTCCAGGATCTGGGCGCGGGCCTCGCGGGAAATAACCGCTTGGAAATCACGCACGATCGTGGGGAAGGGATGCGGGCCCATAACCGAGCCGAGGCAGTAGTGGGTATCGCTCACCCGCCCGGTCCATTCGCGGAAGGCTTCGCTGGCGGCGTCTTTGAGGGTGCCGGTCCCGGATTTCACCGCNGCGGTAGGCGCTGCCGTCGTCAATGAGGTCGCCGGCCATATCCACGCCCGCGGCAATGGAGCGGGCCTTACCGGCAATGTACAGGCCGGCACCGGCATTGAGCTGGACCACGTCACGCTTGGGGCCGGTGATTTTACCGGAGAGGATATCGCGGGTGATCTGGGCGTTTTCTTCCGGGGTGCCGCCGAGCATATCGGCCGGGGTGGCCCGGTTGAAGCCGAACACATCCGGGGACATTTCGAAGGTGCGGTATTCGCCGTTGCGTACTTCGCATACCGTGGTGGGGGCGGAGAGGGAAATCTCATCGAGCTTATCCTGGCCGTAGACCACCAGGCCGTGGTGGACGCCCAGGTCATTGAGGACGCGGGCGAGGGGCTCCACGAGGTATTCATCGTAAACGCCGAGGACCTGGTATTCGGGGTGGATCGGGTTGGTCAGCGGCCCGAGGATATTGAAGACGGTGCGGAAGCCGAGCTCCTTGCGGATTGCCCCCACGTTCTTCATGGACTTGTGGTAGAGCTGGGCGAACATGAAGCACATGCCCACCTCATCGAGGAGGCGCCGGCAGGTATCCGGATCCTGGTTGATATTCACCCCGAGGGCTTCCAGGCAGTCGGCGGTACCGGACAGCGAGGAGGCGGCGCGGTTACCGTGCTTGGAGACCTTGACGCCCCCGGCGGCCAGCACGAACATCGAGGTCGTGGAAATATTGAAAGAGTGGGCGTTATCCCCGCCGGTTCCCACGATTTCCAGGGTGGGGAAAGGAACCTCGAAGTAATCAGCGTGCTCGCGCATCGCAGTGGCGCAGCCGGAAATCTCATCGGTGGTTTCTGCCCGCGCGTTCTTGGTGGAAAGCGCGGCGAGGAAGGCTGCCGTCTGGGTGGGAGTGCTTTCCCCGCCCATGATCTCGTTCATAACGGTGTAGGCCTCGTCATAGGTGAGATCCTGCTTGGACACAACTTTAATAATGGCTTCTTTAATCATGACAACTCCGTACTTTGGAAAGTTTGTGTGGACTGCGGTGCTGAGCGGGCTGCGCTAGGCGTGCTGTGCTAGGCGGGCCGCGCTGAGCTAGGCGCCGCGCGCCATCGCCCCCGTGCGGCTTTCCACCAGCGGCAGCGCAGCTGGGCGCGGGTGGAGGCAGCCATGGCGGNCGAAAAATCTTTGAGATTGCGGTTGTTGATTCCGATAATGCGGGCACCGGCCGCCTGGGCGGAGTCAATTTCCGCGGCGTCGTGGGTTTCCACCAGGGCCGATAGCCCGAGGGAATGCGCCAGCTGGAGGTACTCGCGCAGGATCGCGGTATCCAGGAGCGAGCAGATGAGCAGCACCGCGCTGGCCCCCAGCGTTTTCGCCTGGTAGATCTGGTAGGAATCCACCACGAAATCTTTGCGCAGGCAAGGGGTAGCAACCGTGCGGGTGATTTCCTCCAGGTAGCTATCCGAGCCGAGGAACCACTGCGGCTCGGTGAGCACGGACATGGCTTCCGCCCCGGCCGCTTCGTAGGAGCGGGCAATATCGAGGTAGGGGAAATCTTCGGCGATGATGCCCTTCGAGGGCGAGGCTTTTTTCACTTCGCAGATGAAGCCGAGCCCGGGGCCGCGCAGGGCGGCCTCGAAGGGGAAGCTGGCCGGATCGCTCCCGGGTTCGCTGCCGGGGGCGGCGGCGAGTGCTTCGGCGGCAGCGGGGGCGGC
>NZ_LT706966.1:1408388-1412925 GCF_900155575.1 Actinotignum timonense | reverse complement strand
CCCCGCCGGTTCCCACGATTTCCAGGGTGGGGAAAGGAACCTCGAAGTAATCAGCGTGCTCGCGCATCGCAGTGGCGCAGCCGGAAATCTCATCGGTGGTTTCTGCCCGCGCGTTCTTGGTGGAAAGCGCGGCGAGGAAGGCTGCCGTCTGGGTGGGAGTGCTTTCCCCGCCCATGATCTCGTTCATAACGGTGTAGGCCTCGTCATAGGTGAGATCCTGCTTGGACACAACTTTAATAATGGCTTCTTTAATCATGACAACTCCGTACTTTGGAAAGTTTGTGTGGACTGCGGTGCTGAGCGGGCTGCGCTAGGCGTGCTGTGCTAGGCGGGCCGCGCTGAGCTAGGCGCCGCGCGCCATCGCCCCCGTGCGGCTTTCCACCAGCGGCAGCGCAGCTGGGCGCGGGTGGAGGCAGCCATGGCGGCAGCCGTAGCGGCAGTAGCCGGCGTGGCGGAAGGCGCCATGATGGAGACAGTGAGTGTGGTGGAGTGCCGGCGATGCGTGGATAGGGCATCGGGGACATGGTACTCAGGTGAATGCGGTAGGTCCCGTTGCACGGGATTCTCCTCTCAAGTGGTTGGGGCGGCGTAGTTGCGCCGCAGGGGAACGCTTCTTAGGCGCGCCACCATCGCCAGGCCGCACCGGCCTGACCCTGTACCTTGAGATCCTGCTGCATAGCTGTGAGCTTAGCCCACCCCGGGTGACGCCCCCGCCCCGGTCCATCATGCGGACAGGTAAGGGCGGCAGCCAGCTGGCGGCGTCGTCGTACTACCAGAAGTGAGCGAGAGTGCCGCAGCTACCAGGCACGCAATTATTCTTATTGACTTTTCACCCAGCAATTCCCGGGATTTTTCGCGACGTTTCGCAGATTTGCCCTAGTGCTTTATGCGTGCATCGGTTAACATATTCAGGTCCCGAGTAAAGAAACCCATACCTTACATGCTTTCGTGATTGAAGAAGGACACCATGAAACATTCTGTTAAGTTGGCCGCGATTGCCGCGGCCGGGGCTTTGGCACTCACATCCCTGACCGGCTGCGCCACCGAAAACAAGGGCGCATCCGAATCGCCGGCCACCGACTCCTCAAAGGCCGCGGGCCTGTCGGTGGTGGCAACTACCGGTTACCTCGAAGATGTTATTCGCAATGTCGCTCCCGAGGCTAACGTAACCACCTTGGTCAAGCCCGGCGGTGATCCTCACACCCAGGAACTGACCACCCAGGATACCCAGGCCATCGAAAAGGCCGATCTTGTGGTGTGGACCTCCCACGATATGGAACACAAGATGATGGGCCAGCTCGAGAAGCTCGGCGACCGCCAGATCGCGGCCGCGGAAGCCATCCCGGAAGATAAGCTCCTCCCCTGGGAAGAAGACGGCAAGATCGAAGGCCACGACCCGCACGTGTGGAACTCCCCGGAGAACTGGCAGTATGTGGTGACGGCCACCGCCGCCAAGCTCGGTGAGATCGACGCCGCGAACGCGGACCTCTACAAGGCCAACGCGGAAGAATACAACAAGAAGATCGCCAAGGCCGCCGATGAAGCCAAGGCCAAGTTCGATAAGATCCCGAAGGAAAACCGCGTGCTCATCACCGGGCATGACGCCTTCAACTACCTGGGCGCTTCTTTCGGTATTGAAATCCACGCCACCGATTTCGTTTCCTCCGAATCGGAAATGTCCGCGGTGGAGCTCAACGAGCTCGCCACCCTCATTGCCGAGCGCAAGGTTCCGGTGATCTTCCAGGACAACCTCAAGAACCCCGAAGTCATTAAGCACCTCCAGGACGCGGTGCGCGAAAAGGGTTGGCATGTTGAGGTCTCCGATAACGAGCTCTTCGCCGATACCCTCAGCTCCGAAGCTCCCACGAATACCTACCTGGGCGCTTTCAGCTACAACGTTGATTCCATCGTCAGCGCGCTTTCGCAGAAATAGGTGATATCTATGGGATCCGCTACCACGCTGGCCTGTCAGATTGACCACCTGAGCGTCGCCTACCAGGATACGATCGCGGTGAGCGATGTTTCGCTCCGCGTCAGTCCAGGCCAGGTGGTGGCGCTTCTCGGCCCGAACGGCGCGGGGAAATCCACCGTCATGAAGGCGGCCCTGCGCCTTGTTCCGGCCCTCGCCGGGGAGGTCACCTTCTTCGGCGAACCACTCCCCCGGGTGCGTTCGCGTATTGCTTACGTGCCGCAAACCGCCACCGTGGATTGGGATTTCCCGACCACGGTGGGCGACGTCGTGCTCATGGGTACGTACGCCCAGCTGGGCTGGCTGCGCCGCCCGGGCGTGCGCCAGCGCGAAGCCGCCGCCGCGGCCATGGAGCGCCTGGGAATTTCCAATCTTGCCCACCGCCATATCAACGAGCTGTCCGGCGGCCAGCAGCAGCGCACCTTCGTGGCGCGCGCCCTGGCCCAGCACGCCGAGCTCTACCTCATGGACGAACCTTTCGCGGGTATCGATATCACCTCCCAGCAGGCGATTATGACGCTGCTGCGCGAACTGGTTGATGAGGGGAAAACCGTGATGATCGTGCATCACGATCTGCAGACGGTCCCCGATTTCTGCGATAGCGTGGTGCTGCTCTCTAGCGGCAAACTGGTGGCGAGCGGAAGCGTGGAGGAGGCTTTCACCGCGGAGAATATCGCGCGGGCGTACGGCCTTTCCATCGCCCTCGAACGCAAGTGAGGGCGCGGCGCAATGATTGATTTTATTTCCCCGCTGGAATTGTGGGGAACCTATATTTTCCGCACCATGCTCATCGGCACCACCCTCATCGGGGTGTTTTCCGGAATCGCTGGTTGCCTGCTCTACCTGCGCCGCCAGTCCCTGGTTTCCGACGTTATCGGGCACAGCTCCATCCTCGGTGTGGTTGCCGCCTTCACGGTGGCCACCCTGCTGGGCATGGATGGGCGCTCGATGGTGGTCCTAGTGCTCGGGGCAAGCGCGGCGGCGATGTGCGCCGTCGTTCTCACCAATATCATCGTGGCGCATTCGAAAGTGAAGGCGGATGCCGCCATGGCCATCTGCCTTTCGCTGTTTTACGGGGGCGGGATGGTGTGCCTGCGGCTGCTCACCCATTCTCACCTGCCCAATCGCGGCGGGATCGACAGCTACATGTTCGGCAATGCGGCGAATGTGCGCGCCGGGGACCTGGTGACCATCGCGGTATTCGGGCTGCTCACCGTTGCGGTGATTCTCGCTTTCTTCAAAGAAATCAAATTGGTGACTTTCGATCCGGTCACGGCGCAATTGCAGGGTTTCAGCCCGCGCGTGCTCACGCCGCTCATGCTGGTGCTCGTCACCATCGCTATCGTGATTGGAATCAAGGGCGTGGGGCTTATTCTCATGGTCGCTTTTGCGATTATGCCGGCCGCGGCCGCGCGCCAGTGGACGCACCGCATGTCCTCGATGATGGTGCTGGCCGGGATTTTCGGTGGGGTTGCGGGCGCGGCGGGCGCGTATCTGTCCGTCTGCCTGGGCAAGGTTCCCACCGGCCCGATCGTGGTGCTCCACCTCTTTGTTATTTTCGCGTTCTCGCTGCTGGCCGCGCCGCGCCGCTCGATTGTGGTGGTGGCCCTGCGCCAGCGCCGCTTGCGCGGTGATCTTGCCACCCGGGCGCTGGCTGCTTCGGAGAGGAGTGGGCAATGAGTTTCATTGTGGCGGTTATGTTGCTCGCGGTGGTGACCGCGGTGACCTGCGCGCTTCCGGGGGTGTTCCTGGTGTTGCGCGGGCAGTCCATGCTGGTGGACGCGATGTCGCACGCGGTGCTCCCCGGGATTGTGGTGGGCACGATTCTGTCTGGTTCCACGCATTCCCCGATCATGGTGGTGTGCGCGGCACTCATGGGTTTGGTGGTGGTGCTGGGTGCCCAGCAGCTGGATCGCACCCGGTTGCTCACCGGGGATGCCAGCCAGGGCGTGATTTTCCCGGTGCTTTTCGCCCTGGGTATTTTGCTGCTCTCAACCACCCTTTCTCATATCCATATTTGCCAGGACACCGTGCTCACCGGGGATCTCAATCTCATGGCTTTGAGCCCGGAACATATCATCATCGGCGGTTACGATATTGGCCCACGCACCATGTGGCAGCTGCTCGCGGTGTGCGCGCTCAACGCGATTTTCATCGCGGTGTTTTTCCGGGTTCTCAAAACCGATACTTTCGACGGTGATTTCGCGGCGACTATCGGCTTCCCGGTACGGGCGGTGGAGCTGGGGCTCATGATGCTGGTCTCCCTGACCGTGGTGGCGGCTTTCAATGCCGCGGGCGCGATCCTGGTTATTGCCCTCATGGTGGTTCCGGCGGCCACGGCGATTCTTTTCGCCCGCTCGCTGCGCCACCTCCTGGTTCTCACTCTCCTGATTGCGGTGGCCGAGGCGCTCCTCGGCTTCGTGCTGGCCCTGTATCTGGATTTGGCGACCTCGGCGATGATGGCTTTCACCGACGGGGTGGTGTTCCTGAGCGCGCTGGCCTGGTACAAGCTGAGCGGGCGCGCGGCGGCACGTAGCCACCGGCGCACCCTGAGCGTGCCGGCCGCTG
>NZ_LT706966.1:1293363-1408091 GCF_900155575.1 Actinotignum timonense | reverse complement strand
CCCGCCGCGCTAGGTGCGCCCGCTGCGCCTGAGGTGCCTCGGGTGCCGCTCGAACCGCCAACCGCGGAGCCACCCGAACCGTCGGCAGCAGGATGCGCACTACCGGCGGAATCCGCCCGGGAGGCCGAGCCCGCCGTGGCGGGCACCCCGAGTTTCCCGGGTTTGAATGTACCTGAGCCGATGACAGGCCCGGCGTCGTCGTCAAAGAAAGAAGGCGCGCGCCGCTCACGGCGCCCCCACCCGTAACCGGAACCAATGCCGGAACCAATACCACCACCGCGCACCAGATCCTGGGAGGATTGTTCCCGGCGCCAGTTAATAAGTTCGGGCGGGATTTCTTCAATGAAACGCGAGGGCGGGAATTCCTGGGGCGCCCCCCACGAGGAGCGCGCTGCCGCGCGCGAAATATAGAGGCGTTCGCGCGCGCGGGTGAAAGCCACGTAAGCGAGGCGGCGTTCTTCGGCGAGTTCGCGCCGATCATCCAGGGAACGCATATGCGGGAAAGTGCCGTCTTCCAGGCCGGTCACGAAAACAACCGGGAATTCCAGACCTTTGGCAGTGTGAACCGTCATGAGAGTGGTTTCCCCTTCGGATTCGCTCCCCTCGGGAAGCCGATCCGTATCCGAGACGAGCGAAATCTGATCGAGCCACTCCCCCAGCCCGGCATCCGGATTCTGGGCGGAGAACTCTACCGCCACCGCGTGTAATTCGGCCAGGTTTTCCACCCGGCTGAGATCCTGCGGGTCTTTGGATTCTTGCAGCACGGCCAGGTACCCGGATTCATCCATGAGGTAATCGAGGATATCCGCGGGTTTGCCGCCCGCGGCGGCATCCTGACGCGCCGTTTCGAGGATGCGAGCCAGATCGGCGACGGCGCTGCGGGCCCGAGCCGTCAACCCCGCAACTTCGCCGCGCTCCGGGCAGGGGGTAGCCACATCGGCCACCGCGGCACCGAAGGAAATATTCCAGCGTTGGGCGTGGGTGGCCAGGTGGCCCTGCGCGGTATCCCCCACCCCGCGTTTTGGTTCATTAATGATGCGGCGCAGCGAGACGGTATCATCCGGATTGGCCACCGCGTGCAGGTACGCGAGGGCATCCTTGATTTCTTTGCGCTCATAGAAGCGGGTGCCGCCGATGACCCGGTAGGGAATCCCGGAGCGCACGAACATTTCTTCCAGGGCCCGCGCCTGGGAATTGGTGCGGTAAAACACCGCCACATCGCCGTAACGCACCCCGCTACTATCCCGGAGCCGGTCAATTTCCGTGACGACGAAATGGGCTTCGTCGCTTTCCGAATCAGCCACGTAGCCGGTGATCTTTTCCCCGCTCCCCGAATCCGTCCACAGCTTTTTCGGCCGGCGCCCTTCATTATGGGAAATGACGGCATTGGCGGCAGAGAGAATATTCTGGGTGGAGCGATAGTTTTGCTCGAGGACCACGCTGGTGGCATCCGCGAAGTCCTTCTCAAAATCCTCAATATTGCGGATGGTGGCCCCGCGGAAGGCGTAAATGGACTGATCGGCATCGCCCACCACGGTGAGCGCGGAGCCTTCCGGGCCCTGCCCGGCCAGGGTGCGTACCAGGACGTACTGGGCGTGGTTGGTGTCCTGATATTCGTCCACCAGAATGTGGCGGAAGCGGGTGCGGTAGCGCTCAGCTATATCCGGGTGGGAGGTGAGCACCTCCACCGTGCGCATAATAAGATCATCGAAATCCAGCGCATTGGCGCGCTCGAGGCGATCCTGGTAGGCGGCATAGGCCTGGGCCAGCACCTGGCCGTCCCTATCGGTTGCGGCCGCGGCCTGCGCGGCTGGGGTGACCAGTTCATCCTTGAGATTGGAGACCTGGCGGCTGAGCATTTTGGGCGGGTAGGCCCGAATATCGATGTTTTCTTCCCGGCACACCATGGTCATGAGGCGCTGGGAATCCGCGGCATCGTAAATGGTGAAGGTGGAACGCATCCCGAGCGCGCGGTGTTCGGCCCGCAGAATCCGCACGCAGGCAGAATGGAAGGTGGAGATCCACATGCCGCGGGCCAGGCCGCCGAGCATCCCTTCCAGGCGTTCGCGCATTTCCCGCGCCGCCTTATTGGTGAAAGTGATGGCGAGGATATTGGCCGGGTGAGCCTGCCCGGTGGCGATGAGGTAGGCGATGCGCGAGGTGAGCACCCGGGTTTTACCCGAGCCGGCCCCGGCGACCACGAGCAGCGGGCCACCGCTGTGAATCACGGCTTCCCGCTGGGCGCTATTGAGGCCGGTGAGAATACGCGCCGCCGCGCCCGAGACCTCCGCCGCGCCCGAAACCTCCGGCATGCTCGCAGCCGCCGCCCCGCCCTGACCTGTAGGCACACTTTCAGCGGCCTGAGCCGGCGCGGGCACACCCGGGCGCCGCCCCACGGTAGCCCCGGCTTGCTGGGCGGCCGCCACGCGTTCCCGCAGCCGCGCGATTGTTGCTTTGTACGATTCCTCCATAGCCCTTCTAGGGTACGACACCACCCCGACACAAAAAACGCCCCCGAGCTTCGCGTTGCTCTCACTCCGGGCACCGGCCGAAGGCATGCGGCACCTACCTGCCCGGCCGGCCCCGCGCCAGCTAAGCTGCGCCGTCGTACCACCTAAGCTGCGGCGTCGTACCTATCGCGCCGGATGGACCCGCACCGCATGCTCGTTCGTGAAGGCGCGCAAGCCCCAGGCACCCTCCTCGCGACCGTAACCGGAACGATTAATCCCACCAAAAGGCCAGGTGGGCGCCGATTCACGGTGCTTATTGATAATGGTCATACCGGCCGCGAGCCGCGCCGCGAAACGCTGCGCCTTCTCCAGATCCTGGCTCCACACCGAGGACTGCAAACCATAAGCGGTGCTATTGGCCAGCTTGAGGGCTGCTTCCTCATCCGCCGCCCGGTAGAGCGCCACCACCGGCCCGAATAATTCGTTGCGAGCGATATCGTGGTCCGCGGGAATATCGGTGAGCAAGGCCGGGGTCATAAAAGCGCCCGGCCGGTCAATTTTGTGACCTCCGTAATGGCGGTGCGCTCCAGCGGCGACGGCGCTCGCCACCCGCCGCACCACCTCGTCCCTGGCGGCAATCGAGGACAGCGGCCCCATATCCGTGGCCGGGTCATCATAGGGACCCACCACGATGCTCGCGATCTCCGCGCGGGCCGCCGCGAGGAATTCCTCGAAAACGCTATCCAGCACGATAATGCGCTTATTCGAGGTGCAGACCTGCCCGGCGTTGAACACGCGCGTGCGCACCGCCGCGCGGGCCACCGCCGTGATATCGGAGGCGCCTAGCACCACCATGGCATCATTGCCGCCCAGCTCCAGGAGGGAACGTTTCGTGTACTTCCCGGCCAGCTGCGCAACCGAGGATCCCGCCCGCTCCGAGCCGGTCAGCGATACTCCTTTGACGCGCGGGTCCGCCAGGACTTTCTCCGTATCCGCAATATCCAGGTAGATATTCTGGTACACCCCATCGGGCAGGCCGGCCTCGCGCAGCAGCGCCTCGAACGCGGCCGAGGAACGCGGGCAGATCTCCGCTTGTTTCATGAGAATCGTATTGCCGACCATGAGTTGGGGCAGCACGAAGCGGGCGATCTGGGAATAGGGGAAGTTCCAGGGCATGATGCCCAGCAGCACGCCCAGCGGCTGGTGGAGCACGTAGGTGGGGATGCCATCGCCGGCATCCAGCGTGGTGGGTTCCAGGTAGCGCGGGGCGTTATCGGCGAACCAGTGGGCGTGCTGGCTGACGGTGGCGAGCTCGGCGGCGCCATCGCGCAGCGGTTTGCCCATTTCCCGCCCGATAATATCGGCGAGCTCAGCCGAGCGTTCCGTGATGAGCTCCCCGAAGCGGTGCAGGACAGCGGCGCGGGTGGCCATCGGGGTATCCCGCCAGCTGGTGAAGACATCCCAGGAAGCGCTGATCACGCCGGGGATCGCGGCGGCGGGCAGGGAGGGGAAGCGTTCTTCCACCTCGCCGGTATTGGGGTTATGCACGCGGTAGTGAGTCATGAGTCTAGCCTACTGTGTTGCGGCCCACTGTGCCGGGCGAACCCGGCTATCATGGGGACATTAGTCCTAAATTGAGAAAGGAGTGGTGAACGTGGGAGATTTCTTCACCGGGGAAAGCGCCCCGGGAATGATTGATTGGGATTCTTCGTGACCGGCCTGATCCAGACGCTCACCGGCCTGCACATGTCCCTCACCTGGCCGCTGGCCGCCGGCGGCTTCCCCTTCGACAATATTATCTTCGGGGAAACCTGCCTCGGCTTCGGCGTGCTCCTGCTGGCGGCGAGTTTCATCCTGTGGAAGCGCGGGGATCGCATCCTCGCATCCAGCTCGCCCTTCCACACTTTCGCGCGGATCGCCCGCCCGGTCTCCATTTTCGCGTTGGCAATGGGCTTGGCGCTGCTGGCGATTATGTGCGCCGGGATGGTCTATCAGTTCTTCGCAGCCCCTCCCCAGGAACCGATTTCCGGGTCCTTCGCGGCCTACCCCTGGCTGGAGTCGATTGCTCTCTCCGCGGTCTTTGGCCTGGCCGGTGTGGGTGCGATTCTTTTCTTCGCCGCGGTGCGCCCGGACGCCCGCGGGCAGGTGCGCGGCGGCGTGGTCAGCGCCGCCTACTGGTGCCTGGTCATCAGCGGGGTCATCTTCATGCTCTTCGGTGCCATGAACTTCTATACCCATATCGGGCTCGTGGTCAATACCATGTAGCGCCGCCACGCCGGCGCGCGGCCCGGTGAAGCTGCGGCCGCCCGCGGTGGCCGCAGCGGCGTCGTCGTACTTCACGTTTGTGGTACGACGACGCAACACCGTTCCATCAGCACACCACGCAAGCACGCACACAAAAGGGCCGCATCCCTTTCGGGACGCGGCCCTTGGCGTCATCCGTAGCGTTTAGAAAGCCGGGGTGTTCAGCCCCAAGCGCCGGAAGTGCTCCCGCGCTTCTTCCACGGCTTGTGGTGACGGCGGTACGACGTCTTCCAGTTGGTAGTCATAGCCAAGTGAATGCCACTTGTCTCGCCCCATCTGGTGGAACGGCAGAACCTCAACGCGGCTCACCGCGTTCTTCCACCGTGCAACGATCTTCGCAACGTTCTCCACGTTCTCCGGATCGTCTGTCAGCCCGGGCACGAGTACGAAACGTACCCAGATTTCCTTGCCCGCGGCAGCCAATCGATCACCAAAATCAATGGTCGGTTGCAGTTCGCGGCCGGTCGTGCGCTTATATACTTCCTCGGATCCCGATTTCACGTCGAGCAACACCATGTCGATGTAATTCATCATTTCGTCGTCGACGTTACGGCCGAGATAACCGGAGGTATCGATACACGTATGGATTCCCATTTCTTTGGCGCCGCGAAGCACGGTCTTGAGGAAGGCGGGCTGCATTAAGCATTCGCCACCCGAGATCGTGATTCCGCCGCCCGTCGCCTTGAACATGCGACGGTAGCGCTTCCAGCGCCGCAGCAATTCATCGGAATCCACCGGCTGACCGTCCTTCATAATGAAGGTGTCAGGGTTATGACAGTACAGGCACCGCAGGGGGCACCCTGCCATGAAGACTGTCATTCGGGTCCCGGGCCCGTCCACCGCGGTCACAAGTTCCCACGAGTGGACGGAACCGAGGGTTCCCTCGCGCATCTTGCGAAGCCGTTCTTTGCGTTCGATGTCGTCGAGGACATCGATGCCTCCCAGACCGGCCCCCTGCAACCGACCGGTCGGCGCTTCGAAATCTTGAAGGCCGACCGGTGCTAGTCGCAACTCAGCAGACAATGGTTATGCCGAGTGATGGAAGGTACGCGACAGAACGTCGAGCTGCTGTTCGCGGGTCAGCTTCACGAAGTTCACGGCGTAGCCGGAAACGCGAACGGTCAGGTTCGGGTACTTCTCGGGGTGATCAATCGCGTCCTCGAGGGTGGAGCGATCCAGCACGTTGATATTGGCGTGGTACAGACCCTGCACCCCACCGTTATCTTCGCGAGCAGCCTTCATCGACTCGAGACGCTCTTCGTAGGTCTTAGCCATTTTTTACCTTCTTTTCTTTGTTGGGGGTTGAATCTTAGAGTTTTAGTCTTCTTCAGCCATGAAGCCGGCGTCCATAATTCCGACCAGGTTCTTGACCTGCTCTTCCTTATTGCGGCCGAGGCCAGCCGGCGTAATGGTATTCGTCAAGGAAATACCATCGAGGGCATCCTTGTAATCCAGCTTACCAACGGACATCATGGACGCCACCATACCGTGGGTATCCATGCCGTTCTCCGGGTTCGCGCCCGGGGAGAACGGGGTGCCGGCCTTGTGGCCGGACGGGAAGGAACCCGTGGCCTTGCCGTACACCACGTTGGAGGTAATGGTCAGCACCGACTGGGTCGGGATGGCGTCGCGGTACATCGGGATCGCCTTGATCTTCGACATGATGGTGTGAACCACGGTTGCCGCGATGTCATCAGCGCGGTCATCATCATTACCGTAGATCGGGAAGGTGCCTTCCGTCTTGTAATCGACAACGAGGCCGGTCTCATCGCGAACCGGGTAGACCTTCGCGTACTTGATCGCGGAAAGCGAGTCCGCCACGATGGACAGGCCGGCAATACCGCAACCCATGGTACGGATGATCTCCGAATCGTGGAGAGCCATCTCCACCGCTTCGTAAGCGTAGCGGTCATGGCAGTAGTGGATGATATTGAGAGCTTCAACGTAGGTGCCAACTACCCAGTCAAGCATCTCTTCGTACTTCTGCCAGACTTCGTCGAAGTCGAGCGGGCCATCGCCTTCGAGCGGGGTGAACAGACCCGGTTCGGTCACCTGCTTGCCGGTCATCTCATCGCGGCCGCCGTTGATGGCGTAGAGCAGGGCCTTAGCGGAGTTCACACGAGCCCCGAAGAATTGCATCTGCTTGCCCACCCGCATCGGGGAGACGCAGCACGCGATGGCGGCGTCGTCGCCCCACTGGTTACGAATCTGTTCGTCAGATTCGTACTGGATGGACGAGGTTTCGATGGAAATGGCCGCGCAGAATTCCTTGTAGCCTTCCGGAAGCGCCGGATCCCAGAAAATGGTGATATTCGGTTCCGGAGCCGGACCCAGGTTACGCAGGGTCTGGAGCAGGCGGAAGGAGGTCTTGGTGACGAGGGTACGCCCGTCATCACCGAAGCCGGCATCCGACCAGGTGGCCCAGTAAGGATCACCGGAGAAGATCTGATCGTAATCGATGGTGCGCAGGAAGCGGACGATACGCAGCTTCATGACGAGGTTGTCAATCATTTCCTGCGCGTCGGTTTCCGTAATGGTTCCGGCGGCCAGATCGCGCTCGAAGTAAATATCGAGGAAGGCGGAGAGGCGGCCAATGGACATGGCCGCGCCGTCCTGGCTCTTCACGGAAGCGAGGTAGCCGAAGTACAGCCACTGCACGGCTTCGCGCGAATTCTTCGCCGGGCCGGAAATATCGAAGCCGTAGATCTCACCGAGGGTCTTGAGCTTCTTCAGAGCCTTGATCTGCTCGGCGTGTTCCTCACGGAAACGAGCCCAGTGCTCGGAGAAGGGCTGATCGGCCACGGAATCCTTCATGGCCTGCTTCTCTTCGATGAGCTTATCCACACCGTAGAGGGCCACGCGGCGGTAGTCACCAATAATGCGGCCACGGCCGTAAGCATCCGGAAGACCGGTAATAATGTGCGAGGAACGGGCCGCGCGAATACGCGGGGTGTAAATATCGAAGACCGCGTCATTGTGGGTCTTGCGGTAGCGGGTGAAGATCTTCTTGATCTCCGGGTTGACTTCCTTGCCCGCTTCCTTGATGGCGGTTTCCACCATGCGCCAGCCGCCATTGGGCATCATCGCGCGCTTGAGCGGAACATCCGTCTGCAGGCCGACGACGACGTCGTCGTCTTCGGAAATGTAGCCGGCGGGGAAAGCGTCAATATCGGCCGGGGTGTCGGTGTCGACGTCGTACACGCGACGGCGGCGCTCCTCGGAGAGGTAATTTTCCTCAAGAGACTCCCACAGCCGGGTGGTCTTCTCCGTCGGGCCGGCCAGGAACGAAGCATCCCCTTCGTAGGGGGTGTAGTTCTTCTGGATGAAGTCACGAACGTCAATGGCTTCATTCCAGATGCCGGACGTGAAACCCGCCCAGGCTTCCTCTGTTGGGGTATCGGTAGCAGTGCGCTCCATGTGCGTCTAACTCTCCTTGTGTCGTGTCAGTACCCGTTATTATCCAAGCATAAAGCAATTTGCAAGCGGAACGGATGTTCCGTAAGAAATTGCCGCACGCTTGCGTCCGCACCGTATCCACGCCTTCGCGTGAATCGCTACGGCACCGAGGTAACAAGTCCTGATTCTTTTACCTGTTGTCCGTATCAATCGGTCAGGCACAAGCGACTCTCGATTGTATTGTCCGGCACGGGCGGCGGGCGTATATCACTCGCTGTCCGCGCCTACATTTATCCTAACGCGCTTGCGTGAAAAAACATTCCCAGACACGTGAGATGAGCGGCGCACATTCCCGCGACGCCCCCGGCGGGCGCGCCGATACGCGACTTCACGTCGCCACCCCTCTCACATGTGTGAGGAATCACTTTTTAACTGCGAATGTTACTCCCATTCAATTGTTGCCGGCGGCTTGGAGGTCACGTCCAGAACCACGCGATTAACTTCCGCCACGGAGTTCGTGATGCGGTTGGAGATATGGGCGAGCACATCGTAGGGAACCCGGGCCCAATCGGCCGTCATCGCATCTTCGGAGGAAACCGGGCGCAGCACGATGGGATGCCCGTAAGTGCGGTGGTCACCCTGCACGCCCACGGAATGCACCTCGGCGAGCAGCACCACCGGGCACTGCCAAATCTCAGCATCCAGCCCGGCCGCGGTGAGTTCTTCGCGGGCGATGGCATCGGCTTCGCGCAGGATACGCAGGTTATCTTCAGTGACTTCACCGATCACGCGGATCGCCAGGCCCGGCCCCGGGAAGGGCTGGCGGGCCACGATTTTCTCCGGCACGCCCAGTTCGCGCCCGATGGCACGCACCTCATCCTTGAAGAGGCTACGCAGGGGCTCGATGAGTTCGAAATTCATATCTTCGGGTAGGCCGCCCACATTATGGTGGCTCTTAATATTGGAGGCGCCTTCTCCCCCACCGGATTCCACCACGTCCGGGTAGAGGGTTCCCTGGACAAGGAATTTCACATCTTCCCCGCCGCCGAGCTTATCTACCAGCTGACGCTGCGCGCTTTCGAAGGAGCGGATAAATTCGCGCCCGATAATCTTGCGCTTTGTTTCCGGATCGCGCACGCCGGCCAGCGCGGAGAGGAAGCGCTGGGATTCATCAATGGTGAAGATGCGAATGCCGGTGCTTTCCGCGTAATCGCGTTCTACCTGCTCGCGTTCGCCGGCGCGCAGCAGCCCGTGGTCAATAAAGAAGCAGGTGAGCTGGTCACCAATCGCTTTGTGCACGAGCGCCGCGGCAACCGAGGAATCCACCCCGCCCGAGAGCGCGCAGATCACCTGCGCGGAGCCGACCCGCTCGCGAATCTGAGCCACCTGCTCATCAATGATGGAGGACGGAGTCCAGTTCGGGCTAATTCCCGAGCCTTCGTAGAGGAAGTTTTCCAGAGCGGCCTGGCCGCGCTGGGAGTGGAGCACTTCCGGGTGCCATTGCACGCCGAAGAGCCGGCGCTTGCGATCTTCAAAAGCGGCCACCGGGGTTTCATCGGTGGCGGCCGTGACGGTAAAGCCTTCCGGGGCTTCGCTCACGGCATCCCCGTGGCTCATCCACACGATTTGCTTATCTTCCAGGCCGGCGAAGAGGCAGGAATCGCCGGCGGTGCGGGCTTCGGTGCGCCCGTATTCGCGGGTGCCGGTACGCCCCACGCGCCCGCCCAGGGCCTGGGCCATCGCTTGGAAGCCGTAGCAGATACCGAGGATAGGCACCCCGGCCTCAAAAATGTCCTTATCGATTGCGGGCGCACCTTCCGCGTACACGGATGCCGGGCCGCCGGAAAGGATAATGGCCGCGGGCTTTTTCGCCAGCATATCCGCGGCGGACATGGTGTGCGGAACAATTTCTGAATAAACGTGTGCTTCACGAACGCGCCGCGCGATGAGCTGAGCGTACTGCGCACCAAAATCGACAACAAGAACCGGGGAATTATCGCTGGTATTCACGCTGTTCATTCTAGTGATTAAAACGCGCCGGCGCCTACTGGGAGCCGGCCCGCACCCGGAAGGGTTCTAGGACCTTCGTCACCGGATAGGAACGACGACGCCCACCCGCCCGCGTGGACCTGAGCTGGGCATGCACATCAGCTCGCAAGATGTGAGATTATTTGAAGGGATATCCCGGCGTGGATACGCCTATTTTTTCAAGGGTCCTCACGGGCCGGAAGGATAAGAAAGTGACCTACAGCGTATATTTCACCGCGGTAGAAGGTAATGCGGGCACCCAGGCGGTGGCCAGCGCCTACGTTGATGTACTCACCTCTACTTACAAGAACGTCGGGGTGTTCCGGGCGTTCACCAACGGAAATATCGAAAATGACTCCGCCTTCCTTCAGCTGCTCGACCAGGTTGGCCGCGGCGAGGATCGCGATATTGCTTGGGGTTCGAGCCGGCAGGCCTACGTGGCTGACGAAGAAGAAGCCATGACCCAGCTGGTGAATCGCTACACCGATTACGCCCAGAATTTCGATGCGGTTCTCATTCTCGGCATTCTGGATGGGGATCCCATTAATCCCGGGATGCTTTCGCGTACCGGCCGCACCATCGCCAACCTGGGCACCACCGGCATCGTCGCCGTGTCAGCGGCTCAGCGCAGCGCCGCGCAGGTGGAGGTTGTTGCCCAGCTTTCCGCGAAGGAAATCAAGGATCGGTACGGCACCCTGAGCGCCCTCATTGTTATTGACGCTGATGAGAACGTCCCCACCACCATGCGTGACCTGGGTATTCCTACTATTTATCTACCCGATGGCGAGGCGCGTTCCTTCACCGATAAGGATCGGGCCACCCTCGTTGCCGCGATGGAAGAGGAATCCTCGGTTATTACCCCGCTGTCCTTCCAGGCTTCCCTGGCGGCCCGGGCCCGCAAGGCAAAGAAGCGCATTGTTATGCCGGAGGCCGAAGATGACCGCATTCTGCTGGCCACCGCCCAGATTCTGGCCCGCGATATCGCGGATATTACCCTGGTTGGGGATAAGGATGAGGTTCTCGCCCGCGCCGCTGAGCTTGGCGTGGATGTCTCCGGTGCGGAAATTATTTCGATTGATGATCCGGAGCGGGTGCGCCGCTACGCGGAGAAATTCGCTGAATTGCGCGCCAAGAAGGGCGTGACCTACGAGCAGGCCGTGGAGAAGATGAAGGATCCTTCCTACTACGGCACCATGATGGTCTACATGGGCGATGCCGACGGCATGGTTTCGGGTGCGAACCACACCACCGCAAATACCATCGTTCCCTCCTTCCAGACCATCAAGATGAAGCCCGGCACGAAGACGGTTTCCGGTGCCTTCCTCATGCTCATGGATGATCGCGTCTACGTGTACGCCGATTGCGCGGTCAATACCAATCCCACCCCGGAAGAGCTGGCCGGCATCGCTATTGATTCGGCCCGCACCGCCCAGCAATTCGGTATTGAGCCGCGCGTGGCCATGCTCTCCTACTCTTCGGGTACCTCCGGCAAGGGCCCGGATGTGGATGCGGTGCGCGAAGCCACGGAGCTCGCGAAGAGCCTGGCACCCGAGGGCGTGCTGATTGACGGCCCGCTCCAGTATGACGCTTCGGTGGATGCTGCGGCCGCGAAGAAGAAGCTGCCGAATTCCCCGGTGGCCGGCCGCGCCACGGTTTTCGTTTTCCCGAACTTGAATGCCGGCAATATCGGCTACAAGGCCGTGCAGCGTTCTTCGGGCGCGGTCGCCGTGGGCCCGGTGCTCCAGGGCCTGAATAAGCCGGTGAATGATCTTTCCCGCGGCGCGCTCGTGGAGGATATCGTCAATACCGTGGCGATTACCGCGATCCAGGCGCAGGAATAACCAGCACCAACCGGAAACAACCTGCAATTCGCGGGAATCCGCAGGCATGAGCCGGAACAACCCGTATCCGGCATTACACTGAAGTTATAGGGGTGGGCCTCCACCCGGTCACAGACACAAGGAGATCATTTTGTCCGTTCTCGTAATTAATTCCGGCTCCTCCTCGATCAAGTACAAGGTCGTGGATCCCGAATCGGGTGAGGAACTCGCCTCGGGCCTCGTGGAGCAGATTGGTCTGCCCTCCGGTCACGTCAAGCACGAACACGGCGAGGACGTGCGCGAATGGGAAGGCCCCATTCCCAACCACGAAGTCGGTATGGAGAAGGTGCTCGAGTTCTTCGACGCCGCCGGCCCGTCCCTGCATGATGGCTCCATTCGCGCCGTCGGGCATCGCGTGGTCCAGGGTGGTAAGTACTTCGATGGCCCGGCTCTTATTACCGATGCGGTGCGCCAGAAGATCGAAGAGCTCCAGCCGCTCGGCCCGCTGCACAACCCGCCGGCCCTGGAGGGCATCAAGGTGGCGCAGCGCCTGCTGCCGAATGTCCCGCACGTGGCGGTTTTCGATACCGCGTTCTTCCAGAGCCTTCCGGAAGAAGCGGCACGCTACGGTCTCAACCGCGAGATTGCCGATAAGTATGAGATCCGCCGCTACGGCGCGCACGGCACCTCGCACCAGTATGTTTCCGGTGAGGTAGCGAAGATCCTGGGCCGCGATGATCTCAAGCAGATCGTGCTGCATATCGGTAACGGTGCCTCGGTGTCCGCGGTGGATTCGGGCCGCGCGGTGGAGACTTCCATGGGCCTGACTCCGCTGGAGGGCCTCGTTATGGGTGGGCGCACCGGCGATATTGATCCGGCTGCCGTCTTCCACCTGGCTCGCCAGGCGAAGATGTCCATTGATGAGATAGATAAGCTCTTCAACCGCCAGTCCGGTATGGCCGGTCTGACCGGCTCTTCCGATCTGCGCGATGTGCACGCGATGGTGGAGAAGGGTGATGAGAACGCGAAGGAAGCGGTAGATATTTACGTCCATCGCATCGTCAAGTACATCGGCTCCTACACCGCGATTCTTGGCGGCCTGGATGCCCTGACCTTTACCGCCGGTGTGGGTGAGAATGACGATATCATCCGCAAGGAAGTCCTTGACCGCCTGGCTCCCTTCGGTGTCAAGTACGACGCCGAGAAGAACGCCACGCGCTCGAAGAACGCGCGGGAGATCTCCACGGAGGATTCCACGGTGCATGTGCTCGTGGTCCCCACCAATGAGGAGCTGGCCATCGCCCAGCAGGCTATGACGCTCGTCTAAGCACGCGCCCGTTATTTTCGGGTACGACGACGCAGTGGGGGGAGCAACCGTTCCGGTTTCTCCCCCCACTTATTGGGCTACGTGGTGATTGAGGAGTGATTGCTAGCCGAGGCTGGCCCCCATATCCGGGGCTGAGGCTGGCACCTATTTTCAGGACCGGGGCGACTAACTAGCTATTGGTTTTCGGGGGCCGGGGCTGCGACCCGCTTCCGGATGAGGGTAATGAGCTCGGGAAGCACCGTGTAGAGGTCTCCGACAATTCCGTAATCGCAGAATTCGAACATTTCCGCTTCGGGATCATTATTGATCACCACGATGACTCCGGAATCCGTGACTCCCGCGGTGTGATGCGGCTGGCCGGAAATACCGATGGCGATATACAAATCCGGGGCGATAACCGTGCCCGAGAGCCCCACGTAGGAATCGCGCGGGAGCCAGGCATCCCCTTCGGCCAGCGGGCGGGTTGCGCCTTCCGCGGCATCGAGCACCTCGGCGAGTTCGTGGAAGAGCCGCAGGTCCTCCTTGGCGGCGAAACCGCGGCCGGCACCGACCACCCGGGTGGCGGTGGCCAAGCGCCGTTCGGACACATCTTCCGATTCGGCTGCCGTGATCCGCGCCGGCGCTATCGCGCCGGCCGGAGCCGCCACCTCAGCTACCGAGGTGCTGCCAGCACCCGCCGCATCACCAAAGCCCGAGGCAGCTCCAGCACAAGCCGCCGTACCGGGCAGCGAACCGATCACGCCCACGAAGGTTACTCCCGCGCGCGCGTAGGTTTCCAGGGAAATAGCCCCGAAACGCCCGCTGACCACGTGTTCGGCGCTGACTTCGCGCACGTCGGTGAGGATGGGCCAGCCGCGCCGGCCGGCGATCTCCCCGCCCAGCGCGCGTTCGCTTGGCTCATTGGGAACCAGCACAATATCCCCGGGCTGGGCATCCACGAGCTCCGTGAGCGCGGCGCTCAGGGCCTCGGCCGGCGCATCACTCGGGTGCGTGATGACCTGCACGCTGGTGGCATCCGGGAACGCGGGCAGCTGCGCGCTGTCTCCCGCTTCTCCTTCGGGAACGAGGGCGATCACGTGAACCGCGTCGTAGCGACGCAGGGCCGGAAGGAAAGGCGAAATAGTCGCGCCGGCGCTAATAATCCACACCGCGTGTTCCGGAGCCGAACCGGTGGAGGAAGAAGCTTCCGCGCCCGAAGTACCAGCGGCGTGAGGGGCGGCGTCGTCGCCAGAAATAACGGGGGCGCCGGTGCTCGCGTTGCTAGCGATTCCGGTGGCAGCGATTCCGCCGGCAGCGTCGCCAGAAATACCCGTGGAACCGGCGTTCGGCAGCAGGCCGCGCCGATCCAAGATCCCGACGAGTTCAGCCACGGCGCCGGGGCCGTCGAGGATTTGGTGGAGGCGGCGCTGGACGGGCGGAACCGCGCGCGCGATGGGGTCGAGGGTGCGCCCTTCCATATCGCCGAGGTCGGCGGCGGTGAGGAGCTGGGCGGGTTTCTTGGCGGCGTCGAGGATATCTTTCATGGCCGGGACTTTGACGGCCGCGGCGTCGGAGGTGACCGCGATGACCACAGGGCCGGCCACGCGCACCTCGCGGCGCTGCCCGCCGGTGTGCTGGGTAAGGAGGAGTTCCTCCCCTGCGGTGCGAATCGCGGAAACATCCTGGAAAGACGGCCAGCCCAGCGCCCCGGCGATCACACCGGAGACCATTTTCGAGCCTTCGTCGGTGGAACCCGGGCCGGTGATAAGCGCTGTGATGGTGCCGTCGCGCTGCACTACCCGCGCCAGGGCTTCGCCCACCGCGGTGGAATTCCAGCTGGTGGTGGCATCATCACTCACCACGAGCAGGCGGTCCGGGCCTTTGGACAGCGCGTTTTTGCGCAGCGCCGGGGTGCCGATGGAGTCGGGGCCCAGGGTGATACCCACAACCTCGGTGCCCAGGGAGTCGCCGAGTTCCCGCGCTGCCCGCATGGCAACGGCGTCGTCGTCGCTAATGGAGAGGCGCGCGCCGCTCCAATCCACCACACCGGAATCCAGTACGTGCGCTGAACGTGGATCGCCGGCAATTTTGTAGGCAACCGCAATGGTCATAAGTGTCCCCTGACGTAGGCGTTAGGCTTGCACATAATCTTAGCTCTCCCGCGGCGCGGTGGGCTGCGCATCCTCATCGGGCAGGCGCGAGCCGAGCGCTTCGGAGAGCACCTGCGGGGCGGCGGCGCTGCGGCCGGCAAAGAAGAGCGCCACGATCATCATGGCCAGGCCGGTCCACAGGTTGAGGTTGATGCCCGCGGCTTTGGCCAGGTCCTCCTCGGTCACGAAGAAGAGCCCGTAGCCGGCCAGCATCGTTCCGAAAACCCCGAACATGATGGCGATCCAGGTGCGCAGGTCGAAAAGCGAGAGCCGCCCGAGGCGCGCCTCGGGGAGGTGCGGCGCCGGCGCCGAAGCGGACTCGCCGCCCGCTGCACCCGCGTGGCCCGATTGCACGGGCGCCGAAGCTGGCGCGGCGCTCCGCCGAGCTGCGTCGTCGTTCATAGATTCGTATCCCTTCATTTACAGCACCACATTGAGGACCGTGCACACCGCGAGCACCGCGATGCCCAGCGGCACCGGTTCTTCCCACCAGTGCAGTTTTTCGCCGGTGAGGGCGCGTTCGCGGGCTTCGGCCACCCGGGCTTCGTGCAGTTTCGGGGCCGGCTGGGCGCCCTTAATATCCATCTTGACGCGCCCCCACACCAAGCCGTCGAGTTCCTCGATGGGCTTGGGGCGCGTGACCTTCGTGACGAGCACCGACACGATGAAATCGGCAATAAAAGCGACACCGGAAGCCGTGAAGGAAGCCGCCTGGGAAGAATTGAAGTCCAGCAGCCCGTTCGCGTAGCCCAGCTGGATAAACCCGGCTCCGGCCGCGCCGGCCACCAGGCCCCACAGCCCGGCCTGCGGGCTCATGCGCGCCCAGAACATTCCCATAATGAAGGTGGCGAAAAGCGGGGCGTTGAAAATGGACTGCAACATCTGGGTGTAGTCCTGAATATTGGAGAATTCCGCCGCGATAAAGGCCGCCCCGATGGCGATAAGCACCCCGATAATCGTCAGGCGGCGCCCGATTTTAATGTAGTAGGTGTCCTTGCGGCCCGGGCGCACGTACGTTTCCCAAATATCGTAGGTGACCACGGTATTGAAAGAAGAAACATTCGCCGCCATTCCAGCCATAAAGGCCGCGATCAGCCCGGCCAGCGCCATGCCCAGCAGCCCGTGCGGGAGCACCTCCCCCATAAGCGCCGGGAAGGCTTCGTTATGCGTGATCTCGCCGGTGTGCAGCTGCGGGATGAGAACCGCGGCAATCAGCCCGGGCACGATAATAATGAGCGGCAAGAACATTTTCGGGATCGCCGCGAGGATCGGGGTCAGGCGTGCGGAACGCATATCTTTGGCGGACAGCGCGCGCTGCACCTCGGTGAAATTTGTGGTCCAATACCCGAAGGAATTCACGAAGCCCATCCCCAGCAGCAGCGCGATCCAATTCCCGTACGGGTTCGTGGTGTTCCCGAGTCCGGTTCCGCCCCACACATCCAGGCCGTTCGGGCCGAGCACCTGGGTTTCGTTGAGGGCGTTGACCAGCCCGGCCGGTCCGCCCACCCGCGCCAGCCCGGCGATGGTCAGCGGGGTGAGCACCGCAACGATGAGCAGGAATTGCAGCACCTCGTTGTACATGGTGGCGGTGAGCCCGCCCATCACCGTGTAGACCAGCACCACGCCGGCCGCGATAATAATCGAAGCCCACAGCGGCACCCCGATAAGCACATTAATGAGGAGGGCGAGGGCGAAAAGATTGATGCCGGCCACCAGGATGGTCGCCACCGAGAAAATCACCGATTGGTAGAGGTGGGTGGGCCGGTCGAAACGCAAACGCAGGTATTCGGGAACCGAACGGACCCGCGAGCCGTAATAGAAGGGCATCATAATGAGCCCGAGGAAGATCATGGCCGGCACCGCGCCGATCCAGTAGTAATGCACCGTGGGCAGGCCGTATTGGGAGCCGGAGGCCGCCATCCCGATGAGTTCTACCGCCCCGATATTCGCGGAGAGGAAAGCCAGCGCGCAGATCCACGCCGGCAGCGAACGCCCGGAGAGGAAAAAATCCTCCGAGGTAGTGACTTTGCGCCGGGTGACCACGCCGATGACGAGGACCAGCACCAGGTAGAGCACCACGAAGCTGTAGTCGAAAGCGCTCGCGTCGAGCCGCAAATCCATGTTTTAGCCCTCAATTTCGGCCAGGGATACCACGCGGTGCTCGCGTTGCGATAACCGCACGGCTTCCGCGATGCGCAGGGAGGCGACGGCATCGTCCACCGTGGCAGGAATCTCCCCGCGGCCCGCAACCACCTCCAAAAACGCCTCGATTTCGCGTTCGTAGCAGGCGGCGAAACGGGCGATGAAATCCACCCAGGCGGACTCCTCCGGATAGGACACCCCATCCTCGAGGGAGCGCACGGGGAGTTTGCTATCGAAGCCGACCGCGAGGGTCTGCTCGGTGCCGTGCAGCTCCATGCGCACGTCGTAGCCGTGGCCGTTGAAACGCGAGGATTGCGCGGTGGCGAGCACATCGCCTTCCAGGCGCAGCACCGCCGCGGTTTCGCACACATCGCCGAAGTCACGGAAATCGGCCAGGCCCAGATCGGTGCCGAACGCCATGACCTCGGTGACTTCGCGCCCGGTGACCCAGCGCAGCATATCGAAATCGTGGATGAGGCAGTCGATGTAAATTCCGCCCGAGGCCGCCAGGAATTCGCGGGCGGCCGGGGCCTGATCCATGGTTCCCATGCTCAGGCGGCGCAGCTCGCCCAGGCTTTTTTCGCGCACCGCCGCGCGGGCCCGGGTGTAGGCGGTATCGAAGCGGCGCTGGAAGCCGACTTGGATGCGGGCTCCGCGCGCGCGGGCGGCTTCGCGCACTTTCAGGGTCGAGGCCAGCGAGGTGGATACCGGCTTCTCGGTGAACATAGGAATGCCCAGCTCCATGCCGCGCAGCAGCTGTTCGGCATGCACATCCGTGGGGCTGGTGAGGACCAGGGCGTCCAGGGTGACATCCGTGAGGGTAGCCTCCACGCTGGCTTCACTGATGCGGGCGCGAGTTGCAGCCTCACCTTCCAGTTCGGAAACGACGGCGGCACTGCGCTCAGGTTTCGGTTCGGCAATAACAAGTTCATCAACACGGTGGGCGAGAATGCGCGCGTGCATCAACCCGGCGCGGCCCGCTCCCAGTAAACCAATTTTCAACAGGGATTCCTTCCAAACGTGTCATTAGCCTAGATCAATTCCCCCGAGGCGTGCGAGATGTGAGTCATACCTCATAGCACTTGCAGCAGAGTCGGTTCTGTGGTTCATTAGTTATGTAACTAACCAAGGAGGGAGGGCGTGATGGAGTTCAGTTCAGCGGTGCCAATCTATGTGCAGCTGGCCGAAGATCTGCGTCGTCGTATTCTCTCCGGCGAACTCGGGCCCGGAGAAAAGGTCATGTCTACCACCGAATACGCCGCCACCTACCGCATTAATCCCGCCACCGCGAACAAGGCTTTTTCCCTCCTCGTGGAGGAAGGAATCCTGGAAAAGCGCCGCGGGATCGGCATGTTCGTGACCGCGGGCGCCCAGGCAGCCCTGCGCGAGCGCGGGCGCGCCACCTACCTGAGTGACACCCTCGCCCCGGCGCTCGCCGCGGGCCGGGCACTAGGGCTCAGCCCCGCGGAAATATCCGCACTCGTCTCGACCTATTGGGAGAAGAACCAATGATTAGCATCGAGAACCTGAGTTTCAGCTACCGGCGCGGGGCTCGCGCCCTCGATGATCTCAGCGTGGAGATCGGCCACGACACCATCACCGGCCTTTTCGGCCGCAACGGCTCGGGCAAATCCACGCTCGGGATGCTCATCGCCGGGCTCCTCCCGATTCGGCGCACCCGTGGGCGCGCCGCGGGAAGCATTTTTATTGACGGGCATCCGGTGGATGAAAACCCGGAGGTCATGCCGGGGGTGGCCTATATTCCGGCCCGCGTGGAGGTGATTTCCGGTTCCCCGCTCGCCATGACGATGGATCTGTGGCGCATGGCCCGCCCCACCTGGGATGAGGATTTCGCCCGGGAGCTATTCGAGCTTTTCGAGCTGGATCCCACCCGCGTGATTGACGGGCTATCCGTAGGCCAGCGCTCCACATTTTCCGCGATTCTGGGCCTGGCATCCCGCTGCCCCATCACCATTTTCGATGAGGTCCACCTGGGGATGGACGCGGTGATGCGCGAACTGTTCTACCGGGTTTTGCTCAGTGATTTCGCCGAGCACCCCCGCACCATCATCCTCTCCTCCCACCTGCTCGAGGAGGTGGAGAACCTGGTGGATACCGTGGTGTTCCTGCACCGCGGGAAACTGCTCGAGGCCGGGGACGCCGATGAGGTTCGCGCGCGCCACTCCACGGATAGCCTCGCTTCCCTCACCGATGTTTTAGTTACGACGACGCTCTCCCCCGCCCAGCGCGCCCGCCTGGCACAGCCGCTGGGCGCGCAGGCGCCCCGGGCCGGAAGCCTGCTGGCCCCCGCGGCGGCTGCCGGGGAAGGCACCCAGGAAGCCACCGCGGAAGCATCCACCCGCACCCAGATTGGAGTCGATCATGATTAAGCTGTATCGCCGCGCGAACGCTCTTATCTACCTGGCGGCGCGCCGCGCGATTGGGCGGCGCGGACCTTTCTCCTATTTTTATCGCAGCTTCTGGTTGATTGCGGGATGTTTCCTGGTCGTGGCAACACTGTGGCTCCCCTTCACCAATACCGAGACGCATCTACCCATCGGAGGCATCGACAACCCCGTTCTCAACTGGGTTGCGCTGGCATGGTTTGTGCTCAGCGGGAGCCTGATCTTCGGTGGGGTGATATGCACCCTCTCCATGCGGGCGCATCTGCAAGCGGGGAGCACGCGGCGGCAATTCTTTAGCAACCTGACGCGCAGCGCCGCGCGGATGAGCGCCGAATACCTGGCGGTTACCGCCGTGATTATCCTCGTGGTGCTCACCATTGTGCGCCGCCCGGATGGTTCCTGGGCTCTGGATGCCGCGTTTTCCCCTGAAGGTACCGCTATGCGATCGGGCAGTGTGTGGTTCATGTTCCTACCTACCTGGCTCTGCTGTATGGCCGTGTTCTTCGGGGCGGTGCTGGTGACCACCTTCTTGCTGCGCTGGTCGCTGAGCACGGTGGTACTGGCTGTCGCGGTGGTTATCGCTTTCTTCGCCGGGCTCTCCCTGGTGGGCTACCTTGTTGGTATCACCGGGCTGGCCGGATTCATCTACCGGCTCTGGATTCCCCATTGGGAAAGCTTCTACGCCTGGGCCGCCCGCACCGGCACCGATTTCGCGCATTGGGTGGGGCGGGTGAGTGACTCGACCGGCTTCACGGATTTCCTTACCGCCAATCAGGGCTTCATCGGGCTCCTCGCCTTCTCCCTCATCTTCGGCACCTGCGCGGTGATCGCCTGGGCGCTGGCGCGGCGTTCCACCGGCCGCTTGCATCTACTGCGGCTCTAACTGGGAGCGGGACCGTGCTGCGGGGCGCGCGGTGGCGCGGCCCGCAGCGCCGTCGTCGTACTACCTAGGAGCAGCGCGCACGCGCGCCGTAGACTAAGCACATGATTATTGGCGTTCCCACAGAATTGAAGAATAACGAATACCGGGTCGCGCTCACCCCGGCCGGTGCGCGCGAACTGGCCGCGGCCGGGCATACCGTCCTGGTGCAGGCCGGGGCCGGGGCAGCCTCCGGATGCGCCGACGCCGCCTACGCCGCCGCCGGGGCCCGTATCTGCCCGGACGCGGCCGAGGTGTGGGGCGCCGACGCGGTTCTCAAAGTCAAGGAACCCGAAGCCGAAGAATACGGGTATTTACGCGAGGACCTGGTGCTTTTCACCTATTTGCACCTGGCTTCCCAGCCGAAACTGGCCCGCGCGCTCCTGGATGCCGGCACCACCGCCATCGCCTACGAAACCGTGCGGGAACGGAAAGCGCTGCCGCTGCTCGCGCCTATGAGCCGGGTGGCCGGGAAACTCGCCCCCATTGTGGGTTCGCATTACCTCCTCGACGCGCAGGGCGGGGCCGGGATTCTCATCGGCGGAGTGGCCGGAACCCGCAAAGGCAAGGTGACCGTGATCGGCGCGGGTATCGCCGGGGAATCCGCCGCGGTGATGGCCGCCGGTATGGGCGCGAACGTGACGATTCTGGATATTAATATCGAGCGGCTCGCCCAGCTGGAAATGCGCCACGCCGGGATGCTCACCACCCTCGCCTCCACCGCGCAGACCATCGAGGAGCAGGTGACGGATGCCGATTTGGTGATCGGCACGGTGCTGGTGCCGGGTTCCTCCACCCCCAAGCTGGTGACCTCCGCGATGGTGGAGGGTATGCGCCCGGGCAGCGTGCTCGTTGATATTGCTATTGACCAGGGCGGATGCTTCGAGGATTCCCATCCCACCACCCACGATGAGCCCACGTTCACCGTGGACGGCAAGATTTTCTATTGCGTGGCTAATATGCCCGGTGCGGTTCCGCGCACCTCCACGGAAGCTTTGACGACGGCGACACTCCCCTATGTGGTGCGCCTGGCCGCCCAGGGGTGGCGCGCGGCCGCCAGCGCGGATCCGGGTTTCGCTAGCGGCGTGAATATTAGCGGCGGGAAAATCACCCACCGCGGGGTTTTTGATTCGCTGAGCGGGGCGCTGGGACTGCCCGAATCTGAGTTTGACGATTCCTGCGTGTCGAAGGCAATGGCAGACTAGACCCATGAGCGATTTCTCCTCGATTTACAGTCACGGTTACGTGCGCGTGGCCGCCTGCTCCCCGGAAGTGGTGGTGGCCGATCCGCAGCGCAACGCCCAGGCCATTATTGCGGCCGCCCGGGCGGTGAGCGCGCGAGGTGCGGTGCTGGCCGTGTTCCCGGAGCTGAGCCTCACCGGGTATTCCGCGGAGGATCTGTTCCTCCAGGATGCACTGCTGCGTGCCACCCTGGAAGCCCTGGAAACCGTGCGGGCGGCCAGCGCGGAATTCGACGCGGCCCTCATTGTGGGGGCGCCGCTGCACTGGCGCAACCGCCTCTATAATTGCGCGGTTGTGCTCCACCACGGGAATGTGCTGGGCGTGGTTCCCAAGTCCTATATCCCCAACTACCGGGAGTTTTACGAAAAGCGCCATTTCGCTTCCGGGGCGGGACTGCGCAATGCGGATATTGAACTGCCCGGGGTGCGTACGGATGCAGCCTGGAGCACCGGGCTTAGCGAAGAGCAGCGGGCCGAATTCGCCCACACTGAGGAAGCCTGGGCCTATACCCTGGGGCGGAATACTGTTCCCTTCGGGCCGGATCTGATTTTCTCCGCCAGTGATATTCCCGGTTTTGATTTCCACGTGGAGATCTGTGAGGACATGTGGGTGCCGATCCCGCCCTCGGCGCGCGCGGCCCTGGCCGGGGCGCAGGTGCTCGTCAATCTATCCGGCTCCCCGGTCACGGTAGGGCGTGAAGATGACCGCGATCTGCTGATCCGCGGGGCTTCGGCGCGCTGCGCGGCCGCCTATATCTACGCGGCGAATGGCGAATGGGAATCCTCCACGGATCTGGCCTGGGATGGCCAAACCGTCATCTACGAATGCGGGGAGAAAATCGCGGCCGGGCAGCGTTTTTCGGCCGGCCACAGCGCCACCCTGGGTGATATCGACCTGGATCGTATCCGCCAAGAACGCCAGCGCAACGGCTCTTTTAATGACAATGCGCTCACCCAGGGCACCGAGCGCGATGAGTATTCCAACCCGGGCACGGATTCCTTCCGCACTATTAACTTCACCGCCGGCATCCCGGATATGAGCGCGCTTGACGCCGCGGAGCAGCGCCTGCACCGCGAAGTGGTGCGTTTCCCCTTCATGGGCGGCAGCGAACGCAATCCGGATCGCGATTGCTTCGAAGCTTTCTCCATCCAGGTGTACGCGCTCATTACTCGGTTGCGGGCCACCGGCTCCGCCAAGGTGATTATCGGGGTGTCTGGCGGGCTGGATTCCACGCACGCGCTGCTGGTGGCCTGCCGGGCCATGGATCTTCTGGAGCGCCCGCGCACGGATATCCTCGCCTATACCCTGCCCGGTTTCGCCACCTCCCAGCACACCAAGAACAACGCCTATGCGCTATGCGAAGCCCTGGGGGTGCCGCTGGAGGAGATTGATATTCGCCCGGCGGCCCGGCAGATGCTGGCCGATATGGGCCATCCCTTCGCGGCTGGCGAGCCGGTCTATGACCTCACTTTTGAGAATGTGCAGGCCGGGCTGCGCACGGATTATCTGTTCCGGTTGGCCGGTTTCCACGGCGGTATCGTGCTGGGCACCGGGGATCTTTCCGAGCTCGCCCTCGGGTGGTGCACCTTCGGGGTGGGTGACCATATGAGTCACTACAACGTGAATGCCGGGATGCCGAAAACCTTTATGCAGCACGTGCTGCGGTGGATGGCTCGCCAGGACTTCCTAGCCGGCGCGGCGGCGCAATCTCTTATCGATATTCTCAATACGGAGATTTCCCCGGAGCTGGTTCCCGCGGATGCCGGCGGGGCGCTGCAATCCACCCAGGAGAAAATCGGCCCCTACGAACTCCAGGATTTCACCCTTTATTTCGCTTTGCGCTACGGCTTCCTGCCCTCGAAAATTGCTTTCCTGGCTCGGGAAGCCTGGGGGGATGCTTCCCGCGGCTTCTGGCCGGAAGGTATTGAGGGGGATGCCCGCCACGCCTATAGCCTGGCGGAGATCAAGACGTGGATGGAGCTGTTCTACCGCCGTTTCTTCTCCCAGCAATTTAAACGTTCCACTCTCCCCAACGGCCCGAAGATTCTTTCGGGTGGCTCGCTTTCCCCGCGCGGGGATTGGCGCATGCCTTCCGATGCCACCAGCCGGGTGTGGCTGGCCGATCTGGAGAATATCCCCAGCACTCCCACGGAGGACGCATGATTTCCCTGCAAGAAAATGTGACCGAGGATTTCCTGGCTGCCTGCCAGCGCCTCATCCCCCAGCTCTCCTCAAGCAGCGCGCCGCTTTCGCGCGCTGCTGCGGAGGAATTGCTCGCCCAGCCCGGGGTGTACCAATTGGTGTACCGGGTGGAGGAAGGTGCCCCGATCCTCGGGATGCTCACCCTCGTTACTTTCCAGATTCCCACCGGAACGCGGGCCTGGATTGAGGACGTAGTGGTCGACGACGCCGCCCGCGGCCACGGCGCCGGCCAGCAGCTCGTGGAAGCTGCCCTGGCGCACGCTGCCCAGCTCGGCGTGAAATCGGTGGATTTGACTTCGCGGCCCAGCCGGGAAGCCGCCAACCGGCTCTACCGGCGCTGCGGTTTCGAAGCGCGTGATACCAACGTGTATCGGTATCACGCGCAGTAAAGGCGGAGCACAGGAGCGCGCGGCCGCGTGGTGAGTAGCGCCATCGCTGCGAGAAGCGCGCCTAGCGCGGGGTGACCACCAGCTGGGCGCGCTGGAATTCCTTGCAATCGGAGTAGCCGTTAGCGGCCATGGCGTGGCGCAGCGCCCCCATGATATTGGTATGCCCGCGGGCGCTCGAGGTGGGCCCGACCAGAATTTCTTCCAGCGTGCCGGCGGTGCCCACATAAACGCGTTCCCCGCGCGGGAGGCGCGGGTGGCGGGCTTCCGGTCCCCAGTGCCAGCCGCGCCCGGGTGCTTCGCTGGCCCGCGCCAGAATGGTTCCGAGCATCACGCCGTCCGCCCCGCAGGCCAGGGCTTTAATGAGATCCCCGGAGCTGCCCACCGAGCCGTCCGCGATCACATGAACGTAGCGCCCGCCCGATTCATCGAGGTAGTCCCGGCGGGCGGCAGCGATATCGGCTATCGTCGTCGCCATCGGGGCAGCAATCCCCACGGTACGTAACGTCGCAGAAGCGGCCCCTCCCCCGTAACCGGCCAGCACCCCGGCCGCGCCGGTACGCATGAGGTGCAGCGCGCTCTGGTACGTGACCGCGCCGCCCACCAGCACCGGAATATCAAGATCGTAAATAAGGCCGCGCAGGTTGAGCGGTTCGCGGGTGGTGGACACATGCTCGGCGCTCACCGTGGTGCCGCGGATGACCAGGAGGTCCAGGCCGGCATCGGCGGCCGGCGGCACAATTTCTTTGGCGTGGCCCGGCGAACAGGCCCCGGCCACGGTGATCCCGGCGGCCCGCAGTTGCGCTACCCGGTAGCGCACCAGGCCGGTATCGATGGGGCGCTCGGCGTAGATCTGCTGGAGGCGCGCGGTAGCGGATTCGGGCGGCAGCGCGGCAATTTCTTCGTACAGCGGGGTGGGATCCTCGTAGCGAGTCCACAAGCCCTCAAGGTCCGCCACGCCCAATCCCCCGGCCCGCCCCAGGCGGATCATCATATCCGGGGAAGCCACCGAATCCATGGGGGCGCTGAGCACCGGAATATCGAGGTGGTAGGCATCCAGCTGCCAGGCAGTGGAGACTTCGCGAACGTCCCGGGTGCGCCGGGTGGGCACGATGGCGACGTCGTCAAAGGTATAAGCTATCCGCGCGCGTTTGCCGCGCCCAATCTCGATTTCGCTCACGTTCTCCACTTTACCGGCAAAGAAAGGCGCGCGACCGGGCCGCGGCGCACATCCGCGCGGCTAAGGCAGCGAAGCGCGGGGCCGCAACCGTTCTGCGCTGCTCCCGTGTCAAGGTCCTACCGCGTCACGCTCCACCACATCACGCGCTTACCGCGTTTCCGCACCCAGCGCGCGGGCGAGGAAACGCGGCGCGAACGTCTTTTCATAGGTGCCCACAAATTCTTCCACCTGCCCGTTGAGCCAGCGCTTGAAAGCGAGAATATTGGCATCGGCCGCGTCCTCGGAAAAGTCCCCGGAAATGCCGAACGTATTGTAGGTATCCAGGCTCTCATCGCAGGCGTATTTGAACATGGCGCGCTCAACCGGATAATCCCGCGCGTAGGCGGATAGCGTTTTATCCATCCCACCGAGCAGCAAAATCAGTTCGGAACCGACCCGGAATCCGAGCGCCGCGTTGAAGGGAATCTCCGCGTCGCCGCGCTCGGTCAGGGTTTCGCGTGCCATTTCTTCCTGGCCGTCGAGCACTTCCAGGCGCTGGGCGGCCTGCTCAAGTTCGCGCTCCCGCGCTTTCGTTTCTTTACGCCCGCGCAGCACCTCGATCCGCTCGTGTACTTCCGCGCGCTCAATCGCGATCTGATCGAGGTAGCGGCGCGGAGACACATAGGCCACCGCGAGCAGCGCGCGTTCGGGACCCATGTCCGCCATGAGATCGCGGTAGAAACGCACCGCGGAAGCCGAGAGAGCAGGCATGCCGTCGGTACGGTCGCGGGTACTCGCGTAGAGCTGCGCGAATACATCGAAATCTTCCGGCCCGAGGAAACGGGTCTGCACCCCGTAGCGGTTTTCGTTATTGAAACGACGACGCAGCCCCTTGGCGAGAGTTGCTTTGGCTTCTTCGAAGTTCATCCCGGAGATCGTCTTGGTGTAAATCCAGCGCAGTTGAATATCGGAGCGCTCCCCGAATTCATAAGGAAGGTGGCGCCAACCATCGCGTTCCAGAGCTTGGGAGACCGCGCCGGCCACCGGATTGTCCTTGAGCGGCGTAATATCCGTGTACCAGCGCCGTGCCAGAATCGGGTTAATCCGGGCGGTGAGCAAGCGCGGCTGGGAAGCGAAATGCCGGTTGAGCCCGCTGAAGAAAGCGGAAACAACCTCGCTGCGGCTCCAATCCAAGGTGGGCCCGTAGGCGAGGGAAGCCCGTGTGAAGATCTTCTTCCAGGGTTGATACATAACGAGGCCGGCCCCGCAAATATTTCCGGCATTGTTACGCACGCCCACGTATTCCACCCGGTATCCTTCGGCCGCACGCACCCGCCCGTAGCTCACCGTTTGGGAAATGAAACACCGTTGCGTGGTCATGTAGTCGTTGTACTCATTCTCGGATAACACCGCGAACTGCATTGTGTTCCTTCCTGCCGGGCAGCTCAGAGCTGATTCGCCACCTGCCTATTAGAGTAACTTAAGCTGAAACAGCCCTGGAAATGGGGGCGGAAAGCTTCCTCAGTTCGGTGCGAATAATCCGTCTTAGCTAAATGTCACCAATCCGGCTCGGAAGGCCAGGACGATGGCCGCCGAGCGGTCGCGAGCGCCCGTCTTGCGCAGTATTGCGTTGATGTGGCTTTTGAGAGTACCTTCCGAAATATAGAGTTGCCCCCGAATTTCTAGGTTAGTTAAACCGCTACCGATGAGGGTCAAGACTTCTAGTTCCCGTGCGGTCAAATTCTGTAATTCAGGTACCTCACCAGGCGACCGGCCCCTTTCGTGGAGGTAACACTGTACTACGTGGTCTAGGACCTGGCGGTCGAGCACTCTGTTTCCCACCGATACCTGGCGGATTGTCGAGATAATCGTCTCGGATTCGCTATCTTTGAGAAGGTACCCGTCAGCGCCCAGGCTCAAGGCCTTTCGCAGATACAGGTCATCCTGATACATGGTCAGCATGACAATGCGCCCAGGGAAGCCATTCCGTTTCAGCTCCTTGAGTACGTCCAGTCCGTCCATGAGAGGCATGCGAATATCCAGCAGCAGAACGTCAATATCCGTCTCACGCACCATACGGCAGGCTTCCACGCCGTCTCCGGCGCTGCCCACCACGCGAAAGTCCTCCTGCTGCTCGAGGAGAACCGCGAGGCTTTCCCGAAGTAGTCCCTGATCATCTGCAATCGCAATCCGAATCATCATGTGCTACCTCCTCATACATACCGGGTATTACCGTTCTCACTCGGGGTACATGCATAGTTTCCACCCGGCGCCCACTGGCCCGGCGCCCACGACATAGCCGCATTCGGCGGCGCGTTGCCGAAGGTGATCCAAGCCAATCCCGGAGCCGATGATGGGCTGCCAATCCGGTGCCGGCCCCTGATCTACTAGTTCGAGGCTCACGCCCTTGCCTTTTTCTTCAATCTGGAAGGTGACGGTGGTGGGTCCGGCATGGCGGGCGGTATTCGCTAATCCTTCCCGGCAAGTTGCGATGAAGAGCTTACGCAGCTGCGGATTCAGCCTTTGGATAGTTGCGAGCACTTCGGCAGTGCCCCTGAGTTCCATACCGTGCCGTTGCGCTGCCGCAAAAATTTGTTCTAGATCCGGCATCCCGGGAGGACTAATATCACGGCCCTGCAATCGGTCAAGAACGGTACGCATCTGAGCGATAGTTTGCTTATTAGAGTCCCGAATATCACTCAACGCTGCCAATGCTACCGGATCAGTCACTTCTTCGAGAGCCCGGGTGAGTCGCAAATGCTGTAATCCCAAGCCGTCGGAAACTATATCGTGCAACTCCGCGGCGAGAGCTAAGCGATCTCCCGATAGGATTTTTTCAGTTTCCGCCTGTGCTTGTAACTCACTATTGCGTCTTCTTTGCACAAGCCACTGCCAATACCACCACCCCAGCAGCGCCCCGCAGAGCGCAAATATCGCTAGGCGCCACCAGATTTCGTATTTTTCCGGAACTGCCACAAAAACCATAAGTCCCAGAACAAGCAGCGGTAGCACCGCCCTGCCCAGCACTCCCCAGCGGTTTTCCTTCTTCTGCGCCGTGTGACCGGCGGTCACGCGAATGGACGCGGGACGCGATGGAGAGGTGGTAGCGCACATAGCGCATATGCTACCCGTGCAGCGCTCCCATTCCATCGGCCCGCGGGCTGATTTTTCCCTCGGAACCCAGGCTGAGCTAGGGCCGCGAGTATCGAACACGAGGCCGATGTGCTCCGCATGATGAGTCGCCAGCATAGAAGCATGACAACACTTCCCATAGAAACCAAGGATTTATCCAAAATTTATCGTGGTCAAAGTGCGCTCCATAATCTAACGCTGAGTTTCCCTCCCGGCCAGATCGTGGGTTTAGCTGGCCATAACGGTTGCGGAAAATCCACACTCATACGCCTCTTAGTTGGCCTGGAACCACCCACCCATGGACAAGCTCTCATCTTTGGGCATCCCTACCGACAACTGGACTACCCGCTTCGCTACGTGGGAACCCTCCTGGGTGGTTCGGGGGCAACTCGCTCGCGTACTGTGCGCCAGCATCTGGCATGGATCGCAGCGACCCATCACTTCGCGAGCCAGCGCATTGACGAGGTACTGCATACGGTTGGTTTGGATCGCGTGGCCACTCGAAAAGCCGGAAAGCTCTCTCTGGGCATGAATCAGCGTCTCGGTTTAGCGGCCGCGCTTCTCGGCGACCCTCCTGTGCTGCTACTAGACGAACCTTCCAATGGTCTTGACCCGCAAGGAATCGAGTTACTGGCGCAGCTGATTGCAATGTGGCGGCGTGAGGGAAAAACGGTTGTGCTCTCCAGTCATCTGTTGGATTTCCTTGCCGATACCTGTGATCGTCTGGTGGTCCTGGAACAGGGCAGCGTGGTGTACGACGGCGCAGCCACGTTGGCTCACGGCAACCTGGCATCCGGCCGATGGCCGTCCCACCCGAATACAACCGAAAAGGCTACCGGAGCCGCGAAGCACGAAGGAGACACAGATGCTTAGGTCATTTTCGCGGTTAGTGCGCGCACAATGGGTACTCTGGTGGACCTCACGATCTGTCCGAATCGCATTGTTGGCATGTTTCCTGCCTGCGGCATTGTTCTTATTCGTACAGTACAGCGACGGGAAACTCTGGCACGCCGATTATTCTCTATTCTCGCAGGCGCTCCTTATGCTCTCCCTTGCCCCCATTATTTCCGGGGTGGGATCCATCTCCGAAAACTTGGTTCCCCTGGAGCCCCACCACGCTTCCACCCGAACTCTCATCGCGGTAGCGGTGCCACGTCGTTTCGCCTGGGCGGCTGCTCATCTACTGGTAGGTTTCTTCTTTGTCGTCATCTACCTCAGCCTTGCCCTGCTTGTCGGCTTTGGCGTGGGTGCCTTCCAGTGGAGCAGCTTCAATGTACAAGCTTTATGTGGCCTCCTCATCTACTGGAATGTACTGTGCTGGTTAGCCTCCTTCCTCGCCTCAGTATTCCAATCCGGGACGATCCCTCTTCTCTTCCTCCTGCTCAATCAGTCAGTTGTTCCACTGTCGTTCCTTTTATCTCGGGTAACGCCCCTCGCCCGTTGGAGTCCGGACCTGGCTGCTTACGGCCTTATTTTGCAGGGTGATATGCTCGCCAATTCGGCTATGTCACCAGAACTTGCTGCGGATGTAGCCGCTCATTGGAGCACAAATATCTTCGTTCTGCTCGCGTGGATGATTGTCATTGCACTCGGATTTTTCTGGTCCGAACGCCGTAAGGCCGCGGCATGATTAGCTCTTTGCGTGCCCACGATAGGGCGATCTGGCACCTGCGCGGTGCGCTCATTCAGGTGGCTTCACAGGTACGAATCGGTGTCGTTCTCGGGCTGTGTGTAGTTGCCGGGAACATGATGACCGCACTGCAACTACTCCCCCGCGCCGGCGAACTTCCCGCTGGTTGTGCAGGTTTATCTACCGCCATCGCGGTCAGCATTGTTTTTGCGCAGCCCATTGCGGCTGTCCTACCGTGCGTGTTGCTAAATTTCGATGATCAACCGCGTTACCGCGATATCACTACCTTGGTTCTCCCCGCCACACCACTGACCCTGCTCGCCCGAGCCATATGCAGTGGCGTGACTGTGTGTTTGTGGGGATCGGGTCAGGCCATTGGCGCCGTGGTGATGTATAGATTTCTGGCACCGCGCGGTATAGATGCCTCAACTCTAAGTGCCACAGAGTATCGCGAGCTGTTGTTAGCCTCGCTACCTTCGGTAGGCGCGGTACTCGTGTATCTTGCCACCCTGTGCATATTCTGCGTGAGTATCTGCCTTATTTTCCGATCCCGATATTCCAGCGTGGCCGTTCTGCTCACGATTGTGGCGATTATCGCTCCGCTTGTCCAAACCCTTCTTCCCGAGGTAGGAAAGTACCTTCCCGGAATTGCCGGTATCAGTATCCTCAGGGGTGACGATTCCGGGAATATGCTTCCACCCGGAATCGGGCTTCTCGTACTGCTCTTCTCCAGCTTGCTGCTCATCGGTGTCGCCGCGTTGAAACATTGGATACCCTTACGCCGCGGACGTAGCCGCAGATAGGAACCGGTACGTTTTCGTGTCGTAGGGGCGGATTAGACTACGAAGCACCAGCACAGAAGCGCGGCGCGGGCCGCGGAAAGGATGGGAACCGTGTGGACCACGCTGCCGCTTATCGGCTTTGATACAGAAACAACCGGGGTGGATCCCCGGCGCGATCGCCTCGTCACCTGCTCGCTCGTGCGGGTGGATAGTGAGGGAACCTCGCGGCGGTATTGGCTGGCGGATCCCGGGGTGGATATTCCGGAAGCAGCCAGCCAGGTGCATGGCATTACCACGGAGCAAGCCCGCGCGGAGGGCCAGCCCATCGCGGAAGTCCTCGGTGAGATCGCGGATATTTTGGGGGCGCAACTAGCGGCCGGCCAGCCGGTGGTGGCTTTTAATGCCTCCTATGATTTCACCCTGCTCGAAAGTGAGCTGGCCCGCCACGGGCTGCCCACCCTCAACCAGCGCTTGGGCGGTGAGATTTTCCCGGTTATTGATCCCTATCTGCTGGATCGCGGGGTGGATCGCTACCGCAAGGGGAAGCGGCGCTTGGAAAACCTCGTTATGCATTACGGGGTTTTCCAGGATGATTCTTTCCACAATGCGGAAGCTGATGTGGTGGCCACGCTGCGGGTACTCGGGGCCATGTTGGAGAGATTCCCCCAGCTGCGGGAAAAGGAACTGCGGGAAATCGTGGATATTCAGATCGCGGCCGAACGCGAATTCCAAGAGTTTTTGCGCAAAGTAGGCCGCTCGGATGGCCCCAAGGAAGGCTGGCCCGTCCCGCGCAACTAGTACTCGCTAGTTACGTTGCTGGTCCGGCTGGGCGAACCCAAGCGGACAACGCATCATCCAGTATGCGCATAAACCCAGCCACGCGGGAGCCGGGCTGCGGCGTCGTACTTTGCGGTACATAGCGAAAGGCCGGGAACGCGCTCTTACGTTCCCGGCCCTCGTTACCACCCCAGCGCTGCCACGCGTGGCAGCGAGCTAAAGGAGATTATGAGTAGGAATATTTAGGACTTGAGCCCGGAGTAATTCGGGGCTTCCACGGTCATTTCCACGTCGTGGGGATGCGATTCCTTGAGGCCGGCGCCGGTCATGCGGACCATGCGGCCCTTTTCCTTGAGCTCGGCAATGGTGGAGGCACCCGAGTAGAACATGGTCTGGCCCAGGCCGCCCACCAGTTCGTAGAGCACGGAGGCCAGCGGGCCGCGGAAGGGAATCTGGCCTTCGATGCCTTCCGGAATGAGCTTCGCATCGGAGGTGACGTCGGCCTGGAAGTAGCGGTCCTTGGAGTAGGACTTCTTGCCACGCGAGCTCATCGCACCCAGGGAGCCCATGCCGCGGAAGTGCTTGTACTGCTTGCCGTTCACGAAAATGACTTCGCCGGGGGTTTCCACGCAGCCAGCAAGAAGCGAACCGAGCATCACGGTATCAGCACCGGCCACGATGGCCTTGCCGATATCACCGGACCAGTGCAGGCCGCCGTCCGCAATCAGCGGGATACCGGCCGGCTTGCAAGCGCGCGCCGCATCCACAATCGCGGTCACCTGCGGTACGCCCACGCCGGCCACCACGCGGGTGGTGCAGATGGACCCGGGGCCCACCCCGACCTTGACCGCGTCCACCCCGGCGTCGATGAGTGCCTGGGCGCCGGAGCGGGTGGCGATATTGCCACCGATAATCTCCACGCCGTCAAAACCGGAATCGGCACGCAGGCGACGAATCATATCGAGGGCGAGCTTCGCTTCCCCGTTCGCGGAATCAATCACAAGCACGTCCACGCCGGCATCGGCAAGCATCCCGGCCCGCTCCCAGGAGTCGGTCAAGTACCCAACGCCCGCGCCCACGAGAAGGCGGCCCTGGGAATCCTTGGAAGCATTGGGGTACTGCTGGGTTTTGACGAAATCTTTGACGGTGATAAGGCCGGTGAGGCGCCCATCCTCATCAATAAGGGGAAGCTTTTCAATCCGGTGGCTCTTGAGGAGCGCCCGGGCATCCGCGCGGGACACACCCGTGGGTGCGGTCACCAGCGGCATGCGGGTCATCACATCCTCGACCCGGGTGGTGGCGTACTCATCTTCCGGAACGAAACGCAAATCACGGTTGGTAATAATGCCGAGCAGGTGCTTCTGCTCATCCACAACGGGAAGGCCAGAGACCCGATACTGCCCGCACAGGGCATCAAGCTGGGCGATCGTGGCATTCGGGGCTACGGTCACCGGGTCGGTGATCATGCCGGATTCGGAACGTTTGACCTCGCGAACCTGCTGGGCCTGATCTTCCGGGGAGAGATTGCGGTGAATAATCCCAATACCGCCCTGGCGTGCCATCGCAACAGCCATATCGCGCTCCGTGACCGTATCCATAGCCGCGGAAGCCATGGGGGTTTTCAGCACAATATTGCGGGTCAGGTGGGAAGAGGTATCGACTTCGGAAGGAATAACATCAGTTGGTTGCGGAACAAGCAACACATCGTCATAGGTTAGAGCAAGAGGAGCAAAATCGTTCACGAAATCCATTTTCCCATGTTATCGCGCCAAGCTGATAACTCCAATGTGGCCGGCACGCGAAAATCGACACAGCTCGCGCGCGCATACCCAACCGGCAGGCACATATACATAAGCCCAGCTCACAGGCCCGTGACTAGCAAGTCACCCGTGTGCAACTAGCCCGCACGCCGCACGGCTCACTCATGAGCACGGCAGCATGCGGGCTAGCGATGCACAGCACTACCGGCAAATATTGCTCAGCGGCGCTGCGCCGGAATTCCTTAGCGAACCCTCCGCAGAATCCTTAGCGGACCCGGTGGACGGCCGGAGTATCGACGCCGTCGCCATTCCAGTCACCCAGGAGGTGCGTATCGGTGTGCTTCCCGAAGGAGTACACCGCGCTGGCCGGCCCGGAGCTCAAGGAGCCGGCAACGTAGTAGGCGTTACCGCGGACCACCACGATGGTGTCCTTCCCGTCCCCATCGGTATCACCGGCAAGGGCAATATCCGAGGCACGGCCGAAGGAGAAGGCGGCACCGGCAGCCCCGCCCAGGGAGTCCTGGACGAAGAAAGTATTGCCGCGCTGGACCGCTACTTCGTCACGGCCATCGCCGTTGAAATCACCAGCCAGGTAGGTATCCCCGTGGCGTCCGAAGGTGAAGACGTGGTCCGCCGCGCCGCCGCGCAGGGAATCCACCGCATAAATGGTGTTTCCGCGCACCACGGCCACGGTGTCCTTACCGTCCCCGTTCCAGTCGCCGACGAGTACCCGGTCACCGGCCTTCCCGAAAGCGAAGACCTCGGTGGCATTCCCGGCAAAGCCGTTGCTCAGGAGGAACTGGTTACCGCGCACGACGCCGAGGCTATCTACGCCATCGCCATCCCAATCCCCGTAAATGAAGCTTTCGCCAGCGCGCCCGTAGGCGGCATCAATGCTGCCAGCACCCGAGTTCCAGTTATTGGTGGCGATGAAGCGGTTACCCGTCGGAGCGCCCGGCTTCGCGGGTTGTTCCGGGGTGGGGTTCGGGGTTCCGGGCTCCGTGGGTTCCGGTTTGCCCGGTTCCGTAGGTTCCGGCTTACCAGGCTTACCCGGCTCCTCGCCCGCACCCGGATCCGGCGTCACCGCTGCGGGAGCAACGGCCACCTGGAAGGACAGATCGGTGGGCCCGGCCACCACCCGCAGCACGGAATCCGCGGGGGCATCGGCAGGCACCGTGACCTTCACGGTGGCACGGCCGGTGTTATCCAGCGAGGGCGTCACGGTGGTATCCAGCGCGCCGCTGCCCACTTCCACCCCGTTGAGGTACACGGTGACTTTCTCACCCTTGGGCTCGGTGGAGGTGTGAGCCAGCGAGGAGAAGCTCAGCTCCGCGCTTTCCCCAGCCTTGAGAGCCTCTTCCCCGGTGATACCCACCGAGGTCTGGTTATAACGCACCTGATAGCCGGGGTTGGCCTTGAGGAAAGCGTTGAACACATCGTTATCGATCAGCCCGGTATCGGCGTAATTGCTACCCTCGCCGAGCACCGTGAAACCGTCACCACCGGCCAGGATGAACTGGTTGGAGGCCACGGTATAGACCTTCTCCCCCGCCCGATCCAGTTTTTCACCGTTGATGTACACGGCCTTGACGCGCTGGCCCGGGGTGGCATCCGCGGCGGCGTCGAAAACGTAATGCATATTGTAGGAAAGCCCGAGGCGCAGCATGGGCCGGGAGGCGCCTTCCTTGTCATTCCACTGCTGTTCGAGCATGGTGTAGATCTGCGCTTCGGTCAGGTCCACAGTGGCGTAGGAATTCCCGAAAGGCTGCACTGTGTAGGACTCTTCCAGGGTGACGATGCCGTCGCCGTTGGGGTCCAGATCCGCGCGAATACCGCCCGGGTTAATAATCCCGAAATCGGCCTTCTTTTCCATGCCCTGGGAGTACTGGTAGAACGCTTCGGCGATCATATTGCCGGCCGAGGATTCGGTCCCGCGATTCGCCCCGGTATCGGTGCCGTTATTGGTGCCGCGGTTCGCGATTCCCTTAATGGTTCCGATCTGCTGGGCGCCCAATTCCTTCGCTTTCGTTTCGGCAGCCTGGTACATCGCCTCAATATCGGCGGACTTGGGGGCCTGGGCATTCTTGTAGTCAATAGCAACGTTGGCGGCGGTGGCGCTCACGAGCTTCTTAGCTGCGGCGTCGTACACAAAAGTGTAACGGCCGTACGTGCGCCCGTATTCGCCCACTTCCAGAACCGGTGCGCCCGAAGGCGTGGTCACGCTATCCACGGTGAGGTGCGTATGACCTGCGACGACGGCGTCCACATCGCTTCCGAGCGTTGCCGCTACCGCATTATTGGCATGCATGAGGGCGACGACGATATCCGCCTCGCCGTTGCTTTCGTCCCCATCCTTGAGCAGGGCAGCCTGCGCATCCACGGCCTTGACGGGATCCTTAATATCCAGGCCGGTGATCGCGGTGGGAGACACCAGGGTATTGAGCTCATCGGTCACGCCGGATACGAAAGCCACCCGTACCCCGCCCACGGTTTTCAAGGCGTAGGGGGTGATCTTTGCAGTGTCGATCCCGCCCACGCTCGCCAGGGTCCACGGGAATTCAGAGGCCGGGACGATGCGGTTTTCGAAATCCTTGACGCCCTGGTCGAATTCGTGATTGCCCGCCCCGGAGAGGTCAAGCTGCATGGCGTTGAGAATATCGAGGGTGGGCTGGTCGTTCGCGATGGAGGACACGTAGGCCGAGCCGCCCACCAGATCGCCGTTCCCCACGAAAATGGTATTCGGGTTGGCCTTGCGCAGCTCATCGATCTGGTAGTCGAGGGCAGCCGCGTTCTCGATATGGCCGTGGAAATCGGAGATCGCCGCGATATCGATAGTGACGTGGTCGGCTGGCGCGGCCTGGGCCGGCGTGGTGAGCACGCCCGCGCCCAGCACCGCGACCGCACCGAAAGCGGTCATGCGCCGCAGGGAAAATATGGTCATGGTGTTCCTTCATCCGAGGGAAATAGGACACCGTCACCATAGGAAGCGCGGGTAAACACCCGGCTAATTGAACGTGACTGGAAAGTGAGCGCGGGGTGGCGCGATTATTCGACCGTCACGGATTTGGCCAGGTTGCGCGGTTTATCAACGTCGTAGCCGCGCACCGCCGCCATCTCCGAGGCGAAAATCTGCAGGGGGATCACGGTGACGAGCGGCATCATGAGGGTGGGCGTGCCGCGGGGTGCCCAGAATACCGAGGTGGCGAAATCGCGCACGGCGTCGTCGCCCTCCTCCGCAACCACAATGGTGCGTGCCCCGCGCGAACGGACCTCTTGCAGATTCGACAGCGTTTTCGCGTGCAGCTCGGGGCGGCGCGGGGTGGGGACGATCACGAAAATCGGCAGGTTGTCGGTCACGAGCGCGATGGGGCCGTGTTTGAGTTCCCCGGCGGCGAAACCTTCGGCGTGCACGTAGGCGATTTCTTTGAGTTTGAGGGCGCCTTCCAGGGCGATGGGGAAACCGACGTGCCGGCCGAGGAAAAGCACCGAGTTTTCGCCCTTGAGTTCGCGGGCCATGGCGCGGATTTGCGGTTCTTGGGCGAGCATTTTTTCCATGCGCGCCGGCATTTTTTCGAGTTCGTCGAGGTAGCCGGTGATTTCGTCGCGGAATTTATTGCCGCGGATTTGGGCCAGGTAGAGCCCGAGCAGGTAGGACGCGGTGATCTGGGCAACGAAGGCCTTCGTGGAAGCCACCGCGATTTCGGGGCCGGCGTGGGTGTAGAGCACCGCGTCGGATTCGCGTGCGATGGTCGAACCGTAGGTATTGACGATGGCGAGGACTTTCGAGCCCTGTTCGCGCGCGTGGCGCACCGCCATAATCGTGTCCATCGTTTCCCCGGATTGCGAAATGGCGACGACGAGCGTCTTCTCCCCCACCACCGGGTCACGGTAACGGAATTCGGAGGCGAGTTCCACCTCCACCGGGATGCGGCACCAATGCTCGATGGCGTAGCGCGCCACCTGCCCGGCGTAGGACGCGGTTCCGGCGGCGATCACGATGATTTTATCGATGGTGCGCAGCACCGCTTCGCTGATGCGCATTTCGTCGAGTTGGAGGGAATCATTGACCACGCGCCCGCGCAGGGTATCGGCGACGGCGCGCGGCTGCTCGTGGATCTCTTTGTCCATGAAGGTGGTGTATCCGCCTTTGACAGCGGCCGAGGCGTCCCAATCCACCGTGAATTCCTTGCCCGCGCGCGGCGAACCGTCGAAGCCGAGGAGCCGCACGGTATCCGCGCTGATTTCCACCACGGTATCCTGCGGGACTTCCAGGGCGCGCTGGGTTTCGGAGATGAAAGCGGCCACGTCGCTACCCAGGTAGTTCTCCCCCTCGCCCAGGCCGATGACCAGCGGGGAGTTCCGCCGGGCCGCCACCACGGTATCGGGGTGATCGCGGTCGATAGCGACGAGCGTGAAGGAGCCGTCAATGATATTCGCGGTAGCGAGCATGGCGCGGAAGAGGGCGGAGCCTAAGCCGGGCTCCGTGGTGGTGGCGGTGCTGGCCGCAGCACCGGCCGCGGCGTCGTCGGAACCGGACTCCGCAACGCTCGCATCAACCGTGGCGCCATCTTGTTCAACCGCAGCATTCGCATCAACCGCGGCGAGCTGCTGGGCGAGGATATGCGCCGCGATTTCCGAATCGGTATCGGAAACGGGCGTAATGCCCGTGGCCGCGAGGCCCTCCGCGAGTTCGCGGTAGTTTTCGATAATGCCGTTGTGGACGATAGCAACCCGGCCATCAAAAGAAACGTGGGGGTGGGCATTGGTATCCGAGGGCGAACCGTGAGTCGCCCAGCGAGTGTGCCCGATAGCCACCTGCGCGGGCGGCAGCGGGGTGTCCTGCAGGGCCTGGCGCAGGTTATCGAGGCGCCCGGCGCGCTTGACCGCACGCAAGCCCTCCGGCCCGGCCACCGCCACCCCGGCCGAGTCATAGCCGCGGTATTCCAGGCGGGCTAGGCCTTCGAGCACCACCTGCAATCCGCGTTGCGTGGCGCCGGTCGAGGCGCCCGTGGTGGCTTCGTTTGTGGCGCTGGTGCCTGCCGTTTCGGCGCCGTTCGTTCTTCTCTGTTCTGCTCGCGAGCGCGGGCCCGCGTACCCAACAATTCCGCACATGGAAGTTAAAGTACTGCGCCGGCGGCTCCGAGAAAAGAGTCAACACCCGCACAGCGCGCACATTTGCGCAGGTCAGACAAATTTCGCTCACGGCCCCCGGGGTCTTTTCGAACGACGACGCAGCTACATGCCTTCCCCGCCACCACACAACCCGAGTGTATTTCACCTCACAAAAAGTTGTCAGACTTTAGGACCAAAAGGCACTTACTCCCGCCCGGCCACGCTCCTAGTATGTTCAGAACAAGAACCGGTGATCTTGTACACGAGCACGGCAACCCCTGGCCTGGGTTGCAGCGGAAGCAATGTCGCGGAAGCTCCGTGCTCAGAACTGTCAAATTCATCGAAAGCGAATAGTGGTGAAACGTTTATACCAATTTATATCTGTTGCCGGTGCGTTACTCCTTACCTTGCCGGGCGGCGGTACCCTCATCGCCCACGCATCACAGGCAGCTACCCCCATTCATAAGTACACCTTCGATACGGATCTCGCGGATTCCGCGGGGCAGCGCAATCCAGATCAGGCACAGGCGCCGCTGGTGGATGGCGTGTCCGGCACTGCCTTGCGGGTGGAGAATGGCCACGGCCTCAGCTTTTCCCAGCCGATATCGATTTCTGAAAATGACCCGTGGTCGGTGAGCTATTGGGTGCGCTCGGATGCAGCACCCCGGGAGCGCACCTCGGTGCTCATGGATAACAAGAAGGATTTTTCTTTCGATCTAAAATTGGCTGCGAACCGCCAGGCTGGATTCCATGTAGGTAAGGGCCGCGGCGATGTGCTGACCTTCAAATACGATTTTTCCGGTGGTACCTGGTATCACCTTGCGTGGACGCAATCGAAAACCGCTGGGATGACGATGTACGTCAATGGCCAGGCTGTTGATAAGAATTCCTGGACGAAGAACCATCGCGTGCTCATCCCCGCGGATGTTATTGGTGGAACTGGTTTCACCGGTGCCATTGACGAACTGGCCGTCTACAACTCCGCGCTGAGCGCTGCTGAGGTGAAAGCTCTCTACGATAAGGAACGGCCGCAGGATTCCGCGCAAGGCAATCCGGACCAGGGAAAGCCGACTCCCGGCCAGCCCGGTCAGCCCGGTCAGCCCGGTCAAGATACCCCCGGCAAGGGCGAGCCCGGCAAAAACGAACCCGCCCAGCCCCAGCTCCCCCTACGCAATACGATCCCGGAATACAAGCTCGATGATGCCAATATCAGCACGGTGATGCGCCAGCCGGGTGGAAATCGCCAGTATTTGGGGCAACCCGATCTGGTGCAAACAAAAACCGGGCGGCTGATTTCCGCGTTCCCGGCCGGGCACGGCAAGGGCCCGCTGGTCATGATGATCTCGGATGATCAGGGGAAAACGTGGACGGAAAAGACCGATACCCCGAAGTCGTGGACGGGTTCGCAGGAAACTCCTACCCTGTATTCCCTCATCCGGGAGGATGGCGCGGAGCGTCTCATGCTTATCACCGCTAATCCGGGGTGGGGTGTTGATAATGCCGGCCACCGTTACGGGTGGAATACCTCCTATTCGGATGACAATGGCGAGACGTGGAGCGAGTACACCAATTTCCACCCGGTGCGTCAGCATGATGGGAAGGATAATGCCGCGATTGTTGCCATGGCTTCCCTGGTGCAATTGCGCGACGACGCCGGCCAGCCAATCCAAAAATGGATGGGTGTCTATCACGATTACGATTTCGTCAATTACAAGACCTACCTCACTTTCGAGGACGGCGTGGAGAAGTGGTCTGATCCGGTTCCCTACCTGGCCGAACACCGCGATATCGAAAAGTCCCATCAAATGTGTGAGATCGGGATGTTCCGTTCTCCGGATGGCAAGCAGATTGTTGGTTTGGCGCGCAGCCAGTCCCATGCACATCTGCCCACGATGATCGTGTCCAAGGATGAAGGCAAGACCTGGTCGAAGCCGGTGGAGCTTCCCGGTTCCCTTGCCGGCGAGCGGCATAAGCCGGCCTATGATCCCGTCTCTGGCCGGGTGGTGGTTCCCATGCGGGAAATCCGCTATGACCTCAATGGCAATGGCCGCCACGATGGTGCCAGTGATTGGAAGGCCGGGAACTGGGTGGCCTGGGTCGGCACCTTCGATGATTTGATGCACCAGCGCCCGGGCCAGTATCGCATCCTGCTGGAGCGGGACTGGTCGAATAATCGTTACGGCGGGGATACCGGGTATACGGGTATCACCGCACTGCCCGATGGCACGTTCATCATGCACTCGTATGGCCACTGGGATAAGGACTTCTCGCATTCCTGGAAGGGAACGGCCGGGCGCGGGTACGATGTGCGCACCGATCTTGCGTATATCAAGCAAGCGAAATTTACCTTGGCCGGCCTTGAGCAATCGGCAGGTATTGCGCAGCAAGATCCAAAACCCACTCCTTCAGTAACGACGACGCCCACCGAGAAACCGGCCCCTTCGCCACAGCCCGTTCCCACGGCCACGCCCACTCCCCCGGTGAAGCCGACGCCAACGACCGAGCCGACGCCTACGGCCGAGCCGACGCCAACAGTAAAGCCAGCGCCTACTGAAAAACCGGATCCGACAGTGCAGCCAACTCCTACGGTGGCCCCAGATCCGACACCGGCGCCTACCCCGAGCACAACTAACGTTCCGGCGAAGCCGGGTAACACCGGCAATACGTTCTATCTATCCAACGATTGGGACTCCATAGCAACCCAACCCGCTTTTTCCTACGGGCGAGCCGGTGACGAAGTCCTGGCCGGGGACTGGAATGGTGATGGTCAGCAAACCTTGGCTGTCCGCCGCGGTAACCAGATCTTCATTCAGAACAGCCTCACCGGTGGAGTGGCCGATGAAGTGATTTCCTTCGGGCGCGCTGATGACACCATCGTGGTTGGTGACTGGGATGGCGACGGTAGGGATACCTTCGCGGTACGCCGCGGCAACCAGGTATTCGTCCTCAACTCGATCCGTTCGGGGGATGCCGACCAGGTATTCAGCTTCGGGCGCGACGGTGATGTGTTGCTCTCCGGTGATTTCGACGGGGATGGCAAGTCCAGCTTCGCTCTCCAGCGTGGGAATGTGTTCTTCGTGAATAACACCCTCGCGGGCGGCAAGGCTGAAACGTCCTTCTCCTACGGCAAGGCCGGTGACCAGATCTTCGTTGGTGATTGGGATGGCGATGGTAAGGATACCTTCGCGGTCCGCCGTGGTAACCAGGTGTTTGTGGCGAACTCGCTCAAGAGCGGGAACGCTGATATCACCTTGCATTATGGCCGGGCTGGTGACCAGATGCTGGTTGGTGACTGGGACGGGGATGGTGTTGATACCCCCATCGTCCGCCGCTAACACAGCACTGTTTGCAACCCGCTAACAAGTAACGCCCGCGGGATCCTGGCCCACCGGCCAGTATCCCGCCCCGGGCAAGCGAAAGGGGAGGCCCCGGAATTTCCGGGCCCTCCCCTTCCTTCATTTCAGCCGGGAAACAAAGTGTGCGCGACAGACAGTTTTCCTCTGTCGTTCTGCCTTGCCGCCGCGTGCTTGCTAAATATCCCCGTACCAGATTACTTATTCTTACCCAAATGCTCGATTCCCTTAGTGATCACAGATGCGACTGCATAGATCCCTAAACATAACATGGCCAAGTAAATCATGTCGGAGTGCCCCATCAGGCTCATAACCGCGAAAATAACGCTGAGCAAGGCGACGATGAGCTCCAAACCGACTAACGCATATTCAACTAGCTGAAGCACTGTTCTTTCACTTCCTCAATCCCAAGCAATTCAGTCCTCAATTCTACCTGTGAAGCACAAGCGCCACCGAAGAGCTGGGAGCCCAGCTACGCCGCAATTAACTGCCGAGCTAACCTCGGTCCTCTTGAGAATGTGGATCTGAGTGCGCATCAGGCTGCTCCGCGCCGTCGGGCTCGGCGCGCGGCGCAATAAAGTTCACGCGATGCGGCCGGAATTCGAAGCCGCCCGGCTTGACCGTAATAATCGGACTGGTGTCCTCCGGTAAGCCGAGCCGCTTGTGGCGCTCGGCCGCTCTGCGCCGAGCTATCTCCCGCCGCTCTATGCGGGTTTCTATAATGAGTTCTTGAAGCGCTTTCTTGGCTTTCAGGGTGGCTTCTCTCTCCTCTGCTATGGTCAAGCCGGATTTCCACTGCCGTATCCCGATCACCTCAATGATCGCGACCGCGGTAGCCAGGCCACCACAGATGAGTGCCTGCCGGGAGTTCCACGTCAGTGCCAGCGTGACAAGAAAATAGACCCCTGCGAAGAACGCAATCCGGCTCAGCGGAGGAAGCCATCCTCCCGGGTGGGGATGATGATACCTTTGCTGTTGCCACAGGTGAGGGATGGTCGAAAGGAATTCAACAGCCACGGTGCTCAGCACCACGATGAGCAGCAGTGCGAAAAAATTCACCTGATGAGGGAGGAACAACCGGCTCAGCGCCAGCGCAATCACAATACCTATTGCGGTCAGCGTGCCAACGATGAGGTGACCGCTCCACGACTGGCGGAAAGGCACCGGCGTCCAATCCGGATCCGGAGAAACACGAACCATGGTTGTCCTTTTAGCCGAAGCATTCGGCTACAACACCCTCTAAACCGAGAAGCACCTCAAGGAAACTAGCACCCTCTTCTCCGATTTCAACGAACGCGCGCTTGTCGAAAATAGCTTCCCAAATTCCTGAAATCGATCCGTACATTCGCCCTCGTTCATTCCCTGTATTCCTTTCGTTGCACCACCGTCTTTGGTGGCGAATTGCCCAGCCCGGAAACGCGGGCGGAGATCTCCATTCAGATACGCCTCCAGTTAACCAGTTATTTCTAGTACCACAACACCGTCATTTGTCGGTATTTCACACTGACGTTCGTCGGTAGAAAAGCATCGTTTCAAGACAGTAGGTTATTGGTACCGCCCAGTTTTCAGTCTTCCCCTGGGTATGAGACCTGTTCCCGATGGCGATCACGATCTGTGGAAATGCCTGTAACCAGAGGTGGCGCACCGGGTTGTGGCAGAGCCGCCGAACGCAAGGTTATGCAAAAACGTGGTGGGGCCGGCCCAAACGAGCCAGCCCCACCACGTACTACGCTGCCGCCGAATCGCGGCGCTACTAGCTACCGCAAAAACGGCGCTGCCTAGCGCTATCTAGCGCTGCCTAGGTGATGTTACTTTTCCACCACGGCGAGCACGTCACGCGCGGAGAGGATGATGAATTCATCCCCGCCGTACTTGACTTCGGTGCCACCGTAGCGGGAGTACACCACAACATCCCCCACTTTGACATCCATGGGAACGCGGTTGCCCTTGTCATCAATACGGCCCGGGCCCACCGCCAGAACGGTGCCCTCCTGGGGCTTTTCCGAAGCGGTATCGGGAACGATCAGACCGGAAGCGGTGGTCGTTTCTGCTTCAGCTTGACGGATAACAACGCGATCCTCAAGCGGCTTAATGGAGACCGACATGCGGCTCCTCCTTACTTCTCAACTCGTGCACTACAAACGCGCTCAGAACCGGGACCCGCCGTCGCGGGGGCCGGGCCCGCACTAAGCACAAGCCGTAGCATGAACTACGTCCGCTATTAAAGGTAAGCCGCACTTAGCACTCAGTCAAGGTGAGTGCTAAGGATTTGCGAAAAGCGAAGTTTCTCGCACGGCGCGCGCTCGTCCGCAGGGCTCCGGGCACTCACACCTACCGCGCCACACCCACGCTCGCGCCGTTTCGCGCGCCTAGTTCACCTCATCGGGATGGGAGCTCACCCGCCCGGCTTCCCCGGCATCCAGCCCGGCAATCGCCTGCATTTCCGCGGCGCTGAGCTCGAAATCGAAGAGGTCGATATTCTCCTCCATACGCGCCCGGTGCGTGGTTTTCGGGAAAACAATATGCCCGCTTTGCAGATGCCAGCGCAACGTGACCTGCGCGGCGGTTTTCCCGTGCGCGCGGGCCGCGGCCGCAATCGGCTCCAGTTCATCAAGCCCGTACTTAGACTGCCCCAGCGGCCCCCACGCCTCGATCTTGATATCGCGCGCGGCGCAATACTGGGAAACTTCGCGTTGCTGGAAACGCGGGTGCAGCTCAACTTGGTTCACGGCCGGTACGACGCCGCCATCAGCCACGATGCGATTGAGATGCGCAGGTTGGAAATTGGATACACCCACCGAACGGACCAACCCGGCCTCCCGGAAGCTCACCAGGTCCTTCCACGCCTCCCCGTACAGCCCCTGCTGCGGTGCCGGCCAGTGAATGAGATACAGATCCACGTAATCAAGCCCCAGTTTCTCCAGGGATTGCGCCAGCGCGGCCGGGGCATCGGCCTGCCGGTCATTCCACAGTTTCGTGGTGATAAAAAGTTCCTCGCGCGGGATACCGGAGGCCGCAATCGCGCGCCCCACCTCGGCTTCGTTGCCGTAAATGGCTGCGGTGTCAATATGCCGATAGCCGGTGGCCAGCGCCTCGCTCACCACGCGCTCTGCCTCCTGCGGCTCCACCAGGAAAACGCCGAAGCCGAGCTGCGGGATGGTGTGCCCGTCGTTCAATGTCAATGTCGGAATATTAGCCATATCACATAGTGTGCCAGGCGCGGGCAGCTCGCGCCAGGCACTCCCCCAGACGCGTTAGGCCCCGCCCGCCCGGGCACGCTAGGCTTGGAAGCGTGGAACAGCTCGACGTCGCCCACTGGCTCACCTCCCCCGCCGGGCAAGCCCTCCTCGCCACCATGCCGGCCCATAACGTGGCCGATGCTTTCAAACTCTCCACCGAACTGCGCGAACGCGGCCTCACCCCCGAGCAAAGCTCCGCTCTGCTCACCCAGACCCGCCTGCGCGATGCCGCCCGCGCCAAATTCGGCGAGCGCGCCACCCGCATGTTCTTCACCGACGCCGGCCTCCAGCAATCCACCCGCGCCAGCGTGGCCCGCCAGCACGCCTCGGTCTTCCAACGTGCCGGCGTGCGCGAAGTGCTCGATTTCGGCTGCGGGATCGGGGCGGATTCCCAGGCCTTCACCGACGCCGGCCTGACCGCCCTGGGAGTGGAGCGTGACCCGGTTACCGCTCATTTCGCGCAGGCTAATGCCGGTTGCGCCGTCGTACCAACAGACGGATACGCCCTGCTCGGTAGCTATGAGAGCCGCGAGGGGCTGTGGCTCGACCCGGCGCGGCGCGATGCGCGGGGCAAGCGGATTTCGCATCCCGAGCACTGGCAGCCGGCGCTCAGCGATGCCATTGCGCTGGCGCGCGAATTCCGGGTGACCGGGATTAAGCTCGGGCCCGGGATTCGCTGGGCGGATTTGCCCGCCGATGCCTTCGTCGATTGGGTGAGCGTGGACGGGGACCTCGTGGAGGCGGTGGCGTGGTTTGGGACGCGCGATCCGGGGCGCGGCGCCACGATCCTCACCGAAAAGCCCCGGCGCGAGGAGGGCGACGACGCCGCCACTTCCGCCACCGGGAACTTGGTCGGCTACTATCGCACCTGGCGCGGGGATCCGAGCCAGTCCGCCGCTTCCCTGCCGGCCCGGCCCCTGGATGCGTACCTGTACGAACCGGATCCGGCGCTTATGCGCGCGGGCGGCCTCGACCAGGTGTGTAGCGATTTTGATTTGGCTCCGATTTCGCCCGGGCTGGCGTATTTAAGCGGCGACGCCGTCGCCTCCCCGCTCCTCGCCCGTTTCAAAATACTGGATGTGCTCCCGCTGCACGCCAAAACCGTGGCTGCCGAGCTGCGCAAACGCGGCGTCGTGCGGGCCGAAATCAAAAAACGCGGAACCGATATTGACCCGGCGCTCTTCCGCAAACAACTCAAGTTGCACAAGAACGCCGGGGACGGCGCCGCCACCGTGATCCTCACCCGGATCCTCGGCGAGCACCGCGCTATCGTCGCCGAACGCGAAGGGTGGTAGGCGCTAGAACGCTACCAGATCGAGGGGCATATTCGTGTCCACCGTTATATCGAGGGGCGACGGCGCCCGCCCGCTGACCGCCACGCTGTACCCGAGGGCAGCAATCATGGCGCCATTATCGGTGCAGTAGCGCAGCGCTGGGATGCGCACGTTGATCCCGCGTTCGGCTCCGCGCTGGGCGGCCAGTTCCCGCAGCCGGGAATTCGCGGAGAATCCCCCGCCCACCACCAGGGTGTCACAGCCCTTATCTTCGCAGGCCCGCAGGGCTTTATCCGTGAGGGTATCGGTAATAGCTTCGGTGAATCCGGCGGCAATATCGGGAACATTGACTTCTTCGCCGCGTTCTTCCAGGCCCTCAATATAGCGGGCCACAGCGGTTTTCAGGCCGGAGAAGGAGAAATCGTAGCGGTGGCGTGCCTTATTTTTCCCGCCTTCCAGGCCGCGCGGGAAGCGAATGGCATCCCGGTTGCCGGTCCTGGAGAGGCGGTCAATATGCGGGCCGCCCGGGTAGGGCAGGCCGAGGAGGCGCCCCACTTTATCGAAGGCTTCACCGGCGGCATCATCCAGGGTGCCGCCCAGCTCCGTCACATCCCCGGCAATATCGCGCACGTGCAGAATCGAGGAATGACCCCCGGAAACCACCAGTCCGATAAAGCTCTCCGGGAAGGGCCCGCTGGCCAGCTGATCCACCGCCAGGTGCCCAATAATATGATTAACGCCGTAGAGCGGAATACCCAGCGCCAAGGCCAGGGATTTCGCCGCGGAAACCCCAACGGTCAGCGAACCGATGAGCCCCGGGCCTGCGGTTACCGCAATCGCATCCAAATCGCCCAGCCCCACGCCGGCCTTCTCCAGGGCCGCGTTCAGGGTGGGGACCATTTGCTGGAGGTGAGCACGCGAGGCAATCTCCGGGATAATGCCGCCGTAGCGGGCGTATTCATCCATAGACGTGGCGGTTACATCCGCCAGCAGCTCGCCGTCGCGTACGATCCCGATCCCCGTTTCATCACACGAGGTTTCGATTCCCAAAACTGTTGTACTCACGCCCGGCAATCTTACTCCTCACTTTTCCCATGTGGGAGTGCGCAGCATCTCCAGCGCGCGCAGGCGATCCACTTTCCCGGAGGCCAGCATGGGGATAGCTGCTTGCACCACCCGGCGCGGCGCGGCGGCCTTCCCCATCCGCACGCGCACGTACTCACGTACCTCCTCCGCGCGCTGCGCGAAAGGGAACTCTGCTTCCAGAATTACTCCCACGATCTGCCCCCAGCGCTCATCCACCACCGGAAGAACTTCCGCGCGCCGCACCCCCGGGAAACTGCACAGCACCTCGCTGACCTGCCGGGCATGCACCTTCACCCCGCCGGAAATGATCACGTCATCCAGGCGCCCCGCGACCTGCACTCTCCCCTCAATAACGCTCCCGGCATCATTCGTCACGTGCCAGCGCCGGCCGCCACTCGTTATAAAAGCCGCAGATTCTGGTTCGTTCAAATACCCTGCGGCCAGCATCGGCCCGGATAATTGCAGCCGCCCGGAGGGCGCGGCCACCTGCACCCCGGGCAGCGGGATACCGTTATAAACGCAGCCGCCCGCGGTTTCCGTCATGCCGTAGGTGGTCACCACCGGGAGCCCCAATGCTCGGGCACGGGTGATGAGCGACGGCGCAGCCGCCGCCCCGCCCACCAATATGGCACGCAAGTTCCTCAAGGCCGTGGTGCCCGCCTGGCCGGATTCCACAATATCGGAGAGCTGGGTGGGAACCACGGATAGGAAGCCGCCCTCCGGCATATCCACCATATCCACGCCGCCATGATCGCGTAGCGATAGCCCGGGTGGGAGCTCCACCGGATAGCTACCGGCCACGCAGGAGCGTGCCACTACCTGGAACCCGGCCACGTGATGCGCGGGGAGGGCCAGCACCCAGCGGCCCCGGCCCCCGAAGAATTCCGCGGTGGCAGCTTCCGAAGCGAGGAAAGCCCGGGCGGAAAGCCCGACCAGGTGCCCCTTCCCCGTGGTGGAACCGGAGGTTTGCAAAATAAAATCAATATCCGGCCGCCAGCGGATCCGCCCCGCCACCGCCGCCGCATCGGCCGCTGCATCCGCGGCCGTAGTCGCATCAACCGCCGAATCCGCCGCTGCATCGGCCGCCGAAGAAGCCAGCGGCATGAGCGGGCGGTGGCTACCGGGTGCTTCCAGCCGCGCCGCTATCGCATCGTATAGCGCGCGTATACCGCTCCGGGAAGGAACAATGAACTCAATATCCTCCGGGCTCAGAACACTGGACATGCGCGAACCTCAACCCGCCTGTTTTAGAAGTAGCGCGGGTAGGGATCCCAATTGGGGCTGCGATGCTCGAGGAAGGCATCCCGGCCTTCCTGGGCTTCCGGCGTCATATAGGCCAAACGGGTGGCTTCACCAGCGAATACCTGCTGGCCGGCGATACCGTCGTCGACCATATTAAAAGCAAATTTGAGCATACGGATGCTTTGCGGTGATTTCGTGGCAATAATACGCGCGTACTCGAGAGCGGTTTCTTCCACCTGCGCGTGCGCCACCGCTTCGTTAATAACACCCCAGGCCGCGGCCTGGTCCGCGCTGTATTCGCGGGCGAGGAAGAAAATCTCGCGAGCGCGCTTGTCACCGGCCTGGCGGGCCAGCAGGGCGCTGCCGTATCCGGCGTCGAAGGAACCCACATTGGCGTCGATCTGCTTGAAGCGGGCGTGTTCGCGGGAGGCGACCGCCAGATCGCAGACCACCATGAGGGAGTGCCCGCCGCCGGTCACCCACCCGGTGAGCGCCGCGATCACCGGTTTCGGGGTGGTGCGGATAAGGCGCTGGAGTTCGAGCACGTGCATGCGGCTGGCTTGGGCGTGGTCGATTTGGGCGCGGCGCTGAGCCACCCCGGCGCTAGAATCCGCGCCGGCCGTTTCGTACTGGTAGCCGTCTGCCCCGCGCACCCGCTGGTCGCCGCCCGAGCAGAAAGCGTAGCCGCCATCGCGCGGGGAGGGACCGTTCCCGGTGAGGATAATGGCGGCCACATCGGAACTCATGCGCGCGTGGTCGAATGCCCGATAGAGTTCGTCCACGGTGAGCGGGCGGAAAGCGTTACGCACATCGGGGCGGTCAAAGGCGATGCGCACCACCGGGAGGTCCTCGCCCGCGGGTCGGCCATCCACCTCCCCGCGGGAAATACCACGATGGTAGGTAATATCTTCAAACTCGAAACCGGGGACCGTGCGCCAGCGCGCGGGATCGAATGTATCTGAAACCGAAGGAAGCATACTCATGGGGGACAGTTTAGCCGGCAGGCGCTAGTATGGGGTCTGTTTCACACTCTCGGCGGCGCGGAGCCACGGCCTAGCGGCCCGGGCCCGCGTGCCGTACCGCGTACTTGTCAACGAGGCCATGCTTACTGAATTAGTCAATCCTTTCCCCGAACTGTCCCGGGTGCTCGCCTATTCGATTCCGCTCAAGCGCCGCTTCCGGGGGATTACCGTGCGGGAGGGACTGCTCCTGGAGGGCCCGGCCGGTTGGGGTGAGGCAGCTCCGTTTTGGGATTATGACCCGCGGGAATCAGCCCCGTGGCTGCGCGCCGGAATCGAGGCGGCCACCCGGCCCTTTCCGCGTCCGCTGCGCAGCCATATCCCCGTGAATGTGACGATCCCGGTCACCACGCCTGCGGATGCAGCCCGGCTGGTTCGCGACGCGGCCGGCTGCACCACCGCGAAAGTGAAAGTTGCCGATCCGCGCTCGACCCTACGCGAGGATTGCGAGCGGGTGGCCGCGGTGGCGGCGGCGCTCGGGCCGGCCGGGAGGGGACGCGTGGATGCGAACGCGGCCTGGGATACCGATACCGCTATCCGGGCCATCACCGAGCTTGACGCGGCGGCCCGCGCGGGCGGGCTGGCCGGGCTGGAATACGTGGAGCAGCCCTGCAAAAAGATCGCGGAGCTGGCCCGGGTGCGCTCCCGGGTTGCCCCCAAAATTGCCGCGGATGAATCGATTCGCCGCGCCAGCGACCCGCTGGCGGTGGCTCGCGCGGGAGCTGCCGATNAGCGGTTACTATTTCGATCCTTTCGGAACGGTTCGCGCCGTGCTACCGGCACTGCCGCCCGCACCTGAAACTACGGGTACGATTCCACCGTTGTGGCGCGCAGCGGAGGAACGGAGCGCCACGATGATAAGCCGACGGCGCAGCCTAGCCGCCCGCACCCCCGGCGCACCTTTCGATCCCCTGCATATTGCCTGCACTATCTGGGATAGTCACAGCGAGCATCCCGAGAGTGCCCCGCTGCTCTTCGTGGGGGCTTCGGCTTCTATCCGGATCCTCGACCGCGCGGCACGCACCCCGGCCCGCCCGCTCCGCGTTCTCAGTAACCGCGGACTGGCGGGGATTGACGGCACCATCAGTTGCGCGCGCGGTCTGGCCACCGCCACCGGGGAACCGGTGCGGGTGCTGCTGGGCGATCTCACCTTCCTCCACGATATGGGCGGCTTGCTCCGCGGGAGCCACGAGCCGGAGGTGGATCTGCAAGTCATTGTCCTCAACGATGCGGGCGGTTCAATTTTCGCTGGCCTGGAGCACGGCGAGCCGCAGCACGCGCAGGATTTCGGGCGTTATTTTGCGACGCCGCAGCGCTGTGACATCGAGTACCTTGCCTACGGTATGGGAGCTGATTATCTGGAGGTGCGCAGCCTTGACCAGCTCGATGATCTCCTGGCGCGCCCGATCCGCGGGGTGTCGGTGGTTGAGGTGCGTACCGATATTCCGGATCTGCGCGCTCGCGATGCGCAGGTGCAAGCGGAAATTAGTGCTGCCCTAGGTGCATAACTCACGCGATGCACGCGCGAAGCACCGCATGAGCTAAGTGCGCCGGCGTGGTGCGGGGCTTAGCGGCTTTCCGCCACCGCGCTCAGCATAGGGAGCATTTTCGCTTCGGTTTCCGCGAATTCTGCCTCCGGGATAGATTGCGGCATAATCCCGCCTCCCGCGTACAGAGTGATGAAGTTTCCGGTGATGTGGCCCCCGCGCAGCGCGATCCCGAATTCGCCGTTGCCGGCCGCGTCCACCCAGCCGACCGGACCGGCATACCGCCCGCGGTCCATATGTTCCACATCGGTGAGAATATCGCGGGCCAGAGCGGTGGGCTGGCCGCACACCGCCGCGGTGGGATGCAAAGCGTAGGCCAGGCCCAGTGCGGAATGCTCGCTGCGCCCACGCACATCGGTCGCTAAATGGCACACGTTCGGGAGCCGGAGCAGCTCCGGTTGCTCGGGAATATCCAGCGAGCTCGCCACGGGAGTAAGCGCGCTGCGCACCGATTCCACCGCGATCTCATGTTCGCGGCGGTCTTTTTCCGAGGCGAGGAGCACCTCCCCCTCATCCGCTGTGGCTGTTCCCGCGAGCACCCGGCAGGAAAACTCCCCCGCCCGGGTGCCAACCAAAAGTTCGGGGGTGGCGCCCACCAGGCCGCGCACCGCGTATATCCAGCAGCTCGGATAGGAACGCGCCAGGTGAGCGCACAGCAGGCGCGGATCGAAATCCCGTTGCGCCCGCAGTTTTTTATCCCGGGCCAGCACAACTTTGTCCGCTTGGCCCGCGCGGAGCATATCGCGCACCGTGGCCACCGCCGTGCACCATTCACTTTCGCTCAGGCTCCCGCCTTCCGAGTGCGTGGCCCCGCAGCCGGGAATGCTCGCTAATGCGGCGCGGCCCGCCGCGCACACCGCCGCCCCGTCCAGGGAGTCCAGGCGCCGAGCCAGCTCCCCGCAATCCACCCCGATCACCCAACTGGCTTCCTTGGTGATCACCAGGAGAGTTTCCGGGATCAGGAGCATTCCGCCCCGGAGAAACCCGAAAGATCCGAAGGCGAGCGGGAGGGCGCAGGGCAGCTCTGCGTCGTCGTACTTCTGCGTATTCTTGTGCCCGGTTCGCGCGGTTCGCGCGTTGTGCCCGTTTCGCTCGGTTTGCCCGGTTTGCCCACTGCGCCGTGCCGCGGCGCTCAGCTGCGCCCAGCGCGCGGCCGCGCGTTCGAGAGTATCCGGGGCCTCGCTTTCTACCGCTACGTATTCGCCCCAGCCGAGGAGCGCCAGGTGCGGGCCGACCCACGCGCTGATATTCGGGGAGGGGGCGAAGCCGAAAAGTTCCGGGCAGATCGGGAGGGGCTGGCGCAGCCGGTGGACCTCAAAGTTTGCATAATCCACAGCATCCGCGCTACCCGTCATATTCGCGCCGCTGCATTCCGCCATCCCCGTTTCCTTTCCGCTTTCACTACGCTGTGCCGGCGGATTCTCCCGCGAGCCCGCAAAGGGATAGTTTAGGCCGAAGCGGCGGCTAATGAACAGCGCATAATCGTGGCGTCGCGCCCGTGATAGTAGCCAGGGCGCCGCCCCACCGCGGTAAAGCCGCGCGAGGCGTAGAGTCCGGTGGCAATCGGGTCGTCCGAGCGGACCTCCAGGAACATGGTTTCCCCGCCCGCGTCGCGCGCCAGGGTCATGAGGTCGTCAAGAAGCGCACCGCCCAGGCCCTGCCCGCGCACCGCCTGCGCCACCGCGAGAGTGAGGATTTCGGCTTCCACTCCCAGGCTCACCCCGCCGGCCGCCAGGATGGGCGGGTGAAGATCGTCAAGCGCATTAATGGAAGGAGCGTTTGGTGTGGCGGCACCGGGCACGGCCGCAGTGGCGCCGTGCTCTACCGAATTTGCGGCAGTGCCCGGGAACACCGCAGCTTCGCCCCGCTCCATCACTTCCCGCGGAGGTTCCACCGTGTAGAGCAGGTAGGCTTCGCTACTGGCCCGCAGCGCCTGCTCCCAGGCCCCGCGCGGCCAGGCTTCCCGCGCGCCAAATTGGGCGGCGTCGAAACGGGCCAGGTCACGCGCCCAGGACGGATCAGCTACCACGCGCCGCATCGGCACATCGCGCCAGTGCCGCGGCATCTCACTCCCCACCACGCGCCTAGCTGCCGAGGTAACCGCTGCCCGCCGGCTGGGCCACGCCCTGCGCGATATCGGGGCGGCGCAAATATTGCGGCTCGGTATCGAGCGCCTCGCCCGCCGCCAACTTCGCGCCCGCGCGCGCCACCATGAGCTCCGGTTCGCATTCCACCACGCGCGCCCCGCTCAGTTCCGGATACATATCCCCATGGGATACGACGACGCTGGTATGTTCGCCGCGCAGCGCAGGTACCTCGGCCGGGCGGATAATGCGGGGGCCATCCGTGACGGTGAGTTCGCCGCGCGCCGCGCTCTGGGCAGCCGGTGCTACTTCTGCGCTCAGCACATACAGTTCCTTACGCCGGGCATCGATAACCGCGAGCGCGCGGGTAGCTCCCTCGCGCAGCGTGCCCAGGGCCCGCACTTCCAGGGAGGAAACGCCGTAGAGGGGCACATCCCAGGCGAAAGCGAGGGTGCGGGCGGTCACCAAGCCGGCACGCAGCCCGGTAAAGGCCCCGGGCCCGGTTCCCGCCACGATGGCATCGGCGCGTTCCACCCCGGCTGCTTCCAGGACTGCCTTGACCATCGGGGTGAGAGTTTCAGCGTGGTGGCGCGAATCCGGGGACACCTCGCGGGCCAGAGTGGCGATCTGCCCGGCGGCGCCGTCGTTCCCAAAATGTTCCACGCGGACCAGGCCCACCACGGATAGGTCGCTGGTATCAATGGTCAAAATATTCATGAAGCATTCTCCTGGTGGTACGAGGCGAGCAGGTCGGCGGCGAGCTGGCGCGAACGCGGGCCGGAAGCGCGCAGGCTGAGGGTGCGGGGCGAATCGACGTACAGGTCGAGCACATCGCTGCCGGCCGCGGCGCCGACGGGCCGTTCAATATCAATATCGAGGCGGTCATTGGTGAGGACCTCGGTTTTGCCTTCGCCCCATTCCACCACGGTGGCGGATTCTTCCAGGGAGGAATCCAGGTCCAGGGCGTCCAGTTCTTCCAGGGAGGTGAGGCGGTAGGCGTCCACGTGGACGAGGTCGGGGCCGCCGGCCCGCGAGCGGTGCACATTGGCGATCACGAACGTCGGGGAGGTGACGCGCCCGCCCACGTTCATGCCTTCCGCGATTCCGCGGGTCATTGTGGTTTTTCCGGCGCCCAGCGGCCCGTTGAGCATGATGAGGTCGCCGCCGCGCAGGAGCTTTCCGAGGGCGCAGCCAACGGCGTGCATCGCCTCGGCGTCCTCAATAAGGATCTTCTCAGTCACCGTGCTATTCTACGTCGCTTCGCGGGCGCGGGCGTAGGGCGTGCGGGTGCCTACTTCACGTACAAGCGCGGGACCCGGGCGGCCACGCGGGTAATAATCTCATAAGAAATCGTGCCGCTGGCCAGTGCCCATTGCGCGGCGCTCACTTCCCCGCGGGCCGGGTCGCCGAAGAGCACCACGGGGGTGCCGGCCGGCAGCGGCCCATCCAGGCGCACCACAAACTGATCCATGCACACCCGCCCGGTGATGGGCGCGCGCTGAGCGGCCGGCCCCTCCCCGACCGTCACATAGCCCTTATTGGACAGCGCCCGCGGAACCCCATCGGCATATCCGAGCGGTACGACGCCGAGCACGGCCCCGTCCTCAACAACGGCCGTGTGCCCGTAAGAAACGCCGGCGCGGTGGGAAAGCTGGCGGGTGGTGAGAAGCTCGGATTCCAGGCGCATGGCGGGGCGCAGGCCCAGGTCGGAGGCGAGGGTGCGGCGCGGTTCGGGGCTGAGCCCGTAGAGGATAATGCCGGGGCGCACCATATCGTAGCGGGCTCCCGGGTGCCAGAGCACCCCGCTGGAGGCGGAAAGGTGGGCCAGGCGCGGGGTGAGGCTGGCGCGGGTGGCGAGGCGGCGGGCTTCGTCGAAAACGGCGATTTGGCTGGTGGTGGCATCGCTATCCGGGTCATCCGCGCAGGCCAGGTGGCTCCAGATGCCAACGACTTCGAGGCGCCCGGCCTGTTGGTGTGTGGCGAGGAGTTGTGCGGCCGCGGGGATATCTTCCAGGTTGAAGCCCTCGCGGGTCATGCCGCTATCCACGCTCAGGTGAACCCGGGCGGTGTGGCCGGTAGCCTGAGCGGCCCGCGCCACCGCCTCAATCATCCAGGTATCCCCCACCGAGAGTTCAATCCCCGCTTCGAGTGCTGGGGCGAGATCACTATCGGGGGTGTAAATCCAGGAGAACACCGGGGGCAGGGCCGGGTGGCCGGCTAGTGCTTCACCTTCGGTAGGCTGCTCCCCCCATTCCCGGACCAGCGCGAGCGCTTCGGCAACTTGGGCAACCCCCAGGTAGTCCGCTCCCGCGCGCGCGAATGCGCGCGCGGCGGGAAGCAACCCGTGGCCGTAGGCATCACCTTTGATAACCGCCATGATTTTCTGGCCCGTGAGATGGGCCCGTACCCGGGTGAGGTTCTGCTCGAGCGCACCCAGGCTGATGGTAGCTCGGGAGGTGAAAACTGCGGGATCAAGGCTAAACATGGTGTTCTTCCTGTTGAGGCGCGGATAGGAGTGCGGGGCGGGACTGGCGAGCTNGCCGCCAGAGCCCGCGCGGCCGCCACCGGGCAGGACTCAATCACCGCGCGGCTAAAAGGCCTGCCATCCCCGTCGCGGAGATCCAGTTGCGCGGCGAGTAGGGCGGCTTCCCCGGCGTGCGGGGTGAGCACCACGTGCTCGCCGAACCGCACGCCCGCCCGCGCCGCCATATCGGCGATGGTGGGCAGAGCGCCGGCATCCACAACCACCGGGGACCCGTCTTTAAGCGCGGCGTGCAGGAGGGCCGGTGCTCCCGGAGGATCGCCCGAACCAACCGCGAGGGCCTGGATCCGCCCCGGGGCCGCCACCACTTCCGGATGCGCGGTGATAACCAGCTCCGCGACCTCATTCTCACCGAGGTAACGTACCATCCCGGGTCCCGCCGCGAGAGCGGCCGTCGTCGTTAATAAACCCGCACCCGGGTACTGCACCGAACCGGACACGATCCCCACCACGCCGCGGGTGTATTTGTGGTCGTCCGCGCCGGGGACCTGCCACAGGTCCGCCACATCGGAATCACCCAGGCGCAGCACGGATGGTTCGCCCAGGTGAGGGGCGAAGCCGAGCTCCACCACCTCGATGCGCCCCGCGGCCCGGCGGGCCGGGTCGAGCACCAGCCCGGCCTTGGCTGCTCCCATGGTCACGGTGAGGTGGGCGGAGAGGTAGGGGCCGGGCAGGGCGCCGTCGTCCACCCCGATCCCGGAGGGAGTATCCACCGCGACCACGAGCGGTTCCACCGGGCTGGCCAGACGCTCGGATTCCAGCGCGGCAAGCCACGAAGCCAGCGGTTCGCGCGCCGGCCCACGCGCCCCGATGCCGAGCAGCCCGTCCACCCAGACGGCGCTGCGNGAACGCGCCCCTCCCCCTCACGCACACGGATGTGCGGCACCTGAAAGCCCTGGGCGACCCGATTGACCTGGCCGAAGCGGATGCTATTTACCGCCCGCTCTCCGCGCTGCTGCAAATGTACGCCCAGGAAATCGGCGATCTGCACCGCAAAACTTCGGATTTTTTGGGTTTGCGCGAACAGCGCACGCCTTTTGTGATCGGTATTGCCGGTTCGGTTGCGGTAGGAAAATCGACGACGGCGCGACTTCTCCAAGAGTTGCTTCGGCGCTGGCCCTACACACCCCGCGTGGACCTGGTGACCACGGATGGCTTCCTCTACCCCAATGCGGTGCTGGAAGAGCGCAGCCTCATGGACCGCAAGGGTTTCCCGGAATCCTATGATCACGCCGCGCTTCTTGATTTTCTGCGGCGGGTCAAATCCGGGGAGGACCGCGTGGAGGTGCCCCGCTACGATCACGTTATTTACGATATTGTGCCCGGTCAGCACCAGGTGGTGGCCCACCCGGATATTCTCATCCTGGAAGGGCTCAATGTGCTCCAGCCGCCACTGCTGGCAGCCGGCTGGCCGAACAGGAATGCCGGGGACGGCACCGCGGCCGGCAAGCGAGCTGATTCGCGGCCCGGCGCCCCCGCGCGCGTGACTCCCACGGATGCCGCTTTCTACACCGGGAACCTCACCGCCGTTTCCGATTTCTTCGACGTCTCGATTTACGTGGACGCTTCCCCGGAAGATCTGGAAACCTGGTATCTCTCGCGTATTTTCAAATTGCGCGACGTCGCTTTTAATCTGCCCGGCGCCTATTTCCACCAATTTGCGGATATGCCGGACGCCGAGCTGCGGGCCCGCTCCCTTGACATCTGGAACGCCATCAACCTGCCCAATTTGCTGGAGAATATTCAGCCCACCCGCGAGCGCGCCGATATTATGCTCTGCAAGGGCGCCGACCACCGGGTCCAGCGCATTCACCTGCGTAAGTTGTAGCCGCCCGGCCCATAGCTAGGCTGCGCCCCGGCCAGCAGCGTAGGCGGGCCGGGGCGCAAGCTACCTGGCGGCGGCGTCGTAAAAAATACTGCGCGGCGCGCACCGCAAAAGTTATAGCGCGAGGTTCGTGGCGACCACGTCCGCGAGTTCGTGCGCCACGGCGTCTGCCTCCTCCTGGGTGGCGGCTTCGACCATGACGCGCACCAGCGGCTCGGTGCCCGAGGGGCGCAGCAGCACCCGGCCGGTCTCCCCTAGGCGCTCCTCGGCCTCGCGGACCGCGCGCTGGACCTGCTCGTTTGTGGAAGCCGCGGCTTTATCCACATTTGGCACGTTGACGAGGATTTGCGGGAGGCGGGTGACCACGCTGGCCAGCTCTTTCAGGCTGCGCCCGGATGCCGCGACCTGCTGGGCGAGGAGCAGGCTGGTGAGGGAGCCGTCACCGGTGGTGGCTTTTTCGAGGGAGATGACGTGGCCGGATTGTTCGCCGCCCAGGCTGTAGCCCCCGCGGCGCATTTCTTCGAGGACGTAGCGGTCCCCGACCCCGGTTTGGATCGTGCGCACGCCGTGCTCCTTCATGGCCAGGAGCAGGCCGAGGTTGGACATGACCGTGACGACGAGGGTGTCTTTCGCGAGTTTGCCGGCGTCTTTGAGGGCGAGGGCGAGGATCGCCATGATTTGATCGCCGTCCACAAGCTCGCCTTCGTGATCGACCGCGAGGCAGCGGTCCGCGTCGCCGTCGAAAGCCACCCCGAAATCGGCGTCGTTATCCACGACCGCGCGCTGGAGGGCTTCCGGGTGGGTGGAGCCGCAGCCGTCGTTAATGTTGTATCCGGAAGGATCGGCGTTAATAACAATAACCTTCGCTCCGGCGCGGCGCAGCGCCTCGGGTGCGATAGCGGAGGTGGCACCGTTCGCGCAATCGGTGACGATGGTCAGGCCGTCCAGCCGGGTGGTGATCGCGGTGGTGAGGTGGTCGAGGTAGAGGCGATCCCCGAATTCCGCGGTATCGCTAATGCGGCCGATGCCGGCGCCGGTGGGGCGGCCCCAGTCCGTGCCGAGGAGTTCTTCGATTTCGTCTTCGAGGCTGTCTTCGAGTTTGAAGCCGCCTTTGGCGAAGAATTTAATGCCGTTGTCCTGCATGGGGTTGTGGGAAGCGGAGATCATGACGCCCAGGTCATAGCCGCCTTCCGCGGTGAGGAAGGCGATGCCGGGGGTGGGAATAACGTCCACGTGTTCCACGTCCACCCCGGCGCCGGCGAGCCCGGCCGCCACCGCCTGGGACAGCATCCCGCCCGAGACGCGCGAATCCTGGCCGATGACCGCGCGCGGGCGGCCTTCCCCGTCGAATTCGCGGGTGAGGACCCGGGCCGCGGCTTCACCCAATTTCACGGCGAGGTCCGCCGTGAGTGCGCGGTTTGCGAGTCCGCGGACGCCGTCTGTTCCAAAAAGTCGTGGCATTACTCAGCCTTTCGCCGGGGCGCGGCCGGTGCCGCACCTATGTGCTTCCCTCTGTTCTACTTCGCCCGCGGGGCCCGGAACCGGGGCGGCTGTGGAGCTTGTTGAAGCTGGCCGGCCTGGTTGGCACCGCGGGTGCGCTGTGTTCTACTGTAACGCGCGCGGCCGGCCGGCGGAAAAAGGAACGCGGGGTGGACGCGGGGTGGCCAAACGGCGCGCGGAGCACAGCGAACCGCGCACCGCGAACAGCAAACAGCGAACGGAGCACAAGCACCCCTCACACAAGCACCTCGAGCACGCCATATACAACAAGGGAGGCCCCGAAGTAGGACCTCCCTTGTAAAAACTGAGCGCTGCGCCGAAGTGGCGCATAACGCCGAAGCTTAACGCTTGGAGAACTGCGAAGCCTTGCGGGCCTTCTTCAGGCCGGCCTTCTTGCGTTCCACCGCGCGAGCATCGCGGGTGAGGTAACCGGCCTTCTTGAGGGCCGGGCGATTCGCTTCGCGGTCAATTTCGTTGAGGGCGCGGGCGATGCCAAGACGCAGCGCACCGGCCTGGCCGGAAATGCCACCGCCGTTGATACGGGCGATAACATCGAAACGGCCTTCGAGATCGAGCAGGGTGAAGGGGGACTTCACGAGCTGCTGATGGATTTTGTTGGGGAAGTAATCGGCCAGGTCGCGGCCGTTCACCTTCCATTCCCCGGAGCCGGGGACGAGCCGGACGCGGGCAACGGCTTCCTTGCGGCGGCCGAGTGCCTGACCCGGGACAGCGGCGGATACACCCTGACCGACCTTGGGGGTTTCGGTCTCTGTGGTGTAGGAGCCGCTGAACTCCTCCTCCACCTGGGTGTCAATTTGAGTTTCTGACATTGATGTAAATCCTGTTCCGAAAAAAGCGGCCGAACGCGACTCGCTTATTGGGCGATCTTCTTCAGCTCGTAAGGTTCGGGCTTCTGAGCTCCGTGCGGATGCTCAGCGCCGGCGAAAACCTTCAGCTTCTTCAGCTGCTGACGGCCGAGAGATGTGTGCGGAAGCATGCCGCGCACCGCCTTAATAACGGCCTGCTCGGGATTCGAGGCAAGGAGTTCGGCGTACGAGGTGGCCTTGAGGCCCCCCGGGTAACCGGAATGCCGGTAAGCCATCTTCTGCGTTGCCTTGCTTCCCGTGAGGGTCACCTTGCTCGCATTCGTGATAATAACGAAATCGCCGGTATCCATGTGAGGAGCAAAATTCGGTTTGTGCTTCCCACGGAGCAGGGCGGCAACCTGAGCTGCCAAACGCCCGAGGACAACATCGGTGGCGTCAATGATGTACCACTTCTTCTCAATGTCGCCGGGCTTAGGAGTGTACGTGCGCACGTGCGTAGCCTTCGTTTCTGATATTGGTTCCGAACATCCGCCGTGGTGGCGGGCGAAACCGTAACGGTCAAAAGTTAGATGTGCCCTTCACAGCGCGCGACGAGTGGGAATAAGCATCGCGCCGATGGTATGGACAACAACGCTCTATCATACCCGTAGCTCCTATGTCGGTCAAAGCTTTGCCGGCGCTGTGAGGTACTCCACCGGCGCTTTAGCGCGGGAAAGTACGACGACGCCGCACCGGCCCGCCGCCTCGCTTTCTTGCGCGCCGCGGCAGTGCGGGTGGGCGCTAGAGAAGCGGGCATGACAGAAACGGGCATGACAGGATCTGGCATGACAGGATCTGGCATTACAGGATCTGGCATTACAGAATCGGGGTGGGCAGGTCCACCACGGGTTCGGCCCGGCCTTCTGTGACCCACAGGCGCACATGCGGCGCGGTGATTGCCAGCACCACCAGCACCGAGATCCCGGCCGGGTACATGGCCGCGGTTTCCCCCGTGGTTGCAAGCAATAGGTAGAGCAGGGCGATACCCGCTTCGCAGGCAAGGAAGAGTACCCAGGCCACTCGGGAATGGTTGGCCACCCCGAACAGGAGCAGCAGCATAACCAGGTAGAGCACCACATCCACCGCGGAAGCCGGAAGCATATCGGTGACCAGCGCGGCGCCCAGCAGCACCGTGATCGCGACAGCGGAAAAGAGCAGGGCCCCGGGCGGGACGCGGTGTTCAGCCGCGATGCGCGCCAGCTCGGTGGCTTTTTCCGCCATGGCACTGGAATTGCGCCACCCGGGTTTGCCAGCCGGGCCGGTTTGCCGGCGCCGGCCCTGGTATCCCGAACCCTGCCGACCCGCGCGCGGATGGCTAGAGCGCCCGCGGCCCGGCTGCGCCGTCGTACCATTACCGGAACCGCGCTCACCGCACGTTCCCTCACCGCATGCTTCCTCACCGCACGTTCCCTCGGCATCGGGGAGGGCCAACTCTAGCTCCTCTTCCAGTTCCAGCCCCTCCTCCAGGCGCGCGGCCGCGCCGGTGACATCGAGGATGGGAAGATCGCCGTCGGTTTGAATCTCATCCCCGCCGCCGTTACGCGAGCTATAGGCGTTGAAATACTGCTCGATCACGCTCACGTGACTATCGGGATCCGCGTAGCGCACCGTATTGATAATGAAATCCCGCTCCGCATCAATATTCGGATCGATTTTGTGGGTGAATTGCCCGGTGAAAATAGACAGACCCACGCTGCGATCAAAGGTTCCGGCGGCGAGCCAGGTGATGCGTTCCCCACCCGGAAGCGTCCAATCCGGCGGGCAGCGCCAGAAGCGCACATGGTGGCGCCGGGCCGCATTGCCATCCACTTCCTGCTGGTAGGCGAATTCTTGTTTCCGGGAAAACAAATACAGATCGGAGACCGGTGCGGAAGGATAGGAGCGGCGCAGTACCGCGGCCACAATTATCCGCCAAGAGGTGCGGAAAGTAATGGGTTCGGCTTCGATCCAGCCGGCGGCCCGCATGGCCGCGTGAATATCCGCCTCGCTGCCCTCCCAGCCGATATTGACCGGGTCCCCGAGGATGCCGTCCGCCGTTTTGGTGCGCCCGAAGAAATAATCCGGCACGTACATGAGCGAAAACAGCTGGTGGAGGCGCGGGAAAGCGAAATACGCCGCGAGCGCCCAAAATACCAGCAGGTGCAGCCACCACAGCGGTTGCCCGGGGAGCCCGCGCAGCAAAAGCAGCACGGCCAGCCAGAAACTATAAATCAGGGCGACGACGACGAACAGCCCCGCCAAGACCGCATACAAAGGGAAGCCGCGCCGCAGCCGCTGCCGGGGCAGGCGGGGATAGGCGGGGGGGGGCGCGGGGGGACGCCTCTTCTTCAAACCCTGATGTGGGTAAAAAAAAGGGAGGGTGTCCAANGCCCACCCGGAGCAGCGAGCCGACCAGGGTCCGCACCATCGAATGGCAAAAAGCATCGGCCACCGCGTGGATGGTTACCAGCTCGCCTGCTTCAGCCACGTCCAGGGCCAGGAGCTCGCGAACCGTCGTCGCCCCCGGGCGCGGTTTGCAATAGGAGAGGAAATCGTGTTCGCCCAGGAGGGAGGCCGCGGCCTCCCGCATCGCGTTGAGGTCGAGCGGGCCGGCCAGCCAGAGGACGTCGCGTCGTCGTAAGGGATCAAAGTGACCCACCGCAATGCGGTACGTGTATTCGCGCGAAACCGCGGAAAAACGGGCCTCGAAATCGGGGGAGACTTCGCGGGCGCTGTGGAGCACAATATCGGCACTCCCCCGGGGGCCGCCCGCATCGCGCGCGAGCAGGCCCTGCACGCGCCGCACCAGTACCCGGGTCGGGTCATCTTGAGAGCGCCCCGCCGCCGCGGCGAGCGCCCCGCGCGGCACATCCATATGGGCGACCTGCCCGCGGGCATGCACCCCGGCGTCGGTCCGCCCGGCAACGGTGAGGGTGACCGGCACGCGCAACACCGTGGCGAGGGCTTCGGTGAGGGTGCCTTCCACGGTGCGCAGGCCGGGCTGCGCCGCCCAACCGTGAAATTCAGTACCGTCGTAGGAAAGATCAAGCCGAAGCCGAAGGTTTTGCGCTAGCGTGTCACTCATGGATCCAGTTTCCCATGCCGAGCCCTCCGCCCGCATACCCGCGAGCCGCGCGCCAGAAGGCCGCGGGCTCGAGGGGCACGTAGCCGAGGGCCGTGTACTCGAAAATGAGGAGCCGGCGCTCCCACTCGGCACCGCACCGATGTACGCGAGTGCGCCCAGCCCGGAGGACGCCGCGAACGCCACCACCGCGGCCGCTGTTTCCGGACCGCGCACATTCGCGGTTGATTGCGGCGGGGGCGGTATCAAAACGGCGCTGCTGGACGCGGCCGGCACCCAGATCGGACCGGCCCGGCGCACCCCGGTCCGCTACCCCTTCTCCCCCGCGGCCCTGGAACATATCATTGCTGCGGATGCCGCCGCACTGCGCGCCGAGGGCTGCGATTTCGAGCGCCTCACGGTGGGAATGCCGGGGATGCTCCGCCACGGCGTGGTGGTTTATACCCCGCATTACATTCGCCGCGCCGGCCCGCATACCCGCCTCGACCCGGAGATGGAGGTCGCCTGGAACGGCCTGGATATTCGCGCTGCCCTCGCCGCGCGTTTTTCCCGGCCCACCCTGGTGCTCAACGACGCTGAGGTAGCCGCTGCCGCAACCGTGACCGGCCAGGGTCTGGAAGTGGTCCTCACTTTCGGAACCGGACTGGGCAATGCCATTGTTGATAACGGGGTGCTGGCCCCGCACCTGGAGTTTTCACATGCCCCGCTGCGCTGGGGCCTCACCTACGATGATGTGATCGGCGAAATTGAGCGCATCCGCCTGGGCGATGCCGCGTGGAGCCGGCAGGTGGCCCGCGCTATTGAGTCCCTCTACCCGGTAATTCGCTGGGACACCCTCTACCTCGGAGGCGGTAACGCGGCGCGTATCACCGAGAGCGTGCGTGAACGCCTGAGCGGCTCGGTAGTCTTTATTCCGAATGCCGCCGGGATGAGTGGCGGGGTGCGCGCTTGGGATCTGGTGGCCGCCTCCGAGCGGGCTCGTGCGGAACAGTAGCCCCGCTCCCGCAGGCAATAGTAGATCCGCTTCCTGCGGGCAACAGTAGCCCCGCGTCCTGCGGGCAGCGAAAAGGGCTCCGGAAACTCACGTTTCCGAAGCCCTTCTCTCAAGCTTCCCGGCGGTTCGGTTTACTCACGTGACCGAACCAACCGCGGGCGCTTATCTAGCTTACTTAGCTTCTTCGGCCTTCTCGGCTTCCGCAGCTTCGTCCGCGCTGGGAGCCGATTCAGCAGATTCGGCACTTTCCGCCGAAGCGGCGCTTTCAGCAGATTCAGCAGATTCCGCGCTTTCGGCCGACTCAGCGGATTCCGCCGACTCAGCCGACTCGGCTTCTTCCGCGGCAGCGGCACGCTCAGCGGCCTTTTCCGCTTCCTTGACAACCGCCTGCTTCGGGGAAACCTTCTCGGTCACCAGCGAAATAACGGCCATCGGGGTGTTATCACCGCGGCGGTTGCCCACTTTGGTGATGCGGGTGTAGCCACCCTCGCGTTCCGCGAACAGCGGGGCGAGTTCCTCGAAGAGGATGTAGGCGGTTTCACGATCGCCCAGCACCTTGAGGGCCAGGCGGCGATTGTGGGTATCCCCCTTCTTCGCCTTCGTGATGAGCTTTTCGATGTGGGGACGCACCGCGCGAGCCTTCGCTTCGGTGGTCTTGATCGACGTGTGATGAATAAGTTCCTTGCACAGGTTGGCAAGAATCTTGCGCTGGTGGGCGGGGCTACCGCCGAGGCGCGGACCCTTGGTGGGCTTAGGCATTGTCTACTCCTAGTAAATTATGTGGCTGCTCAGGCCTGAGAATCGTCGCTGAACTGCATCCCGAAATCATCGAATCCGCCACCGAGGAAGCTCGATCCGGAATCCTTGAGGCTCAGGTCCATCTTCGCCAGTTCATCCTTGACATCATCGATGGACTTCGCCCCGAAGTTGCGAATATCGAGCAGGTCGGCTTCCGAACGCTGCACCAGTTCCCCAATGGTGTGGATACCTTCGCGCTGCAGGCAGTTCTGGGAACGTGCGGGCAGGTTGAGGATGGTGATCGGACGCTGCAGATCCGAGGAGCGCTGCTCGGTCACCGGTGCCGGACCAATTTCGATGCCTTCGGCTTCGTCATTGAGATCCACGGCCAGGCCGAAGAGCTCCACGAGGGTCTTGCCGGCAGAGGCGAGAGCGTCCCGCGGGGTCGTCGATTCCTTGGTTTCCACATCCACCACGAGGCGATCAAAGTCGGTGCGCTGTTCCACACGGGTGGCTTCCACCTTGTAGGAAACCTTGAGCACCGGCGAGTAGATCGAGTCAATCGGAATGCGGCCGATCTCATCGTTATCGCCCTTGTTGAGAGCCGCGGAAACGTAGCCGCGCCCGCGTTCAACCGTGAGGTCGATTTCGAGCTTGCCCTTGTCATTGAGGGTGGCGATATGCAGATCCTGGTTGAGGATCTCCACGCCCGCCGGCGGGGTGATATCCGCGGCGGTTACTTCGCCCGGGCCGGTCTTCCGCAGGTACATGAGGACCGGTTCGTCGTTATCCGAGGAGACAACAAGTTCCTTGAGGTTGAGGATGATTTCCGCAACATCTTCCTTCACACCGGGAATGGTGGAGAACTCATGGAGCACCCCATCGATGCGAATCGAGGTGACCGCAGCACCGGGAATGGAGGACAGCAGGGTACGGCGCAGGGAATTGCCCAGCGTGTACCCGAATCCGGGTTCGAGCGGTTCGAGGACGAACCGGGACCGGAATTCGGAGATCTTATCTTCACTCAGAACGGGACGTTGTGCAATAAGCACGATTCTTTCCTTTCCGCAAACAACCGCTATATGAGGTTTGCGTAGCCTCGCGAAACTCCGTCTGTCCGCGAGGTTCGGGCGCGGTTTTTCCTGTCAAAGCCCGCGCCCTGGGAGGGGTGCCGCAGCGGCCGGGGCCGCTGCGCGCGGCGTCGTCGTTAAGAACGACGACGCAGTTGCGGCCAAACGCGTATTAGACGCGACGGCGCTTGGGCGGGCGGCACCCGTTGAAGGCCTGCGGAGTCACATCGGAAATGGAGGTGACTTCCAGCCCGGAGGCGGTCAGGGAACGGATCGCGGTTTCGCGCCCGGAACCCGGACCCTTGACGAATACATCAACCTTCTTCATGCCCTGTTCCATGGCCTGGCGCGCGGCGTTTTCCGCGGCGAGCTGCGCGGCGTAGGGAGTCGACTTACGCGAGCCCTTGAAGCCAACCATCCCGGAGGACGCGGAAGCGATCACCGCGCCGGTGGGGTCGGTGATGGACACGATGGTGTTATTGAAGGTGGACTTAATGTGGGCCTGACCCACGGTGACATTACGACGCTGATTGCGACGCGGACGGCGCGCACCGGCGTTAGCAGAACGAGTCTGACGAGCCATAATCTATTTCTCCTGAACTACGACGAAGCCTACTTGGCCTTCTTCTTACCGGCCACGGTGCGCTTGGGGCCCTTGCGGGTGCGCGCGTTGGTCTTGGTGCGCTGCCCGTGCACGGGCAGGCCGCGACGGTGACGCAGGCCCTGGTACGAACCGATTTCGATCTTGCGGCGAATATCGGCCTGGACTTCGCGGCGCAGGTCGCCTTCAACCTTGTAGTTCTCGTCGATATGGTTCTTGAGTTTCACCAGATCGTCTTCAGTGAGATCACGCACGCGGGTATCCGGGTTCACCCCGGTAGCGGCGAGGGTCTCGTGGGCGCGGGTGCGTCCAATGCCAAAAATGTAAGTGAGCGCGATCTCAATCCGCTTTTCGCGGGGGAGATCAACGCCGGAGAGACGTGCCAATTTCTTAGCTCCCTTAGTTATGCCGGAGGTGTCGGGCACTGCTGTTCCCACGGGTCTCTAATCCGTGAGCCCCGGCCTCCGGACCGGGGGTTGCCTTGCGGCTAACAGTGCTGGTGCAACGGGGCTTTAGCCCTGACGCTGCTTATGGCGCGGATTCGAGCTGCAGATCACCATGACGCGACCGTGGCGCCGAATGACCTTGCAGTTATCGCAAATGCGCTTAACGCTCGGCTTGACCTTCATGAATAACTTTCCTTGTTGATCACTTGTAGCGGTAGACAATCCGCCCGCGGTTCAGGTCATAGGGCGTGAGCTCTACAACCACCCGATCCTCGGGCAGGATACGAATGTAGTGCTGACGCATTTTGCCGGAAATATGGGCCAGAACTTCGTGCCCGTTTTCCAGCTCGACCTTGAACATCGCGTTGGGCAGCGCTTCGATCACGCTACCTTCAACTTCGATGACGCCGTCTTTCTTCGCCATGTTCCTCGCTAACAGTGTTGCCCGCACCGGATTGTGCGGGACATCAAAATCGGTGCGCAAGCGTGCGCCATACGGGCACACGGCACCGACGTTCAATACTACTGCACGAAGCCGCCCCTACGTAAGGGGCGGCAGCGATGTTATGGGTCACGTGTAGTGCGAGAATTGCGCGGGGAACGGTTGTGCGCGGTGCACTTTTAGTACGACGGCGCAGCTGCGGCGCGCAGGCCCTTAGCCCAGAACCGCACACCTTCAGTACGACGGCGCGGCTTAGTCCCCGAGGGGTACCGGCACCACGCCGTACTTAGCGAGGCGGGCCGCTCCCCCATCGGGCTCGTTGAGCACCCAGATACCTCCGGCGTGCTTGGCGATTTGGCTTTCCCAATGGCAGGCATCCTGGCCGTCCGCGGTTTTAACCGTCCAGCCATCGGCCAGGGTGATATTCTCCTGGGAGCCTGCGGTAAGAATCGGTTCGATGCACAGCACCATGCCGGCCTTGAGCCGGGGCCCGCGCCCGCGGGTGCGGTAGTTGAAGACCGTGGGGTCTTCGTGCATGGCCCGCCCGATGCCGTGCCCGGTGAATTCTTCCACGATGCCCGGTTCGGGATCTTGGGCTACCACGAAATCGTCGATAGCCGCCCCGATATCGGATACAAATTTTCCGGTGGCCATCGCGGCGATACCCACCCACATGGATTCTTCCGTAATATCGGAGAGCCGCTGGCGGGCGGCCATCTGCTTCTCATCCCCACCCGGAAGAACAATGGAGAAACAGGAATCCCCATTCCAGCCGTTGAGGAGCGCCCCGCAGTCGAAGGAGACCAAGTCTCCCGGCTCCAGGATTTCCTCTTCGCTGGGGATACCGTGCACCACGGTGTTATTCACCGAGATGCAGGTCTGGGCCGGGTAATCGTAATACCCGTAAAAATTCGAGACGGCCCCGTGTGCCTCCAAGACGGCCTTGGCGCGCTGGTCGAGCTGCGCCGTCGACATTCCGGCTTTCACGTGGGCGCGCAAGTCATCGTGAATCGCGCGCACCACGAGCGCGGCCTGGCGCATGCCCAGGATATCCGCCTCGCTGCGAAGATTAATCATCGGTGCGCCTACCGGCCCAGGAAATCGCGCAGCGCGCTATCAATCGCGGCCGCGACTTCCTCCACGGTACCCAGGCCATTGACGGAGACCACGAGCCCGCGGCTGGCGTAGGCGTCGATAATCGGCTTGGTGGTGGCGTGGTACACCTCGATGCGGTGGCGGATAACATCCTCGGTATCATCGGCACGGCCCTGCTCGAGGGCGCGCCCGAGGAGGCGCTGGACCACCACGTCGTCGTCGGCCTGCAATTCCACCACGGCGTCCACGTTCTTCTCACCGAGCATGGCATCCAGGGCGCTCACCTGGTCGAGGTTGCGAGGGTAGCCATCCAGGAGGAAACCGGCGGCCGCATCGGCTTCGCCCAGGCGCTCCTCCACCATCTGGTTGGTGACGGAATCAGGAACCAGCTCGCCCTTTTCCGAATAGGAGGCCGCCAGGCGCCCGAGTTCATCCTGGGCCTTGGCGTGCGCGCGGAACAGGTCACCGGTGGAAATCGCCGGGATACCGTAGCGCTGCGCGATACCGGCCGCCTGGGTGCCTTTGCCCGCGCCCGGGGGGCCAACCAAAATCAAACGTACTGACATGAGTGGCACCTTTCTGTGTTATCGATGCGGAGCGCCCGCGCGCCCCGCCTGAAAGAAGGGGCGAGGCCGCGTTAGCGGATACCGCCGAGGAAGCCTTCGTAGTGGCGCTGCTGGAGCTGGGCGTTGATGTCCTTGACGGTCTGGAGGCCCACACCCACCAGAATCATGATGGAGGTACCGCCGAAACCGGACTGTACGATGCCGAGCGCGCTGAAGAGCAGCAGCGGGATGAGGGCCACGATGGTGAGGTAGGTGGCGCCCACCCAGGTGAGGCGATTCGAAACAAAGTGGAGGTAATCCGCGGTGGGTTTGCCGGCGCGCACATTCGGAATGAAGCCGCCGTACTTCTTCATATTGTCCGCCACTTCGTCTGTATCGAAGGCGATGGAGGTGTAGAAGAAGGTGAAGGCGAAGGTGAGAAGCGCGTAGGTGAGGATATAGGCCCAGCCATTGTGCTGGAAATTGCGCTGGATCCAGATCACCCACGAAGAGTTCTGATTCCCGAAGGTGGAAATCATGGTGGGGAGCATGAGGATCGAGGAAGCGAAGATCACCGGGATAACGTTCGCCATATTGATCTTGATGGGCAGGTAGGTGGTGGACCCGCCGTAGGTGCGCCGGCCGATCACACGCTTGGCGTACTGGACCGGAATGCGGCGCTGGGACTGCTCCACGAAGGTAACAACCAGGGTGATGAGCGCGAAGACCACGATCACGATGAGGAGGGTACCGATGCCGTGCCCGGCGTAGATCTGACCCATCATCGAGGGGAAGCCGGCGCAAATACCCGTGAAGATGAGGATGGACATACCGTTACCCACCCCGCGTTCGGTGATGAGTTCGGCCATCCACATGATGAGGCCGGTGCCGGCCGTCATGGCGAGGATGGTCATGGTGTAGGTCCACCAGGTGGCATTCGGGATCACCGGTTCTTTGCAGCCGGCGAAAAGCGTGAAGTTCGCGGTGGCCACCACAACCGAGGACTGGAGCAGGCCCAGCCCGATGGTGAGGTAGCGGGTGTATTCCGTCAGCTTCGCGGTACCCGACTGCCCCTGCTTATGCAGTTCCTGGAAGCGCGGGATCACCACGCGCAGCAGCTGCACAATAATCGAGGCCGTAATATAGGGCATGATTCCGAGGGCGAAAACGGAGAGCTGCATCATCGCGCCACCTGAGAACAGGTTGAGCATATCGATGAGATCCTGCGCGCCCGACTGCTGCGTGGTGCACTCCCGAATATTACTCAGGCTCACGAACGGAGCCGGGATGAAGCTGCCCAAGCGGTAAATCACCATAATCATCATGGTGAAAAGCAACTTGCGGCGCAGATCCGGGGTGCGGAAAGCAGCTGCGAAAGCCTTAATCAAGATTCCTCCTGATGGTGACGGATCGCGCGGGGCAGTCCGTTATCGTCGAGAACCGTCGGGTGACGGAAATGGGGACAAGCGTATTTTCTGGGAAAGTACGTACGACGGCGCACCGGCCACGCTGCTTATTCGCCACTGAAAGCAATCTTTCCGCAGCAAAGCAATACTTCAGCAGGGCTGCCTGCGCCCAGAAAAAAGCTCGCCCCCGCCATAATAGCGGGGACGAGCAAATTTCGCACTGTTCATCCACAGAGTGTGGGTGAGTGCTCAGTCAAACGGTGGCCGTGCGGCCAGCGCGTATTACTTGGATTCGACCTGCGGCGCGGAGATAGAACCCCCGGCAGCCTCGATCTTTTCCTTAGCCGAATTCGACCACGCTTCCACTTCGACGTCGAGCTTGACGGAAATCTCACCGGTTCCGAGAACCTTGACCGGGGAGTTCTTGCGAACCGCGCCCTTGGCGACGAGATCCGCCGAGGTCACCTTCCCACCTTCGGGGAAGAGCTCGCCGAGCGCCGAAACGTTAATGACCTGGTATTCGACCCGGAACGGGTTCTTGAAACCGCGCAGCTTCGGAAGGCGCATATGCAGCGGCATCTGGCCACCTTCGAAGCCGGGACGCACGGTATTACGTGCCCGGGTACCCTTGGTACCGCGACCGGACGTCTTACCCTTGGATCCTTCACCGCGACCAACGCGAATCTTCGCCTTGTTCGAACCGGGAGCCGGACGCAGGTCGTGCAGCTTAATGATGGAATCCTTTTCTGCTTCCGCCATTAGTCAACCTCCTCCACCGTAACGAGGTGAGCCACGGCGCGAACCATGCCCTTCACCTCGGGGGTATCCTCGCGCACAACGGACTGACCGATCTTGCGCAGACCGAGCGTGCGCAGGGTGTCCTTCTGGCGCTGGATCGCACCAACAACACCCTTCACCTGGGTGATCTTAAGATTTGCCATTACGCACCAACTCCCGCGGCCGCGGCCTCATTTTCCGCCTTGGCGGCTTCGGCCTCTTCGATCTCGCGTTCCTTGGCTTCCGCTTCGGCGCGGGCCCGCAGCATAGCTTCGGGAACGACGCGCTCGATGGGGAGCCCACGCCGGGCGGCAACCGCTTCGGGCTGCTCAAGCTGCTTGAGGGCAGCCACGGTGGCGTGCACGATATTGATCGCGTTCGAGGAACCGAGCGACTTGGAGAGCACATCGTGAATACCCGCGCACTCCATAATGGCGCGCACCGGGCCGCCGGCGATAACGCCGGTACCGGGAGCGGCCGGGCGCAGCAGCACAACGCCGGCGGCGTCTTCGCCCTGCACCACGTGCGGGATGGTCCGCGCGATACGCGGGATGCGGAAGAAGTTCTTCTTCGCTTCCTCGGTACCCTTGGCGATAGCGGCGGGAACTTCGCGGGCCTTGCCGTAGCCGACACCCACGAGGCCGTTGCCGTCGCCCACCACCACGAGGGCGGTGAAGGACATCCGGCGGCCACCCTTGACCGTCTTCGCAACGCGGTTAATGGTCACCACGCGCTCGATATAAGCGTTCTTTTCTTCACCGCGACGGTTGTCACGGCGGTTCTCACGACGGTTGTCGCGGCGGCCGCGACGACCTTCGTTGCGATTTTCCCGGCCGTTCTGGGCCGGATCCTGCTGCTCTGCAGCCATTTTCCTCTGCCTTTCCTCAGCCGTTAGAAATCGAGTCCTGCTTCGCGCGCACCTTCGGCGACAGCTGCAACGCGACCGTGGTACTGGTTGCCACCGCGGTCGAAGACCACGGCGCTGATCCCAGCGTCCTTGGCGCGCTGACCGACGCGTTCGCCGACCTTCCGCGCGATTTCTGTCTTGGTACCCTCCGCTTCGCGCAGGTCAGCCTCGTAGGACGAGGCGGCCGCGAGAGTGCGGCCCACGACGTCGTCGATAACCTGGGCGTAAATATGGCGGTTGGAACGCGAAACCACGAGACGCGGCCGCGCGGCGGTACCGGAAATACGCTTGCGCAACCGGAAGTGGCGGCGCGCACGAGCGATGTACTTGCCCTTGCCCTTGATGGTAACAGCCATCACTTACCAGCCTTTCCAGCCTTGCGACGAATAACTTCGTCCGCGTACTTGACACCCTTGCCCTTGTAGGGTTCGGGCTTACGAAGCTTGCGAATCTTCGCTGCGGTTTCACCCACGAGCTGCTTATCGATACCCGAGACCGTGAACTTGGTCGGGGTCGTCACCGTAAAGGTGATACCCTCGGGAGCTTCGAAAAGAATCGTGTGGGAGTAGCCCAGCGAGAATTCGAGATCAGAACCCTTGGCGACCACGCGGTAACCGGTTCCGACGATTTCCATCGCCTTGGTGTACCCGTTGGTGACGCCCTCGATCATATTCGCGACGAGGGTGCGGGTCAGGCCGTGCAGCGAACGCGATTCGCGCTCGTCATTGGGCCGGGTCACCAGAACCGTATTGTCATCAACATTCACCGCGATCGGCTCGGCCACGGAGAGCGCGAGCTGACCTTTGGGGCCCTTGACGGTGACGTCCTGGCCGGAAACCGACACGTCGACGCCGCCGGGGATAGCGATGGGAAGCCTACCAATTCGAGACATTATTGCACCTACTTCCCATTACCAGACGTAAGCGAGGACTTCCCCGCCAACGCCCTTATCCTTGGCCTCGCGGTCCGTCATGAGGCCGGAGGAGGTGGACAAAATAGCCACACCCAGGCCGTCAAGAACGCGCGGCAGGTTCGTGGACTTCGCGTAAACGCGCAGGCCCGGCTTGGAGATGCGCCGGACGCCAGCAAGGGCGCGCTCACGGTTCGATCCGTACTTCAACGTGAGGGTGAGAGTCTTGCCCACCTGGGCACTCTCCACCTCGTAGGAGTCGATGTAGCCTTCGCGCTTCAAGATGTCCGCAATATGGGACTTAATCTTGGAGTACGGCATAGACACCGACTCATGGAACGCCGAATTGGCGTTACGCAGACGCGTCAGCATGTCTGCGATTGGGTCAGTCATTGTCATTTTGGGCTGTGGCCCTTCCTCGTCGCGGTTTCCGATGGACCTGCGACGTAGTCTTTACCAGCTGGACTTCTTAACACCGGGGAGTTCGCCGCGCAGGGCCAACTCACGCAGGCAAATACGGCACAGGCCGAACTTGCGGTAAACGGAATGCGGACGGCCGCACCGGTTGCAACGGGTGTACGCACGAACGGCGAACTTCTGCTTACCGGCGGCCTTTTGCTTCAGAGCGGTCTTTGCCATATTTAGGCCTCCTTGAAGGGGAATCCGAGATGCTTGAGAAGAGCGCGCCCTTCGTCGTCGCTCCCGGCAGAGGTCACCACGGTGATGTCCATACCGCGCACGCGATCAATCTTGTCCTGGTCGATCTCGTGGAACACGGTCTGTTCGGTCAGACCGAAGGTGTAGTTCCCGTTGCCGTCAAACTGCTTGGGCGAAAGGCCGCGGAAGTCGCGGATACGCGGCAGCGCGGTGGAAATAAGCCGGTCGAGGAATTCCCACATGCGGTCACCGCGGATGGTGACGAAGCACCCGATGGCCTGGCCTTCACGCAGCTTAAACTGCGCGATGGACTTCTTGGCCTTGGTGATCATCGGCTTCTGGCCGGTAATCGCCGTCATATCGGCGACGGCGCCGTCGAGTACCTTGGAGTCACGCGCAGCATCACCCACGCCCATATTCACCACGACCTTGACGATCTTGGGAACCTGGTTGACATTGACGTACTTAAATTCTTCCTGGAGTTCCGGGATGATGTGTTCCCGGTACTTCACCTTGAGACGGGGGGTATCGCTCACAGTTCGATTTCCTTCCCGCCGCGGCGTCCGATGCGCTCACGGACAATCTTCTTCTTGCCGTCGCGCTCCACCTCTACCTCGCGGTAGCCCACGCGAATCGGCTTGCCATCGTGAACGAGGGCAACGTTCGAAATGTGAATCGGTGCTTCAACGGTTTCAATACCGCCGGTGGTGCCGCCCCGCGAGGTCTGCCCCACACGCACGTGCTTCTTCACGCGCTGGACGCCTTCCACGATGACGCGATCACGCTTGGTATCAACGGAAAGCACGCGCCCCTGCATACCCTTATCGCGCCCGGCGATAACTTGGACGAGATCATCCTTCTTAATCTTCGCCATTAGATCACCTCCGGAGCCAGCGAAATGATGCGCATGAACTTCGCGTCGCGAAGCTCACGCCCAACGGGCCCGAAGATACGGGTGCCGCGGGGTTCGCCGTCGTTCTTCAACAGCACGGCTGCGTTTTCGTCGAACTTGATGTAGGACCCGTCCTTGCGGCGCGTTTCCTTAACTGCACGGACGACGACCGCCTTGACGACGTCGCCCTTCTTTACGTTTCCGCCCGGAATAGCATCCTTGACGGTGGCGACGATGGTGTCACCAATTCCGGCGTAGCGCCGGCCGGAGCCGCCGAGCACGCGGATGCACAAAAGTTCCTTGGCACCGGTGTTATCGGCGACGCTAAGCCGCGTCTCCTGCTGGATCATGTGTTTCTATCTCCTATTGTCGTGCCGGTTCTCGGATTCGAGCCTTGCCGAACGAATGGGTTCGCGCGAACTGCGCCGGCCCAAACGCCTTTGGCCCACATGCGAGGGCCGCCTGCGTTCAGGCCGGTCACATTCGCTCAAGCTAGGAAAGCCCTAACTACTTCGCCTTCTCGATGATCGTAACGACCCGGAAGTGCTTGGTCGCGGAGAGCGGGCGGGTTTCCATAATGGAAACCAAATCGCCTACGCGAACTTCGTTATTTTCGTCGTGCGCCTTCACTCGCTTGGTGCGGGTAATAACTTTACCGTATAGCGGGTGCTTTACGCGATCTTCAACTTCAACAACAACGGTCTTGTCCATTTTGTCGGAGACCACGTAGCCGCGCAGCGACTTGCGATGATTACGTGTTTCGGTGCTTGCGTTCTCGCTCATCTCATCCTCACTTACTGAGCGGCCGGAGCGGTTCGAATGTTCTTCTCCCGCTCGCTCTTAATGGTGTAAATGCGAGCAATCTCGCGACGAACTTCCCGCAGGCGGCCACTGTCCTCCAGGCGGTGAGTCACCGCCGAGAAGCGGAGGTTGAACAGTTCCTTCTTCGACTCGGCAAGCTTCTCGAGAAGCTCCGCGTCGGTCATCGCGTCGAGTTCCGCGGTGGTCAGTCCCTTAGCCATTACTCAACCTCCTCACGGGTGATAAAGCGGGTCTTGATGGGCAGCTTGTGCTGGGCGCGGCTCATGGCCTCACGGGCGAGAGCCTCATCCACGCCGGCCATTTCGAACATGACCCGGCCGGGCTTGATATTGGCAACCCAGGTTTCCACCGGGCCCTTACCCGAACCCATACGCACGCCGAGCGGCTTCTTGGTGAGCGGGCGATCCGGGAAGATATTGATCCAGATCTTACCGCCACGCTTGACGTGACGCGTCATGGCAATACGGGCTGCTTCAATTTGACGATTGGTGATGTAGGCCGGCTCGAGCGCCTGGATGCCGTATTCACCGAAAGCCAGCTGAGTTCCGCCCTTGGCCATACCCTTACGGTGCGGACGGTGCTGCTTGCGCCATTTAGTACGACGAGGAATCAGCATGAGTTATGCCTCCGTTCCGGTTGATTCCGGCGCGGCCACCGGAGCTTCGGCTCCGGCCGCCGGGCTCTGAGCCTGTTCGCTGCGGGCTTCCCCACGCTGGCCACCGCGACCGCGACCNCGGCGACCGCGACGATCCGAACGGCCCCCGCGCCCACCGCGCGGAGCTTCCGCGAGGCTGCGGTAGTACTCAGCGTCGGTCAGATCACCGCGGTAGATCCACACCTTCACGCCGATGCGGCCGAAGGTGGTACGCGCTTCGTAGAAACCGTAGTTGATATTCGCGCGCAGGGTGTGCAGCGGCACGCGCCCTTCGCGGTAGAACTCGCTGCGCGACATTTCGGCGCCACCCAGACGGCCCGAGCACTGCACGCGGATGCCCTTGGCACCGGCGCGCTCGGCGGACTGGATACCCTTGCGCATGGCGCGGCGGAAGGACACGCGCGAGGCGAGCTGTTCCGCGATACCCTGCGCCACGAGCTGGGCGTCAGCTTCCGGGTTCTTCACTTCGAGAATATTGAGCTGCACGGCCTTACCGGTCAGCTTCTCCAGATCAGCGCGGAGGCGATCAGCTTCCGCACCGCGCCGGCCAATGACGATGCCGGGGCGAGCGGTGTGGATATCCACAACCACGCGCTCGGCGCGGCGCTCGATGTGCACGCTGGAAATCCCGGCGCGCTCGAGCGTCTTTTCGATCATGTCACGGATTTTGACATCTTCGAGGACGTAGTCCGAGTAGCGCTGCCCCTTCTTGGTGGAATCAGCGAACCACTTGGAGCGGTGGTCGGTCGTGATGCCGAGACGGAACCCAATAGGGTTGACTTTCTGTCCCACTAGCGGGCCCTCCTCTGGTTCTTGGTCTTGGGCTTCTCGTCGGTAACGATAACGGTGATGTGACTCGTCCGCTTGTTGATGCGGTTCGCCCGGCCCTGGGCACGCGGCTGGATACGCTTCATCGTCGGGCCTTCATCGGCGTAAATTTCGCCAATGAACAGCTCGGACTCATCGAAGCGCTCCCCCGCCTGCTCGGCGGCGTAGCGCGCGTTGGCGATGGCCGACTCCACGATCTTACGAACCGGAGTGGCGGCCGCAAACGGTGCGAACTGCAGTACGTCAATAGCGTCCAGGGCGCGCCGGCCGCGGATGGTGTCCACGACACGACGGGCCTTCATGGGCGACACGCGCACGAAGCGCGCCTGCGCCTTTGCTTCCATAGTTCTGCCTTACTCTCTCGCTCGAGGCCCCGGCTTAGCGCCGGCGGCCCTTTCGGTCGTCCTTGTCGTGCCCGCGGAAGGTGCGGGTCGGGGCGAACTCCCCGAGCTTGTGGCCAACCATGGATTCGGTAATGAATACCGGCACATGCTTGCGTCCATCGTGCACTGCAAAGGTGTGACCCAGGAAATCGGGGGTGATAACCGACCGACGCGACCAGGTCTTGATTACGTTCTTGGTGTTCTTCTCGTTCTGCTCGTCGACCTTCTTGTAGAGGTGCTCGTCGACGAACGGACCCTTCTTCAAACTGCGGGGCATCAGCTAATCCTTCCTCAGCGCTTCTTGCCGGTCTTGCGACGGCGCACGATGAGCTTGTCGCTGGCCTTGTTCGGACGGCGGGTACGGCCTTCCTTCTTGCCCCACGGGCTAACGGGATGGCGCCCACCGGACGTCTTACCTTCACCACCACCGTGCGGGTGGTCCACCGGGTTCATCACAACACCGCGGACGGTCGGGCGCACGCCCTTCCAGCGCATACGGCCGGCCTTACCCCAGTTGATATTCGCCTGCTCGGCATTGCCGACTTCACCGACGGTGGCGCGGCAACGCACGTCCACGTTACGGATTTCACCGGAGGGCATACGCAGCTGCGCGTACTTGCCTTCGCGGGCAACCAACTGCACGGAAGCGCCGGCGCTGCGGGCGATCTTGGCCCCGCCCAGCGGCTTGAGTTCCACATTGTGCACCGTGGTACCGAGCGGGATATTGCGCAGCGGCAGGTTGTTGCCGGGCTTGATATCCGCATTCGGACCGGTTTCGATGAGATCGCCCTGCTTCACGCCGCGGGGAGCAACGATGTAACGCTTCTCGCCATCAACGAAGTGAAGCAGCGCAATGCGCGCGGTGCGGTTCGGATCGTATTCAATGTGCGCAACCTTGGCCGGCACGCCGTCCTTATCCCAGCGACGGAAGTCGATGAGACGGTACTGGCGCTTGTGCCCACCGCCCTTGTGACGGGTGGTGATGCGTCCCTGGTTGTTACGCCCACCGGTCTTCTTCAGGGGACGAACGAGGGACTTCTCCGGGGTCGAACGAGTGATCTCGGCGAAGTCGGCAACGCTCGCACCGCGACGACCCGGGGTCGTCGGCTTGTACTTACGAATTCCCATGAGTTCTTATTCCTCAGTTCCTCGAATCGCCTATTAGACGATTTCGCCGTAGATGTCGATGGAGCCTTCACGCAAGGTGACGATGGCCCGCTTGGTATTCTTGCGCCGCCCGATGCCGTTGCGCGTACGCCGGGTCTTGCCCTGGCGGTTCTGCGTATTGACGGAGGCAACCTTGACGCCAAAAATCGCTTCGACGGCCTGCTTGATTTCGGTCTTATTCGAACGCGGATCAACGAAGAAGGTGTACTTACCCTGTTCTTCGAGCAGCGCGCTCTTCTCCGACATCACCGGGGCGAGGATGACATCGTGCGGGTTCTTATTCCAGAAGTTACCGTTCTCAGTCATTACTTCTCATCCTTCTTGGTGTTCTTCTCCACGAACGCGCCGAGCGCGGCTTCGGTGAAGATAACGTCGTCAGCAGCAAGAACGTCGTAGCTATTGAGCTGATCAACGTAGAGGACGTGGATCTGCGGGAGGTTGCGCACGGAGAGCACCGAGGCGTCATCTTCACGCTGGACCACGACGAGCGCCTTGCGCCCCTCGTTCATCTTCTCGATGAGCGTACGCGCCGCCTTGGTGGACGGGGTCTCATCGGCAACAAAAGCGGTCACGGCGTGAATACGCTCGTGGCGAGCCCGGTCCGAAAGGGACTGCAGCAGCGCGGCCGCGATCATCTTCTTGGGGGTGCGCTGCGAGTAGTCACGCGGCTGCGGGCCGTGGACAACGCCGCCACCGACCCACTGCGGAGCGCGGATCGAACCCTGGCGGGCCCGGCCGGTCCCCTTCTGGCGCCACGGCTTCTTGCCGCCGCCGGACACCTGACCGCGGGTCTTCGTGGCGTGGGTACCGAGGCGAGCGGCAGCTTGCTGCGCGTTAACGACCTGGTGGACCAGCGCCATATTGAAGTCGAGATCAAAGAGCTGAGCCGGGAGGGTGGCCTGCGAGGTCACCTTGCCGGTTTCATCGAGAACGTCAATCTTGAAGTCTGCCATTGTTAGGCTCCCTTCACGGACGTGCGGACCACAACCGAGCCACCCTTTGCACCGGGGATGGCGCCAACCACGAGCAACAGGCCGTTCTCGAGGTCAACGGAGTGGATGGACAGATTCTGCACCGTGACACGGTCCTGACCCATGCGACCAGCCATGCGCAGACCCTTGAAGACGCGCGAGGGGGTGGCGCAGGCGCCGATGGAACCGGGCTTGCGGTGGTTGCGGTGCGCACCGTGGGAGGCCGACACACCGGCGAAGCCGTGACGCTTCATCACACCGGCGAAGCCCTTACCGCGGGAGGTACCGATAACGTCAACGGACTGACCGGCTTCGAAGATATCCGCGGTCAGTTCCTGCCCGAGCGTGTATTCACTGGCATCGGGGGTGCGGATTTCCGCCAGCTTCTTGCGCGGCGTAACACCGGCCTTAGCGAAGTGGCCCTGGAGCGGCTTGGTGACGTTCTTCGTCTTTTCATCGCCCGAGGCGAGCTGCACGGCGGAATAGCCGTCAACCTCGGGGGTGCGAACCTGGGTCACCACATTGGTGCCCACGCGCACAACGGTAATGGGAAGGAGGCGCCCGTCCTCATCCCAGAGCTGGGTCATCCCCAGCTTCGTGCCCAGCAACGCCTTCACGGGCTTGCTGGCAACAGCTTGCTTGGAGTTCATTGCGTATTACCTCAGAGCTTGATTTCCACGTTGACGTCAGCCGGAAGATCGAGACGGCGCAGGCTGTCAATCGTCTTCAGGGTGGGATCCACGATGTCAATAAGGCGCTTGTGTGTGCGCATCTCAAAGTGATCGCGGGAGTCCTTGTACTTGTGGGGCGAGCGGATAACGCAAAAAACGTTTTTTTCCGTCGGCAGCGGGACGGGTCCCACCACGGTCGCGCCGGTACGCGCAACTTCATCGACGAGCTTCTTGGCCGCGCTATCAATGACCTCGTGGTCATATGACTTCAGCCGAATGCGGATCTTCTGTCCCGCCATGGCGCGTCTACCTCTCTTTAGCTTCGGTGCCCGGTACCCGCACTCGGGCGTGTCGTACCGGAGGTAAATCTAGTAGCCATGCCCTATGTGAGGTTACGGAGAACCCTTTATACGATAATCGGCGTTGGGTAACCGATTAAGTTCCTTCGCTCGTAATCCGAGCAACTTGTTAAGTATGCCAAAAACTTCGGCGTACTTTCAAGACTTTCACGGCGAACGTGCGCCGTTTCTCATTCCCAGCGAGCCCGAAGGCCTGCCGGCACGGGTAAAAATTTTACCGAAAGGCCGCGTTTCGTGCAAGAAACGGTTGCGGTGAAGCGCTTCACGTCGCGGTACGACGACGCCGCAGCCTCCCGGACTCTCGGCCACGCGGGCCGCCAGCGGCGCCGTCGCCCCACCCTTGCCCCGGATGCCGCCACCACCTAGCATGGCCTTAAGTGATCTACATCGCTTAGCAGCGCGGATGCTGCGGGCGGGTGATCATCCACCATACCGAGGAGGTAGACAAAGATGTCCTATCGATCAACAAATCCCTATACCGGTGAGGTGCTCGCCGAGTTCCCCTATGCCACCGATGCCGAGGTGGATAAGGCCCTCGAGCTGGCCCACGAAACATTCCAGACGTGGAGCCGCACCTCCATCGCCGAACGCGCCGCTATTTTGCGCCGCGCCGCGGATATCGCGGAAGAACGCGCGAGCGAACTCGGGGCGCTGGCCACCCTGGAAATGGGCAAACTCATTGGGGAAGCCACCGGGGAAGCCGGCGGCACCGTTCCAACAATGCTGCGTTGGCTCGCTGATGAAGCGGAAAATATTTTAGCTCCGCGCCCTGTCAGCTCCACCGCCGCACCTTTTGAAGGCTATATTGACTATCGCCCGGAGGGCGTCGTCGTCGAAATTGAACCGTGGAACTTCCCGTACTACCAGGCCATTCGCGGTTTCGCGCCCGCAATGCTCTGCGGCAACACGGTTATCCTCAAGCACGCGTCGATTTTGCCGCAATGCGCCGCAGCGATTGTCCAGGTGCTCTACGATGCCGGGCTGCCGCGCGGGGTATGGCAAAATCTCTACGCCACCCACGCGCAGGTGGAGCGGCTCATCAGCGACGACCGGGTACGCATTGTTACGCTCACCGGCTCAGAAGCTGCGGGAGCGAAAATCGCGCAGCTCGCGTCCCGGCACCTGAAGAAATCCGTGATGGAACTGGGTGGTTCCGATCCCTTTATTGTTTTGGACGACGCCGATATTGAGGCCACCATCCAGCTGGCAATTATGGGACGCTGCTTCAATGCCGGCCAGGTATGCGCCTCCCCCAAACGCATGATCGTTCCCGATGCGCTCTATGACCGTTTCGTTACCGGCCTCAAGGAGAGCACCGCGCAGCTGCGGCCCGGGGACCCGGCAGCAGAAGACACCACCGTGCCGCCCATGTCGTCCCGCGAGCAGGCCGCCACGGTCAATGATCAGATTCGGCGGGCTATCGAAGGCGGGGCGAGCGCCACTCCCCTGGGCCATATCGTTCCCGAGGGAGATACCTGGGTGCAGCCCACCCTGCTCGAAAACGTGGAGCGGGATAACCCCCTCTTCTACGAGGAGATTTTCGGGCCGGTCTGGAGCGTGTACCGGGTATCCTCGGAAGAAGAAGCAATCCGACTGGCTAATGATTCGTGCTACGGGCTGGGCGGAACGGTTCATTCGGTAGACGTTGCGCATGCCGCGCGCGTTGCCGCCCGGGTAGATACCGGCACCGTTGCTATTAACTCCCCGGTTCCCGCTGTTCCCGCCGGCATGCCTTTCGGCGGTGTCAAGCGCTCCGGTTTCGGGCGCGAGATGGGCTACGAAGGGGTACGCGAATTCGCCAATATCCAGTCGATTCTTCTCCCGGAGGGAATCTCCGCGGCGGAGTTCCTCTCCTCGCTTTCAGGAAAGGAGTAAGCATGAAAGCAGCAGTAGTCAATTCTGTGGGCGGTGGGTTCACCATCGAAGATATCGAAATTGCCGAACCCATCGGGCGCGAGGTACTTTTCGACGTCAAGGCTTCCGGCCTGTGCCGCTCGGATCTCACGCTCTCCACCACCAATTTCGGTTTCCCCTTCCCGCAGGTGCTCGGGCACGAAGCCGCCGGCGTGGTTACTGCCGTAGGCCCGGACGTGAAGGAAATCAAGGTGGGTGACCACGTGGTTGCCTCCCTCATCCAGTATTGCGGACACTGCCGGGCCTGCCGCGAATCACGCATGTACGAATGCGAATTCCCGGAGGAAACACTACGCGGCCCAGACGAAGCCCCGCGGCTGAGCCGGAAAGGCGAACCGATTTTCCAAACCTACGGCATTGCCGGCTTTGCGGAGCAGGCGCTCGTGCACGAACACCAGATCGCGAAGATCAACCCGGACATGCCTTTCCCGCAGGCCTGCGTGATCGGCTGCGCGGTCATTACTGGCGCGGGCGCGGCTCTCAATACCGCGCGGGTACGCCCCGGTGACACCGTGGCGGTGGTGGGCTTGGGCGGAGTGGGCCTGAGCATCGTCAACGGCGCCCGCATTGCCGGGGCCAGCCGGATTATCGGGGTGGATACCAACCCGGAGAAGGAAGAATTCGGAAAGAAATTCGGGATGACCCACTTCGTGAACGCGGGCGACCGGGATGTTATCGAGCAGATCTTCGCCGCGACCGAGGGGCGCGGGGTGGATAAGTCCTTCGAGGCTCTCGGCATCGTGCCCACGATGGAGACGGCCATCGCCGCCACCCGCCAGGGTGGGGACGTGTACGTAGCCGGGGTCTTCAAGCCGGAGATGGAGTGGACCATTAATCCGCTCAACGAATTCTTCGTGCACCGGCGCCATATCCACGCGGTGTACATGGGGAATACCGATATTAAGACCGATATTCCCCAGTACGTGGAGTTCTACCAGCAGGGCCGCCTCCACCTGGATGACCTTGTCGCCACGGAAATTGCCCTTGATGATATCGACGCCACCTATAAGGCGATGGTGGATCATCACGCCGGGATTGGGCGCGTGGTTATCACGTCCTTCTAGCGGGTGGGCCGCGCGGCGGCGTGCTAGAGCAAAGCCGCGAGTTCAGCCAGGGGGAACTCCCCCACATCCACGGTGAAAGCGCCGGCATTGCGGGCCGCGGCCAGCCCCGGCCCGGAATCCTCGAAAGCGAGGCAGCTCTCAATAGGAACGCCAAGGCGCTGCGCACCCAGGAGGTACGGGGCGGGATTCGGTTTACCGGGGACGTCATCATCCCCGGTAACCGCCGCCTCCAGCCTGCTTCCCGGCCCGGCCAGGAAGATTTCCACCGGGCGGCCCGGGGTGGCCGTAACAAGTGCCTGCGGGATGCCGGCCGCGGAGAAAGCATCGAGGAGCTCAGCCGCCCCGTCAATAAGTTCCGCATCGGCCATATGATCGGCCATGGCCCTTAGCACCTCAGCAAACATTTTCCAGGGGTCCACTTCTCCCCCGCCGCGGCGTACCGCGGCCATCATGCGCCGCCCGTGCGCAATCGTATCCGCACCGCGGATCGCCAGCACATCCTCATCGGTCCAGATTCCACCGTGGGAACGCACCACATTTCCAGATACCCGGGCCCATTCCTCTTCAGAATCCACCAGGGTGCCGTCCATATCCCAGAGTACCGCGGCCGGAGCGACAGATCCCGCCGAGCCTGCAGCACCCACCGCTGCCGGGGCTGCGTTTCCTGCTGCCGGGGCAACGCTGCCCGCCATATCACCGGGAAACCCGATTTTCTTATACACGTCCTCAAGAGCCATAGCGCCACTCTGCCAAGTTCTGCGTCGTCGTGCAAATATACGACGGCGCGCAAGCATCCCCGCGCGGTTGCGCATCGCGCAGCGGCGCACCTGTACGGCACGCAAGCATCAAGCGTAACGGCGCACCGCACAGCGCCCCTAACACCCACGCATAACAAAGGGACCCTAGCGCAGTGCTAGGGTCCCTTCCCGCCTCGCGGCGGACGTTTTGCTCAGTTACCCGGTGACCGGGTAGCTGCGCCCAGATGCATCAAAGTTACTTGATGATCTTGGTGACGCGCCCTGAACCAACGGTGTGGCCGCCCTCGCGAATAGCGAAGCCGAGGCCTTCTTCCATGGCGATGGGCTGGATGAGCTCAACCGACATCTCGGTGTTGTCGCCGGGCATAACCATCTCGGTGCCTTCAGGCAGCGTGATGACGCCGGTGACGTCCGTGGTGCGGAAGTAGAACTGCGGGCGGTAGTTGGAGAAGAACGGGTTGTGACGGCCGCCTTCTTCCTTCTTCAGCACGTAGACCTGAGCTTCGAACTGGGTGTGCGGGGTGATGGTGCCGGGCTTGGCCACAACCTGGCCGCGCTCAACATCTTCACGCTTGGTACCGCGGAGCAGCAGACCGCAGTTTTCGCCGGCTTCGGCGTAGTCCATCTGCTTGTGGAACATTTCGATACCGGTGACGGTGGTCTTCTGGGTATCGCGGATACCGAGAATTTCCACTTCCTCGTTGAGGTTGAGGATACCGCGCTCCACACGGCCGGTGACCACGGTGCCACGACCGGTAATGGTGAAGACGTCCTCAATCGGCATGAGGAACGGCTTATCGGTGTCACGCACCGGATCCTCGAAGTAGTTGTCCACCTGGTCCATGAGCTCTTCGATGGAAGCAACCCACTTCGGATCGCCTTCCAGCGCCTTGAGAGCGGAGATCTTCACGACCGGGAGGTCATCGCCCGGGTACTCCTGGGAGGACAGAAGTTCACGAACTTCCATTTCCACGAGTTCGAGCAGCTCTTCGTCGTCAACCATATCGGACTTGTTGAGAGCAACGATGATCTGGGGCACGCCAACCTGACGGGCGAGCAGCACGTGCTCGCGGGTCTGGGCCATCGGGCCGTCGGTCGCCGCAACCACGAGGATCGCGCCGTCCATCTGGGCCGCACCGGTGATCATGTTCTTGATGTAGTCCGCGTGGCCGGGGGCGTCAACGTGTGCGTAGTGACGCTTCTCGGTCTGGTATTCCACGTGGGACACGTTGATGGTAATACCGCGCTGGCGCTCTTCGGGAGCGTTGTCAACCTGATCGAACGGGGTGTACTCGTTCAGATCCGGGTACTTATCCGACAGAACCTTGGTGATAGCAGCGGTCGTGGTCGTCTTTCCGTGATCGACGTGACCGATGGTGCCAATGTTCATATGCGGCTTGGACTTATCGTACTTGGCCTTCGCCACTGGGCCCTCCTGGGACTCTAGAAATTACTTACAGCTATGTGGATGATGCTCGCGCATAATCCGGTCTGTTCCGAACAGTTACCTATTGTAAACGAAACCGGCGACTATTCACCACGAGATTCCGCGATGATCTGTTCCGCAACGGCCTTCGGGACTTCGGCGTAGGAATCCATCTGCATGGAATACACCGCGCGCCCCTGGGTCTTCGACCGCAGGTCACCAACGTAGCCGAACATTTCGCTCAGCGGCACGTTGGCGCGCACGATCTTGACGCCCGTCGCATCCTCCATGGACTTGATCATACCGCGCCGGGAGTTCAGGTCGCCGATAACGTCGCCCATGTACTCTTCCGGGGTGCGGACTTCCACGTCCATGATGGGCTCCAGGAGCACCGGGTTGGCGCGGCGTGCGCCTTCCTTGAACACCTGGTTACCCGCGATCTTGAACGCCAGCTCCGAGGAGTCGACGTCGTGATAAGCGCCGTCTTCCAGGGTGGCCTTGACGCCCACCACCGGGAACCCGGCGAGGACACCATTCTGCATGGCTTCCTGGATACCCTGATCAACAGACGGGATGTATTCACGCGGAACGCGACCACCGGTCACGGCGTTGACAAATTCGTAAGTATCGCCGTCTTCGTTGGAGTCAAGCGGCTCAAACGTGACGATGACACGCGCGAACTGGCCCGAACCACCCGTCTGCTTCTTATGGGTGTATTCGACGCTATCGACCTTCTTGCGGATCGTCTCGCGGTAGGCAACCATCGGAGCACCGACGTTCGCATCAACCTTGAACTCACGCTTCATACGGTCGACGAGGATATCGAGGTGGAGTTCGCCCATACCGCCGATAACGGTCTGGCCGGTTTCCTCATCCTGACGAACCGTGAAGGTCGGATCCTCTTCCGCGAGCTTCTGAATAGCCACGGAAAGCTTTTCTTGGTCACCCTTCGACTTCGGCTCAATCGCCACGTGAATCACGGGCTCCGGGAAGGACATGGACTCAAGAATAATCGGGGCGTCCTGGGCGCAGAGGGTATCACCGGTGGTGGTATCCTTCAGCCCAATGAACGCGTAAATATGCCCGGCATGCGCTTCTTCAACAGGGTTTTCCTTATTGGAGTGCATCTGGAACATCTTGCCCACGCGCTCCTTGCGGCCCTTGACCGAGTTGAGCACCTGGGTGCCGGCCGAAACCTTACCGGAGTACACGCGGATGTAGGTGAGCTTGCCGTAGAAGGGGTGCACCGCAATCTTGAAGGCCAGCGCGGAGAACGGTTCGTTCTCGCTCGGGTGGCGTTCTTCGGTTTCGCCGTCTTCTTCGTGACCCGGCTTGAAGCCCTTGATAGCGGGAACGTCAATCGGGGCGGGCAGGAAGTTCACCACGCCGTCCAGCGCGGGCTGAATACCCTTGTTCTTGTAAGCCGAACCGGCGTACACGGGGTAGATTTCCGAGGCGATGGTGCGGATACGCAGACCCTTGATCATATCCTCGGTGCTCAGCTCGCCGTCCTCGAGGTACTTCTCCATGAGTTCATCGGAGGCTTCGGCGGCATCTTCCATGGCGGCCATACGCAGTTCTTCGGCCTTGGCCTGCAGTTCCGCGGGGATATCCTCTTCCACCACCACGGCGCCCCAGGTGTCATTACCCTGGGCGTCCTTTTCGGGGAAGCGGATGGCCTTCATCTTGAGGACATCCACCACGCCGGAGAAGTCATTCTCCGCGCCGATCGGGAAGGTGATGACAGTCGGGTGGGCGCCGAGGCGGTCCCGAATGGTCTGGACGGAGAAGTCGAAGTTAGCCCCCAACTTATCCATCTTGTTGATGAGGCAAATACGCGGCACATGGTACTTATCAGCCTGACGCCACACGGTTTCCGACTGCGGCTCCACGCCTTCCTTACCGTCGAACACCGCGATGGCGCCGTCCAGCACGCGCAGGGACCGCTCCACTTCCACGGTGAAATCAACGTGGCCGGGGGTGTCGATGATATTGAACTGCGTACCCTTCCAGAACGCGGTCACAGCGGCAGACGTAATCGTAATGCCGCGTTCCTTTTCCTGTTCCATCCAGTCGGTCGTCGAGGCGCCGTCATGGGTTTCACCCAGCTTGTGGTTGATGCCGGTGTAGAGCAGGATGCGTTCGGTGGTCGTTGTTTTGCCGGCATCGATGTGCGCCATGATGCCGATATTGCGAACCTTGGAAAGGTCCGTAAGCACTTCTTGTGCCACTTTTCGCTCTCTTCTATATCGCGGGTCAGATAACCCTGGTGATTACCAGCGGTAGTGGGCGAAGGCCTTATTGGCTTCCGCCATGCGGTGGGTATCCTCGCGGCGCTTCACAGCACCACCAAGGCCGTTGGAGGCATCGAGGATTTCGTTGAGGAGACGTTCCGTCATGGTGTTTTCGCGGCGCTGGCGCGCGAATTCCACCAGCCAGCGCAGGCCGAGGGCCGTGGAACGGCCAGCCTTGACTTCCACCGGCACCTGGTAGGTGGCGCCACCAACACGGCGGGAACGCACTTCCAGCTGCGGACGAATGTTATCCATAGCGCGCTTGAGAACCGCCAGGGCATCCTGCCCGGACTTTTCCGCCACGCCTTCCATCGCACCGTAGACGATGGACTGCGCCAGGGACTTCTTGCCATCCACGAGCACGCGGTTGACCAGCTGGGTCACCAGCTGGGAATTGTAAACCGGATCGCTAACCAGCGGACGCTTCTTAACCGGACCCTTACGAGGCATTACTTCTTCTCCTTCTTGGCGCCGTAACGGGAACGAGCCTGGTTGCGGCTCTTCACGCCCTGGGTGTCAAGGGCGCCGCGGACGATCTTGTACCGCACACCGGGGAGGTCCTTCACGCCACCGCCGCGAACGAGGACAATGGAGTGTTCCTGCAGGTTGTGACCTTCACCGGGAATGTACGCCGTCACTTCGATGCCGGAGGACAAGCGAACACGGGCAACCTTACGGAGCGCAGAGTTCGGTTTCTTGGGGGTGGTGGTGAACACGCGGGTGCACACCCCACGACGCTGGGGGCTCCCCTTAAGCGCCGGGCGCTTAGGAGCGCGCTTCTTCTTCGCGCGGCCCTCGCGGACCAGCTGCTGAATTGTAGGCACTACTTCTCCTGATAGACAGATGAATATTATAACGTTTGCCAAATCTGCCCGAACGCACACCGCTCATTACGGGACGGCCGAGGGCCGCCACAACAGACCCGCAAACAGGCAACCTAAACAAGAATAGCGGTTAATGCGAGGAGCCGTCAAAGCTTCGCGGGCTGAGGTGTTAGGAAACACACGGGCTGCGGGCCCACCCGGGCCGTTTTTCTGCGCCGCGTTTCTTTTTACGACGACGCCGCAGCGGGGCGGCCACACCGTGGCCGCCCCGCTGGGAACTCCCCCGCTACCGGGGAACTTATTTAGGAGAACATTCCGTAGCCGGCTCCGAGATCGAACTCTTGGAAGTCGGTATACGGGAAGGTGTCATCGAACATGTCGAAATCGGTGGCGGCAAAGCCATTGTTCTTTTCGAACTCCACCCGAGCTTCGGCAGTCGGTTCGATCTTGGCCGAGCGCATCGTCTCCAGGCCGGTACCGGCCGGGATGAGCTTACCAAGGATAACGTTTTCCTTCAGGCCCTCGAGCGGATCGGACTTGGAATTGAGTGCAGCCTCGGTGAGGACGCGGGTGGTCTCCTGGAAGGAGGCCGCCGAGAGCCAGGAATCCGTGGCCAGGGAGGCCTTGGTAATACCCATGAGCTCGGGGCGCCCGGAGGCGGGCTTGCCACCTTCGGCCATCGCCGCGCGGTTCTCATCTTCAAAGCGCGCCACATCCACGAGTTCGCCCGGGAGCAGCTTCGTGGTTCCCGCTTCCAGCACGGTAATGCGGCGCAGCATCTGGCGCACGATGACCTCGATGTGCTTGTCGTGGATTTCCACGCCCTGGGAGCGGTACACCGCCTGCACTTCGGAAACGATATGTTCCTGAGCCACCCGGCGCCCGGAAATACGCAGCACCTTCTTGGGGTCCACGCTACCTTCCACGAGCTGCTGACCAACATTGACGTGGCCGCCTTCGGGAACGAAGAGCTTGGCTCGCTTGGAGACCTGGTAGACAAGGTCCTCTTCGGCGTCGTCGCGCTGAATAATGAGGCGACGTACGCGCTCCCCATCCTCGATCTGGAGGATGCCGGCCGCTTCCGCGATCGGGGCCTCGCCCTTCGGGGTACGGGCTTCGAAGAGTTCCTGCACACGGGGAAGACCCTGGGTGATGTCGTCCGCGGAGGCCGAACCACCGGTGTGGAAGGTACGCATCGTCAGCTGGGTACCCGGTTCACCAATGGACTGGGCGGCCACGATACCCACCGCTTCGCCGATATCCACGAGCTTGCCGGTGGCCATGGAGCGGCCGTAGCACTTGGCGCAGGTACCGGTGCGCGACTGGCAGGTCAGCACGGAACGCACCGAAACCTGGGTCACGCCATTCTCAATGAGATGCTCGATAATCGCATCGCCCAGATCGGTTCCGGCAGCCGCCAGCACTTCGCCATCCTCGGATACAACGTCCTTCGCGAGGGTGCGAGCGTACACGGAAGTATCCAGCTGCGGATCGGGAATGAGGGTGCCGTCGGCGCCCTTCTCCGCGATGGTCTTGGTCAGGCCGCGGCTGGTCCCGCAATCGGATTCGCGCACGATAACATCCTGCGCCACGTCCACGAGGCGGCGGGTAAGGTACCCGGAATCGGCGGTACGCAAGGCGGTATCCGCCAGGCCCTTGCGGGCGCCGTGGGTCGCCACGAAGTATTCCAAAACCGAGAGGCCCTCGCGGTAATTCGAGGTAATCGGGCGGGGAATAATCGCGCCCTTCGGGTCGGCCACCAGGCCGCGCATACCCGCGATCTGGCGGACCTGTTCCCAGTTACCGCGCGCCCCGGAGGACACCATTCGGTTCACGGTGTTATCCGCGGTGAAGTTTTCGCGCATCTCCACGGCAATCGCGTCCGTCACTTCCGACCAGAGGTCCACGAGGTCGCGGCGGCGATCCTCGTCCTCGATACGGCCGGTGAGGAACTGGTTTTCGATAACCGCGGCCTTCTTTTCGGCTTCCGCCAGAATTTCCGGCTTCGATTCGGGTACGACGACGTCCGATACCGCAATGGTGGCGCCGCTGCGCCCGGCCCAGTAGAAACCAGCTGATTTCAGGGCGTCCAGCGAGGCGGCCACGTAGACCTTCTCGTAGCGTTCGGCCAGGCGATTGACGATCCCGCCGAGCACCTTCTTATCGACGGTCTCATTGACGTAGGGGAAGTCCACCGGGAGCGAATCATTAAAGATCGCGCGGCCCAGGGTGGTTTCCAGCAGCAGCCGGTCGCCTTCTTCGAAGTTCTCCGGGGCCTTCCAGCCGCGCGGGGGAACAACGTCCGCTTCGAAACGAATCTTCACCTTCGCATTGAGGTCAAGACTGCCCATGTCATAGGCCATCTGCGCTTCATCAATGGAGGTGAAGTAGCGGCCTTCCCCGGTGGCGCCGTCGACCTGAGATGTCAGGTAGAACAGCCCGATCACCATGTCCTGCGAAGGCATGGTCACGGGGCGCCCGTCGGAGGGCTTGAGGATGTTATTCGAGGAGAGCATGAGGATGCGCGCCTCGGCCTGGGCTTCCACGGAAAGCGGGAGGTGCACGGCCATCTGGTCGCCGTCGAAGTCCGCGTTGAAGGCGGAGCACACCAGCGGGTGCAGGCGGATCGCCTTGCCTTCAATCATGAGCGGCTCGAAAGCCTGAATGCCCAGGCGGTGCAGGGTAGGTGCGCGGTTGAGGAGCACCGGGTGCTCGCGCATAACCTCTTCGAGAACGTCCCATACTTCGGGGCGCTGGCGGTCGATGAAACGCTTGGACGCCTTGATATTCTTGGCGATTTCCAGGTCCACCAGGCGCTTTTGCACGAAGGGCTTGAACAGTTCGAGGGCCATCACACGCGGCAGCCCGCACTGGTGCAGCTTCATGGTCGGGCCCACCACGATCACGGAGCGGCCCGAGTAGTCCACGCGCTTACCCAGGAGGTTCTGGCGGAAGCGGCCCTGCTTGCCCTTGAGCATATCGGAGAGCGACTTGAGGGGGCGGTTGCCCGCGCCCTGCACCGGGCGCCCGCGCCGGCCGTTATCGAAGAGCGCGTCCACGGATTCCTGGAGCATGCGCTTTTCGTTATTGACCATGATCTCCGGGGCGCCCAGGTCCAGCATGCGCTTGAGGCGGTTATTCCGGTTGATCACGCGGCGGTAGAGGTCGTTGAGATCGGAGGTCGCGAAGCGGCCACCGTCCAGCTGCACCATGGGGCGCAGGTCCGGCGGGATCACCGGGAGGGCATCAAGCACCATCGATTCGGGCTTGGTATCCGAGTGCAGGAAGGCGTTGACCACCTTGATGCGCTTGAGGGCGCGAGCCTTGCGCTGGGCGGTACCCGATTCGATGACCTCCACGAGGCGGTCATGTTCGGCCTGCAGATCGAAGGAACGCAGCCGGGCCTGGATCGCTTCCGCACCGCGGGCGGCCTTGAAGTAGTCGCCGTAGTGCGCGTCCATTTCGCGGTAGAGGTCTTCATCGCCTTCCAGATCCCCCACCTTGAGCTTGGTGAAGCGATCCCACATGGTTTCCAGGCGCTCGAGTTCGCGATCCGTATTCTTGCGGATCTTGGCGAGGTCGTTATCGGCCGCGCGCTTGATCTTCTGCTTCTGGGAATCGGTCGCGCCATCTTCTTCGGCCTGCGCGAGCTCCTTTTCGAGCTCCTGCTGGCGGCTTTCGAGGGCAACATCCCGGTTCTTTTCCAGGGCGCGGCGCTCCAGTTCGTATTCGGACTGGAGGGTGGGCATATCTGCGCGGCGGGCTTCTTCATCAACTTCGGTCACCATATAGGCGGCGAAGTAGATGACCTTTTCGAGGTCCTTGGGGGCTACGTCCAGGAGGTAGCCCAGGCGCGAGGGCACGCCCTTGAAGTACCAAATATGGGTGACGGGAGCGGCGAGCTCAATATGGCCCATCCGTTCGCGCCGCACCTTCGAGCGGGTGACTTCCACGCCGCAGCGTTCGCAGACGATGCCCTTGAACCGCGGCCGCTTGTACTTACCGCAGGCACATTCCCAATCGCGGGTGGGCCCGAAGATCTGTTCGCCGAACAGGCCGTCCTTTTCCGGCTTGAGGGTGCGGTAGTTGATAGTTTCCGGCTTCTTCACCTCACCGTGCGACCAGGCACGGATATCATCCGAGGTTGCCAGACCAATGTGGAGCTGGTCAAAACGATTAACGTCGAGCAAGATTCCTACTTCCGATGTTGTGCGCCACTAAGAAGATTTGAGATTTTAGAAGTCGGCTCCGGTGGACAGATCCTCCAGACCGGTCTGCAGCACGGGCTCCTCCGGGCCGGCCGCAGCGCGCATGCGATCTTCTTCTGCATCCTGGAGGTCAATGACCTGACCGGATGCATCGAGAGCTGCCACATTCAGGCACAGCGACCGCATTTCCTGCATAAGAACCTTGAAGGATTCCGGAATACCAGCTTCGGGGACGTTATCGCCCTTGACGATGGCTTCGTACACCTTGACGCGGCCCACGGTGTCGTCGGACTTGATCGTGAGCATTTCCTGCAGGGTGTGTGCGGCACCGTAAGCTTCCAGGGCCCACACTTCCATTTCACCGAAGCGCTGGCCGCCGAATTGTGCCTTACCGCCCAGGGGCTGCTGGGTCACCATCGAGTACGGACCGGTGGACCGGGCGTGGATCTTATCATCCACGAGGTGGTGCAGCTTGAGCATGTACATGTAGCCAACCGAGACCGGATCCGGGAAGGGATCGCCGGTGCGCCCGTCGAAGAGCCGGGCCTTGCCGAAGCGATTGACCAGGGTGTGGCCTTCCGCATCCGGGAGGGTGGACTGGAGCAGTCCGTCCAGCTCATCGGCCTGGAGGCCGTCGAATACCGGGGTGGCAACCCGGGTACCCGGGGCGGCCTTGACGGTATCTTCGGGCAGGCGCAGGGCCCATTCTTCACCCGCTTCCCGGGCGGCGCTGGCATCCCACCCGCGGGAAGCCACCCAACCCAGGTGCAGTTCGTACACCTGGCCGAGGTTCATGCGGCCGGGAACGCCCAGCGGGTTGAGGATGATATCAACCGGGGTGCCGTCTTCCATGAAGGGCATATCTTCCACCGGAAGAATGCGGGAGATAACGCCCTTATTTCCGTGGCGGCCGGCCATCTTATCGCCCACCGTGATCTTGCGGCGCTGGGCGATGTACACGCGAACGGTCTCATTAACATCCGAGGGCAGTTCGTCGTTATTTTCCTTATCGAACTGGCGGATATCGATGACGATGCCGGATTCGCCGTGCGGGACGCGCAGCGAGGTATCGCGAACTTCCTTGGCCTTCTCCCCGAAGATGGCGCGCAGCAGGCGCTCTTCGCTGGTGAGTTCGGTTTCCCCCTTGGGGGTAATCTTGCCCACGATGATATCGCCGGCGCGCACTTCCGCACCGATGCGAATAATCCCGTGATCATCGAGATGCGAAAGCATTTCCTCAGACACATTGGGGATATCGCGGGTGATTTCCTCCGGGCCGAGCTTGGTATCACGCGCATCGACCTCGTGTTCCTCGATGTGGATCGAGGTGAGGAGGTCATCGCGCACGCAGCGCTCGGAGAGGATGATGGCGTCTTCGTAGTTGTAGCCATTCCAGGACATGAAGGCCACGAGCAAGTTCTGCCCCAGCGCGAGTTCGCCACCTTCGGTAGCTGCGCCGTCGGCAATAAGAGTTCCCGCTTCCAGGCGGTCCCCAGCGGAAACGACCACGCGCTGGTTAATGCAGTTGCCGGGGTTGGAACGTTCGAACTTGGACATCTTGTAGATGACGTGGCGGCCGTCGTCCTGTTCCACGTGCACGGCGTCGGCATCCACTTCGGTGACCACGCCGGGGGCCGCGGCCACCGTCACGTCACCGGAGTCAACCGCGCAACGCATCTCCCAGCCGGTTCCCACGTACGGGGAAACCGGGCGGATGAGCGGCACGGCCTGGCGCTGCATATTCGCACCCATGAGGGCGCGGTTGGCATCGTCGTGCTCGAGGAAGGGAATCATGCCGGTACCGATGGAAACCATCTGGCGCGCGGACACGTCCATGTAATCGATTTCGTCCACCGGAACGAGGGCCGGTTCGCCGCCCGGAACGCGCACGAGCGCTTCTTCTTCCAGGAAGTGGCCGTCCGCGTCGATGGGCGCTTCGGCCTGGGCGATATTGTGGTTATCTTCGTCCCCGGCCTGGAGGTAATCGATCTCGTTCGTGACCCGGCCATCGACCACGCGCCGGTAGGGCGTTTCGATGAAGCCGAAGGAATTGATCTGCGCGAAGGAGGCCAGCGAACCGATGAGGCCGATGTTCGGACCTTCCGGAGTTTCGATGGGGCACATGCGCCCGTAATGCGAGGGGTGCACGTCGCGCACTTCCATGCCCGCGCGATCACGGGACAGACCGCCCGGGCCGAGGGCCGAGAGGCGGCGCTTGTGGGTCAGGCCCGCCAGCGGGTTGTTCTGATCCATGAACTGCGAAAGCTGGGACGTTCCGAAGAACTCCTTAATCGCGGCGACAATCGGGCGGATATTGATGAGCGAGGAGGGCGTAATCGCTTCCACTTCCTGAGTGGTCATGCGTTCGCGCACCATCCGGTCCAGGCGCGCCAAACCGGTGCGGACCTGGTTCTGGATGAGCTCACCGACCGCGCGCACGCGCCGGTTGGAGAAGTTGTCAATATCATCGGTGCTCACGCGCACCGGGGTGGCACCTTCGGCGCACAGGATGGTCGGGAATTCGCCGTCCTCCCCCATGCGATCCATGCCCTGGTGGAGGGCAAGCAGGTAGCGCAGCGCCGCGGTGATATCCGTGAGCGTGAGCTGGCGAGCGGTGTTATCCTCCGGCAGGCCCAGCTTCTTGTTGATCTTGTAGCGCCCCACCTTCGCGGTGTCGTACCGCTTGGGGTTGAAGTAGAAGTTATTGAGCAGGGTACGGCCCGCTTCCGCTGTGGGCGGTTCACCCGGGCGCAGCTTGCGGTAGAGATCCTGCAGGGCTTCTTCCTGGTTGTGGACGGTGTCCTTTTCCAGGGTGTCAATGAGGATGGGGAATTCGGAGAAGGTTTCGCGAATTTCCGATTCCGTCATGCCCAGGGCCTTGAGGAATACGGTCACGGACTGCTTACGCTTGCGGTCCACGCGCACGCCCACCGCATCGCGCTTATCGATTTCGAATTCCAGCCAGGCGCCGCGGGAGGGAATCACCTTGGTGTTGTAAATATCCTTATCGGAGGTCTTATCCGCGGTGCGCTCGAAGTACACGCCCGGGGAACGCACCAGCTGGGACACCACTACACGCTCGGTACCGTTCACGATGAAGGTACCGCGGTCCGTCATGAGCGGGAAGTCGCCAATGAAGGTGGTCTGCGACTTGATTTCGCCCGTTTCGTAGTTCTGGAATTCCGCGGTGACGTACAGGGGGGCCGAGTAGGTGAGATCGCGTTCGCGGCATTCGAGGATGGAGTACTTCGGTTCCTCGAGATGCGGGGCGGAGAGCACCAGGCCCATGGTTTGCGCGGCATTTTCGATCGGGGAAATTTCTTCGAAGATTTCTTCGAGCCCGGACTGAACGCCGGGGTTTTCCGCGACCCATTTATCCGAGCCGATCAGCCAACCGAAACTATCGGTTTGGAGGCCGAGCAAATTCGGCACTTGCAGTGGTTCATGGATTTTCGCGAAAGATACGCGGTCAACAACCGGCTTGCCGTTATGTGCAGCGAGCGAGTATGTGCGCGAAGCAGCCAAAGTGGATCCTTCCCTGACGAATCTGGCAGAAGGACAATCCAGTCACCCTCACCGAAAACCGCGATATCACGCCGAAAAGCGCTGCGGAGGTGATCAAGGGCATAGGAGTGTCAACGCAAGTTTCTACACTACACGTTTTAACGGCAAGAACCAAGACCCCAGGCCTATGCGAGGGGTCACACATAGGGATACCAGCGCTTGGCGGTGCCGGTATCTCATCTGAACTTCATCGTCCGAAAGTACTTTCGCACAAGAACGGCGTACATGCAAGTGCGGGCGCGCCGGGGCGCCGGGGCGCGGGGCGTTCGCGCAGGTCTGCGGGTGCGTGCGTATGTGGCGCGGCCCGGGCCGGGTGGCGAGCTTGCGTGCGCCGGGGCGCCGTTGCTCGGGGCGTTCCGGTAGCACGACGACGCCGCAGTCCCGCGTGGTCACCTCCTCTAGCGCAAGCGTTTTTCGAGGGTCACCTCGGCGCAGTAGCCTTCAAACCCGTGGGCGGTGTACAGCCGGCCGGCCCCGGTGGAACTATGGGTATCCACGTCCAGCCCTACGGTGGCATACCCGGCCCGTGCCGCATTGGTGATGACCCGGTCCACAAGCTGGCCGCCCACCCCGCGCCCGCGCACGGCCCGCAGCGAGCCGAGATATTCGATATAGAGCTCGGTGCCGTAGTCATTGGCGAGCGCGTAGCCCACTACCGCGCCGGTTTCTTCGCTGAGCGCCACGACGGAGCAGTCCAGGCGCATGCGCCACCCGGTGAGGAAGGAGTGCCAGGATGCGGCCTCGTAATCGTAACGCCCGTAGTGGTCACGGAAAGCTTCGGCGTGGGCGAGGCGCAGCGGTTCTTCGTCGGCGAGGGTGGGGGCGCGGAAGGTCACGCCGTCGATGTGGACGGTAGGGATTTGCGCGGCCGGGCGGCGCATCACTTCGTATTTGCGGGTGAGGCGGTAGCCGAGCTCTCCCAGCGCCGCGTTGGTTTCTTCTGCGTCATCATCGCGCGCTACCTGCACCGACAGCCCGGAATAGCGGGTTTCGGAGCGTTCGGCGAGTCCGATGGCGAGCTGCTCGCAGCGGCTGAGGAGTTCGGGGAGGTACGTGAGGTCCGGGCAGGCATAGCCGATATAAATATCGAGGTCATCATCTTGGTCGACGTCGCCCATCGTGGATACGGTGGCTCCGGCGAGGAGGTGATCGCCGCGGTACAGCGCGAGGGTTTCAGTGGCCGGATCGACCTCAGGATTGGCGAGGAAATCGCGCAGATCGCGCTCCGTGGCGGAGTGGAGCAGAGAAGGATCCGCGGCGCCCAGCGCGGCCCACGCAGGAATATCGCTCGGGGTGAGGGGGCGCCAACTCAGGGCTTCGCTTGAGCGCTGGTTCGGGCTTTGCTCCGGGGTCTGACTCGGGCTCTTCTTTGAGCCCGGGTTCAGGGTTTGCTCCTGGGGCGATTCGGAGCTCTGGTTTAAGCACGATTCGGGGCTGTGATTCGTCGTTGTTTCCTGCGTCATCTTCACGTTCGTCTTCGTTATCATCGTTGAGTTTGTATCCGGGCTCGTTTCCGGGGCGTTTCCGGGCTCGTCCCGGCTCGTTTCCGGGGCGAGCTGGTATCCGTTTCCGGCCCTGCCTCGGGCCTCGCATCCGCCTGTGCGCCGATGCTCACCCGTGCCAGTGTAGCCGGGAACAACCTTCGTGCGTACCATCGCGACAAAGTGGTACTGGAGAACATCGGGACTGACAAAGTGGTACTCCACGACAGAAAATCGTGGTTTGACTGTAGCTCCAGTACCACTTTGCGATCCAGCACGGCGCCGGACGGCCAATAGCACGGGGTCTCACATCACGGAAACCAAACAAGCGGATACGCCGGGGCGTATCCGCTTGTGGAGTGGAGCGCGGGCGTGAAGCCCGCGCGCCGATGGCTGATTTTTCAGCCGATTAGCCGAGTTTTCGGCGTGCCGTGTTACTTGAGGGTAACGGTGGCGCCGGCGCCCTCGAGGGCTTCCTTGGCCTTTTCGGCGGTGTCCTTGTCCACACCTTCGAGGACGGCCTTGGGAGCCGAGTCCACGAGGTCCTTGGCTTCCTTGAGGCCGAGGGAGGTGAGGGCGCGGACTTCCTTGATGACCGCAACCTTCTTGTCGCCAGCGGCTTCGATAACAACATCGAAGTCGGACTTCTCTTCGGCGGCAGCACCGGCGTCGCCACCGGCAGCGGCCGGAGCGGCAACGGCGGCAACGGGAGCCGCGGCTTCAACGTCGAATTCCTCTTCGAACGCCTTGACGAAATCGTTGAGCTCAACGAGGGTGAGCTCCTTGAAAGCTGCAATGAGCTCTTCGGTCGAGAGCTTAGCCATGATGGCCTTCCTTTCCGCTCTAGCGAGCAGACTCTATCTGATGGGCAGAAATACCTGCCGTGCAGATCTAACTGGGTGCGCGGCTGGGGGCCGCTCCGCGACGCGTATGCCGAGCCGCGAAAACTCCGAAATATCCGTGATAGTCGCTATTCGATACCCGTGATATTCCGAGGTGGAAGTGGCTACGCAGCCGCTTCCTGCTTGGCGCGCAAGGCGTCGATGGTGCGAACGGCCTTGGTGGCCGGCGCGTTGAGTACGTACGCTGCCTGGTACATGAGCGCCTTGAGAACACCGGCGGACTTGGCCAGCAGGACTTCGCGGGATTCGAGTTCCGCGAGCTGCTTGACGTCGTCTGCGGACAGCTGGGCGCCGTCCATCACGCCGCCCTTGAGGATAAGGGCTTCGTTCTCCTTGGCGAAGGTCTTGAGGGCCTTCGCGGCTTCCGGAGCTTCACCGGTGACGAAAGCAACGGCGGTCGGACCCTGGAAGGTCCCCTCCGCTACCTCGACTCCGGCCTGCTTCGCGGCGATATCAAGAAGGGTGTTCTTGGCGACCTTGTAGACAGCTCCACCCTGGAACGACCGGCGCAGATCTTTCATCTGGCCGACCGTCAGGCCACGGTACTCAGTAAACAGCACAGCGGTGGAGTTCTCGAAGAGCTCCTTGAGTTCCGCAATCGCTGCAGACTTATCGGTCCGTGCCATGGGGCCTCCTTCCGGTCTTACCCGCAGGATCGGCAACGAAAAAGCCCCGCGCGGTAAGGCACGGGGCTTGGATGACCTGCCGTGAGCACGGCAACATTTAGCTCTGTTCTTACCTGCGCTGGCCTCGCGGTGCGAGTTTGATCCCGTTGGAACCTGCGGTCTTTGGCATCGGTTAGTCTATCGTTTTCGCGCGGCCACGCCAAGGCCGATCCGCGTGGCTTGCCTCACGGGCGCGGATAGGTGGCCCTCCGCGAAGATCCACTTCCGGCCCGTGCACCGCCGGCGGTCCGGCACACGCACTGAAGGCGTACATATAGCGTGCGCTGGCCCGGTCCATATAGGTACGACGGCGCAGCTACGCCCACACCGGCCCGGCGAGCAAACACAGGTACCCCAGCGCCCCGGCCCCCATGAGCACACCGCGCCAGATGGGCCGGTCTGCCAGGTGGGCGATAGCGGCCAGTGCCCCTGCCACATTGGCGATCCCGTAGCGGCGCGGAATGGAACGGAAGTAAAGACCGCCGTTGATAATTTCCCGCGCCTGGACCACCACGCCCACAATAAGTGGCCCGGTAGCGCCCGATAGACCGAGCACCCGCCCGCGCACCGAGCGCAGCCCCGCCACCAGCGCGAGGAGCGGTCCGACCAGCAGAACAACATAGGCCACCGTGCCCCAGATCTGGGTGGGAGCGGAGATGAGCTCCGGGGAAAAGTGGTATTTCGCCGCGGGATTGGTTAGGCCGTAGGGATTGAGAAGGCTGAGAAGGAGCCGCCCAGTACTGGCCTCGCTTACCGGCGAGGTAGAGATCGCGTTGATGGCGGGCACGTAGCCTTCTGGGGTACGGGCGCCCTGGATAGCATCCCAGCCCAGGTAGCAGGCGGCCACCGTGAGTACCTGAGTACCGAGCAGCACCGCGAGGTGGCGCCGCTGCGCCCGCCCGAAGCCCACCAGGCCCGGCCAACAAATCGCCAAGGTAACCGGCACCAGAATCGCCAAAATTCCGGTGATGGAAATGACCCGGGAGAGGCAGATAGCCGCGGTTATCAGCGCGGGCAGCACCCAGCCGGTTTTCTTACCTACCACGATGCGCGCGCTCAGCCATGCCGCGGCCGCGCCGGCCAGCGGGCCCACGGCATCGTTATGCACCATGGTGGCACTGGCCGCCACCGAGGGCACCGCCAGGAAGAACAGCGCCGCCGCGAAGGACACCACCGGGCTCAAGCGCCAGGCGCGCAGCGCGGCGTAGAAAAGCCCCACTCCGGCGGCTACCAGCACCGCCGACCCCAGGCGGGCGCCCGTGAGGAAGCTCAATCCTGCCAGGCCGGCCAGGCGCGCGATGGCGCCGTCGACCAAAAAATACAGGGGCGGGTGGAAAGCATTGTAGTTTTCCGCGCGATAGGGCCAATCCGCCGGGGCCACCTGATCCCAGGCATCGCAGGGTGGTGGGGTGATGGCAGTACCGGCCGGGGCATGGCAGGCCCAGGCCTGGCGGGCCTGCGGGGCCATCACATCCCCGGGGGCGGGGACGGTGCCACTGGATGCCTTGAGGGAATAGTCCAGGTAGGTCCACTCCCCCACCGGGTTGATGGACGGGTTGTGCGCGAAGGCCCACGCCGCCCACCCCAGGCAGAGCAGCATGAGGAGGCAGGCGAGCAAAGCGTCACGTACGCGCGGATGGAAAGTCACGGCTCTAGCCTAAAGCACGGTTACGACAAGAAAAAACGGCGGAACGCGCGCGCCCGCCACAGCGATGTATGCGCGCAGATACGCGAACCGCCGTACGTATAACAAAGGGCGGAGACCCCTGAGGATCCCCGCCCTTCGCGTTACGCGTATATCCGCTTAATCGCCAACCGGCCCTTAGGCTTCGGCGCGAGTCTTGGTGGCATCAATCGGGATGCCGGGGCCCATCGTGGTGGACACGGTAGCCTTGAGGATGTAGCGACCCTTCGAGGAGGAAGGCTTGAGACGCATGATCTCCTCGTAGGCGGCAGCGTAGTTCTCCAGGAGCTGCTGCTCGGTGAAGGAGGTGTTGCCGATAATGAAGGGCAGGTTGGAGTTCTTATCCACGCGGAATTCGATACGTCCGCCCTTGATATCACTGACGGCCTTCGCCACGTCCATGGTGACGGTGCCCGTCTTGGGGTTCGGCATGAGGCCGCGGGGGCCGAGCACGCGGCCGAGGCGGCCGACCTTGCCCATCATATCCGGGGTGGCCACCGCCGAATCGAAATCAGTCCAGCCACCGGCAACGCGTTCAATGAGTTCGTCGCTGCCAACTTCGTCCGCGCCGGCGTCAATAGCCTGCTGGGCGCGCTCGCCCTGGGCGAAGACGATCACCCGGGCGGTCTTGCCGGTGCCATTGGGCAGGCTCACGGTACCGCGAACCATCTGATCCGCCTTACGCGGATCCACGCCGAGACGGAACACAACTTCCACGGTTGCGTCAAACTTCGTCACGGACGTTTCCTTCGCGAGGCGCATTGCCTCCACGGGGGTGTAGAGCACACCGGGCGCAATCTTTTCTGCTGCGGCGCGGTATGCCTTCGAGCGCTTTGCCATTTCTGCTTCTCCTTTAGTGCAGGTGTGGTCAGCGAGCCTGCGTGGCCCTTCCACGGTTCCACTCGGGAACCTGCGGAGTCTAAGAGCGCGGTTGCTCGATGCTCTTAGCTCCGGTTACGTTGTGGTCTCGGATTGCGGTGGAACGACGGCGCTGCCGCCTTCCAGCACGCGCTATTTAGATAGCGTCCGAGGTGATGCCCATGGAGCGGGCGGTGCCGGCGATAATGCGGGCGGCGTTGTCAATGTCGTTCGCATTGAGGTCCGGCTCCTTGATCTTCGCGATTTCGCGAAGCTGATCGGCCGTGAGGTGCCCAACCTTCTGGGTGTGCGGAGTGGGCGAACCCTTCTGCACCCCGGCAGCCTTCTTGATGAGCTGCGCCGCCGGCGGGGTCTTGAGAACAAAATCAAATGTGCGGTCTTCGTAGACGGTGATTTCCACCGGGACGATGTTTCCGCGCTGGGATTCGGTCGCGGCGTTGTACGCCTTCGTGAACTCAACAATGTTCACGCCGTGCTGACCGAGAGCCGGACCAACCGGCGGGGCCGGGGTGGCCTGGCCGGCAGGAATCTGTAGCTTAATGAAGCCTGCAACCTTCTTCTTCGGTGCCATATCTGGTCCTTTTCTCATTGAACAGCCGTCGCAATGGCTAGCGACGGCACGCCTATCTATATTACGGGAAAGTAAGCGATGCACAAAGCCCCGCCTGTGTGAGACACACCGCGGAGCTTGTGTTACATTGCGCGAGATACGAGCCTGCGTTGCCGGCGTACTCGCGTTTCTACACCCTTACGTCTATGCGTGCGCAGGTTACGGAAGTACGACGCCGCCGCAGCGGCCACGTGGAACTTAGTCTTCCTTGCGCACCTGGGCGAAGGAGAGCTCCACCGGGGTTTCCTGACCGACGAGCGTCATCATCACGGTGAGGCGCTGGTTTTCCGCGTCGATTTCCGAGACGGTGGCCGGCATTCCGGCCCACGGTTCGGCGGTGAGGGTAACCGGATCGCCCACTTCGAAGGGAGCGATGGTTTCCGGAGTGGCGCCGGTGGGCAGGCCCGCGGCGCGTGCTTCGTCTGCCGCGGCGGCTTCCACCACCGGGGTCAGCATGGTGACAACCTCATCGAAGGTGAGGGCCACCGGGGTACGGCCATTGCCCACGAAACCGGTCACGCCATTGGTGGATTGCACCACGCGCCAGGAATCATCGGTGAGGTTCATGCGAATGAGCACGTATCCGGGCATGCGCACCCGCGATACCAGCTTGCGCTGCCCGCGGCGTACTTCGAAGACTTCTTCCATGGGGACTTCGATCTGGAAGATGTAGTCCTCCATATTCATGGAGACAAGGCGGACTTCCAAGTCCTGCTTGACGCGCTTTTCGTAACCGGAGTACGTGTGGAGAACGTACCAGCGGCCTTCCAGGCCCTTGAGCTTGGCCCGCACCTCTTCTTCGGTGACGATGCCGTCCTTCTTCTTGCCCTTCTTGGAGGAAGCCGGAGCGGGTTCCTCAGCGGGCTCGCCAGTTTCAGCAGCGGCTTCGGGCGCTTCTTCGGAAGCAGGGCCGGCGGTTTCTTCCGCGGCTACGCTTTCCGGGGTGGTGGTATCGGTGAGGGAATCCGCGCTGGGAGCAGCCTCCTCAGCGGGCGCGCTTACACCCGGTTCCATAAAAAGATCGTCGTGCGCGGTATTGTTCTCAGACACGCTGTTCCCTCACTGTTCTTGGGGCCGGCCCTGGTTCTGGACCTACCCGAAGATCCAGACGGTGGCGCGACCGAAAATAAGATCGAAGATTCCGATAAAGACCATCACGGCGAGGATGAAGAGCACCACCGTGGTGAACAGCTGCCCCAGTTCCTCCCGGGAGGGGCGCTGGACGCGCTTCAATTCACCGAAGATTTCGTGGAAGAACTGCGCGAGCCGGGCAAAGAAGCCCTTCTTCTCCGCAGCGCCCTTGGAGGACTTGGATGCTGCAACTTCCTTCACAGTGCGTCCTTTTCCTCGTCGTAACAATGCCCCGTCAGTATTGGCGGGGCAGGAGCAGGGTAGGAGGGACTCGAACCCCCAACCGCCGGTTTTGGAGACCGATGCGCTACCAATTGCGCCACTACCCTAGGTTGGCAACTCCACCATTATGCCTGAAACCGGGGTGCTCCGCGAGCTCCGGCCGCCAGGTGGACGTTGGAGTATCACGACCGCAAGGCCGTCATACCCGGAATAGCATAGTCGATAACGCCCCGGCCGTCCACTTCCGCACCTTCCCTTGGAGAAAGGTCACAGCCGCGGCCGGGACAGTGTTTAATGGGAGGGTGAGTACTACACCGAGCCCCCATACCCCGCGCCGCGTTTCCGCGCGCCTGGAAGCCCTTGCTCCCTCCGCCACCCTCGCGGTGGATGCCCGCCAGCGTGAGCTGCGGGCCGCCGGCCGCCCCATTATTTCCTTCGGGGCCGGGGAACCGGATTTCCCCACCCCGGATCATATTGTTGCCGCCGCGGCTGCCGCTACCGGCGATATCCGTAATCACAAATACTCCGACCCCAATGGCTTGCCGGAGCTGCGCGAGGCGATTTGCGCCAAAGTCGCTTTCGATGCCGGGGTGCGGATTGACCCGAGCTGCGTCGTCGTTACTAATGGCGCGAAACAGGCTAATTTCGAAGCGTGGGCGGCGCTCATCGACCCGGGCGATAACGTGCTCCTCCCCTCCCCCTACTGGGTGACCTACCCGGAAGTTATTAAGCTCTTCGGCGGTACCGTCACCGAGGTGTACGCGCCCCCGGCGCAGGGCTTCAAGGTGAGCGTGGAGCAGCTCGAGGCCGCCCGTACCGAGAAAACGAAGGCGCTGCTGCTGTGCTCGCCCACCAATCCGACCGGCGCGGTCTACAGCGCCGCGGAAGTGCGCGCTATCGGCGCTTGGGCCCTTGAGCACGGGATTTGGCTGGTGGTCGATGAAATTTACGAACACCTCACCTACGACGGAGTGCGCACCGCCTACCCGCTGGCCGAAGTGCCCGAGCTGGCCCAGCAAGCCCTGGTGATCGGCGGGGTTTCCAAGTCCTTCGCGATGACGGGTTGGCGGGTTGGGTGGCTCTACGGTCCGGCGGATGTGATGGCCGCGGTCAAACGAGTGCATTCGCATCTGACCGGGAATGTCAATAACGTGGCGCAGCGGGCCACCATCGCCGCGCTCACCGGCCCGCGCGACCGCATCGAGGAAATGCGCGAGGGCTTCGCGCGCCGCCGCGGCCGCATCGTGAGCGAACTGGCCAGTATTGACGGGGTGGAGGTCGCGCCCCCGGATGGCGCCTTCTATGTTTTTGCCGACGTCGCAGGCCTGCTGGGCGGGGCGGGCCCCCGCCGCGCCACGAGCTCCCTGGAGCTGGCCGATCAGCTCCTGAGCGATATTAATGTTGCCGCGGTGCCCGGGGAAGCCTTCGGGGTTGGCGGCTTCCTGCGCTTCTCCTACGCGCTCTCCGATGCGGAGCTAGCCGAGGGCATGGCGCGGCTGCGCGATTACTTCGCCTAGCAGCCGGAGAGCTGCCTAGCCGGCCGGCTGTGCTCCGCATGGTTAATCCGGCACGTTCCCAACACATGTGGGCCGCGACGTTTCCGCCGCGGCCCACAGTGCTTGACCCGTTATTCAGGCAGCTGAGCGTCGGTATTTAGCGCCGCACCGCCGGGGTATCGGTGCCGTTACCGTCCCAGTCACCAACGAAGAGTTCGTCGGCCACGCGTCCGTAGTGGAGCGTGAGATCGGCCGGGCCGGCATTGAGGGAGTTCTTCACGAGCAGCGCGTTGCCGCGGCGCACCGCGAAGGTATCGGTTCCGTTACCGTCGAAATCTCCGGTGAAAACTTCGTCCGCGGCCTTGCCGTAGGAGAACTCGGTATCGGCGTTACCCGAAACAATGGCGTTCTTGACGAAGATGACATTGCCGCGGCGTACCGCGAAGGTGTCCTTGCCATCGCCATCCCAGTCACCGACCAGCGGGGTATCCCCGTAGCGGCCGTAGCTGATGACTTCATCCGCGTTACCGCTCTTGAGGGAGTTCGCCACGTAGAAGGTGTTGCCGCGCTGGACCGCGAAGGTGTCCTTACCGTCGCCATCCCAGTCACCCACGAGCACGGTGTCCCCGGCCTTACCGTAGGAGAATTCGATGGGTGCCTTGCCGCCCGCGAGGGTATCGGAGACGTAGAAGGTGTTCCCGCGGCGCACCGCGAAGCTATCCTTGCCATCCCCGTTCCAGTCGCCCACGAGCACGTCGTCGCCGGCGCGCCCGAAGCTGAAGACAGCCTGGGCCACGGTGGCGGTCCAGTTATTGGATACGTAGAAGGTGTTGCCGTTATCGGAAGGCTCGGCCGGGACGGTGGGATCACCGCTCGGATCCGTACCCGGTTCCGGCGTCGGATTCACGCTCGGGTCAGCGCTGGGATCAACACTCGGATCCGGCTTGGCACCTTCCTTCACGAACTGATTGACCACCGGCTGCGATTCCTTATCCAGGCCGAGCGCATTCGCCACGGTGTAGTGCAGGTCGGTCTGATCGGTACGCCCGATCACGTTTTCCGCACCCGGGCCGGAGGCCGCGATACGCAGCTGGGCACCGGTGTGGCCCTGGCCGCCGCGCGCCACCTCATTGGAGGCCGCGGTGTTATAGGACATCTGCATGTAGTCGCCATCAACCGTCTTGAGGATGGTGTTCACGCCGGAGGTCGTGCTTCCCGCACCCACGATCTGCGAGGTGTGGGCATGATCGGCGGTCACGAGGATAAGAGTGGGTTCACCATTCTCCTTGGCCCAGCGCTGCGCCACCGCAACTGCCTGATCCAAATCGTCCAGTTCGCCAATCTGACCGCAGGCATCCGCCCCGTGATCAGCCTTATCAATCGAGGCGGCTTCCACCTGGAGGAAGAATCCGGCGTCGTTCTTGAGCAGATCCATGGACTTCTGGGTCATGGCCGCCAGGGTGGGAACATCGGCGGTCCGGGCTTCGTTAATCGTGCAGGTCTCGTAGGTTGTCGGCTTGCCTGGGGTGGGCACCGACTCGTTGAACATGCGCGGCATATTGCCCGGGGTGAAGAGACCGAGGACCGGCTTATCCTGGTTGGCTTCGGTCAGGGCAGCCATCTGCTCCGCCGTCGTCACAATCTGGAAGTCATTATCGCGCGCGTTTTCCAGCACGGACTTACCGGCCGTCCACCGCGTCGTCTCACCCCAGGTACCGGACACCTGAACCTCGGCGTCGAAGTACTTCGCGCCGCCGCCCATCGTCACGTCCGCACGGGTATCCACGAGCTGTTCGGAAATCGAACCCATCCCGCCGTTTTCACGCAGATCGGAACCCTTGGCGGGCTTTGCGTTCCCGGAGGGAGCGTAATGCGAGCGGCTGGTCACGTGAGCACCCATGACCGCCGGGGTGGCATCCTGCACTTCCGAGGTGGTGATATTACCGGTCTTGAGCCCGGCCCGCTTCGCCTTCTCCAGGAGGTTCTCCCGGGGCTTCTGGGCCAGGTCCACGCCGATAGCGCCGTTGTAGGTCTTGGTGCCGGTGGCCCAGGCGGTACCCGAAGCGGCCGAATCGGTCACGTAGTTGATGGCGCCGTCGCGATCAATGGAGAAGTGGGTGTAGGACCCGGTGTAGTCGAGGTTATCGATACCGGGCAGGCGCCCGTTCGCCCCGTAAAGGTAGTTACGGGCGGAGGTGATCTCCGAATCGCCCATCCCGTCACCGATGAAGAGCACCACGTTCTTGGCCTTGGCGTCCGAGCGCTGCTCGCCGTCCTTGCCGTACTGGGCGAAATCACCGGGGGCCGGCACGGTCACCTTGCCGTTTTCGTCCACGGCGATGGCCATCTTGGCCCCACCGGCTACCGGCTTGGCCAGATTGGCATCGCTGGCGGCGGTGGAGGCTTCGGCGTTGAGGGAAAGTGCGTTACCGATGGTGTAGAAAAGATCGGTCTGGTCGGTTTGGCCCAGCACATTTTCTTCACCGGGGCCGTAGGCGGCCACGCGCAGCTGCGCGCCGGTGTGCTGCTGGGAACCGGCATTCGTGCCATCTTCAGCGACCTTCGTGGTGCCGTAAAGGATGGACATGGGCGAACCATCGGCGGTGGTCAGGCGGGTCACGGGGCCCACGTGGTCGTCGCCGTCGGACACAATCTGCGCGGTATGCGAGTGGTCCGCGGTCACGATAACGAGGGTCTGCCCGTCCTTCTTCGCGAAGTCCAGGGCAACCTTGGTGGCCTGGTCGAGGCGATCAGTTTCCCCGATCTGCCCGCAGGCATCCGAGGCGTGATCGCGCTTGTCGATAGAGGCGGATTCAACCTGGAGGAAGAAGCCCTTCTCCGCGCTCGGGTCATCGAGAAGTTCAATGGCCTTGCGGGTCATATCCACAAGTTCAGGCTCGGTGCCAATATCCTGCTTTTCGCAGGTGAGCGGATCGGCCTTTGCCCCGCCGACCTTCGCCTGGGAGGACTTGTAGGCCGTGGTCATATTCGAGGGCGCAAATAGCCCGAGAACCGGAGAATCCTGGTTCGCCTTGGTGATTCCCGCGAGTTCATCAGCGGTGGTCACCACCTGGAAATCATTCGCGCGAGCGTTGTCCAGAACCGACTTATTGGCTTCCCACTGGGTGTTGTACTTGGCCGCCCCCTCGAGGAAGGGGTTGGTGTTCCCGGAGGCGGTGGTCACCATGGCGTCGAAGTACTTCGCGCCGCCGCCCAGGGTCACGTCCGCGCGGGTGTCCACAATCTGCTCCGAGATGGAGCCGAGCCCGCCGTTTTCACGCAGGTCCGCGCCCTTGGCCGGCTTCGAGTTACCGGAGGGAGCGTAGTAGCTGCGGCTGGTGGAATGCGCACCCATCACGGCCGGGGTGGCATCCTGAATATCGGAGGTGGTCACGTTGCCGGTACGCATCCCGGCGTTCTTGGCCTGCTCAATGAGGTTCTGCACCGGCTTGCCGGCCAGATCCACGCCGATGGCTCCGTTGTACGTCTTCGTACCGGTGGCCCAGGCGGTTCCCGAGGCGGCCGAATCAGTCACGTAATTGAAAGCACCATCCTTGTAGAGGGAATGGTGCGTGTACATACCTTCGGAGGTGAGTTCGTCAATACCTTCGAAACGCCCCGAGGCGCCCTTGAGGTAGTTGCGGGCCGCGGTGATTTCCGACTGGCCCATGCCATCACCAATAATGAGGATGACGTTGCGGGCCTTGGCGTTGGAACGCCCCTGACCCGCCTTACCGAATTGCGCGCAATCGCCGGGTTTGGGCGGAATAACGTTGCCTTGCGAATCAAAAATAACGCAGTTTTCCGGCCCGTTCGCGGTGCGGTAGGTGGTATTTTCCGCCGAAGCGGCACCTCCCGCGAGCGCCGAGAAGCCGACGGCGGCCACAGCTGCTGCTGCCACCGCGCGCCGGGCAGTGAAATGTGAGGATCCCATTGTCCTTTTATCCCTTCTAACAGAACGTGGGCCCTCTAAGGTTCACTTAACTCATTTACCGGAAAGCAAGCACAATGTAACGAGCGGGTGAACAGTATTGTTTGTGCGTGGTGGGTGCGGCACTGTCAGGTGACGAAAAATCCGGGTTTTAACGACGACGCCGCTCGCCGGGCAGCGGGTGTATCGGGAGCGCAGCTAGCCCCGCGGGTAGGCATTTCCTCCGTATCCGGCCAGGTAGCGCGCTCGGGAGAGCCAGTATTCGGCTTCGCGCAGCCGCCCGAGGGCATCGTGTTCCCAGCGGGTGCCGTCGGTGCGGGCGGCCCCGGCAACGAGGGAGAGCGTGACCCCGGCTGCCCGCGCGTACACGGGCGCGGCAGGTAAACGCTGTTCCAGCAAGGCGCACCACTGCCCCAGGATGGAACGCAGGTGCGGGTAGGCGGCCGGGGCCAGGTGGGGTAGCACGCTCATATGCCCGAGCAGGCAGGCCCAGTCATCAGCGCGGTAGCCCGGCCCGAGGGAATCCACATCAATAACGCCGGCCATCCAGCCGGTAGCGCTGGGCGCGGCGGGCCCCGTTGGCGCGGGCGCGCCTACCGCAGTCCCCATTGGCGCGGGCACGCCTACCGCGGGCCCGCGCTGCACGAAAATATTGGCTTCGTAAAAATCGCCGTGCACGGGCACGATAGGCCCGGGATCGAGGCTGGCCATCATCTCCGTGACTCCGCTGGCTACCGCGTGGGCGCGAGCCGCGATTCCGGGGAGCGCTACCGCGGCGGCGTGCGCGTAGTGGCCCACCCGATCCGCCCAGGCCGGCCGGTGGGTGAGGTGGATGGCCGCGGCCGGCAGGCTTTCTTGCAGATTCCACAGGGTATCGAAAAGCGCGACGCTCTGGTCCCCCAGCCCGCGGGCCAGCCAATTGGCTAGCGGCTCGCCCGGGAGGGTGGAAATAAGAACGAGGCCGCTCGGATCTTCACGCACCACCCGCGGCGCGAGCACCCCGGCCTGGCCGAGCATGCGATGGCGTTTGGCCAGGGACTGCGCGGCCGGTGGGCGCAGCACCTTCGCGAAAGCACTTCCGCCACCCGCGGTGGTGACTTTGACGACGGCGCGCCTGGTGGGCCGGTAGCTTTTGAGCTCCACCGCTACTTTTTCTCCCAGGAATGCCGACATTCGGCTCGGGGTGACGGCCAGCGGAAGCGCGGGAAGCTCGGGATCATGGGGATATTCCCAGACCCACACGGCAGTATCGCGGTGGGTGAGGCGCACGAGGGTGGGGGTGAAAGTTTGGGAGAGCTGCGCGGTGGATGCACATACGTATTTTTCGCGCGCTTGGCCGGTGGGGCGCCCGCCTTCTCCGCGGGCGCGCGCCGTCACGGTGTAGCTCACGGTCACGCCGGCCCCGGGGCGGTGATTGACGCGGTGGACCGCCCAGGAGAGGAGCTGCCAAGCGGGAAGCGCGGTGGCGAGCATCGACCCGGCGTCCGGGCCGGTCAGCAGCGCTAAATCAGCGCTTTCCGAAGATGCAGCCATAGAACAATAGTGCCGCATCCACCCCGGTGGCACAATGCGGGCGCGCGCCACGCGTGCGGATGCTCGGCCGGCACACGCGCGGATACCCGCGCGCCACGCTCGCCGCCGGCGTGGGAAGATGGAGGGGTGCGTGACCTTGCTGCCCTCCCCAAAGCCCATGTGCATCTGCACTTCACCGGTTCGCTGAGCGTGCCCAGTCTCGTCGACATGGCCCGCCACGCCGGGGTGCGCCTGCCCGAGAACCTCACCGATAATGTGGCGATGCAGGTGCCCGCGGACCAGCGCGGCTGGTTCCGATTCCAACGTGCCTACGATGCCGCGCGCGCCGTCGTTCAATCTGAAGAAGCAATGCGGCGGATCGTACGCGAAGCAGCCCGGGCCGACCGGGCGGAAGGATCGCGGCGCCTGGAAATTCAAATCGACCCGACCTCCTACGCCCCCTACGTTGGCGGTATCACCCCGGCCCTCGAAATTGTTTTAGACGAGGCGAAAGCGGCCACCCGGGATACCGGGGTGGAGGTGGGTGTTATTGTGGCGGCCTCGCGCACCCGCCACCCGCTCGATGCGCGCACCCTGGCCCGTCTGGCCGCCCGCTACGCCGGGGATGCTCCCGGTGAGGTTGTGGGTTTTGGGCTTTCCAATGATGAGCGGCGCGGGCGCACCGCGGAATTCGAGGCAGCTTTCCGCATCGCCAGGCGGGCCGGCCTGCGTTCGGTTCCCCACGGCGGGGAGCTGCTCGGCCCCGAGCATTTGCGCGAGGTCATCACGCACCTGAATCCGGACCGGCTCGGCCACGGGGTGCGGGCCGCCGAGGATCGCGCCCTCATCGGTGAGATTGTGGAGCGCGGAATCGCGCTGGAGGTATGCCCTGCCTCGAATGTGTCGCTCGGGGTATTCCGCGAAAATGACGATGTTCCCCTGCGTACCCTGTTCGACGCCGGGGCAATCATCGCCCTGGGTGCCGATGACCCGCTGCTCTTCCTGGCCCGCCTCAATGCCCAGTATGAGATCGCGCGCCGGCAGGGCTTCTCCGATGCGGAGTTGGCCGAGTTGGCTCGCCGTTCCATCCGCGCGTCCTTCGCCTCCGCTTCCTCGAAGCGAGCCTGGCTCGCGGAGGTTGATGCCTGGCTGGCAGAAGAGGACTAGGCTTCCAGGCCGCCGAGCACCACCGGCTCGGGATGGAGCACCACCCCGAAGGCATCTTTCACACCGGCCTGGATTTCCCGGGCGAGGGCACGCAGCTGCGCACCGGTGGCTCCCCCGGCATTGGTGAGCGCCAGGGTGTGCTTGGAAGAGAGCCGCGCCGGGCCGTGCCCGTAGCCCCGGGTGAACCCGGCATGCTCAATCAGCCAGGCGGCTGAGGTCTTGACCAGCCCGTCTACCACGGGAACACCGCCGCTCAGAGTTGCGTGCGCGGCGTCGTGCACCTCGTAACGCGGGGCGTCTTCCGGGAGCCGCTGCGCCTGCGCGGTGGTGAGCACCGGGTTGGTGAAGAAAGAACCGCACGAATACGTATCGCGGTCGGCATTATTGAGGACCATGCCTTTGCTACCGCGCAGCTCCAGCACCGCCTCCCTCACCGTTTCCGAAGGCACCCGCGCCCCGAGCTCCACCCCGAGGTGGCGGGCCAGCTGCGCGTAGCCGATGGGATCGGACACATTGGAGAGCTTCGTTTGGAAGGTCACCTCAAGGACGATATACCGCGGGCTCGGCCCGTATTCCCCGATGGTTTCCTTGAGAATTGAGGTGCGGTAGCCCAGGCGCATATCCGCGAGGAACAGCGTGCGGATGCGTTCTTCGCGCCGGTCATAAACCTTGAGACGCGCGAGGGTCGCAGCGACTTCCTGCCCGTAGGCCCCGATATTTTGCACCGGCGCCGCGCCAACGGTTCCCGGAATCCCGGAGAGCGCTTCAAAACCGCCCCAATCCTGGGAAATCGCGTGGACCACGAGGTCATCCCACGGGGTTCCCGGCAGCGCGGAAAAATTCGCGCCTTCGCAGCTGCCCAGCGAATCCAACACGATCCCGGAGCGCATATCGCGCAGCACAATCCCGTCAAAATGGCTATCCGCGGGCAGGATATTCGAGCCGCCCCCAATAACGAGGAGCGGGGTGCCGGCCGCGTCCGCCCGGCGTACGGTATCCACCACCTCGGTTTCGGTGGTGGCTTCCACGAGTTCGGTGAAGGTTCCGCCCACGCCGATGGTGGTGAGTTCGGCGAGGGTGGTAGCTCCGCTGCGGGCCCGGGTGGAGAGCACCGGCGCGCTCACGTGATGCGGTTCGGGTGGTTCGGGAAGAGTACAGCTCATTGTTCTAGCCTACGGCTTTCGCGGCGACGGCGCAGCTTCAGCCCGCGCGCTAGTGGGACGACGGCGCAGCCGGGGCCATCAGATACGCAAAAAGGGAAGCCCGTTCAGGCTTCCCTTGAGCTGTGCATCCCGGCCGGGGTTCATCCCGGGTGGGATACCGTCACGCTACCGCGCTATTAGCGGGTTTCGCGATGGTTCGTGGAGGCATTGCACCGCGAGCAGTACTTCTTCAGCTGCAGACGATCCGGATCGTTGCGGCGGTTCTTCTTCGTGATGTAATTACGTTCCTTGCACACCTCGCAGGCGAGGGTGATCTTGGGACGCACGTCAGCAGACTTGCTAGCCATTCCTTTTTCTCCTCAAGGTTGTGCCCTACTGGTAGTCAGTAGCGGGGGCGGGGATTGAACCCGCGACCTCACGATTATGAGTCGTGCGCTCTGACCATCTGAGCTACCCCGCCTCATGTCACCGCATGAGGCGGCAACGGAGCCCCGAAAGAGAATCGAACTCTTGACCTTCTCCTTACCATGGAGACGCTCTGCCGACTGAGCTATCGGGGCGATGCCGATTTCGCAACGAGTACCAAGCTTACTCGATTCACGCTGAAAAACCAACAGTGCGAGAAATGTGAAACAGATCAACCATTTCGACATTTCGTGGCGGGGGTAGGATTTGCAGCTACCAAACGGAAAGCATCTGATTTTCAATCAGGGCCCCTTTGCCGCTCGGGGAACCCGCCCAAATAACTTCCGAAGAA
>NZ_LT706966.1:1286897-1293176 GCF_900155575.1 Actinotignum timonense | reverse complement strand
CCCGCCAATATAACTTCCGAAGAAGTGTTTTTCACCCCGCGGAAGAAAGGCTTCGTGGCCGCCCTTCCGTAAGGCACCAGATGAGATTACCCAGGGAGGAAAGTTACTGTCAACTTTTGAGGCGGGAACGTGGCCACCACCACTCCCCCGGCTGCCCGGCGAGCGCGCCGACCGCTAGCTGCGCCGTCGTACCTACGCGTGCAAGGGTGCGTACGCACGTGCCGCAGGGCCCATATACACGCTTACGCGCACGCACGCGCACTACCGCGCACGTACGCAATGCAATAGCGCGCCCATGCGCCGCAACCGAACTTAGGGCAGGCGGTGAATCCATTCGGGCGTGGAGAATTTCGCCTCGTAGCGTTCCTGGGCCACGCGCAGGTCCTCCGCGGTGATCTGCCCCTGGCTCGCGCCGTATTTCTGGGTGAAAACGTCTTTGAATACTTCGATAATGGCGTCGCGTTCCATCCCGGTCTGGCTCTTCATGGGGTCCACGCGCTTGTTCGCGGAGCGGTGCCCGCGGTTCTTTTTGCCCGCGCTGCCCATATTGAGCACGTCCATCATTTTGTCCGCGTCGATGTCATAGGCGAGGGTGACGTGATGAACCATATAGCCGGTCGCGAAATGCTTCTGGGCGGCGCCGCCGATTTTGCCGCGGTCGGAGGCGATGTCATTGAGGGGGACGTAGTGGGCTTTAACCCCCACCCGCGCGAGGGCTTCGATCACCCAGGCATCCAGGAAGGGATAGGACTCCAGGAAGGACATCCCGTCCACGAGCGCGGTGGGCACCACCAGCGAATACGTGATGCAATTGCCCGGCTCCATGAACATGGTGCCCCCGCCGGTAATGCGCCGGCCCACGGTAATCCCGTGGCGGTCCACCCCGTCCTGGTTGATCTCATTGGAATAGGACTGGTAGGAGCCCATGACCACGAGCGGGCGGTCCCATTCCCAGATACGCAAGAAGGGCTTGTGTTCCCCGCGGGCCACCGCTTCGGGGAGGGTTTCATCCATGGTCATATTGAGAACCGGGTGGATAACCGGGGTGTGAAGGACCTCGAAATCGATATCTTCCCAGGCCAGGGCGTGGCCGACGGCGCGGCGCACCGCCACCGCGACCCCGCGTGGGCTCAGCCCGAAGAGGTTATCGGTGGGGAGCACCGCCGCTTCCACCACCTGGGCAATATCCTCCGCGGAAGCATCCGCGCTCAGCCCCTCGATGGCATCGGTGATACGCCACAGCGCGCTATCCGGTTCGATGAAGAAATCACCAGAGAGGCGAACATTCGCGAGTTTGTTATCGACCACGTCCAGGTCAACAATGGCCATTTTCTGGCCGAGTTCCTTGTATTCGCCGTGCATAAGCGTTCTTCTTTCTGTCGCGGAAGGTGAGGGATGAGCGGATGGTTAGAGAAGTGCGCCGTCGTGCGACTCCCCGCGGGAAATCGCGGTCATCGTGTCACGATTGACCACCTTGACGCGGGCGCGGCCCTGCTGGGCGCCGAGGTTTTCCTCGAAAGCTTCCAGGAGCTCCCACCCTTCCCAAGTGGTCCATTTCACGCCGCGTTCGGTGAGGAGGTCGAGGAGCCCGCGCCCGCCCGAGCCGTCCCCGGTGGCGCGCGCGATGCCGGCTTGGGCGTCGGCAACGAGGTGGCGGATGGTTTGGCGCGCATCGGATTTCGTGGAGCCGATCAGGCCCACGGGGCCGCGTTTGATCCACCCGGTCACGTAGTAGCCGGGGATGGTCTCCCCCGTATCGGTGACGATACGACCTTCCTCATTCGGGATGACCCGGTGGATGGGATCCCAGGGCAGCCCGTCCAGCGGTTCGGAGGCGTAGCCGATAGCGCTATAGACGGCTTCCACCGGGTAATCCACGGTTTCGCCGGTGCCGGTCACGGTGCCATCCCCCTGGAGCTGGGTGCGTTCCATGCGGATGCCGGTCACGTGATCCGTGCCGAGGATTTCCACCGGCGCCTGCATGAGGTGGATGTGGATTCGGCGCGGGGCGGTCATTTCTTCCGGATCGTTGAAGACCCAATCCGTGAGAAGGTCGACTACCTGGCGGGTCATCTTCGAGGAATCCAGGGCTTCTTGGGAGCCGGCATCGTATTGGAAATCTTCGGGGTAGACCTGGATATCCACCCCGGCCACTTCACTCAATTCGCGCAGCTCAAGTGGGGTGAACTTTACCTGGGCCGGGCCGCGCCGCCCGAAGATATGCACGTGTTCGACGGGGTTAGCGCGCAGCCCGCGCTCCACATTCTCCGGAATATCGGTGTGGGCGCGCAGATCGTCCGCGGAACGCACGAGGATGCGGGAAATATCGAGGGCCACATTCCCCACCCCGATAACCGCGACGTTGCGGGCATTCAGGGGCCAGGTGCGCGGCACATCCGGGTGGCCGTCATACCAGGAAACAAAATCCGCGGCCCCGTAGACTTCCGGAAGATCGGCGCCCGGGACGTCCAGGGGTACGGATTGATCGGCGCCGGTGGCGACGACGACGGCATCGTAAAACTCGTGAATTTCGGACATGTGAACGTCTTCCCCGATTTTCACATTTCCGAGGAAGCGAATATCGCCGCGTTTGAGGATGGCGTGGAGGGCTTTGATAATCGAGCCGATGCGCGGGTGGTCAGGCGCGACCCCGTAACGGACCAGGCCGTAGGGAGTGGGCAGCTTATCGAAAAGGTCAATGCTGACCGGGATATCGGATTTGCTGAGGATATCCGAGGCGTAAATCCCGGCCGGTCCCGCGCCGATCACCGCTACCCGATAGGGGCGTTCCGGGGTGGCTTGCTCGGGGGCGGGGGATGCATGTGTCACGGCTAACTCTCCTTCTGCGTTCACCTCCCCTATCTTAGCGAGCCGCGCGCACGGCGGGCAGGGTGGTACTGGGGAACATCGAGCCACACAGAGTGGTACTGCACGACAGAAAATCGGGGATTGGCTGTAGCTCCAGTACCACTTTGTTATCCGACCCGGTCTCTCTCCTCCTCAGAGTGCGCATTTCGAACCGTCAACCCCGTCAAGTGACGCTTCTATATGTTGTCAAGAGGCAAGTACGGTTTCCTCGGCACGCATATGCCTGGTCAAGAGGCGATACACCCGCCGGGCCAGGTAGCGTTTAAGCACACGTATAACCTCGCGTTTCGTTTTCCCCTCACCAAGGCGCTTTTNTCCCACAGCGGATCCTGGCGTTCGGCCAGCCGCACAATTCCGCCGCTGCGGCCCGCGCTAGCGGGTAGTTCGGTGTCCACGCTGTAGCGCCCGGCGGCTAGCGCGCTGCCGTCCAGGGTGAGGCGCGCGGCATCCACGGCGCTCGCCTCGCTGCGGGTCAGTCTCCAAGAAAGCTGCTGCTCAGTGGCGCTGATCATATCGAAACGCCCGGTTGCGCCCAGGGCGCGGGCGAGCTCCCCGGCCCGGGGTGCCTGGGCGGGGATCACCACGTAGGAGATAGCGTGTTCGGCCAGGATATCCGCGGCGCGCGGGTTCCCGGCGTTCATATCGGCGACGGCGCTGGCCACCTCCGCCGCGGCGGCATCCCCGGAGTAGGTTCCTTCCAGGGCCGCGAGCGCGCCGGCCATGGTGTTATCGGTGAGTTGGCGGCCCGGCCCGCGCCAGATTTCGGCGCGAATACCGTTCTCCGCCGGGTAGAGGGCGAGGACCCGCACCCGATCCGGGGAGGAGGCTTCGAGGGTGGCGGCAGCCGGCACCGGCCTCCCGGTTTCCTGCTGCAGCTCGGTGGTGCCGGTGAGGGCCCGGCTGAGGTAGAGACCCGATCCGGCCAGGGCGCTAAGTATCAGCACCGCAACCGAGCCCAGGCCGAAGAGCTGGTAGAGCCCGAAGGAGCGCCCGCTCATATCGGTGCGCAGGCCATCCCCGGCGCTCACCAGCGCGATCCACAGCCCGCCGAGCGCCACGCTCAAGCCGATACCGCTCCAGGCTGGCGCGCTGAGTGCGGTGGCGCCGTCGTACACCTGGGCCACGGATACGCGAGTGGAGGCAATCGCCCAGGCGAAACCGGCCGCGGCGATCAGCCAGCCGGCGCGGATGCGCTGCCAATTGCGCGCCCGCCCCAGGGCCAGTACCGCGATCACCACGAGGCAGGCCGCGCAGATGAGGGCAATTTCCCCGAGCCACGGAAGTGCCTCAGGTTGGGCGAGGGGGAAGAAGGAGAGGAGGTCGAGGGTGCTCGGGCGGGCCGCGAAAGGCTCTCCCGGGGTGGCAAAGAGCAGCCGCCAGGAAGCTTCGAGCCCGGGAATAACCACCACGGCCGCGGGGATCACCACCCACAGCCAGCGCAGGCGCCGCCAGCGCAGTGCCCCCACCAGAGCAATGAGAAGAAGCACGGCGAGCATGACCGGGGCCGCGGCGGCCAGGTAAATGCCGGCGAGCGCCGCGGTGCCCAGACCCGCGGTGGATTCGATGCGGTCGCGGGTGCGGGGCAGGCGCCACACGGAGAGCACCGAGGCGGCCAGCACCGGCACAAGTATATGGACGAGCACCCCGGCCACGTGGCCCGCGCTCAGCGCCCCCACCAGGGGCCCGGCCCCGGCCCAGACCAGGCCGGCCACCGCANACCGGGTGAAAACGGTGCTCTTATGCGCACTTTGTTTTCGGAGGCGGCTGCGCATGGTCAGTTACGATCTGGGAAATAGGGCGAGGGGCCGAGCATAGGGCGCGGGGCCGAGCACAGGGCGCGGGGCCGAGCACAGGGCGAGGGACCGGGCATAATGCTCGGTCCCTCGCCTTGGTGTGTATTCGTGGCTTTGGCCCGCTTGTATTCCGCTGCTATCCCGCTACTCAGTGCGGCAGGTGCGGCGCGGGCCACACCGGGGTGCAGTCTTTAGTGCACCGTGGTGTCGAGACGAATAATCCCGTAGGTCCAGCCGTGGCGCAGGTAGACCGCGCACGGCTGCTTCGTTTCTTCGTCGATGAAGAGGTAGAAGGGGTGGCCTACCATTTCCATTTCGTAGAGAGCCTGGTCCACGGACATGGGATTGGCTTCGTAGAGCTTATCGCGCACCACAACCGGGGAATCCCCCAGCTGGGTTTCTACCGCTTCCCCGGTAGTTTCGGGGCGGGTGGGATGCGTTGCTTCCACCTCGGCTTCGGGCGCGGGCTCCACCTGCGCTTCTGCCGCGAGCTCCTCCGCGGTGAGCGTGAGCGGTTCGCCCACCTTCTCAACCACACGCCGATGGGACTTGCGACGATCACGCGAGCGGCGCAGCCGCTCAAAAAGCTTTCCGGATGCTAGATCGAGGGCGCTGTACTGATCAGCAGCTGAGGCCTCAGCCCGGATAACCGGGCCCTTATCAATAACCGTGATTTCGATAACTTTCGAGTTATCCGCTTGGGCGGGGTTCTTTTCCTTCGACACCTCTACCTCAACGCGCTGAGCGCGCGGAGCGAACTGTTCCACCTTCGCGATTTTTTCTTCAATGTGATTGCGGAAACGGTCCGAAACTTCAGTGTTCCTACCCTTGACGATAATCTCCACGGTGTCCTCCTTGGGATGTAGTGGCGGGCGCGCGGCCCGCTGAAAAAATGCCCGCTTCTCACGCGGATAAGAGAGGCACCACCCCCTATCCTGGGTCACCCGGCACGCATGCGGCTCAACGTTCACCATTGCTCGTTTCGCCCGCTAGCGCGGCCGGCACCGTTATTTCGTAGCATTAAGTGTAGTTCAGTTCACAACATTCTGAAAGGGCTGGAGCAGCGATAACGCTGTGCGCGAGTTCGCTGGACGCGGATCCGGAGCGAGGGCTAGGACCAATGCCGCAACCACGTGCCCACCCGCCTGCGCGATGGCTCGGGCGCAACCGGCCAGGGTAGATCCGGTGGTGAGAACATCGTCAATAAGAATGACCCGCCCGGGAATGGTGATGCCCGGGCTCAGCCGGATCCCGCGGCCTTTTGCGGCCCGCTCCCGCTGACCGGCAAGGTGGCGCTGCCCGGCCCGGGCCCGCTTTTCTTGCGCCGCGTGTTTTGCGCGGGTCAGGAGCCGCGCCGGAAGCGCGCCGAGTGCCCCGCCGCCAGGTGCTTCACCGCGCAGGATGCCGCCGAGTAGCCCACTACCCGCGCTTTCCCCGCTGATGAGCACCGGTGCGGCCCGCGCATCTACTCCCCCGGCAACCAGCCCCCGCGCGGCGGCCTGCGCCAGGTGCCCGGCAATGAAACGCCCGGCCCGATGGCGAGCCGCGCCCGAGGGCGCGGGAATAACGCTGAGCGCCGTGCCCTCCCAGCGCGGAGCGAGCTGCCGGCAGCGCTGCG
>NZ_LT706966.1:1168760-1286645 GCF_900155575.1 Actinotignum timonense | reverse complement strand
CGCCCCGCCGTCGCGAGTGGCAACCACCTGCTGGTCGGTGAGGACCACGATGGATTGCTCCCCGCGCCCGGCGGTCAGCCGCACCGAACCGGGGTAGGGCGTGACGTTGAGGCGTTCCATGGGCCCGCCCACCCGAACCGCGAAAATCAGCGGGTCGGTGCCGGCGGTAGCGCGCCCGAGCACCGCGATATCCGTGCTGGAAATCCACGCCACCGAGCTCACATCCGCCAGGCGTTGCCCCACTTCCAGGGGGTCGCCGAGCGCCGTCGGCTCGTGGCGGGCATCGCGCTGGATGGGAGCAATGAGCATCTGCACGGTATCCCCCACCTGCGCCACGATGAGCAGCCGCGCGCCCTCACGCGAAGCCCGCACCTCGCGAATCCGCGCCCCCTTGAGGAACGGCGCGGTCAGCTCGCGCACCCGGCCGTCATCGGCCGCGGCGAGCACCACGCCCTTATTATCGGTTTCGGAAGTCCACACCCAACCCCAGTAGTCATAGGAGGGCTCCACCAGGCGTTCTCCACGCACCATCGTGAAAGGCTGGAAACCATCGCTTCCCACCCGCACCAGGGCATCGCGCTGGGCGGTGAGCAGGGCGTAGGAGGCCACCGAATCGGAATAGTTCCCGGCCATGCGCGCCACCTGGATATCGTCGAACACCCCGCTGCTGAAGACCGGGCGGGTCTTGCCTTCTTCCACCTTGTAGGGCCGGTTATTCTCCAGCACCGTGAGGTCATAAGCCCCGTAAGGATACGTGGGCAGGTCAGCGATGGCGATGGTATCGAGCGGCTCACCGGACACCGTAATATTCACCGAATGCACCGGCACCACGCTCTGGCCGGTGAAGGAACGCTGGATTTGCTGCACGGCACGCGCCTGGGATTCCCGGCTCAAGGTGGAGATTTCCGCGGTGACATCCAAGGTCAGCACCCCGCTTTCCAGTTTCGGACTGGAGGCCATACGCAAACTGGTAGGAATTTCCGAGTGCACCGCATCGGCAAGCCAGGGCGAGGGCCCGGCTAGCAGCCCGGCAATCGTGGAGGAAATAAAGGTCATCCGCGGGTAGAAACGCAGGTCGGGCACCATGGTATCCGAGCCGGGACCGATGAAATACAGCGGGGTGCGCACGTACATGGAGGCGAAGAGGCTATCGGTCATCATGATGCCGTCTTCCAGTTCCGCGATGCGCCATTCGCCGCTGGCATTGCGGTCCAGTTTGAAGGTGGTGGAGTGGATGGCGTCCGTGGAGGCTTCGGTGTAGCGCCCGCCGGTATCCACGGTTCCCTGCGCAGTCACCGAAATAACGTAGGTGCCGTCCTCGCGTTGGGTGGGGGAAATATTTTGAGAATTCGGGTAGACGCGCACCTGGGAGCGCGGGTTCCAGGTGCGGCCGGCTTCTTTGGTGAGGAATTGGCGGGCGGTGGCGTAATCGTCGCCCGCCCCGCTGCTTCCGGCCAGCAGGAAACCGCGGATCACTTCTTCGGGTGAGGCACCGGTGGCCGGGCCGGCCGGGGTGAGTCCGAAAACAGCTTCTTCGGTGGGAGGCACGCTCGCCTCATTGACCGGCCCGGAGCGCGGCAGCCGCCCGCAGCCGGCCAGCGCCAGGATCACCACGCTGAGCAGCACCGCGAGGGCCNCACCGTTACGTGCCAATGGGGCGCGGGGCGGCGGGAGCGGCGTCGTACCAATAAACATGGCTCCAGCGTGCCGCACGTGCCCCGAAAACGCAGCTACCCGCAAACGGCCTGTGGATACGCGCGACGTTTGGGAACTTGTGGACAGCGCCTCGAAAACCCAGCTCCCGGAAAGCCCGGCGCCGCGAAAAGCGCAGCTCCCCGAACACCCGGCGCCTCGAGAAACCCAGCTACCCCGGCAGCACAATATCCGTGACGCCGGTGGCGACCGGGCGCCACGCCCCGCCGTCGCGAGTGGCAACCACCTGCTGGTCGGTGAGGACCACGATGGATTGCTCCCCGCGCCCGGCGGTCAGCCGCACCGAACCGGGGTAGGGCGTGACGTTGAGGCGTTCCATGGGCCCGCCCACCCGAACCGCGAAAATCAGCGGGTCGGTGCCGGCGGTAGCGCGCCCGAGCACCGCGATATCCGTGCTGGAAATCCACGCCACCGAGCTCACATCCGCCAGGCGTTGCCCCACTTCCAGGGGGTCGCCGAGCGCCGTCGGCTCGTGGCGGGCATCGCGCTGGATGGGAGCAATGAGCATCTGCACGGTATCCCCCACCTGCGCCACGATGAGCAGCCGCGCGCCCTCACGCGAAGCCCGCACCTCGCGAATCCGCGCCCCCTTGAGGAACGGCGCGGTCAGCTCGCGCACCCGGCCGGCATCCGCCGCGGCGAGCACCACGCCCTTATTATCGGTTTCGGAAGTCCACACCCAACCCCAGTAGTCATAGGAGGGCTCCACCAGGCGTTCTCCACGCACCATCGTGAAAGGCTGGAAACCATCGCTTCCCACCCGCACCAGGGCATCGCGCTGGGCGGTGAGCAGGGCGTAGGAGGCCACCGAATCGGAATAGTTCCCGGCCATGCGCGCCACCTGGATATCGTCGAACACCCCGCTGCTGAAGACCGGGCGGGTCTTGCCTTCTTCCACCTTGTAGGGCCGGTTATTCTCCAGCACCGTGAGGTCATAAGCCCCNACCGCATTTTTCGGCGACGACGCCGCAGCGGCCCCGCCGCTTGCGTCCACCGGCGCTACCGCAGTTGCGCGGATAGCTGGAATCGTGCCGGTGGTACCCACCGCGGGCAGGGACCCGGTGGTATCCGCCCGCGCGATCTCAATGGGAATATCCCCGCTGTCCTGCCAGTCTTCGGCAGCCGCCACCCGCAGGGGCAGCGGCGGGGTGAAGGCCGCTTTTTGGGTGCGGGGCACGGTGAGGAGGAAGGTGGATCCCACACCCAATTCGCCGGTGGCTTGCAGTCGCCCTTCGTGGAGCAGGGCGTCCTCGCGGGCGATGGTCAGGCCCAGGCCGGTTCCCCCGGATTTGCGGACCCGGGAGGTATCCGCGCGCCAGAAACGGTCGAAAACGTGGGAGGCCTGCTCGGGGCTCAGGCCGATACCGCGGTCGGATACTTCCACCGCCACCGCGGTATCCGAACCGACCACCCGCACTTTGACGGGCCCGCCTTCGGCATGCTCCACCGCGTTCACCACGAGGTTGCGCACGATGCGTTCGATGCGGCGCGAGTCCACGCTCGCCACGGTTTCCCCGCGCGCGGAGAGCGTGACGGGCACCCCGTTCGCTTCGATGAGGGGAGCCTGGGAGATGATCACGCGCCGCACAATTTCTACGACGTCGATTTTGCTGGTTTCCAGCACCATCGAACCCGCATCGAAACGGGAAATCTCCAGCAGATCGGAAAGCATGGTGTCCAGGGAAATAAGTTGGGAATGCTGGAGTTCAGCCGAACGGCGCAGGCTGGAGGGCAGTTCGGAACGCTTATCGTAAATGAGCTGGCCGGCCATCCGGATCGTGGTGACCGGGGTGCGTAATTCGTGCGAGACCGCGGATACGAAATTCTGCTGCACCTGGGAGAGCCGCTCGAGGCGGGTGAATTGGTCCTGGAGCGATTCGGCCATCTGGTTGAAGGCGGAACCGAGCTGGGCTAATTCATCTTCCCCGCGGTCATCCATACGCACATCAAAAGCGCCTCCGGCCAGCTGACGGGCATTTTCCGCCGCCGCCCGCACCGGCTTCAAGACCACATTGACGAGCACCCCGGTGGCCACCGCCACGATGGTGAGCAGGGCGATGGTGGCGAGCATCAGCACCCGGGAAACCTGGGCCACCGTCACTTCTTCGTTTTCCAGGGAATAGAGCGTGTAGAACTCATACATGCCGGCATTGGGCAGGCGTACGGTTGCGCCGATAAGAATCCCGGGGAGGGTGTATTCCTCCCCTTTAGCAATCGCCACCGCCTGCCATTGCGGGCTGGAAGATTCCTGCACGGCTTCGCGTAATTCGGGGGTGAGCACATCCATGACGGTTGCCGGGGTGGGTGCCCCCACATCGGCTACCAGGTAATTACCGGTATTCTGCCCCGGGGAGCGGATGAGGGCCGTGCCCACCACCCCGCGGATCGGCTCAAATTGGGAGCGCACCTGCGCGTTGGCGATTTCCTGAACCGCCCCGGACGTTTGGGCGTTCGCGGAGTCAAAAACGTACTGGGCTTGGGAGCGGGCGCCGTAGAACTGTTCGGTGGCGGCGCTCACCGCGCGCTCATAAAGTTGCGAACGCGTTTGATTGGCAACAATCACCGCGGTGACGATACTGGTGAGCACCCCGATCGCCACAATTGCGGAAACCACCCGCGCGTTGAGGGAAGTGCGCCACGATTGTGAAAATGAGGTGAGGGCGCCACGCCCCATGCTCCCGAGGCTGCGATGAATATAGCCGCGCCGCGAAAATTGACTCACTCCTGGGTTGCCCCCGCCCGGTAGCCCACCCCGCGCACCGTAATAACCACCTCGGGATTATCCGGGTCCTTTTCCACCTTGGAGCGCAGGCGCTGGATATGCACATTGACGAGGCGGGTATCGGTGGAATCGTGGCGGTAGCCCCACACCTGCTCCAGGAGTTCTTCGCGGGAAAACACCTGGTAGGGCTTGCGCGCCAGGGTGGTGAGCAGCTCGAATTCGAGGGGTGTCAGGTGCAGATCTTCCCCGTTGCGGGTGACCTGGTGGGCGCGCGGATCGATAACCAGATCGGCAACCCGCAGGGTTTCCGCTTCCGGTTCGGTACGCCGCAGCCGCGCCTTAATGCGGGCCAGCAGCACCGAGTTCTCAAAAGGCTTGGTGACGTAATCATCCGCCCCGGCCTCCAGGCCGGCCACCACGTCCACCGAATCGGTGAGCGCGCTCATCATAATGATGGGCACATCGCTTTCTTCGCGCAGCTGGCGGGCCACTTCCACCCCGCTCATCCCGGGAAGCATGACGTCCAGCAGCACAATATCCGGTGTTTCCGCCCGGAAAATAGGCAGGGCATTGGTGCCGGTGGCACACACCGTCACGGCGTATCCTTCCGATTCCAGCAGGATCGCCACCATTTCAGAGATACCGGGATCGTCATCGACCACAAGAACGCGCATAGTCATAGCGCCATTTTCTCACGTTCGTGCCATTCGTGCAGAAAAACGCACGAATGGTGTGCGCGGTTGCGTGCGGCGGCTGCGGGGCGTGCGGCGTGCGGCGTGGGTACGAAGCCGGGACGCGGTAGGCGCGGGGCCGAAGATGCGCCGTCGTACCTCTAGTTGTCTTTCGGCGTTTCCGGCTCTTCACTGCGCACCACGCTCAGGCGCGGGCGCACCTCCACATCGGAGGGGCGGCTCACCCGCCGGGTAGCGCGGGTGGGTTCGGGTGGCTGGCGGGTGGCGGTTTCGCGGATGGCGTCCGCGAGCGCCATGAGGTCGGTATCCGAGGGCGGGGCCGGTTCAAATTCGGTGCGCAGGCGGATCATCTGCCAGCCGCGCGGGACGGTCACCGATTCGGCGTGGGCTTCGCACAGGTCGAAGGTGCCCGGGGAGGCCACCGGTGAGAGCGGCCCGATCACGGCGGTTGCTTCCGCGTACTGGTACGTCAGCGTGGCAACGGCCGGCTGCTGGCACGTGGTGCGGGAACACTTTCTCAACGGACTCACGCCTTAGACGTTAGCACGCCCGTGTAACCTTGGGGTATGGACACTTTTCCTTCCCAGCCTCGCCCCCGCCGCCGTGATCGGCACGGACGGGGCATTCGAGGACCGGTGATCCCCTATACCCTGCCCGCCTGGCGCACCCGCGCCGATAAATTCGACGATATTATCGCCGCCGAACTCGCCACCTACCGCGCCCATTTCGGTGATGACATGCGCGATCTTGATTTCGCGGTGATGGACGTGCCGGCCTCCGATCCTTCGCCGTGGGAGGACGGCGTGCCGCTCGCGCGCCTGCTGCCTTTCGAACGCGGCGGCGCGGTGCGGGCGCGGCTGCTGTTTTACCGGATGCCGATGATGCGCACCGCGATGGCCAGCCCCTTCCCGCGTATCGTCATCCACGATATCGTCACCGAGCAGCTCGCCGCGGCGATTTCCCGCCACCCCGAAGACATCGATTTTTTGCGGCGCGGTTTTTAGTTTTTTGGTACGACGCCGCAGCTGCGGCCCGCGTGCCTGCCGTTCTTGCGCGCCGCGGCTTCTAGTTCTGGCGCACCGCGACGCGGGCGGAGAGCGCTTCGCGCTGGTCGGCCACCGCGCTCACCCAATCAATTCCGCTGGCCCCGCCGGCTTCCCCATTCGGGGCTAGGATAAGCGCCGCGGCACTCACCGGGTTTTCCGCCTCGATGCGGTAGCCGCGAGCCGCCTCAGGTAGCTCCACAGTGGCGTATCCGCGCACCTGAGCATTCACGGGATCGAGGTCCACGCCGTCGGCTCCCACCGGGGTGATGTCAACGTGGCCGCGCCCGGCAAGTGCCAGGCGGGCCGGGCCAGGCCCGAAGCTTCCCGCGGTGCGAGCGGCCGGAGCAACCGGGCTGGCCCAGGCCGCATCTCCCCCGCCGCCCAGTAACACGCCCGCGGCGAGGAGCGGCGCTCCGCGCACCTGCACCGCGTAGGTGCCCGGGTCGATACCGGCCAGGGTGAGGTCCATAACGGAATTCGCGGCGATCTCCACATCTTCCCCGCCGGGCAGGGTGCGGGTGGTGCCATCTTCCCCGGTGAGCTGCACCGTGAAGGTGGTGGCCTCCCCGGGGTTGGCAATGCGCAAGGTGGAACCCTCCGGGATTCCCGGAATGGTCAGCTCCGTGGCGGCCGGGGCGCCGGCCGCGAAATCCACCCCGGCGCCGCTGGTCCCGGAAATGTGCTGGTTTTGCAAGGTGGCTCCGAAAGTGCCGGCCTGGGTGCTCAGATGAAGAGCCAGGCGGGAATCTTCGGCGAGCAGGCCGTCCAGGGTGTGGCGTACGGTGGAACGCCCCGGTACCGCCACTCGCACCGTGCCGAGCGGCCCGGCCCCGCCCAGCCCGTCCACCCGCACGGTGATCGGCGCGGCTCCCGGATTGGTGAGGAGAAGCTGGTTGGAGTACCCCACGCTGGTGGCCGAGGCAGTAATCCACAGGTCTCCCGCCCCGCTCACGCAGGTATTCGTGGCCAGGCCGCGCCCGTTACCGCCCTGGGCGCTGTAGGCGACCGCGCCGGAAAGAACTTCGCCGGGATCCGCGCTAAGGATGGTGCCGGTGGGGAGCGCCGCGCGCGCCTCCTTATCCGCGGTACCGAAAAGCAGCACCTGGGTGGCGATATTTTCCGCGGTCCCCCCGGGGCTACCCTCCACGGTCATGCCCGCGGAAATGGTTTGTTCGAATCCGCCCCCGCAGAGCAGCTGGGTGGGGGCTTCTCCCGCGCTCGCCACCTCGGCTTCTACCGCGCGCGGCGCCCCGGTGGGAAGAACGACGCCGGCCGCCGCTACCGCGGCGGCGATTCCCAACACCGCGAGCGCACTACCGGCCCGCACCGTGAGGTGGCGCCAGCGCGCCCCGCGCCCGCTGGCACGCCCCACTTCGGCTTCATCGCGAACCTGGTCCATTACTCCACCACCTTCCGACGCACCGGGATGGCCACCACGAGCGCCGCGGCCACCGCGAGGAGCCGCGCGGCGGCCACCAGGGCGTCCCCGGTGCGGTTATAGGTAATCCTCAGGCGCCCGGAGCTCCCGGCCGGTATCTCAAAAGCTTGGGCCCACCCGGCGTTATAGGCGGGGNCGCGCCGTGCCGCGCGCACGTCGCGCCCGCGCGCTTCGAGGGCCGCGAGTCCGGCACGACTTTTTTCGGTGCGCCGGCGCCGCCGCCGGGCCCGCATCAGCGCGGGAAGGCTCCCGAGCAGGCGCGCGGCCCCGCGAATTTCACCGTCCGCGAGCCGTGCCTCTTTGCCCAGCAGCCGCACCAGTGCCCTCGCGGGGCCGAGCAGCACGTACCCGAGGAACAGGAAGGGTGCGAGCAGCGCGGGGGCGGCAAGCACCGCGTTGTAGAGTTGCGCGCCGCGGCGGGCCGCGAAGGAATCACGACCGTCGTTGCCGAGGGAGACGCGCGCGTGGCGCACGGTGGCGGAAGGTTCAACGACGACGCGCCAGCCCGCTCCGCGCAACCGCCGCGAGAGTTCGAGCCCATCCCCGAAAGGCCCCAGCCAGGTATCAAAACCGCCCACCTCGCGCAGGGCGCTGGCGCGCACGAGCATGCCGGCGCTTCCCACCGCGAGTACGTCGGAGCGCCCGTCCAGCTGACCGCCGTCGCGGTCATCGAGGGCGACTTCCGGGACTCGCCGCGCGCTGCGGGTGGCGCGGATTCCGACTTCCAGGAGGGCGCCCGGGTCCGCCCAATCCACCTGTTTGCAGCCCACCGCGCCAATATTGGCGCCGTTTTCCAGAGTGCGGGCGAGGTTCGCGAGGGCATCCGGGGCGGGTGCGCTATCGTCGTGCAAGATCCAGTAGGCGTCATAGGTGCCGGTGGTGGGTTCCGCGGAAGTCGATTCAGCCGGGGTGGACTCACCGGTGCCGCGTGCTTCGCCGCCCCTTGTATCACGGGCATCCGCGGCAACCGCGTCATTGACAGCTACCCCGAGTTTTCCGGTGAGCACGCTGATGGCATCGGGTTTTCGGGTGGAGGATTCCAGCGCGGCGAGGGTGTCCTCCAGGTAGGCGGAGCCCGGCCGGGTAATAACGAGAGCGCGAATTCTGAACTGCATTGCTGTTGATGCTACGCCAGCGCGGGCGCTGGGCGGTTATGCCTCGCCGACGCGGCGGCGTTGCCGGCTCAGGCGCCGGCGGTCATTATCCGACATACCACCCCAAATACCGTGACGAATATCATGTTGGAGGGCGTATTCCAGGCATTCCTCCCGCACCGGGCATTCGTGGCAGATCGACGTGGCAGGGGCGGTTGAGCCGCCTTTTTCGGGGAAGAAAATATCGGGATCGGTTTGGGCACACAGCGCGGATTCACGCCAATGCAGCGATGCCGAATCCGCTTTATCGTAACCGAGGTCGAAGATATCGAGCATGGCGTCCTGGGCGTCCTGCGGCGTCAATCCGCCGCTCCCCGCGACGCGCAAGCCGGGGTTAATCCTCCGCACATGTCCTCCTCTAACCAAGGTCTCTTTGTAAATTACAAGCGTGTCATACCCAAAAAGTCAAGCGAAAGCGGTATATTGCCCACCCGAACTTTCGTTCGAGTCCGGCGTGTTGCCGCGGCCAGGTGCGCTTTAGGCCACGTGAGCGATTTGCTCACAATCACGAGGAGCGTAACCGGTCGGTGGGGCTCGAACCCGGCCGGCAGTACCAGAAACCGGCCTGAAGGCACTGAAACCGGCCCGGCAGCCCCCGAAAGCGGCCCGGCCGGTGGCGCCCGGCCTGCAAATAGGCAAAAATGACCCTATGCGTGGAATCATTCTGGCCGGAGGCTCCGGCACTCGACTTCATCCCGTTACGCTGGGCACCTCCAAGCAGCTGGTACCCGTGTATGACAAACCGATGATCTACTATCCCCTGAGCACGCTCATGCTCGCCGGGATTCGCGATGTCATGGTTATTACAACGCCCGAAGATGCCCCGGCGTTCCACCGGCTCCTCGGGGACGGCAGCCAATTCGGCATCAGTATTTCCTTCGCGGTACAGGAAGTTCCTAACGGCCTGGCTACCGCCTTCACCATCGCCGCTGATTTCATCGGTAACGAACCGGCCGGCCTGGTGCTGGGCGATAATATTTTCTACGGTCCCACGATGGGGCGCCGCTTGGAACGCAATACCAATCCGGATGGTGGCGCTATCTTTGCGTACCATGTTTCGGATGCGCGAGCCTACGGCGTCGTCGAATTTGACGAGAATTTCAAGGCGATCTCCATTGAAGAAAAGCCCGCCCACCCGAAGTCCAATTTCGCGGTGCCGGGCCTATACTTCTACGACAATGACGTTATCGAAATCGCCCGGAACCTCGAACCCTCCGCGCGCGGGGAATACGAAATCACGGACGTCAATCGCAAGTACTTGGAGGCAGGCAAGCTCAAGGTTGAGGTGCTCGACCGCGGTACCGCGTGGCTGGATACCGGTACTTTCGATTCCCTCGCGGATGCCACCAGCTTCGTGCGCACCATCCAGGCCCGCCAGGGTCTCTCGGTGGGCTGCCCGGAGGAAGTGGCGTGGCGGCGCGGATTCCTCAGCGATGAGGAATTGCGAGCACGCGGAGAGAAGCTGCGTAAATCCGGGTACGGGGATTACCTGCTCGGGCTACTGGAAGCCCAGCACGATATTCCTTCGGCGAGCTACTAGAGCGGGCGCTCGCGCGAACGCGGCGGGCGAGTAACTCGGACCCATTCACACAATCGGGGCGGCTGACATGGTGTCGGCCGCCCCGTTCTTTTCTCGTGCTAACTCACATAACTAGCCGAGGTACTCCGCGAGCACGCTCGGGGCCGCGGCCTCCCAGCGTTCCTTCCAATCCCCGATGGGCTCGATACCGGCCCGGCGCAGGGCGCCGTGGGATAGCACCGAGAAATGCGGGCGCGGGGCGGGCCGGTTGAAAGCAGCCGCCGTCGTCTCCCCCACCATCGCGGGGTCTTTGCCGAGCGTCGAGACGATCTCGCGGGTGAAATTCCACCAGTTCGTCTTCCCCGAGGACGTACCGTGGTAGGTCCCGGAGGGAATATTCGCCTCGACCATGCGGTAGATGAGATCGGCGAGGTCCACGGTCCAGGTGGGCTGCCCCACCTCATCGGTCACCACGGACAGCGCATCGCGTTCGCAGGCCAGGCGCGCCATGGTTTTCGGGAAGCAATTGCCCTGGGCGCCGTACAGCCACGCGGTCCGCACGATGTAGTAGTCCTCCGTTTCGGCGCGTACCGCCCACTCCCCGGCCGCTTTGGTGCGCCCGTAGGCGCCCTTGGGGTTCATAACGTCATTTTCTTCGTACGGGTCCACGGCGTCGCCGGAAAATACGTAATCTGTGGAGACCTGTACCAGTTTCGCGCCGATCTGCGCGGTGCGCCGCGCCAGGATTTGCGGTCCGGTTGCGTTAATGGTGAAGGCTGCCGCCTCCTCACTTTCGGCTTTATCCACGGCCGTATGCGCAGCAACATTAACGACGACGTCGACCTTATCGACCAGGTGCGCCACCGCGGCCGGATCGGTAATATCCAGCTCGCTCTTATCCACGGCGAGCACGTTCTGCCCCCGCTGTGCCAACAGAGCAACGAGATCCTGGCCGAGCATTCCCCGGCTTCCGGTAACCATCCAGCGCATGGGTGTCCTTTCCTTGGTCTATACCCGCGTTATTGTACTCATTGGACCGCAGCCGCGGCAGGGTGGGAGGAGCCGGCGGGGCGGTACGCCAGCTCGGCGGGGCGGAACTGGGGTAGTAGTTCCGCTCGGGTGAGTCGATAGCACACAAGTCCGGCACCCAGGAGCGCGGCGTATCCGAGCGCCAGTGCCGCGCCGAGCACAGGTACCGGCAGCCCCGCCGCGAGCGCCCAGCGCTCTAGATTCATCCCGAAAAATGCTCCCGGGTAGCACGAACGCAGCCACAGCAGCATCGCGTATGCGGAGAGCAGCATGCTTGCGGCCACCACTGCCGGCAGGAGGAAACTGCGCCATCCGGCTTCTTCACGGTAGCGTGGCCGGCTCGCGGGCGCCGTGAGCGGCGGATCCCAATGGTGCCCGGCTGCCCCCATCGCAATAACCACGAGCAAGCCCAGGGCTCCGGCGAAAAGATAGCGGCCCTGCACCCCGCCGATAATTCCCAATCCGCGGTACTGGTTGTAGGCCTGCACGATGAGCATGCCCAGAACCAGCACAATATTCGCGGTGAAGAGAAGGAGGCGCCAGCGCTTATCCGGGTGGGTGCCAAGGGCACGCGCGAGGAAAAGAACGGTGAGGAGGGAGAGAAGAATGAGGAGGAGCGGTGCGAAGGTGATATCCAGCCAGCCGAAATCCGACCAGAAAGAATCCACGAAGGAGGTGGTCACCCGCTCGGCGAAGAAACCGATATCGGTGCCCGGCTCCGTGGCTTGGGCCTGGAAACCATCGGGTTGGATCACCCCGTAGCGCACGATATTACGCAGCCACCAATACCCGCCGGTGAGAACACCGATGAGTCCCGCGCTCAACCCCTGAGCCAGGCGCCGCCCCCATCCACCTATACGAGGATTAGCGAGGAAGGCGAGGAAAACCACCAACCCCATGGGGATGAAGGTTCCTTTGCTCCACAGGCCAAGCCCTAAGGCAAGCCCGGCCGCGAACACGGTGCGCCACTGCCCGGAACCGAACATAGCTGCACTCACTGCCGCTATGGTGAGCGCCCCGGCCCCGATGAAGAGGGCGTCGTTAGTGACCGAAGCGGAGATAAAGCTGAGCATGGGGATGGCGTAGACCGTGCCGGAAGCAAGGAGCGCACCGCGCCTACTTAGCCCGGTACGGCGCGCCGCGAAAATAAGGCAGGGCACCAGAGGTGAGGTCAGCACAATGGAGTAGAGCCGCAGGATAAGAATCTGGCGGTCCCAGGGGGCATCCGTCATTCCGGTGGCGCGTAACACCAGGGCTCCGCCGGCGTAATAAAGCGGGGGGTGCTGGGTCATCTGATCCAGAATAGGGACTGTGCTTTCAGCCCGCGCAGAGCGGCGTTGCTCGTGCGGGAGGAGTTTCTGGCTGCGGTAGGAATCCGTATCCGCGCCGATCCAGGCATCTCGCCCCAACCGGGTGCGGTAGTGCAGGGAGTAGCTGGGAGCTCCTTCCACCAGCAGGCCGCTGGCCCGGGAGGCTTCAAAAATATCGCGGTAGAGCCAGCTTGTTCCCGGATCGGGCCACTGCCCGGTCTGCTCGAGTCGAATAACGGAATTGAGGTGGTGAGGTTCATCCGGGGTGCGCAGCGGCGGGCTGGCAAGCGCCCAGAGCATCTGCCAGATAAGGAAAAGAACCGTGAGGAGCCCCGCGCACGTATAGAAACGGCGTGAGCTCATGGTGGTATCACTGGTTCGCATACGGTCCTTCGGGGAATTCACGGGGCGCCCGGCGATCCCCTCCTCACCGGATGGTACCGGTAGGGCCGCGGGAAGCGCGCTGGTTATCCCAGTCTAGCTTCCGCATCACCGGCGCGGAGAAGGTATCGTAGTTCCCGTACATCGAGTAGCCGAGTGAGGGAACATTATGGAGATTCGGGAATTAGCGATTGCGGGCGCATGGGAAATCACCACCAAGCATTTCCCCGATGAACGCGGTATTTTCTTGGAAGCCTACAAATCCTCTGTTTTTGAAGAAACAATCGGCCACCGTTTGGATGTGCGCCAGGTGAATACCTCGGTATCCAAGGCCGGCACCGTTCGTGGTATCCATTTCGCCGATGTGCCGCCCAGCCAGGCGAAGTACGTAATGTGCCCGCGCGGTGCAGTTCTCGATTTCGTTATTGATATTCGGGTGGGCTCCCCCACCTTCGGGAAGTGGGATTCCGTTCTTCTCGATGATGACACCCGGAAGGCGATTTATATTTCGGAGGGCCTGGGCCACTGCTTCGTGGCCCTGGAAGATGATTCCACCGTGGTCTACCTGTGCTCGGCGCAATACGCTCCCGGGCGGGAACACGGGGTGAATCCGCTGTGCTCGCAGGTGGGCCTGGTATTCCCGGAAACTGATCGCCAGGGTAAGAAGCTTGAGCTGCTGCTCTCCCCGAAGGATACCGATGCTCCCGATCTGGATGAGGCCGAACGCAGCGGGCTCCTCCCGAGCTATGAGGATGTCCAGGCTTTCCTCGCCACCTTGCGGAGCTAAATATGAAGCGGGCTGAACTGTCCGCCCTCGCCAACCAGGTCACCGCGGTTGTCATTACCTATAACCCGGACGGGAACTGCGAAACCCGTCTCACCGCGTTGGCCTTGCAGGTGGGGCACGTGGTGGTTATTGATAACGGTTCGGAAGAATCGCGCCGGGCAGCCGTAGCGGAAAGTGCTCGTGCGGTGGGTGCCCAGTTCGTTCCGCTCGCCCAGAATCTCGGGATTGCGGCGGCCACGAATATCGGTATCGAACAGGCCCGGGCTCTCGGTACTCGTTTCGTGCTGCTCATGGATCAGGATTCCCTGGTTGGCTCGGATATGGTGGCCCGCCTGCTTGAGGTACTGGCCGGCAATCCGCAGATCGGTGCGGCCGGCCCCCTCCCCAGCGAAGAACGCGAAGGGGAGGACCAGCTGGTGTACGTTGCCCGCGAGTGGGCCCCCAAGCGTGCCACCGCGGCCGAGCTGGAACGCCCGGTGCTTGACGTTGCTTTCCTTATTGCCTCCGGGTGCCTCATCCGGATGGAAACGCTCGATGACGTGGGCGGGATGGGCACCGCTCTCTTTATTGACCACGTGGATCTGGAGTGGGGCGTGCGAGCCCGGAGCCAGGGGTGGCGCCTGGTGTGCGTGACGGCCGCCCGGCTCTACCATTCCCTAGGTGACGCCGTCGTTCTTCTTCCCGGACGCACGCAACCGGTGCACGTGCACGCCCCGATCCGCAATTATTACCTGGTGCGCAATACCGCCCGCGTTATTGGCAGTTCGCTATTCCCGGGCAAGTGGCGGGTGCGCTATGCCTGGTGGCTGGCGAAATACCTGGCCTTTAACGGTTTCCTCCTGGACCGCGGGGCCGAGCGGCGCCAGCTTATGCGCCAAGGTTTACGTGATGCGCGGCGGCGGCGCGGCGGGCGCATAGGTGACCCGGCAGTATGACACCGCGCCCGCACCGCCAAGCTCATCCAGCTCGCCCAACTGACCCAGCTGCCCCAGCTCGCCCCGCGAACCCGCAAGCTCCGGATACGCCGCCCTCCCGCGGGCTGTGGTCCCCCCGAGTTTTCCTTTTTTCTTTCCTCGCTTTTCTTTGCTACACCACCGGCTTGAGTCTGCTCACTCCGCTGCACGGTTCCCCGGATGAACCCGTGCATGAAATTTACGGCTACCAGGTGGTCACGGGGAATATTCCCCTCGAATCGGAGCGGGTGCTCGCCCCGCGCTACCTGCGCTCGGGTGCTCCCGATTGCTGGCGTACCACCCGCTCCCAAACCGCGTGGTGTTCGCCCCCGATCAGCTCGGATGCCACCCTGCGGGAAATGGGAACAAGCGCGGTCAATTACCCGCCCCTCTACTACGCCCTCACCCACCAGCCGCTGCGCTTCCTCAGCGGAGCGGCGGCGCTCTGGGCGGTGCGGCTGTGTTCAGCGCTCCTCTTTTCCCTGTTGGCGGCTTTCGGGGTATCGGCTTTCGCGGCCGGCCTGCCCCACCGCCTCGAATCCTTTATTGCCCTCACTGTCCTCACCCCGGCGTTCTTCACTTTCGCCGGTTTTTCCAATCCCCAAAGTCTGGAAATCGGGGCGGCCCTCGCCATGGCCGGATGCCTCATCCCGCTCCTTCGGCCCCTCCCCCCACGGGAAACGGCGCGGCGCTGGATCGCGGGGGGCTGCGCGGCGCTGCTGCTCATCATGGCGCGCCCGGTGGGCCCGTACTGGGCTATTGCGATGTGCCTGCTCCTGGCCGGAGTATTCGGGCGCGAGCGGGTACGCACGTATATTCGCACCCGCGCCTTCGCGATATTCATGGCCCTGTGCGCTGCCGGCTGCCTGGCCTGGCTGGCCTGGACCCGCATCTCCACCATCTACGGCCCCACCCCCACCGAAGTCACCAATGACGGCTGGAGCGCCCTCACCCTGCGCCTCCTCGGGAATTTCCGCTACTACATGCACGAAACGATCGGCACGGGCGGGTGGCGCTCCGTTACTACCTCGGTGCCGGTCACGGTGCTCTACTGGGTGGTCCTCTTCGCCGTGGTGGCGGCCGCGTGGCGCTGGGGGCAGCGGCGGCACCGCCTCTCCATCGCCCTGGCGTTTATTTCCCTGCCGCTCAGCGCCGTCCTCATGAATACCCTGGTGCTCAGCCGCACCACCTTCCCCATCTGGCAGGGCCGCTACGGCTTCCCCTTCCTCTTCCCGCTCTTCTGGGTGTGCGTGGCTGTTATAGCAACCTCCGGGCGCCGTCGTACCAATATAAGCGGGGCCCTGGCGCGGGCAACCTCCACCCTCTTTTTCCTGGCGACCGTTGATATCACGGTGCGGATGGCCTGGCGTTTTTACGCGGGTATCACCACGGCGCCGCTGTGGCGGGTCCTCACCGATACCCCGCCGCACGCACTCATCGGTGCCGCCCTCGCTATCGCGGTAGCGGGCACGTACCTGGTGCGCACGTGGCGTTACACCCGCAGATGTGCCGATTCTTGCCTGCCCGTCATATAATTCCAGGGGCTTATTTGTTATGAGATGTACGTCAATCAATAACTCATCGAGGTGATCATGGGCGGCAATGCTGCTGAGGCGCGTTCCATCGATTTTTCGCAGGACCGCCGGCGGGTAGTGCACGGGAAAATGTTCCTCCTCGCATTCCTCGGGTTCTTTATCTATGCGATGGGGCTCAGTTTGCTCACCCCGCTCAATGGCGGCCCCGATGAAACCCAGCACGAGATTTACGGCTACGCGGTGGTCACGGGGCAAATCCCTCAAAAAAGTATTCGCGTGGAGGCCCCCGCGTTTTTGCGGCGCGGCGCCCCGGATTGCTGGCGCCACGACCCGGCCGCCACCGCCTTCTGCTCGCGTATTTTCACCACGAACGACGAACTTATCTCCCAGGGCACCTCGGCGGTTAATTACCCGCCGCTCTACTACTACCTCACCCACTGGCCCCTACTGCTCGCCTCCGGGAAATACGTGCTGTGGGGTATCCGGGTGCTTTCCGCCGGGCTTTTCGCCGGGCTGGCAGCGCTCGGCTTTTCTTCTCTGTACGCGGGGTTGCGCAGCGCCGCGCTCCCCTATCTCACCATCGGTCTGCTGGCCCCGGGTTTCTATTCCCTCAGTGGTTTTTCTAATCCGCAGTCGATGGAAATCGGGGCGGCCCTGGCCCTCACCGGTTTCCTCCTCCCCCTCCTCAACCGGGTTCCCGCCCGCGAAGAATTGTGGCGGTGGATTGGCGGGGGGCTGGCCGCCATCCCCCTCATTTGCGCGCGCCCGGTAGGCCCCTACTGGGCGATCCTGCTCTGTTTACTTTTCGCTATTATTTTTGGGCGCGTAGCGGTGCGGCATTACCTGCGCACCCCCGGATTCTGGATTTTCCTCGGGCTGTGCGCCCTGGGATGCCTGGCCTGGTTCGGCTGGAATTACCTGGCCTCCACCTACGGGAAAGCACCCGATCCGGTGGCCAATAAGGGCGCTTTCCGCATGGGCCTGCAAATCCTGGGGACCATGCCCTATTACATACACGAAACAATCGGAACCGCGGGCTGGCGCAACGTGGAGCCGAGCAGCCCGGTTTCCCTGTGCTACGTGATTTTCTTCGCCTGCCTGCTCATTGCGGTCTACCGGGCCGGGGCGCGCCACCACCGCCGCGCGGTTATTTTCGGGGTGGTGGTGCTGCCCTTCAGCGCCCTGCTCCTCAATACCGCGGTGGCGGATCGCATCCCGCTCGTCATGTGGCAGGGCCGCTACTGGTTCCCCTTCTTCTTCCCCTTCTTGGTGACCTGCGCGGCGGCTCTTCTCCAGCACCACGAGCTGCGTGAACGTACCGATTCTGCCCGCGATTCGCGCCTGATTCCGGTGCTTTCGTTGGCCGGGGCGCTGCTTTTCGCCGTGACGACCATTGATTTCACGGTGCGGATGGCCTGGCGTTTTTATGTGGGCTTGCGTACCCCCGTCTTCGCGGTTTTATGGACGACGCCGCCCCGCGCGCTGCTGGGTCTCCTTTTGTGCGTGGGACTTTCCTGCGTGGTTGCTTATCTTGTGGTGCGCCGCTACCGCCCGCACCTGAGTGCGCTACGCTGCGCCTGGCGTGAGTATCTGCATCCGCAGACCTTAGCGGCGGGCCGCGCGGCGCGCGGCGATTCCGGCGAGGAGTCCGAGGCTCACGTCCGCGAGGGTCGTGAAAACACGCGAAAGTAGTACGACGACGACAACCGGCCCGCTCCCTACCGCGGTAGAAAGTACTGCGGCAAGAGCCAATTCCCGCACTCCCACCCCGGCCGGAACGAAGAACACCAGGAAGCCAACGGTCCAGCCGAGCGCGTAACCGCCGGTGGCGAGCAGGAAGGTGGGCAGCGAAGCGGCCATGCCCTGGTAGATGAGCATGAGCCAGAGTTGGGCGCCCATAAGGAGCCAGCCGGCCGCGGCCCACAGTGCCGCCAGGCCGGTACCCCGCCAGCTCAGCTGGGCTTCCAGCGCCCCGCGCCCCAGAATTTTCAAGCCCAGGCTAATGATCCTATTGAGGACCGGTGGGATAAGAGCTACCACGCCCACGGGAATGGCCAGGGCGAGCCAGCCGTAATCTTCCATGAGGCCGGCCGGGCCCAGGAGCAGTGCGAGGACCGCCAGTACCAGGCCGGTCACGATAGAGACCACCATGGAGAGGAGCAGCGCCACGAAGGAGCGCCGCCGGGCGATGGAATGTGCCGCACCCATTTCCGCGGCCGCCACGAAATTCCACACTCCGCCAGGCAAGTATTTCGCCACCTGCGAGGTGTAAAAAATACGCCGGGCCACCCGGGCGGGCACGGGCTGGCCCACGTCATTGAGAAGATAGCGCCAGGAAACCATCGTGCAGGCCACGTAGAGCAGGGAAAGCGCGATACCGGCCAGGCTCACCCACCAGGGCAGCGCCGCGAGCGCCTCCCCCACCGCTTCCCGGTTGGCCACGATTGCCCAGATCGCGGCAATAACCGCGAGGAGCATAAAGCCGGCCCGCACGGCTGGTGCTTGCAGGACGCTGAGGATTTTCTTCACCGGGGGCTCTTTTCCTTGGCGTGGTGGGTGGCCGCGCCCGTACCCCGCCTGCCCACTACCCGGTCGAGGGCCGCGAGGAGAGGGCGTACCACGTGGGCAGGGTGGAAAGCATGATCCGCGCGCTCGCTGGCTCGGGTACGGGCCGCGGCGATGGATTCCGGATCCGCGGCGAAACTCTCCAGCATATCGGCTAGGGCACTCGCATCCCCCGCAGGAACATAGGAGGCGGCGTCCCCGAGCATATCGCGCTGCGGGGTGGTATCGGAGGTGATGAGGGCCAGGCCGGCGGCCATGCCCTGGTAGGCCTTATTGGGAACCACGCGCTGGGCCTTATCCGAAGTTCCGAAGATGCCTAGGCAGAGGTCATGACCGGCGATTTCGCGCGGTAGCGCGACGGCGTCGACCCAATCCCGCCACGTCACCCGCACGTGGGTGCTTTCGCCTTCCAGGATCGCGCGCGCTTCGGCGTAATCTTGACCGGTGCCGATGAGGGTGACCTCGAGGTCTACACCGCGCTCCTCGAGGAGACGCAGGGCGCGCGCAATCGTGACGGCGCCCTGGAGCGGGGTGAAAAGGCCGTAGAACACCACGCGGGGCGGGGTGTGAACCGGATGCGGGCTGCGGGCCGCGAAGAAGCTTTCGGGCGAGCCCACGGGCACGACGACGCCGCGAGCGCGCAGGCTTTCGGGCATCTGCGCGAGGTGCGCGGGGGTATCCAGGACCGTGATGGTGGAGGCGCGAATGGCGGCGCTATCCAGGGTGCGCAGCAGGCGGTCTTTGATACCGGTGTTGAGGCCGCGATCGGTGGCGGTGGTGGAGGCGAAAATGAGGTGGTCGAGCACGATGGGGGTGCGCGGGAAGAGGAGGCGGGCCAGGAGCACATCGAAGTGGCCGAGGTAGCCCACCACGATAACGTCCGGGGCGTGCGGGCCGCGGAAGCGCCGGGAAGCTCGCACCAGATGCCACCAGTGCCGGGCAATATCCGCTCCGAAGGAAAGCGCCCCGCGCGCGCTGGCGAGGGCCGCTACCCGGCCGGCGGTGCCGGTATCGAGGGGAATATTGAGTTCGCGGACCGTGTGGCCGTGCTCGGCCAGCCCGCGCAGCAGCACCCCGACCCGGGGGTGGTTCGCGGTGTTGTAGGTGCCAAAGCCGAGGATTCTCACCGGGCGGCTCCCCCGTTCGGTGCGGCAGCCGGATCATGTGGGTGATCTGGGTCATCCACTTCGGGAGCGTCGAGGGCATTGGGGGCTTGGTCGGTGCTCGCCGCGGCAGCCAGCGGGCGCGGCGGGCCGAAACGCAGGGCTTTGATGCCTTCTAGTTGCTGTTCGAGGAGGACGCGGTTGGTTTTGAGGAGGTCGGCGATGATGAGGATGGTGATGGAGATAATGGAGGCCACGATCATGGCCGAGCCGAAAATAAGGGATTGGATATGGCCGGCGCCCTGCCCCATGAAGTAGAAGATGAGGAAGCGAATGAAGGGGATGGCACCCAGGATCCCGGTGATTGCCGCCGTCCAGCCCAGGGGCACATGGGGTTTGAACATGAGGTAGGAGCGCACAATCGCGGTCCCGGATTTGAACATGTGCTGGAAAATATTGGAGAACAGGCGTGATTCGCGGGTTTTCGGGTTGGTGGTGATGGGCACGGAATCGATGCGCAGCCGCTTATTTCCGGCTTGGATAATGGTCTCCATGCAGTAGGAGAATTGGGTGACCACATTGAGGCGGTAGAGCGCGCCCTTGGAGTAGGCCCGGAATCCGGAGGCGGCGTCCGGAAGTTTGGTGCCGGCCGCCCGGTTAACCACCCGGGAACCCACATTCTGCATGAGCTTCTTGAAGCGGGAGAAGTGCGCGATTTTTGAGGTTTGACGGTCGGCAATAACGATATCGGCATGCCCGGCCACGATAGGAGCCACCAGTTCCGGGATGGCTTCCTGGGGGTACTGGTTATCGCCGTCGGTATTCACCACAATATCCGCGCCGTTCGCGAGCGCGTATTCCACCCCGTCCCGGAAGGAGCGGGCCAGGCCCTGGTTGCGGGCGTGGCGCACAAAGTGTTTCACTCCGTAGGATTTCGCGACCTCAACGGTGGCATCGGTGGAACCGTCATCAATAATGAGGATCTCGATGCTATCGATGCCCGGAATTTCCTTAGGGATGGATTCCAGTACCAGGGGCAAGGTCTTTTCCTCGTTCAAACACGGAACCTGCACAAATAGTTTCATATCCCTCTCCGCCGCAGTCGCGATGATCCAGCACCTAGCCTAACAAGCTCCGCGGGCTCTCACGCGGAGCTACGCTGCTGCATGCCGCGGCACCGCCACGTCCTCGCCTCCCGCGTGCCGCGGGTCCGCTACAGTACAATTCAAAGAGCAGAAAGCCGATGCCGCCTCTTCAACCAAAGGATTCCGCCGTGACCACTATTTCTTCCTCCTCGGCCAAAGCCGCACTCCGCTCCGCGCTCCGCCACGTTCCAGGTGCGGAAGCTGCCGGTCGCAAAGTGCTCCAGAAGGTTCACTACCGGGTGCCCTGTTCGGAGCAGCCCCTGGTGTCCATCATTATTCCGGTGTACGGGCATTGGAAGGAAACATTTGCCTGCCTGAAGGCGGTGGCGGCAACCGCGGGGAATATTCCTTATGAAATCATCGTGGTGGATGATTGTTCTCCGGATTCCACCGGGAAGAAACTGGATCGTATTTTCGGCTTGCGGGTCATTCATATGCCGAAAAACGGCGGCTTTATTCGGGCCTGTAATACCGGCCTCCAGCATGCTCGCGGTGAGATCGTTATCTACCTCAATAATGACACCGAGGTCAGCCCCACCTGGCTTATTCCTATCGTGGAACGCATGGAAGATCCCTCCATCGGGCTGGTAGGTGCTCGTTTGGTATATGCGGATGGCACGCTTCAAGAAGCCGGTGGCGTCGTTTTTGCCGACGGCGTCACGGAAAACTATGGCAACGGCAATAATCCAGAAAACCACTCCTATACCTATTTCCGGGATGTGGATTATTGTTCCGGGGCGTGCTTAGCAGTGCGCAAGTCGATTCTTGACGAGTTAGGTGGCTTCGATGAGCGCTATATCCCCGCCTATTACGAGGATACCGATCTAGCTTTTGAAGTGCGGCGCCTGGGCTACCGTACCGTTTATGAACCGCGCTCCCTTGTCATTCACCACGAAGGCGTCTCGAATGGAACAGATACCTCGCAGGGCACGAAGCGCTACCAGGTTATTAATAAGGCAAAATTCGCTCAGAAGTGGGCAAAAGAATTAGCATTACAGCCGCTGAGCCGCTACCAGGACCCGGACTTCGAAATGGAGCGTGCTGTTCATACCAAAAATGTTGTTATTGTGTGCGACGGCGCCGTTATCACCCCGGATCTGGACTCCGGCTCGGTGCGGATGGAGCAGATTCTGCTGGAGCTGCTCCGGCTCGGATACCAACCGATATTCATCCCGCAAAATAAGGAACGTCCCGAACCTTATGTTGGAAACCTGACGAAACGTGGAATTCAAGTAGTCTACGACTCGTTCAACGAACACGGCCAAACTAATATCAGCGCCTACGCTCTTACTATTTTGCTTCGTGGAAATGTACGCGGAGTGATCCTGTCCCGGGTCGGGGTGGCCGCAGCTGCCATCTTCCCGGTGACCCACGCACTTCCGGGCGTCCCCGTTATTTTTGACACGGTGGACCTGCACGGCACCCGCGAATTACGCGAAGCGAAACTGGCCGGTGATGATGCCCTTATCACCGCCGCGCATCAAACCAAGGAATTGGAGCTCGGGGTGATGCGAGCCAGCACCGCCACCCTGGTTGTTTCTTCCGAGGAAGCGAAGATGCTGCATGCGGACCATCCCGAACTTCCGGTCTTTGTGGTGGGGAATGTGCACGTCCCGGTGGAGCACCCCGCGAGATTGAAAGGGCGGCGCAGCATCAGTTTTATCGGTTCTTTCGCCCATCCCCCGAACGCGGATGGCCTGCACTGGTATTTCACCGAGGTGCACCCGCTGGTCCGCGAGGAACTGGGCGATGTTGAGGTCAATGTATACGGGAAGAACCCACCGGAATCGCTGCGCGTTTTCGAGGGGAACGGCGTGAAGCTGTGCGGCTACGCCGCTGATTTAGCTGATGTGTATAATCCGGCCCGGCTCTCCATCGCGCCGCTGCGCTACGGTGCCGGCGTGAAGGGCAAGGTTGGAGAATCTCTCTCCTGGGGCGTGCCTATTGTGACCACCGATATCGGTGCGGAAGGCATGGGCCTGGAGGATCGCCAGACTGCGCTGATCGCCAATAGCCCGGAGGATTTCGCGCGGGCCATTGTGGACGGTATGCGTGATGATGAGCTGTGGGAACGCCTCTCTACCGCGGGTGAACGCCATATTCAGGAGATTATGGGCGTGCCCCGCCTCCACCAGGATCTCGCAGCCGCCTTTGACTTCGCGGGGATCACGCGCGTCTGATCGTGCCGTTTGCTCACTAACGCACTGGTGCACCGGCTGCTGCTAGGGCACCAGTGCGTTACTCCGCGAGCGTGACGATGGTGAAGTCCGCGTGCGTCTCTATCCGCAGGCGCGGGTCGGAAGCAATCTGCTCACGCAGAGCCTGCGCTTCCGCGGCGAAAGCATCCGCGGATCCCTGTTCTATTCCCCAGCGGAAATCAAAATTCGGGATGACCACCGCTTGCACCTGCCCGGTATAGAGCACCTGCCACACCGAATGCCCAAAGTTCGCGTGCGAGCCGATCACGTCCTGCATTTCCGGCGTCCAGTTCTCCCGAGCCCGGGCCACATCTTTATCGCCGAAGGTGTTGTAGAGAACCAGATCCGATTCGCTGGCAATCACCCCGGCCAGGAAATCATTACCGTCCGAGACCGGAGAACTGAAAGCCACCACGGCATCGTCCGGCAAGGCCGCATCAAGTTTTTCTGGAATCTCACCGATAAGAGCCCCAAGATGGGTGGCCCGGTCGCTAGCGCCTACCGCCAAGCTCGCGAGGTTCGGGGCGGAAGCCAACACCGCCAGCGCGGCCAGCACTCCGCAGGCCACCCGCCGCCAGCTGCCTCGCGCTTCCCGGCGCACCAGCGCGCTAATGCCGCTCGCGAGCGCCGCGAGCAGGGCCAGGCGAACCACCAGCATCCAGCGGTAGATAGCCCGCATGAGATCAAGGCCGGGAAGCTCCTCGTAGAGCGGTGCCCACGGGAAGGTCCATAAGGCTTCCGAGCGGGGCATAAGATAATCAGTCACCTGAATCGGCGGGGTCAAAGGCCCTCGGATCTCCCACCATTTCAGTGAGGGCCCCAGGGCAATAACAAAGGCCACCAGGGCCACTCCCACCCACAGCAGCACGTAGCGGCGCGACCCGCGCGCCCACACCAGCACACAAACGAGCAGCACCAGCGCGGTGATACCGATGTAATTCCAGCGAACGTTGGTGCCGTCTCCCCACATCAGATCCGCATCGAGCCCGATTCCGAAAAGATCGGCCCACCATACGCTCGAGGTGGGGATAACCGTGGTGGCAACATCCACGCCCATGGAACGGAAGAAATCTTCGCTGGTACCCATACCGGCCAAGGCCCCACCGGCGCTGCGGTAATAGACCACGAGCGCCACGGCGCTCGCCACCGCCATATAAACAAAGCCCCGACCGGCATCGGGTAGGCCGCGGCGCCCGCGCAGCAGCGGCAGCACAATAACCACCACCCCGGCGATGAAACCGAGCATGACGAAAGAATAACCGTCAAGGAAAACAGCCCAGGTGAGAACCCCGCACCAGCTAGCTAGAGCAAGAAGCCGGCGCCACCAGGGCGGCCGCAGCCAGAATCGCAGCAGCACCACGCCCACGTAGACAGTGGCGGGTAGGAGTAGCGCACCCCAGAAGGTGGTACCGAAATTCCCCATGCCGATAACGGAAGGGTTGATCATCCATACCGCGGCCGCTATCCCAGCGATCAGACGGTGTGAGGTGAGCCAGAAGAACAGCCCGTACGCGCCCACCAGTGCCAGGAGGATCCAGATGAGGTACCACGCAGAGAGCGCGGCGGCGTCGTCGCCAGGAAAAATAAGTGCAAAGAAGGTGGCCGCGCGGCTAAAAATACCACCGTTGACCGCGGCGGTGCCTTCCGGGAAACCGATGATCGGGCAGCGGCCTTCTTGTAGGTACAGGCGCGGGAACTCGGTTCCGCATTGGAGGCGCCCGAGGTCGGCCACCCAGGCGTGTACCGGGCCGATGGCCCACGCGTTCACGCCGTAGATAAAGGACAGGGCGATGGAGTAGAGGAGGGCGCCCAGGCCCGCGAAGCCGCGGGTGCGCCATCGCAGCGGCGCGCTGCGTGGGTGGGCTTCGATAACTGGCACGTGGTTCCCCTCTATCCGCTCTATCCGCGGGAGCGATGGTGACCGCGAACGGTATTATTGCTCGGTTCCGCTCCCCGCCTCGATCTTAACATTGTGAACATAGACTTCGGGGAAGGTTTTGACGAATCCCGTGGTCATGCCATCGGATTTGGTGGTGAAGAGTGCAACGCTATTGCGCCGCTCGATTTCAATATCAGCACTGTCGAGAATCGCGAGATTGACGATATAATCGCCCTCCCCGATATGCAGATCGGGGAGCACCACCATGATGGTGGCGTAGTCTTTTTCTACCGCGGGGAGGGGAAGCTGGAGGCGGCGGCTGGACATTCCGAAAACCGGGGTGCCCTCGTTCATAGTGGCGATTTCCACCACCACGCCGTAATCGCGCATGGGTTCGTGAGCCACCAGATCGAAGGCAATGCGCATGGTATCACCGGAAATATGCACGAAAAGTCCGTCGTCGGAGGTACGCACGCCGTCCACAATCGCGGCATTGTCAATACTGCACGGGTGGGTATCCACCGCAGTGAGCACCCCGCCGTTCTTTTCCGCGAGTTCGGCGAGCATTTGTTCCTGGTAGCCCTGGTGGAGGCGGGACATCGCGTCACGCACATCCCCCACCATAACCATGGCGCCTTTATCCAGAACGACGGCGCGATCGCACACCTCAATCACTTGCGCCGCGGAATGTGACACCAGAATAATGGAGCGCCCTTCGCGCTGGAATTGACGAATTTTCTCCATGCATTTCTTCTGGAAAGGCTCATCACCCACCGCGAGCACTTCGTCCACGAGCAGGATATCCGGGTCGGAATGCACCGCCACCGCGAAAGCGAGGCGCACGTACATCCCGGAGGAATAGAACTTCACCTGGGTGTGGATGAAATCCCGGATCCCGGAAAACTCGATGATGGAATCAAGCTGGGCGTCGATCTCCGCTTCGGACAGGCCCAGGATAGAAGCATTGAGATAAATATTTTCCATGCCGGTGAGATCCGGGTGGAAACCGGCCCCCAATTCGAGGAGTGCGGCCATGCGCCCGCGGGTACGAACCTGGCCGGCATCGGGGGTGAGAATCCCGCCGATCACTTTGAGGAGGGTGGATTTACCCGAACCGTTCGCCCCCACCAGGCCCACCGATTCCCCGGCGGCCACGTTGAAGGACACATTTTTGAGCGCCCAGTATTCTTCCGCGTGGGTGCGCGAACGGGCGGCATTGACCAGGCGTTCCTTGAGGGATTTATCTTTGTGGACGATGAATTTCTTCGAAACTCCGTCAACTTGAATGACGTCGGGACGTGACATAAGAATCCTTGACTCGCCTTTCCTTTAGAGTTCCTGCGCGAAATTACGTTGCATACGGGCGAAGTAGCGCTGCGCGAGCCAGAGAAGCACCAGCCCGATGATCAGGAAGATTCCCAGGCGGGTGAGGAGATGGGAGGGCAGCAGGGCGTCCTGCCCGGCCGCCCAGAAGGAATGCTGGAAGCCCATAACCGCTACCGAGGTGGGGTTGAGGAGATAGAGGTTAATCATCCAGCTCGGCGCCGCCCCGGCGATCATCGCGAAAGAGTAGACGGAGGGGGTGAGCCAGAATCCGATGAGAAGAATAACCTCCACGAGGTATTGCACATCCCGCAGATAAACATTCGCGGCGGAAAGGAACAGCCCGAAGGCCACCGCCCACACCACCACCACGGCCAGGGAGATAGGGAAGTAGATGAGGGCGCTCCCCCACGGCACCCCGCGAATAATGAGCGCCCCGCATACCAGAATGGCCAGTTGGGAGAGGAAGTCCACAAAGGCCGCGCCGGCGGCGGAGAGCGGGAAGATTTCGCGCGGAAGATACACCTTCTTGACGATCCCGGAATTACTCACGATCGCCCCGGTGGAGGCCGCCACGATCTGGGAGAAAAGCCCCCAGGCGGTCAGCCCGGCGAAAACATAGATGGCGAAATCGGGGATGGCGCGTTCGGCGCCCAGCACTTTGCCGATGGCGAAGTAGTAGATGAGCAGGTTAATGAGGGGCCGCACCAGGGTCCACACGTACCCGAGCACCGAATCCTTGTAGCGTGCTTTGAGTTCGCGCCGGGTGAGCAGGCCCAGGAGGTGGCGATGGTCGAAAATATCGCGGACGGAAGCTCGCCATCCGCTGAAGAACCCGGTGTCAATAGCCACGCGCGTGAGATCTTGGCTGGCGAGTTTCTCGAAGCGTGCTTGCGCTTCGGGACTCACCTCGCGTTCGCGCTCTGCTGCCATACCCGACCTTTCCTGCCGGCATCCGCGCTGATGGCTCCCCACCCGGGTTAGCCGCGCGTATGCACCTATCTGTCTCATATTACCCAGGTGGGGGCCGGACCGCGCGCAGAATCGCGCACCGTCAGCGCCACCTCGCATCGCCTTGTACGATAGAGAAAGTAAGTTTCACCCGGGAGCCGCCGCGGCTATGCGAGCCGCGCTTGCCGCCCCGCGGAGGATGATAGGCAGTCATGAGTGTTTGTGTTCTTGTTCCCGCCGGAGCCGGGCCCGCTTTAGCGCGGGCCCTCCCCTACCGTGTTGCGGAGCTCATTCCGGGCCAGCCCGCCCCGCGCGCGGATCTCGCGGCGGGAGAAACGATCACCGCGGTGGTGACCGCTCCCGGTGCCATCACGAAAACAGCCCTCGCGCAGCTCCTGGCCAGCCCGGAGCGTAATACCGCGTGGTGCGCCCCGCTTGCTGGAGATCCGAACGGATCCGATTCCCGCAGCGTCCTCGCGGTTCCCGCCCCGGTCTACACTTTTGATTCGCGGGCGCTCCACCTGTGCGGCGGCCTCGATACCGCCTTCTCGCTTCCGGCCCTGGCCGTGGATGCCCAGTGGCGCCTGAGCGCCGCCGGAGTACCGGGTGAGCAGCGCACCACCGCCCTCCTCGAAACCGGCACCCCCGATCTGGATACCACCGATTACCTGCGCATCCTCACGAAGAATCTTTCCCCGGCCTACCAGCTGGAATTCCTCGCCCCGCTCTTCACCGCGCTGATCGATCACCCGATCCGCAGCTCCGAGGTGGATACCGCGGCCCTGGATCTAGCCCGCCGCCCCGGGAACGACGACGTCCCCTCCCTCCCCGTCCCCTCCACCACTTTCAGCGGTGCCCAGGTGGTGCGCGACTGGAGCGCCTCGCTGGCCGGCCTGGAAGACCGGCACGCCGCGGCCATCGCCGCCGCCCGCATCCCGGATCGCCGCCTGCCCCATATGGCCGATTTCCTTGACCGGGTCTGGGCCAGCGCCGGTATTCCCGCCGCCGAACGGGATTTCCTGGAAAGCGCTTTCGCTGATGTGCGCCGCGATGATGAGCCGAGTATCGCTTTCGCGGTGGCGGCTTCCGATACCGCGGCCCGCGCCCGTTTCGAGCAGATTGCCGGCGCGCTTTCTGAGCCGCTTTACCTGTGGGATCCGGAAAGCAAAGAGCTGAGCGAGCGCAGCGCCGATCCCGCCGCACCGTTCCAAGCGGCGCGCCGCGATATGGCCAGCGCCGTCGACACAATTGCCGTGACCTATATTCTCAATCTCCCGGCCCGCGCCGTTCCGTGGAGCGGAACCCACGGGGTGATCATTGCCGATGTCACCACCGCGAATCTCACCGCGATGGTCCGCACCGATTGGGTGGGGGTGACCGGCACGGAAAGCGTGGGCGCGAACGCCAGCGTCCTCAACGAAACTCTCACCGTTGCGGACCGGGTGATCACCGCGGATACCGCCCAGCGTGATTTTGTGCTCGGGGCCCTGTCCGGGAACTATCGTTTGGATCAGAATACGTACGACGACGATCACTCCCTCACCAGCCTCGTCGCCCAGGAAAACGGCGGTATTGCGGCGGCCCTCGCCGCGCTACGCTCCCCCATCCACGCCTATGAGCGAGTGGAAACCACCCAGCTGTACGAAGAGCCCGGCAAGCCCGGTGCCCGCAAGCATCCCCACCTGCGCCGCGCGCTGCGCGGCCTAGCCAGCACTCTCAAGGGAGAACGCAAGTGACCTCTGTTTCCGTTATTCTTGTCAATTTCCGCGGGGCGGAGGATACCATTGCCGCCGCGCACTACCTGCGTGAATGTGATTGGCCCGCGCAGGATCTGGAGATCGTCGTCGTCGATAATAATTCCGGGGATGGTTCCTACGAGCGCCTGCGCGCCGAACTGCCCGACTGCCAGGTACTGCAATCGGGCGCCAACCTGGGCTTCACCGGGGGCTGCAACTTCGGGGTGGAGCATTCACGCGGGGATATCGTGGCTTTCCTCAATAATGACGCCCGGCCCGGCAAGAAGTGGATTCGCGCCGCGGTGGAAGCGATTGAAGCGGACCCGAAGGTGGGCTGCGTGGCTTCCAAGGTGCTCACCTGGGAGGGTGACAGAATCGATTTCGTCGATTCCTCGATGACGTGGTTCGGGATGGGCTACAAGCGCGAGGCGGAACGGGAAGATACCGGCGCCTGGGATACCCCGAAGAATGTGCTCTTCCCCACCGGCGCCGCCATGTTCGTGCCGCGCCGCGTTTTCGAGGAACTGGGCGGTTTCGATGACCGCTACTTCATGTTCTACGAAGATGCTGATTTCGGCTGGCGCGCCAACCTGGCCGGATACGATGTGCGCTACGTGCCTGAATCGGTGGCCTACCACCGCCACCACGTCACCATGAAGAAGTTCGGGAATTTCCGGGAAACGTATTTCCTGGAACGCAATGCGCTGGCCTGCCTGTACAAGAATCTCGGCGATGATCTGCTCCGCACGGTTTTCGCTCCCGCCCTCGCTTTTGCCCTGGAGCGCAGCGCGGAACGCAGCGAGGTGGAGGAACGCCGCGGCCCGGATTCCTACCGTGCCGCGGAAGGCACCATCACGAAAATGGCGGCCACCGCGCCCTACGCGGTCTCGTATTTCCGCGATATTTTGCCCTCCCTCGTGGAATCGCGCCGGGAGATCCAGGCCGAGCGCAAGAAATCCGATGCGGAGATTATCACCCTTATGCGTAATGCCATGGAGCCGGCCTATCCGCTGCCGCGCTACCTGGACCTCCACGAGGCACTGGCGCGGTTCTTCGGCATCGCGAAGCGTTTTTCTGGGCAGGCGAAAGTGCTGGTAGTCACCGGTGAACCCATCGGGGAAAAAATGGCCGGTCCGGCTATCCGCGCCTGGGAGATGTGCACCCGCCTGGCACTTGAGCACCCGGTGCGGTTGTGTTCCACGGCCGGAGTTGGCAAGGTAGCCCCCCAGGCTTTCGAGATCCACAATGGCGATACCGATACCCTGCGCGCCTGCACCGATTGGGCCGACGTCATTATTTTCCAGGGCTTCCTGCTGGAAAGCGCCCCGTGGCTTATGAGCTCGGAAAAAATCATCGTGGCCGATATTTACGATCCCATGCACCTTGAGCAGCTCGAACAGGCCCGCGACCAGGGCCCGGAGGGCCGCGAACGCTCCATTACCGGCGTGACCGGGGTGCTCAACCGGCAGCTGGCCCGCGCCGATAAATTCCTGTGCGCCTCGGATAAGCAGCGCAATTTCTGGCTCGGGCAGCTGGCGAGCATGGGCCGTATCAACCGCAATGTCCTCCCCGACGGTGCGGATGTGCGCAGCCTCATCGATATTGCCCCCTTCGGCCTGGGCGAAGAAGCACCCCGGCAAACCGAGCACGCCATCCGCGGGAAGGTTCCCGGCATCGGCATGGATGACAAGGTCATCCTGTGGGGCGGCGGGGTCTATAACTGGTTCGACCCGCTCTCCCTCATCCGCGCGGTCGCCCAGCTTTCCCGCACCCACCCGGATGTGCGCCTCTACTTCCTGGGGATGAAACACCCGAATCCGGGAGTGCCGGCCATGCGGGTTGCTTCCGAAGCGGTGGCCCTGGCCGACGAGCTGGAGCTCACCAACCGCTTTGTATTCTTCAACCACGACTGGGTCCCCTACCACGAACGCCAGAACTACCTGCTGGACGCAAACGTGGGGGTCTCCACCCATTTCGAGCACGTGGAAACCCAGTTCTCCTTCCGCACCCGCATCCTCGACTACCTGTGGGCGGGGCTACCCATCGTGGCGACCAGCGGGGATTCCTTCGGGAACGCCCTCGATAGCGAAGGCATCGGTATCTCGGTGCCCCCGCGTGACGTGGAGGCCCTGGCCACCGCGCTCGAAACACTGTTATACGACGACGCCGCAGCGGCCCGCGCGCGTGCGAATATCGCCGGTTTCGCCCAGCAGTTCCACTGGGATAGGGCGCTCGCCCCGCTGCTGGAGTTCTGCCGGCACCCGCGCCGGGCCGCGGATCTGGCTTTCCGCACCGGCGACGATGTGCCGGGAACCATGCTCGGCTTTATCGACCCCGGTTTCAACCCGGTGCGCGATCTCAAACTCGTGGTGGATTACCTGCGCACCGGCGGCCCGAAGGTGCTGGCCTCCAAGGTGAAGTCCCGGCTGCGTAAATACCTCTAGGACATCTCGGACGCCTCGTGCTCCTGCGGCAGGTGCACAGATGCCCGCGGATCGCTCTTCGCGTTCCGCGGGCATCTTCATGTTCATGCCGCTGGCATTATGGGCAAGCTGCTACGTTGCGGCGCTGTACTGCCACAATGCGCCGCCACGCCGCCCTACGTTGCCGAGGGAATAATAAGGGCGTAGCCGTACATGCAGGCGGTCACAATTGCCAGGCCCCAGGTTACGGAATGGCGCAGCTTAATCCAGGCAGCAGCCGCGCAGAAGAGTGGGATAAGAACCATGCCGTAGCGGTGCTGCATAAAGGTGAGGGAGCCGGCGAGGATATTGAAACCGAGCACCACCCCCGGTGCGATACCGAGGAAGGACACCGCGGCAGCCTGGCAGAAACGCTGCTCCAGAGTAGAGTGGCGTTCCAGGATCCAGGCCACGCTCACAATGGCGGTAATTCCCAGCCAGAGCGCCACGCTCGCGAAGGGTGACTTCGGGTATTGCTCGGCTGTCCCACCAATCCCGGCGAAAACAATTTGCAGCGCATCATCGGTCATATAGGGCAGCTGGCGCAGATCGAGCACCCCGGTTGGATCCACCACAATATCCGGGCGTGCCACCGTAATGAAGGGACGGATAACCAACCAGGCCCCGCCCGCTACCGCGGACACCAGCCCGAGGGCGCCAATTTCCCACCAGCGCGGCAAGGCGGCAGGCTCCGCGGCAGCTTTCTTACCCCAGCCGTTTCCGGGCCGCATCCGGTACCACACCAGGAAAATAAGGGCCGCCACCACCGCGAAAATATTTTGCATTTTCACCACGCAGGCCACCGCGGCAATAAGAAGCAGCCAGCCGAGAGACCATTGCCGGCGCGCGTAGAAAATACTCCCGAAAATAATGAGGGTGCCCACCAGGAGATTGAGAGCATCCGGAGTGATATAGCAGTTCGTGGTGCGGAAGGTGGGCATGGAGGTGATGAGGAGCGGCACCGTGAGCGCCATCGCCCAGGTGGCACCAACGCGACGCATTCCCCAGGCAAGGACCGTCATCCCCAGCACCAACCAGAGCACGCTGGTGAGGCGAGCGCTACCCAGCAAACCCATCCCGAGCATCATAAACGGCTTAGCCAGCCAGGCGGTGAGGAAGTAGTAGACCGGGGAATGCACCCCGGCGGTGGTGTAGCCCGCGAAGGGGAGCTTCTCATCAGGGAAATCACCCCCGCACACTCCGATAGTTGCCGAACTCACCGGATTGGAACCGAAACCGAGGCAGGCCAGCACCTCACGGGCGTACGAATCCGTGGCCATCCCGTCACGCACCACGATCCCGCGACCGGCCTTATCAACCGCATCAAGGTACACATATTCATCGAAGGGAGACAGGTGCGGATTGGTGATGATGAAGTGCAGATTGAGTGCCCCACCCAGAATCCCGAAGAACAACAGAACGGCTAACCACACCACCCAGGGGCGCCCGGCACTGATTCTGCGCAACCGCGATACCAGAGCCGCCCGATGCTTAGAGTGCTGAGAAGATGAAGCGGCCTGGGGCGCCCGGACATCTGCGTGTGTGGCTGCAACCATGGATTTCCTTGAGATGGACAACGTTTCACTTGCCGCGTTATCTTATCGCGAAGTACCACCCCTCATATAGGGCACACAGCACGGGCGTTCGTTCAAGCCCGGGCCTCAATGGCCTAAAATCAAAGAATGACTTCTGAGCAAGACAGGCACCCACGTCTCGTCGTTCTCATTCCGGCTTGGAATGAAGAAGAGGCGCTGCCGGCGGTTCTCACCGAATTACGCCAGGCAGTACCGCACGCATCCCTCGTGGTCATTAATGATTGCTCCCGGGATGCCACCGCCCAGGTGGCCGCGGCCGGCGGGGCAACAGTCCTCAATCTGCCCATTAATCTCGGGGTGGGCGGGGCGATGCGTACCGGATACCTGTACGCCTGGCGCCACGGTTTTGACCGCGCCGTGCAGGTGGATGCCGATGGCCAGCACCGCCCGGAAGATATTGCCCGCCTCCTCGAAAAGATGGATGCCACCGGTGCGGATATTGTGATCGGGGCGCGTTTTGCGGAACGGGGCTCCTATCGGGTGCGCGGCCCGCGCGCCTGGGCCATGCGCTTCCTCTCCCGCGTACTCTCCCGCGTGCATCACACCCGGCTCACGGATACCACCTCGGGTTTCAAGCTCACGAACCGGAAGGCCATCGGGGTGCTCGCCGATGAACTCCCGGCCGAATACTTAGGCGATACCATCGAGGCTCTTATTATCGCCAGCAAAGCCGGGCTGCGCGTTACCCAGGTAGGCGTGGAGATGCGCGAACGGCAGGGCGGCACCCCCTCCCATAACCCAATCAAAGCCGCGCGCCTGCTGCTGCGCGGTATTATCGCCATGGCGGTAGCCTCTACCCGCCCCGGCCAAAAAGATCTTGACGGAACCGAAGGAAGGCAATAACGTGCTCTACCGCCTCTTGCCGATCGCCGCGAGCATCCTCTTCCTCGTGTACCTGTTCATCCTGCTGCGCTCGCGGCGGATGAAACAAACCTACGTATATATCTGGTTCCTTATCGGCATTGGCCTGCTCGTTATTTCGATCTGGCCCCAGGTTGTTTTCCTCGTCTCCCAAGCCCTCGGTTTCAAACGCGCCTCCAATATGATTCTGGTGATCGCGTGCGTGGTGCTCCTCATGGTAACGATCCAGCTGTCCACCGCCGTCTCCCGCTTGGAAGAAGACCGGCGGCGTTTGGCTGAAGAAATAGCTTTACTGCGCGCGGAGCGCGCTGCGCCCCCAGCCGAGGCGTAAACTTCATGTGCATCAATACAGGAAGGACTTCCATGCGCATTCTTGTTACCGGTGGTGCCGGTTTCATCGGAGCGGCGATGTCAACGTACCTCGCCGACCATCACGAGCAGGTTATCGCTTTCGATAATCTGCACCCGCAGATCCACCCGGATCACCAGCCCACGGCCGGCTTCGATAAGCGCGTGGAGCTCTACGAGGCCGATGTGACCGACCCGGCCGCCTGGGATACCTTGCTGGAGCGCTTCACCCCGGATGTTGTGGTCCATTTGGCGGCGGAAACCGGAACCGGGCAGTCCCTGACCGAATCCACCCGGCACGCCTCCGTGAACGTGGTGGGCACCACCACGATGCTCGATGCCTTCGCGCGCCACCAGGTCATCCCGCAGCGCATTGTTCTTGCCTCCTCGCGCGCGGTCTACGGCGAGGGTGCCTGGCGGCATACCTCCGGGGAGCACGCCGGTGAGCTGTTCTACCCCGGTTCGCGTACCGTGGCCATGTTCGAAAAAGAAGAATGGGATTTCCCGGAGGCCGAGCCGGTGGCCATGAACGCCGCCCTGGTGGAACCGCACCCGTCCTCTGTCTACGCAGTCACCAAAATCGCCCAGGAACAGCTACTGCGCATGTGGGGCGATGCTTTCGGCTGTGAGATCGGGATTGTGCGCCTGCAAAACGTGTACGGCCCGGGCCAAACTCCCTCCAATCCCTACACCGGGATTATGTCCCTCTTCTGCCGGGTTGCCTACAATAAGCAGCAAATTTCCGTCTACGAAGACGGCCTCATCCGCCGCGATTTCATCATTATTGATGATGTTGCCCGCGCCCTCATTAAAATGATCGAAATTGAGAAGTGCCCGGGAGTCTCCGTGGATATCGGAGCGGGCCACTACACCACTATCCTCGAAGCAGCCCAGATTATCGCGAAGATTTACGGGGCTCCCGAACCGAAGATCACCGGCCAGTGGCGCCACGGCGATGTACGCCACGCCTGGGCGGATCCGGCACCTGCCCGCGAGCTCCTCGGCTTCGAGGCCGAGGTGGACGTGGAAGAAGGCTTCACGCGCCTTGCTTCCTGGATTAACACCCAGACCCAGTATCTCTAAACCCGATAACCGCAGCGCGGCGTGGGGCGACGACCCGGCAACCGCGGCGTCGTCGCCCCACCGCGATGGGACCACGCGAAGGAACGTATGCGCACATGGCTTGACCCCCGCAATAATTCGCTGAATCTGATTCGGCTTGTTTTTGCGCTGATGGTACTTTTCCACCACGTGGGGCCGGTAACCCAGCTCGTCGGGGAATTCGAGATCACCCCCGGCGAATCCGTAGGTGCTTGGGCTGTTTTCGGTTTCTTTATGATTTCCGGGTATCTCATTACCGCGGCCCGGCTGCGTTCGGATGTGGGGCGCTACCTCAAGAACCGCGTGGTCCGGATTTTCCCGGCCTTCCTGTTTATCAATGTGGTGACGGCGTTCCTCCTCGCGCCCTTCGTCTACATCCTTGACCACGGCACCCTGGATGGCTACCTCACCACCGGCCCCACGCCGATCAGCTATATCCTGGGCAATTTCTTCCTCTACATGAACCAGTGGGGCATCGCGGATACCCTCCACAATGTCCCCTACCCCATTGCCTGGAACGGCTCGCTGTGGTCGCTCTACTACGAGTTCGTGTGCTACCTCATTGTGGGCGCGCTACTCACCATCCCCTTCTTCAAGCGGCATATCTGGCCCACGGCCGTGATTTTCCTGGGCACCTGCGCGCTGCGGGTCTTCCTCCCCACCGCCACGGTCTACCTGGGCACGATGAACGGCACCCTCGACCAGCTCTCGCGGCTGCTGCCGTTCTTCTTCGGTGGCTCACTGCTTTTCCTGGCGAAAGACCGCCTCAGCCTCACCACCTGGGGTGCGCTGGGGGCAACGGTTGCGGCCGTGGCGATTATGGTGGTGGCTCCGCATTCCGGGCCGCAGATTTCCGCGCCGCTCCTCACCTACGTGCTGCTGTGGATCGGGCAGACGCTCCCCTCCCCGCGGCTCTTCCAAGTCCACGATTTCAGCTACGGCATCTACATTTGGGGCTTCCCGCTCACCCAGCTGCTCACCCGCCTCGGGCTAGCCGACGCAGCGCCCTACCTGGTTTTCTGCGCGGTTCTTTTCGTGCTCACCGCCCTGGGCGCGGCATTCTCCTGGTTCCTGGTGGAACGACCCGCCATGCGGGCTTCGCGCGGGAAAAAGAATCCCTTCGGGGAGTTGCGCGCGCCGGCGCGCTAGTGGGTGCGAAGAAGCGCGCTGCGGTGCGTGCGTCGTCGTACCAAGAACGACGACGCCGGGCCTAGCTGCCGAGCAGGTGACGCAGCAGGGTACGTACCCCGGTGGAGCTGCGCTCCTTGAGGGCCCGCGGCAGCAAGGTGGCGGCGTAGAGGCGTGAGGTGGCGTGCAACCGGGCCGCCCGCTGGGCTTTGGTCCAGCCGCGGCGCTTCATCTCCTCCGCAGCGAGCGCGAAATAGCGCCGTTCCCCGGCGAAGCGGGTGCCGTCCAGAAGCTTGGAGGCGGAGGCGGAAGAATCGTGGCGGCGGTAACGGAAGCACACGGTGGGCTCGACGAGCATAGAGGCACCGGCGGCCAGCATATCGACGACGATAGCGAGGTCCTGGATGAGCGGGAAACCGGGGCGGAAGGGGGTGGCGCGAATCGTCTCGGTGCGGAAAACGAGCGAGGGCCAGTAAAGCCAGTCCCCGGTGAGAAGTACCGCGGCCGCACCTTCCCCGGAAATAACATTGCCCATCCGGGTGGAGCGCTTGCGCAGGGAAGTTTTGATACGGTCCCCCAGCGGAGAAATAACGGTGCCCTCCGCGTCAATGGGGCGCACCCCGGGCTGAATAATATCGATCGTGGGGTGGGCGGCAATAGCGGCCTGGATGGTGGAAACAAAATTCGGTTCCATCACGTCATCGCAGCCCATGAACATCATGTACTCGGCGGTGGCCAGCTTCAGGCAGGTTTCGTAGTTTTCGGTAATGCCGCGGTTCGTTTCGTTGCGGATATAGGTGATGCGCTCATCATGCAGCTGGGCGAAGTAGTCGGGAACGCTCTCATCGGGATAGCAATCGTCCACCACGGTGAGCTTCCACTCATCACTATCCTGGGCCAGGACTGATTCCACGGTTTGGAAGAGGTAGTCCGGGTTCCCCCAGAAGGGCAGCATGATATCGAGGCGCATCGGGCGTGATCCTTTCTGTGGCGAAGCGGCTTTCCGTTTCGCCGCCATCCGTACTAGCGCCTATTATGGCACGGGCGCGCTCAGGGCGCTGGTCCGGGCGGGCGCGCAGCGGGCGCGGTGAGCCAGCCTGCCCGAAGCGTGCCGTTAGCCCGGCTGCCCGGGCGGGCCGCGCCCTATACTTAAGAAATCCTGCGAAGAGAAAGGCCATCCGTGATGTCCACCGCCGCTGGCCAGAGCTCAGAAACTGCCGGGGCTGCGCTGCCCGTTGCCTTAGGGGGTGCCTCCGGGGCGCTGTCTGGTTTCTTTATTACGGTGGTGAGTGCGCGCTCGCTCTCCCCTGCCGATAACACCCTGTTTTTGACCTTCTGGGCCGCCCTTTTCGCCATTATTGCCATCGTGGCGGGCCTTCAAAATGAAGTGACGCGGGCGGTGCGCCGGGACCGGGTGGAGGGCTGCGAACGCGTGGAAAGCGGCGAACGGATGGAGAACCCTGAGCGGGTCGAAAACCGTGACCGGGTTGAGAGCCGCGCGGGTGTGGATTCCGGGGCCGCGGGCCCGCGTTACCGCACTTCGCCGGTCCTCATCTGTGCGGGGGTGGGCGTATGCGCCGCGCTCCTGGTGCTGGCTGCCACGCCGCTGTGGCTGCGAGTCTTTCACGGGTTTTCCGGGCACGGGCTCCTCATTGCTTTTATTGCCCTGGGGGTACTTCTCAATAGCGTGCATTTAGGGCTCCTCGGAGTTTTCGCGGGGCGCGGGAAATGGAAGATTTTCGGTACTCTCACCTCGCTGGAGCCGGCCCTGCGTTTCCTCTTCATTGCGGTGGCCGGATATCTCAGCCTTGCGCTCCACCTCTATGCCCTCGCCTGCGTGCTAGCCTGCGGTACCTGGCTGCTGCTCAGCGCCGCGCCGGGGGTGCGGGCTTTGGCACGCACCCGCATTAATATTGCGCCGCGGGGTTTGGCGCGCCGCCTCCTGCTGGCCATGGCCGCCACCGGGGCCAGCGCGCTCCTTATTAACGGTTTTCCGCTCCTCATGAGCCTGACCACTGAGCCGGTGGTATTCTCTGAAGCAGCCCCGCTCATTCAAGCGGTGTCCGTGACACGCGCACCCCTCATGCTTCCCCTGGTGGCTTTCCAATCCATGGTGATCACGGTCTTCGTCCAGCACCCTGAACGCACCCGCGGCTATGTGCTGCGTTTGGCCGTTATTGTGGGCGGAATTGGCGGGATTGGCGCCCTGGCCGCTGCCGCGTGCGGCCCGTGGCTCATGGCGGTTATTTTCGGCCCTGCTTATGCGAATACTCCCCTGATCCTGGGCTTCTTAGTGCTTGCCGCGGCCTGCCTGGCTCTTCTTACCCTGACTGGGGCAGTGGCGCTGGCCGCCGATCACCACCGGCTCAATATCCTGGGCTGGTGCGTGGCCCTGGTGGTCTCCGTCGCCATTATGCTTCTGCCCGTTTGCCTAGAAACGCGCACGGTTGCCTCTCTGGTGGTGGGCCCGCTGCTGGGGAGCATCTGCCATATCTTCGGCCTGGTGCGCCGCACTCGATAGCACGCTAGCGCCGGAGCGGCGCGCGGGTACCATGGAGACTACTGAGCTGACCTAGGAGGAAACATGGCACGGGTATCAGTTATCACTCCCGCCTACCGCGGTGAGGACACTATTCGGCGCGCGGTTGTATCGGTCCTGGGCCAAACCATGCCCGATGTGGAGCTCATCGTTGTGGATGATCACTCCCCGGATAACACCGCCGGCGTGCTGCGCGACCTGGAAAAAGAACTTGCCGATTCCCGTCTCACCGTGATCTACCACGAGAACAATACCGGGGTATCCGGGGCCCGGAACTCCGCCCTTGAGCACGCCTCCGGGGACTATATTGCTTTCCTTGACGGGGATGATTACTGGGAACCCACCTATCTGGAACGGATGTTGCGTGAAGTAGAAAGCGCGCCCGACACCGATGTGGTGTGCTGCGGACGCACCATTCACCTCTCCAACGGCCAGACGCGCACCGAACATTCCCGTTTCCTCGGCACCCTTGCGGGCCCGGAGGCGGTACGTGCTTTCCTCACCGATAACCTCACCCCGTTCCTCTGGGATAAGCTTTTCGCCGCTGCCACTTTCCAGGGACTACGTTTCCCCGAGCATATTCACCGCGGGGAAGATCAGGTTGTTGCCGCGATAGCGCTTTCCCGGGCCCGGCGCGTCACCTCAATTCCCGATGCCCTGGCCAATTACGTGGTGGGCACCCAGTCCCTCACTTGGGGTCGCGTTCCCGATCCGCAAGAATACGAGGATGCCGCACGGTTCCTAGCCAAGCAACTCGGACCGGAATGGATGGCAGAACCGGAGAACCTTTCCGCTTTTTTGGTGTACCGCACCCTCGCCATGATGATCTTGGCGCAATCGGCTATGCGTTCGGAGAAAGACACCGCCGATATTGTGCGTGCGGCACGGCGCGCTATTAGCTTGCCCATGCTGCGCGCGACCGCGCAGGCCCGCCCGCAGCTGGCGGCCGGAGCCGCCCTGCTGCGTACCTGCCCGGCGCTCTACCGTAAGATCTACCTGCGCTACGTGCGCAGCACCTACGCCATCGCAGATTAATAGCGAATCGCGAGCAGAGTAGGAGCGGCCTAGGAGCGGATGAGAGCGGCGCTTAGAAAGCCCAGCGCCATCCCGATCCCGGCACTCCCCAGGGATTGTAGACCAGGTAGCCGTGCTCCAGGGAGGTTTCCAGGACCACCTTGCCACCCGCGTTTTCCCCCGGGTTGATAAAGGGGGTGACCCGCTCCTCGGTGGAATAACACCCGTAGGATGCCATCGTGTGGCTATCTTCCTGGATATTTCCTTCCCGGTCCGTGAGATGGAAAGCATCCCGATCCAGGGTGAGGAAAGGAGCATCCGGGTCGTAGGCGGCATAATCAGCTGCCATCTGCGCGCTGAGATCAACCACGAGGAAAGTGCCGTTCTCGGGAGTGAAAACAGCTGGCTCCGCGATGCGCGAAGGGCACTCCTGTGTTCGGGTAATATCCGTGACTGTCAACGTGAATGCCGCCCGAGTGGCGCCGTCGACCGAAAGACCTACCGGCACCCCAAGCTGAGCTTCCACATCGCCGCTGGGCGCAACCGTAACCGGGCGTCCGCCTTCCGAACCGTCAGAACCATCGGTCACTGCGGCCCGGTCTTGCATAGTGTGATTCCCGGTACCGGACGCCCCGGAAACTCCCGGCATACTCGGCACAGCGGTAGCCACCGGAATTGGGGTCACCGGGTCAGGATCCCCCACCGCAACGCTGGAGCATCCGCCTAAACCAAGAACCGCTACTGCGCCGATAATGGCGAGCGAGCTCCCTAGTGCCCGGCGGCACAAGCCAGGGATGGAAGAAGGAGTGGTGTGAGAATTCTGCATCGTCTCATCGTCTTTCTTGTTCATGACTTCATCCCCTTAGAAGCGGTGGAAATCGCCGTGAGGTACAACGTAACCCCAGCGCCGCGCGAAATCCTGCCGCCATTTCGTTGCCACGTACATCCACGCCGGCCCATCCACGGTGGTGACGAGGTCGCGGGTGTAGTTCATATAGGCAGGGTTCTTACCCGGCACATAACCTTCCCAATCATCCATTTGGGCCACTTTGGCATCGTAATTCCACGGTCCGTACTTCAAGAGGTCGCCGCGCAGCCCGTGCGGGCCGGGAAGAGCCCAAGGCCACGGATTCCACCGCGGGCCGGTAATCCACAGTTCATACCCCGGCACCCAACTTTCTTTGATCCCGGAGTAGTTATTGACCACGAAGGCGGCCTCTTCACCCTGGCGCAGCGTTCCGTAAACCAGAATGGGGTACCCACCGGAATTAGGATCAAGGTTGGGTGGGCGCTCGCTATTGGGAGCTGGCGGCACATAATCACGGCGCACCGCCAGGGTGTCCACCCCGTCGCGGTTCCAGTCACCCACCAGAACGTTATCCCCGTGGCGCCCGTAAGAGAATTCGGTCGAGGCGTTCCCACCGGACACGGTCGAATTATTGACGTAGTACATATTGCCGCGGCGCACCGCGAAACTATCGATGCCATCTCCGTCCCAGTCACCCACGAGGACGGTGTCACCGTGGCGCCCGAAGGAGAAGACTGTGAAGTTCTCATCATCGTCGAGCACATTGCTGACATAGAACATATTGCCGCGCCGGATGGCGAGGGTATCGGTGCCGTCCCCGTTCCAATCCCCCGCGATCACTTCATCATCGGGCTGGCCGAAAGTGAAGCTATGTTCCCCGCCTCCGGTGGTGAGCTCATTGCGTACGAAATACGTATTGCCGCGGCGAATAAGGACCGTATCTCCCACTACCGCATCCCAATTGCCGATAAGGAATTGATCGGTGGGCAGCCCGAATTTGAAGTGGATATCCGCGTCCCCGGACAAGAAGGTGTTCTTCATATAGAAATCGGAGCCACGGTTCACGCCCAGGGTGTCCCGCCCGTCGCCATTCCAATCCCCGGAAAACACCACGTCCGTATGCCGCCCGTAGGACATCTCCATATCGGCCGTACCCGAGGTGAGAGAGTTTTTGAAGAAATAGTAGTTTCCCGCGCCCTCGTCCAGAGCGGGCGCGCCCTGCGCTACCGGCATGAGTCCCAGCGAGCTCGCGATCAGCGCCAGCGCTGCGATCACGCCAACCAGCAGCCCGGGGGTGCGGGCGCGCGCGTATGAATACCTCTCCAAGAGAACCTCCTCGAGTTGTTCGCGCCCCGGAGTGGTGCTAAATCCAGGCCGCGATGCGTGGACGATAGTTCCAGCCTAAACCCTCCGGGCGGCACAATTGTGGAGATCGCCCGTGTCGCCCTCGCATCGCACATTGTGGCACGGCGGGATGGGCTGACTCCTTACCCCGCAGTTCCGGGTAGAATTAGCCAGGAACTGACCCACGAAAGGAATAATATGCGTGTCCTGGTTACCGGCGGTGCCGGATTTATTGGCGCGAATTTCGTTCACCAAACTGTCGAGGATTATCCGGATGCCGAAGTTGTCGTCCTGGATAAACTCACGTACGCGGGTAATCCCAAGTCCATTGAGGGCCTGGACCGCGTCACCCTGGTCCAGGGCGATATTGCGGATATGGATACCGTTGATCCCCTGGTCAAGGACTGCGATCTGGTGGTGAATTTCGCGGCGGAATCCCATAACGATAACTCGCTCGTTGATCCCTCCCCCTTCATCCGCTCCAACCTGGTGGGCACCTACACGATTCTGGAAGCGGTACGCCGCCACGGGGTACGCCTCCACCATATTTCCACCGACGAAGTGTACGGGGACCTGGAGATCGACGAACCGCGCCGCTTCCAGGATGGCGATCCCTATATCGCTTCCTCCCCGTATTCGGCTTCCAAGGCCGGCTCTGACCTGCTGGTACGCGCCTGGGTGCGTTCCTTCGGGGTAGAAGCCACCATCTCCAATTGCTCGAATAACTACGGCCCCTACCAGCACGTGGAGAAGTTCATTCCGCGTACCGTCACCAACCTCCTGGATGGCATCCGCCCGCGTATCTACGGCACCGGCCTCCAGGTACGCGATTGGATTCACGTACGCGATCACAACGTGGCGGTATGGGAGATCATCAATAAGGGCCGGATCGGGGAAACCTACCTCATCGGCGCGGATGGCGAAAAGAATAACCTTGAGGTCGTCAAGATGATCCTCCAGGAGTTCGGCCGCGAACCCGATGATTTCGATCATGTGAATGACCGCCCCGGCCACGATCAGCGCTACGCCATTGATAATTCCAAGCTGGTGGAAGAAACCGGCTGGCAGCCTAAGTTCAAGGACTTCGCCGCGGGTCTGCATGACACCGTGGAATGGTACAAGGCCAATGAAGAGTGGTGGCGCCCGCAGAAGGAAGCCGTGGAGGCTAAGTACGCCAAGACCGGCCACTAAAGAGCCGCACCCCGGCCCTCATGCGCTGCCTGCATGAGCCGGCTTTCGCTGCCCCGTTCGCACTTCTCCGATGCGCACCCTGAGTGCCACGAGGAGCGCGAGCGGGGCAGCGCTATGCGTGGGAGCCTCGCCGCGGTCCCCCTTCCGTGTCCCACCGGGCCGCCGCGCGGCAGTCCGGCTATACTGAACGCAACCCAAGAGCTAGGAGCATCATGCAGATTGCTGTGATCGGGCTGGGCTACGTGGGCTTGGCCAACGCCGTCCTTCTTGCCCAACACCACGATGTTGTCGGATCGGATCTCAATCCCGCGAAAGTGGATGCGATTAACGCCCGCACGTCCCCGATCCAGGATGCCAAAATCGAAGAGTTCCTCGCCACGAAGCCGCTTTCGCTGCGGGCTACCACCTCGAATATTGAGGCGCTTGCGGGTGCTGATTACGCGGTGATCGCCACCCCCACCGATTACGATACGGAGACCAATGCCTTCGATACGGCCTCTGTTGAAAGTGCGATTGCGCAGGTAGCTGAGGCGAATCCCGGTGCCGTCGTCGTTATTAAATCCACTATCCCCATCGGTTTTACCGCGCGGATGCAAGAAACGTTCCCGCAACTGCGCATCGTCTTTTCCCCGGAGTTTTTGCGCGAGGGTAAAGCGCTGCACGATAATCTCAACCCTTCGCGCATTGTTGTTTCGGGCGACGACGCCGCAGCTGCCCACTTCGCCCAGCTGCTGAGCGAGGGAGCTGAAGCGCGCGACGTCCCGATTATCCAGGTGGGAACCCGGGAAGCCGAAGCGATTAAGCTTTTCTCCAATACGTATCTGGCCATGCGGGTCGCTTATTTCAATGAGCTGGATTCTTTCGCGATGGCGCGCTCCCTCAACGCCGCGGAGATTATCCGCGGGGTGGGTCTCGATCCGCGTATCGGGGATCATTACAATAATCCTTCCTTCGGCTACGGCGGCTACTGCCTGCCCAAGGACACCAAGGAATTACGCGCCGATTTCGAAGGCGTGCCCGAAAATCTCATGTCCGCCATTGTGGAATCCAATGACACCCGGATCGACTTCCTGGCTACCCGCCTGGCGGGGGCCGGCTACGCCACGGTGGGGATCTACAAGGTCGCCATGAAATCGGGCTCGGATAATCACCGGGCTTCGGCGGCCCTCAGCCTCGCAGCGCACTTGCGGGCGCGGGATGTGGAGGTGCTCGTTTACGATCCGGCGCTGAAACCGGGCGGCCTCGGGGATATTCCGGTGCTGGATTCCTGGGAAGAATTCCAGGATCGCGCGGATGTGATCATCACGAATCGCCTGGATGGCACCATGCCGGAAACCTCCACACCGGTGCTCACCCGCGATATTTTCGGGCGGGACTAAAACCGGTACTCAAGCACAGCGGCGCGCTTGCGCCTAAAGGTACGGGCCGGGGATCTTGCTTCGTCGTGAAGCATCCCCGGCCCGTATGTTGTGACCGAAACTAGTTCCTATCGGTGCTTAGCGCGAGCGCACCACCCCGAGGGTTTGGCCGCCCCGGCCATCCCAATCACCGAAGATGACCATATCGCTGTGGCGCCCGTAGGTAACATCTTCGGTCACCTCCGGACCGCTGAGCGGGCCGCGCACCACGTACACATTCCCGCGGCGCACCACGAGGGTGGAACGCTGGGGCTCAATCTTCGCGGCGAGCACCTCATCGCCCGGGTTCCCGTAGGCCATTTCCCCGGAGACCGCGCTGGTGGCCAGGTTATCGGTGAAGATAAAGACGTTGCCGCGCCGCACCGCCAGGGTGTCCACGCCATCACCATTCCAATCGCCCACCAGCCAGGTATCCCCCGGATTACCGAAGCAGTACACCGTGTCGGCCGGGCCGGAGGTAAGGGAATTGCGCACGAGCAGCAGGTTGCCGCGCCGCACCGCGAAGGTATCCACGCCGTCGCCATCCCAGTCACCTACGAACACCTCGTCATCGGCACGCCCGAAGCTGAAGACCCGCGTAGCAACCCCGGAGGTGAGGGTATCGCGCACATGGAAAATATTGGAGCGGCGAATCGCCAGGGTATCGCGCCCATCACCGTTCCAATCACCAGTGAGGATTTCATCGCCGCGCAGGCCGTAGTCCATCACAATATCGGCGGTACGGCCCCAGCCATTAGCGAGGAAGAAGCGCGGCGGGGAAGGGGGCCGCCGGCCCCTTTTCCCAACTCAATGTGGATTNAGTATTGCCCACATCTCGGTGCCCCACAATACGCGGCATCGCCTCGCCGGAACGGTAGCGCGCCGAATTATTGCGCTGCGGGATGGTCAGCGAGGTGGTGCCGCGCGGATCCAGGCCCGCGAGCGCGAATTTCCAGCCGGCCACATCCGCGAGGGTGTTAAGAATGGTTTGCGAGGGGCGGTGGTTCGCGGTGAAGGTGCCGAGCACAGACACGCCCATGGTTCCGGTATTGCGCCCGGCGGCGTGCGCACCAATCGCCATGGTGCCGTCCTGGGATTGCAGGGTGCCGTAGCGCCCTTCCCACTTCCCGCCGTATTTATCGACGATCACGTTGTAGCCAATATCGCCCCAATCGCGGGTGACGGCGTGGAAGGCGTAAATCCCGCGGATAACACGCGGCACCCCGGCTTGGGTGTAGTTATTCGAGCCGGCGGTGTGGTGGATAACCATGCCCTGGAAGGTGGCGTATTCCACCGGCCAGGTCATGAGGGAGCCGTCCGCGCCCCAATCGGCGCGGGTGTGGATCCCGCGGGTTCCGATGCGGTTGGTCCAATCGCGGGCGGTGGGAAGTAAGCCGTTCGCCACCACGCTACCCTGCTCCAGGGTGCCCCCACCGCGCGCGGCGGAGAGCGAAGCCCCCAGGGCCGGAATCTCTTCTTCGCCCTCTTCGGGATTGACCACCGGATCGGTTTCCGTTCCGCGTTCGGGCAGAATCGGCGCAGTTTCGGTCTCCTCTACCTCCACGGTGTCACCCTCGGCGGTGTAAGCAATATCGATGCGCAGGCCGGCCGGGAGCGGGCCCTCGCCCTGGGTAATACGCACCTGAATACCGGTGGACTCCCCCGAGACGTTGTACTCCGTGCCGGGCCGTTCACGCTCGGTTTGGGATTCCTCGCCCACTTCGTACCAATCCGACCACTGCTCCCCGTCCAGGGTGCGCATTTCGATAGAAGCACCCTCGGGCAGGCTCTCCCCGCGGTTCCAGGTCAGCCCGGCCACCGCGAAGGGTTCGTCCACCCGCACCGGGCTGGTGAAGACGGCGTAGTTATCGGCCAGTTCCGCGCCGTCCGCACTATCCTCGGCCCCGTTTTCCGCGTCCCTGTTTGCGGTGCCTTCGTTCTCGGTGCTTTCGTTTCCGGTTCCTGCGGCGCGCAGTACATTCGTGCGCACCGCATTCGGTACGACGCCGCCCGCGGGCCCGGCACTCGCTTCTTGGGCAGGCTCGGCTCCCCCGGTGGGGTGCGAAGCCTCGGTGGGGTGCGCTGCCTCGCGCGGCTCGGCTTCCTTGGAGGAGCCAGGCTTGCTCGCTGATTCTTCCTCGATTTGTGCGGTGGCGGTAGTGGTGAGATCCCCCGCTTCGGTTGTTAGCGGAATAACAATACTGCCCTGTGCATCATCGTTCTCGGCAAAAGCGTAGCCCACAATCGGGACGGCAAGGCCCGCACTCGCGAGCGCCAGCACGGTTCCTAGAACAAGACCGCGACGTTTGGTCATTTTTCCCTCCGGTTCACGCCGCCCACCACGATGAGAACTCATACGGGCAGCTTCCAGACTTACCTTACGGCAAAAGTCCCAACTTTCACACCCTTAACTCCGTTTTACTTTAACCTCATAAAAATACATCGGTGTTATTCGATTGAGGTCGCGGAGTGAGGGGTGGAGCCGCCTCGCGGATACTCGCAGCTCCACGTTGATTTTAATACGTTTTAGTTAGTGAGAACGACGACGCGCCGCGCGCGCCGCCCGCACGTGCAGCTGCGCCCGCNCACCCTGGGAGTGAATCACTTCCGCTTCGGGGAGGAAAACCGAGTGCCAGCCCGCCCGAGCCAGGGCCTCCCCCAGGGCCACGTCCTCGAAGAACATGAAATAGGAATCATCGAAACCGCCCACGGCCTCGAAAGCTTCGCGGCGGAGCAGCAGGCAGGCCCCGGAAAGCCAATCCACCGGGTGGGCACGGGTGACATCCGCATTGGAGCGGTAGGAGCGGGAGAAGGGATTATTCGGCCAGATATTCCCGAGCAGCGCGTGCCCCACCCCGGAAACAATCCGCGGGAATTGGCGGGCCGAAGGGTAGATCTCCCCTTCCGGAGTGCGGATGAGCGGACCGAGCGCGCCGGCCCGTGGGAAGCTTTCCGCCCCGCGCACCAGGGCGTCGAGCGAGCCGGGGGTGAACACCACATCGGGATTGGCCACCACCAGCCATTCGCCGGTGAAGCCCTGGGCTCCGCGATTGGCGGCCCGGCCGTAACCGATATTTTCGCCGGTGCGCACCACCTGCGCCCCGTGGGCGCGGGCTACCCGATCCACTTCGGCGTGCTCGGAGCCGTTATCCACAATGATGCATTCGTGGGCTTCCTGCAGGGCTGCCGGGAGGGAGGCGAGAAAAGCTTCCAGTTCCGGCCCGGGATTGAAAGCCACGGTGATGACACGAATGCGCATGGTCCTAGCCTAGCCGAGCCAAGCGCCTCCCGCCCGCGCCACCGTGCTTAACACCGCAGTGCGGCGCTTCTTCCAGCGGGCGACGCGCCCGAACCCCTATGATGAGGTGGTGGCAAAAAACTCACGCGCCGCAGCGCATCTGATCGGTGGACGCCGCACCTCTTCGTGGTGGCGGGTCGTGGTGCTGGTGCTGCTTGCACTTCTGCTCACCTTCGGCACGGCCCTGTGGTCCGCGTGGGCGCGCTACCAGGGGAATATCACCCGGGCGGATATTGATGATCTGGTTCCTTCCGCCGCCGCGGCGGAGCCGGTGGATCCTTCCGCGGGCCGCCCGCTCAATATCCTTGTTCTCGGTTCGGATGTGCGCAGCGGGGCTTCTGATATTGATAACGCTGGGGAATCCGGCGAAGTCGGGGGGATGCGCGCGGATACTACCATGATCATGCATATCAGCGCTGATCGTAGCCGCGTGGATATTGTGTCCGTGCCCCGCGATACCCTCGTGGATATTCCCTCCTGCACGATTCGTACGTCTTCCGGAGGTTCGGAAACGGTCACCACCCGTCCCGCCCCCGAAACCATGTTCAATTCCGCCTTCGCTATTGGCGGCCAGTACGGCGATGTTGCCAGCGCGGCCGCCTGCACCATGACCACCCTCCACCAGATGACCGGCATTACCTTCAACGGTTATATCGTGGTGGATTTTGCGTCCTTTATTTCTACCGTGGATGCCCTGGGTGGGGTTCCCATGTACTTCGCGGATGATCTGTACGACGAGCGCGCCGGCCTCGATATCGCTTCCGGTTGCCGCCTCCTCAACGGCACCCAGGCTCTGGCCCTGGCCCGGGCCCGCTACAGCGTGGGGGACGGCTCGGATATTTCCCGTATTGGCCGCCAGCACGAATTGGTGAGCGCGGTAGCCGCCGAGGCCCTCCGCTCCAATCTCCTCACCGATTTCGGCCGCCTCATGCGCCTGCTCGACGCCGCCACCCAATCCCTGCAAACCTCCCAGGAAATCGGTTCCATCAGCAATATTGTGGGCCTGGCAAATTCGCTGCGTTCCATCGACCCGGCCAATATCCGCTTCTGGACCATGCCTTTCGCGTGGGCCGGGAACCGCGTGGTCGCGACCGATAGCGCCGAATACGTGTGGGAGGCGCTCCGCCGCGACGTTCCGGTACGTGCGGAAAAGAATGCCGACGGCGTTTTCATTGGCCTTCCCCCGGAAGGCAGCCCCGATGCTCTTCCCAGTACCGCCGCGGGTGCTACGCCAAGTGCCGGCAGCACCGCTGCGGGCAGCGAAGGAGCGTCCGGAGCCGCGGGGGGCGCCGATAGCGATACCGCCGCCACCGACGCGAATTCCGAGAGCACGCCTACGCCGGCCTCTCCCGGCGCGGATGAGACCGCTTCCGCCACTTCTCCCACCACCGCCCAGAGCACCGAGTCCGCGCCCGTGTGTACCCGAGAGAATGCGATTCCCTGAGCATGAACCGTTTCCATGGGACTACCCCACCACCGTCCTTCCCGCCTAAGCGCAGGCTTCCGCGGCCTTCCGCGCAGGGCGCGCAGCCGGTCGGCCGCGGCCGCGCCGTGCCCCCGCAGGCACGCGAACAGCATCCTGATGTTTCCGGGGACCCCCGCGGCGCCGGGATTGCCCCCGCCGCCGGTGCTATCCCCGCTGCCGGAGCCACCCGCAATGCCGGGGCTCCGCGCCGGCCCGCTCCCGTGCAGCCCCCCAGCTTCGCGCCGCAGCGCCAGGTAGCGCCCGCTCGCCCGGCTGAGTCTTTCGAACAGGCGCCCTCCTACCCGCCGGCTGCTTCCCAGGCGCCGGCTCGTGCCTACGCTCCCCACGCTCCCAACGGCGGCTTTGCGCAGCACAGCGGCTTTGCGCAGCCCGCCGATTTTGGGCAACCCGCACCGGACATGCCCGGAATGGGTGCGCCTGCCCGGCGCGCGCGGCGCCGCCATCCGTGGCGCTGGGTAGCTGGCGTCGTCGTCGTTCTTCTTATTCTTGCGGTGACCTGGCCTACCTACCTGTTCTTCTACGGCAACTCCAAGCTCACCCGCGCGGATGCGCTGAGCGGGGCCGCGGGAACGGCCGGGACCACGTACCTGATTGTGGGCTCGGATGTGCGCGAGGCGGACGGGATCGATGACCCGACCGAAGGCGAGCGCGCGGACACCATTATGCTGCTGCACGTGCCCGAATCCGGGGCGCCGGCACTGGTCTCCCTCCCTCGCGATTCTTACGTGAACGTGCCCGGGGAAGGTGAACAGAAGCTCAATTCTTCCTTCGCGTTGGGCGGGCCGCGGCTGCTGGTGGAAACGGTGGAGGAACTTTCCGGGATGACCGTGGACCACTACATCCAGATTTCCATGGCCGGGGTGCAGCAGATTGTGGACGCTGCCGGCGGGGTGCGCCTGTGTTACGACGCCGACGTGGACGATGCGGACTCGGGCATGGTGTGGGAAGCTGGCTGCCACGATACCAACGGTGCTCAGGCCCTTGCTTTCGCGCGGATGCGTAAATCTGATCCGCTGGGTGACCTGGGGCGTACCAACCGGCAGCGCCAGGTGGTTTCCTCCCTGATTGGCAAGCTGAAGACCCCGGCAACGCTGGTGAATTTCCCGCTGCAGCGGCGCATGGTCGGCACCGCCGGCTCCATTCTCACGGTGGATGAAGGGACCTCGCTGTATAACGTGGGGCGGGCCGGGTTGGCGCTCGGAACTGTGCTGGGCGAAGGTGGCCTGGCCGGCGTTCCCCCGATTGCCGATCTGGACTACCGGGCCAACGGGCAGTCCAATGTGCTCCTCGATCCGCAGCGCACCCCGGAGTTCTTCCGGAAGATGCGCGAGGGGACCCTGACTCCCGCCGATATGCTTCCTAGTTTCTAAAGCGTGATAGTCTCAGCGCGATGACTAGCCCAGCACCAGAGCCAACACCAGAACCGCGTTCCTCCGCCCGCGCCCGGGTGGACAAGCTCGTGCGCCGTTTACTCAAGGGCCAGACCTTCCGGCAGTGGCTCGTGGAATTCATGCAATTCTGCACGGTGGGTTTGGGTGCCTATATCGTCAATGTGGGTATTTTTAATCTGCTGGCGCATACCGGGCTGGTGCGCCTGCCCGGCGATCAGTCCATGACCGCGAAGGTCATTTCCGTTACCCTTTCCGTGATTTTTTCCTGGGTGGCCAACCGCTTGTGGACCTTCCGCACCCAGCGTTCGGCGGAAAAAATGCGGGAATTCCTGCAATTCGTGGCGGTGAATCTGTGCGGGATGGCTATCGAGCTGGGCTGCTTGTGGTTCTCCCGCTACGTGCTGGATATGCGCTCCCAGCTGGCCGATAATATTTCTTCCAATGTGGTGGGGCTGATTCTGGGGACCGCCTGCCGCTACGTGCTCTACCGCTACGTGGTGTTCCGGGTGCGCGAGTAGCGCCGTCGTTCCTACAAGTGCCGGGACTCTCACCGCGACCCTCGCGAAGCTGCACCTACGCGAGGCGCCGCACCGTTTAGAAACGCCGGCGGCGTGCTCCCACCGAAATTTCCCCGCCTGCCGGGAAAACTTTCGCCGGGTCGAGGGCCGCCGGGAGCGCGGCGAGCACCACCGAAAAAATAGGGGGTTGGGCCTGGGATAATTCCAGGCGCCCGCCGTTGCGTTCGGCCAGTTGGCGGGCCAGCGGCAGGCCAAATCCGGTGGAGCCGCCCAGGGAGAATCCCTGCGTGAAAATAGCTTCCACGAATTCGGGGGCTACCCCCTCCCCCTCGTCGCTAATATCGATAATGACGCCCCGGCCGGCTGGACGCGAGGTGACCGTCGTCGTTCCCGCCCCGTATTTCAGCGAGTTTTCCACGCACGTGGCAATAATTTGGGAGAGCGCCCCGGGATCGGAAAGCACCGGGCCGTGCTGACCCACCGTGAAAACCACCTTGCGGCCCGCGGCCGCGAAGGCACGCTCCCATTCCACGCCCTGCTGGGTGAAAATCGGTTGCAGCGCCACCGCTTCCGTGGCGCTTTCCTGGGCGCGCGAGGCGTGGAGCAGATCGGTGACCACCCCGGTGAGGCGTTCCACCTGTTCCAGGCAGCGGGTGGCTTCTTCTTTGACGTCCGGATCGTTGCTCAGGTACTGGATTTCTTCCAGGCGCATGGATAGCGAGGTGAGCGGGGTGCGCAGCTGGTGGGAGGCGTCGGCAGCGAATTGGCGTTCGGCGGAAAGCCGCCCGGCCATCCGATCCGCGGCCCGCGCGATCTCCTCAAAAACCAGGTCGATTTCTTCGATACCGGAGGGTGCCATTTGCGGGCGGGTGGTTCCCGCACCCAGCTGTTCCGCGGCGGCCGCCAGATAAATAAGCGGCGCGGAGATACGGCGCGAGACCCGCATGGCGATCCCCACCGCCACCAAAATAGCCACGATAATCGCCAGGATTTCCGCGCCCAGGAAAAGCAGCATATCCCGGCGGGCCCGCGCTTCATCGAGGGCATTGCGCGGGATCGTCACCCCGCCCATCACCAGCGCCGGAATCCCGACCAGCAAAATGGCGGCCAGCGCGGTGCGGATCGTCATCCGCAAAGAACGTGCGCGCATGGGTTCTTCTTAGCGTGTTTCGAAACGGAAGCCCAGTCCCCGCACCGTGGAGATATAGCGAGGGCTATCAACGTCGTCGCCCAATTTACGGCGCAACCACGAAATATGCATATCGAGTTTCTTCGAGGCGGAAGCCTTTTCATCCCCCCACACTTCACTGAAGAGTGCCTCACGCGAAACAACATCCCCCGCGCGGCGAATGAGCGCGGTGAGCAATTCAAATTCTTTCGCGGTGAGCGCCAGCTCCACGCCCCCGCGCAGCGCCCGGCGCGCCCCGGTATCCACCGAAATATCTTGGGCGGTGAAATGATCGGTGCCCTGTTCGGTGCGCCGCAGCAGCGCCCGCACCCGGGCCAGCAGTTCCGCGAGCCGGAACGGCTTGGTGACGTAATCATCGGCCCCGCTATCCAGACCCACCACCATATCGACTTCTTCGGCGCGCGCGGTGAGAATAAGGATAGGGAAAGTGTGGCCTCGCCCGCGGGCCTGCCGCGCCACATCCAGGCCGTCCATATCCGGCAACCCGAGATCCAAAACCATAATATCTACTCCGTGAGCGAGCTGTTCCAGAGCATCCAGCCCGGTATCAACACACGTCACGGCATATCCTTCCCGCGCGAGCGCACGGGCCAGCGGTCCGGAAATAGCGGCGTCATCCTCAACAAGAAGCAAAGTAGTCACACTGAAAGTCTAAGCTATTTTCTTTTTTCACTCAGGGGCGTGGCCTGGGGGCGCAAAGCGGCGCCGAAACACCGTTCTTAATGCGCCCGAATGCGGCGCAGCTCCAGCACCTCGGTGGCCCCCAGGCCCTGGAGGGTAGGAGTCCCCACCGAGATCGTGGTGAAGCGATTCTCCCCCACCGCTTTGAGCGCGGTAGCCACCGGCCGCGAGGTGAGGACCGTGCCCGGGGAGGCCACATCCGCCAGCCGGGACGCCATATTCACCGAGGGCCCGAACACGTCACCGAAACGCCCGAGCACCGGCCCCCAGGTGAGAGAGGCCCGCACCGCCGGAATTTCCGGAGTATCGCGCAGAGCCTGGGTCACATCGCAGACGATATCCGCCCCGGTGACGATATCGTCCGCGATAAAGAGGAACGCATCGCCCATGGATTTCACCACGCGTCCGCCCCCGCCGGTAATCACGGCCCGGCAGGTGTAATCGAAACGCTCAATAAACTCCATGAACTGCCGCGATGTCATCCGCTCGGTCCGGTTCGTGAAAGACACAATATCGATAAAGCCAACGGCGCGCGGCAGCTGCGGGATCGCATCATCCTCATTAATATGCGCGATTTCCGCTTCGGTGTGGCGCAGCAGCGCAGCGGCCTGCCGCGACCAGGTGTAGGCCGCGGTGCGCCGCAAAAATTCTTCAATATCCGGGAAATGATCAAGCACCCAACGCCGTGCATCCACCGGCCCGAGCCCGCCGCTAGTTTCCGCCAGCTCCAGGAGCGTTTCCACATGCCATTGCAGCATGCGATCCACGTTGTGGGCACTGGCGCGCAGCAGCGAAGTGAGGGCCGATTCGGTGAGCGGAGATTCCCCGAGCGATTCCGCCATCGCCCGCATCGCCCGAATATCCCCGTCCGTGAAAACAAGTTCACTATCTTCATCCACGATGGAGGGGAAACCGAGGGCCAGCCAAAAACGCCGCACCCCTTCCGTATCCATATTGGTCAGCTCCGCCGCCTGACGCAGGGTGTAGCGCGGCAGCCCACCCTCGAGGTGTTCCATATAGGCGGAGAAAGCGGTGCCTTCCGTTTCCGCAGGCTGCGGCTCATTGCGCGGTTCTTTGTGTTGCGACGACGCCGGCGCAGCCGGCAGTGCGGACTGCGGAACGCGCGTGGCACCCCCGGGCCGGCTACCACTATCCGGGAGGGAGGTGCGCGAACGCTGCGGGGTGCGGGCGGCGGTTTCCCGGCTCGGCACAAAATTACGATCCACCGGGGCTTCCATACGGGCGGCATTCCCGGAGCGCGGCACCCCCGATTCGGGGCCAAGGGGCAGATCAGCTGCGGTATTGCGCCGCAACTGGGCCATATCATCCGCGCTCAGCTGCGCGCTAGCGGCCGGCTGGGCCCCGCCCCCGAGGAGGTAGGCGATGAGGTCCGGGCTCATGGCCGGGCCGATGCTGGAGTGCTCCCGCGCACTCCGGCCCGCCCCGGCGCCGGTTCCGCGTGATGTTTCGGATTGGGATGCGGGGCGCGGCGCGCTAGCGAATTGCTCAGCCACACTCGCCCCTTCCCTAGCTGCTTAGCACCGGCGCGGCGCCACCTCAGGTGAGGAGAACGGGGAGCGCCAACCGCCAGCTATAAATAAAGTGCCTTCCATCACAGTATACTAGTCGTCCTTGACACTAACGTCCATGTTTTCATCCGGGGATTTTGCTGGGAGTGGAGTGGCGGGTAGCCGCGGGCTATTCTGGAGCAGTGGAGAATAAACGAGAACACACAGAGATTGATGCCCTCGCGGACCGCTATTTCCAGCGCGTCCTCGATACCTCACCCGAAACGGTGACGTTCACCGGCCTGCCCGGTGCCCCTGAAACCAAGCTTGATGATTACTCCCCCGCCGGGATTGCCGCGCATATCGATAATGTGCGGGAGACCCTGGCGGCCCTCGATCACCTTGAAGAGCGCGATGCCACGGATCGGGTGACCGCCGCCGGCCTGCGCGATCGCCTCGGTCTGGAAATTGAACTGTATGAAGCCGGCGAAGAAGTCGGCAAGCTCAATGTTATTGAATCCCCGCTCCAGGGGATTCGCGATGTTTTTGATGTGATGCCCCAGGAAAATGCTTCCGATTGGGAAACCATCGCGGCGCGCCTGAGTGATGTGCCGCGGGCCCTGGCCGGCTACCGGGAATCCCTGGCCCAGCGGGCCGCGTCCGGTCCTGTTTTCGCGGCTCGGCAGGTGGAGCGCTGCTTGGAGCAGGCCCTCGCTGCCGCCTCCGATTCGGGTAGTTTCGCCGGGCTGGCCCAGCGCGGTGCGGCCACCGCCCCGGAACTTACTGAGGCTTTGGAGCAGGGCGCAGCTCAGGCCCGCGCCGCTTACGGGGAACTGGCGGAAACCCTGCGGGGTCTGCTCCCGGGGGCCACCGAAAATGATGCGGTGGGCCGGGATCGTTACGCGCTGCATTCGCGCGAATTCCTGGGCGCCGTCGTCGATCTGGATGAAACATACGAGTGGGGTATCCACGAACTGGAGCGTATCGACGCGGAACAGCAGGCCATCGCGCGCGAGCTGTACGGGGAGGGCGTGAGCGTGAACGAGGCCCTCACCCGCCTCGATCAGGAGGAACGCTACACCCTGCACGGCGTGGAGGAATTGCGTTCGTGGATGCAGCAGACCGCCGATGGTGCCATGGCCGCTGCCACGCAGTACTTCGATATTCCCGAGGCGATGCGCACCATCGAATGCATGATCGCGCCTTCGAATTCGGGCGGTATTTACTACACGGGTCCCTCCGATGATTTTTCGCGGCCGGGGCGTATGTGGTGGTCGGTGCCGGAAGGCGTGACCGAATTCCACACCTGGCAGGAAAAGACCACCGTCTACCACGAAGGGGTGCCGGGTCATCATCTCCAGCTGGGTCTGGCCGTCTACCTCAAGGATCAGCTCAATGCGTGGCGCCGCCAGGCCTATTGGGTTTCCGGGCACGGGGAAGGCTGGGCGCTGTACGCCGAAGCCCTCATGGCCGAGCTCGGCTTCCACGAGGATCCGGGTGACCGCATGGGCGTGCTCGATTCCGAGCGGCTGCGCGCGGCCCGCATCGTGGTGGATATGGGCGTGCACCTGGGTAAGGATGCCGGGAAGGTGGCCGGCGGGCAATTCGGCACCGGCGCTTGGGATCACGACGCCGCCTGGCGTTTCCTGCGCGCGAATGTGGCTATGGAACAGTCCTTCCTCTCCTATGAGCTGGATCGCTACCTCGGCTGGCCGGGGCAGGCCAGCGCCTACAAGGTGGGCGCGCGGATCTGGAAGGAGCTGCGTGAGGAAGCCCGGGCCCGCGCGGGTGCCGGTTTCGACCTCAAGGCGTGGCATATGAAGGCCCTGCGCCTGGGCGGGGTGGGCCTGGACGTGCTGCGCAGCGAGCTCTCGCGCTAGGCCGGTCTTTCCTATGCCGATGACTCATGACGGGGGCGGCGCGGCGCATACGCCCGCGCTGCCCTCCCTTACCTTGGCGCTGGCCAGCCAATCCCCCGCGCGCCTCGCCACCTTGCGGGCCGCGGGCGTGGAGCCGCTGGTGCAGGTTTCGCACGTGGATGAAGATGCACTGCTCGCGCGAGTGCACGGGGGTCCTTCCCAAGGGGTGCTGGCGCTGGCCGCGGCCAAAGCCCGCGATGTGGCCGCCACTCCCGGGCCAGCCCAGGGCGCCGATTTTGTGGTGGGCTGCGATTCCATGTTCGAATTCGAGGGCGAAGTTTACGGGAAACCGCATTCCCCGGAGGTGGCCCGCGAGCGCCTGGCCCGCATGTCCGGCAATTCCGGGATTCTCCACACCGGGCACTGCCTGGTTCACGTTCCTTCCGGGCGTTCCCTGGCCGGGATTTCCCGCGCGAAAGTGACCTTCGCGCACCTGAGCGAAGCGGAGATTGAGGCGTATATCGCCACCGGGGAACCCCTGGAAGTGGCCGGTTCCTTTACCGCGGACGGCTTGGGAGGCCCCTTTATTGACCGCCTTGAAGGTGATTACCACGGGGTGGTGGGGATTTCCCTACCGCTGCTGCGTTCCCTGGTGGAGCACCTGGGCCTGTCCTTCACCCAATTCTGGGCGAAGCCGGCCCGCCCGGCCCTCGGGGTGCTCCCGGAGGCCGCGCAGCGTTTCTTAGCCGATAGCCACCACGGCACGGTTCATCACGGCGCGGACGGTTTCCTGCTGTGCGGTTGCGGGAAACGCCATTGGGGGATGAACGGGGCGGCCGGAATCGCGGCTTTCCGGCGCCACGCCGGGCATATCCAGATCCTGCTTCAACACCGCTCCCCCTGGAGTCACGGCGGTGCCACCTGGGCTTTCCCGGGTGGAGCACGCGAATGGGACGAGGAGCCCTGGGAGGGTGCCCTGCGCGAATTCACCGAGGAGACCGCACTGGCTCCCACGGATCTGCGCCGCGGCGGGGAGCTCACCACCGCGCATGTGGATTGGTCCTATACCAGTTTTGTGGCGCGCTGCCGCGATGGGCTGGAGGCGGTGGCCGACGGGGAATCCATGGAGTTGCGCTGGGTGAACGTGGAGGATGTTGCCTCCTACCCGCTGCTTCCTTCCTTCGCGGCCACCTGGCCGCAGGTGCGCGAGCTGGCCCGCACCACCCTCGATTGGAACGACGGCGCGCGCGGCTAGCGCCGCGCGATCGCTCTCCCGCGCGTAATTAGCGCGGCATGGAAGCCGTGGTCGAGCAGGTCTCCGGCTCAGGAATCCTCGTTGACGTTCGCCGGCAGGCCGGCCACATAGGGGTGGTCGGTGCCGGTGGGCCCGAGGCTTTGCGCCCCGCCCGGGGAGCCCAATTCGGAGAAGAATTCCGCATTGACTGCGGTGAATACTGACCATTCTTCGGGAACATCATCTTCGTAATAGATGGCTTCCACCGGGCAGGCCGGTTCGCAAGCCCCGCAATCCACACATTCGTCCGGATTAATGTAGAGGGTACGGTCCCCTTCGTAAATGCAATCCACCGGGCATTCGTCCACGCACGCCCGATCTTTGGTATCGACGCACGGCAAGGTAATGACATAAGCCACCGGTGTCACCTCCTCCTCTACCGTAATCCGAGCTCACGCCCAGCACCAAATCTAGTGACCGGGCGCGGGGGCTGGAGCTGGTGCGGGAGCGCCTTCGGCTTGCGGAGCGGGGGCGGGCGGAGCGGCCGGCTCCGGCTTCGGGCAGGTGCGGCCGTGATCGGGCTGGTAGGTCCAGTCATAGGACGAATCCTCAACGACCTTATCCCCCAATTTCACGGTGCGAGACACGGTCACGGTAAATCCGGGATCGCCCAAGCCTTGGGGCTCGCAATCCGGCCCCTTACCTTCCGTCATAACCGGCTGGCGGTAATTGCGCGGTTCCGAGGTCCAGGTTTCGACGTCGTAATACTTCGTCGACCACAGCTTCGTGACCACGTACCCGCCCTCGAGATAGGTGTCGATCACCGCGCCGTACGGGGTGGTGTTCTTCCATTTCACGTCTATGGAACCGGACCACAGCGTTGATTCGCGGCCCATGGGGTAACGGGAAAAATGCTTGGTGTGGGGGCGGTGCTCCACATCCTCGTAACCGGCCAGGTAACCAATATTGAACACATTTGTGGCCAGCTGGGAAAGCCCGCCGCCCAGGGCCTCGTTATTGAAGCCGTTCATAACCACCCCGGAGGACACGAAGCCTTCTGAGTATTCGATGGGGCCGAGCGCTGCTTCCAGGGAGAACGTCTCATCGGGTTTGACCAGGGTATCGGTGATTTTCCGGGTACCCACCCGCAGGTTGGTGGTACGCACCGAATCGCTGGTGAGCGGGGTGGAAATCTCCGAGACCACTTCCTTGACCCCGAGCTTTTCCGCATCCGCGGTGCTGAAGGCCGCCGGAATCGGAGCGGGGCTCAGTTCCACGAGGCGCTCGGCGGCAGCGGTGCGCAGCGCGGCCACCTGGGCGCCGGAAGCGAGGGCGGCGTCGTCAATACCCACGCCGTCCTGGGAGGGAATAATCGTGGGCGTGGTGTGGTCCACGATCTCAATGCGGGCATCCACACCCGGTTTGAGCAGGTCCGGGGCGGCGGCCCGTACCGCATCGCCCAGAACCTTGCCGTCCAGCTTGAGCTGAAGCGCCGCGCCTTCCGGCACGAAAGAGGCCGCCTGCGCCAGAGTTTCCGGGCTAAGGTTCACGGCCCGGTCCCCCACCTTCGCGGTGAGATCGCCGGATACCAGCGGCCCAGCCAGCTCCGCGCGCGCCTTTTCGGCAGCTTCGGTGCTAATGGCAGGCTCGGCGGGCACCGCTTCCAGTTCAATACGTTCTTGGCCGCGCAACGGTTGCTCAATCAGAGCGGTGCGGGTAGCCTCCGGGTCGACGGCGCGCCCGGCTTGCGCCGGGCTGAGCTGCGCCGTCGTACCTTCCATCATGAGGGTGGCATTACGCGCTTCCACCCCGGTGCTGTTACGAATGGTATCTACCTGGGCGGATAATGCGGCGTCGTCCACGGTGACCTTCGGGGCGACCTCGCCCTTGCCCGTGAGTTGGTGGAAAATCTCCACGGGGTTGAGGGTGAAACCGGTCAGGCTCTCCACCGTGGCCGCCGCGTCCACGCTCAGGGAGTAATCGCCCGGGTTCACGCTCACGCTGGTGCCCTCCACAACTACCTCAACCGGGCGGGCCACCCGCGCGGCGACCTCACCACTGAGATGTTCGGTGGCGGTGGCGGTATTCATCCCGCCGATCTCAATGCCGGCCACCGTGGTACCCCGCGCGACGCGGTCGGCGCTGTACCAGGCATAACCCACGTAGGCGAGCAGCAAAATCGCAATAACCGCGGAAACAATCCAGGGCCAGCGCAGCTTGCGGGTAGCTTCCACCTGCCGGAATTCCCCGGTGTCGAAAGGCGTGTCAGAACCCGCGGGGCGCACCGCGGTATCTTCGAGACCTACACTTTGCGGCGTGTGCTCAGGTCGCATGCGTCCTCCTGTGGTTGATCCTGGTTGGCCTGCGGGTGTGGGCCCGGAGGCGTGGAATGCCGGCGGCGCACCAGAGCGCCGATCAGCGGGAATGCCCCGGCGAGCGGAGCCAGAACAAGCCAGAGATTCGCGGCCACCCCGTGGAAGACCACGATGTCACCGTAGCCGGGGGCGGCAAAAGCCCAGAAGGTGAGGGCCACTTCACCCAGCCAGAATCCAGCCCAGCACCATGATCCTAGCCAATCGCGGGCGAAAGATGCGCCACTGGCAATGAGCAGCGTGGCGAGGAGCGGGCCGACCCACACAATATCGGTGGCCAGGCCGGGAATTCCCGCCAGCCCCGCGTGAGTGACCGCGGCCAGCGCCCCGGCGAAGGCCCCGAGCAGCAGGCCGGTGGCGAGCTTCGCGCACGTCCGCAGCGCGGTTCCCAACGTATTCGGGCGCGCGGACCGGGCCGAAAGTGGCGCATGGGACGAGGCGTCCCCCGAGACGCGGGGTACGTTCGGGCGCGGGGTGCGGTTCCTCATCTCACTCCTTGTCTGGGCGGGCGCGCCGCTGGTAGGCCGGGCCGCAACCGCGGGCGGGTAGAACAGCCGCGCCGCGGGCGGGCGCTACTTCTTCGCGCGCTTCTTCCGCCCGGCGATTTTGCCGCGTTCCACCGCGCTGAGCACGACTTTGCGCACCCGCACCGATTCCGGGGTTACTTCCAGGCATTCGTCATCAGCAGCGAATTCCATAGCTTCTTCTAGGGTAAGCCGTCGGGGCGCTTGCAGGGTCTCAAACACGTCGGCGGTGGCCGAGCGCATATTTGTCATTTCCTTGGCGCGCACCACATTGACGTCCATATCCTCGTCGCGCGGGTTTTCGCCCACCACCTGGCCCTCGTACACTTCCTGGCCCGGGGTCACGAAGAACGTGCCGCGATCTTCCAGGCGCTGGAGAGCGTAGGCGGTGACCTGCCCAGCCCGGTCAGAGACCAGAGAGCCGGTGGCCCGCGAAGAAATTTCGCCCATCCAGGGGGCGTAGCCCTCCGAAATGGAGGCGGCAATGCCGGTGCCGCGGGTCTGGGTGAGGAACGCGGAACGGAAACCAATCATGCCGCGCGCCGGCACCACAAATTCCATGCGCACCCAGCCGGTACCGTGATTCGCCATCGTTTCCATGAGCCCCTTGCGGGCGGCCATGAGCTGGGTGACCGCGCCGAGGTATTCTTCCGGCACGTCAATAGTGGTGCGCTGCATCGGCTCGCATACGGTTCCGTCAATGGTGCGGGTGACGACCTGGGGCTTGCCCACCGTCAGCTCGAAGCCTTCGCGGCGCATCTGCTCTACCAGAATCGCCAGGGCCAATTCCCCGCGATCCTGCACTTCCCAAGCGTCAGGGCGGCCGGTGGGGAGCACCCGGATGGACACATTACCCACGAGTTCCTGATCGAGGCGATCCTTGACCTGCCGCGCGGTGAGCTTATGGCCTTTACCTTCGGTCCCGGCCAGCGGCGACGTATTAATCCCGATAGTCATAGAAATAGCCGGGTCATCCACGTGGATGGGCGGCAGCGGGCGCGGATCCTCCGGATCCACCAGGGAATCACCAATCGTAATATCCGGAATACCCGCGATCGCCACAATATCGCCGGCCCGGGCAGAGGTGGCCGGCTTACGTTCCAGGCCTTCGGTCAGGAGCAGTTCCGAGATATGGGCCGACGACGTCGTACCATCAGCGCGTACCCACGCAACTGTCGCGCCCTTCTTAATGGTGCCCGAATAAATACGCAGCAGGGCAATACGGCCAAGGAAAGGCGAAGCATCCAGATTGGTGACCTGGGCGGCCAGCGGGGCATCCGCCTCGAAATGCGGGGCGGGAATGTAGTTGACAATCGCCTCGAAAAGCGGCTCCAAATCGGCACTATCGGGCAGCTGGCCGTCCGCCGGGCGGGTCAGGCTCGCGCGCCCGGCCTTCGCGGAAGCGTAAATCACCGGGGTTTCCAGGAGCGAATCGAGCATATCCGGATCGGGATGATCCAGGTCGGAGGCGAGGGAAAGGAGGAGATCCTGGGTTTCGGATTCCACCTCGGCGATGCGCGCGTCCGGGCGATCCACCTTATTAATAACAATAATGACGGGCAGCGAGGCTTCCAGGGCCTTGCGCAGCACGAAACGAGTTTGCGGAAGCGGGCCCTCGGAGGCGTCCACGAGCAAAATAACGCCGTCCACCATGGACAGGCCGCGTTCGACTTCCCCGCCGAAATCGGCGTGGCCGGGGGTATCGATCACGTTAATGGTGATGCCCTCAGGTGCGCCGGCTGCGGCCGCGGCCGGCCCGCGGTAATGGATCGCGGTGTTCTTCGCGAGGATGGTGATGCCTTTTTCGCGTTCCAGTTCTCCGGAATCCATGACGCGCTCCCCGGTTTTCTCCACGGTGGCGCGCTCCCCGAAAGCCCCGGCCTGCCACATGAGCGCGTCCACGAGAGTGGTTTTCCCGTGATCAACATGCGCCACAATGGCAACGTTGCGAAGATCGTTGCGACTATCCATAACCTACTTCCCTGCCGGCCCGCGCCGGCGTTGTGACATACGGGCTGCGCGAGCGCAAACCCCTGGCAATGTTACTCGCCTGGCCCGCACTGTATATGCCACCATGTCAAGAATCACCACGACCGGCTGCGGGAATCGGCAATCGGGGCGCGAACGTGGGAAAATATGCTTATGTCTGCACGTTATCGTCTTCGCGGCGCCTCGGCCGCCCCCGCCGCCGGGCTGTGCGGCGCCATCGGAATCATCGCGCTGGTCATGCAGGTGTGGCAGGGCGGATGGGGTTATTTGCCGCCCGCGGCCGTGTTCGCCGCCGGCATGTGCCTGGCCGGGTACGCGCTCTTCTACTTGCCCAGCGTAGACGTAGACGGTTCCGGAGTGACGATACGCAATACCTTCCGCGACCTGCGGGTTCCGTTCCCGCGGCTGCGCGGGGTCGAATCCGGGTACGGTCTTGTTATCACGACGACGGACGGAGCGGCCATCCACGCCCGCGCCTTCGGCTCCGTCGGGCGCCCCACCCCGGATACCCGCCGCGCCGTCCCGGTCCACGATTCCGGGGATCATACGGTCACCACGGCAACGCTGCCGGTGCGGAAGTTCATTGAGTCGGTGGCCTCCCGTTATGTTCCCGCGGGGGCCCCGAGCGAGCATCCACGGGTGGAGCGGCACTGGGCCTGGGATCGGCTCGCTTTCGCGGTAGCTGGAGTGCTCGGGGTGCTCGGCGGTATTGCCTGGTCGGTGGCGCTATGAGTGCCCAACCCGGTGAGGTGACCCTGCGTTCGCGCGGCCAGATCGTTAAAGGCGGCCTCCTCAGTGCCCTTGGCATCGCGCCCCTGATTCTCATCGCGGCCGGGGTTCCCATGCCGCTCTCCGCTCTTGCTGCCGGCTTCCTGGGGGCCGGGGTGGCCGGGGCCGCCTATTCTTTTTTCTTCCTCCCCGAGTTGCGCTATAGCGCAGCGGGCCTGACCATTATTAACCCGTTGCGTACCATCTACCTGCCCTGGGGCGCGGTTGCGCGCTTCACAACCCGCTTCTATCTCACCACCCATGCTCGGGGCGGGCAGCAGTGGGATGCGGCGGCGTTCCCGGCCGGCGGTGCGTTGGCGGCCGGGCGCCGGCTTCTTCCCGCCCGGCATCCGGCTGCCGCTCGCCACGCTGATCTTCCCGCGCTGCCCGGGCGCGGCGCTACTACCCGCACCCGCTGGGTCACCCTCGCCCGGGCCGCGGAACAGCTGCGCGCCGCCCACTCCCGTGCCCTTGAGACTGCGGACCACCCGGATAGCACAAACCGCCCGGTACGATCCGTGGATCGTAACCGAGCGGTTCTGTGTGTGGCGTGGGTGGCTTGCCTAGCCGCGGCCTGCGGCCTGGCATTCACCTGAGCGCCAAAGTAACTCTCGCCTAGTTGGCGGCGTCGTCGTTCTCATTCAAACGCAAACGCGAGACTTCACGGCCCTGCTTACGCAGCAGCGCGTGGCGTTCTTCGCGGCGGCGGCGCTGCTCAATCGGTTCCGGAACCGGAGCGGCAGCCAGGAGGCGCTGAGTGTAGGCTTCCTGCGGGTTGTGGAGAACATCCTCGCGCTGGCCCGCTTCCACGACCTTGCCGTTTTGCAGCACCACCACGCGGTGCGAGAGCATATCGACCACCGCGAGATCGTGCGAAATGAAGAGACAGGCGAAGCCCATGTCGTCCTGAAGTTCGGAGAGCATGGTGAGAACCTGGGCCTGGACGGACACGTCCAGCGCGGAGGTCGGTTCATCCGCGATGAGGAGCTTGGGGCGCAGGGCCAGGGCACGGGCGATGCACACGCGCTGGCGCTGCCCGCCGGAAAGCTCATGCGGGTAGCGGTTGAAGGAGGAACGCGGCAGGCGCACCGCATCGAGCAGGTCGTACACCCGCTGGCGGCGTTCCGCCTTGGTGCCGACCTTATGAACATCGAGCGGTTCCATAATGCAATCGCCCACCGGGAAACGCGGGTCGAGCGAGGCGGCCGGATCCTGGAAGACCACACCCACGTGCTGGCGCAGTTCCTGGGCGTGCTTACGCGAAGCGCCCACGAGGTCCTCACCGAAGATCTTCACCTCACCGGAGGCCGCCGGGATGAGCCCGAGCACGCACTTGCCGATGGTGGATTTACCGGAACCGGATTCACCCACGAGGCCCACGATTTCACGCTCGGCAACGTCCAAGGACACATGGTCAACCGCGCGGAAGGGCTCCTTGCCGGGAATCTCGTATTCGATAACGAGATCCTTAGCTTCCAGCACCTTCTTATTGAGGTCAATAGAAGCTTCCTTTTCCAGGGAGAAACCGAATTGCTCGCGGCCCTGGCCCAGATGCGGCACGGCTTCCAGCAGACGGCGCGTATACGGGTGCTTGGGGTGGTTCAGAACCTGAACGACGTCGCCCGATTCCACAATCTCACCCTTGAACATCACATGGACCCGGTCGGCCATATCCGCGATAACACCCATGGAGTGGGTGATGAGGAGGATGCCGGTATTCAGCTGGTCCTTGAGGGAGCGCAGCAGGTCGAGGATATCGGCCTGGACCGTCACGTCCAGGGCGGTGGTCGGTTCGTCCGCAATAATGACGGAGGGGTTGGCGATGAGCGCAATCGCGATGACCACGCGCTGGCGCTGCCCGCCGGAAAGCTGGTGCGGGTACTGGTTCATGCGCTCTTCGGCATCGGGCAGCCCGACAGCCTTGAGCATGGCAACCGCGCGATTACGGGCGTCTTCCCCGAAGGCGAGCCCGTGGGTTTCCAGACCTTCCGTCATCTGGCGGCCAATGGTAAGCACCGGGTTGAGGGCGGTCATGGGTTCCTGGAACACCATGCCCACTTCGGCGCCGCGCAGGGCGCGCATGCCCCGCGAGGTCATCCCGCGCACTTCCCGCCCGGCCACCTGCACACTTCCGCTAATAACAGCGTTGGAAGGGAGCAGGCCGAGGGCCGTGGTGGAGGTAACGGACTTGCCGGAACCGGATTCGCCCACCAGGCCCACCACTTCACCCGGGCGCACATCAATACTCACGCCGCGCACGGCGTGAACCGCACCGAATTCGGTAGCGAATTTGACGTCCAGTTCACCGAAGCCGAGCACCGGCTTATCGGTTTTCGGGTGCGGGGTGACGACGGGCTGGTCAGCCTTCAGCGTGGCCGTGGCCGCGGAGGCAGCTTTATCGTGCGTTGTTGCAGCGCGTTTTCCGAGACGCATTTATTCGCCCTTCCTTTCGGTGGCGTCCGATGCGGGAGCGGCGTGCTCGCCACCCGTCGCGGTGGTGGCCGCGGTGGTCACCGGCATGAGATCAGCTTCGACGTCGTTCTCAATATGTCCTTCGGCAAGGGCCTTCATCTTGCGGCGCGAGACCGCAGAACGCTGGCGCGGATCGAAAGCATCACGCAGGCCGTCACCGATGAAGTTAATGGACAGCGCGATGATGAGGATCAGACCGGCCGGGGCGAAGAAGAGCCAGGGGCGGGTCGAGAACGTGGTCTGGTAGGTAGAAATAAGCAGGCCGAGCGAAGTTGCCGGCGGGCGCACCCCGAAACCGAGGAAGGACAGCGACGTTTCCAGCAGAATTGCCGAAGAAATCGACAGGGTTGCCGAAACAATAATCGTGCCCAGGCAGTTCGGGAGGATGTGGCGGAAAATAATACGCCACGGGGAGGCTCCCAGCGCGCGGGCCGAGGCCACGAATTCGCGTTCGCGCAAGGAGAGCACTTCGCCGCGCACCAGGCGCGCCAGGCCCGTCCAGGAAAGCACACCCAGCATAACCGCGAGGAACAAAATGCCCTGGCTTCCCACCATCTTGCCGATAACCGCGGCGAGGATGAGCAGCGGGATCACGATGAAGAGGTCGGTGATGCGCATGAGGATCGCTTCGGTCCAGCCGCGGAAATAACCGGCGGCCGCGCCGATAACCGTTCCAATAATGGTGGAAACCAGCCCGACGACGAAAGCGATAATAATAGAAATCTGGGTGCCCTTCATGGTGAGGGCGAAGTAGTCCTTACCGATATTGTCCTGCCCGAAGGGGTGTTCGCCCAGCGAGGTCCAGGTCAAGGTCGGTTTGCCGTTATTGACGACTTCCAGGACATCCGTGTAATTGTGGCGCCACAAACCGGAGAAGTGCCAGTGCAGCCCAAAGAAGCTCATATTCCAGCCAATGGACAGGAAGGCCACCAGCGTCACAAGAATAAGAACGACAGCGGATACCATCGCGGGCTTATGCCGCAGGAAGCGGCGCAGCACCAGGCGCCCCTGGGAATAGGAAGGGCTGGAGGAAGCGAGCTGAGCGTCGTCGACCTCAACAACGTGTTCCGGGTCGAGCGACGCGACGGTTGTTTTCGAGCGATTCTCACTCATCGGATTCTCCTCGGGCTTGGTGACGATTCATGGGGGTAGTCAGGCTCATGCTTACCGCCTAATCCGAGGATCGACGTAGGCGTACATGATGTCCGCGACCATATTCATGAGCACCGCGGCTCCGCCGGTGACCAGGAAGAAGGCCATGACGGGGGCCGGGTCTACCTGGGCCAGGCCGGTTCGGAAGAGTTCACCCATGCCCTTCCAGCCGAAGACCGTTTCGGTAATAACTGCGCCGCCGATGAGGCCCGCGAAATCGAAAGCGATGATGGTGAGCAGCGGCAACATGGCGTTGCGGAACGCGTGCCGGGTGATAACCGTATGTTCGGGCAGGCCCTTGGCGCGCGCGGTACGGATGTAATCCTGACCGAGCACTTCCAGCATGGACGAGCGCGTATAGCGCGTATAGGACGCGATGGACATGAGCGTCAGCGAGATCGTCGGCAGCAGGAGGTGGGTGAAGGAATCCAGGAAGCTGAGCCAGAAGACGTGGCTGCCCTGGAAATTCGGGGTCATCGAACCGATGGTGGAAATCGGACGGTTCTGGGTGAGCGGCAGGTAGGTGGACCAGTAGCGGGCGGCGAAATCGAAGATAATCGCGATCCACACCGAGAACACGGCCCAGATCGAGGCCCAGGTGACCGAGCGGCGGGCGTAGCCACCGAAGAAGTAGGACACGCCCACGGAGGCGGCAATCCCGAGAGCCAGAATCAGGAAGAGGAAGCCCCACGTGGGCTCCCAGAGCATATTCGAGCAGGCCGCCACGATAACGAACATAATCGCGGCATTGGCGCCCACCACAGCAAAGCCGCGCTTATTGGAGAAGCCGAGGAAGAGGCCGGTGAAGAGCACTGTGCCGGCCAGGCCCATGAGGGCTTCGATCCACAGCCCGCCGGTGGGTTCCAGGAAGGCGCGGGTTACGGAAATGTATTCCATGACGCCGAAGGCGATAGCGAAGCTGATGCCCGCGGCCATGGCGCGCCGCTTCGGGCCGCCGGCCACGAGGGCCTGCACAAAGAGTGCGAAGATACCGGCAAATATGACGATGGTAACCAGTGAGATTGTTGGATCTGCCAGCCAGTCATTAAAGCGAATAGCGCCGTATTCCTTCAGGAGCACCGCGAAGACGAAAGCGGGCAGTGAGTAGAAGGTGAAGGCGAGGAAGGTCACGACGTAATCGAAACCGGTGTAGCGGCGGATAGCGCTCATAACACCGAAGAAGATTCCGAAGAAGATCGCGAGGAAGGTGGCCGCCAGCACGAGGCGCAAGGTGGCGGAAGCGGCCTGACCGAGCATGTCATTAACAGACTGTCCGGAACGATTGACGCCCAGGTCGCACTGGCCGATGAAGCATTTCGCTGCTCCGGTCAGCCAAGTCCAATAGCGCTCGTACCAGGGCAGGTCGAGGCCCATGAAGGAGGAGCGCTGCTGCATGAGGTTTTCGCGATTCGGGTTATTGGATTCGCGAAGGTCCTCGAGGGGGTCGCCCGAATTAATCGTAAGAACGAAGATAAGGAGCGACGCGGCCCAGAGGATAAGTACTGAGATGCCAATTCGTTTGGCGATGAATTTATACACCGCGAGACTTCTTTCCGTTCTGTGTGCCGATGGGCGCCGGTTCGGACAATTTTACTCGGTGACTATAGTACATAAGCATTTCCAGACGAAATGGGACGTGGGATGTGACACAGGAAGGGTGATAAAACTGCACGCCCGGAGGGGCCGCAAGCGCGGCCCCTCCGGTGCAGCTAGAAAATAACTATTACTTCCTGTGCATAAGGCTAATTACTCAGCCTTGGCGGGTGCGGAGCCCCAGCTCCACTTTTCGGCGTTCCAGGCGATACCGGACTGGGTGACGTTGCGCTCAACGTTCTCCATACCGGTGGTGTACGCCGCGATGCCCGGGTGGGTGAAGAGCGGGATACCGAAGAGGTCATTCCACAGTTCCTTCTCAATCACCTTCTTGGCTTCCTTCTGGACCTTCGGATCCAGGCTGGAGGAAACCTTGTCCCATTCGGTATCAACAGTGGCGTTGTTGTAACCGGTCTGGTTCTGGCCACCGTTGGACTTGTAGATATTCGCGCCGGAAACGATCTGGCCGGAGCCGGACCAGGCGAAGAGCACCATATCGAAGTCGCCGCTCTCATAGCCGCCACCCGGAGCCATGAAGCCCTGGGCCCCGACGTCCTGGACGGTGATGCCGGCCTGGGCGCAGGAGGAGGTCACGAGGGCAACCTCATCGGAACGGCGCTGGTTGGGCTGGTTGTAACCAATGCGGACCACCGGGTTGGCGATACCGGATTCAGCAACCTTGGCCTTGGCCTTTTCGATGTCGACCTTGTCATATTCGCCGTTGTAGGAGGCGGCCACAACTTCCTTGTACTCGGGGTTATCCGGGAAGTATTCGCGGGAGTTGAGGACTTCAGCGTTAGCGTTGAGCGGCTTGATGAGCGAATCAACGATCTGCTGGCGCGGGATGCAGTAGGCCATGGCCTGGCGCAGCGCGAGGCCGCCCTTGTCATTGGCGAAGATGGAGCCCGGCTTGAAGTTGAAGTCGAAGTGCTCCCAAATCATGGTGTTACCTTCGAGGACGGTCACGCCCTGGGTGCCGTTGAGGGCATCAAGGGTGTCCTTGGTGGCCTGCGGCTCAATGACGTTCACGTTCTGGTTGGCGAGGGCCTGAACCTGGCCTTCCGGCGGGATGAAGCGGATCACGAGCTCATCGAGGCCGGGCTTCTCACCCCACCAATCCGGGTTGGGAACCATGGTGATGTACTGACCGGCTTCCCAGCCACCTTCCTTGAGGGTGTAGGGGCCGAAGGACGGGGCATCTTCCGCGGAGGGAAGCTGGCCCGGGGTGGGCGAATTCCAGTTATTCCAGAATTCAGCGGCCTTCTTGGCGGTCGCGAAGTCCTTGTTCTTGAGGGCCTCGAAGAGCTCCTTCTTGGAGATACCGATCTTCTTGGCTACCACGTGCGAAGGAAGCGGACCGGAAACAACCAGCTGCCAATCCGGATTCGGAGCGGCGTAGGTGATGGTGAAGGAACGGTCACCCGCATTGCACTGGGGGCCTTCCGGAACACCGTCCGCGTAGGTATCCGGGCTGGATACGTGGTTGAACAGCGGTTCATCGGAGCCTGCAGCGGCCTGGCCATCCATAATCCACTTCGGGTTCTGGCTAACCCAGTCCATGTAGGCATCTTCACAGGTGATGGGTTCGCCGCCCTGGTACTTAGCATCATCGTTGAAAGTGTACTTCACGGTGAGCGGGTTCTCGGAAACCATTTCATAGTCACCGAGCGGGGTGCCATGCTTCCACTCGCCATTGGCGGAGTAGTAGCCGAATCCGGGCATCATGCGATCAACAACAAGCGAGTTGGCCGAGCTGTAGGTAGTGGGCGTCAAGCCATTGTAGCCCAGGAATTCATCGGCACCGATGGTAACCGAAGCGGTCCGGTTGACATTTCCTTCGACCTGGGTGGGGCCACCCTTGCCGTTGGAGGAACAACCAGTCATGACCAGAGCAAGCGCGGCTGCTCCGGCCACCAAGGGATAAGCGGTCTTCTTCACGAAGGAACCTCCTCATTGACTGTTTCCGTGCCGCGGGGGCAGTCCCCCGGTACGGAGTGATCATGTTCGCGCCGTGAGCGCGTGGAATATGCAAAAGCGGTGCCGGATTCTCAGGAATCCGGTGCGTTGACGATCTCCACAGGATGGAACACGCATTGACATCCTGTGCGGATAGCCAGCGCCACCGCTCTAACCATGGAAAAAGCCTACACGAGTCTTGACGATTTCTTTACGTTTAGGCTCAGTGTTTTTTCATGTGCAAATGTTCACGCTTGCAAAAATTGGAGAAAATCGCAGCATAGAGCCGTTTACGGGCGAGGATCCCGATAGAACCACCCCCGGAAGGAGTCACGTCTCACGCCAGGTATATCTCATATGGTGAGATAGTTTTTCTCAAAATCATTCCAGCAATGAGATAAGCACTGTTTTAGGGCGCCGCGGGGGCGGGCGCGGCAGTACCGTGCCCGAAGAGATCGCGCAGCCGCGCCCGGGACACCTTCCCGTCATCGCCCACCGGAAGCTCATCAAGCACCACCAGGAGGCGCGGGAGTTTGAAGGAGGCGAGCGCCTGGGCAGCAAAAGCCCTGAGCTGATCGAGGCTGGGCACGGGTAGGCTCTGGGGCACCACCGCGAAACCGCCGGTTACCGGATCCGGGGTAGCGAAATCTTCGGGACGGGCTTCGTGGGAATCCATCACAATGGCGGCGCCCACCACCTGGCCCCACACCGGATCTGGCACACCTGTGACCAGGGCGGAACGCACTCCCGGGTACTGGTGGAGTACCCGCTCAATTTCTTCGGGGTGAACGGTATCTCCCCCAGTTTTGATGGTATCGGTGACCCGGGCAACCAGAGTGATATATCCATCCGCATCTACCCGCGCGTGGTCTTGAGAGCAGAACCATTCCCCCGCGAAGGAGGAGCGCTGGTAATTCTCCCCGTGCCAGTATCCGGCCGAAATGCTCGGTCCGCGTAATTGCATTTCTCCGCTTTCCCCGGGCGCCACCGGGGTATCGGTACCCGGCTCCACCAAGCGAATCTCCACGTGGGGCATGGCACGCCCCACCGTTTCAGCCTTGTGCGCCACGCGCGCGGTGGGAAGATACGGGCCGACGCCGCCTGTTTCCACAGACCCCCATATATTCAGCGGATGTAGACCCGCGGCATCCAGGCGCCCCATAAGAGCGGGCGGTACCGCTGCTCCGCCCACGAAGGCGTAGCGAAGACTGGAAAGATCCCGGGCGACGAAGGTGTCGTCGTCGAGCATAAAAGAATAGGTGGTGGGGGTGCCGAACATGGTGGTGACCCGGCGTTCTTCAATAAGGTGCAGCAGGCCGGCCGGAGAGGGAGTACGCGCAATAACAATGCGGCCCCCGCGCGCGAAGTGGAAGAGCGTGCCGCCGTTGAACCCGGCGATAGAGGAACATCGAGCGCTGTGTAAGAAAATGTCATCACGCCCGTAGCCCAGAGCATCATGGAAAATACGATCCGCCCACCACAAATTGTCATGGGTAAGTTCGAGGGCTCGGGGCGCTTCCGGGGGCGCGGGCCGGAACATCATAACGGCAACCCCACTCGGGTATCCCTCGGTATTAAAAGCGGGATGACCGGCGGTGCCATCGGCAACGAAATCAGCGGTGAAACTCCCGGTTGCCGCGCTCAGAGCAATATAGCCGTTGGTGAGGGCGGGAGTGAAAGGTGGGGCGAGGACGTCGTCGTCGATAACAAAATGAATAAGAGTTCCCGTGGAGGTGAAGGCGCCGGCGGTGCCTATCTCCGCGCATGCGATAAGAACGCGCGGGGCCGCAAAATCGACGAGGCGTTGAATCTCCACCGGGTGAAGGCGGGCGTCCACCGGAACGTAAACCGCACCGATGCGGGCGCAGGCCACCGCAACCAGATAGTGATAGGGAGAATTATGGGCCACGATCATAACGCGGTCCCCGTGTGAGACACCGGCCTGGACGAAAAGTTGGGCGAGGCGGGAGGTGATATCGCGGGCCTCACCGACCGTCAGGGCGGTGGCGTCATAGAAGAGACAGGGGCGATCCGGGTTGGCGAAAGCGGTGCGATCAAGCAGATAGGCAACGTTCGTGACGGGGACGCTACTCATTGCTCTCACTTTCTGAGCCCGACCCCGCTCCCCCGCCGGTATCCGCGAGATCCGCATCCGGCATATCAGCTGCGTGCTCCCCGAAAAGGAAACCGCGAATGAGGCGACGCAGCTGGTAGAGATCATCCACGTGGGAGAGCTCGCGCGCCGAGTGCATGGACAGGAGGGGTACGCCCACATCCACCGTGGTGATACCCAGGCGAGTAGCCGTCAGCGGGCCGATGGTGGTGCCGCAGGGAATGGAATTCCGGGAAATGAAGAACTGGTAAGCAGCGCCGGCATCACTAGCCGCCCGGAGAGCGAGCGTGACGGATTCGGCATCGGAGGCGTAACGCTGCTGGGCGTTCATTTTGATAAGCGGGCCGGCACCGGCGCGCGGGGCGGAATCCGGGTCGTAATACTCCGCGTAATTAGGGTTGAGAGCGTGCCCGGCATCGGCAGACATGCAGGCCGAACGCGCCAGTAGCCGGTACCAGCTATCCCCGCGCACCCCGAAGCTTTCCGCGATGCGGGTCAGCACGGTTTCCAGGAAGGGCCCGCTGGCTCCGCTGGTGGTTCCCGAACCGACTTCTTCGTGGTCGAAAGCGGCGAAAACTGGGAAGTAGGGAAGAGTCGCGTCATTCCCCACGCCCGCAGCCACCCCATCGAGGAGCGCACGAAGGCCGGCATATACAGAGGATAAATTATCCTGACGCCCGGCGGATAGGTACGTCCCATTGCGCCGCGGCGGCTCAACATCATATGCGTAGATATCATGCCAGCCGATCCATTCGGCACCGGGCGTTTCCCGGCCCTCCGGGCCCGGCTCCGCATAGCGCGCCAGGGTTTCAAAAAGATCGCTATCGGTATCGGCGCCGAGCTCCGATTCCACCCCGGCATCCCCGCACGCCCCGGTAACAATCGGATGGAGATGCTGCTGGCGATCCAAGGTGAGGCTATCGCGGTTACCCGAAATAAGGTGCGGGGCGAGCTGCGGGATCACCATGCAGGCGGGGGTACGAACCAAGTATTCCCGACCGTCCATATCCGTGATACGCCCGGCCAGGCCAAGGTCACGGTTAAGCCAGGAATTGAGTAGTGGCCCGCCGTACACTTCCATATCGACCTGGGTGTAGCCCCCGTGACGAGAAATGCCGGCCGGCTTGAGTTTGAGGCTGGGTGAATCGGTATGTGCACCCAGGATTCGGAACGGCGCTAGTTCACCGGAACCCGCACCTCGCGGGCTCACCCAGGCAATCAATGCCCCACCGCGCCGCACATAGCGCGCCCCGCGCGCCTCCCAGGCATCCGTTTCGCGCTGCTCGGTGAAACCGTGTGCTTCCAGAATGCGCGCGAGCTGCGCAGCTGCGTGGTAGGAGGACGGAGATTCCGCGATGAACTGCGCGTATCCGCGGGCGTGGTGATCAGCGGCGGTACCTTCCCGGACCCGCATTGGATCCACCGGCGCGGTATCCGCCTGCGCGGTATCAGGCGTGGACTCGGCAAACTCAGACATACTCATGGCCTCCCAGTCTAGTGACCGCCGGGGCACCCCGGCCTCGTTATTTCAGCGGTTAGGGGCGCGAATTACCCTCCGGGGAATCCCAGAAATCCCCCGCGGGATCGGTTCCGGTGGTGCCAGGCCCGCCGGCGGCCTCAGTTGCGCCGTCGTTCCCCGCACCGTCATTTTCCACGACGGCACCGGCCGCAACCTCTGCCGGCGTGACTTCCATGGTGCCGCGCGCCGCGTGGCGGCGTGCCAAGAAAAGCAAAAGCATTCCCAGGGCCAGCACCAAAACGCTAATAACCACCCAGGCAAGGACCTGCGCCCCGCTCGTGGCGAGCTGGGTGCCGCCGTTCACCGTTTCCATTGTTATTGAACTCCTCACCGCAACGATTAGCTTCCTGGGACGATGGTACACCGGGTGACTAGAACATCACACCGGACCTTTTCCATGCTTTTTCGTCAGCGAAGGTAGCTAGGATTCCCGCTCATGACAAAAATTTTTCGCGCTGCGTCGTTGCGGCGTGACGGTGGAGAACACGGTGCCGACAGTGGCGGGGCTCTGGCCCGGGCCGGTCTTGGTTTGGCCGCTCTCGGCGTCGTTTTCGGCGATATCGGGACCAGTCCGCTCTACGTTGTGCGCGCGGTTTTCACCGTGCATGGCGGCGCCGTTCCGCTCACGGACGCCTCGATTTACGGAGTGATCTCCCTGGTGGTGTGGATGCTCCTTCTTATCGTGTCCTTCAAGTACGTCATTCTTGTATTGCGTGCGGATAACGACGGCGAAGGCGGCATTATTGCCCTCGCCACCCTGCTGCGCACTCTCAGCGGTGGGCGGCCGCGGGCTGCCGCGCTCTTCACGGTAGCGGGCATGTTCGGAGCGGCGCTCTTTTTCGGCGACGCCGTTATCACCCCGGCCATTTCAGTGCTTTCCGCTATCGAAGGTATCCGGGTGGCGCTCCCGACCTTCCCCGCCACCCTCATTGTGCCCATCGCACTGGTGATTCTTCTCACCCTGGGTTGGATGCAGCGCTACGGTACCGGGCGGGTTGGCGTTATTTTCGGGCCCTTCATGCTGCTGTGGTTCACGGGCCTGGCTCTCATCGCCCTCCCGCATATTGCCGCGCATCCGGAAATTTTCGCGGCACTTTCCCCGCATGAGGCCCTCACTTTTGTGGCTCGCCACCCGGCCATCGGTTTTTTCGCCATGGGCGCGGTCGTGCTTGCGGTGACGGGTGCCGAAGCGCTCTACGCCGATATCGCCCATTTCGGGAGGCGCCCCATTTCCGCGGTGTGGTTCGCGGTGGTGCTGCCCGCACTGGTGTGTAACTACCTGGGGCAGGGTGCACTGCTGCTCGAGCATCCGGAGGCCATTGCCGATCCGTTCTTCCATCTGGTTTCTTCCCAGTGGGCCCTGGTACTCACGCTGCTGGCCACCGGCGCCACGGTGATCGCCTCGCAATCGGTGATCGCGGGGACCTATTCCATTGCCCGCCAGGCTTCCCGGTTGGGATACCTGCCGCACCTGCGGATTCGCTATACCTCCGCGAGTGGGGCGGGGCAGATTTACCTGCCGGATATTACCGGGCTGCTGGTGGCCGCAGTAGCGACCGTCGTGGTGATTTTCCGCGATTCGGAGCGGCTTTCATCCGCCTATGGGCTGGCGGTCTCCACCGATTTCCTTCTTACCACCGCCATGCTCTTAGCCCTCACGGTGATCGGCTGGCACTGGCGCTGGTGGCAAAGCGCTGCGCTGGCTGTGGTGCTCGGAGTGGTGGAAGTTCCGCTTTTCGCCGCTAATGCCGCAAAGCTGGTAACCGGCGGCTGGCTCCCCCTGCTCATCGCCCTCGTTCTTATGGTCGTTATGCTCACCTGGCGGCGCGGGGAGGCAGTGGTAGCAGCTACCCGGGCCCGAACCGAAGGTACCCTCGCGGAGTTCGCGGCGCAGCTGCAGAAAAATCCGCTGCGGCGTGTTCCGGGTACCGTGATCTATCCGCATTCCCTCGCTACCACGGTTCCGGCGGCTTTGCGGGCTACCACCGCGCTACATCGCAGTCTGCGCGACCACGTTATTATTCTCTCCATTAAAACGGCCCCGCAGGCCCATATCGAGCGCGCCGAACGCATTACCCGCACGCAGGTGAGCCCGCGCGTGGAAGGCGTTGTACACCTCACGATGCGTTACGGCTTCATGGATATCCGCAATATTCCGGCTGATCTGGAATGGGCGCAACACGAATACGGGTGGGGTTCCTGGAAGCTGAGCGAGGCCCAGTGGGTGCTCAGCCACCTGGGGGTACGCTCGCGTGGGAAGAACGACGACGCAGCTCCGGGCACCACGAGCTCTGCCGCCACCGGTGATTTTCCGCAATTGGCTCGCTGGCAAGCCTGGCTTTTTGCGCGGATCGCGCGCCATTCCGCATCGCCGGCCTGGGTGAGGAGTCTCCCGGCGGATCGCACCGTGGAGATTTCCCGCGAGGTCATCGTGTAGCTACTAATGTCGAAGCGCCTGGTAGCGTTCCTAGTATGACGACAACAACGCACTACCTCGAGCAGCTTCGCCTCGATGAACTCAGCCTCACGGTGCCGCTCACCGCGGATCGGGAAGATGCGCGCACCATTGATATATTTGCTCGCATCGCCACCCGCCCGGGCGGGGAATCCCTCCCTTATCTCTTCTACCTGCAGGGCGGGCCCGGTTATGAAGCCTGGCGGCCCAGCCTGTCCCCGCTGGAACCCTCCTGGCTAAATGTGGCCCTGGAACGCTACCGGGTTGTTTTTGTGGATGAACGCGGTACAGGGCGCTCCACACCCGTTGGGGAAGATATCCTGAGCACGGGAAGCGCCGCGGAAGTGGCCGAATATCTCAGCCACCTGCGCGCTGACGGCATTGTGCGCGATTGCGAAGCGCTGCGCCGCGAGCTCGGCGTGGAGAAAATCAACCTGCTCGGGCAGTCCTTCGGTGGTTTCACTACCGTGCATTACCTCTCGGTCGCGCCCGAACATATCGATCAGGCTTTCCTCACCGGCGGGCTCACCGCGGTGCGCCACAGCGCTGATGATGTCTATTCCCTCACGTGGGAAAAGATGCGGGAGCACAGTGCAGAGTACTACCGGCGCTTCCCCGCGCATCGGGATCGGGTACGGGAGCTGGTGGATCTGGCCGGTAGCGGCTCCATCGAATTACCCACCGGGGAAATTGTCTCACCTTCGCGGCTGCGTTCCCTCGGGCACCTTCTCGGTTCGGATAACGGGTGGCGGGAACTGTACTACCTGCTGGAAAAGGATCCGGCTTCCACCGCTTTCCGTTATGACCTGGCCGCGGCCATGCCGTTTGATGGGCGTAACCCGCTCTACTATGTGCTGCACGAATCCTCCTACGCGGACGGCGTGGTCACCGATTGGAGCGCGGAGCGTACCCAACCGGAGGATTTCCGCACCGATACTTCGCTTCTCTACGGTGAACATGTGTGGGCGGAATGGGCGGATACCGTGCCGGCATTCCAACCGTGGAAGGATGTAGTTGAGAAGCTGGCCACCTGGGAGTGGCCTCAACTCTACTTCCCGGATGCTTTGCGGGAATCAGGCGCGCGCGGTGCGGCTGCTGTGTACGTGAATGATGCCTATGTGCCCCTGGAGTTCTCGTTGGAAACGGGGGCACTGCTTCCTGGGATCCACCGGTACGTAACTTCCACTCATGAGCACAGCGGTTTGCGTTCCAGTAACGGGGCGGTGCTGCGCACGCTCTTTGAATTGGCGGATGGAACGCGGCTGCGCTAACTATGCGCGCCAGGAACGCCCCGCGGCGGGGTTAGCCGGGCGTGCTGAGCTGCACTAACCGAACACCCCGCACGGTGCCCAGTTGTCCGGAAATTCCAGATAACTGGGCGCGGGACGTGCGCTCCAGGAATAGTGGCCGGCCCGCGCGCGGGCGGCCGGCGGTAAGAAAGTGAGGATACGCAGATGTGGAATAATGCGGATACGGATGCTGTGGTGTTCGGAGATAACCTACCGGTTCTCCGGAGCTTACCGGCTGAATCATTCCAGCTTATTTACCTCGATCCGCCTTTTAATACCGGCCGCACCCAACGCCGCTCCACGGTGGTGACCCGGCGTTCCAGCACCGGGAATCGTATCGGTTTCAAGGGCCAGCGTTACGAAACGATCGTGGAGCGGGTACTCGGCTACGATGATAGCTTCGCCGAATATTGGGGTTTTCTTGAACCACGCCTGGAAGAAGCCTGGCGGCTCCTCACCGATTCGGGAACGCTCTATCTCCATCTTGATTACCGGGAGGCACATTACGCGAAAGTGCTTCTCGATGCGCTTTTCGGGCGGGAATGTTTCCTCAACGAGATTATTTGGGCCTACGATTACGGCGCTCGCACGAAAAAACGCTGGCCCGCCAAACACGACACTATTTTGGTGTACGTGAAAAACCCGGCCAGCTACTACTTCAATTCGGAAGATGTAGATCGAGAACCGTATATGGCTCCCGGATTAGTCACCAAGGAAAAGGCAGCACGCGGCAAACTTCCTACAGACGTGTGGTGGCATACCATCGTCTCCCCCACCGGAAAAGAAAAAACCGGCTACCCCACCCAAAAACCACTGGGGATTCTGCGCCGGATTATCACCGCATCTTCTCGCCCGGGGGACCGCGTCCTTGATTTCTTTGCCGGATCAGGTACCACCGGAGCCGCGGCGCATGAATTGGACCGCCAGTTCCTGCTCATTGACGCCAATCCGGAAGCAATCGCGGTGATGCGCACCCGCTTCCCCGATGAGGTACAGTTCGGGGAATGGGATGGCGAGGCGGTCAGCTGGAAGTAGCGCGCATCCGAAACTACCTCCGGATATTGCCGTAGAGGCAGTTCAGGAATCGACACGCACCTGGGAATAGAGGGCGCAGGCACCTACCCGATAAGCAGGCTCCAGGGCAAGCTCCGGATCCGCGTAGAAATCCGGGGAGTGATTCGAGGCGGGCTCCCCGTGCGCCGGGTCGAGCTGCGCGGGCGAAAAACCACCGAAAAGCCAGAATACCGAAGGCGCACCGGCGCTCTGCCCGAGGACCGCAAAATCCTCACTGAAACCGAAAGTTTCGCTGGCCACATTCTCCTCCCCCAGTTCCGCACCGATCACCTCACGCAAGGCCGCAACAGCTGCGTCGTCGTTCACGGTGGCATCTACCTGGCGGATCTGGCGGATCAGAGGTTCGGGGGCGCCGGCCGCGAGCGCTTCGGCCCGGATAATCCGCTCGATACCGGTATTGATTATTGCGCGGGTTTCCTCATCCCGGAACCGAGTATTGATGCACAGACGCGCGGTGTCCGGAATGATATTGTCCTGGCTGCCGGCCTGGAAAACGCCGACGCTCACCACCGCGTTGCGGTCCGGATCCGTCATGCGGGAACGGATTGTTTGCAGGCGGGTAACAATGGCCGAACCAATCACAATAGGGTCGACGGCGCGATGGGGCTGCGAGCCGTGCCCGCCCACCCCGTGCACAATAACTTCGAAACCGTCCGAGCCGGGCAGCACTCCACCCGGATGAAGATTGACCCAGCCGGCCGGGCGTGGCACCACGTGCCCGCCGTACATGACCTGCGGGCGCGGAGCTTTCTCCCACAGACCGGCCTCCACCAGGGCGCGTGCCCCCAGACCGTTTTCTTCCGAAGGCTGGAAAACAAAAACGATGGTACCGCGCCACAGCTGCGCATGGGCCGCAAAGGCCCGGGCCAAGGCGAGCGCGATCGACATGTGGGAATCGTGCCCGCAGGCGTGCATAACCGGAACATTTTTCCCGGACGCATCAATTCCGGTGGCCCGCGAGGCATAGCTCAGGCCGGTACGTTCGGCAACGGGCAGGCCGTCCATATCAGCGCGATAGCCCACCACCGGGCCGGAACCGTTGCGCAGCACGCAGGCAAAACCGGTATCGGTCACGGGGATAATCTCACGGGTGATCGCACCGGAAAGTTCGAGGTTTTCCAGGCGTCCCCGGAGAGCCCGCGAGGTCTCCACTTCCTGGAAAGAGAGCTCGGGATTGGCGTGGAAATACTGGAAATCACCGATCATGGTGGCCCGGTCCGAAGCGCTGAGGCGAAATTCCTCCGGAAGATACTGCACGGCGTTCCCTCTCATCCGATGCTAGCGGTGCGGGCGCCTCCGTGGCGCAGAGTGCGCAAGCGTCCGCTCACCTCGTTTATTTTAGCGCCGGGATCGACAGCCGCGCCGAACGTCCGTGGCAGGTCGGGGCGGTGACTGGCTAGGCTGGAGGGAGTGTGCAGGCGAGGTGTACCGGTAAGCGGAGCCAAAAGGTGCCGGTACACGCGGCGGCAGCGCCCGGGCGAGGAGGATTATGTTCCACAACATCATTTGGGATATGGGCGGAACCATGGTGGATACCTATCCGCATGTGGATGCCACCTTGCAGGCGGTTGTTCTTGATTCCGGTCAGGAGGTTTCCCTCCTGGAAGTTGCCCGCCTGACCCGGCACTCCACCAACCTAGCCATCACCGAGCTTTCACGCCGTTTCGGGATTCCGGAAGCCGAGTTTCGGGCGCGCGAACAGGAATTGAAAGACTCGTGGAAAATCACACCGCCGCCCGCGATGGCCCATGTGCGTGATGTTCTTGCCGCGGTTCCCGGGATCAATGTGGTGGTCACGCACCGGGATCGCGCGAGCGCCCGCACCCTCCTGGAGGGCTTGGGACTCCAAGTTACCGATATGGTTTGCCCCGAGGACGGTTTCCCACGCAAACCCGACCCGGCGATGTTCACCCATATGCTCAGCAAGCACCACCTAGATCCGGCCCGCACCCTCGCTATTGGGGATCGGCCGATTGATATCACGACCGCACATAAAGTTGGAGTGGCCGGTGCTCTCCTGGAAACTCCCGGTATTGAGCTGGAGGCGGATGCTGATTATCGCATCACTGATCTTGCGGAGGTTCTCCCGCTCCTCGGCTCATGAGCTAGCGGCATAGTTTGTACCCGATAGTTTGTACCGGCGCGGGAGTTTTTCTGGCATAACCAGACTTGTCAGGACGTAAGGCCAGTTTCAGCCACAACAGAATTTTCTAGCCGTAGCAACGCTTTTTTCATATCAAGCCCACCCGCGCACCCGCCCGGGGCGCCACGCGCGGCAAGAACCCGGTGACAGGGCAGCACAATGGGTATCGGATTGCGCGCGCATGCCGATCCCACCGCACGAACCGCCCGCGGGTTGCCCACCATTGCAGCAAGCTGGCCATAGGAGCGGGTCTCCCCGTAGGGAATTTCCTCGAGGGCACGCTGCACCCGGGCCGCGAAGGGGCCGCGGGTGAGAAGCAGATCGGTAGGGAGCCGGAAATGGGTGCGTTCGCCCGCGAAATACTCGGTGAGCTGGGCACATGCCCGGGCGGCAAGCTCCTCCGCCCGGCGCCGCTCGGCCTCATTCTCAATCTCGATAACCGCCTGCGGGCCCGGGCACCCGGGAAGCACCACCGCGATCACCGCATGCGCCTGCGCCGCAACGGCGAACTGCCCCAGTGGGGAATCGCACGTCCGCCATACCGCTGCGGCGCAGGCACGTGTCACGGGAGGTTTCTTTACTTCGCGACCTGGGCGGTGCGGTGTTCGAGGCCGCTCAGCACGGCTTCCACCTCACTCGCACGGCGTTCCAGCGGAGTGAATTCGCCGTCCGTCCAGTCCTCAAACATCATGAAATTCACTTCGGAACGGATAGCTGGCATATTGAAATTAGCCGTAATCTGGCGCCATTGCTCGATAGCGCGTACGCCCCCGATGGAGCCGTGCCCCACGAAAGCAACCGGCTTATTCATCCATTCAACGCCCAGCGCGTCCACCGCGTTCTTGAAGGCCCCGGGCACCCCGTGGTTGTATTCCGGGGTCACGAAAATAAAGGCGTCGAATTCGCTGATTTTATCGGCCCAGCGCTGGATGGCCGGATTATCGTAGCGACCGTTGGCCGCAGCCGGAACCACGGGGCTGGTGAGGAGCGGAATATCGAAATCCTTGATATTGACGAGTTCGTAAGCGACCTCCCCCGCCCGCTGGGCTGCGAGCTGGGCGACGTACCGGGCCACACCCTCGGTGGCCTGGCCCTCGCGAATTGATCCGGAAATAATGGCGATCTTCATAAACGTGTCCTTTCGTTTAGGTGAGCGACACCCAGATTACCAATCTCTCATTTACCATTCAATCGGACGTGGGGTGCTCCCCTTTTAGCTCGGTGCGAACACCCTCCGCTTCGGCTTCGGCATCGCCACCACCTTCACGCAGATCACTGGCGAGCACCGCGTAGACGATGGTGTCGGTCCACTCCCCCTTGAGCCAGAAGTCCTGGCGCATATGCGCTTCTTTACGCATTCCCGCATGCTGGAGCATAAGCTCACAGACCCGATCCCGCGCATCCATTTGTGCAGCAACGCGATGCACTCCGCACCGGGTGCAGGCGTAGCGAATCATGGCCCGCATAGCCTCCGATGCGTAGCCGTGACCGCGGAAATCCGGGTGGAGCACGGTGGCAATCTCCGCGACGCCGTGCTGCGGATCGGTCATCCACAGGCGCACGTCCCCGATGGGTTGCGCATCGAGTTCGATGACGACGGCGAGCGCGGCCTGCGGGCCGCGCAAATCCCGCGCCTGGGCGCGCTGGGCAGCTTCGTTGACCGCCCGTTCGGGATTCCAGGCATCGGTCATGAGGTATCTGGTGACATCTTCACGGCTGTAAATACTATGCAGCCACGGCGCATCATCGGGCCGGTGCAGCCTCAATCGCAGCCGCGTGGTTGTCACCGAAAATTCTTCAGGTGTCGTGATATCCATAACTCTTTAAGTGTAACGAAAAACACTTTTAGGGGAAGAGGTTCTGAGCTGGTTATCCACGATACGGAACGGGGCGGTAATGAGGCAGCGGATCGCTCGCCAACCTTCCGTACAAATCAACATCGATACGCCACCCATTAATCAGAAATTTCCCGCGTTCGGTTCCTTCCTTGAGGAATCCCGCCGCGCGGGCCACCCCTCCCGAAGCCGGGTTATTCACCCGGTGTCCGAGTTCCAAGCGTTCCAGCCCGCGCTCGCACAGCGCCCAATCCGCGACGGTTGCCGCCGCTCTAGACATGATTCCACGGCCCCAGTAATCGCGGTGCAACCAGTAGGACAACCACCCGCTTTTCTCATCACCATCCGCGTGAATACGAACCATACCGATGAGTTCATCGCTATCTTCCCGGGCGATGACCCAGGCCAGCTGCGAATCGGGATTTTCCAAGATCTGCGCGATATAGCGGCGAGCACCGGCCATATCCGTGATATTGCCCTGCCGGATCATATCGGGATGGGAGGCGAAGGCCGCCACAATAGCTGCGGCGTCGCCCTCACGCACCGCGCGCAGCACAGTATCAACCTTCGTTCCCACGCTCGTTACCAAGAGCTACCTATACATTAAAACGGAATTCGACGGAGTGTCGTCGATAAATAACTATTCGATGCGCAAAGTACAACGAAATACGAGAGTGTCTAATGGTTTGTGTGTGAGGGTGAAAACCACCTAGGAGATAAACCAGAATGACTACCGTGAAACAAGACCCTGAAGACAAGCAGCGTATCGATGCCATCGAGAAGAAACTCCTGGCTAACCCGCAAATGGCCGAGCTGATCGGCGAGCTAGCCACGTCTACTACTAACGCTAACGACCTGGTACGCGGCATGCTCCAAGCCTCGATCACGCGTGGCCTTCAAGCCGAGATGGATGCCCATTTAGGCTACGCACACTCAGACCGTAAAGCCAAAGCCGAAGCCGGCGCCGAGAGCATGGGGAACTACCGTAACGGTAGCTACCCGAAAACCGTGGCCACGAACTACGGGATGATCACCGTGGATATTCCCCGTGACAGGGCCGGCACGTTCCGCCCGACCATGGTCCCTAAAGGCGCGCGGCGCCTGACAGACGTGGATGACATGATCGTGAGCTTGTATGCCGGCGGGATGAGCGTACGCGATATCCACCACCACCTAGCCACCTCCCTGCGCCTAGAGGTATCCCCGGAGACGATCAGCGCAATCACTGACGCGGTCCTTGACGAAGTACTCACCTGGCAAAACCGCCAGTTAGACGAGTTTTATCCCGTGATTTTCCTTGACGCGATCCGGATCAAAGTACGCGATGGAGGACGCGTGGTAGGCAAGAGTGCCTATATGGCTATCGGCGTGAACATGGACGGCGTCAAACACGTTTTGGGCTTGTGGATCGCCCGTGAGGAAGGCGCTTCTTTCTGGGCGAGTGTGTGTGCCCAACTGGCTAACCGGGGCGTGAAAGACGTGTTTATCGTGTGTTGTGACGGTCTGAAAGGCTTACCTCAAGCGGTGGAGGCTACCTGGCCGGACTCGATGGTACAGACCTGTATCGTGCATTTGATTCGGGCAGCGAATCGGTGGGTGAACTACCAGGACCGTAAGGCCGTATCGGCGGCGTTGCGTGCCGTGTATACGGCACCAAGCGAGGAAGCCGCTAGGTGTGCTTTAGAAGAGTTCGCGGTAAGTGACCTTGGGTTGAAGTATCCCCAATCAGTGAAGGTCTGGAGGGACGCGTGGGAGCGTTTCACGCCTTTCTTGGGCTTCCCGCCGGCAGCGCGCAAGGTTATTTACACGACGAATGCTATCGAGTCGTTTAACAGCCAGTTGCGTAAGGCTACGCGTAACCGGCGTCAGTTCCCGAACGACGAGGCGGCGATCAAGGCGTTGTGGTTGATGATTTGTCATATTGAGGATCGGCGGGCTGCCAAGCTTGCGAAGGAATCGAGGAAAGGGAGTGTGGATGTAGGCCATTATGTTGAGGGTGCTCGGGTCCAGGGCTGGAAAACTGCTATTAACCAGATGTCCGTGGCCTACCCTGACCGGTTTAATAAGTATTTATAAACAATGCTCACACACAAACAACTTGACACACTCCGAAATACCGCTAGAAACAGACAACATATGGGGGTGCACAGAAACACATATAGGTTCTGCGGAAAACCTATAGGGTGCGTCGCTAAAAACCGCTGTGCGCGAAAAACATAAAGGGTTTACGGACCCGGTCCCAGACCCCTCAATACTCTGAGCCGGAAGAATGGAAAGTGGAAGGTTGATGTATCCCCACTATTTATTTTTTCCGTTTTTCGGAGTACATCGGGAGCTACAACTGCGGACCAGCTCTGTGTGAACTAGATGAGAAGGCGCAGCAGCGAATCATCGACGCTGGACAGTTGGTGCTGCGGGCACGCGAGCGGCACCCCCAGCGGTCACTCGCGGAGCACTACAACCCGTTATCGATGGACCCAATTCTGCTCAAGGCTCACAACAACTTGGACCGGGAAGTCGATAAGGCTTTCGATGTGGCACGCAAACTCACCAACGAGCGCCAGCGCCAGGAGCTACTGTTCGCCAGCTACGGGGAGTTGGCGAGGGGCTATGTCTCCTCGCTTTCATCAAAATCGAAACCACCAGCAGGGTCGTTCCCCGTGCGGGTGATTTTGATCGGTCCCGCTGCTGGGTGCAGAACCCTGTCGCTGGCAACGCCGGGAACTATGACTGTGCCCGACGAGAACACGTCACTGCCATAACGCGGCTCACGGTAGACGAACATGGGTCGTTCACTACTACTGGTGGATTTCGGTTTTGGTGGTGGGGGGATTACCGCCGCCGGCCTCGATTTTTCCGTTGAGGAGGGCGTTGACTACTTCCCGATTGTGAAATGGGCCGATGGCGCGGTGAAGAGGAACCAGTCACCTGGAAGAGATCGATCCAGTCGCTGGTGTGCAATCTGGGAGGTAGGGTTGCGGGGTCGATTCCTCGCGAGCGCAACCATGATTGTGTCTCTGAACGTGATGAAAACAACCCTGCCCTTCGGAGAATTTCCCCTATCCCGCGTCCCCGGGCGGTGAAAACGGTGTGCACCATCGCCTGAAAGGCTTTGCGTTGCTCTATCGGGATCTTCGGGTCACCCACCCGGCGGATCACTAAGATCCCCCCGTCAACGTTTGGCTGTGGCCGGAAAGCAGACCTTGGTACTCGGGAACCAAGGTGAAACGTGAACCATGGGGACCACTGAGCTGTCATCATCGTGCTTGCACCTACCCCGGCCCGGCGGCGAGCGACTTCCCACTGCATGAGGAGTACAGCGGCAGTCCATGCCGGCGCATGCAACAACTTTCGAAGAATGGCAGTGGTGAGGTGAAAGGGAATGTTTCCCACAACGACGCAGGGAGTGGCGGGTAACGGGAAGTTGAGGAAATCATCATGGACCACTTCGACCGACGCCGAGGCGGTCTTTTTTGTGAGTTTGGCAGCTAGTTTTGCGTCTACCTCAACTGCCGTTATTGCCCTCCCCAAGTGGGATATCGGGTGAGTGAGGGCACCGCTTCCTGGCCCGATCTCAATGATGGGGCCGGAGGTTTGTTTTACAAGATCGACGATGGAGTTGATGATCTTGTGGTCTGTGAGAAAATTTTGGCCATGTTCGTGACGGCCGTATCCGTATGTAGACATCAGGTGTGCTCCGTGGAGTTGAAACGGAGCCGGGCATGGCAAATGGCCGCCCGGCTAAAGGACCGGAGCGGTTTCTAACCTGCGGGAGGGAGAAAACCGCCTTAGCGGCTGGTGAGCGGCCGCATGAAAACGGAACCTGAAATCAACATGGGCCTATCGTATCCAATTAATTTCGCAGGGTCCAATACGGTGAGAAAGAAGACAACCGCACCGCAACAGTGCAAGACCTCTCTGGATTGGAATTTAATTGAACATGGGTTTGGGGTACGACGCGCCCTACTCGGAGTGGCACGGACACTACGGCTGCGCGCCCACACACAACAGTAAAGAGCTCGGCAATGCACAGACACGTAACGAGAGCGCCACAAATGTATGTACGTTTAAGTTACAGCATCGACACTGACGCTCCACATGGAGGGACGGCCGCAGCCCTGCAGCAAGCACACGGCAGGGTGTCTGCTTCGGGCGACGTGAAATTACGCAGAAAAATACGAAACACATCACCGCAGGTCACGGTAGGTATTTGCGGGTCATTTCGTAATCTCGTAAACGAAAAGAACAAAACTACGAAACACAAAAACATACGTTGAGCAGCGTAAATGGTTTTCGTTTCGTAATTTTTCCACTTTTTGAAGAAAATCTAAATAAGAAGAGACACCTTGATTGCGATTGTGTCCCGTGTCACATAGCTGCAACCCCTGCAGCGTGCCCTCAACGAGGACGCTCTGTGTCGTAGACATGCGCCTGCAATGCGTGTCTGTGTCTCTCTCTTAAAAGGTTTGGGTCGAAATACCGCAAAATTACGAAACACCGCCGAAATGTGACGTGTCTATGCAGGTCACAGCGTTATCGCGTGTTTCGTAGTTTTGTTCTTTTCGTTTGCGGAAATCACGAAACCGCAGGTAGAGCGTTTCGTAATTTTTTCGTATTTTGATCGGCAAATTACGAAACGAGGTCAAAACTACGAAACGAGCGCGCTACAGACGTGTCACAGGTCATAAAAAGGCGCGCCCCTTGCGTGTCACCGTGACGCAGCATCCCGGCCGTGTCACATAGCTACAACCCCTGCAGCGTGCCCTCAATGAGGACGGTCTATGTCGTAGACATGTGCCCGTAATGTGTGTCTGTGTCTCTCCCTTAAAAGGTTTGGGTCGAAATGCCGCAAAATTACGAAACATCCCCGAAATGTGACGTGTCTGTGCAGGTCACAGCGTTATCGCGTGTTTCGTAATTTGGTTTTCCGATTTTCGTAGTTCTACGAAACCGCAGGTAGAGCGTTTCGTAATTTTTTCGTATTTTGATCGGCAAATTACGAAACGAGGTCAAAACTACGAAACGAGCACACTATAGACGTGTCACAGGTCACAAAAAGGCGCGCCCCTTGCGTGTCACCATGCCGCCACACAACAGCTGCCCCACCACAACACCCCAGCCGTGCCACGTGGCGTGTAGAAACGTGCTCGGTTCGATTCGTAAAGATTAGGTCGCAGGCTATTGTGCGCGACGCATAAGTTCCGTACGATGGCCCCCAGACCGTATGTGGCGTTTTAATTCGTTTTTGGTTTAGCCAGCCGCATACGGGGGATAACCCCGAGGATAATTCATAAAGAGACAGCCTCTCGACCGTGATAGGCGCGGTTCCTCCGACGAGATAGACCGGTCGGCAACGGCATTGCCAACCACAAAAGCGGTCAGGTAGGGAGTAAGCGCTCCCGTAAAGCGATGGGACGGCAGACCACCGTTCTAGCGAGTTGAGCACGGCACTCCAAGCCGCCTGAATAGCAAGCCGGTAAAGCACCCCGCTCCGGGACAGATCAATCTGCCCAGGAGCGTTTTTCTATGTCCGAAAAGGACACGACTATCGCCGTCGCGCCACGCTTTTACACGCTGCAGGAACTCGCCGATCTCGGCGTCGGCTCCGAGTCCACGTTGCGAAAAGCTATTAAAGAGGGCCGTCTTTCATTCCACCGTTTCGGCACCGCCTATCGGATTCGCCAAGACGATCTCGACGCCTACCTCGCGGCCGCACGCCGCCCTGCCCCGCAGCTATTCGACGGCTTCGTCGATGCCGTCGTGAATGCAGCGCCCCAACTGACAGATGAGCAGCGCCAGCAGCTCGTCACGGTGCTGGGCGGTGTGAAGCACTAATGCGGACAAACCCGCCTACGACGAGATCCCGCCGCTTAGCTCAGCTAGTCAGGCTGGGTCTTGAACTGAGTGCGAGGGCTGATGGGTGATGGCCGTGCTACTACACACGCGCGCTCCACCGTCGTGCCCCGAGTCCAAATAAACAGTTCATTCAACCAAGGAGAACAAACCATGTCTTTCAGAGACGATTACGCAGCAGCGCTGCGCGATGAGCAGCAAGCAAAAGATACCGTGAACGAGGCGCGCCGTGCACACAAAGCGACAAAGGAGCGCCTTGCGCAGTTGCGCAAGTATGCCGAAGAGTTCGAGGTGAATCTCGACGGTGACAAGTCCGCCAGCACCGAAGGGGACAGCGATACACCTGAGAACGGTTACGGCGACACGCCTGAGAGCACCGAGGGCAGTAAGCCGAAGCGGCATCTAGAAGTTGTACCCGACTAACCCTTTAGCCGTACACGCAATCACCTCATGTGTGTACGGCCACGCGGCGTGACGACGTACAGCCGTCACGTTTGATGTCGCCACACACCCCGCTCGCAAGGGCGGGGTTTTCGCGTGTGTGCGGGTGGCTGCGGCACCGCTACACGTGACACTGTCACGATGCTTGCGCCGGTATCGGCGACGGGGCATATACACGTCTGCCCCGTCGCCTGGATCATCCGCCACATGGCTGGCGGTATGTCGCGCTGCTGTTATGCGCGGTTCTGGCCGGCATAGTCTTGTGTGGACGTCAGCTATGCCGAAGACGGGGCCGTGGGCGCAGCAAAGACAGCAGCGTGGACAGAGCAGATTTCAGCAGCTGTGCTGCTGAAGATGCAACCGCGACGGCAAGTGATATGCGGCGCATGCCGCATAATGCCGCGTCGTGAGATACGCCAATATCCATTACGGCACGCTTGCCGTGATGGAGCGTTTCGTGATGACCCAAACACGACACATCGATGCTGGCATATCCGAATACATATCGACGGGATATATCGGATTGCCAGCAGTGTCGTAATACAGAGCATGGGTCATCACACAAGGTGCAGCGCCAGCTGCACTATTGGGCATCTTGACCGGAGCGCAGCGGAGGGCAAGACAGCACCAGCCAGACCGAGCGAGCGAGGTCTGAGACTGGGGCTATAAGGGGCGGCGCGCCAGCGCCGGGCACCGGGTTATGCGAGCGCCAGCGAGTAGTAATACCCGGTGCAGTGCCTCGGCTATGCCGAGCGCCGGAGCGCAGCGGAGGCGTCGCACCCCCTTATGCCCTTTCCCCCTTCTACCCCTATAACGACAAACTCATAGGGGTTTTGACACAGAAGGGGGCTGCGACCTGCGTGTTTCGGGTCTTTATGCGGTCTTCGACCCTTACCCGAAACGGCCCGTTGATGCGCGAAGCGCACATGGTGCCTACGCAAAATCTGCAGGTCGCCACGCTGTGCGCACCACATACGGCGTCAGTCGTTGTATGTCGGTCTTAAAGTAAGGGCCGATGACGGGTGGAAACGCCGCTTGCGGCGTCTTCCCGCGTCATCGCGCACGCCGTGTGCAACGTGAGCTTGCGAACGTGCCACGGCGTCGAACCGAACGGCAAGACCGACATCGTTTACGTGGTGCGCACAGCCACACCCTGCACTCTGGCACCGCCGCCAGGCGGTTATTGCAGGGTGTTCCAAATCCCGCAGCGAGCCATCCGCCGCAAGGCGGTGTTGATGCTGCTGCGGGTGATAACAACACGGGTCGAATAACACACTCCATATCGGCCCGTGCCATAAGCACAGTATCTGTGCAGACGCATCACGTTCGCGGCGGCCATATGCGCGCAAGCGCATGTAACGAGCACCGCCAGCGACGTGTGTTTCGCAGCGCGTCGCGCTGCAGCAGATCCAGCGGCAGCTGTTGATGCAAATGTGTAGCGCCGCGACTCGATTGGTTCATCTTTGTGGCAGCGGCTGTACGGCCCTGTGGCGGCCGTAGACGCCTCGGATGGACGGAGTGCGCGTGCAGAAGAACAGTTTCAAGACGTCGCTGTTCGTCGTGTATCTGCCGAAGTCGATGTGCAAGGAGATCCCCGACTACTACACCAGTGAGGTGGACGGGCGCGAAGTGAAACGTCCGCGCTATGTCGCCCGCGACTACGAGGAAGCAAAGCAGTACCTCGAAGAGTCAATGCGCTGGCTTGCAGAAAACTTCATCCCCGGCGGTATCGACGCAGTCGCTGGCGGTGATATGAACTTTGACGAATCAACGCCACACATCCAGTTCCAGGCGGATACGTTCTCACCGAAGCCCGAAGATCCCGACAAGCTCCGTTGCCGCCCCGGCATCGCGTACAACACTGACACCTCAGTGCGGTACACATCCGGCCCGAAGAAGGGCAAGCAGATCCCGGGTAACCAGAAGTTCATCGACGCGCAACGGGGCCTGCGCGAACACATGCACTCGCTCGGCTATCCGGTGGAACTAGAAGTCTCCGAACGTCATGACGAGTCACTCAACCTCGACCGCTACACCGAGCAACAAGACCGGGAGCGCGATCTCGCCAAGCGCGAGGATGATGTGGAAGTCAAGAAGCGATCCGTGCAGCGCGACATGGACGCAATTGATCGTGACCGCGAGCAGGCTGCTAAGGAACTTGAACAGGCGCAAGAAGCCCGCGAAGCAGCCCAGCGCGTACAGGAGAATGCTGAAGCACAGGCTCGCGAGGTTGCCGAGCGTGTGCTCAAGGAAGCACGCGAGAAGGCCGAGCAAGAAGCCGAAGAGATCCGCAGCGAAGCACGCAAGGATGCTGAGCAGGAGTTGGGCCTGGCCGAAGCGCAAGCAGACGAGCTGCTCGAACGAGCCGAAGAGACTGCGCGGGCCAAGGCGGGCGATATTACAGCCGCAGCTCGCAGCGAAGCAGAGACGATCACTCGCAAGACCGACGAGGCCCGTAAGCAGGCTGAGCGCGACGCCGAGACGATCCGCAGCAAAGCACGAGATGAGGCCACGAGCATCCGCGACGAGGCCACACGCGACGCTGCAGTAACGCGCAAGGATGCCCGCGATGAGGCTGATCAGATCCGCCGCAACGCGCACACGGACGCCGAAGATGAAGCCGCCATCATCATCGAAGAAGCGGTGAAGTCAGGACAACAGTTGGAGCACTTGGATAAGAAGTTCCTGGTGCAAGAACTGCATCGCAGCCCAGAGTTGCTTGAGCGTTACACGCTGTTCAGGCAGTCGCAGACCTCAGGCAAGAAGGGCGGGGCGCAGCAGCGTGCACGCGAGCGCATCGAGAAGCGCCGCCAGCAGCAACAGCAGCGTGATCGTGATGGCGGTATGGAGTTGTAGCACTGCTCTCCCCTGCCCTGTACGGCCTTCTGCGGGCCTAACAGGGGGCCGTCGGCGTCGTAGGTCATTGGCGGCGGGTAAACGGCTGATATTCAGCGAAAATCGAAGAAATCTCGGCTAGGCGGGGCCGGTGTCACTACGTTGCGCAGTGAATTGGCCTGTTGAGTGGCGGAGATAGTGCGCAGCACGTCGGTGTGTACGACGGGGCATGTGCTGCGCAGAAGAGATGTCCGTAGAAGGGCCGACAGAATGTCGTTGTCATTCTGTTGCGTAGTAAAGGTGTCAATAGGATGACAAACCACTTCACTGCCCAATTCACATGTCATTAAAGTGACAGGGCATTTGATTGCGCAGTAAACGTGTCGATGAAATGGGTGCCCAATACACAGTGCAACCTACGTGTTAATGAAATGTCACAGACACTACATAGTGCAGTGAGTTGCGCAGCAGAAACGCCAGTAAAAGCACCGCACCACTGCACCGTAAAACTGCACAAGTGATTCGCAGCAAATTGGCGTGTGAAATGGTTGAAAAAATAACCCCGCAGGTTTCCCTGCGGGGTTTCGTAGTTAGAACGGTACTTCTTCGCCCTCAGCGCCAGCCAGGGCGGCGGTCGCCGCCTCGCCTCCGCGACGGGCAGCGCGAGCAGCGGACTCCTTCTTGGAATCGATCAGCTGCACCGTGTCGATGCGCGCCACCAGCGGGTACTGCTTCACACCGTCCTTGTCGGTGTAGACGTCGGTCTTGAGCGAGTAGCTCACCGCAACGCGATCGCCGGAGCCGATGCAGCCGAACACACCGGGGTTCGCGGCGTCCTGGACGTAGCCGGTCAGCTCCACGATCTCGCTTTCCACCTTGCCGGTGGACTTGTTCTTGAAGGTGTTGCGCGCATAGACGCTGAGCTTCACCGTCGCGCCGCCGTTTGCGTGCTCGAACAGCTTGGGTGCGCGAGCTGCGTTGCCGACGATGGTGCCGTTGTTGAAGGGGTTGGACATGATGGTTCTCCTTACGTGAGTGGGTGTGATTTGCCGTGCAATTTGGGTACTTAAGCAGCGGCTTTGCCGCTGCGGGGGTTGAGCTGTCGTTACAGCACTGCCCAGGGCAGCGGTGTGCCTGCCGCCTCTAGGTCGCGCAGTTCTTGTGCTGCGCCCGGATCGGCGTCCTCGCCGTCGATGCCGTCGGCGAGCTGGTAGAGCAGTTCCAGGTCGGTGTGGGTGATGTCGCGCATCAGGTGCCTCCTTGTTCGGATGGATGGTCAATCCGTCTGTTGGAGACAGCTCTGCTGTCTAGGGGGTTCTCCCCCGCCCCGCTAGGTGTGCATCTCTGCTGGCCACGGCCCCGCGAGAAAAAGAAACCCCGTTGCATCGCTGCAACGGGGTGTGTGGTGTTACTCGGTGAACAAGATCGTGCGGGTCTTCTCAGCGCCCTCGCGGACGAGTTCGACCATCCGCTCGCCCTGGCCAATGTCGGTCAGCTTGGCCACCAGAGACGGGAAATTCTCGTCTGGTCCGATCTCGGTGGCTCGCTGCGCAGCCACGCCAGCTAGTCCCGGCTGGCCTGTGGCGTGAGCGAGCACGGCAACAGTGGCGGTGAGCTGCGCCCGCATCCCCGGCCAGCTGGTCGGGACAGCGCGCATAACCTGCTCTATGAACGCAAGGCCAGCCTGCGGCTCATCGAGCAGCGCTGCGAGCAGCGTGTCTCGCAAGCGCGGCGTGGTGAAGCATTTCAGCGCAGACCGAACAGCACGAGTGCTCGGCTGGGTGATCCCTGCCGCCGCCTGCTCGTATTCACGCTGCAGCACGTCCGCGAACATGGGCGGGATATACGCCAGCGCGTCTTCGATGATGTCGGCGTGCTCGGCAGCGTCGATGCCGTGATCGGTGCTGTTCAACCGTGCTTCGATGTCGTCTTTGCTCGGTTCCGGCAGCTCGCCGGTGTGCTCTAGCATCTGGCGCAGCGCCGCCGATGCGGCGACCTCGCCGACAACACCGTGGCGCGGCTCATCGATGAGCGGATGCTGATACACAGACCACCACGCAGCCCCGGTGACGATCTCGGGCACCTGCACCACCCCGAGCAGCGGCGGTAGGTGCACTGCCCCACTAGTGAGATACGTTGCCGTCTCGTCAAAGACCGGCTGCGCAATGTCGTCGCTGATCATGTACGCGATAACAGCGTCGAGTTCGAGGTGGTGGACCCACGCTGCGAACCGCTCGCGGCTCTCGGTGAGCTTTGCAACAGCTTCGTCCAGGTCGAACCGCGCGACCGGGCCGAGGCGGATGGTGTCGACGCCCTCGTCGTCGACGAAGAACGCGAGGATCAGCGAGTTGTTCGGGTAGAATCCGAGGATGCCGGGGAGGTTCGCGAGGATCTCGCCGTGGGATGCAAGCGTGTGGGAATGAGTGGACATGGCAGTGCTCCTTTGCACGAATACGGGGTGTACACGGTCAATCCCGTATTCGGTCCGGCTCTGCCGGTCGCAGGCGTATCCCAGCAGCGCAGCACTCATGTGCGCCGGGCGTCGCTAGCGCAGCCTGATGCTCGGCTTACCGGGTGCGAGCGCTAGCGACGCAGCATTGTTAGATCCCCGCGTCGCCGCTGGTTAAGCGTTACCTTTGGCGCGATTGTGGGACTTGCAGAGCAGCTCGCAGTTGCTTTCCTCGGTCTTGCCGCCCTTCGACCATGCGGTGACGTGATCAGCGTCCATATCCTTGAGCGGCCAGATCTTCTCCTTCTTCTCGTCGTGGCCGATAGCGCAGTAGGAGCAGTTGGACACACCGTTCTTCTCGGCGGCGTCTGTCTGGCGCTTGTACACGCGCTTTTTGACAGCCTCAGTGAAGACACGCACGTTAAGCAGCCGCGTCTCTTTCTTGCCGCCGAGCAGGTACTCGTAGATACCCTTCTTCGACTGGACCTGCGAGTCGGAAAGCAGCTCGCGTGCTTCGGCGGTCATCTTTGCTGCGTCGTAGCCCTTGTCGCCGTACTGCTCATAGAGCTTGTTCCACGCGATTCCACGCATGGAACTGTCCGTCATCTTGAACACGCTTGCGGCCCAGTCGATGACGGTGGTGAAGTACGTCTGCAGCTCCTTGCAGTCCTCGTCATCGCGGTGCTTGGCCATGTAGTTATCGATGCTCACGCCGTCACGCTGAGCGATCCAGTCGAGAGCGACTTCAAGCACCTCCTGGCGGGCGGGTTCACCGCGCACGAAATTCGACCACTTCGACATCAGTCGCCAAGAAGTCTTCCGGTGGTGCATGCGCTACAACACCCGCAGACGGCACTCCTGGTGCAACGTTCTAGCCCCCAATGACTTCGAAGCACTCACATCAGCTACGCTGACCCAAGCAGCATAGCTAACCTCCGACGTGTCTACTTTCCGGGGGTCAGGCCCGTGCTCGACAACCCCAGCGGACTCAACGCCCACGCCAGCGTCGCGGACCATGCGGCCGGGTACCGGAAGGTGGCCAAGGCCGCGGGCATCGCGATTTAATCCCGCGCAGAGCCGGAGACTGTGACCTGGCGATCATTGATGCGCAAGGTGCTGTCAGCGGCAGCAATAACTGCGGCATCGTGCGTGGCGGCCAGAACGAGTGCGCCCCCGTCCGCAGCTCGCCGCAGGAGCGCGATAACTTGGTCGCGGTTAGTGGGGTCGAGGGAGGCGGTCGGCTCGTCAGCGAACACATAAGCCGCGCCGCGGAGCAGGGCTCGGGCGATCGCCAGCCGCTGCTGCTCGCCTCCGCTGAGAATAGCTGCCGGCCCGTCGAAGGGGACATCAAGACCGACTTCGCCGAGGGAGTGCAGCAATTCTTCTTTGGAGTATTGCTTCCTGGATAGCCCGAGGGTGAGGTTATCTTCGCAGCTTAGTTCGGGAATGATTCCGTGGTCTTGGTGGATTATCGCTGCGCGTTCTCGCCAGAACCTCCGCCTCCGCTTCATCCTCCACGCGGAGGCATTCTCACCGTCTATCCGGAGGAGGCCGTCCGCCGGCGGCAGGAGCCCGGCCAAGGTGTTGAGCAGCAAAGTCTTTCCGGAACCGCTGGCTCCACAGATGGCGACAAAGCCTGGCCCGGGTAGGGAAAACGTTGCATTTTCCACGAGGGACTTCTTCACCATCCGCGTGCTGCGCCCCACAGAAAAAGTCGACTCCGCGGCGAGACAGAGATGAGAGGTGGAAATCTCCGGCGGCAGAGTGGGGGACTGATTGGGGCTAGCCAATGACATTGTGACTCCTAGGGGAGGCGGACATGTGCTGAGAAATACTGAGACGGACAAAACCGAGGTAGACGATTAAGACAAGGCAGCTTAGCGCGGTGAAGGTGTAGAGGAACGGGTTGGGAAGCAGTAGCGGAGCCAGGACGGACAATATGACGACAACTGTCAGGCTGACCAGTTGGCTTTTGAATAGTCGCCACATTGTTTTGTCCGGTGATTGCCCAGCGCTGTGGAGGAGTACCAGGAGGCGACGGTGAACTCGGAGCTGGATGCGCGCCTGGACTATCAAGGCCGCAAGCGTGGCGAGCAAAGCTCCGAGGGCGCTCAGGATACTCAGCCAGAACAGCGCCGTGCTGGCTACTAGTTCGGCCAGACCGCGATCGGCGGCGCGTACCGGGTAGACGTAGCCTTCGAGGCCGGCAGCGGTAAGTTCTGGACCCAGTTCCGAGAAATCCGCGAAGAGCAAATTTTCACTCGAAGCTGTGGAGCTTAGGAAGTCTGCGTCGAAGCCGGATAGATCGTCCGTTTCAAGCACGTAAAAACAATCGCCGGGAACCAGTTCCCCCGACATTGTTCCACTAATGAATCCGACCGCATGATCGGCACTGACCGGACCAATTTGCGCAGATTTAAGGAGCAGGTCGCCGGATTCCTGAGCCCACAGATCCACGGAAGCTGCGAAATGCTCTTGGGCTGCGGAATAGTCGACCGAGTGGTTGTCGTCTCCGGGACGGAACTGATAATCCTGCAGATCGTGCCATTGGCGGTTGGCAAGTGCCACGGGGCAGGAGTCCGGCACACCGGTACCTTCTTTCGGCAAAGTATGGCTGAGGACAGCCCCGTGCTCCCGTTCCCAGCTGAGCGCGAAGTCGCGGAAGTTCTGCTGCAGACTGGGCGGCAAGAGCTCGCCTCCTTCCACGCGGCCAGCAGGGCCGTCGAAGTTGGCTGAAAAATGCAAGGCTCCAAACTCCGCGAGAGATTTCCAGGTCTGCTGGGCCTCGGATTCCTGCTGGTAGGAGCGGAGCGCAGCCGCTGAGCTAAGACCCGCTGCTACAAAGGTCACGCAGGTAAAGACCGAAATTACTTTCAGCGCTTTTCCCGCCGCCTTCTCTGCGGGGGCACGCTGCCCCAGCAGCGCTACTGCGCGGCGCAACAATGGGGCGGTGACGGCTACGGCCAAACCGGTGGTAGCCAGGGCCAAGCCTATCCCGGCGGCGTAGAACCTGAGGAACAGGAGGGCAAAAGAATAGCTCCCTTGGCGGGCGAGGAATGTACTCGCAAGGCCAATGAGAACTAGGTGCGGGAGGATGACAAAGGTCCATTGCCGCCAATTGCCTTTTTGACTGCGGTGCCCTCCATTTATTGTGCGCAGCGCTGCCAATCTAAGACCGGAAACCCGAAGAACAAATACCAGGGCAAAAAGGGAAACGACAAATAGAAACAGGATCGCCACCAACGCGGGCAGGCGGAATACGACCGATTGGATGAGGTGAAGGAACTGCGTCTTTTCGCTTAGCCTGAGCCCGTCATTCCTGGCCGATTCGTAGAAGTGGTTCGCATTGCCACCCGTTGCTTTGGGAACCAAGACGTAGTCACCGTGGTAATCCAGCGACCCAAGCTCACTGGCCGCTTGGCTCAAGGCATCCGGCCGGTTGAGCCGGGGAATGCGTTCCGGTGCTGGATAATTTTCCTCCAGCGGGATGAAAACCTCGTGGGAAGTCCCGCTTGCGTCATCGGTGCCAGTCAGCCGGTAGATGGAGTAGCCGTTCTGCTCGGCCAATGAAACCAGTGAGTTACGGATTACCGTCGGTGCGTAGTCTGACTCAAGTTCCTCCGCGAGTGAAGTCTTAGGCTCGACGTAGTCAAGACTAAAGGTTGATTCGACCCCTAAGGACAAGGGCTTGGTGGAGTCAACCAGGGCTGTCAGCAGCCACCCAGTAGTCGCGATGACTGCAGCAAGAAGTAGGCTCAAAAGCCCAAGTACTAGGGGTCGAATACGCATGAGTTCTAGCAGAAGTCGTAGTAGTAGCTGTCCTTAGTGCCCGGCAAATTCGTTGCCCAAAGCTCGGCGACCGACTTCTGGCCGCCGCGGGTGTCGATGCTTCGTTGCGTTCTGTCGTTGACGATCACAGTCGAAGTATGGCACCGATTCACGGTGAAATAAGAACGCGCCTTAGCGTCCCAGAATCCGTACTCCCAGGTACCGCCACCTGCAGGGTAGCGAACTTTCCGGCCGACAGATGCCCAGTAGGTTGTGAAGGCTGGTGCTGCCTCGCCGAGTAGCTCGGCCATCACACCGGAAGCAAAGCCTCCCTTGGCGCCGTGGTCTTGGAATTCTTCTGCGGAAGCAACGGCTGAGTTAGATACGGAAACGCTCAGAGCAGAGGCAATCAGCAGCGCTGCAAACTGCCGAGTGCGCTTTTTGGGGGTCATAACAGTCTCCTTTGAGAGAGGAAATGAGGCGGGATTGCCTCAAAAGGGAAACTACCCTGAGTGAATACAAATGGGAATAGAACCAGTTTTCTAATTATATTGGTACTTTTCACAGGCCTTAGGCTCGGGAGGGCGGTGGTTGTCCTTGGTCCGCTATGTCTTGGATTCACCCCGTACGGAGTGGGGTTGCCCGCAACACGCCCTTTCGTCCTTGCTCTCTTCTGACGTCATCCTCGCCAACGTCAGCTGCGCGAAACTCCTGCCTAGTTTCGCACGCCGCAAGCGCACGGTGTCGTGCGCTTGCTTAGGCCGCCCCTAAGGCGCAGCACATGCGCGCGATTGTTGATGTGCCACACACTGCAACCTAGTTCCACACGATCTGCACCGATTCAGGGTTGAAGGTCTTGGTGCCGCGCACGCCACGGCGCAGGCGCACCTGGCACAGGGTGTTGATGACTCGACGCTGCACGGCAAGCTCTGCGCTGTCGAAGGCGTCCACGGGCGAGGCGTAGCCGGTTGTGTCGAGCAGCGCCGATGCGCCAGCAAGGCGGGCACGGCGCGTTTCGAGTTTCTCGATCTGCGGCTCATAACGGTTTCGCGCGCGCTTGAGGTCACGGGCCTCGATAAGCTCCTCGTCGTAGTCAGCCTGGACGCGGGCGAGCTTTGCGCGAAGCTCAGCGAGTTCGTCGTCGATGGCGTCGACCTCGTCGTCATCCGCAGTCGGCAACAGGTCTGCTAGGTCGTCACGACCAAGGCGGGCGCGGATCACGGCGAGCACAAAATCATCGACGCTATGCGTGCGCACTAAGCCACAGGCGGCGCAGCGGTAGCGGTCGGCATGCGTGCGCACGGGATTGCCACACTCGTCGCAGACATACAGACCCGAGCCGAGATGGCGGCGAGTGTTCCGGCGCTCCTTGTTTGTCAGCCGGTCGGGATCATCGAGCACGTTCTGCACACGCCACCACAGATCGGGTGTGACGATCGGCTCCCACTGCCCTTTTACCGGCTCGCCGGTATCGGGGTCGCGGACAATGTGCGTTACACGGCGGTATTTGTTCTTCACGCCTTTGCGTTTGGCCTTCTTGTAGGTGGAATAGCCGGCATACACGGGGTTGCGCAGAATCGAGTGCAACGACGTATAGGCCCACGGCTGCGCGTCGGGAACTGGCTTTTCTTCCTGGCCTTCAGCGCGGCGTCGAGCGTTGCGCTCTGTGACCACGGTGTGCATATGGCGCGGCGTGGTCGGGATATCCGGCAAGCCCGGTTGATCGACCCCAGATAGGGCGCGTGCAATGTCGCGCATGGAGTTGCCCCGCTCGACAGCCCGGAACATCCCGAGCACGGCGGCGGCTTCGGGTGGGATGATCTCGCCGGTCGAGGTGTAGCCGATTGGGCGCACACCGCCGGAGTACCAGCGTCCCTGCTCGGCGCGCTGCTGTTGCGCACGGGATTGGCGCATGCTTTTACGTTCGATCTCGCCGCGCGCCACGGCTGCTTTGATGCGCGCGTACATTCTGCCGCCGTCGGTGGCAAGGTCAGCATCACCGTTCGCAGTGACGAGTTTCAGCCCCTGCTCCTCTGCCCTGTCGATCCACTCTTCGAGCTGCCAGGGCTGCCGTGTGAGGCGGTCGAGGTCCCAGCAAATGATCGCGTCGATCTCGCCGCGATCAAAGGACGCCACCATCGCGTCGTAGTCGGGGCGGTCCACGTCCTTCTTCGACGCGGAGATCGACTGATCGACGTAGGTATGCACGACGTCCCAGCCGCGTTGCTCGGCAAGGGCTTCGCAGTCCTGGCGCTGCCGGTCGATGGCGAGGCCGTCCATGGCAGCATCGAGCGAGATACGGAGGTAAATAGCAGCACGTGTTGTCATGCCGCTAACACTAGCGCGCCTCAGGTTACATTGAAACGAAACTCCACCACGTCGCCGTCTTGCATCACGTAGTCTTTGCCTTCTTGGCGCAGCTTCCCGTGTTCACGAGCGGCGGCCACAGAGCCGTATTCCACCAGGTCATCGAAAGACACCACCTCGGCTTTAATAAAGCCGCGCTGGAAATCGGTATGGATGACACCGGCGGCCTGCGGGGCGGTATCGCCCTTGTGGATGGTCCAGGCGCGGGCCTCTTTGGGGCCGGCCGTGAGGTAGGTTTGCAGGCCGAGGGTATCGAAGCCCACCCGAGCCAGCTGGTCCAGGCCGGATTCTTCTTGACCGGTGGCCTCCAGCATTTCCCGGGCTTCTTCTTCGCTGAGTTCCACCAGTTCCGCTTCGAATTTGGCATCGAGGAAAATGGCTTGGGCAGGTTTCACAAAGTCACGTAGTTCCTGCTGCATGGCGGTGTCAGCGAGGCCGTCGTCGTCGGTATTAAAAACGTAGATGAAGGGCTTCGAGGTCATGAGTTGGAAGGAACGCAGGATATCCGCGTCAAATTCGGCGGCGTGGTTGGAGAGCACTTCGCCCGCCTCAAGGAGCGCGTAGGCCCGCTGCGCCGCATCGAGCGTTTCCTTCGGGGTTTTCTTCCCCGTCACTTCCTTGGTCAGGCGCGGAATGGCCTTTTCCAGGGTTTGCATATCGGCGAGGATGAGTTCGGTGGTGACCGTTTCGATATCATCCTTCGGGTCCACGCGGCCTTCCACGTGGACCACGTCCGGATCCGCAAAAGCACGGGTGACCAGGCAAATCGCATCCGCTTCGCGAATATTGGCGAGGAATTGGTTGCCCAGGCCCTCCCCCTTGGAGGCCCCGCGCACAATCCCGGCGATGTCCACAAAATCGACCGTCGCCGGCAGAATCTTCTGAGACCCGAAAATTTCGGCGAGCTTGGTCAGCCGCGCATCCGGGAGCGGCACCACGCCCACATTCGGCTCAATCGTCGCGAAGGGGTAGTTCGCCGCGAGCACCGTTGCGCGCGTGAGCGCATTAAAAAGGGTCGATTTTCCGACGTTGGGAAGTCCTGCAATACCAATTGTTAAAGCCACGCCCTCCATTCTAGCTAAGAGAAAGGAGGGCGGGCTGCTATTCCCCGGACTCGCAATCCGGGCGCGGCGCTACCGGGCTGCGGCGTTGCGCTACCGCGTTACCGGGCCGTTGATGCTACCGCGCGGGCGCGTCCATGGACTTCGGGGCGTGCCAAATATCTTCGCCGCGCAAAATCGCATCCGCGCCGCCGTCGATATAGAGAATCTGCCCGGTGATGGTCCGTGAGAGTCCGGTCACGAAGAAAACGAGCGCATCGGCAATATCGCGAGCTTCCGAAGCGCCGTGATACGGGGCGGGCAGCGCACCGAAAGCCTGCTTGCGCCCCTCTTCGGTGGAGAGAAGTTCCTTCGTCATCGGGGTGGCGACCACGCCCGGGCCCACCGCGTTGAGCCCCACGCCGCGCCCGGCGAATTCTTCGCTCACGGCCGCGCGGCGCACCCACGTGGCAATAGCGCGCTTGGAGGAGGCGTAATTGGCGTAGCCCTGCATCGGGCCCTGATCAGCTAGCTCCTTGCCGTAAGCGAGGGCTTCTTCGCGTTGATCATCGAGGAGCAGCTGCACGAGCTTAGGATCGCTGGGCTGCAAACTTGCACACGAGGCGGTAATGACCGCGCGCCCATTTTCCGCCTTTTCCAGGTAGGGAAGGAAAGCGCGCACGGTATCGCGCGCGCCGAAGTAATTCACCTTGAGATCGAGAGGCGAATTGCTCTGGGTGCCCGCATTCGCGATGACCCCGTCAATCTGCGGATACTTTTCCACCACCCGAGCGACGGCATCCGCAATCCCCTCCGGGGTGGACAGATCCGCTTCAAATTCTGCCCCGCGCAAATCAACACCGACGGGCGTATGCCCGCGTTCTTCCAGAATCTGCCCGCAAGCAGCGCCAATACCCGAGCCCATTCCGGTCACGACGATAGTAGACATGGTGTTCCTTTCTCCCCGGCGCCGCTTCCTCGCGGCACCGCCCGCGGGGCCGTACGTCCCAACTGTTGTGTGAGTTGCGTTATACCCCGCTTTTTGAAAGCTATCAGAGTTTTTTGCGGGGAACAAGGGGGCGACGACGCCGCCAGCCCGCTTCCCTCCCATTTTTCTGTCGTAGGTGGATGTTTGAATATCGCTATGGATATTTCGATTGTTCTAGGTGCTCTTATCGCGGTGGGATGCGCGTGTTTCGCCCTGGGGTTCTTGAGCGCGCGGGTGCGCTCGGGCGGGGCAGTTTCGGCCCGTGAGCTGGCACTGGTGCGCCAGCAACTGGAGGAGGCGCAGCGCGATGCCGGAGTGGTGCGGGCGCAGCTGGCGGCCGCCCAGGCTCGTTCGGATCGGTTAGAGGAGGAAAATAACGGGCTCATCGCCCGGGCTAAAACCGATAACGATATTTTGCGTTCCCTGGCTCCTATTACCCAGCAGCTTGAGGTGATGGAGCAGCGGGTTCGGGATGTGCAGGTTCTCCAAGGTGAGCAGCGCACCGAAATCCGCACCCAGCTGAGCGCGGCGGCGCGCACCCAGGAAGATCTGGCGCGGGCCACCCAGGCACTGCGCGGGGCGCTCAGTTCTACCTCGGCGCGCGGCATGTGGGGTGAAGTGGAATTGCGCCGGGTGGTGGAGGCCGCCGGAATGCTCCCCCACGTTGATTTTTCGGAGCAGGTTTCCGCGCCCGCGGGTGGTGGGCGCGCGGCGGGAGCGCGCCCGGATATGGTTATCCACCTGCCCGGCGGCGCTCATCTCCCCCTCGATGCCAAGGTTCCCCTCACCGCGATGCTCCAGGCGCAGGCCGCCCCGGCCACCACGGCGGAGGAAATCGCGCGGCGCCAGGATCTTCGCAAACAGCACGCCAAGGCGGTGCGTGCTCACGTGAATGCGCTAGCCAAACGGGATTACCCCGCGCTTTTCCCGGGTTCACCCCGGATCACCATTATGTTCCTCCCGGGTGAATCCCTCCTCGCGGAAGCGCTGCGGGAAGATCCGCCGCTCCTGGAGGATGCTCTGAATCTCGGGGTGGTTCCCGCTTCTCCCGCCTCGTTGCTGGCGCTGCTGCGCACCGTGGCAACGCTGTGGGCCTCCAGTAAAGTCAGCGAAGAAGCCGGGCATATTATTGCACTGGGTCGGGAAATGACGGACCGGCTGCGGGTGGTGGCTGGTCACCTGGAAAAGCTCGGGAATTCCCTCACCTCAGCGGTGAAGAACTACAACTCGGCGCTCTCCTCTTTCGATACGCGCGTGCTGGTCACCGCGCGGCGCCTAGAAAGCCTTGATGCTGATTTTGCTACCCCGCCGGCCATTGCCGCGGAAGAAGGGCAGGTTAAACGTTTCCACGATGCTGCTTTGCGGGAAGCACTGGACGGCGAAGAAGATCATGAAACTCGGATTGTCCCGTAGCAGTGCGGGGCAAAACATGGCACGATAACTGATATGGCTTCAACAACTCCGGTACCCGCCAACCTGCCGCAACGGGCTGCGCAGACAACACCGGATCACCCGTGGCCGCTGCGCCTCCTCTCGGTAAAAATCCGGGAATACGTGGCGAAAATGTCACGCCTCTGGGTGGAAGGTGAAGTCATTACCCTCCAGCGCCGCCCCGGAGCCAAAGTCCAGTTCCTCACCTTGCGGGATCTGGAAGAAAACGTCTCCATGACGGTGAAAATACTCAGCCATTTGCTTCCCGCAACCGTCACCTCCGGAAGCCGGGTGGTGGTGTGGGCAGTCCCGGATTTTTATACCGGTAATGGCTCGCTCTCCCTGTGGGCACAGGAAATCCGCCCGGTGGGCGTGGGCGATATTCTGGCCCGTTTGGAAGCCCTGAAAGCCAAACTTGCTGCCGAAGGTCTGTTCGCACCCGAACGTAAAAAACCGCTCCCCTTCTTACCGCGCGCGGTGGGGCTTATTGTGGGGCGCAATACTAAAGCCAAAGAGGATGTCATTATTAATGCCTCGCTGCGCTGGCCCGGGGTTCGTTTCGAGGTACGCGAAGTAGCGGTCCAGGGCCGGGATGCCGTGGCCCAGATGATTCCGGCCCTGCGTGAACTCGATGCCCATCCCGGGGTGGATGTTATTGTGCTGGCCCGCGGGGGCGGTTCCGTGGAAGATCTCCTTCCTTTCTCCGATGAGCACCTTGTTCGTGCTATTGCAGCCACCCGCACTCCGGTGGTCTCCGCTATCGGGCATGAAGGAGATAATCCCATCAGCGATTATGTGGCTGATCTACGGGCCTCCACCCCCACGGATGCCGCCAAACGCATCGTCCCGGATCGGGAAGCGGAACGTGAAGGTGTGCAGGCGGCGGTGCGCCGCTTGCGCCAGGGCATGCGCCACCGGGTGGACCGTGCCACTAAGGAACTCGAAGCATTACGCGCCCGGCCGGTACTGGCCCGCCCCCGCACCATGGTGGAGGTACGCGAACAAGATATTCATTCGCTGCGCTCCTGGCTGCGGGCCCATATTCGGCGCGATATGGCTTCCAATTCCCAAGATATTTCCTCGCTTCTTTCCCAGCTGCGGGCCCTCTCCCCCCAGGCGACACTGCAGCGCGGGTATTCGGTTATCCTAAGCGGGGATGACAGAGTAGTCTCACAAGAAAACGATGTCCGAATCGGGGAGCACCTGCGTGCCATTTTGGCCGCGGGAACCCTCCATCTCGAAGTGAAAGGGAGCGCGCATGGCAGCTAAGGGAACCACTCCTGAGGGGTTCACACCCCCGGCGCCAGCGCCGGGCTCCTCCCAGCCCCACACAGCGGGCGCCTCCGCGTCCCAGGTACCCGGCTCACCCGGACCTCAGGTACCTGGCGTCTCCGCGCCCCACCCGCGCGAAGATATTGAGGCGCGCGTTGCCACCCTCAGCTACGAAGATGCCCGAGCGCGGCTGGTTGATATCGTCTCCCGCTTAGAACAGGGCTCCATTCCCCTCGAAGAATCCCTACGCTTGTGGGAAGTTGGCGAATCCCTGGCCCGCCACTGCCAAAGCTGGCTAGATGGCGCAGCGGCCCGGATCGATGCCGCCGAACGCGGGGAAAGCCTCGTGGCTGCTCCGATGGCAGCCCCGCAGCCGGCAGCCGCCACTACCGCTCCCGCCCCGGCGACTGCTCCCGCTAATCAGGGCGCGCCAGCGAACCAGCCCGCGCCGGCCGCAGCGCACACGGGTGGCTATCAGGCGCCCGCTCCCGCGATCTCGCCGCAGGCCTCCAAGGAGGACCGAGTGGCAGCCCTGCGGGAAGCGGTGCGCGAAGTACGCGCTGAGGATGTACCGGCTATTCAGCCAGCTCCGGAAGCCATGGCGGAAGCTACTCCTGCCCCCGCTGCCCCGCGCGGCGCCTCCGTTCCCGCGGGTGGGCCTGCCGGTACACCCGCTGGTGGCCCCGCCACCGCACCGCCCTCCGCTGAGGAACCCGCGGCCGGCGAAGATGACGATGATTTCGATCCGGAAGAATTCGCAGACGGAACAGGCCTAGATACTACCCCGCTCACTCGCCACCCCGAGGATTTCGCATGACGATTCTCGTAATTGGCGATGCCATCGCCAACCAGCGTGAAGCGGAGACCCCATTTCGCGCCGGCACCATGTTTAAGGTGGCTGTCAATCTGGCCCACCTGGCTCGCGAAGTTCGGATGGTCACCAATATTTCCGAGGCTTCCGACCCGCAAGTCGTACGCGATTACGCCGCTGCCCACGGTGTCGAGCTCCTCTTGCGCCCCGCCACAAGCCCGGTCAGCGCTGCCTCAAATCCGCTCAGCGCGGCTTCATCCCCAGTCAGCGCGGCTTCATCCCCGGTCGGCGCTGCCTCAAACTCGGTCAGCGCAGCTCTCACCTCCGGGCTACCCACCCCGCCCCCGGCCGCTTTCACCGACGCTCATTACGGGGACGCACACGCAGACCCTGAAGAAAGCTGGGATATTTTGCCGGCTCCGGAACGCGGCGCCCGCAAACTCGATTTTGATCTTTTCAGCCCCTCCGCCACTATTTTCGGTGGAGATGCCTGCCATGCCATGCCCGCGGCCCACACCGTGCGCGAATGGCTGCGGGTATGCCGCTCCACCTCCACGATCATTTACTCGCCGGCACTGCGCCACCCCCGGGCCCGCAACCTGGACCGAGTCCGTATTCAAGCCGAAAGTTTCTTGCAGCTAAGTGACGTCGTCGTCGCAACCTCAAAAGACATCCGGCTGCTTTACGGTATTAGCGGCCCCGAAAACGAATTCGCCGCGGTGGCCGAACACTGGTTTAGTTTCGGGCCGCGGCTCGTCGCCATTCTCCTTGAGGACGGTGCCGCGCTCATGATCACCGCTTCGGGTGACCGCCTCCACGTGGCATCCCTCCCGCGCCCCTTCGTGGACGTGGCCGGGGCCCGCAGCGCTTTTATAGCCACCACCATTGACACTCTGGACCGGGTGAGTCTGCTCGGGCGGGAAGCAAGCCCCGGCCTGGCCACCATGTCCATGTCGCACCTGTATACCGTGGGTGCTTTCGCCACCACCGCGCGCAGCCTCATGACCGCGCATGCCGGCTGGGAGCCACTGACCCGCAACGAACTGAGCGAAGGATTCTTCGAATACCAAAGCCGCGAAGGGCTGATTTAGCGCACCTTTTCGGTGTGAACTCCCATTCCGGCTCCGGACGCATCCGAATGCCTGCAGCTTAGCGGCCGCGGCGCCGGTCACGTTGCGTATAGTCACGCAGCGCGCGCAAAAAATCCACGCGCCGGAAATCCGGCCAGTAAGTTTCGCAGAAATACAGCTCGGTATGGACGGACTGCCAGAGCATAAAGCCGCTCATGCGCTGCTCCCCGCTCGTGCGAATCACCAAATCCGGATCAGGCTGGCCGCGGGTATAGAGATGATCGGTAATATCCGCGAGGGAAAAATCTTCCGCGACCTCCGCGAGGCTGCGCCCGGCTGCCGCCTCATCGCGCAGATAAGAACGCACCGCGTCGGTAATCTCCTGGCGCCCGCCGTAGCCCACCGCGATATTCACGTGTAAACCGCGGCAAGATTCAGTGCTCGCCGCGGCGGCACGCAGGCGCTGGGCGTACTCCTCAGGAAGAAGATCAAGATTACCCACCGCGACCAACCGGAAACGACCCGAGCGCGCCAAATTCTCAACAGTTTCACAAATGATGGTGAGCAGCGGGCCTACTTCTTCAGCCGCCCGGGAGAGATTATCAGTGGAGAGCAGCCACAAAGTAACCACCTCAATGCCGGCATCTTCGCACCAACCGAGCACCTCGGCGATGCGCTCGGCCCCGGCCCGATGCCCGAACGTGGCAGATTCACCCAGCTCACGCGCCCAACGCCGATTGCCATCCAACATAATGGCCACGTGCTGGGGCATGCGTTTGCCGGCCAGCTCCCGCACCAAGCGGCGTTCATATGCGGCGTAGAGCCATGCTGACATCCCCACGCTGTCTCCCTCCCTCGTTCTAGCCGCGCCGGCCCGAGCCGCGCCGGTCTGAACCGCGCCGTGCCAGGGCCGCGGCCACCCGAAACATGCCTTGCCAGGGCCGCGGCCACCCGAGCCACGCAGTGCCAGGGCCGCGCCGGTCACGCGCCGCGGCTAGATGCCTAACCGTTTAACTGTAGCCCGCCCATCCTGAGCAAACAGGAAAAGATACCCGGAAAATACTCAGGCAAGCAGCGTACACTTACGCCAGCGGCTCAGACCGGTGCGGGGAACCGGAGCCACACGTCCCGCTTCGCCCACCGCCGCGTCTTGCTGGCCTGCGGAGACCCCGGAGGCATCACCGATTACGTGGGGAGCACCATGACCCGTCTTTGTCACGCCACTAGCGAACGCCACCGCGGTAGTGATTCCCCTGCGCCTCGCGGTGCGACTCGCGGTGAGAAGAAAAACGGCGCATCGAAGGCCGGGGCGGCACAGCCCGCGGTAGCGCGGTCCAGCGCACGCAGCGCCCGGCGGCGCCTGCCCGCATCGGCGCTACCGAAGCCGGTATTGCGCGGCTGGCAGCACGCCATTATTGCCCCGCTCGCACTGGCGAATATGATCGTCCAGATTGTTTTTGCCCCCAACGCAGCACTCACCATCGGAGTCATTGTGTTCGGGCTGAGCGCCGTGGTGCTCTTCGGGCATTCCGCGGTGTATCACCTGGGATCCTGGGGGCCGAAAGTCCACGCGATTCTGCGCCGCCTGGATCACTCGAATATTTTCTTGCTCATTGCCGGAACCTACACCCCGCTCTCCCTCGCCCTGCTGCCGGGCAGCACCGCCGCCCTAGTGCTCGCCATTGTGTGGGGCGGGGCGCTCGGCGGGATCGCGCTTTCCAATTTCTGGCCGGCCGCCCCGCGCTGGCTGTATGTTCCCCTCTATATTGCTCTCGGCTGGGTGGCGATCTGGTTCCTCCCGGATATGTGGGAGGCCGGCGGCCCGGGCATCGTTTGGCTCATTATTGCCGGCGGAATCTGCTACACGGTAGGCGCGCTCGCCTACGCTTTCCGCTGGCCCAATCCGTGGCCGCGTACCTGGGGATTCCACGAATTCTTCCATTCGGGAACAGTCGCCGGCTACGCCTGCCATGCGGTGGCGGTCTGGCTCACTCTCTTCGCCGTCGCCTAGTGAGCGCGCGCCGCACACGGTCAGCTCAGAGCTCAACGCGCTGAGCGCTCCTCAACCTGCGTGCCTAGCGAGCCCGGTTGGCCGATCCCGCGGCCCGGAGGGCCGCGGCGGCGTCGTACCCCTCCTTTAGACTGATACCCAGCACCACACGAAAACGGCAATGCACAGGAGCGAAGATGAGCAAAAAGAACACGGAGGCGCGCGAGCACGCAGGAACCTGGACCACAGCGCCCGGGATTGCGCTGCACGTTCGGGACGGTTTTCAGATAGCGCCCGTTGCTACCGGTTCCACGCCGGGCTGGCACGGGGATAAAAAGGCTGGGAAAGCCGCCATGAAAGAGCGTGGGAAGCTCCTGGCTGAGCTGCAAGAACGTCTCTATGCCGAAGCGCGCCAGGGAGGCGAGCGGCGGGGGCTGCTCGTGGGGGAGGGGATGGACNGGCGGATCCGGCGCGCGCTGCCGCCGGCCGGCATGATCGGGGTTTTTGACCGCTCGCATTACGAAGATGTGCTGGTTGGAAAGGTCGATGAGCTCGCCACGCCCGCGGAAATTGAAGCGCGCTACGAAAAAATCAATGAGTTCGAGCGGGAGCTGGTGGACGCGGGCTATACGCTCGTCAAGGTCGCCCTGCTTATCGGCTACGAGGAGCAGGGGCTGCGGCTGCTGCGCCGGCTGGCGCGCCGAGATAAGCACTGGAAGTATTCGCCCTCCGATGTGGAGGCGCGTGCCCAGTGGCCTGCCTATATGGATGCCTACCAGGCCATGTTCGAGCGCACCTCCACGGAGTACGCGCCGTGGTATGCGGTACCGGCGGATCGCAAATGGTTCGCGCGGCTCGCGGTGACCGAGCTCCTTGCCCAGGCGCTCGCCCGGCTGGCCCCGCGCTGGCCGGAGGTCCGTTGGGATCCGCGCGCCCAGGCCGAGCAGGTGCTGGCCACCATGCCGCGGCACACCGCGCAACTCTCCGCGGACGAACTGCGCCAGGAAGCGGAGGAAGTTGCCGCCGAATCTGAGGACTACCGAAACGGCGTGGAAATGCTCATCACCCGGGATTCCCGCAAGGATGCCGGGGAGCGGGTCGGGAACGGGCAGTAAATAGCGGTTGCGGGCTCAGGCCTGGTTGCGCGGGGTGGTTAACGGTACCGCGCCGCCGCCTGCTCTTCGCTTTCCAGCCCGGGCACCCGCGCGAATAGATCCGTCTCCCCCTCCGCGGGCGCCGGGCCCACGGTGGAAGCCGCTAGGTAGAAGTCCTCATGCGGCCACACCTGCGCCTCCAGGTCCCGCGGCGCCGCGAAGAACAGCCCGTTCGGGTCAATTTGGGAGGCGTGCGCGCGCATGGCCGCGTCGCGCTGCGGGAAATATGCGACGACGCCGACCCGCGTGCTTGCGGCATGCTGCGGGCGCGGGAATTGCGCGGCCTCTTTCAGCCACTCGGTAAAAGGGCTGGTGCGGCCGGCGGCAAGAATCGCTTCGTGCAAGGTGGTGAGCCGGGTGAAAGAAAGATTGGCGTCGTAATACAGCTTGGAAACCTGCCAGGGCTCGCCCAGCTCCGGCCAGCACGGCTCCCCCGCCAGCCGCACCGCCGCGAGGGTGGCGGTATGGGTGCGCAGGTGATCGGGATGCGGGTAGCCACCGTTTTCGTCATAGGTGGTCACCACCTGGGGGCGGAACTCGCGGATCTGAGCCACGAGGGCGCGATGCACATCCGCGTCCGCGGCCCGGGCGAAACTATCGGCGGGGAGCTCCGCATCCGGGTAGCCCTCGGGTAGTCCGGAATCCACAAAGCCGAGGAAAACGTGCTCAATGCCGAGGATGCGGGCAGCGGCGGCCATTTCTTCCCGGCGTAGCTGCGCCATGGTGCGCCCGGCCAGAACTGCGTCGTCGAATAAAGGATTGAGGATATCCCCGCGTTCGCCGCCCGTGCAGGTGACCACCCGTACCCGGCCGAGGCGCGCGTATTTCGCCATGGTTGCCGCGCCTTTCGACGATTCGTCATCCGGGTGGGCGTGGACGCAGAGGAGGCGGCGTTCGTCCATCATCCTTCTCCTTCCGCAGCTGGTGCTCTTCCGCAGCTGGTGCTGGCGCTGGCGCTTATCGCGCGGGCTTTCTGGCAATCGATGCGGGCTCGCGGCACAGCGCCACCAGCCCGATTCACCGCGCTACTCTACCAAGGAGGCCCGCGCGCTGCCCCGCGGTGGTAGCGGAGTGGAACGCGGGCCTCCAGCCAGCAGAAAATCCAGGGGAATGTTGCATCGCCCGGAAGGCTGGTATGCTTAGCCGGAGAAACATGCCTATCAGGGCATGAATTTTTTTATCCGAGTGGGGCGTCCCACCCGCGCCCAGCGCTCGGGCCCCCGCAACCGCATCGCCGCACGAAGGCGTGCCGAGCTGCGCCGCGCGAGCGCGGGCTCATAACAGAATGACCAACCGGGCAGGTGCGCGGAGCACCCGCCCGCCGTGACGAGAAAGAGAAGAGATGTCTGAAAACACCAAGGGGGCTTGGCTCTCCCCCGAAACGTACGAGCACCTCAAGGCCGAACTCAATGACATGATTACCGTGCAGCGCGCGGAAATCGCCAAGAAGATCGAAGCGGCGCGCTCGGAGGGCGACCTGCGGGAGAACGGCGGCTACCAAGCGGCTCGCGAAGAGCAGTCGAAGCTGGAGGGGCGGATCGTGGAGCTGACCGCGCTGCTGGAAAACGCCCACGTATCCGAGCCGCCCTCGGGTGATGAGGTGGCTTCCGGCACGGTTGTGACGGCCACGATTGGCGGCATGGAAGAAACCTTCCTCCTCGGTTCGCGCGAAGCCGCGGATATTGTGGGAATGGAAGTGTATCCGGAAAGCGCGCCGCTCGGGCAGGCCATCCTGGGCCTGAAGAAGGGGGAGAAAACCACCTTCAAGAACCGCCTGGGCCGCCCCGTCAAGGTGGAAATCCTCGATATCAAGCCCTACGAAGGCTAGGAAGCTAGCGCGCCAGAGCGCTAGGGTGCCACCAGAGAGCTAAGGAGCTGATCGTGAATCTATCTGCTACCCCCGCACTGCCAGGCCGGCCCGATCCGATTAATCCGAATCCGGCGCCGCATGTTGTTCTGGGTACGCCCGTCCTTGCCGAACCCGGCCCGGGCGAGGAGCTCATCTACCTGGCCTCGGGGTGTTTTTGGGGCGCGGAAAAGCTGGCCTGGGAGGCGGGCGCGCTGAGCACCGCGGTTGGCTATATGGGCGGCACCACGCCGAATCCCACCTACGCGGAGGTGTGCACGGGCCGCACCGGGCACGCGGAAACGGTGCGGGTGGTTTTTGATCCGCGCGAGCTTCCGCTGGAGAAGTTGCTTCAGCTTTTCTTCGAGTCCCATGACCCCACCTCGCTGAACCGCCAGGGAAACGACGTGGGCACCCAGTATCGCAGCGCTATTTTTACGACGACGGACACCCAGGAGCGCACCGCCCGGGCCATGATTGCCGGCTATGAAGATGTGCTTCGCCAGGCCGGGCGCGGCGCTATTGTGACGGAGGTGGTGCCGGCGCTGGCCGCCGGGCCTTTCTACCTGGCCGAAGAGGAACACCAGGGGTATCTCCATAAGGTGCCCCACGGCTACCAATGCCATGCGCGCACCGGGATCGCCTGCCCGCTCCCGGGCGCGGGCCCGCTCGGCTAGCAGCCCTGCGCCTGTAGCTCGGCTAGCGCCGGCCTACATGCCCCGGCGGGCCATAGCGCTACCGGGTCGGGCCATCCCCCGAATAACGCCACACGGAACCACGAAGGCCGGGACGGAGAAACATCCGTCCCGGCCTTCGTTATCGCTATCAGCCTTAGTTCCGCAGTACTGCCAGTTCCCCGGCGCTAATCCTGCCCGCGGTACTGGCTAGTTCCGCGATTCTCTTAGTTCCTCGAGGAGGCGGCCAGGTAGGCCACGATGCGCAGCACTTCGAGGTAGATCCACAGCACCGTCATGACGATGCCGAAAGCTGCCGTCCACGCGAATTCCTTCGGGGCGTGGCGTTCCACCGCGAGCTTGGCGGTTTCCAAATCGGAGATGAGCACGTAACCGGCCACCGCGATCATGACCAGCCCGAGGATGATCCCCAGGTGGAAGCCACCCACCGTAATATTGCGCAGCGAGTTGGTCACGCCGGTCAGCATCAGGATGAGATTGACGAAGCCGAAGATAATGTAGGCGATCATAATGGTGAGGACCACCCGCCGGCCCTTGGCCGTGGTGCGGACCTTCCCGGACATGTGGAGGAATACCGCCACACCCACCACAATCGCGGTACCCAGAATCGCCTGGAAGGCCACCCCCGGGTAGAGAGTGTCAAAAGCATTGGTGATCGCGCCGAGGGCCACGCCCTGGAACAGGGAATAGGCAATGGAGATACCCGGGCCGACCATCGGGCGCCAGGCCCCGAACATGCCCACCGCGAAAGCGATGAGGGAAGCCGGAATCGCGAGCATCATCGCCGAATCCAGCGGTACGAAGAGCATGGTAGCCGCGCCGGCAACAATGGAGACCGCCAGCAGAATCGCGGTTTTCACCATGGCATCGTCGTAGGTCATGGTGGCAGTTGCCGGAGCCCCGAAAGTACCGGGCTGGCCGGAGCCGCCCGCGTACTGGTCATAGCCCTGCTGCGGATACGCCTGGCCAGAGCCCTGCTGATCGAAGCCGTACTGGTTGTACCAGCCGGGCTGCTCCGTACCGTAGCCGCTCGGCTGTTCATAAACACCCGGGCCGGCCTGGTAACCCTGGCGCGGTTCCGTTGCAATATTGCCACCGCGGAACTGCTGGTTCGGTGTGGCAGCACCCTTGCGGAAATACGGGTTGTTACTCATCACGGGATTCGACAAAATACCCTCCTGTATTGTGGTGGACCGCCGGATAGGCGGCCCGCCTACTGTCAGACGCGACCATCGTCCGGTTAGCATCCAGGTCATGTACAAACTTGGTTATAACTCGTCCAATATCGTCTCCAGGGTTATTCTCAAGCCCCTGCCTGAATTTTTCCTGAAAGACTTCTCGGTTTCCTCCATCAGTACCCCCGGACGGACTCGAACCGACACTGAACCGATTTTAAGTCGGGTGCCTCTGCCAATTGGGCTACGGGGGCTGAACATGCGAGCCCAACGGGCGCGTATGAACATCCCTAGAATACTACCTTGTTGCGCCACCCTGTAGAGTAGGAGGGATCCTAAGCGCGTCGCTTCACCGGCTTTACCTGCGTCGAGGGCCGCCCGCCGGTAGCTGCGCCGTCGTACCACCAAAACCTGGGCAGACAGAATCGAGAGGGAATGACACAGCGCGAGAACCGCGACACCACCGCGCACGAATCCGCCACCGCCGAAAGCGCCGAAACTCCGGAAACCACCGCGCAAACCGGGCAGCGCAAGCTCCGCACGGGGCTGCGCCGGGTGGGGAAACTCGCCGCACCGGTCACGCGTTACAGCCAGGCGCTGCGCAATGAATCTTTTGCCGGGCTGGTGCTGGTGATTTCCGCGCTCGTGGCGCTCATCTGGGCAAATTCCCCGGGCCGCGATACCTATTTCGCGCTGGCAGCCACAAAAATCGGGCCGGAAAGCTTGGGGCTCCACCTGGATCTGGCGCACTGGGCCGCGGATTTCGTGCTCGCGCTTTTCTTCTTCGTGGTGGGTATGGAACTCAAGCAGGAATTCACCATCGGCTCCCTCAACGACCCGCGCAAAGCGGCCCTGCCGGTGCTGGCCGCGCTCACCGGCATGCTCGGCCCCATCGGGGTGTATTGCGCCACCCAGGCGATTTCCGGCGCACATATTTATGATGGCTGGGCCATTCCGGTGGCCACCGATATTGCTTTCGCGCTCGGGGTGCTGGCGCTGGTGGGTAAAGGGCTGCCGAAAGCCGCCGGAATTTTCCTTATGACGCTCGCGGTGGCCGACGATCTGGGCGGAATTATCGTCATCGCGATTTTCTTCTCCGACGGCGTCAATTTCCTCTTCCTGGGCGGCGGTCTGCTGGTGGCGGCGCTTTTCGGCCTACTGTGCTGGAAAGGTTGGAACCGCTGGTGGCTGCTGTGGCCGCTGGCGTTGGTGTGCTGGTACTGCTTCTTCCGCGCCGGCGTGCACGCCACGATTTCTGCGGTGGTCCTCGGTTTCATGATCCCCACCTCCACCACCGACGCGGACGACACCCCGCTCACGGAACGCTATAGCGAACGGCTGATTTTCTGGTCGGCCGGGATTGCGCTGCCGATTTTCGCGTTCTTCGCCGCGGGCGTGAATATTACCGAGGCCGGCGGGATCACCGCGCTGCTCGCCGACCCGGTCGCTATCGGCATCTACCTGGGCCTCCCGCTGGGCAAATGCATCGGCATTTTCTGCGGCACCTGGCTTTTCGTGAAAGTCTTCCGCCTCAAATTGGGTGAGGGCCTGCACCTGGGCGATATTTTCCCCATGTCGATCCTGGCCGGCATCGGCTTCACGGTCTCGCTGCTTATCGCGCAGCTCTCCTTCGCGCCCACCGACCCGCACGAAGCCCACGCGCGCGTGGGCGTACTCCTCGGCACGTTACTTTCTGTAATTCTCGGGGCGCTCGCTACTCGGATACGGGTGCGGCATCACCGCGCTTCCGGTACCTTGCACGACGACGCCGCCCGCGGCAGCGCGGACCCGGCCGCCTAAACGACCGGCCGGGCGGGAGGCTGGGGTTCCCGAGCTGCCCAGAGGGCCAGGCCGTCAAGGATGTCGTGTTCCGAGGTGGTGATGGTGGAGAGCGGGCGGCCGGCGGCGCTGCGGCGCTGGGCGATGCGGCGCACCACTTCTTGCCAGACCAGCGCCCCGGCTCCGATCACGGGGGCACGCCCCGGGTGCATAAAGCCGAGCGCGGCGCGTTCCTCCAGGGGCGCGTGAATAAACCAGTCGGTGACCTTCTCAATATCGGCGAGTGGCATCGCGGTGCCGTGCACGGCCGCCGAATCGTAGGTATCGAGCCCGAGCCAGGTGGCGGTTACCGAGGTGACGGTACCGGCCACCCCGACCACCTCTTCGGCCTGCCCGAGGGGAACATGCTTTTCTGCTTCGTCCAAGGCCGCGCGAATATCGGCGCGGGCGCTTTCTAGTTCGGCCGGGGTGGGCGGATCGTGGCGCAGGTGGCGTTCGCGCATCCGCACCGAGCCAATATCCATGGAGTGGCTGGCGATCACGCTGCCGTCCGCGCGCCCGAGTACGAGTTCGGTGGAGCCACCGCCCAGGTCAATGAGGAGCACCGGGGAGGTCGGCGAGCTCAACGCCGAAATTGCGCCGGAGAAAGAGGTCTGGGCTTCTTGGGTACCGGTGAGCACCTGGGGGCGCACCCCGATCCGGGCCACGACCCCATCGAGGAAATCCGCCCGGTTGGAGGCATCGCGGGTGGCGGAGGTGGCGGCGAAACGAATGGAGGTCACTCCCGCTTCCCGGCACAGGCGCGCGTATATATCAACCTGGTTGAGGGTACGCTCAAGGGCTTCGGGGGCGAAGTGCCCGGTGGCATCCACGCCCTGGCCCAGGTACACAATTTCCATCTGGCGGGTTATATCGCTCAGGGAACTGCCGTCTTTTCCAGGAACGTCGGCGATGAGGAGGCGGATGGAATTGGTGCCGCAATCGATGCCGGCAACCCGCTGCGCAGGCGTGGTAGGCGTGGAGGTAACTGAAACCGCCATGGTCGGTTCTATGTCCTTTCTAGTGTGCTGCCGCGCTAGTTTCATCATCGCGGGAATTAGGCACGTCCTCGCAGTGGCAGGTGGTGCCATCCCAACCGACGAGGTCAAGGGCGCGATCCCCCAGCGGGCATACTCCCCGCCCCGCGCTCAGCGCGTAGCCGGCCAGCGCGTGCAAGCATTTTACCCGCTCGGGCATACCCCCGGCGGATACCCCGGCAATTTCCGGGACCTCACCGAGCAGGGAGCGGCGCGCTATATAGGATTCGTGGGCTGCCTGGTGGGCGGCCCGCAGTGCGGCGTCGTCGGATAGAGCAGCGGTCATGGTGGCCATTTCCCCGCGCGCTTCCAAGCGAGAAATTTCTTTGACCAGGTAGGGCAGGCACAGGTAGAAGAGGGTCGGGAAAGGTTCGCCGTGGCCGAGGCGCGGCAGGGTGATGGTGACCGCGGGGCGGCCGCAGGCGCAGCGTGCCCCGATGCCGACGAGGCCGCGCGGGAC
>NZ_LT706966.1:1160584-1168635 GCF_900155575.1 Actinotignum timonense | reverse complement strand
CGACGAGGCCGCGCGGGACGCGCCCGAGCTGGGCGGCTACCTCGGCGCGGTCGGTGGGGCGCAGCGGGGTGGCGTTCGCGGCGATGCGGGTGAGAAGCTCGGGGGTGACGTCGCGCTCGGTGAGGACATCGGTCATGCTTATTCTCCTTCGGGGGCGGGCGCGGTATCTTGGGCAGGCGCGGTATTAGGGTCCTGGTTTGCGGCGTCTTCCGGCGCGGGTTCTTCTGCGGGCAGTTCTGCGGGTTGTTCTGCCGGGGCGGGAGCCGAGCTGTCCGCCGGTGTTTCACCTGCCGGCTGCGTGGCGTTATCCGGTTGCGGCGTGGGCGGCGTGTACATCGGGGCTTCGTCCGGGTTATCAATCTGCCCGTCCACAGAATTACCCGCGATGGTGATGGAATCCCAGCCGGTAATGTACCACGGGGTATTCGCGCGGCGTTCCCGATTGACGGTGGCCACGCGTTCTTCCAGCTGCTCCTGGGCGGTGCCCTCATTCGGATCCGCGCCCACGAAGAGCCGCTGGCCGGGAACAACGTAACCGAGCCGCACCCGAGCCTGGGCCCGCACGTAATCCGGGTCGTTCCACAGGGCTTTTTCCACTTCGAGCTCCCGGGTGTGCTGCTGCACATTTTCCAGCTCCGCGCGCACCGCCCGCAATTCGTGCTGCTGTTCTGAGAAACGCGAAACCGTGGGGGTCACAATAATAATGGCGAGGATCGCGAAAAGCGCGATGGCCACCGCACGCAGGCTCACGGTGTGCTGGCGCTGACCGGATTCCACTTTTATGGCGCGGCGCTGGCCTTTTTGCCCGGCTTTCTTCCCCCGCGAACCGCCCGGCCCGGAATGGCTGGTTTTATCCGAGCGGTTAATGGTGGCTTGGCGCTGATTGCCGCCCTGCCACGGCTTCCCTCCGGTGCGGGGCTTGGTTCCGGGCCGCGGGGCAGCCCCCGGGCGTGATGACGTTTCACTGCGGTAAGCGGCCCCGGCCCGCGCCGGGGAGCTGGCTGAACGAGCAGCTGAGTGAGGTGATCGAGCTGTGCGGGCTGAGCGTGCCTGCGCATCGCCGCCCGCTCCCCTACCGGGTCGCTTCGGTTTCCGACTACCTGCTTTACCGCGCGGCATGAGGTCGGATGCTTTTCGCGGGGTACCACTTGAGTGGGGGTTCGCCCCGGCTTCCCGGGGATTCAGCGCCGCATCTCGGGGGCGCAGCGCAGCATCCCTGCGTTTCAGCGCCGCGCCGCGGCGCTTCGCCTGATTTCCTTGGTTCGCTTCAGATCCTTGATTCCCCTGAACTCCGCGCGCGGAGATGCGGCGGTTGCGCTCAGGGCGCGAGGGTGGACGGCGAACACTCATGACTACCAGTCTAGGCGCCTGGCATCACCGCCCGCGAATAGGGCGCGCCCCCGCCAAGCTCACACAATGCATCCGGGTGATCAAGTCCCTCACAGGATGCAACCTCACGGCAGCGAGCCCCACAGGATTCAACCTGGCGACATCAAAACAATTTCTTAACGTAGCTGCCGTTGCACTTTGATTTCGACAAGCCTCAGCGACCAGCCCGCGCGAATCTCACGAGCCTCACGAAACCTCAATAGTCACACCAGCACCTGGGGAGGGGGCATGTGTTGTCCGCGCTGTAGTGCATATGTCGTACATGCGAAGTACACCTCGGAAAAACACCCCCGCCTCCCGCCGGGGCGGTGAACCGGCGGGAGCCAAAGTGCGCATTTCGAACCGTGCCCCCGTCAAGTGACGCTTCTATATGTTGTCAAGAGGCAAGTACGGTTTCCTCGGCACGCATATGCCTGGTCAAGAGGCGATACACCCGCCGGGCCAGGTAGCGTTTAAGCACACGTATAACCTCGCGTTTCGTTTTCCCCTCACCAAGGCGCTTTTNGGAAATCGCCCCAAAACGGTGCTCTTAAGCGCACTTCATTTCGGGGCCGCCGGGGCTAACCCGCTGACACCCGCCGCTACCCAACAAAGTGGTACTCCACGACAGCGGAACGAACAGAGTGGTACTGCACGACAGAAAATCGGGTGTTGGCTGTAGCTCCAGTACCACTTTGTGAACCGCCCCGATGATAGGCGGTCAGTTCTGCCGTTCAGGCTTATAGGACAAAAAGGGGCTGCGGACTGTTTATTGGACATTATCGCTTAAAACCGCTTGACGATGCTCCACAATCGTTAAACCATCGAACTTCAAGGTAATACGCTTCTGGTTATAGAAGAACATATACTCGTCTATCGCCTCGCATAACTCATCGGTTGTAGCCCACTTCTTCCCGTGATAAATCTCGGTTTTCATCCGCCCGAAAAACCCCTCACAAGCAGAATTATCCGGACTACACCCCTTCTTCGACATCGACCGCGTCAACCCGTAACGCCGCGTAAGCTCAATCCAGGACACAGACCGGTAGTGGACTCCCCGATCCGAATGGATCACGAGTGGATGCTCACTCTGGCCGGCTTGTAGCTCGTTTAGACGCTGGTGCGGGAGGGTTGCCAGGGCGTTTTCAAGGGAGGAATCAGCCAACACTGAGGTTGGGTGTAATCCCCTCGTATACGCCACGACTTTCCCGTCATAACAGTCAATAATCGGGGAGAGATAAACCTTCCCGTTAGCTGCGTGGAACTCGCTGATATCCGTGAGCCAAAGCCGTCCGGGCTCATCAGCGTGGAAGTCACGCTCGACTAGGTTTTCCGGTGCCGGGCTGATCTCCCCGCCGTAACTAGAGTACTTCCGGCGTGCTTTGGCATACCTGACCGGGATTTCCTCTTCCCGCATCAAGCGCTGGATGACTTTCTCCGAGACCACATACCCAAGCTTTCTAAGCGCTAAACGGATACGCCGATACCCATACGTATACAAGCCCTCGCGCGCGATCTGAGCGATCAACTCACGCAAGCGAGCATGCTTGTCAGGCCGCTCTAGCTGTTTAGCGGTGTAATAGTACGAGCTTGCCGGCAAATCCAAGGTATCTAAGACCATGGCTAGCGGCGTGGTAGAGCGTAGCTGGTTAGCTACCCGTGTTTTCTCTACCGCTTCACTGCGCCCGCCTGTGCGGGCTTTTCCTTTTTTTGCTAGCTCGAGCTGGGCTTTCAAGACGCGTTTCTGCACGATTAAATCGGCTACAAGAGCACGTAATTCTTCCGGGTCTTGGGGTAGCTGGGCTTCCAGTTGGTGGCGGGTTTTCGCTTTGATCTGGTCGCATTCTTTCTCGTTCATGAGTCCTAGACTGCCTTCCGCATCCCACTTTTTAACCCAAGCATAGATGTTTGTGCAGTTCACGATTCCTAGATCCTGGGCGATAGTGTAGGCGTTTTCCCCGCTGCGGAATCGCTTGCAGGCAGTTACTTTCACGTCCGTTGATATTTTCTGGTTAGGGGCGTGTTTCTTCGGTTTTCTCTGCTCTGGTTTCTCGTTGCTATTCCGGATCCATTTGTAGAGCGTGTCTCGGCCTGGGTAGCCCAGTTTACGGACTGTGGCGGTTACCGATTGCGTGCGTTGGTAGGTGGTGAGGGCTTTACGGATCTGCTCTCTCGTGTACGTACGCTTACTCATTGAACGTTCTCCTTAAAAATCTCTAGGAAACCGTCCGCACCCCCAAATGACTGGCCGCACACCCGCCCCATAACAAAGCGCCGCCCCTTCCCCGAAGAGAAGGAGCGGCACTCAGCTCTATATATGCAAGCCAGCAGCGCTACGGGCAGACCAGCAGCCCTATCAGCAAGCAGCACACTATAAGCGAACCGGAAAACCGGCCACCCGGCTACTCGCCACCGGCTACCTGATTACCCAGCTAGCCAGCCCAGAGCTTCCAGAGCCTTAGGCCTTGAAGCGCGGGAAAGCAGCGCGACCGGCGTAGACTGCGTCTTCACCGAGTTCATCTTCGATGCGCAGCAGCTGGTTGTACTTGTTGATGCGCTCGCCACGGGCCGGAGCACCGGTCTTGAGCTGGCCGGAGTTGGTGGCCACCGCGAGATCCGCAATCGTGGTGTCCTCGGTTTCGCCGGAGCGGTGCGAGGTCATCGTGCGGAAGCCGTTGCGGTGCGCAAGCTCCACGGCTTCGAGGGTTTCGGTCAGCGAACCGATCTGGTTCACCTTCACCAGGAGCGCGTTCGCGGCCTTGGTTTCGATGCCCTTCTGGAGACGGGTGGGGTTGGTGACGAAGAGGTCGTCGCCAACGATCTGGACGCGATCACCGATTTCGGAGGTGAGCTTCTTCCAGGCATCCCATTCGTCTTCCGAGAGCGGATCCTCGATGGACACGAGCGGGTACTTCTCCACGAGCTCTTCGTAGTAGGCGATCATTTCGTCCGAGGACTTGGTGCCGCCCTCAAACTTGTAAACACCGTTCTCGAAGAATTCGGTGGCGGCAACGTCCAGGGCGAGACCGAAGTCCTTGCCCGGGGTGTAGCCAGCGCGCTCGATAGCTTCGACGATGAGGTCCAGAGCTTCGGCGTTGGAATCCAGGTTGGGGGCGAAGCCGCCCTCATCGCCCAGGCCGGTGGCCAGGCCGCGTTCCTTGAGAACGCTCTTGAGGGTGTGGTACACCTCAGCACCCCAGCGCAGCGCTTCCTTGAAGGTTTCGGCGCCGATCGGGGCGATCATGAATTCCTGGATATCAACGTTGGAATCGGCGTGCGAGCCACCGTTGAGGATGTTCATCATGGGAACGGGCAGGATGTGGGCGTTCGGGCCGCCAATGTAGTGGTAGAGCGGCAGGCCGGCCGATTCGGCGGCGGCGTGCGCCACGGCGAGGGACACGCCCAGGATGGCGTTCGCGCCGAGCTTGCCCTTGTTATCCGTGCCGTCCAGGTCAATGAGCAGCGCGTCAAGAGCGCGCTGATCGTTGGCGTCCATGCCAATGATTTCCGGAGCGATGATTTCATTCACCGCTTCCACTGCCTGCTCGACACCCTTACCGAGGTAACGACCCTTATCACCGTCACGCTTTTCCACGGCTTCAAAGGCGCCGGTGGACGCGCCGGAGGGAACCGATGCGCGCTTGTAGGTGCCATCATCCAGGACAACTTCAACCTCAACGGTGGGGTTGCCACGGGAGTCGAGAATTTCGCGGGCGTTAACTGCCTCAATGAATGCCACAGGTACTCCTTCATATAGACCGTGCCACATAGTTGTGGCTACCTGCGCGGAATATCCGCTGTTTCTATTGTCTCTCAAAACACCCGCGCGCGTCATGCTCAGGCCGTGATTAACTCGGCGTTTTCGCCCTGAGCCGCGAAGATTTTCGCCCACTCGGGACTTTGGCACCGCGCGCGAACCGCCCGGGTGCTAACTAGCTCACGAACGCGCGGGGAGAGTTTTAGTGCGCTGGGCTTTCTTCCGCTGCGCCGTTAGGTACGACGACGCCGCCCGCCCCGCTTTCTTCCTCTTTCACCACCGAGGTCAGCACGGGGTGAGCCAAGAAAGCAATGAGCGCGGCAACCCCGGCCAGCTGGAAGGTAAAGATATCCATGAGCACCTTGACCACATAGGCCAAGCCAACCTTGACCGGATCCGCGGTGCCAGCGGGAAGCTCATTGAGCTCCAGCATGGCGAAGGGCCCCGCAATCTGGAGGAAAATCGCGATGACCAGCAGCGCCCCCGCGACGCCGTACGTGCGCCGCGCAAAATTCTTGAGAAGATTCGGACTCACGTTCATCGTCATAACAACTCCTTTGTTGTGCTTCCTATCATCCTAGAGCAAAAAAATGAAACGTCACTAGTTTTTCAAAAAAGCGGGCCCGGCACGCGCTGGTATATCGCACGTGCCGGGCCCGCCCGAGCATCAGCTCATTTAATGGCCGCGTTTAGGCAGCACGACGACGCCGCACCGCGAGCGCCCCACCGGCGAGCAGGGCACCGGAGAGGAGCGCCAAGGAAGCGGCTTCCGCACCGGTATTCGGGAGCTTCTTCGCCGACTTCTTCACCACGGTCTTGCCGGGCTTAGCAGGAGTGGCCGGTTTGGCGGATCCTGCCGGGGCCGGGTCCGCGGGTGCCGGCGCAGTAGGTTGCGCGGGCGCGGTCGGATCCGCGGGCTGAGCCGGAGCGGTCGGCTGGGCCGGCTGCGTCGGTTCGGTCGGCTGCGCAGGCTGCGTCGGTTCGGTCGGCTGTGCAGGCTGCGTCGGTTCGGCCGGCTGGGTCGGGGCCGGGTCGGCCGGCGTGCATTCCTTGAGGGCGGAAACCTTCTGCACGATGCCACGCACGGTTGCCGCGTGTTCGGCAGTGATCTCAGTGAGCACGCCTTCGTCCACAACCGGCTTGAGCTTCTCGAGTGCCGCAGCGGTGGCTGCCTGAATATCGGCTTCGGCCTGGGTACGCGCGGCTTGCGGAGCGCAATCCAGCGCGGCTAGGGCCTTGAGCTGGGCGGCCTGTTCGGCTTCAATAGCGGCTTTTGCTTCACTCAGCTTGGTAGCCCAAGCATCAAGGAGCGGAAGCACATGGGAGAAGGTATCGGCAGCATAGTTATCCGGGGCAGCATCGAAAAGCTGCTGGGCCGCATTGCGCACCACCGGGTTCTGCAAGCCCGCGATGAGAGCAGCGGTATCAGCCTTGGCCTTGAGGGAGCCGGCCTTGCGGACCAGGTCACGCACCCGATCCGAGCTCTGCCCGTAGGTGGTTTTCACGCCGTTGAATTCTTTTTCACCGGAGATAATCCAGCGCAGCTGTTCCAGGCGAGCATAATCGGCATCCCCAAGCGGGGTAATGGTGGCGGGATCAATATCCTTCCACCACGTCTTACCGGTCAGCTTCTCAGCTTCGGGGCGGTACGCGGTAGCTTCACGCAGGTAAGCAACGTCCTTCTTGAGCTGGGCGAGGGTCTCCGCATCAATATAGGAAACATCCCCGTTGAGCACCGCGTCACCGGCGATAATCATCTTCTCGTAAGCTTCGAGGTTCTGCAGCACAATAATGCCGTTGAGGCACTGGTTGAATTCCTTACTCTTGCCCTGCTTGGCGAGGTCGATGCAGGAACGAATCTTCTGAACGACTTCGCTCTTATTTCCGGCCGCGGACTTCTGGAATTCTTCGTTGACCCGGCGATCCATTTCCGCAACGGTCTTGGCCGTCTTGGTCACTTCAACAATCGCCTTGTCCAGGTCAGATACCCCGTTGGAGTAGGCATTCACATAGGCTTGCGCAGCCGCAACGAAGCGCTGATCCACATAGGCCTTGGAATAGTGAGAGGCCTGATTCTGCAGCGCACTGACCATCCAGGCATCGGCCTGCTCGGCCGGGGTAGCCCCCAGGGCTTCGTTAATCTTGCCCGCGGCGTAGTCGGCGGTGCTGGTATCAGCAGCGGCGGCATCTGCCGGCGCGCCCGCACCGCCAGCGCCCGCAGCTCCGGCACCCGAAGAGGCATCTGAAGCAACCGGCGCGGTGGCTCCGTTCGGGCTCGTCGAATCCGCGAAAGCCGCGCCCGCGCCGCCCAGCATCACCGTGCAGGCGGTCGCGGCAGCCACGACACCTCTGAGTACTTTCTTCATATTCTTCCTTACGCTAAGAGCAGCCACTCCACAGGGCCACCACCATCGGTGCCGTTGCGTCATCCCGTATCTTGGATTTAGGCGCCCTTAACGAACATAAACACACGAGCACGCCAGCTTTCCACGCGGGTACCCGCAGCTCATCCCATCTATTCCACCGCCACAACGTACGATTTAATTTATCAAATCACGACAGGATTGATAAAGGTACTTCAAAATCACAATCGTCACAAAGGTAAGCATGCGGGTAGGCCAGCGAGCCGGGAACACCGGCTACACCGCGTGACGAAGCCCGCTGGGGCATCCCGAAACGGGCCCTATAGTACAACCCCGGAACCTCGGCCACACGTCCGGAATAACCCGCGGCGGCCCCGCCGCTACCCCACCGAGGAAATAAATACCGCGGTAATGAGATGGGACACCCAGTCAAGCAGGTCATCACCTTCCATGGGCGCACCGCTCCCGAGGCGCGCGGAGGTCTGCGCCACCCCGAGCGTTCCGGGGCGAAGGCCGCCCGCTCCAGCGCGCGTGCTTCCCCCGGCAGCGCCCCCGCCGCTTCC